>NZ_JPVO01000044.1 GCF_000772955.1 Ureibacillus sinduriensis BLB-1 = JCM 15800 | reverse complement strand
GAACCGCTCTCACGGACAATTCCCAACGAGTTCGGTTTTATTTGTCCAATAGAACTGCTCTTTGGACAATTCTCAACGAGTTCGATTTTATTTGTCCAATAGAACCAGGCTAAGGGACAATTCTCTGCTATTCGGGAATTATTTGTCTATAGAACCAGCCTCACGCACAATTCTCGACCGGTTCGGAGCTATTTGTCCAATAGAGAACAGGGCTCTTATACACAATTCCGTAACTTCGTGCTTAAGAGCTGTCAGCGCGAAATCTAAGAGTTTTTAGTGCTAACATTCTCAACAACAAAAAGACCCGGAAGAAATCTACTTCCGAGTCTTGACTTTATGCTAATTTATTCATTTACTTTAGTGCCATCTTCTTGCACCAATTGTTGTATAAGTACTTCTACACGACGGTTTTGAGTTCGTCCTTCTGCTGTGTCATTTGAGGCGATCGGGTTGAATTCACCGTAACCTTTAGCACTGAAGTACTTTGGATCAAGCTCTGGATTATTGTCAATAATCAACTTCATCAGGTTAACCGCACGCATGACGGATAGTTCCCAGTTTGAGCTGAACTCCGCTGTGTTTTGTGGAATATTGTCAGTATGTCCCGTTACCACAATATGTCTTGCTGGATCTAGTTGCAAGATTTTAGACAACTCATCAGCAATGGCTACATAATCTTGTTTTACCTCTGCCTGACCTGGATCAAATAAAATGCTATCACGAATTGTTATTAATAATCCCTCGTCTGTCATTTTTGTTGCGAATGTACTCTCTAATTCATTTACGGCAATAAAACTATCCAACCGTTCCTGAATTTCCTGCAATTCTTTCTGATCTTGAAGGTAGGCTGCCTGTTCTTCGGAAACCCCATCCACCGCAGTATTTGGTATTTCAACTACCGACGTATGGTCCATAACACCAGTGCCACCGGTCAAAATCTCATTGAATACATTTGACATCTTAGTAAGTTTTTCTTGGTCGATTGAGCTTGAGGCAAATAATACGATAAACAGGGCCAACAATAGTGTCATCAAGTCAGAGTAAGGTAATAGCCATGATTCATCGACATGCTCATCATGCTTTTTCTTTTTAGCTTTCTTTGCCATTACCACCCGCCCCGCTTTCGTCTGTGATTTTACGGCGTTCCTCCGTTGGTAAATAAGATGCCAGCTTTTGTTCAATCACGCGAGGGGCTTCACCTTCCAATACCGATAAAATCCCTTCAATCATTAAACTCTTTAATTTTACTTCCTCGGCTGATTTGCGTTTTAGCTTATTTGCAAAAGGATTCCAAAGTACATACCCGGTGAAAATACCAAGTAACGTGGCAACGAATGCACCCGTAATGGCATGTCCTAATTTATCGATATCACTCATATCCCCTAATGCAGCCATTAGACCAACAACCGCACCAAGTACCCCCAAGGTTGGTGCATATGTACCTGCTTGCGAGAAAATCAGTGCCCCACTCGTATGTCTCTCTTCCATTGCTTCCACTTCTTCTGTTAACACATCACGAATATAATCAGCATTTTGACCGTCGATTGCCAATGTTAACCCATTCTTCAAGAATGGATCTTCCACTTCACTTGCTTTACTTTCAAGTGCCAGCAACCCTTCGCGGCGCGCTAAATCCGCCCACTGGGAAAACATTTTGATAACTTCAACTTCGTTTGTAAGCTTTTGTTGCGTGAAAAGAATTTTAAATAACTTGGGTATTCTTTTTAACTCGTTCATCGGAAATGCCACAGCTATTGTAGCGATTGTTCCGACAATTATTATTAAAAAGGCTGCAGGGTTAATTAAAATACTTAAGCTTGCACCTTTTACTACCATTCCGACAAAAACAGCAATAATTCCGAGTATGATCCCGACTATCGTTGATATATCCATATACGTTCCTCCAAATCTTCTACTACTCTTTTTTTCGACATAGAATCTATTTTTTTTACAGTTATATGACAGAATGATTGAAACAAGTTAAATTTATTTCAAAAATTCTTCAAACTTTCGAATAAATATCACTAAAAATGACATATGTAAAATTTTCACAAGTGGATTTTCACACGTTCAAAATTTGCCCAAACATCTTTACAAAATATGAAATTCATAATGTTCCTTATTAATAATAGTCATAAATTTAATGAATAGGTATTCGTTCTACCGCCTACATGAAATTGGCAGGAGAATTTTTCGTTTCTCCTTACAATTCCTATTAGATATATAGTATAATAAGTTTCAATGACAATTGTTAATTTAGAAAGGAGTCTTTCAACAATGGGTATGTTTATTTCAACTGTAACAGGCTTTTTCGTTGTGTTAATGATTGCGATGGCAATGTTCATTCATTATTTACGCGTTGGATTAGATTCTAAATCTTCAGTAAAAATCGATCCAAAACCAACTGAAAAATTCTAAAATATTAAGTCGGCAAAACTCTTAAACGAGTTTTGCTGGCTTTTTTCGTATATAATAATTCGTATAAATGAAGAATAGGAGTTGTAGAAAATGGGGACTTCCTTAAATGAAATTCTTAGTTTTAATGATTCTTTTGTAAAATTTAAACAGTACGAGCCTTTTATCACCTCTAAGTATCCTGATAAAAAATCGGTTATCCTTACTTGTATGGATACCCGTCTAGTTGAATTACTTCCGAAAGCAATGAATATGCGCAATGGCGACGTTAAAATCGTCAAAAGTGCAGGGGCTCAAGTTAGCCATCCATTCGGCGCGATAATGAGAAGTATATTAGTAGCTGTGTATGAATTAAAAGCAGACGAAGTGTATGTTATCGGACATCATGATTGTGGAATGAGTGCCATTGACCCGGAAGTAATGATCGGTCATATGGTAGAACGTGGAATTAGTGAAGAAATCATTGATACCGTGAAATATTCAGGCATCGACATAGTGGAATGGCTGCGCGGTTTCGGGGATGTCTCGACAAGTGTTTTAAAAAGTGTGGATCTTATCCGCAACCACCCCTTAATGCCAAAGATGACACCGGTTCATGGGCTAGTCATCGATCCAAATACAGGCAAATTAGATTTACTTGCCGATGGAAATATCTATTTAGAAGATACTTCAAACATTCAAAAATAATTCGATTCAAAAAATAAAAGGGCTATCCTAATAAAATGCACTGCCCTCTTTTGGCAGATTCCATTTTATGTAGGATGGCCCTCTTAATTTCGGAAATCATCTTGTAGTAGAGAGTATAAATAATGATCTTCCCAACTTCCATTAATATATAAAAGCTCCCTCAATAAACCCTCACGGACAAATTGAGCATTTTCAAGCACTTTGATCGAACCTGAATTTTTTGGCGATACATACGCTTCAATTCGATGCAATTTTACATTTCGGAATGCAAATTGAATAACCGTTTTTACAGCTTCTGTCGCAATGCCTTTGCGTGTATACTTTTCATCAATGGAATAGCCAATAAAGGCACTATTGTACGGAAGTCTTTTAATCGCATACAGAGAGATATGACCAATTAATACGTTGCTACCTTTCGGATAAATTCCAAATGAATATTCACGGTTTGCACGCAGCAAATGGATACTTTCCAATATTTTCTTGAACTGTGCTTCTTCAGTGTAAAATTCCTCTTCATGAAGTGGCTCATGTATAGACCAAAAATATTTATTTCTTCTCATGAGATCTGCTAAACTTTTAGCATCCGATTCCACAAAGGTGCGTAATAATAAGCGATCCCCCTCAATCTTGACCAATTTATCACCCTTTTTATGTAATAAATTTAAAAACTTTTTCACCATCATATAAGCACCCTTAAGCCTTTCCAGAAGTGTTTATCGCCACTTATACTGTTCCATTATTTTGTATAGCCTCTATTTCATTTTTCAAGCTATGACTTATAGATTCCTGCTTTTATTTTAAAAATCGGCTATTGATAACCCTATTTGGCCAGCTGCTTGCTTTACATGGTTAATGGTTTCTCTTAATACTTTTATGCGAGCATACTGCTTATTATTTCCCGAAACCAGTATCCATGGTGCGTTAATTGTATCTGTTTTTTTGAACATCTCATTTGCACACACCACATATTCATCAAACTTTTCCCTATTCCGCCAGTCTTCTTGCGTCAGTTTCCATGCCTTCAGCGGATTATTTTGACGTTCTTTAAATCGCGCTAACTGTTCTTCTTTATCAACATGGAGCCAAAATTTAATAACGATATATCGCTCATCCGTTAGCGTCTTTTCGAAGGCGTTGATTTCATCATAGGCTCTTGCCCACTCATCATTTTTTGCAAACCCCTCAACTCTCTCCACCAAAACTCTCCCATACCACGATCGATCGAATATTCCAATTTGCCCGTGTTGAGGCAATTTCCGCCAAAACCGTTGTAAATAATGATATCTTTTTTCATGGGCTTCCGGCGCTGCGATTGGATGCACGCTAAACCCACGAGGATCCAGTGTTTCGGTTACTCTTTTAATCGCACCACCCTTGCCGGCAGCATCCATTCCTTCGAAAGCAAGAATTAATCCAATCTTATTTTTGAATAGGAATTTTTGGATAGTAAGCATTTCATATTGGAGCTTTTCTAGTTCTTTTTTGTATACTTTTTTATCGATTGTTATTTCTAATTGTAACTCTTCTATCCTCTTCATCACCAATACCCCTTTTTACTAAATATTATACAAGAGATTGTATGTTATTGGAAAATGTTGTTCAAAGCTTTGTTAATGTATATAATTTTAAGAAAGGGGGGGAATGAGTGACACGACTATTTTTAATATCTATTTCGGTCATTGTAGCCACACTTTATACGATAAATGCATATTGGCTACAATTTAATGGGCATTCAACGATTGATATTATAAACCATTTGCCATTATTATTAGCACCAGCAAATTATGTTTATTACATATGGATTATTATTTTTATATTTCTTTTCCTATGGATTTATCACTATTCCAAGTTACGCCGGACTAATCTTTTTATAACGAATACACAAACAATACTTTTCTTGGTTGCAATAATTCTACATATCGCCTCGCTTTGGAGCTGGCATAATAATTATTCCATCTTATCAACGGTGATTTTATTGCTGCACGTTATCACGTTATTCGTACTCTATTTCTCATATCCATTGAAAAAAGAATTGTTTACATTACGAATGCCAATTGCCATTTTCTTTGGTTGGTCCACCTTCTTATTAATCCTGCATTGCTGTTACCTTTTGGTACATTACCAGTGGTCTGGCTTTGGAATAAGCAATGCTCTTTGGGCAGTGATTGTAATGACGTTCTGTACGGCCATTGCACTTCACCTAAGGTACCATCATTTTGATATCGCTTTTCCTATAGTCTTTATATGGTGTTATATCGGAATTGCCGTTCAGAACGGACTTGAGGAACTTTTAGTAACGACTGCCGCCCTATTCTTGGTTGGCGTGATGCTTGTCGGTGTGTTCCTAATTAAAAAAGGGTACAATCCCACAAAGTAGGCGACATGAAAAAGCCTGATCATTTGGTATCAACTCAAATGATCAGGCTTTTTTTTAATCTTCAATTTGTGTAATAATAATTGGTTTATCCTTAGTGACTACAATTGTATGCTCAATTTGTGCAACGAGGGATTTATCCGGAGTAATGAAAGTCCAACCATCTCCGGCTTCTACAATATGCTCCGCCTTTTCAGAAATAAATGGCTCCACTGCCAGCACCATTCCATCCTTTAAAATTGTCGTATCCCATGCATCAAAATAATTTAAAACATGGTCCGGCTTTTCATGTAGCGCACGGCCGACTCCATGACCAGTTAAATTCATGATTACCGTCAGTCCATTATCCTTCGCTTCACGTTCCACCGCTTTGCCGATTTGATTTAACTTCGAACCTGCTTTTACTTTTGTCATGGCACGGTCAAAAGCAGACTTTGCGACTTTGCAAAGTTTTTCTTTTTCAGGATGTCCAGTTCCCACTACAAAAGAAATTCCTGTATCGGCAAAATACCCATCCAAAGAACCCGATACATCGATATTCACGATATCACCCTCGTTAATCACACGAGAACCAGGGATACCATGTGCAACTTCATGATTCACACTAATACAAGTATATCCAGGGAAATCATACTCGCCTTTAGGGCCTGATATTGCTCCAGCTTCAGCAAACATACGGCCGCCAATTTCGTCTAATTCTTTCGTTGTGATTCCCGGTTTTGTTGCTGCTTTCATGGCCTCACGAATTTCAGCACAAATTCGCCCAATTTTCTTTAACGCTTCTAACTCTTCGTTTGTTTGTACTATCATCTTAAATGTTCCTTCTTCCTATTTCCATATCTCTATATAATATACCACAATCCTAACAAATTATTGGGCATGCAATCCGGGGAAGTGTTTTTGTTTTTAATTGCTGCGTTTCATAATGTTTTCCTTATAATGATTCCCACGAGGTGTTACTTGGGGGCACTAACTAATGCGCCAAGCTTGCTGTCTGGCATAAGAGTATTGTTTCACTTTTAACGAACATCATCCCATTATGAAATAAAAAAGACGACCTATATTTCAGATCGTCTTTGTAAGTTATTTTGCTTGTAAAAGTCTCGGTGCAGCCGCGAATAATAAAGAGCCGGCAATTGCAGTAAGAATGATTGCTGGAATCATGTAGGATCCATTGTAAATCAACGTATAAATCCATACGTTCTGGTCCCCTGCGTATTCGCTAAAGAAAACAACACCAGCAAGTGAGTGGGCTGCAAAGCGCAGTAAACCGCCCAGCACTATCCCCAATACAATATAAAGAGCCATGTTTTTCTTATTCACTTCATTGGCTGCCTGTATAATTTGCTTTCTGAAAACACCGGCTAAACCGACAACGGAAAATGCCACTACGTAATCGAGCAATGCTTGTGCCCAGTGCAGTATATACGCACCAAAGAGCATTTGTAGAGCACCGATCAACAATCCTGTTACAATCCCCGCCGGCAATCCCCATCTTACAGCAATTATGAGGATCGGCAACATCACAAAGCTAATGGATCCGCCTTGCGCCCATAGTGAAAAGGATAATTGGTCCAACACCACACCGATGCCAGCAAAAATCGCAATCTCAACAAGCATTAATAGTTTCTTATTGTTCATAATAAATCTCCTCTCTTTAAATCCGGATTAGAACCTAAGAGAAGGAATAGAAATCAATTAGTCAAATTACATGAAAGCTCGACGCGACTCATTTTTCCTAAAAAAAATGGCGCCAGGACAGAGCCTAAACGCCAATTGGAGTCGGTTTCTATCCACATCCCTACGCAAGTACTAGCTTACAGGTTCATAGAGTTAGTGCAACAAGTGCACAATCTCAGCTGACTTCATCAGCTCCCCTTGTGGTAAATACATTTTGTTTAATTGTTGGAACATTATTAATTGTATCAAACTATATGTTTTTTTCAACTAGAATATGAATACGAATCCATTTTCTTGTCAATCACTTCCATATATAATAAAAACAATGCAATATTTTGAGGTGAGTTCATGGAAAATAATAAAATTATTTCTGCTCTATGTTATGCAAGCCTTTTGTTTGCTCCCTTTTTAATGCCCTTGATAGTTTATTTTGTCATGAAGGATAAAGAAGTAAGATACCATGCTAAACGAGCTTTGCTATCCCATTCAATTCCCACCTTTCTTTCCTTCCTTTTGGCAATATTCGGCTTCATAGGTATGTTTTCAGTGGACTATCATAATATGGGCGGATTCGTCACTCTTATGTTTGTAATGATGGCAATCTACTTCTTGGTTACCCTCGGCATCATCATCTGGAATTTAGTACAGGCATATCGGGTATACCGGCCAGGTTTCTAAAGTTGCTATATTGGGTATACATTTACTAAGGCTTCATAATGTGAAGGAGTGCATTGCTATGAAATTTGGAAAAGTTGTTCGAACAGTTATTAAAATGGCACCCATTGTCTATCCCATTGCAAAGAAATTTCTAGCCAACCGAAAATCTACAAAGGCTGGCTATAAAGTAAACGGCAGAGACTACTAAAGTCTCCGCCGTTTTTTCACTTCAGAAGTATGGAAGTTCGACTATATCCTTCTTTTAGCTTTTCAACCTGCAAGATGGCAGGGATGGCGGCTTTCAATTCAGATACGTGCGAAATGACTCCAATCATTCTTCCTGACTTCTGCAGGTCGATGAGTGTATCAATTGCTTTCATGAGCGATTCCTCATCGAGCGAGCCAAAGCCCTCATCGATAAACATCGTATCAATTTTCACATTTCCTTGGAAACTTTGAATGACATCTGCCATTCCCAATGCCAAACATAGAGAAGCGTTAAATTTCTCTCCACCAGACAATGATTTAACATCCCTCGATTGGCCTGTATACGTGTCATGGACATCCAGACTTAAACCACTTTGACGCCCGTGGGATTCTTGTCGATCCGAGCATTGCAAATAATATTGTCCGTTCGATAGATTTTTCAGACGGATATTGGCGGCTTCTGTAATTTGCTCCAGATACCCCATTTGCACGTATCGTTCAAAAGAAACTTTTTTACTATTTTGTCCCCGCAAAAGATTGTGTAAATCTATGATTTGACTGGAAACCTCTTCGAGCTGGTAGATTTTATCGGCGACATGATCCAATTTTTCCGAGAAGTCGATAGCTTGACTTTCAAATTGAAGGGAACGATTCAGTATTTGAAGTGCATTTTCATATTCAAATTTAAGTGTATTTAATGCCTCTTCAATTAGTGATAAATCCACTTTTTCCTTACCTTCTAATTCTTCGCTCTCCTGCGCGACTTGTGCAGTGATCGTATGAAGCGCCTTTGAAAACTCCATATACTCATTTTGTAAATGGTTGATCTGAAAGTCATCACGAATAGAAGACTCGAAATGTCGATAACTTTCAAATCCGGCATCGGCCATCCCACGTTTAAACTCTTCTTTTGCAAGCACAAGCTTTTCTTCCAGGTGTTCGATATATTTTGTCGTTTGGTTCAGTTCTTCTTCAGTAGCAGCGACTTTTTTCTCAGTAGCATGCAGGTGCTTCTGGACTTTTTCCCATCGAGTAAATAAAGCTAGTTTTCGCTGTCGTGCTTCTGCTATTGCCTTGTGTAAAAGCGAGATATGGTGCAGTTCACTTGGGATTTCCTTTTGTTGTTCTGTTAAAACTGTACTTTCTCTCAAAAGTTGTTCTTTTACTTCGAAGTGTTTGTCTGCAAGTTGTTTTTGTTTTGCTTCGAGTTGTTCGAGCACGGACTTTAACTGTTTTAAAGTCTTTTTATAGGTTGCGAGTTTTGCTTCATCATTTTTTAATTGCTCGATTTTCACGTTCAACTCGTTAAACTCTTGTATATATTCCCGCTCTTTTTCGGCATTTGCATTGAATTTCTCAAGCTCTTGTTCACACTGCCTTACTTGGGCCATATGTGAACTCAAGTTTGCTTCAGCTCGATACTTTTTTTGCTCAGCCTCGGTTAATTTCATCTTTAAGTTTTTTATAATGGCTTCATCAACGGCCTCAGTATGCTCAGTAGTGATCTGTCCATGTTCCGTACTTCCGCAAACCGGACATGGTGAACCCGGGATCAAGCTAGCTGCCAGACGGGAGGCCTGATTTGTTAGCCATTTCGCTTCTTCAAGGTCATAAACCTGCTTTGCCGACTCATGCTCCTTCTCATAAACATTTACATTCATCTGCAATGCCTGTAACTCATTCTTTAATTGATGATAATGTGAGAAAAGATTGATAACTTGTTTTAAGTATGTTTGTCTCTCTAAATACTCATTAAAGTTCTCCTTGTTGTCTTCAAGCTGTTCGATAAGTTTGTAAAGGTGTTCAACTTTCTGTTTCTCCCCATCAAGTTGCTGTTCCGTGTTTTCCAACGAATTGTGGGCTTCTTTTTCCGCTGTTTCGAGCGATTGAACGTTCTTTCTTAATAATTCAATTTGTTCAAAACGAGGTAATAACTTTTGAAGATCAATTAGGTGTTGGGCGGCTTGCTCGCGCTCTACTTCTTTTGAATGCTCATCTTCATATACTTTAGTTGCTTCAGTCAAATCTATTCCGGCCTGTTTCAGCTTTAGAGCTACATTTTCCAGCTCGGTTTGCTTTTCCATCTTTTCTTTGTGCAAAGCATGGCATTGTTGATTTAAAGGCAAAATCTTGCTTGCCCGTATAGCCGCTTCATAGTCCATTTTCATTTTTTCGTAAGCAGGTCTTTGCTGTTCTAACTCCGAAAGCTTCCGCTTTCTTTTTTCATAGCTATCAATTCGTTCATTGATGGCTTTATTTTGAACAAAGCGATTATACTGATCATCATGCTTTTTTCTTGCTTCCTCATAAATTTTTTTGTCTTCTTTGATTTTTTCCTTATAGTAATTCACTTCTTCATCTAATGCATCTTGAATCTGATAGACATTGGACTCTTGTGCAAGAAGTGTAAAAAGTAAGGAATCGCGTTTTGGCAGGGCCCCCTCTATCTGGGAAATATAGCTGTTTTTCAGAGTTTTTGCACGATCTAATTCCATCTCTGCCTTACGCTTTTTTTCTTCCAGCTTGTGAGTCATTTCACCATAGCGATTTGTCTTGAAAATTTTACGTAAAATCTCTTCTTTATTATCCGATTGGGAAGTCAAGAGTTTCCTGAATTCACCTTGCGGTAGCATGACAATTTGGTTGAATTGGTCATAGGTTAAACCTATTAATTCCTCAATTTTTTGATTGATATCCGTAACTCTTTGCCGCTCAACAGATGCTACCTCCTGTCCGTCATCCACAATCTCAAACAGCTCGTATTTTTCCCCAGTGGCTGTTTTTCGGCCTTCCTTTACATGGGAAAGTTGACGTAGAACACGGTAAGTCTTTCCATGAATTTCAAATACTAACTCCACTGCTGTATGAATTGAATCTTCGGCAAAGTCGCTTCTAAGCGTTTTGGTCTCTTTACGATCCTGTCCACTCCCAAAACCATACAAAGCAAAGCAGATTCCATCAAAGATTGTCGTTTTCCCTGCACCGGTAGAACCTGAAATCACAAATAAACGGTTATCTTTCAGCTCATTGAAATCAATCACTTCTTCATTTTTATACGGCCCGAAAGCCTTCATCGTCAGCTTGATCGGCTTCATTTCACTACCACCTCTTTTGCAGTTTCACGTTCCTCACTCAACATTTCTTGCAGGACCTCTTCAAATAGCTGCTGCGCAATCTCGCTCGGCTCCTGCCCCAATATTTCCTTATGGAATGCCTTGAACAAACTGACATCGTCAAGTTGTTCTCTCCTAAGTGCCTTGGCTTCTTCTTCAAACGGATCCCGTGGGAGTGTTTTGCGTTCTACATGCATAGCATTTGGATAGACCGTTCGAATTTGCTCCATCGCCCCGACCACCGGCGTTAAATCCGTTAGTCGAACGAAAACGTAATCTTCGCTTATTGGAGTTCTTAGTATTTCTTGAATTGACCCTTCAACAATCCGTAAATCTCTCCTAGGATTGAATCTTCGTTTTTCTACAGAAACCTGTCCATCTTGGTTTATGTCCACAATCAAATAACCTTTTTCATGGTTCGCCTCAGAAGATGAATATTTTAACGGAGATCCTGAATAGCGGATCGTCTCATTCAGAACAAAGTGCGCCTTATGCAGGTGTCCAAGTGCTGTATAATGGAAGGGCTTGAAGTGTTCGGCACTCACACATTCCGATCCGCCAATAGCTAAAGGGCGTTCTGAATCGCTCGTATTGCCTTGTTTTTCCCCATAAGGAGTTACAAAAGCATGTCCAATAAAGACATGTCGCTTAGACTTGTCCATTTTCCCTTCAATCTCTTCCACAATTTTCCTCATGGCCTCATCATGGGTGCTGATAGTGTCGTCCCCATATATGCTTTTAACCGTAGACGGTTCAACAAAAGGAACTAAATGAAAATGAACTTCTCCAAATTCATCGTTCAGGATTACAGGTTCCAGATTCGTTATATTCCCTGCAATATGCAGGCCTGTTTCCCTCATCAATTTACTGCCGAATTGAAGTCGTGTCGGGCTATCATGATTCCCCGCAATACTTAAAACAGGTACTTTACGTTTCAACACAATCTCGGCCATTATATCGTCCAATAAATCAACAGCTTCGACTGGAGGAAGTGCACGATCATACAAGTCGCCGGCAATAATGACCGCATCCGGTTGTTCTTCGTCGATTGCTTGCAAGAATTGTTCCAATATGTAACGTTGGTCGTCCGTCATATAAACACCTTGTACAAGTTTCCCTAAATGCCAATCTGCAGTATGAAAAAATTTCATGATCCCAGCCCTCCATTTGAATTTATTTTTTCTATTATACCATCTTTCGATAAAAAAAGACCGATTTATACGAACAAGCATTCGTAAAAATCAGTCGGATTTGAAATGTAATTTTTGGTTAGTTACTCAACTTTACGTCAGCCAACCATTAAAACGCCCAATTCCCTTTTCGGAAGATTGGCTGTACTGTTCCGTCTGGCAAAATCCCATCAATGTCCATCTCCGCACTGCCGATCATGAAATCGACATGTGTGATGGACACGTTAATGCCCAGTGCTTCGAGTTGGCCCTCCTCCAGTTCTTGACCACCTTCAAAGCATGTCGGATATGCTTCACCAATGGCAAGATGATTTGACGCATTTTCATCGAACAGTGTGTTGTAATATAAAATTCCGGATTGTGAAATCGGTGATTGATGCGGAACAAGGGCCACTTCTCCCAAGAAGGATGATCCTTCGTCTTGAGTGATTAATTCCTGCAATAAATCGTTGCCCACTTCAGCGCGTGCTTCAACAATTTTGCCTTTTTCGAATTTTAAAGAAAATTGGTCGATAATATTGCCCTGATATGCTAAAGGCTTCGTACTTGTAACAACACCATTTACCCCGTATTTAGCCGGCAATGTAAAAACTTCCTCAGTTGGCATATTGGCAATGAAAGTCGTACCCTCCGGTGTATTGCTGCTGCCGGAAATCCATAAATGCTTCTCAGGAAGCTCGATTGTCAGGTCCGTTCCAGGTGCTTTGTAATGTAATTTCGAAAGACTCATCTTGTTCAGTTGCGTAGCTCGGTCTTGCAATGTCTCAATATGCTGCTGCCAATTGCTGACGGCTTCCCCTTCGCCAATGCGAACGGTTTTGAATATTGCTTCCCATAGAGCTGGCATTTGCTCAGTCTCAGGTAAATCAGGGAACACTTTTGCTGCCCATTTTTTTGACGGGACGGCAATGATTGACCATGCGATTTCATCCTTCATGATTGCTTTACGGTAACGGACAAGGGCAGTACCTGATGCTTTTTCTTGAGCAGAAATTCGGGACGATGGTATCCCAGCCAAAAGGTCCGGATCCTCAGCATCAATCCATAATAGAGCCCCTTTACGTTCAATCAACTCGTGTCTTTGCGCTACAGTCCATTTTGGAAACTTGCTAAATTCCTCTTCAGCTCCATGTTCATAAAAACTTCGTGTAATAGTCGGGTCCGTTAAATTAACTTGAACTCGACCTGCCCCTGCTTCATAAGCTTTTTTCACTACAATACGCGTAAAATCTAGTGTATCTGTAGTGGTGTTGACTAATAAATATTGCCCTTCTTGAATGTTTACGCCAACTTTTACAGCCAATTCTGCATACTGCTCCAATTTCTCCTCAAAAGTCATCCTAGTTCCCTCTCTTTTGTGTTACGGTTTTTGAATTACCTTCCACTATACTGCCTTTATTCCAAACTTTTTGAACAGCTTTTACTTTCATTTCTCGTATCAGCTTCTTATAGTCTTTTTCATCTTTATATGAAAGCAAGGTCATCACTTCACCATCTGCACCTGCACGTCCAGTTCGGCCGGAACGATGTGTATATTGTTCAATCGTGCGTGGGACATCCACATGTATGACATGTGTTAACCCTTCAATATCCAATCCACGGGCAGCGATGTCTGTGGCAATCAGGATACGGGCTTCCCCTTTTCTAAATGCATCCAACGCCTTTTTACGCTCTTCTTTTTTCATGTCTGAGTGCAGCGTAACAACTTTTGCATCGCGATATTTTAATTTCGTTTCTTTCATAAGCACTTGGTCGATGTTATTAACGAACGCCAGTCCGTGAAGCTCTTCAATATTGGCAAGACGACGGAGCATATCCGTTTTATCCCGTTCATCCACCTTTATAAAGGAGTGCTCTACCTTTCCTACCTGTACCATATCTTCAGGCTTTATCTCGATCAAAATCGGTTCAAACATTAAACGGCTCGCGACCAGCTTGATTTCTTCCGTGATTGTTGCAGAAACTACCACCACTTGTCTTCCGAAAGCTGCACCTTCTATAAAGGATTTTACGGTTACACGGTATTCACGGCTCAGTAGTTGATCGCATTCATCTAGCACAACAATTTGTACTTCTTTTAATTTTAATTTATTTGCTCTCGCCAGTTCATTTAAACGTCCTGGTGTACCGACAACAATTGTCGGTTTTTTCTTTAGTTTTTCAATTTGACGAGCTGAATTGGCTCCGCCGATTAATTGCTGCACTGTAATATCCGTACCAGCAGTCCATTCACGAATAACCTCAACTATTTGCATCGCCAGCTCTTGTGAAGGAGCTACAATCAGCGCCTGCGTCTGTTTTTTACTACCATCTACTTTATTTAAAATAGGCAGAACATATGCCAAAGTTTTTCCTGATCCCGTAGGTGATTCTGCAACAATGTCTTTCCCTTCGAGCATGGCTGGAATCATTTCGTCCTGAACCTTCATCGTCTTTTCATAGTTCCATTTGTTTTGTAATGTTTCATTTAATAAATTAATTACGGACATGATTAGTTTACCTACCTTTAGTTACTTGCGTATAGTGTACCATATATTGAATAGTTTACCCGACTTTGGAGTGTTTTTTCTATCCTCGTTTGCAGGATAGAAACTCGCTATGACCGGTTGAAACAATTGTATACATACCAACTTGTAAAATACTTTATAAAAAATATTTGAGATTTTGGCACGCTTCTCGAAAGACAACGCCAAAATTGCCCGGTGGATGAGTAAAATGCCCATCTCTCAACTATTTTTGGACTATAAAAAAACCTGCCTATGAAAAGGCAGGCTCAGAGTGTAGACAAAGTCGATATTCGACTTAGTTTACACGTTTTTTAGTTATTTCCTTAAAAAAGAAAGTTTAACCAGACTATCCTGAAACGCTTGGCACACAAGGCGGGCAGTCGAGTCTCGATCCAAGTAGTACATGATGTTCACGAGGGGACGAACGAGACAACCAGCGTCGGATGAAAGCGTTTGTCAACAGTCTGAACCTGCCTATGAAAAGGCATGCTTAAACTCTCAATGGGCTGTTTAATTCGTAGCCGCATGCAAGGATCGCACTTTCTGCTAGAACCATCAGCGAATCAATATATCGGTTATCTAATTTTAATTCTTTATTTACAATCGAGAGCTCTGTACAGCCCAAAATAATTTTGTCACAGTCCAGCTGGAGCATTGCTTGTTCAACCACATCCCATTGATGCATGGTTACTTCTTTTCCGGCCTTGACGTAATCATAAATAATAGACATCACATGATGCTGTATTTCTATATCGGGAACAATCGGTTCGATATCTTGCTGAATCAATGCTTGTTGGTAAACGCCCGAAGCCAATGTCCCATCTGTGGCTAAAATTCCAACACGTTTAGCGCCGGTATCAGCTGCTCTCTTAGCCGTTTCACGAATCATATGCAGTACAGGCACTGGGGAAGCTGCTTGCAATTCTTCATAAAAAGTATGCGCTGTATTGCAAGGAATACAAATCAAATCCGCCCCCGCATTGGCCAATTTCTCAGCATCCCTTATCAAGTATGGGACAGGGTTTTCCTTTGTTTGGTCTAGAATATATGCTGTGCGATCCGGAATCGAAGTATCATTATCGATAATTGTATGCACATGTTCCTGATCTTTGGCGGCACTCGTTCGACGGACTATCATTTCGCCGATAAACATCGTTGCCAATGGACCGACGCCACCGATAATACCTAATGTTTTTCTCATTCTTCCAAACCTTTTTTATTAAAATATTTTTTATATTTACGATAATAGTTTAAATTATTTAAAGTTATTTTAACCCAACGTCTTAAATTCATGTCCTCTTTATAGAATAAAGAGTTTGTCCATTTTCCCTGGCGGATTAAACTTTTTGCTTCAATTTTCATTTTCTCGTTGGAAGCATATTTAAATAAAACACCTTTTGGAATAATCATCCACAAATGCTTATTATTGGCGTAAGTCAACTCTTGTTTGATGTTCAACATACGATCATCCGCTACGTATTTCATTAAGTTATAACCCGCTGCAGTAACGAAATAACTAGAACGACCGTTACGAAGATTGATTTCAAATAGCTTGTATTCGCCATCACGTGCATCGTACTTCATATCAAAGTTGGCAAAACCTGTGTAGCCAATATCCTCTAAGAAATGACGTACTTTATCCATCAACTTTTCATCATGTGTTGTAATTATCGCCGCGTAACTACCAATTCCATCAGGTGAATGCTCTTCAAGAATTGGGTTGCCCAGACACATTAATTTGACCTTGCCGTCTTTGCCGACATAAGCATTCAGGACACGCATATAGGAATCATCCCCCGGGATGAATTCCTGGACAATCATTGTATCCTGGTAAGTGGAGGCGTAAATCGCTTTCAGGATGGCTGTTTTCTCTGCTTCATCATGTGCAACAAACACCTTCTTTTTGCCCGGGAAGCTACAAGCCCAGTAAGCAACAGAATTAGACGCCTTTAAAATAATTGGATATTCAAATGGTGGTGTGAATTCTTCATAGTTTTCTGCTGTAACCGTCGTTGTACCCGGATACTTGAAGTTGTATTTTTCGCACATTTTATAGAAGTTTTCTTTTAGTAGTATTTGATCCATTAATGATTCATCGATATATGGAACTGTAAAATATTTTTCTAGTTCCTGTTTATTCTTAATAATTAGCTTCGCATAATCATCTCCGCAAGCTAATAGCAATAATTTCTTATCTGGATATTGTCTTGCGATTTTTTCCAGTGCTGGAACAAATACATCCTGCTGGTTCAAATTTCTAATTTCCTGGAAATGGAGAATCCGGCTATCTTGAGTCGCCGTTAAATGGGATCGGCCCAGTATAAGCGGTTTTAAGCCGTACGCCTCATAAAAAGCACGCGCCATGCCATAAGCATTCATATCAGAACCTAATAATATCGGTAAAAATGGTTGTTCCATTATCTTTCAGCTCACTTTGGTTGTTATAGTATTTAAGAGAATCCATATACAAAAATCATCCTTACAACTAGTAGGATAAAAATTGCGGTTTTTATTAGTCTAAATGATAGTTTATCACATTTTACTAAGAAGTTAATATGCTTCCGCAACTTAAAAATCTCTTCTTAACATTCCTGTAAAAAATGTTAAAAACTGAACTTCCGTACTTGTGTTTTGTTTTGGTTGACCGCAGAAATTTCCCCCTCTATGATTCCGGATGTATCGCGCTACTACGTACCTATTAGGGGACACAATTAGTTCTGGAACCCCAAGCACATCTCCTCTACATTCTACCCAATATAAATAATTTGCTTATCTCAATTTATACGAAAAAAAGACTTAAAAGTTCCAAAATGAAACTTCTAAAGTCTTTTAAAAACTTATGAAACTGATTCGATTATGATGGCGATCCCTTGCCCTCCGCCTATACATAGGCTTGCTACAGCATATCTCCCACCACGTCTTTTTAATTCGTAGCTGCTTGCCAGGGCAATTCTTGTACCACTTGCCCCAACAGGATGGCCTAATGCTATCGCACCACCGTTGACATTCGTCCTTTCACGATCGAGCCGCAGCTCCTTTTCTACCGCCAAGTACTGAGCTGCGAAGGCCTCGTTCACTTCTATCAAATCCATATCATCCATCGTTAAGTTCGCTTTGTGCAATGCTTGCTTGATTGCAGGCACTGGTCCAATCCCCATAATCTCTGGATCTACTCCAGCTACTCCCCAGGAAACGATTCTGGCTATCGGAAGCAGATTGTTCTCTTGTACTGCCTTTTCACTTGCCACTATAACTGAAGCAGCTCCATCATTGATACCTGATGCATTTCCGGCCGTTACCGTTCCTTCTTTTTTAAATGCCGGCCGGAGCTTGGATAGAGTTTCCTTAGTGGTTGTTTCCTTTATATGTTCGTCGACTTCAATTAATAATTCCCCTTTTCTCGTTTTTACTGAAACAGGGATAATTTCTTCCTTAAAATAACCCGCTTCCCGCGCTCGAGCAGCTCTTTGATGTGATTGTACAGCAAAGTCATCCTGTTCCTGACGCGAAATATCATAGAGCTCCGCTAACTTTTCCGCCGTCATTCCCATTCCCGAACCCGTATATTGATCGGTTAAAGTAGCCTGCAGCATATCGACAAATTGTAGGTTCCCCATTTTCGCCCCACTGAACCGCTGTTCAAAATTCGAGTAAGGGGATTGCGACATATTTTCGGCACCACCAGCCAACACGATACCGGCTTCGCCAAGTAAAATGTATTGAGCTGCCGTTACAATCGATTGCAACCCTGAGCCACATAAGCGGTTTAGCGTTAGTGCAGGTACTTCTTTTGGAATGCCTGCTTTCAAACCGATATGCCGTGCTAAATAAGAGGCATTTATATTACTCGCAATAACACCCCCATATACAACATGATCCACTTTCCCGGGTTGTACATTGGCTCTCTTTAATGCTTCAATTGCTGTTTGCGTTCCTAGTTCGACTGCATCCACAGTGGCAAATGACCCGCCAAATGCTGTGAAAGCAGTTCGTGCCCCTTCTACGATATAGACATTTCCCATTTTCATACCCCTTTTGTTAACTATGTGTTATTTCATTTACTGCAGGCTTTAACGTATGCTTCAGCACCTTGCCGGATGCATTGCGTGGAAGCTTCTCCATAAATTCTATTTCCATAGGAATCTTGTATTTTGCCAACTGAGTTCCGCAGTATGTTAATACTTCCTCGGCAGTCACAGACTGTCCTCCCTTAACTACAACAAATGCTTTCGGCACTTCACCATATACTTCGTGTGGAATGCCAACCACTGCTGCTTCCAACACTTGCGGGATCCGGTATAGCACTTCCTCAACCTCTATTGGATAAATATTTTCCCCACCCCGAAGAATCATATCTTTCTTCCGATCAACGATATATAAAAAGCCTTCTTCATCAAAACGACCTAAGTCCCCCGAATATAACCACCCATCCTTAATAGTCCTTGATGTTTCTTCAGGATTGCGGAGATACCCCTTCATCACTTGGGGGCCCTTTACACAAATTTCCCCCACTTCGCCTATAGGCACTTCCTCTCCTAACGAATCGACCAATTTAATTTCAGTGCGTGGTAGTGGTTTTCCTACTGAACCAATTTTTGTTAATGCATCTTTGTCCGTCAAAGATGATGCAGCAGGTGAATTTTCTGTTTGTCCGTAGCAATTTTGGACTTTCACTTTTGGGAACGTGTCCTTCAACCGTTTTACCAATTCGTATGGCATTGGCGAAGCACCGTATACGAATAACCTTAAGTGCTCAAAATTTGTGTTTTCCAACCCGGGCTTGTTTAGCAAAAGGGTATACATCGCTGGAACCCCAAAGAAAATAGTGGCTTTCGTTTCGACTAAGTTATTTACTGTACGATCTGGTGAAAACGCCTCTTCAATGATGACGGCTCCGCCACTGTACATCGTTGGTACAGCAAAGACATGACTTCCTGCGCAGTGGAAAAGAGGTGTACAAATATACATTCGATCTTCCTTAGTCATTTTCATCGATTCTGACCATATTTCCGCTGTCTCATAAACGTTTCTATGGGATAATTTCACCCCTTTTGGCTTTCCAGTCGTACCGGATGTATACATGACGACCGCAGTCTCATTTGGATTCAATGGCACCTGTTTATAATCCGCTTCTTCCGCGCTTAGTATTTCACGTATTTTTGCAGAATTGATTTTGTCTTTAAAAGGATGCGCACAATTTTTTATAGTCTGTTCAATTCTCTCATCAAAGATTAACAGCTTTGATTCCGAATGGGAGAATATATACTCCACTTCTGGCTGTGCAAGTTTCGTATTCACCGGCATAACCGTAAGCCCAGCCATTTGCACTCCATAGTATACGGCCATAAATAAATCGGAATTCAACATAAATTGCGCAACGATATCCCCTTTTTGGTAACCTTTCTTCTGTAGGTACGCCGCGATTTTTTGAGCATTCTTATACAGCTCGCTATAAGTCCACTCTTTCCCTTCAAAAGCAATTGCCTGTGAGTCAGGTGCAATCGTTGCATGTTTTTCCAAAACATTACTTATAAACATGGCCATCCCCCTTTAATTTGGTTCGAGAATTAAAACCCCTATCTTAAAATTTCCTTCGCAATGATTCCTTTCATGATTTCCGTTGTTCCGGCATAAATGGCCGCCACTGGTATATCTCTATAGCGTCTGGCAATCTCGTATTCTTCCATATAGCCATATCCGCCATGGAGTTGCAGACAATCTGCTGCGACACGTTTTGCCATCTCGCTAATCCACCATTTAGCCATTGATACTTCTTTTACGATTTTCTCACCGGCAATATGTTTTGCCACAAGGTTATTGATATAATTACGACCTATATCAATCTCGGTGGCCATCTCCGCTAATTTGAATTGCGTATTTTGGAAATCTGCAATTGCTTGATTAAACGCTTTTCTACTTTTCACGTAATCCCTGGTCAAACGGAACATCTCTTCTGCCTCAATTTGAACTTCAATCGCAACAAGCAACCGTTCTTGTTGCAATTTATCCATTAGGTAGTAAAAGCCTTTCCCTTCTTCACCGAGTAAATTTGCTACCGGTACTCTTGCTTCTTCGAAAATTAGCTCTCCGGTATCGGAGGAATGCATCCCAATTTTATTTAGTTTTTTTCCTCTTTTAAATCCTGGTGTACCATTCTCAACCACTATCAAGCTAATTCCCCTGTGCGCCGGGTTGGCTGCTGTATCCGTTTTACAGACGACGATTACGTAATCCGCATTAATGCCGTTAGTAATGAAGGTTTTCTCCCCATTTAAAATGTAATAATCACCTTCTTTGCGAGCGGTAGTCCGAATACCGGCTAAATCCGATCCAGCCCCTGGTTCCGTCATCGCGATAGCTGATATATATTCGCCGCTCACACTCTTTGGCAGCCACTTTCTTTTTTGTTCTTCCGTACCATATTGCTCGATATACGGTACAACAATATCGGAATGCAATACAATTCCGCTTGCAGGTCCTGCGCCTACGCGCTCTAATTCTTCTCCCAGAATCATAGAATACCCAAAATCGAGTCCCAAACCACCATAGGATTCACTCACCATTGGGCATAAAAAGCCATTCTCCCCCAGGGTTTTCCAAAACTTTCTTGGCACTTCCCTATGTAATTCCCACTCTTCGATAAAAGGGTAAGCCTCTTTCTCAAGCATTTTGCGTAATGCTGCCCGAAACATTTGATGTTCTTCCGTTAAAAATCCCCCTGACATTTTCATCCCCCGATCAGAACTTAGAATTTTCTGAAAATATAAATAAATTTTATCAATCATACTTCCAAATTTCAACAACTTAAGTCAGAAGATTCTATTGTTTATGTTGACAATTTAATCTTAAAAGAGAATATTTTAGCATACAGATTCCCAGCATTCTTAATGTTTAAAAAGCTATTCAAGCTTCTTCATGCTTGAATAGCTCCAATCTAATGTTGTCTCTTTTCATCAGGAGATTCTTTTCTGAATACTTCTGTAATCAGTTCATCATCCTCTGTTTTCACTCGCTTGTTCAATTCCTCAACGGGTATTGCGTCGACTGTTTTCATATCCTCGTGCAAGTCGAACAAACTAATATTATCCGAATCCACCATGTCCGGTTTTTCGCTAGCCGGTAAATTTGCGAATTCCTTTTTCGATTCCAAAAATGCTTCTTGATTTTTATTCACGAATTATACGCTCCTTTAATTTTATATTCCATTTTTAGTTTGGATATTCGTTATGATTTTTAACTCCCATCCCCATTGTGGCGTTATCCGCTTTCGTATTGCTACCGCCGGTTTTCGCAAGATGCTCCAATACTTCTTTATAGGATAGTCCCGATTCCGCATTTTTTCTTTTTACTTCTTCAATGTCTGTACCACTAATTGTGTATTTCTCATTTTGCATAACTCTGCTCCTTTTCATGAATTCTAAGTGTGCTTATTGAAATAAAAACGCCCCTATATAGAGGCGCTTTTACTTAATAAATTAGAATTTATTCTTCCCTTGTTCAGCTTGTTGGTTTTGTCGCTTTACTTCCGCGATGTCTGTGCCGGCCATTGTTTTACCTGCTGAAGATTGTTGAGAAGAAGGTACGTTAAAAGGACCTGATTCTTGTGCAATTTCTTCTCTCACTTTTTGAATGTCGGTACCTGACGCTGTTTTCCCGCCAAATGATTGGCCTTGTGTTGAAGAGAATTGGCTGCTAAAAGGTGCTGATTCCTGAGCAATTTCTTCTCTTACTTTTTGGATGTCGGTACCTGACGCCGTTTTCCCGCCAAATGACTGGCCTTGTGTTGAAGAGAATTGGCTGCTAAAAGGTGCTGATTCCTGAGCAATTTCTTCTCTTACTTTTTGGATGTCAGTACCTGACGCCGTTTTCCCGCCAAATGATTGAGGGGCTTGGTTTGAAGAGAATGATTTGCCAAATGGACCACCTTCTTGGGCTATCTCTTCCCGAACTTTCTGAATATCAGTGCCTGATGCCGTTTTCCCACCAAATGATTGGGAAGCTTGGTTTGAAGAGAATGAGTTACCAAAAGGAGCTGATTCCTGGGCTATCTCTTCGCGCACTTTCTGGATGTCTGTACCTGATGCTGTTTTCCCGCCAAAAGACTGGGGGGCTTGATTTGAAGAGAATGATTTGCCAAAAGGGCCTGCCTCTTGAGCGATTTCTTCACGCACTTTTTGCGGATCAGTTCCGAATGATTGAGCTCCCGAGAATCCTTGTGCGTTTTGGCGCTTAACTTCCTCTATATCTGTACCTGTTTGCGTGAAACGTTTACCATTACCATTATTGTTTTGCATGTCAAAAACACCTCCAAAAATGTTATGCCTTTATCATGTCAAAATATCGATGGGATTATGAGTGGAATAAATTTATTTACTTTGTATAATTTCAGTTATTTTGTCTTTCTCCACTGCCATGTTTTCATAATGGGCAAACTGGACTAAAATAAAAATAAATGAATTCATGTTTGTAGGTGAAAAAATGAGATATGCTTTTTTAGGGGATTTACACTCAAATACTAATGATACGAAAGCTGTTTTGCAACATATCCAAGCACTTGCTCCGGATGCTATGCTGATTGGTCTTGGAGATCTTTATGAGTGTACGATTGGAAAGAAAAAAGCTTTGGCGATTTCAAATGCACCATTGAAAGCTGCTGCGATTATCGAGGAGGAGTTTGAAAAATTATTAACTTTCCCAACCATCCGCGGCAATCAAGAAGAGCGTATCACATCTGTCACTGGTATTGGACGATTTGCCGCATTACCGGAAAGGCTGGTGCTTGAGGATGCCACATTGATACATGGCCACCAAATTGAATGGGACAATCAATGGGAGCCTATTAATACTGCCACTCTTGAAATCGACACCTCGCTTGTCTTTTTTGGTCATAGCCATAGAAGTGGGCTTTACACAGGAAACAGGAAAGTACATGAACCTATCCACTTTGGAAATGAAATAAAATTACAAATGAATAATTATTGGATCAATGTTGGGTCCGTGGTCGGCAACAGGGAATGGTGTTTATACGATAGTACCCACCGTACAATCCGTTTCATGAAGGTACCCGGGGAAACTTAAGCATAATGCGCTCATGGAACTGTTCCTTTAATTTCAAAAACAGATGTTCATTTTCTGTACAACCTCTTCATAAAATAATGCATGTCCAGTTTATGAGGGGTATTGCATGCAATTTATACAGAAAGGCATCGCTATTGTTTTAGGCAGTATTTTCTTATCCTTGGGAATCAATGTATTTTTAACACCTTACGAAATTCTAGACGGTGGCATTATCGGACTTTCATTAATCATTTATTATTTATTCAGTCTTAAAATCGGCCTTATGATCATTGTTTTAAGCATTCCAATCTTTATACTTGCGTGGTTTAAGTATAAACCTTATTTCTTTAATAGCCTGCACGGGCTATTAGTATCTTCAGTAATGATCGATTTATTTAAACCGTTTCGTACCCTTGTCGAACTTCCCCCCATTACCAGTTCAATTATAGGTGGAATTTTTGTAGGGATCGGGATCGGGCTTATGTTACGATACGAGACAAGTACCGGAGGGACTGATTTATTGGCTCAGTTTATTTCAGATAAAACACATATAAATGTCGGGATTGTCATTTTTATTATTGATGCGGCAGTTGTTTGTTTAGGCGGAGTCTTTATATCATCCAATACATTTCTCCTATCGATTTTTACGATTCTTTGTGTAGGTATAACCACGAGTGCATTAACCAAACCTCATACATAGGACATGCTGTCGAACAAACGCCCGCATGAAGTTCAAAAGGACATCCAGACTGTCCTCATTTAATTTCCTAAAAAATAAGACAAAGTCGGTTGTCGACTTTGTCTACACTATACAAAAAATCCTATGTTCAGTTTTCAATGCCTCTCTTTTTTAAGAAGGATAACTTGGTTTCAGCAATCAAAATCGCACAAAGAATGAATGCCGCCCCGATAATCATTCTGCTTGTTAACACTTCACCCAGCAGTAGTACCGAAAATATCATTCCCCAGAAAGACTCGGTTGAAAGAATAATGGCCGCCTTCGTTTCATTTGTAGACTTTTGAGCAATTGTTTGGAAAAGATATGCAAGGGTTGTCGAGAATATGGCTAAATATATAATGGCTGACACGGCTTCCGTTTCAGTGGAAAAGTTTATCTCTCCTTTAAAGAGAACAACAATCCATGAAAAAACAGCTGCAAAAAACATTTGAACAATTGTTAACGTGATGGGATCTTCATCCTTCACAAACTTAGCTGTATAAAAAATTTGATAAGCAAAGGCAACTGCACAGGCAAGCGTTAGAATATCCCCTACATTGATGCTTGTTGTAAATTGAAGGGATAATAACCCTACTCCGAAGATTGCCAAGAATGCCCCCATGAACTCAAATTTATCGATTTTCCTCTTATAAGCCAGGAATGCAATAAAAGGTACTATTACTACATTAACTGCTGTTAGAAAGGCATTTTTAGAAGGGGTCGTATACTGCAATCCAACTGTTTGCAGAGCAAAGGCCAAGTATAGGAAAAAACCTAGCACCAATCCCTTTATGATAATTTTTCTATTTAAAACCATAAGTCTTTTGTAATAAATCCCACTTAATACAACAAACCCGATTAAAAACCTTCCAGCCAATACCTGATAAGGAGTGTAATGCTCCAGAGCAATACTGCTGACAACAAAGCCACTTCCCCAAATAATTGCTGTAATACACAGCATAACTTCTCCTATATATTTGCGCATTCTTTCCTCCATAGTATGTATAAATTCCTCAGCTAATTGTATCATCATACAACGATTGGAAGATATATAATAAGTGACCAAGCATTGCCTAATTTTATTAACTCATTTGACCAGAAATCCGTTATCCCCGTATTGCACTTAATACGCACCCTGTCATAAACTATTGGGAACAAAAATTTTGAAAAACGGAGTTGAATTGAATGCTTCATACTGTAAAACGAGGAGAAACCCTTTTTCAAATATCCGTTGACTACCGTACTCCGCTTTCCACAATTATTCGTGCAAACCCCGCCATTAATGCGAATATCATTAACGTTGGCCAATTAATTGAAATACCTGGATTTCCCGATCCAAATACACTGCCCTACCGGATTGAGGTTTCCATTAATGGTCGTTGGTTGAAGCTCTTTCATAATGATGAATTACAAAAACAATATCCGATTGCTGTAGGTAGAGTTCTTTATGACACACCGACCGGCAGTTATATTATTATTAATAAAGCACCAAATCCTGGCGGGCCATTCGGAACGATGTGGATGAGTTTATCGAAACAAAGCTACGGGATTCACGGGACAAATGATCCCGATTCGATTGGGAAGGCTGTGTCGAAAGGCTGCATTCGCATGTATAATAACGATGTTGAAGAATTGGCAGGAATTGTCCCGATTGGTACACAGGTGAGTATCCACCTCTAACATGCAAATCTTGCAAAAAGCATTGGATGACCTTGACAACCGCTCATCCATTAAGGAATTTGCTTCGGGATGTATAACATTATAGTTCCTGGAGGTGTTTCGTTAGATTTGCTTCTGCTTCAGTTATCGCACGATTAATTTCCATTTTGGGATCAACCAATACTTTGCCGTGACCTGATGCAAGAATTTGAGGTTCTAAATGCTCAATTTTTTTCGCACTTTCAAGTGATAATTCTTTATTCCAAGTGCCAAAGGCAGGAAAAGGAAACAAGGGCACCATTTGACCACTAACAGCAACTTTTCGGTGGGTTTGAAAAGCATCTCCCACTATAATTGCCTTGAGATTTCTATCAAGTAGGGAAATTGAGCCAGGTGTATGCCCAGGTGTTTCAACTACTTCAAGCGAACCGACAAGATCCCCCTCTTTCAATAGTCGTTCTGCAACTATTTCGAAATTCTTTGGCACGCCACCTTTAATGGGTGATTGAGGCTCATGTGCATCCAAGGTTTTATCTCCTGCGAGCAAGCGGCTATCACGACCAGAAATGGATACACAAGCTTCCGGATATTCCTTCTTTAACCTCATTAATGCCCCGACATGATCTCCATGCGCATGAGTCAGGACGATGTTTGTCAGCGGTTTTTGCATCTTTTTTATCAAATCGTCGATACCTTTAAAACTCGCAGGCATTCCTGCGTCAATTAATATCAGTTCATTCTGTTCTTCGAAAATATAACAATTTACCGGAAAAAGGTTTGGCCACAGTGTCAATTGATACAGGTTATTAAATTTTGAAACTCTCAATGGAAGTCCCCCTTAATTCTCTCGATTATGCACACTATTTATTATATAAAATAAGGTTACAAATAATTGTAAATTATTTGTAACCTCTAAGCTAAATTATTTGTACTTCCTGAATCTTCCGTTCATGCTCGTGCCTTTTAATGATAACGCTTATTTTTTGATACCACTTTGTACATTCTTTAAAGATATCCTTGTATTCATCCAGTTCTTTCGGAACTTCTTGCTCATTGTCCAAAAAGACATATTCCAGTATTGGATCGGCCAAATCATCCACTACAATTTTAAGTATTAATTTCTTAACTTCTTTGGCCTTCTCTTTTTGCTCTTGAGTCTCTTCGATTTCATTTACATGAACATCCACTTTTGCCCCCCCGTCGATGAGGGACCAACCATGCACGCCACCTTTCGATGTCAAGGCAACATTATTTCCATCTTCCACTATAGCTGTTTCATATAATTCCTCAAAATCATATTCTTTCTTATCAAAATCCTCATCTATCTCTTCTCTCTCTAGTATTCTTAATGTATTGGAGTTTTCATCAAGCATTAATGCACTTAAATAATCGGAAGATATAATATAGCGAGTATGAGGGTGCTGTTCTACTTTTTGAATCGTTTCATTTAGTAAAGCTTCGCTTCGTTTTTTCGCGTCTTTGTTTAACTCATAGAGCCACCAAGCACCTAATCCTATTGCAACGATTAAATATAGAGTACTTCCTGTCTTGAATGCTAAAAAAAGATAGACCACTTCTAACAACAATAAAAATAATTGGAACAACCTACTCACCCCTTTTACAATTATTTTCTATTAGTTATAAAATATTATTATTCGAGAACTTCTCTTTTCATTCTCGATTTTAGTAGTTTTTCTGATAGAAAGTGTTATTTTCAGAACTTAATATACTTTGGATTCTTTTCGTATAGTTCAACTTGCATCTACCTATACTGTAATTTAGTAAATGTTGTTGAAAAGAGGGGTCAATTTGTCTGATAGAAAAAGTACACTTTCTATTTTTGCTTTAGGTGGTATAAATGAAATCGGCAAAAATATGTATGTTATTGAATATGGCAACGACTTAGTAATCGTTGACTGTGGTGCAAAATTTGCAGATGAGTCGCTGCTCGGAATTAATTTGATCATTCCTGATGTTTCTTATTTGCAGGAAAACAAACATAAAATCCGCGGACTGGTAGTAACCCATGGCCACGAAGATCATATCGGCGGGATACCCTACTTTCTTAAAAAGCTTAATATCCCAGTATATGCCACTAGGTTTACACTTGGTCTAATCGAATTAAAGCTTAAAGAACATAAAATTTTGCGGGAATCTACATTAATCGAAATCAACTCAGAGTCCAAGTTGAATTTAGGCGAGATGAAAGCCAGCTTCTTCAGAACAAGTCATAGTATTCCCGACTGTCTGGGAATTGTATTTGATACTCCGGAAGGAAAAGTTGTCCATACCGGTGACTTCAAATTCGACCTTACACCGATAAATGACCAATATTCAGATATTCACAAAATGGCGAAAATCGGCGAAGAAGGCGTCCTTGCCTTAATTTCTGAAAGTACAAACGCAGAACGGCCTGGCTTGACACCTTCGGAAAGCAAAGTTGGATCACATATCGAGGAAGCCTTCTTGAACGCTACAGGAAAAATCATTATCTCCACGTTTGCTTCTAATGTTAATCGTGTGCAACAAATCGTCCATGCGACTATAAAAACGAATCGTAAATTAGCTTTATTGGGCCGTAGTATGGTGAATGTGGTAAAAGTCGCAAAAGAACGAGGCTATGTTGAAATTCCAGATTGGATGCTGATCGATGCACGTGATATAAAACAATACCCACCTGAGCGTGTTGTAGTGTTATGTACCGGCAGCCAAGGCGAGCCATTAGCCGCCCTATCGAAATTATCAACAAACAATAACCGAGATGTACGGGTATTACCTGATGATACGGTGATATTTGCGTCTTCCCCAATTCCCGGAAATGAAAAGGGCGTTTCGAAAATAGTTGATAATCTTTTCCAACTGGGGGCAAAGGTTATATATGGCTCTTCAAGCACTACGGGAATGCATGTTTCGGGGCATGGGTATCAAGAAGATTTGAAGCTTATGCTAACACTTATGAAGCCAAAATATTTTATCCCTATTCATGGCGAATACCGGATGCTTCATATACATCGTTTACTCGCGGAAGCAGTTGGTGTTGAACGCAATCATACATTCATTATTCGTAATGGCGATGTCGTGGATATTGCTGATGGGGAAGCCCGCCAAACTAGAAAAGTGCCTGCCGGGGATACTTATGTTGATAATGTTGGGGATGATGAAATTGTTGAAATTGTACTACGAGATCGTAAACACCTTTCCGAAGAAGGGATGTTGGTGGTGGTCGTCACAATTAGCAAAGAGGATGGCAAACGAATCTCGGATCCCGATTGTATTTCGAGAGGATTTGTTTATGCAAGAGATTCAGAAAGTTTGTTACAGGACATAAATGAACTCGTAAAAAGAACAGTTGATCCATTCAAAGACCCCAATATAATGGGGATGAAGAGAGCCATAAAAAAAGAAGTGGGTATTTACTTGTTTGAAAAAACTAAGAAAAAACCGATGATCCTTCCCATCATTATTGCGATCTAATAAAAGGGAATCGTTGCACGTAAAATGCAGCGATTCCCCTTTTGATTTTTGCTTATATATTAATATCATTATGTGTCGAGAAATGTGGAGGTTTTGGATTTGGCACTTGGCCAAGCGGTTTAGGATCTTTAAGATACATAAAGTCTCCTGTCCCATCAGGAGCGGAACCTTTAGCCCAAAGTCCCTCTGCCGATTGCGAGCCCTCTGATAAATCCCAAAATTCGTATGCATGCACCTGAGCATCCATTTCCGCTTCAGGAGGGAACGAGCCTGGTACTGCAACACCGTTCTTTTCTTCAAGTTCGGCAATTGCTGCCATCCATTGATATTGGTGGTAGCGATCGCGAGCAATCATATTACGCAGAACATCGCGAACCCCTTCGTCTGTTGTCATTTCATATACTCGTGATACTTGCAGGCGCCCTTGAGATTCAGCATTTAAATTGGCACGGAAATCCGCTAGTAAATTGCCACTTGAAGCGATATAACCGGCATTCCATGGCACACCATTCGAATCTTTCGGTGTTGCTCCCAACCCGCTTACAATAAGATGTTGTGGATTTGTTCCACCTAATATTGCAGCTGTCATCGGATCTTTTGCCGCTTCAATTTGTTCTGCCGGTGAAACGCCATCCAGTAGTTGGCTAATCAGGTTACATAGCATTTCAACGTGACCGATTTCTTCTGTTCCGATATCCATTAACATATCCTTGTACTTCTCTTCACCGCGGCAGTTAAAGCCTTGGAACAGATACTGCATCATGACGCTCATTTCTCCAAATTGCCCACCTAGCAACTCTTGAATTTGTCTGGCTAATAGTGCGTCCGGACGCTCCACCTTCACTTCAAATTGCAATTCTTTTTGATGTCGAAACATTGGCAACCTCCTAAAAAATTGGTATTTTCACCCCGATATGAATTGTTCGAAGCTAACTATCAATATCACCAAAGTTCGATAGCTAAACATAAAATTCATTCCTGCCCATGCTTACTTTTAAATGAATTGGGGAATAATAGTATCGATTATTTCTAAATTTTTCTTCATTAGGGATAAGTCTCAGTTCAATTCGGTTAGTGAATAGAAAGGATGAAAGTCATGAAAAAAGACCCTTCAAACCAAGAAAAGTACCAAACTAACTATGAAGATGATGCAACATTGACGAACCGACAAGGCCATCCGATTACAAATAACCAAAATATCCGCACTGTAGGAAACCGCGGACCTGCAACATTGGAGAATTACGATTTTATAGAGAAAATCAGTCATTTCGATCGTGAAAAAGTTCCGGAACGAATTGTACATGCCCGCGGTGCTGGTGCTCACGGATACTTTGAAGCTTATGGTACTGTTGGTACAGATCCTGCATCAAAATATACGCGTGCAAAATTGTTCCAGGAAAAAGGAAAACAAACACCTGTATTCGTTCGTTTCTCGACAGTTGTACATGGAGTGGGCTCTCCCGAGACATTACGAGACCCTCGTGGGTTTGCGGTGAAATTTTATACCGAAGACGGAAACTGGGATTTAGTCGGAAACAATCTGAAAATCTTCTTTATCCGTGATGCCATGAAGTTTCCCGATATGATCCATGCTTTCCGTCCAGATCCTGTTACAAATATACAAGATTCGCGCCGCTTCTTTGATTTCTGTGCGAATTCACCTGAAACATTCCATATGGTGACTTTCGTATACTCACCTTGGGGAATTCCTGCAAACTACCGCATGATGCAGGGGTCAGGAGTTAATACCTATAAATGGGTTAACGAGGAGGGAAAAGCTGTTCTCGTAAAATACCACTGGGAACCGAAGCAAGGGATTAAAAATCTAACCGTCAAAGAAGCGGAGGAGATCCAGGGCAAGAACTTCAACCATGCAACACAGGATTTATATGAAGCAATCGAAAGAGGCGACTATCCTGAATGGGAGTTATTTGTCCAAATTATGGAGGATGGCCCTCATCCAGAACTCGATTTTGATCCACTGGATGACACGAAGCTATGGCCAAATGATCAATTTCCATGGTTGCCTGTGGGACGCATGGTATTGAATAAAAATCCCGAAAACTACTTTAACGAAGTGGAACAAGCAGCTTTCGGTACAGGGGTGCTAGTCGATGGTTTAGACTTCTCTGATGATAAAATGCTGCAAGGCCGGACATTCTCCTATTCAGATACACAACGTTACCGTGTAGGTGCCAACTATCTGCAATTACCAATCAATGCTGCCAAAAAACGTGTGGCAACAAACCAAGAAGGTGGCCAGTTACGCTTCTATAATGATAAAGCTCCCGGCCAAAACCCACATGTTAACTACGAACCTTCCAGTATGGGCGGCTTAAAAGAAGCAGAGCAATCGGGTGTGGAGCATACGCCATCAATTCAGGGGAACTTGGTCCGTGAATCCATTGACCGTAACGACAATACAAAACAAGCCGGTGAAACGTACCGTAACTTCGAGCAATGGGAAAAAGACGAACTGATCAATAATTTGGTAAATGATTTAGTAATTTGCCCAAAAGATATCCAGGATAAAATGATTGCACTAGCCGAAGAAGCCGATGAAGAATATGGCCGTCGCTTGCGTGAAGGCATTGCGGAAAAAGCTAAATCAATGGATACTAAAGAAGAATTTGGTTCAGAATTCACCCCGCATCCACTCGGCGCACAAAATGCATCAAAAGCTGTTGATGAAGCAGTGGAAAAAGGAAAAGAAGCAGATCCATACTAATTTATTGCAAAAGCCCGCGAACCAACATGTTCACGGGCTTTTGCGCATTATCTTAATATTATCGACCATCATAACGCCTTTCTATAATTCCGTTTTCCATCGTACGTATAGAGCACTGGTTTATTTTCTACATATGTTTCAATATGGATCGGGCGACCCCACAATTGGTAAATGTAAGGCAATACATGCTCCAAGTAATGCGGATCTAACTCCATACCTTCAAAACCATGTTTTAAATACAACTCACCATTCCTTAAATAGTCCCCATTGTCTACAACAATATATGGGAATCCACCATTCACTCTCATGGAAACAAGCTGGTCCCGGACATTGCGATAATCCTTGTCGGTAATCTTGTAATCTGTCCCCTTCTTTTCGAACAGATACATATCTTCTTGCTCCACAAGCTCTTTTGTTAAGTAATTTCGAATAAAGGAGATATCCGATTCAATTTCACGAACTTCAAAGATTTTTTCCCGTCCAGAACCAGGTTTTACACCCATATTCATCATTTCTTCTGTCGGGTTGTCGTAGCGTCTTTCGATATCTTCAAAGATTTTCAATCCTAAGTAGTATGGGTTAATGGATGTTTTGGATGGTTGGACAACACCAGCATTCAATTTTGCATACTCAATTGTTTCATCGGTCGTTAAATTTAGTTCCCTCATTATTCTTTGATGCCAATAAGACGCCCAACCCTCATTCATAATCTTTGTTTCCAATTGCGGCCAGAAATACAGCATCTCTTCTCTCATCATCGTTAAAATATCGCGCTGCCATTCTTCAAGCTCTCGACTGTGCATTTCTATAAACAGAAGCAAATCCTTTTCAGGCTTTGGAGGGAATTTCTTTTTCTTATATCGAATTTGTAGCTTCGGCTCCTCTTTTTTATCTAAATCCCATAAATCATCATACGGTGATTTTGCAACGATGATTTCATCTTCATCGAGCTCATCTTCATATTGCAATAAATTTGGCCTCATAATAGAAGGATCGATATGTTCCTGTATCGCCAAGATTGCATCCAAAAATTGTTCAACTTCCTCTTTCCCATAAAGCCGCTCATAGCTCGCGATCCGATCTGCAGTAGCGGTCATGCTTTCCACCATGTCTCGCCTTGTATTGGAGAAACGAACATTGTTTTTGAAAAAATCGCAGTGCGCCAATACATGCGCGATAATCAGTTTATTTTGGGTCAACGTATTCGTATCCAATAAAAATGCGTAACAAGGATTGGAGTTAATGACTAATTCATAGATTTGGCTCAAACCAAGATCATATTGCAACTTCATTTTATGAAACTGTTTTCCGAAGCTCCAATGTGAAAAACGCGTCGGCATTCCATATGCACCGATTGTATAGATTATTTCTGCCGGACAAATTTCATAATGCATTGGAAAGAAATCGAGGCCAAAACCTATGGCAACATCAGTTATATCTTCAATTGCTTTATGCAGCTCTTTTTCCACCTTATCTCCCCCAATAAAAAAACACGATTTTCACCAAAAAGTGAATTTCTTTCACTTATTTCTATGAATACTTTTTGTTAAACAGTCGTCTCCTGCTTCTGGAAAAAGTTTTTCAATGTATCATATACATCTTTTTTCTGACGTAACACATAATGACGGAATTTTGGATTATCAATTTTTTTAAAGGTCGACATCAATGAGGAATAGCGGTTGTTTGGATTGACCTCGCCATAGCCAAACATACTGGATAGCTCTATTAACTCATTTACCAACCTTAAACATTTCTCATTGTCGGTTGAAAAATTTTCGCCATCCGAGAAATGCACAGGGTAAATATTATAACGAACAGGGCTATACTTTTGCTCAATCAATTCCAAAGCCTTCGAGTAGGCTGAAGAGCAAATCGTCCCCCCACTTTCCCCCTTGGTAAAGAACTCTTCCTCTGTCACAACCTTTGCTTCTGTATGGTGCGCAATAAATTCAATTTCAACGGTTTTGTACTTTGTACGTAAAAAACGGGTCATCCAAAAGAAAAAGCTCCTTGCACAAAACTTCTCAAAATTCCCCATAGAACCACTCGTATCCATCATGGCAAGCACGACAGCCTTTGTTTCAGGCTTCGTTACCTCATCCCAAGTTTTAAAACGTAAGTCATCGTTGGAAATCGGGGCAATTTCAGCCTTACCCTTCATCGCATTTCTCTTGATGGCTGTCAGAATTGTTTTCTTCTTGTCGATATTTCCCATTAGACCTTTTTTTCGAATATCATTGAACTCTATCTTTTCTGTTGAAATATCTGCTGTTTCTTTTCTTTGCAGATTCGGAAGCTCCAATTCTTTGAATAACATTTTTTGAACATCTTCCAGGCTGACTTCTGCTTCATAATAATCTTGACCGGGCTGATCACCGGCTTTTTTGCCTTGACCTTGTGCTCCTTGATTCCCCGGTTTTCCATCACGGGCAACAACATCCCCAATTTGGCTATCGCCTTGTCCTTGACCAACATGTTTTGACTTTCCATAGTTATAACGGATTTTATACTCATCTAATGAACGGATCGGTATTTTGATAACCTCTTTTCCATTAGACATAATTATACTTTCTTCACTTATTAAGTCTGGTAAATTGTTTTTAATCGCATCTTTTACTTTATCCATATGCCGTAGTTGATCTTGGTACCCTTTACGATGGAGTGACCAGTTTTCCTGAGAGACGACAAAGTTTCGATTCTGATTTTCACTCATGTTATCCTCACCCATCTTTATTAAAGTTTCATTTTTCAAAAGTAGAAAATCACTTTTCTTATAATATGCGAATTTTCTGACAAATTGCACTGCTTTATTCAACAAAATCCCCATTTAATACAAAATATTCTAACACTCCGATAATTATCTCTTGTATTACCATTTGCGGTATGAAGATAAAAAAATGAGTGTCCTAAATTTTATGGACACTCCTAACAATATATTCCTTCTATTAACTATCTATTTAGCAAACTTCCTACATATCTTAATAGCTCATTGGCTGAGTTGGAGTCATACCCGTGCTCATCAATCAATCTTGCAACTACTTCATTAATCTTCTTAAGCTGCGATTCGTCCGGTGTTTTGGAAGAAGTCGTTATTTTCACCACGTCTTTTAAATCGGCAAACAATTTTTTCTGAATGGCTTCTCTTAATCTTTCGTGGGAATTATAATCGAACCTCTTGCCTTTACGGGCAAAAGCAGAAAGTCTGATTAAAATTTCTTCACGGAATGCCCGTTTAGCATTTTCTGAAATGCCAATTTGCTCTTCAATCGAGCGCATCAGTTTTTCATCCGGATTCATTTCTTCTCCCGTAATCGGGTCACGAAGCTTGTTTTTATTGCAGAAAGCTTCCACGTTATCTAGATAGTTGTTCATGAGATGTTTTGCAGACTCTTCATATGAGTAGACGAACGCTTTTTGTACTTCATTTTTCGCGATTTCATCGTATTCTCTTCTTGCGATTGCAATATAATTCATATATTTTTCTTTATCTTCATCCGAAATCGACGCGTGTTGATCGAGCCCCTCTTTTAATGAGCGTAAAACGTCCAAGGCGTTTATTGAAGGGACTTCCTTACGAATAATGGCAGAGGAAATCCGGTTAATGACATAACGGGGGTCAATGCCATTCATGCCTTCATTTGGATATTCTTTTTTCAATTCCTCAACGTCTACCGAATTGAATCCTTCCACACTTTCCCCATCATAAAGACGCATTTTCTTCACTAGGTCAATGCCTTGTTTTTTTGGTATTTCCAACCTTGTTAAGACGGAGAAGATGGCCGCTGCCCGAAGTGCGTGTGGGGCGATGTGAACATGCGCCATATCACTTTCACGTATCATTTTAGCGTAAATGCGCTCTTCCTCGCTTACCTTCAAGTTATAAGGAATCGGCATCACGATAATTCGGGAGTGCAACGCTTCATTCTTTTTGTTCGAAATAAACGTTCGATACTCAGTTTCATTTGTATGGGCGACAATGAGCTCGTCTGCACTGATAAGCGCAAAACGACCAGCTTTGAAGTTTCCTTCTTGCGTTAAGGATAATAAATGCCATAAAAACTTTTCATCCAGCTTCAACATTTCCTGGAATTCCATCATTCCCCGATTTGCTTTATTCAACTCCCCATCAAAGCGATACGCTCTTGGGTCCGATTCCGAACCGAACTCCGCAATTGTGGAAAAATCAATGCTTCCTGTTAAATCCGCAATGTCCTGCGATTTCGGATCTGAAGGGGTAAAGGTCCCAATACCAACCCGTCTATCTTCCGAGAAAAAGATTCGTTCAATGATGACGTCTTCAATATGACCGCCATATTCTTGTTCAAGACGCATTGTATTTAATGGAGATAGGCTTCCTTCTATACGAATTCCATATTCCTTATAGAAGTCTTCCCTAAGATGCTGAGGTATTAGATGAAGCGGGTCTTCATGCATCGGACAGCCTTTTATTGCATATACCGCCCCTTCGTCAGTCCGGGAATACTGCTCCAATCCCCGTTTGAGAAGTGTAACAATGGTAGATTTACCACCACTAACAGGCCCCATTAATAAGAGAATGCGTTTACGTACGTCCAACCTTCTGGCTGCCGGATGGAAATACTCCTCCACCAGTCTTTCCAATGCGGTTTCAAGGCCAAAAATTTGTTCTCCAAAAAACTGGAACATCTTCTTGCCATCTCTTTCTTCTACTCCAGCACTTTTAATCATATTGTACACACGGGAATGGGCTGTTTGAGCGACTTGCGGTCTTTCCTTAACCAACGCTAAGTATTCGGCGAATGTACCTTCCCATTTCAAGCTATCCTCTTCTTCTTTGTAGCGCCTAACCCTGTTTAATATATCGATAGTAATTACCTCCATTCAGGGTGAGTTTTTATCAATGTATGAAGCGAATGACTTAATGATACCGAATACTTTTTTAATATTTTTTTGATGACTGTCAGTAAATTGGGTGATTTCCATCCAGGAAACCATACATCCTTAAAAACAAATCAATGAATGAGGAGTCCTTGGCAGTTAGATATCCTTATTTTATGCCCATCGGTTTTTATGAATATTTTGATTGGGGAGTTCATATACATGGGTTGTTAGAAACTAGGCTAATTGTTTAGCATTCATTTGACAATCAGTCTTGGTTGTATATGGTGCAGATAGGTTAGTGATCTGTCAAAATGAAAGGAGGATTTTATGTTTTCTCAGTATAAGTATTGGAAACCTTTCGTCGGTCCATTTGATCCATGCAAACCAATACGCGTCAAAAGTTACAATACCCCTCCGCAACTGTACATGAATTTTCAGCCACCAGGTCTTCAACAATTCACTCCTCATGAAGCACTAATGTCCGGTACACTTTGGCCGCAACTATATAGCCCTTACCCAGATCCACACAAAGGAGGGAAACCGCATGGCTAAAAAAATGCCGCCGGAGTATTATCAATGTCTGGAAGAAATCCAAGCTCTGGACTTCGTATTAGTGGAACTAAACCTCTATTTAGATACCCATCCAAACGACTTTGATGCCATTCAGCAATTCAATGAAACTGCACAAATGAGCATGCAACTAAAAGTAGAATTTGAAAAGAAATTTCACCCACTGATGAACTTTGGCAGAAGTTACTCAAATTACCCTTGGAATATCGACGACTCCCCATGGCCATGGCAAGTATAGAAAAGTGGAGCGGGCTCGCTAAGCTCCGACAACAACTGGAGGGGCTGGCAGCAAGGGTGCTTTTTGCCCTTGAAGCCAGCACCGAAGTTGTCGAGGAGCTAGCCCGTGCAACTAGACAATCATAAAAGTGAAGCGGGCTCGTCCAGCCGCGAAAGAAACTGGAGACTTCCGACAAGTGTGCTTGCACACGCGAAGGAAGTTGAAGTTTCCGAGCGGCTAGCCCGCGCAACTAGACAATCATAAAAGTGGAGCGGGCTCGTCCAGCTCCGACAACAACTGGAGGGGCTGGCAGCAAGGGCGCTTTTTGCCCTTGAAGCCAGCACCGAAGTTGTCGAGGAGCTAGCCCACGCAACTAGACAATCAGAAAAGTGGAGCGGGCTCGTCCAGCCGCGAAAGAAACTGGAGACTTCCGACAAGTGTGCTTGCACACGCGAAGGAAGTTGAAGTTTCCGAGCGGCTAGCCCGCGCAACTGGACAATCAGAAAAGTGAAGCGGGCTCGCCCGCCAGTATCTAATAAGTGAGTATTGTGAGGGGAGGAAGTACGAATGTTTTACTATGAAAAGAAACTGCAATATCCTGTCAGGGTCAGTACATGCAACCCGATGCTTGCGAAGTTTTTAATTGAACAGTACGGAGGGGCTGATGGAGAGTTGGCAGCTGCCCTCCGGTACATGAATCAACGCTATACAATTCCGGATAAGGTGATTGGTCTCCTGAATGATATTGCTATGGAGGAATTTTCCCATCTTGAAATGATTGCTACAATGATTTATAAGCTCACAAAAGATGCCACCCCGGAACAAATGGTGGCTGCTGGTCTAGGGGATCACTATGTAAATCATGATAGAGCGCTATTCTATCATAATGCTGCCGGTGTTCCATGGACCGCATCATACATCCAGGCAAAAGGAGATCCGATAGCGGACCTTTATGAGGATATCGCTGCAGAGGAAAAAGCCCGCGCAACTTATCAATGGATTATCGACATATCAGATGACCCAGATTTGAATGATGGTTTGAAATTCTTGCGCGAAAGGGAAATTGTTCATTCCCTGCGTTTTAGAGAAGCTGTGGAAATTTTGAAAGACGAACAAGGCCAGAAAAAATTTTTCTAATCCCACTTCCCCCTATCTTGCAATCTTGCAGGAGGGGCTTTTTTTGTATATGGCACGTATAAATTTGTTCTTGCTAATCAGTCTATTATCATGAGAAGATAGTCTCTATTGATTCTAATAGAAAGATTGGTGGGCACTTTTGAATACAAAAGCATTATTATTAGGGCTCCTTACCGTTCTCATCTGGGGTTCTACCTTTGCGGCAAATAGCTTCAGTCTGCAGGGTGGCTTTTCGGCAGGATATTTACTGCTGTTTCGGTTTGTTGTAGCTTCAATCATTTTCGCCGGTATCGCCCTCATCCCGAGCATGAAATTCCGTTTACCGGAGAAGGAAGATATTTGGAAAATTGTTTTATTGGGAATTATCGGGATTAACGGCTATCATATTTGTGCTACCTTTGGACAATTGACAATCAGTGCCGGTACGTCCGGGATGTTGATTGGTTCGGGTCCTATTTTCACAACAATCTTTGCCATCCTCGTGTTAAAAGAACGCCTGAGCAAAGTTGGCTGGATTGGACTAGCCTTTGGATTTTCGGGCATTTCGTTAATTGCAATCGGTTCAGGCAATACATCGTTCGGCATCGCACCCGGGGTGTTCTTAACAATTTTGGCTGCCATTGCAACATCCATCTTTTTTGTTTATCAAAAGCCTCTGTTTAAAAAATATTCGGCCATCGAGTTGACGGCATATTTTACATGGATTGGTACAATACCTTTTCTTATTTTCGCACCTGGTTTATTGGAAGCCATCCAAAGTGTACCGGTCGAAGTAAATATAACCGCAATATATATTGGCGTGTTCCCGACAGCCATCGCCTATTTGACTTGGGCTCTTGCACTATCTCAAAGCAATGCCAGTTCCATTTCAACAGTACTTTACCTGGAACCGGTAATCGCCATAATTGTTGCATGGGTCTGGTTAAGCGAACTTCCAAATTCCATTTCAATTATTGGAGGACTGATTGCCATATCCAGCGTTATCCTTGTTAACTTTTATGGCAAAAATCATAATACCATTCGTAAAACACAGCTTGACCCAAACAAGTCGGGTTGACCAAGCGTTCCTATAACCAAAAGGAAATCAAACTAATTCCTCTATAAAAATGTCCCAAGGTGAGCAATACAAACCTTTGGGACATTTATTTACCGGTCGCGATGAACAATCTTGTTCAAAAACAACTTCAGGAAAGACGCATTTCCAGGCATAGTTTCCAATACTTCCATCGCTAAACAATAGTGTTCCCATAATTCTACTTTAGCCCCTTCTATCCCCAAGACTGTTACGAAAGTTGAAGTATGATTTTCCTTGTCTAATCCAGCGGGTTTTCCTAGATTTTCAAAATTCCCTTCACTGTCGAGCAAATCATCCTTTATTTGAAAGGCAATTCCAGCATGATGTGCGAATTTCTTTAATGCATCTTTTTCTCTTTCGTCTGCTTTTGCTAGAATTGCGGGCATCACGAAAGCAGCTTCAAAACCTAAAGCTGTCTTATAAAAACACATCGTTTCAAGCTCATCTTTTGATAGCATTTTCTCTTTCGAGTCCAAATCCATGGCTTGCCCTTTGCAGATATTTGCCGTTACTTGGGCAGAGTATCTGATTAACTCAAGAACGGTTTTTGTATCATATTGTTCCAGGCAGGTCTGTTGTTCAATCGCCTTTTGGGTGAGGAACAAACCTGTCAATTCCGCAATGGCGACATTGTATATTTCATGGATTGTTGGACGGCCCCGCCTATAGGAAGCATTATCTTGGGAAGGTAAGTCATCGAAAAGCAAGGAAGCTGTATGCATATACTCCAACGACCTGAAAAGCGGAACGAGACTCTCTTCTTTTAAGCCATACATCTCAACGCCTACAAACCATGCCATAATTGGTCTTAATCGTTTCCCTTCGCCCATTAAACTATAATTAGCCGCCTCCAGAACAGGATCTTCTAACATCGGTTCGTCGGCAGAAGAAATAAACAGAGCTTGATTTACTCTTTCTTTTACACTTTGTAATTTTTCTTTAAACTCTTCTTTTTCTTCACGCTGCCTCTTTAAATGATTGATCATATGATCACGCAAAAGCTTATCAAAGAAATCTACATCGTCGCCCTTATCCACCATTTTTTGCAAGAAAGTATTAAATTGGTGGAAGCCGGAAGCAAATTGCTTCATCACCTCATCATACTTCTTCCTACCATGCTTTTCTTTAAACCGCTTCAACCCATTAATGGCTCTATTCAAAATCACCTCACGAGTTAGGTTATCCGAATGATAGACATTATGAATTAAATTTGATATCACCGCCCAGTACATTTCAAAAGGGTTAATCAAATCGTTTCGGTGATGCCGATGCTTTATAAAATACGTATACGGCGTAACAGCACCCGCTTTTAGATCTTCAAACATGTCCGCAAAATCATCTGCCAATTGATTGTAAATACCATACAAAAATGTTCGTTGCTCAAACCCATCGTCGGTTGTTTGTATAACAGCACGAGCAACCAATCTGGAGGATGAAGATTTCAGGATAATCGGAACATAAAGTTCCTCATTTGTATACGTACTATTGGATAGCTCCTTTTGCCTGTCTAATTCTTGAGAATGGAAGAAGACAAAGGCTTGCTCAAAAAACTTAGCGGATGCCTGTTGTGCTTGAATAAATTCAAATGCTTCTTTCAGTTCTGCATGAATATATTCCAGTATTTGGCGAGTTTTCTCCCGCCAATCTTTCCCTAGAGGTGGAACAGTACCGGTTAAGAGTGAAGTACGGATTAACTGGGCATATTGTTCCTTTTCTCGTATTGATAATAAATCGGAATCGAGTAGATCATCTATAAAGGGATAGGTTAACCCATAACAGTAGCCTAACCTGATAGCCTTATCGAGCTTCTCCTTCCGCTCACTTGCAGAGGTTCCATCATGAAATCCATCTATTGTATGGAGCAAGACACCTGCGATAATTTTAATGAGTTTCCGCTGCGCATTCACGGCATCCAGTTCTTTAGGAATATTCGCGGACACCGTATACAACTTATTAAGTAGCCAATCCACCGTTAGAAGAATATGTTCATCTTTCCCCGTTTTAATCATCCAATCTAAGCTAAATAATTCCTTTTCCTCATTTTTTGTTGAATCCATAAGCGTATTTTTTAGATCACCGACATCACGATTAATTTTTGACTGTGTTTCACGATCATTGAGTATTTTGCCTAAATCACGTAAATAAATATAGGAAATACTTCGCTTTAAATAGTCCTCTAGTTTATTTGTATAGTTCAGCCATTTAATATAATGTACTGTTTCTTTGGAACTCGGCTTTTTATGTTTGGAAGAAAAAAATGAAAAAAAGGAAGGATGATGGATATGATCGACTTTCCACTTTTGAAAATCATCAATTAGTCTTGGGATATATTTCTTTTCTGCAACCTGCTCGTTCAGCAGTTGAAAATAATGTCGCGCTTGTTCTTCTACTTGCCGATAACATCGATCAGCATTTATCACTGCTTTCATGTTTTCACCCTTGCCTTTTGTTCTTTTTTCTGGATAAGTGGACCACTGCTTTTGAAATATATTTTGTTAATTAAGGTACAAAATTTAATTTATGTAGTTAAATATTATTCGGATTGCGGCATCTAAATGCCCCTATGTAGAAACAACACAAAAAATGGATAAAAACTGCAACTCATTAATATCAAAGTTTACAATTTGTTAAAAGGTGTAAAGGAGGTATTTTTGATAATTTCAGATGTTGTTTGTGAAGTGGACAGCTGTTCTATGGGCAACCGTTATGATGCAGCAAAAATCTATGTGGTTGCTAGCCGTAACACTGACGAAGCTTGTAGGATCGAAGAAACGGATACAAAACATTTAAATAAAAAACGATGCCATTTTTTCGTGAAAGAAAGAAATAATAAGAGACTCAAACTTTTAAACTTGAGCCTCTTATGAATCGTTGCATAATACTCATTTTTGCCGATCATGATATGCTTGAACTAGTTGTCACCTTACAAACATTTCTTCATGCTCTTCTAATAGTTCACCTTACATACCACAAAATCCTTTATTAAGGACCTTTACTCTACAGTGATACTCCCATTATCCGAGACCAATTTAACTGCAATCTCACCTTTTCCATTCACTGCGTCAGTTATAGTTTGCCCATAAATATTGATTTTTCCATTATCTGTTTTTACTTCAAAACGTACGTTATCGGATTTATCCTCTGTTTCCACTAGAATTTCACCATTATCTGTGACTAGTTCCATTGGTTGCTCTATTTTATCTGTTATTACCGTTAGCATTCCATTGGATGATTCAGCTTCAATCCTTCCTTTACTGTCTTCTATAACTGTGTCGCCATTGTCTATTTCCACAAAAATGTCCTGACTTGAGATGTTTTTTATTGTAATATTTCCATTATCTGATTCTGCCAATACTTCTTTACTGTCAGTCCCTTCAATCATTACGTCCCCATTATCCGTATAAGTCATTAACTCTCTTACGCTCGTTTGATTGACATTTATTGTTCCGTTATCGGTTTCTGCTATTATCGTACCATAATCCTTTTTAGGCAACCCTACCATAACTACAGGTTTTTTTGAAAAGAAACCAAACGAAAGCCATTTGAACCCTTTCCGTTCGACCCTGATTTCTAAAGTTTCATCCTTTACCTCGACATCCAATTTGTAGCGATTGTTATCGTTGCGATCCAATTCGATTGATGCTTGATCATCTTCAATAGGCATTATCATAATATCCGCATTATCACTTTCTACTTCAACATGGGAGAAATCTTTATCGATTGTAACGTCTCCCTCTTCCCCATTATTTAGAACCTGAAAGACAATTACAGCAATAATGGCAATTAAAGCCACCCAAATAAAGACCTTCTTCTTTTCCACCTTTACACTTTCCCTTCCATTATTTCACTTTAATACTTATCATACACGTTAAATTGATTTCACATAACGACCCTTTGCTGTAAATCACTCTAAGCCTTGAGACGTAGTATCTGTTGTTACTAATCAATGATGGAAAATAGACGGAAATTCGCCTAAACAATTCAGTACAATAAAAAAACCATATATTCTCTGATGTAGAATATACGGTCCTTTACCTATAAATATGATCATTTACTGGGATGTGGCGCGGCTAATCATTTATTGTGGCTGACCAGCAGCTTCCCAACGTTCAATTTCTTCCCGGACGATTGGAGCAACTTCCTTACCTAGCAGTTCGATTGATTTCATAACATCTTCATGAGGCATTGAGCCAACTGGGCAATGCAACATAAAACGTGTTATTCCAACTTCTTTCCGAAGAAGGATGATTTTTTCTGCAACCGTCTTCACATCACCTGCATAAAGTGCTCCTTCCAAGCTTCGGGCATAATCAAAGGATTCACGAGTATATTGTCCCCAACCACGTTCTCTTGCTAATACATTCATCGCATACTGTGTGGGCGGGAAGAATTTTTCGATTGCCAAATCTGTTGTTTCTGCCACAAATCCGTGTGAATGGGAGGCAACCGTCAGTTTCGATGGATCATGACCTGCTTCCTGCGCTGCTCTATAGTACAAATTTACGAGTGCTGAAAATTGTAAAGGGCTACCACCTATAATTGCCAATACTAATGGTAAACCAAGATAGCCTGCACGTGCTACAGATTGCGGCGTACCCCCGCTGGCGATCCAGACTGGCAAAGGATCTTGAACAGGCCGAGGGTATACCCCCCGGTTTTGAATATCGGCCCGGTGCTTCCCTTTCCAATTGATTATTTCGTTTTTTGTTAATTGTAATAATAACTCCAATTTTTCTTCATAGAGCTCATCATAGTCCTTTAAGTCATAGCCAAATAACGGGAAAGATTCAATGAATGAGCCGCGTCCGGCCATAATTTCAGCTCGGCCATTTGAAATGGCGTCCACTGTTGAAAATTCTTGGAAAACTCTGACTGGGTCGTCCGATGATAAGACAGTAACTGCACTCGTCAATCGGATATTTTTAGTTCGGGCTGCAGCGGCTGCGAGCAACACGGCAGGCGCAGAACATGCATAATCTTCTCGATGATGTTCCCCCACTCCATAAACATCCAGTCCCACTTCATCAGCCAGCACAATTTCCTCTACAACTTCGCGAATACGTTCTGCATGACTAATTGTTTTTCCTGTTTTTATATCGGGTGTTGTTTCTACAAAGGTTGTTAGCCCTATTTCCATCTCTACACTCCACTCCTTCATTCCTGACAATAGCTTAATGATACATGAATAGTGGAAGTTGCTTCAATTTTGCTGTTTTTAACTTTGGATGTTTTTAAGCTTTCTACTTTGCACTCGCATTACCTATGGGAGATATCAAAAAGCCCATTTTCTCGAGGAAAATGGGGCTTTTAGGCTCGTCCCAACTTTATTTTATTTCTTACTCTTTACTTCTTTTATTAAATACTCCACAAATAAGTCGTCTTTTACCAGCCATGCTTCAAACTTTCGTTTAATGAACATTTCTGCTTGTTCAAAGTTTGGAAACGTCTGATTTTCCACCAGCTTCTTATTTTGCTCGATAACCCAAATCTCATTTTTAGGGTATAAAAATAAGGTGTCATTCCTTTTGTTTCGATAAAGAGAACCAAATGTAGAGTTTTTGACATTATAACGATTTCTTTTTGCATCCTCTTGTATTGGCTCGAGATGGAACGTGTCTAAAACATAGTCTTTATATGCTTCATCAGTAATTGAACTTCCGGATGCTTTTTGATGTCCCCCACCACCGTAAATTGCGGCTATTTCAGACACATCTACGTGGTCGTGTATAGTTCTGTAGGAAATTTTTTTGCCACCCATATTCAATATAACAATATAGTCGAGATGGCCGTATTCCTTCCCCAATTCATTACCCACCTCGGAATGGTAAGATTCTGCATAGATTACACCAGCATAATAATCTCGGACTTTCGCTTGTACTATCTCCCTTTTTTTGCGTTTGATATAGCGCTCTATTTTATCTTCTTCCATATTGAGCAACCGCTTTTCAAACTCATCAAAATCGAAATGACTATTAGTGGATAACCGTTCAATCATCGTTTCCTCAAATTCATCGATTGAAACTAAATAGAAGAGGGAATTAAGCGAGTGAGCTTTTTGATTGTTATTTTTTTCCCATTCCCAAGTATCATACTGCCTTACAAGCTCTACAAATTCCGATACTGCCTCTGTCGCTACCAAATAATTCATGGATACAAGATATTCATAAAACAATGAGGTAGCGGATGTCAAATTCCCTTCAGTATCCTTCACTACTACATAGCCCCATTCATAGTCATCCAGATGCAGGGCTGTTTTATGATGATCAATCAACTGAATATTGCCATGTTCAGAGTAGTAGCTTTGTAATCTCCTTTCATTTTCTTCATCCGGCGATAAATCCGTAATAAATAAAAAAGTCTCTTTAGAATCACTGTCCAAAAAAAATTCTATTTCACGTTTTAATGAAGCTATTGAATTGTAACGTATTCTCACATCTTGGCCAAAAGCCAATTTTGCCAAAATACCACAGCCGACTCCATCCAAGTCATTATGAGTTAATAGTTTGTACATATCATCCACCTCAAACATAGTATGGGGTTTTTCCAAACAAATTATTGACCACTCATTCCTCTAACTTTTTTACTGTATATATTTTATAATTTAGGTCAAAAATTATATTGTCAAAATTTTATAAAAGGAAGTTATCGATGAACAATCCGAAAACAAAACTAAGAGAAAATAAGATTACCCAACTTATTCTTCTAGAGATTTTAAGTTTTTCCATAGTTGTTACGTTACTTGATTCTTTTTCTATCCAACCCAAAATTACTTCGATTTATTTTTATGTTTTATTATTACTAGTAACGGCGTTGATCTATAAACCCGTCCGCTTATTTTTGACGCACAGTATTTCATTTATATCTAGGTCGCTCTTTTCAAATCTTAAATCCTTCTGTACTACAGCCATTTCATTTCTTTTACATAAATAAGGGAATCTTGGTCACGCATTCTAGAAAAACTGAAAACGTTGACGAAAAAAACTCCTCATATATTGCTTATGAGGAGTTTTGAGCGTTTTATTTTATTGAGTATTTACCGAATCCGTCTGTACCTTCACCCACATACTGAATGTTGCTACCTTCCGGAATGAAATCAACCGCTTTTTTCGATGATTCGAAAACAACATTTGCAGACGTTGGAAGCTCTGCGAATTTCCAGTTATTATCTGCAGATGGATCGATTGTTTCGTTGGCAATGATATAATCGATGATTGCTTGTCGATTCTCATCTGGGTACACTTCTATATGCGAAGCATTCCGCACACCAGGGAACGAACCGTTTGCACGATAGTTGTTTGTTGCAACGATAAACTCTTGGTCTAAATCGATCGGTTGCCCGTTATATTGCAAGTTAACAATTCTTTCTGCACTTTCATTTGCTACATTGCCACTCGCATCATATTTAGCCGGTTGAGTAACGTCGATTTCATAAGTGACACCGTCAATCACATCGTAGTTATATGAACGGAAATCAGCATTGATTAGCTGCTGCTCATCTTTGCTTGCAGAATCGATTTGATTAAATTGTCCCGCCGACATTTCCAACCACTCTTTAACATCTGCCCCTGTCACTTTCAAGATTGCCAATGTATTATCGTATAAATAAAGATCTGCCACGTTCTTAATCGCTAATTCACCTGTAGGTACATATGTGTAGTATTCAGGGTCACTGCGAGTTCCTGCTTTAAATGGTGCACCAGCTGATAGAACTGGAAGGTTTTCAAATTCCGTGCCTTTAATTTTCTGCTGTACGTATAGTGTTTGTGCATTTGTTACGATTTGGATAGATGGATCATCTAATACTTGCGAGAAATAACTGTGAATATCCGCACTAGTTTTCCCTACCGGTTGACGTACGTATTCAATTGTTCCATCGTGTGCTTCCTGCACTGCTGCCGCCAATGCTTGGTCTACATCAGAAGAATCCTTAGCGATTTCGCGCACTTCACTTGTACCAGTTACGACTTCCCACTCTTCACCTTTTTCCTCAAGTGTTAAGTCAATCACACCCAAATGGCTGCCATATTTACCTGGCATAACTACCGGCACTCCATTCATAGTACCTTTTTCGATATCCACACCAGTTAAAGAGTCATCCACTTCGCCAGGGAACACTCCGTGTGCATGTCCAGAAATAATGGCATCGACGCCGTCCACTTTAGATAGAAGATATGTCACATCCTCTTCACCTTCAGTATGAGTCGTGTCTCCTAAGCCTGAATGTGAAAGGACAACGATTACATCGGCACCCTCATTTTGCATTTCTGGAATGACTTTTTCAACCGCTTGTACCGAATCATCAACAGTTACTTTTCCAAGCAAGTGAGACTTATCCCAATTTAAGATTTGAGGTGGTACAATTCCTGTAACCCCCACTTTAATTGTTAATTCATTACCTTTGGAGTCAACCACTTCTTTTTCGACAATGACATAAGGATTATACTTATAGCTACCGCTAGCTGCATCGCGGATGTTTGCATTCACGAATGGGAAATTAGCATCATCATAAACTTCATCTAAATAATCCAAGCCATAGTTGAATTCATGGTTTCCAAGAGTGGACGCATCATAATCCAAGTATTCCATAGCCGTAATAGATGGATGCTCTTCTCCATCCTCCAATACATCAATGGCTTGTTTGTAAGAACCAAGTGGCGTACCTTGTATTGCATCACCGTTATCAAATAAAAGGGAATTGCTATTCTCTTCGCGTGCGTTTTTAATTAATGTTGCGACTTTTACAAGTCCCAAACTATTTGATTCAGTATCTTTGTAATAATCATAATTCATAATATTTGTATGAATATCCGAAGTCCCCAAAATACGTAAAGATACCTTTGTTTTATATTCTTTCAGGAAACGTTCCAACAATAAATCAAAGTGATTTTCAGCTAATGCATTTTTAAGCTTTAATGTTTTGTCGGAATACCCTGTTAAAAATCCTAGCGATATAGCTTTTGCTAATTCGTCAAAATTCTCCTTATCTGCCGAATTAATGTCTTTATAATTTTTCAAGATATCCTCTGGGTAAGTTTTTCCATCTTGGATTGCATTTGTTAGGCCAACAACCGCCTCTTCACGAGTGATGTTCGCATCAGGTTTAAAGTTCTTGCCATTTTTCACATCGATAAGTTTTAATTCAATCGCTTTTTCAACATAAGGTTTCAGCGTATCTGGAACATCACTAAATTTCACTGTTTTTCCTGAACCCAATTCAATTCCCATTGATTCAATAACAGCTTTTACATATTCTCCTCTTGTTACTTGATCAACCTTCGCAGCATCTGCATTGTTCACATTTGTAAAACCTGTTACTGCAATTGACAGTGCTAAAGCAGAGGCGGAAACTTTTTTCCACATTAAAACTCATCTCCTAATTGGTAAAATTCTAAATCAATTGAATTTTATCAAAAAGCAGAATATAAATATAGCAATTTTTCTATTTTTTGAAAAATTAATATGAATATGGAATTTCTGAAATAGTCTTTGGCCTTTATATGTATAATTTTAAAGGCTGTCACAAAAAGTATTTTTTGTAACAGCCCTCAGTCACTTTTATTTATTTTTAATCTATTGACCGGAACGTCCTTTTAACTGTGCTTCAGCCATTTGTACAAGTCGTTTCGTAATTTCACCACCAACTGAACCATTGGCACGTGAAGCATCATCTGGTCCAAGGTTAACTCCAAACTCTTGTGCAATTTCAAACTTCATTTGATCCATTGCAGCTTGAGCACCTGGGAAGAGCAATTTGTTGGAACTTCTATTAGAAGCCATTTCTCTCACCTCCTTGTGAGATTAGAATGGTCAAAGAGGCATTTTTAATACGTTGCTAAACATTCCTTTCCAGCATCAATTTTCCTCGTATTAATATTCAGGATGGCTATCAAGTCAAAACATAGCATTACAATTGGGACATAACCGAATATTGGACTTTAAGATGGAAATTATATGTATATCTATCCTCCAAACTTTAAATAGTATAGGCTAAAGATTCAAAAAACTTGCACAAAAGGGGTTGCATTTAATAATTGAAAGAGGTATTATTTTATTTAAATTAAATAATCACTTATTTCAAGAACTTTTGAAGTAAGGATAGAGGAGCAAAAACCATCAGTACACAGTTTGAGGACTATGAGATCCGAAGAAGATTGTGAAAAGGGGAATTTGCCGAAGCTTTTGAGAAACTCATAATCTCACGAGCTGGTTCTGTTGTTGAACAAATGCAGAACTGTCATATAGGTTTCTATATGGAGGGCTATCTTACGCAAGGAAATGAACTTTATTTCTTCGCAACAACGAACCCTCGTTGTTGCTTTTTTGCGTTTACTTATCATAACGCCCTTCTCCCTCTATTTACTTAGAAAACTATAGGTTGACGCGATTGACTGACCTTGGTTGCCTGTAAGGGGAAAAGATGGTTTACCTTCTTTTCTGCTAAAAAATTAAAGGATGTGGAGAAGCAATGAACTTTGGAAAAATTTTAACTGCTATGGTGACGCCATTTGATGCGTCTGGAGAAATTGATTGGAATGCTACTAGAAATTTAATTAACTATTTAATTGCAAATGGAACTGATGGCTTGGTCGTATCAGGCACTACAGGAGAATCGCCTACTTTGAGTGAACAAGAAAAGCTTGATTTGTTTAGATTTGCCGTAAAAGTTGTAGACGGTCGTGTACCTGTCATTGCAGGAACTGGTTCTTATAATACACGAGATTCAATCATCTTGACAAAACAAGCCGAAAACGCGGGTGTCGACGGCATCATGCTTGTAACACCTTACTACAATAAACCTTCACAAGAAGGAATGTACCAGCATTTTAAAGCAATAGCAAAAAGCACTACTTTGCCCATTATTCTTTATAATATCCCTGGTCGCAGTGTTGTAAATTTATCAGTCGAAACTGTAATCCGCCTCTCAGCTATCCATAATATTGTTGCCATCAAAGAAGCTAGCGGTAATCTTGATGCCATGGCTGAAATGATTGAAAAGACACCGGAAGGCTTCTCTTTATATAGCGGGGATGACGGGTTAACTTTACCGATTTTATCGATTGGCGGAACAGGTGTAATTTCCGTTGCGGCTCACATTGTTGGCAATGAAATGCAATCGATGATTCATAAATTTCAAAATGGTGATTTAGCGGGGGCTGCAAAGGATCATCGTACACTCCTGCCAGTCATGAAAGCCTTATTTGCAACACCAAATCCCACTTCCGTAAAAGCAGCCCTGAATCTAAACGGAATTCCAGTTGGCGGTGTACGTTTGCCAATGATTCCGTTAAATAGTGACGAAATGGCCTCATTACAAGCAATTCTAAACACATTTGAAGAAGTTAATATTTAATAAATTTAACAGGGCGACTCGTCGCCCTGTTTTATTTTTTCTATTACAACTTTCTTTTTTGTTGCGCACGTCTATTCTTTCCTACTTGGTGCAATTTGACGTTGGAGCTGATGACGAGGTGAATTAAGCCTTTGAAGAAAGACAAAAAAGCAAATAACCGTGAAGAAAGTGCAGTGGAACAAGGTGTAACAGGTCATATACAAAAAGTGCTCAACAAAAGAACAAGGTGAAATAATTAAAAAGTGGACTTTCTTTAAGGCCTCTTTTGTTGAAAATTCCTTTCTACGGCCCCATTCTTCATCCTTTTTAACCTCTCCGAATCTTCAACACACCGTTTACCACATAATTTGGCCTCTGTCCGTTCGTGACCGCTTGTACATTTGACCATATATTTTCATGAGCTCTGTAAAATGTGCTGGATGTAATTCCACCGATATGTGGTGAAAACAATACTTTGCCTGCTACATCGTCAGGAAGATCAACCAGAGGGTTGTCCTTTGTTGTAGGTTCTGGATAAACCGTATCAAAACCTGCACCTCGAATATCACCGTCGATTAAAGCTTGCCTCATCGCTTCATTATCTATCAGTTCTCCTCGGGCTGTGTTAACTAGATAAGCTGTCTTCTTCATTTTCTTTAAGAATTCCTGATTTATCATTCCTGTTGTCTCTTCTGTTACCGGTACATGAATACTTATAATATCACATGTGGCCGCTAGTTCATTTAAATCCAAATACGTAACATGGAACTCGTCTTCCATTTCTTTTGTTAGACGTGTTCTACTATAATAGTAGATTTCACATTCGAACGGATGGAGTCGTTTTGCCGTTGCTTTTGCGATATCTCCAAATCCGATCAACCCCACTTTGCAATCCGCCAGCTCAGTTATCCCTTCAATCATCGCCTTTTCTTTTGTCTTTAATTGATCGCCTTCCCGTACGCTCCGATCACCTGTTGCTACTTTTCTTAATAACCCAAGCATTAGCAGAATTGTCTGTTCGGCAACCGCACCCGAATTGATCCCTTTATTGTTGCAAACATAAATACCACGTTCTTTGGCAGTATGTATATCAATTGCATTATATCCAACACCTTCAGAATGGATGAGCTGAAGGTTAGGTAAGTTCTCTATTAAGTTTTTACTTACCGGAGCAATCGCATCAACCAACAATACCTCAGCGTCTTTTCCTAGCCTGATTAGATCTTCATCGCTTGTTCCGAGTGTACAAAACGTTATATCGGCTTCCTTTATGATTTCTGTATTTGGCATATATTTTTTATATCGATCTTCATTTCCAATAACTAATATTTTCATCGCTATCCCCCATCAACAAACCAATTTCGAATTTTATGAATTTTCCCACCTCTCCATTTTATAACTTTCTCTTCTTATTTTGTAGATGGTTCATCAATTTTTAATGTGTCTCTCAGCATATTCTAATGTTTATGTTTTACTATAAAGCAGGTAAAAATAATAATAAAATCAAACACATAAGGAGATATAGATATGTTAAAAAAATTGATATTTACAGGAAGTACATTATTGTTATTAACAGCATGCAACAATTCAGAGCAATCAACAAATAATTCAGGCACTGTACAACCAACAAAAGAAGAAGTCAATATGGAAGCAGGGAAGGTTGAAGAATCGCCAACTAGTGAAAAATCAGCTGATATTACGAAGGTTACTATGTCGCTTCAAGATGCCGCAAACATTTTCCAAGAGTCCTATCCTGAAGCTGCCATCCATTCAGTTGATCTGGATACAAGTTTTGGGAAATATGAATATGAAGTAACCGGACAAGACGCATCTAAAGAATATGAATTAACGATTGATGCTGAAACTAAAAAAGTGCTAAAAGAAGAAACTGATACAGAGACTGAACGTGAAGGCACTTTAGATTTTTCGATCATTATAGAACCCTCAGCTGCAATAAAATCCGCTTCATCTGTACGTGAAACAAATGAATTGCTTCCTGAGAGTTGGTCATTGGATGAAGAAAATGGAATTCACATCTATACAGTAAATTTTGAAAAAGGTGGATCCGAGGTTGAAGTAGAGGTAAATGCCGAGTCAGGTGAGATTTTAAACGTAGAAATTGATGACTAAAACAATCTGGTTATATGGCTCGGTTCTATCAAATATAGAACCGAGCCTTTATTCTTCCTCTATAAATCTAACTTCATCATACCCACAGGTTTTGCAAACCATTAAATGTGGGCAAATCTGATCTTTGGCGGTATTTGGGTAACCGTCCCCCATTTTCACCGTTTCTTCATCATTATAATGACCATATGGATCTAAATAATCGGATACTTTTCCGGAATCCTCTAACCGTGTATTGCAATTTGGACAATCAACTTCCATCACTTTTAGCGAGTTGCATAACGGGCATATTGCCATCTTAATCACTCCTTACTAGCTTTATTTTGTGCAATTCTCTATAAAGACTAAACATCTCTTACCTAATTCATCCCCAAGAGGATACATTTTAAAAGGATATGTGGGCAATCTAAAGTAAACGCGATACGCAGGAGGAACTAGAGTGATGAAAAAAGAGGAAAAACTTAATGAAGAAGCGGCATTAAATAATAATCTGGATGCAGCTACGTTGCGAATGAATACCGAAATAGCAAAAGAACATGTAGAGCCGAAACCACCCGAATCGGCATCCGGCAAAAAACACGACTTAAAAAATTCCCAATAATTCAAGGCAGGCAACATTCTTCATCGCAGAAGATGTTGCCCCAGATTGTTGAAAACGCTTTTATCCTACGTTGGTTGTCTCGCTCGTCCCCTCAAGAACGCAATGTTCTATTCGGGTCTTCACTCGAACTCGACTGCCCGCATTGTCTGCCAAGCGTTTGCAATACAGTCTGGGTAATCCTTCAATAAGAAACTGTGTCCTTTTCCTTAAAGAACAAGGTTACTTAATAAGGGATTATTTTTGGGCTGGATGACTTCTGCCATCCAGTCCTTTTCTATTTGAATAAGGTTACTGTCAGGAAATAGCAGTTTAAAACACTAAGTCCATTGCAAGATTAAATTTCTGTTTTTAACTATAGTAGTAAAATTTCGTTTATTCTAAAGACCTAATGAGATTACTTTGTTGCGAATGATCCTCTTACTTTTTCCTTCACATTAACTTATACAATTTGTACATTGCTGTTTCTTTGTCAATTGACCTAGCAATTTCAAAAGCTTCCTCTTGGCTTCTATGATTATTTATAATTTCATACATAAACGTTATAACGAACATCAAATTAGCATTACCATCTATGTAATCATCCGGACCTATATAAGATTGACAACCACATTCAAGAAAAGCGTTCGCTAATTGTTTCATACCTAATGTACAACCAGATGCAATAACTTTTATATCTTTTAAATTCGTATATTGTTTAACCTCTTGATCCCCAAAAAATTCCCCTCTTGGTTCATTACACTCATAAACATCCTCACCAAGTTCAGGCATACAAAATCTACCTTCATCTCCATGGAAATTTAAAATTAAATAGTCCACTTTATGATTAAGTTCTTTACCAGATAGAACATCAAGTAAATCATTGGGTCTACCTATCCAATGTATATTAACCCTTGCGCCAAAATACTCCAGTGCTGATCTTATAGCATACGATTCCATATCACAATTCGGTCCAACGACTAAACTTACATACATCTCAGGTCTACTCAACTTACATTACTCCTAAGTTAATTAAACTTAAATAATTTTCCGCAAATTAACTCCATATTTATGAACTTCTTCAGGCGGTAAATTATCATCTTTATTAAAATGTATTATCATGCGCGAACTCAATTCACGCTCTTTGTTGTTGTATTCGCAATACTGCATGAGCACAAAATCACGTTTAATGATTTCTAAATTACATTCATAGGCCATAATTAAATCACTATTTGTTTTATGACTGTTGTGCTATATTTTGGGATAAAAAAAAGCCTAAGGGTTGAAAATTCTCAAAACTGATTCATCTTTATAACAACTTATTATCTACTTGGCATTTTCATCTGCTTGATGAATTCCGAAAATATTTCCTTCTGTATCAATATAATATCCCTGCCACGCCATCTGCGGCAATGCATATTTCGGTAGGGCAACTTTCCCGCCATTCTCCAAAATTTTCTTTTCTGTTGCATCGTAATCATCGACACCCAATGTACAAACGAAACTATTTACACTTTGGTTCGGTTCCGGCGAAGCACCTTGACGTTTTATTAGCGCTCCATTGATTCCAAGTTTTCCATCATCCCCGGTAACCGCACCAAAGTAAGGCATTCCGGCATAATCAGTCCAATCTTCAAATGTCCAATCGAAAACTTCTCCATAAAAGTTCTTGGCCCTCTCCATATCATCTACATGAATTTCAAAATGAATTACTTTTCCCATTATTGATCCCTCCAAGGTTCATTTTTTGCAAGAATTATAATGAACTATTCTTGATTAAAGCTCCTAATACCTCTCTTTTATTAGCCAAATCGCAACTTTTTATACTTATAATGATTTATCCATTGGCAGGTCGTTTCCAAGTTTGATGAATTTTGATTTAGGTTATTCAAAATTTATCTTATTTTTTCATTTTGAAGAATAAGCTGTATTAATCGACTAACAAGAGAAGGGTAGGAAGAATGGCAAAAGATTACGCAAGTAATATTACCTTTCAAAATTTAAGTAACAAGGACATGTCATTTGAGAGGGTTTTTCGTAATATTGAACAATTTATGGAAAAAGACCCCACCGGCAACTTTAAATTAATGTTTGGGACCGATTCACAAGTATTTAGTCGAGAAACAAGATTCATAACCGGGATTGTAATTCAGCAAGAAAGAAAAGGCGTTTGGGCTTGCTTCAGAAAGGTCATAATTCCAAGGAAAATGACCAACCTCTATGAACGCATCTCCTATGAAACAACCTTAACGGAAGAAGTCGTATCCCTCTTTTCCAATGAGAAAAAAGACATTTTGATCGACATTGTATTGCCTAATGTTTATAGAGGCGCAAGCTTTACAGTCGAAGGGCATATTGATATTGGTGCGGGAAAAAGAAATAAAACGAGCATATTTGTGAAAGAAATGATTTCCCGAATGAATACTCTTGGGGTGAAAGCGAAAATTAAACCTCACTCATTTGTTGCGAGCAGCTATGCAAATCGTTTCACAAAATAGCAGAAGTTCAATAGGACTCATCCAACTTGTAGAAATCCTTCATTTTTTACAAAAATGAATCCAATAATAAATAGTTTTCATTCTATTGTGATAATATTGAATATGAAAGAATAATATTGGGGGAATTTAATATGTTAGCCAACTTTGAAGAAAACTTACAAAAGTATGCAAAAATTTTAGTTGCAAAAGGAATCAATGTACAACCGGGTGATTGGGTAAAGATGACCATTACCGTTGATCAAGCACCTCTTGCCCGCCTCGTAACAAAAGAAGCATATGCTCTTGGTGCAGAAAAAGTCATTATCAAATGGTCGGACGATGAAATCACGAAGCTTCACTACCTCCACCAACCAGTAGAAGTATTGACAGACATTCCTCAATATGAAATTGATGAATCGGAAGATCATGTATTAAATCATCGTGTGAGCAGACTATCAATCTTGTCCAGTGATCCGGGATTATTAAATGAAGCTGACCCAGCTAAAGTAGCAGCATACCAAAGCGTTTTTGGGAAAGTATTTCATGTACAACGAAAAGCAACTCAAAATGATGATTTGAAGTGGACTGTGGCAGCAGCTTCAGGTGCTGGTTGGGCAGCGAAAGTATTCCCTCATCTTGGCACAGAGGAAGAACAGGTCGATGCCTTATGGGATCAAATATTCAAAACATGCCGCGTTTATGAAGATGATCCAATTGCTGCATGGGATGAGCATAAAAAGCTACTAAATGAAAAAGCTGCAAAGTTGAATGGAATTCAATTTGACGCAGTTCACTATACAGCTCCCGGCACTGATTTAACACTTGGTTTACCTAAAAATCATATTTGGGCTTGTGCGGAAAGTTATAGTCCAAAGGGCGAAGAATTCATTGCCAACATGCCTACCGAGGAAATATTTACTGCACCAGATACTCGTCGCATGGATGGCGTTGTTCGCAGTACAAAACCACTTAGCTATGCAGGTACATTGATTCAAGGAATCGAGGTTCATTTCAAAGAAGGCAAGATTGTGGATATCTCAGCTGAAACCGGTGATGAAGCAATCAAAAAACTAGTCTTTGATAACGAAGGAGGAACTGGCCTAGGTGAAATCGCGCTTGTCCCAGATCCATCACCTATTTCACAATCAGGCATCATATTCTTTAATACTTTATATGATGAAAATGCCTCAAATCACTTAGCTATCGGTTCGGCATATCCAACTACCATCCAAGGTGGTACAACGATGAGTCCTGAGGAATTGCGTGCAAACGGCATGAATACATCTACAGTGCACGTGGACTTTATGATTGGTTCACCAAATATGAATATCGACGGCATCAAACAAGATGGCACCATTGTTCCAATCTTCCGTAATGGAGACTGGGCTTTCTAATATAAATAACAAAATAAAAGCGTAGAATGTTCTTGTCTTGCTTCCATTCTGCGCTTTTATTTATTGACAAAAAATTGTAGAGAATTGTCGCTTTATTTCCCGAGAAATGTTTTTTCTTGCGATTTTTGAATGATGTATATGTTTCTACTATAACTCCTACATGTCTACAAATGTTTTAAGCTTCTATTTAGGTTTGAATAGCTAGAATCCAAATATCAACATAAATTATGAGCGGAGGTAACGATGGCGAACGTTATATAAATATTTAATTGTAAAGTTCGGTTTTTAATTCATACTTCATATAATAATGATAGATTTAACTCTTCTCATTCGTAAGTATTCCATTATGCAATAATTTCATGTTTCCTATTTCAAATAAATATGATACACTTTGTTCTAACTTGTCCTCTTGGACAATACAGTTGTACGCTCTACTAACATAGTATCTATTACACTCGGAGGGACGTCATGAAAAACATCGTACATAAGTGGAGTCAAATCAGTTTAGTTAAAAGAATTTTAATAGGAATTATCGTGGGTATATTATTGGCTCTAACAATACCTGAAGCTACAAGCTGGGTTTCCATTTTGGGTTCTTTATTTGTAGGGGCCTTAAAAGCAGTGGCGCCAATCTTGGTTTTATTCCTCGTTATGAATGCCATTTCGGGTCACAAAGCTGGTAAAAAGACGAATATGAAAACGATTATTGGTCTCTATGTAATCGGAACTGTTTTGGCTGGGGTTGTGGGGGTTGTTGCAAGCTTCTTGTTCCCAGTATCGATAACCCTTAAACCTAGTGCAGAAGGAGTAGCTCCTCCTGAAGGCATTTTAGAAGTAATTCAAACTTTACTTAATAACATTGTTGCCAACCCAGTAAGTGCTATTATTAATGCGAATTATTTAGGTATCCTGGCTTGGGCAATTTTACTTGGGTTTGCACTGAAAAAGTCCGCAGATAGTACAAAAACAATGATTGCTAATTTTTCTGATGCTACTACCAACATCGTAAAATGGGTGATCGAATTAGCACCATTTGGTATTTTAGGTCTAGTATTCGATGCGATATATACAAATGGTCTAGAAACATTAGTGGAATATGGACAGCTCTTAGTTTTACTTCTAAGCTGTATGTTCTTTGTCGCATTAGTTATTAACCCTTTAATTACATTTATTTATACTCGTCAAAATCCTTACCCCTTGGTGCTTAGAACGCTAAGAGAAAGTGCATTAACAGCCTTCTTCACACGCAGTTCGGCGGCGAACATCCCTGTGAATATGGCGTTATGCGAAAAACTGGGTCTGGATAAAGATACCTATTCGGTTTCCATTCCTCTTGGGGCAACAATTAATATGGCAGGTGCAGCCGTAACAATCTCGGTTTTAACACTGGCAACTGCACATACAATAGGTACAGATGTCGATATATGGACCGCTATTATTTTAGTTGTTTTATCCGCTGTTTCAGCAGCAGGGGCGTCTGGAGTTCCAGGTGGATCGTTATTGCTTATCCCTCTGGCTTGTAGCTTGTTCGGTATTTCAAATGATATCGCGATGCAAGTTGTAGGCGTTGGCTTCATCATCGGTGTTTTGCAAGATTCTTGTGAAACTGCCCTCAACTCGTCTTCGGATGTATTGTTTACAGCAACTGCCGATATAGCCAATAAACGTTCACAAGGTTAATCGTCAAAAAGAAAAGGAGCCGTTTCACCTTACGTGAAGCAGCTCCTTTTTTACTGTTGTAGTGGTTCGCGGTATCGCATTGTTAGTCCCTTTATAAAGTTGCGAGTAAAATTATCACCACACTCTTTATAATTGCGGTGATCTGCCTTACGCAAAATTGCACCAATTTCACCTTTTGACACATTAAGTCCTGCATCATAAAAAATATCAATCATATCTTCGGTCGTTAAACTTAGAGCAACTTTGACCCTCTTAATGAATAGGTTATTTGCAGTATCTCTTTTCCCTGTTGGCTCAGGAGTTTTTTTTGTTTGATTCGCCTTCTGTTCTTGCTTCCCGCGCTTAAACGTGACAAAACCATTTAAAAAGAATTCCAATGTTTCATAATCACAAAGTTCAAAATCCGGATTATTTAAATCTATTTCACCATCTTCGTCGAATTTCGGTTTCGACAAGATTTTCAGCACCTCTGCTTTTGATAGCTCCATACCGCCCAATTTAAAGATCTCGACCATATCCGTATTCTTAATATCGAGTGCATATCGTAATCGAATTAGTAAATCATTATTTGTCATGTTGCTTCTCCTTTTACTTACCAGTTGAAAATTCGTTATTCCTTAATTTATCACATAAGTCACTTTCCATCTATCATACACCATTATAGAACACATCTTATATCACGTGCACGAATCCGCTTTTTCTCCTCAAATGTTCTCGCTATCATTAACATTTTAGGAAAGTATATCAAAATCAACTTTCCCACTATACTACCTTCGGAATTTTGCTATAATAAAAAATATTTCATAACATATGGAGGTCTTTTATGAGACTAAATGAAAAAGAACTGGAAATAGTTGAAATTCTGGAAAAAGATGCTCGTACCGCAAGCGGAGATATTGCCAAGATGATTGGCCTGAGCGTTGAAGAAACCGAGCAATCCATAAAAAAACTCGAGGAACATAAGGTAATTGTCAGATATATCTCCATTGTCGATTGGACAAAAGTTGAAGAACATTCAGGAGTGCGGGCAATGATTGATGTAAAAGTAACACCAAAACGCGGGGTTGGCTTTGATGAAATCGCAGAAAGAATCTATCGTTTCGATGAGGTAAACTCGGTTTACTTAATGTCCGGTACGTATGATCTATCGATTATTGTCGAAGGAAAATCGATGAATGAAGTGGCGAATTTTGTCTCTCAGAAGCTTTCTACTCTTGACTCTGTCATTTCTACAACTACACACTTTATATTAAAAAAATATAAGCATGACGGGATCATTTTTGAACCAGAAAACAAAGATAAAAGAATTGTGGTGTCACCTTAATGGAATCAACAAAACGCACGTATGTATCGAAATTGGTGCATGATTTAAAACCTTCGGGAATTCGGCGCTTTTTCGATTTGGCAGCAGGAATGGAAGGTGTAATCTCCTTGGGGGTTGGAGAGCCTGATTTTGTAACGCCTTGGCATATCAGAGAAGCTGCAATTTCTTCCCTTGAGCAAGGCTATACATCTTACACGCCAAATGCGGGATTATTGGGGTTGCGTGAAGAAATTGCCTATTACATGAAAACCCAATTTGATGTAACTTATTCCCCATCGGAGGAAATCATTGTTACTGTCGGAGCAAGTTCAGCCATTGACATTGCATTAAGAACAATATTGGATCCTGGTGATGAAGTCATCATTGTGGAACCGTGCTTCGTTTCTTATGTACCGATGGTTGAATTAGCAGGTGGCGTGGCTGTTCAAGTTCAAGCATTAAAAGAAAATGATTTTAAAATATTGCCAGATCAAATAGAAGCTGTTATAACCGAAAAAACAAAAGCCATCATGATCTGTTCTCCCAATAATCCTACAGGCACGATGTTGAATAAAAAGGAATTACAAGGGCTGGCTGACTTGGCTAGTAAGTATGATTTATTGGTAATTGCCGATGAAATCTATGCCGAGCTTGCTTATGATGAGGAGTATACTAGTATGGCGGCTATTGGCGGGATGCTTGAGAGAACGATTTTAGTTTCCGGATTCTCCAAAGGGTTTGCCATGACGGGCTGGCGTCTAGGGTTTGTTTGTGCGCCTGTTGAAATTTCAAGTGCGATGTTAAAAGTTCATCAATACGGATTGATGTGTGCCTCCACAATGAGTCAGTACGCTGCTATAGAGGCACTCAAAAATGGGCGTTTTGATGTAGAGGAAATGGTCAAAAGCTATCGACGACGCAGAAATTATATCGTGCAGTCCTTTAATGAGATAGGATTAGAATGTCATGAACCAGGAGGAGCATTCTATGCCTTTCCTTCCATTCAGTCAACAGGTTTAACCTCACAAGAGTTTGCCGAAAAGCTATTACTGCAAGAAGGTGTAGCCGTGGTTCCGGGTGATGTGTTTGGAGAAAGCGGCGAAGGTCATATCCGTTGTTCTTACGCATCCTCACTGGAACAATTACAAGAAGCAATAAAACGCATCAAACGATTTATTGATTCCTTGTAGTGAACAAAAAGAAAACCAAATGGTAAGTAACATGCAGTTGCTTTAAAAATATCTCCACATCATTTTGCATTTTTATTTAATTTTAAAAAACGAATTCCTAAACTCAGGAATTCGTTTTTTATGTTATCTTTTCTCTTCTTCATCTTCCCAACATTCAACTTCTCCGATATTCGGAACGTTTTTCTTGTAGAAGACAGGGTCTTTTCCTTGTTTACGTTGAGCAATATAGTCCTGGATAACTGGTTTTGCCACTTTCCATAGCATCAAGATGGCTAGTAAGTTGATGACCGCCATAATGGCCATGAAAAGGTCGGCTAAATCCCATACAATTTGAACTTTCGCAACCGAGCCAAACATAACGAAAGCTACAACTAAGATACGGAATACGAGTAGTGCTGTTTTTGATTCTTTGATAAAACCAATATTTGTTTCGCCATAATAATAGTTTCCGATTACAGTACTATAGGCGAAAAGGAAAATGGCAATAGCCAAGAAAATTCCGGCCCACTCGCCCAAATTCGAAATCAGTGAAGCTTGTGTTAAATTAATCGAAGCTGCATCTGATTGACGGTACGCATCACTTAGTAAGACGATTGCTGCAGTTGAAGTACAAACAAGTAATGTATCGATGAATACACCTAATGTCTGGATCAGCCCCTGCTTTACAGGGTGGGTAACGGAGGCTGTTGCCGCTGCATTCGGTGCTGAACCGATACCTGCTTCATTTGAGAAGAGCCCACGTTTAATCCCATTCATAATGGCCGCCCCAATCACCCCTGCAAAGGCTTCTTCCAAGCCGAACGCGGATTTGAAAATGAGAACAAACATATGAGGAATTTCAGTGATATTCAGTATCACGACCAGCAAGGCAACTAAAATATATGCGATTGCCATAACCGGTACAATTACTTGCGTAACGCTTACAATGCGCTTTAATCCGCCAAAGACAATAATCGCGGTTAAAATGGAGATGATGATCCCCACAACAGTACGATTTGTACCAAAGCTTTCCTCAAATGCAATCGTAATGGTATTTGCCTGAACGGCATTAAATACGAAACCATACGTTAACGTAATGACAACTGCAAAAAGTACTCCCATCCATCTTTTGTTTAGCCCTTTTTCCATGTAATAGGCAGGGCCCCCACGGTACATGCCCGTTTGTGAATCTTTAACTTTGTACACTTGTGCAAGGGTACTCTCAATTAATGCTGAGGCTCCCCCAATTAACGCAATCATCCACATCCAAAAAACAGCACCTGGTCCACCCAGGGCAATGGCTGTAGCTACACCCGCAATATTTCCGGTCCCAATTCGGGAGGCCGCAGAGATTGTGAATGCTTGGAAAGAGGAGATTCCCTTCTTCCCTGATTTATCTGTTGGCGTTTTCTCGACAAGCAGTTTGAACATTTCAGGAATCATTCGAAATTGGATAAATTTCGTTTTATACGTAAAAAATAGCCCTACACCTACTAACAAGATTATCAGTATGTAAGAGTACAAGTATGTATTAACTTCTCCTAACAGACTACCAAACCATTCCATCTACTTTCCTCCTTAATATCTTTTCTAAAGTACAAAACAACCTTTGGAATATCGATTTCATTTTAAGTAAACGCTCCATTACTTCAACCCTATTAAGTTTCATCTTAAATTACTTTTGTGAAACAATTAAAAGGCTTTAATTTCATTATGCAGACATCTTTGCGTTGATACAGTTCCCCTATAAATAGAGTTCCAATTAGAATAATGCCACTATTACGAGCAAAAATTAGTACATCATTTATCTTCTCAAATTATAACAGTATAGCATTAAAAGTGTAAAATGCCGTAATATTCTCATTTTTCTTATAATAAATTCCTGCAACAAATTGCACAAAAAAACGAATTCCTATACAGAATTCGTCCTTAAATCAAGAATTAAAATCATATATTTGTCCTTTAATAAGGTAGGCCGTACTTTCAGCTATATTCGTTATATGGTCTGCCGTTCTTTCGAGATGTCGATTGACAAACAACAGTTGTAAAAGCTGATTTGTTTCTTCAGGATGATCACTTAAATAGTTTGTAATGCTTTTATAAGTTTCCCCATTATATTGATCGACTTCATCCTCCAGTTCCCCAACCTCTTTTGCAAGTGAAATATTTTCTTCTATAAAGGATTGGATCGCTTTATGGAGCATCTCGATTGAAAGTTCTTTCATCTTCTCAAGTTTGGTGATTTCCAGTAAGGATGGAGCATTCCCAATCTTGACTGTTGCTTTTGCGATATTTACTGCAAAATCAGCAACTCTTTCAATTTCAGAGGATATTTTTATTGCCCCGATAATTTCACGTAAATCTCTGGATACCGGTGCCTCTTTTGAGATTAGCCAAATGGCGAATTGATTGACTTCCAACTCTAGATTATCGATTGCATTGTCTCCCTCAATCACCTTCAAGGCCAATTCTATATCCTGCGTTTTTAAAGCTTTGAAGGATTTTTCGAGTGCACTCACAGATAACTCGGACATTTCACCGATTTTTCTTTTTAATTCTTCTAAATTTTTCTCAAAGTTTTCACGAATGACCATAGTTATCCCCCTATTTATCCGAATCTGCCTGTTACGTAATCTTCTGTTCTCTGATCTTGTGGCGTCGAGAATATCTCATCTGTATTATCGTATTCAACTACTTCTCCATTTAAGAAAAATGCCGTTCTATCAGAAATCCGTGCAGCTTGTTGCATATTATGAGTTACGATTACAATTGTGTAGTCCTTTTTCATGTTTGTAATTAGTTCTTCGACTTTTAATGTGGAAATTGGATCCAAAGCTGAAGTGGGTTCATCCATCAGGATTACATCTGGTTTCATGGCAATCGCGCGTGCAATACATACCCTCTGCTGTTGTCCACCCGATAATCCCAAGGCAGAGGTCTTTAAGCGATCTTTCACCTCATCCCAAATTGCAGCACCGCGTAAGCTTTCCTCTACAATCTTATCCAGCTCTCTTTTATTTCTTACTCCTTGTCCTCTTGGGCCATAAGCTACATTGTCATAAATACTCATCGGGAACAAATTTGGTTTTTGAAAGACCATGCCTACTTTAGTGCGTAATTTAATGACATCATTCGTATTATAGATATTCTCCTGGTCAATAATTATATCGCCTGTAATTTTGACACCGTCGATTAAATCATTCATTCGGTTTAAGGTACGTAAGAAAGTAGATTTTCCGCAACCAGATGGACCTATCAACGCAGTTACTTGTTTTTCATGAATATCGAGAGAAACTCCGTATAATGCTTGTTTATCGCCATAAAATAAATTTAGATCTCTAACATTTATTTTCGATGTTCCTTCTTTATGATGCACCATTTCCGATACTACCTTCCCTGTTTCAGTTTGTTCAATCAATGTATTTGTACGTTCCATTACTGATGTAATCATAACAAGCTCCTTATTTGTTTGTAGCTTTGTTTAGTTTTTTTGAAATAAATGTTGCTGATAGGTTGATTGCCAATATCAAAACGATCAGCACAATCCCGATTGCTGCTGCAAGTTCAATATCCCCAGCCTCTTGGGTAACTAAATAGGAATGAACTGTTAACGTTCTTGCTGATGAAAAAATACTCTCCGGCATCGCCGCTACAGTACCTGCTGTTAGAAAAATCGCGGCTGATTCTCCAACAATTCGGCCAATCGAGAGAATAATTCCTGATAAAATCCCCGGCATCGCACTAGGTAAGATGACTTTATATAATGTTTGCAGCTTTGTATTTCCAAGCGCCAATGAACCTTCCCGATAAGCAGCAGGAACGGTCTTCAGAGCTTCTTCGGTTGTCCGTATGATAACTGGCAATACTATGATGGTTAATGTAAGTGATGCCGCTATAATTGACATGCCCAATCTCAATGTCGTTACGAAAAATACCGCTCCAAATAATCCGTAAATGATTGACGGAATCCCTGTTAAACTCTCGGTTGCAAACCGTATCACTTTTACTAGACGACCTTGTTTTGCATATTCTTGTAAGTAAACTGCCGCCAAAATACCAATTGGTGTGGCAATAATCAGCGAAATACCAATTGTGTAGATTGTTGTAATAATCATCGGCCATATTCCTCCCCCACCAGTTGGGGAATAGTCACCGAATATGAAATCAAAACTAATAAGCCCAAACCCTTTATAAAAAATAAACCCGACAATCATTACGAGAACAGCGACAGATAAGAATGCCGATAACCATAATAATCCATACAGTAAGTTATCCTTAAAATGCCTCATCCTAGTTACCACCCTTCGCGCTGATTTTGGCCAATACGAAATTCAGTATCAAGATAAATGAAAATAAAACGATACCTGTTGCAAAGAGCATTTCTTGATGTGTTCCTGCTGCGTAACCCATTTCCAATGCAATGTTTGTTGTCAATGGTCTGATACTGTCGGTTAAACTCGTCGGCAAGATTAAACTGTTCCCCGCAACCAAGATCACTGCCATAGTCTCGCCAATTGCCCTTCCTAAACCAAGTACGATTGCTGTCAATATCCCTGATTTTGCGGCTGGTACTACAACTCTAAAGATGGTCCCGATTTGTGATACACCAAGCGCCAGAGAACCCTCACGATAAGTTTTAGGTACTGCCCGAATGGCTGTTTCGGCTACTGTGACGATTGTGGGCAACATCATGATTGCAAGCACCAAAATAACTGCAATCAAGCTTTGACCTTTCACTAATCCTAAAGTATTTTGCAAGAAAGGTACGATGATTGCCAGTCCAAATACACCGTACAATACAGATGGAATCCCCGCCAACAATTGAATCGCTGGTGATATTATTTTCGCCGCCCTTTTTGAAGCAATTTCAGCCAGGAAAATCGCTGTAAACAGACCTATTGGCACCCCTATGATCAAGGCTCCAATCGTCGCATAAATCGAAGCAACAATCATCGGCAATATACCAAATTTATCTTCACTCGGCACCCAATCGGTACCTAGAAGAAAATCAGTAAAACTATAACCCCCTGCTACGAAAGGATGGGCTCCTTTATAAAATACAAATCCAATAATAAGTAATAATGTAAGTACTGATAAAAGGGCACAAATTAAAAATACCTTAGATGACACTTTTTCAAGCAAGTACTTTCTTTTATTTGCTTTGTCCATTTTTACGGATTGATCGTTTGTTGTTGGGATAGACACCTTTACTCCTCCAAAGTTACACTCAAAAATTTTATGTTGTCTTCCATCTTCATTAATTACTTAATCGGGATTGCCCCTGCTTCTGCTGCAATGGATTGTCCATCCTGACTCAAGATAAAATCGATAAATCTTTGTCCTGCTTCAGATAGTTGACCTTCTTTAAAGACAAATAAGAACGGCCTGGATAATTTATACTTTTGCTCCAATACATTGTCGGCAGTTGCTTCTACACCATTGATGTCAATTGTTGAAATCGAATCATCGATGTATTCAAAGGAGATAAATCCGACTGCATGCTTATTGTTCGCAACAGTAGTTTTGATATTGCCATTTCCGCTTGCAATGATTGCATTTTTAATTAACTGACCGGAACTATAGTCTACAATTTCTTGGAAAGCATCCCGGGATCCCGAACCATCCTCTCGGGAGACAACTACAATCTCCATATCATCTCCGCCAAACTCCTTCCAGTTCGTTACTTTCCCGGTAAAGATTTGTTTCACTTGCTCCAATGTTAAATCTTTCACCTTATTTGACGGATGGGTTACAACGACTATTCCATCGTAAGCGATGACTACTTCATTCAGCTTGTTCGCTCGTTCTTCTTCCTTTAAATCCCTTGAAGACATTCCGATTTCGGATACTCCACTTATTGCGTTCGTGATACCTGCTGAAGAACCGATTTGGTTAATTTCAATATTTGTATTGTTTTGTTCTGCATACTTATGTGCCAGCTTTTCAGCAAGTGGCCCTACAGACGTTGATCCGGAAATAGCGATTGTTTCATCCTTACTTGTTGATGCCTGTGAACTATTTTTATCATCACTTGTACAAGCTGAAAGGACAGCCAGTACAACCATTATGAGTAAAGCAAACTTTAATTTTCCTATAATGCCCATTTCTTACCTCCAAGAAATTATGTTAGGTTTTTATCGCACTACGTCTAATTAAAGAATAAAGGCATACTGTAAATTTTCTTCAATTCATTTGTAAAGGTTTTGTAAATTCGTATTAAAATCAATGTTAATTCTGTAAATTATTGTTATTTTTTTCAATATTAAATAGTTAACGATAGAAAAAGAACAATATTTCCCAACACTTTCATGTTTTCTATCTCAATTAATGTGTTATCGTTGCAAATAAAAATCTCCAATAAAAAACGCTACTCAATTCCAAAATGGATTAGTAGCGTTTTTATCAAAGACTATTAAACTTTAAATTTATTGACCAGTTCCCGAAGATTTTCGGCCAGTTTAGATAATGACGCAGCAGATATTGATACGTCTTCCGTTGCGGCAAGCTGCTCCTCTGTCACAGCAGCAATTTGACCGGCATTATCCGTAGTTACTTTCGCTAATTGTGCTACTTCTTCGATAGAAGCATTTACTTGCTGGACACTTGCTGATAATTCTTCCGAAATTGCGGACAGCTCTTGGGTTTGCAAAGTGGCGTCCTGTATGGAATGCTTAATGACATTAAACGTTTTGCCGGTTTCTTCGGCCAAATAAACTCCATTTGTTACCTCTAGGTTCGCTTCTTGCATCATCTGCACAGCTTTTTGCGTCTCAGTTTGAATCTTACTTACAATAACCGAAATTTGATAGGCTGAAGCACTCGATTGTTCCGCAAGTTTACGGACTTCATCGGCTACAACCGCGAAACCTTTTCCATGTTCGCCGGCACGTGCAGACTCAATTGCTGCATTCAACGCAAGTAAATTTGTTTGATCTGCAATACTCGTGATTACTTCAAGAATGTTGCCGATGTCTTTGGATTTACTTTCTAGTTCCCGTATCACCTGATTCGTCTCCGAGTTTGCCTGAGAGATGGTTTTCATCTGTTCAATCATGTTTTGAACATATTTATAACCCACTTCTGTTTGATTGGTCGTTTCTGAGGAAGACCCGGCTACACTTGAAGCATTGTCTGCAATTTTTGTAATTGCTACTGTAATTTCCTCTATCGCCTGTGCACTTTCTTCTGTATTCTTCCCTTGGAATTCTACATTTTTGGCGACTTCCGTGATAGAAACCGCCACCTGATTCGTCGCCGCCGTTGTTTCTTCCGAACTCGCCAATAGCTCCTCAGCGGCATCGGATAGTTGGTTGGAGGAGATTGTTACTTCGTTTATCATCGCTTTCAAATTATGGGACATTTGATTAAAACTTGTAGCCAAATCACTTAGTTCATCACCCGTTTTATCTTCGATGACAGCTGTAAAATCACCTTCACCTGCAGATTGGAGAATTGTTGACATACGCGTTAATCTGTTTTTTATTCTTTTTGTAAATAAATAAACAGCAATAATGGCCAACGCAAGGATGGCAACCAATACAAAGAAGAATTGCTTAATTACTTTTGAAGTGATGGTTTCGATAATATCTTGAGGCGCCCCTACGTAAAAAATGCCAACAATTTCATTTTCGGCGTTTTTTAATGGCATATAGGCTGCTTGATAAATATCCCCCTGCACATTCGCTTCACCTAGATAAGTTTCACCTTTTCCAATAACAACTTCAGCAACTTGCTGCGAAACTTGTGTCCCAATGATGCGTTCCCCATCCTTCATAACATTCGTTGCAATCCGTGTATCCCCCTGGAAAATGGTCACTGTATCCCCGGTGTCTTCTCCGATTGCATCCACTAGATCCACATTATCATTAATCATGACGGAACCTTTATAGAGTTTGCCATCTTTAATTTCCCAGTGACCTGGATACTTACTATCAATATAGTTCGAAGATAGCTTCAAATCACTATTTGCTTTCTGGATTGCAAATTGTTTAATTCCCGCCCTAACTTCATGATTGATTACAACAGCAATGACTGCTGATAAGAGAAGTATGATGGAGATGACGATTATATTAATTTTAGTGCCTAGTTTAATTTTCATATGATACATCCTTACCATCGTTTTTATAGTTTAGAAACGATATTAATATTAGAATCTCACCTATATTTTGTTGTATTATGTATTCGTTTGGAAGGTCCAATAATTATTAAGCAAAAAGTTAACGATAGGGATAACTAAAATGGTAACCAATTCTCCAATGAAATAGTGATAAGCAAAAACATGAACAATGATAAACATCAATATAAAATTCAAGATAAACCCTATCGTGGATACCATCATAAACCGCATCGCCTTCTGCCCGGTAATAATACTATTGAAAGTATATTTTACATTCAGGAAAAAGGATGCAATGGTCATGATGATAAATGATAGGGCTGAACCCATTACAGGTTCCATATAGAAACCTTCTATAAGAATATAAACCGCCAGAAAATAGATAACCGTACTTACACAACCTACCAAACTATATTTAATGAACTTTCCGAATACTTTCTTTAGCACCATGCCTTACCTTTCCTGGTTATTCGAAATATAATTTATTATCAATTACTTTCCGAACATTTTTTTTGTTTAAGAGCGTTTCAGGATCTTGTTTTTTTCGGTTGATCAATACTACTAATTGCAGGAAGGCAATCGGTAAAAACGATTTTTTATAAGCTAAATATTTCGGTTCCCAATCAGTTGCAAACTTCCCTTTGAATTCTTTCAACCCTTTAAAATTGTACTTCCCATTTCCGTATCGGTAGACAAAATGAATAATCTTTTCACTCATAAATGAATGCTCGCAAATTCCAACATTGGCCAATGGTGCCACACCCAAACTACAATTGCGATAGCCGGCATCCTTTGCCCACAGGATGATCTTGGTAAACAATACATCCATGGTGCCATGCGGACTGTTTTTACAGTTTCTCATAAGGTCAATCGCTATTGTTTCCTTGTAGTCATTTGCAAGAGTTGCAAATGCAACAATCTTGCCTTGAGAATTACGGAGCAGTGCAATCGGGAAGTGCGAGACGTATCCATCGCTAAATGAAACCACGGAGAAGCCCTTCTCTTTTTCTTCCCCCAACCAACAATCCGAAATTCTTCTAATCTCTGAAATAAGTTGAGAAGTATGTGGCGGTTCTACTACAGTGAATGTAAAACCATTACGAGTAAATTTATTAAGCCTTGTACGAAGCTTCGCCCCCTTTTTCCCTTCAATTGAAAAGTTATTAAGATTAATAAGTGCCTCTTCACCTAGTTTTATAAATCGAAATCCAACTTCATGATAAAGTGGCATATGACGAGGGTTGACCTGGTAGTAGAGAGGCTTGACCCTTTTCACCTTGCAATACTCATTGAACTCCTTTATTGCGATATGGAAATTCGATTCTTCTCCAATCGGATCGCCAAGCACTACGTATTTATCGAGAATTCTTTTATACACAATCAACACATTCATATCTTTTATCCAAAATTGTTGTTTATCTTGCAAAAAGATAAGATGCGATACATGGTTACCCCCGTGTTTCTTTAAAAAAGGAAGCAACTCATCGTGCTCGACGTGTACCTGATTTTCTGATAAACCTCTCTGTGTATGCTTGTTTCGAATGTTCGGAATGAGGTTTTTCAAAGAAACCATAGGTATTTCCTCCTGTTACATTAATACCATTCTCTTTTTTGATAATACCATATAGTAAGTACTGTTCATAGATAGTAAATTATGACTGCATCATTTTATTTCGTCCACATGAAAAAGGGATTAATTTGGCAGTGGAATTCTTAACTAAGTATAAACAAATATATTTAGTTTTTGATATAATATTTGAAGTATTATAATGACCTAAATCAACGCGGTTTCAGTAGAATTTAGATATAGTCCCAGATCATTATTTTAAAAAGGAACGAATTTCTCCATAGGAATTTCGTTCTTTTATCTTTATAATAGCTTTCATCTACATCACTAATCACACCTTTGTATGACAAACTGTTTTTTACTCAGGAAGGCGGAAAGAATCGTTATGTCTCAAGTTAGAAATGTAAAAATAATAGGAACAGGTAAATATTTGCCGAAAAGAAAAGTATATGCACATGAGCTCGATGAATTAATCGGCGTAAAAGAAGGATGGGTGGAACAAAAATCTGGGGTTGGCATCCGCTCCTTCGTTGAAAATGAGACTGCTTCAGTAATGGCAGCCCATGCAGCAACCGAAGCGATGAAAACAGCTGGAATACATAAAGAAGAAATAGATTGCATCGTCAGTGTAAGCGGGACAATGGAACAACCGATACCATGTAATGCTGCACTTGTTCAGAAGCAATTGGGATTGGGTGAATCCAGTATTCCATGTTTTGATATTAACTCCACTTGTTTAAGTTTCGTAACAGGTTTTGATACTATCTCTTATCTAATACATAGCGGAAGATACACGAACGTATTATTGGTTTCCAGTGAAATTGCATCGGTCGGATTGAATTGGAAGGCGAAAGAAAATGCCATATTATTCGGAGATGGTGCTGCTGCTGCCATATTGGCGAAAACTCCGGATAACGAACCTTCCAAAGTATTGGCCGGCCATATGGAAACGTTTAGCGAAGGTGCCCATTACACTGAAATTAGAGGCGGAGGAACAAAAGTACACCCTAATAATTCAAGTGCAGATGAAACGGACTTTCTATTTGATATGAATGGAAAGTCAATTTTCAAATTATCGTCAAGAAAACTTGGCGCTTTTATGGAAAAATTATTGGCAGCCTCCAATTGCACGATAGATGAAATAGACTTGGTTGTTCCACACCAGGCAAGTGGAATGGCGATGAGGATTTTAAGGAAAAAACTAGGCATTGCAGAAGCAAAATTCATGAACATTATCCACAATCATGGAAACACCATTGCATCCAGCATTCCTATGGCACTGCACGAAGCGATAGTTCAAAATAAGATTGAACGCGGCAACAAAATTATGCTGTTGGGTACTTCGGCAGGTCTATCTATCGGAGGGGTTGTATTTGAGTACTAATGTCCTTCTAACAGGCGGACGTGCTCCTGCAACATATTATTTCGCCCGCTTGTTAAAGCAGCAAGGCAACAACCTATTTATGGCAGAAAGTTTACCCAAACACTTATGTATGCGCTCGAAATTATTTGAAAAGACTTTTCAAGTCATTTCTCCAAATGAGAACCGTCATAAATACATCCAAAATCTAATCAAGATTATCCAAGAATACAATATTGATCTATTAATACCCACTTGTGAAGAAGTGTTCCACATTGCCTATGCACATGAAACACTATCAAACTATTGCCGAGTACTTTGCGAGCCGTTGGAGAAATTAAAAACTTTTCACCATAAAGGGTTGTTCATCGATACATTGAGGAATGGCTTTAGTGAATATATCCACGTTCCTTCCACGCTAGTCATCGATACAACCAGAATTAACTCCAGGTCGGAAATTACAGATTATTTGAAGACTCACCACCTACAATCAGATAATGTATATGTATGTAAGCCCGCCTTTTCAAGATTTGGAACAGAAGTTGTTTTTAAAAAAGGTTCCGAAATACCGGACTTCCTTCTCTTGAAGCAAACCATCTGGGTTATCCAAGAAAAAATCGAAGGGATTCAAATTTGTACTTACGCAATTGCGGATAAAGGCCGAATGCAATGTTACAGCGCCTATCAAACGAACGATAATGTCGGACTAGGCGCTACAATCTATTTTGAACCATTTAGTAACCCGAAATTAGAGGCATTTGTAAAACGTTATATCGAGCAAAATGAATATACAGGTCAAATCGCCTTTGATTTAATCTTGTCCGGCAATGATGCGTTATATCCAATTGAATGTAACCCAAGAACAACAAGCGGGATCTGCCTATTCCCTCTTACAGAACGCAGGCAAATTACGCAATCCTATCATGTCGGTACAGAAACAACGATGCTCGGTTTAGCAATGCTTCGTACATTTGTTAGCAAAAATCCATGGAAACAAATCCTTAAAATGGCCAAGGCAAAAGACATTGTCTGGAATTCAAATGATCCATATGCGTTTTTCGGTCAAATAACCAGCTTCCTATATTTGATAAAGGAATCGAGGAGGAGAAAAGTATCCAGTTATCAACTGAGCACCTTGGACATTGAATGGAACGGAGAGGAGTGAGAACTTTGAACAAAAATATTTTAGTAACAGGAGCCACGGGTTTTTTAGGTCAACATCTTGTTAAACGGCTAGCTGAAGAGGGATATCGTGTAACGGCAATAGGTCGCAACAAAACTATTGGCAATGCTCTTCCCCGGGGTGTTCGATTTGTACAAGCCTCACTGGAAGATAGGGAGGCAATTTTTCAAGCAATGCAGAATCAGGAATTGGTGGTCCATTGTGGGGCACTTTCTTCTGTATGGGGGAAATATGACGCTTTTTATAATGCGAACGTCCTCGGCACACAGAATATGGTCGATTCTGCCCTCTTCTACAAAATTAAAAGATTTGTCCACGTATCCACACCAAGCATCTATTTTAGTCTGCAGGAACGCTCAAAACTCGATGTGAAAGAGGACAGCGCACTACCCGATCCTGCCGTTAACTACTATGCAAAGACGAAGAGGATGGCCGAAGAGGTTGTCGATGAAGCTTTTATTAAAGGCCTGCAAACGATCACAATTAGGCCTCGTGCACTGTTTGGACCTGGAGATAATGCCATTATTCCAAGACTGATTAAAACGAATCAAAAATCAGGACTGCCATTCATTGATGAAGCAAGAATATTGACGGATATTACATATATCGAAAATGTTGTGGATGCAATATGTCTGTGCCTTCATTCAGATGAGCGGACTGTCGGAAAAAAATATAACATTACGAACGGTGAACCGATGTATTTAAACGATATTCTGGAGAAAGTTTTTACATTGCTTGGGCAGCCGATGAAAAAGAAAAATATCCAATATGGGAGCATTTTACGGGTCGCAAGCATCCTGGAAAAAACTTATCGATTACTGCATATTAAAAAGGAACCGATTATCACTCCCTACACTGTGACGGTACTGGCACACTCCCAAACATTAAACATTGATGCAGCTAGAACCGAATTAGGATATAATCCGCGCATTTCGGTCGAAGAAGGCATTCATAAATTTGCGGAATGGTGGAAAGTACAAAATGTTACCATATAAATTATTTCAAACCGGTTACTGCACTCATAATGCTAAAGTAGCCTTAAAAGGTGAACCATCCTATGAGATGAAATTTCCGGCGACCGTAGTTTTATTACATCATCCAGTTAAAGGGTATATTTTATTCGATACTGGATATTCCGAGAGATTTTATGAAGAGACAAAGAGGTTCCCGTTTTCCATCTATGCCAAAATAACACCTGTCCATGTAAATTCAAAAGAAAGTATATTGGCCCAGCTGGAGAAGGAAAATATTCATGCTGATGATATTCGATATATTTTTCTAAGTCATTTTCATGCAGATCATATGTGTGGGCTTAGAGATTTCCCTAACAGTATTTTTATCTGTTCAAAAGAAGCATATCAACACGTTAAAAATAAAAAAGGCATCGGTGCCGTCATTTCTGCTTATATCCCCAATCTATTGCCGAGTGACTTTGAGGATCGAGTCTTCTTTATTGAAGATGCAAAGCCCACCGAAGCTCAAAACCGCCCTTCCAGCATTATTAGTGAAGTCTTTCAGAAGCCGCTTTTTGACCTTTGGGGTGATGGTAGTTGTTTAGCCCTGAATTTATCAGGGCATGCAAAAGGTCAATATGGATTGATTTTTGAAAACGATAAAGGGGAGACGGTCTTTCTGGCAGCAGATTCGGTATGGAGAAGCGCAGGCTTTCGGGAGAATCGCCCACCAAGCAAACTAGCATACGTGATTATGGATAATATTAAAGACTATAAAGAGAACTTTAAAAAAATGGTCCGGTTGCACTCATTGAACAAAGAAATCAAAATCATTCCTTCTCATTGCGAGGAACCATACCAACAAACGACTTCCACAAGCAAAGAGGTAACTGATGATTAAATTAATGAACATTTTAAAAAATTATCTAAAAGTCAAAAGAATACAAAAGTACTCGCCAGAAAAATTTCGCAGGTGGCAAAACAAACAATTACAAAAGCATCTAAAATGGATAAACACTCATTCCCCCTATTTTGAACAACTAAAGAAGAATGACTTATTAAAAGCACCAGATTTGGCTCAGTATCCTTTTATGAATAAACAAATAATGATGGAAAACTTCGACGAGTTGAATACGAAAGGTGTGGGAAAAGAAGAGGCTTTTAGAGTTGCCATAGAAGCGGAGGAAAACAGGAATTTTTCCCCGACAATAGGCAGCATTACAGTCGGATTATCTTCTGGTACATCAGGAAACAGAGGAATCTTCCTCGTTTCCAAAGAAGAACAATCGGCTTGGGCCGGGACGATTTTAGCCAAATTGTTGCCCAATGGCTTTAAAAGCAAGGAGAAGATTGCATTCTTCTTACGTGCGAACAGTAATTTGTATGAGTCTGTAAGAAATAAAAAAATTGAGTTTGCATTTTATGATTTGCTGGACCACTTTGACACCCATATTAAAAGATTGGAAGAGTATCAGCCAACTATCTTGGCCGCACCTCCTTCAATGATCAGACAAATTGCCAGTGCTGTAAGTGAAAATAAGCTTAGCATAAGCCCTATCAAAATTATCACAATGGCTGAAGTGTTGGACCCTTTGGACGAATCCTTCATCGAAAGTGTTTTCAATCAAAAAATCCATCAAGTTTATCAATGTACAGAGGGCTTCCTGGGCTGCTCATGCTCCCACGGGACAATACATTTAAACGAAGATCTTGTATATATCGAAAAAGAATTCCTTGATAACGATCGAACGAAATTCTATCCAATCGTTACCGATTTTAAAAGACGTACACAACCAATTATCCGTTATCGATTAAACGATATCCTCACTCTTAAGTCCGAACCCTGTCCTTGCGGCTCGCCGATGTTGGCGATTGAGCAGATAGAAGGCCGGATGGATGACTTATTTATTCTTAAAAATAAACACAATGGCAATTTGGAGCACGTCTTTCCTGACTTCGTCAGACGGGCCTGTATCTCGGCTTCGGAAAATCTAAAAGAATATATAGTGATGCAACACAATCCGCATGACATTGAGGTGCAATGTCTTGTATTTGATGAAACAAAAAGGCAAAGAACCGAGGAAAACATTAGGACTAATTTAAATGCCTTCTTTCAACAGTATTACGAAAGCCCAAAAATAACTTTTCGTGCCTATCAAGAAAATGATCGCACAGCAAAACTAAAACGAATTAAAAATAACATGGAGGTAAATAAGGTTGTCCAAAGTGCCTTCTAAATCTAGAGCAAAACTATACGGTAAAGACGACATGGCTGAATTGGATTGGAGTTTCTATGAAAATGGCGCTTTCTTAAAAGAATATTTCGATGAATTTATCACAGATACAACCGCCTATATGAAAAACGTGGATACCGAAATTTTTTTGGCAGCCATTGGACGCAAATTAATCCCCTGCACAGTGAATGAGGCTGAATACAACAATTCTTACGTTTGTTCACCATACACACATTACATTACTTACGCAAAGGAAGAATTACGCTTCATTTCCCCAAAAGCGCTAAGAACCCTCTTGGCGGCAATTATCAATATTTTTGGTTCTTTTGCTAAATCTATTGAAATTAACAAAATTGTTTACATTAACAATTATTGCTTGTCTACAAATTTAGTATCTGCCTTATCCAAAAGGGAGATTCGTGCGTTGAGGAATTTGCTTACCGAACAGTTTCCGAAATATCAACTAGGTTTCCGTTCGATAAATGCAATTACCCATAAGGATATGATGGTGTCTTTCGAAGAAGAAGGATTTGAACTATTGCCGAGTCGATATATCTATATTTCTACGTACGACAGATTGAATACGCCAACTAAAAGTGAGCGGAAAAAGAGAAGGCAAGATGAAAAGGGCCTCACGGAAGGAATGACCATCGTAACAAATAAAGATTTAGCAACGGAGGATATTGGTCGGATTGTTGAGCTTTACAATCAATTATATATTGAAAAGTATTCCGTCTTGAATCCCCAATTCACATACAAATTCATTGAGAAATTACTGGACAAAGACTTATTTTTATTTCAGGGGATAAAAATCAACGGGAGGCTGGAAGCAATTTCAGGGACCTTTGTACTGAATAACATGATGACAAATCCGATTTATGGATACAACCTTTCATTATTTCCACAGCACCAACTCTATCGGATATTACGGCACTTAAATACGAGGTTGGCGCTGGATAACCAATATTTATATCACCAAAGTGCAGGAGCCGGAAATTTCAAAAAAGCTAGAAGTGGAGAAGGAACGCCTGAATATACAGCATTGTATGTGGGCCATCTCCCCTTCCACAAAAAGTATTTCTGGAAACTGCTATCATTGCTTTTAAAGAAAATCGGGATTCCCTTGGTCGAAAAGTTGGAATTATAAGTGACTTACTTGATGCTCAAAACTAGAGCCTAACCACCAAACATGGTTAAGCTCCAAAACGGTTCATAAATGACCTTCGCGTTGGTTGTCTCGTTCATTATAAGGAATTAACTTAAAAAAGCGTGTAAACAGAGCCGAATATCGACTTTGTCTACACGCTGGGAGCTTGGCCATCAAGCATAGTTAAGCTCTTTTTAATATTCCCCGTTTTTACGTGCATTCATCTCGTCTTGCATTTCATTTTCCATCGCTTCAATCGATTGCTTTCGGCGTTCATTTTTACTTTGGATCATTTCACGTTCTTCCGGACTTGCAAATTCCAAACTGATTTCCGCCTCATGAAGTTTGCTTTTCGTATTTTCTATCATGTCATGTAAACGTTCAACATTATTGTGTCGATTATCGGGGTTCGGTTGCTTCTCTTGTGGCATGGTATCCTCCAAATTATATCCAACCTTTTTTATACGGAAGTTCTGATGGCTAATAATATGAAAACAAAAAGGGTAAGATATCACAAATTGAATTGTCATATCTTACCCTTTTAATTATTGGTTACCGTTTGTTTCCAAATTTTTATTATAATTGAACTTTGATGGATCAACTTTCGTAAAGTCTGCCGGAGTGTAAAATCTTAATAAATCTCCATTCACCACTCTATCTGATAGTTGCAATTTATAATTTACTTCTTTTTTGTACTCATTCGCTAATTCTAGTTGGCTCTCATCCAATGGCAAACCAGTTTTCGCATCATAGTATTTATCACTAATAGAGTAGATTGTTGGGCTGACATAGTCGCCATTTCTGAACAGCACTACCTCATTATGCTCTTTTGATAATAAATCTGTACCGAATTGAACATAATTATGAGTGTCGATTCCAAGTAAATGCAGTAATGTCGGTAGAAGGTCAATTTGTCCCCCATAAGTATGATTGACTCCACCTTCCATTCCTGGAACATGGATGATTAATGGAACTCGTTGTAAATTTGTGCTTTCAAATGAACCAATTTCTTTGCCCATGAGTTTTGACATGGCTTTATTATGATTTTCCGAGATACCATAGTGATCCCCATAAAGAACGAAAATACTATTTTCATATAGCCCCGCCTCTTTTAAAGAAGCAAAGAATTGTTCAATGGCTTCATCGGCATAACGAGCTGTTTGGAAATAATCATCGACACTTGCATCGCCAGTATCCGCTTTACCGATTGTTGTTAGATCTTGATTGATTTTGTAAGGATAATGATGTCCAACCGTAATGAATTTCGTATAGAACGGTTGAGGCAATGTTTCCAGCAGCGGCACTGATTGTTCAAAGAACGGCTTATCCAATAAACCGTATTCTGCCATATCGATTTCGTTGCTTGTATCGTAATATTTAGCATCAAAGAAATGTTCATAGCCAAATGCTTTATAAATCTTGTTACGGTTCCAGAAAGTACCGCTATTCCCGTGGAAAACAGCCGATGTATAGCCATTATCACTTAATATTGCTGGAGCTGCTTGATACGTATTTTGACCTTTTGTAATGAAGGCCGATCCTTGTGGTAAACCAAAGATTGAATTTTCCAGCATAAATTCGGCATCCGACGTTTTACCTTGGGCTGTTTGATGGAAGAAATTATCAAAGTATAATGAACCTGCATCTCCAGCTAAAGAATTAATGAATGGAGTAACTTCTTCACCATTCAATTTATAGTCGATTAAAAAGTTTTGGAATGACTCCAAATGGATATAGATTACATTCTTGCCTTTTGCCGCACCAAAGTATTCTGGATTCGGTTCAGCATAATTCGATTTGGTATAGTTGATAACTTCCGTCATATCATCGTTATCTGCCAATACCCTTTGGGAAGACGCCTTTACCGTTTCTGTCGCATCATAAAGAGTATAGTTATACATTCCTAAGTACTTCACAATATAACTTCTATCAAACCCACGTGTTAATAGTTGCGGGCGATCGGCATTCGCAAGTTCCAGATTGACTGCGGAAAATCCGATGATGAAAGCAATCAATGCAAGGCCTCTTTTGTAGCCCATTCTAGTACTGTCTTTTTGTAATTTTTTAGTTGAACATAGGTAAATTAATACAAATACATCCACAAAGAATAAAATATCCGACACATGCAACAGTGATAACACGCTGCCGCCTAAATCTCCAAAGTTTTGCGTTTGGAAGATTGTCGGCAATGTTATAAAATCACTGAAGAATCGATAATATACCGCATTCGCAAATAAAAGGATGGACATAAATGTGTAAATGATTACTAGGGATACATATCGTCCTCTTCTTCTAAATAAAAACGCAAAGCCAAGGAATAGCATTGCAGAACCTAATGGGTTGATAAATAGAAGAAATTGCTGCAGTGGCCCTTCCACCCCCAAGTTGAACTGGGTTACTTGCGTGATATATGTTTTAAGCCATAACATGATTACGGCAAGTGTATATAAACCAAAAAATTTATTTAAAAAGTTGTCTTTTTTATTCATTAAACCTTCCATTTTTCCACCTTCCTATTATTCTAATAGACTAAATGTATCCACAACTTAAATATTGATCTATAGACTGATATTTAAGTTTTACATTAGAAGAAGATTTTGGTAAACTATAATACTATTGATTTATCTAGATGTTTTTCTAGAACTTATATACATTACATCTTATACGGAATTTTGTCAAGTTACCTTTAAGTAAAATTATCTAATTACCTCCAAATCACTAATAACCTTTCATTTCTGCTGTATACACTAGCAAGTATAGTTTAGATTGCAAGAATCTATACATATTTGTTATTTTATTGTAATTTTATTAAAATACCATTTACATTACTATTAGAACGAAAACTGCTCCAGAAAGTTTCAAGCTTATTATTGGAAAATAATTAACTACAAAAAAAGAATTGAATCCGATAAAATATACCGAATTCAATCCTTTGCTTTTCTTAAGTGGCCTAGCATTTGCGAATAGGTGAATCACTCACACATTTCAATTTACTGTTGTTTCTTCTTATAGATAAAGTTCCAAACCCAAAAGGCGATAATGATAAACGCTTCAATATTTAATACTATGTATTGATATTCGATTGGGAAAATTAATAATAATAGGATTGAAGCAAGGATTGTCGGAAAAACTGTATAAAACCATACCCTTACGACAGGATTTCTAAAAGTTATTTCAAATCTTTCCACTTATCTCACCCCACCACTTCCATTTTAACAATTATCTCAAATTATTTATATATTTTCCACATGTACACTAGGTTTCTTCTTATTATAAAGGAGACAATCACCCATCGAAATATTGCCGCAATATAAATGCCATAGACGTAAACGAATTAACACCTCCTTGTTCTTTTTTACGAAACATTCTATGTTACGATTATCTCAAATTAGCAACTTAGAATTCAAAACTTGGAGGAAAATTAAATGCTTAAAAAGTTAATTTCAATAGTACCTGCTGCTGCACTTACTTTAACAGTCGGTGCGAATGTACAAGCGGCATCCTATACCGTACAAAAAGGAGATACGCTTTGGGATTTAGCCCGTGCCAATAACACATCTGTCGAAACTATTCAGACAGTAAACAACCTTAAGACGGATCTTATTCACCCTGGTGATCTACTGACAATTGCCAAGGAAAAACGATATACAATTAAACAAGGCGATACTTTATGGGACATCGCAAACACTAATGATGTTACGATATCGCAGATCAAAGAATGGAATAATTTACACTCGGACCTTATTCATCCCGACTCAAACTTAGTAATCTTTGAAGGTGCTAAAAAAGGGAAAATCGCCGTGAGTGAAAAAACAGCAGAGCCTGCTGCACAAGAAAATAGGGAAAATGCACCTCAATCGACTGTTTCATCATCAAACAGTGATGCATCAAAGATAAGCACACCAAAGGTAAATGCAGCATCGCCAAGCCATGAAGTTTCAAAGGAAAGCACCTCGGAGGCGACTGCACCAGTTGAAAAACATGACGCTCCAAAAGCGAGTGTAACTGAAGAAACTCATCCTTCGACAGAAAGTTCGGAAACTAAGGAATTAATTGTGGAAGCTACCGCCTACACCGCTTCATGTGAAGGATGTTCCGGCATTACATCGACCGGCATTAACCTTAAGGAAAATCCAAATGCAAAAGTCATTTCGGTGGATCCATCGGTTATTCCATTAGGCAGCAGAGTTTATGTAGAAGGCTATGGTGAAGCGATTGCAGGCGATACTGGTGGAGGCATTAAAGGAAATAGAATTGATGTCTTTATCCCATCTAAACAAGATGCAATAAATTATGGTGTTAAACAATTAAAGGTGACTATATTGGACTAATACAAAATACCATTTTCATAATCTTTACACATACGTTCAAACAGCAAAGGGGCCAAACTTCCGGTCCCTTTTTTGCTGTGTTGGAATGTTTTTCTTACTAACTGAATAAGCAGAAGACTATACACTTCTCGCTGCATTTTTAGGCACTTTTTTGAATTTGTTGTACATCCGCAGACAAGTAAGGGAAGTATAGCACGGTAAAATTGTAGCAGAAAACACCTTTCACTATAGTTTTTAGCAATAGTTAAACTTGTTCTTCAGCAATGGACTCTTTTAAATATTCAATATAAATATTCGCCAGAGGGGTATTTGTCACATTTTTGTGTGTAATATACCCGACGGTAATTCTTTCATCCACACGTAAAGGAACCGACACAATCTCTTTGCCATTTAATTCCTGACTAATCACTCCCGTAGAAATGGTGTACCCATTTAATCCGATTAGTAAATTAAATAGTGTCGCTCGATCACTAACACGTATATTTTTTGGCCTCGATAAAGTGCTTAAGATTTCCTCAGAAAAGTAGAAAGAATTATAATCACCTTGTTCAAAGGAAAGATACGGATAAGGAATCAAATCCGGCAATGTCACAAATTCTTGCTTCGCGAGCGGATTCCCCGAACTTATAAAGACATGTGGCTTAGCTTCGAATAGTTCGTGAAAAATGAGGTTACCTTCCCTAAGGAATTTCTGAATGACGTTCCTATTGAAATCATTTACATATAGTATGCCAATTTCACTTCGCAGATTTTTAACATCTTCAATAATCTCATAGGTCTTTGTTTCCCTTAGCGTGAATTCGTACTCGTCTCTTTTGTACTCTTTTAACAACCGCACAAATGCACTGACAGCAAATGCGTAGTGCTGCGCCGAAACAGAGAAATGTTGTTGTATCGATTGGGTGTTTGAATATCGGTTTTCTAGAAGCGCCACTTGTTCGACTACCTGCCTTGCATAACCTAAAAACTCCTCCCCTTCCGCTGTCAGTATAATGCCTTTATTCGTCCTGGAGAAAATCATTATTCCAATTTCATTCTCCAACTCTTTCAGCGCATTGGACAAGCTTGGTTGGCTAATAAACAAATTTTGAGCAGCCTTACTGATGGACCGACTCCTCGCAACTTCGATTACATATTTCAATTGCTGCAGTGTCATGATTAACCTCCTCTTTCTGCTTGGAATGTGTATATAAATTATAAAATGGCGGATTCATCCAGCCCATCTCGATTATCTATCTTATATTTAAAAATTCCTAGACACATTTTTAGTACCTATATCCATTCATGTCCAAAAAACCAGTAAAAAAGATATAGTCCACATTCAATGGTTATGATATTATTTTCATATATTTAACTTTATTACTCAAGACTATATTATAAATCATTTGGAAGCAGGGAACCGATCATGGGATTTTTAACAAAAAAACAACAAATCTCTAAATTGAAACTAGAAAGCGAACGACATATACAAGATGTAAAGATACAAATATTAAAAGATAATGAACTAGAATTACAGTTATCTATTATGAACCTTACGATACAGGACTTGGCTGTAGCCAAAGCTCTGCAGCCTATTATTCACGAACATATCGAGGAGATATATGCACCTGTTTACAACAATCTGCATGATGGCATACGAAAAGTGGTGGACATGACACCAATTGGAGTTGATTTAGCAAATTCCAAAAAATACATTGTAGGCTTGTTCAGTGGAATCATTGATGATAATTATACACTTATTCGGAAACGACTTGGCGGTTTCTATCTGAAGTCAGGCGTCGAGATAAAATGGTACCTCTGTGCTTACCAGATGCTCGTCAACAACATACTCGATATTCTTAAAAGGAAATTTGATCATGATATGGAAAGCCTGGCACTTGCTTCCAGTGTTCTAAATAAATTATTCAACCTGGAAACACTACTTTGCTTATCCGCACTGCAAGAATTGCAAATTGCAGAAACGGTCCAGCAGGTAATTCAGGCAAAACAGAACGTGAAACAAACAATCGGGACCATCACTGAAGAACTTGCTGCAATGTCCGAAGAAGTTGAGTCAACGATTGCCGGCGTTGTTCAACGTTCAGAAATTATGAAAACAGATCTAAATGAGGGGATGCAATCTTCTATCCTAACATCGAAAATTTCCTCAAAAGGAAGAAACCAGTTAGATTCGGTTATCGAGGAAACCGCTTCTTTAAACGAAAGTGTAACTGAAATCAAATCAAGCATCAGCTCCCTTGAAACGAATTCAAGAGAAATTGGAAACATCGTCGAAGTGATCACTTCCATTGCCGACCAAACAAACCTTTTGGCCCTCAATGCAGCGATTGAAGCGGCAAGAGCCGGGGAGAACGGAAAAGGGTTTTCTGTAGTAGCGGCAGAAGTGAAGAAGTTAGCCGAGCAGACAAAGTTCTCTTCAAGTAATATAACGGAATTGGTTATCACAACAACGAAGCAAATTGAAAATGTCGTCCAACAAATCAATAATGTTAATGATAAATCGTTATCGGCTAATCAAAATGTCCAAGAAACAGCAAAAAGTTTTGATGAAATCCTGACAGCAAGCAACACAAATAGGGAACAAAACGAACGAAATAATGAGCAAATGGCTAATTTTACACGCACATTGCACGAAATAGGTGAAGCGGGTATGAAGGTATCCAAACTAGCCGATCAACTGAATGATACGATGAATGAATATTAAAGAAATATACAGCCCAAAAGGGATCGAAATGAGTTAAATTTCGATCCCTTTTCCTGTCAATCAAGAGAATAAATCTTTGAGTAATTCTCTCTTGATGAAATATAGTTACAACTCAATCAAAATGAAACATTGATCATCATTGTTGTATTTTTCGAATTTATTTTCCCTATTTTCCAGTGCGCTTTGAATAATTTCTTTTGTCTCTGAAACCGGGCTTGATAACGAGTCATGCAGCAAGTAATTGAGAGTGTTGATCTCAAAGGCCTCCGACACTCCATCGGTATATAATAGAATTCTCGTTCCCTGCTCATAGTTTATCGTTTTTGTTTTATAAGCAATATTTTCAAATGTCCCCAAAGGAGGGCTGGTTGCCAACAGTTCTTGCTGCTCGCCATTCAAGTTTTGCAGTATCGCAGGTGGATGCCCTGCATTAATGTATTCGACAGTCTGATTACTAGTATCAATATTTAAGTAAATAGCCGTGCAATAATGCCATGCATCTTGGTTATTCCTGAATAATTCATGCAAATATTGGTCCAGCTCCTGCACTACACTTTCCGCACTTACTCCTTGCGAAATCAACTTCTGAAACAACGATTGAAGTGACATCGTAATTAAGGCTGACGATATTCCATGCCCCATTACATCCAACAAGATAACCCCATATTTTTCCGGTGTTACTTGATAAAACCCATAAATATCCCCCGACAATGCTTTTGAAGCATGATAATAGGATAACATTTGTATTTGATCATTAACAATATCTTTTGTAAGGGCCGTTTCTTGTATTCTTTTTGCAAGCTGCAATTCCCGCTCGGTATCCATCTTGAATTTTGCATTCTGTTTATTGGCTATAAGAAGTTCCTGTTGCTTGCCTTCAAGTGATTCAAGGGCACACTCCAATTCTATAAGCGTCTTTTCTTTTTCCCGAAAAGCATTTTCAGCCATTTTCTTGGCATTGATGATTTCATCCTCAAATGCATTCCGATTGTACATCGGGACAATCACACATATGATTTCATTGTTTTTCTGAAGAGATGCATTTAATAAAACTGGAATTTCAGCCCCGCTTTTTGCAAGCAATGAAATATACATTTCCTCGACATTGTGCTTAGATTTAATAAGCGGAATGAAGTAAAGCTGCATAAAGATTTGTGCTGAATTAGGCAGTATCTCATTAAAATGTTTCCCTATAAGAAGTTTAGGTGATGGCCATTGCAAAATCTCAAGCAATGTCCTATTAATGGATTGAATTATACCGTTTTTCGTTAGAGTTAAAAATCCACATGGTGCATTATCTATTAATTCGTCCACTTAAACTTCACCTACACCCTCCCCAATCAGTAATGTAGCTCGATCAGTTAAGTAATTTTTTATCGTCTCGATCGTTTCATCGGGGTCACTCATATGCGGGCAGTGACCAATTGCATTCAAGTATGTTAGTGAACTTTTTGGCATATTGGTATTCAAATATTCGCCAACTTCCCTCGGTGCAATTATATCCTCAGAGCACTGCAAAATAAGTGAAGGGATAGTCGCTTTTGCGATATCAGGGCGATTATCCGTAAAGAAGCATGCCCTTGCAAAAGTATTAGCAATGAAAGGATCCGTTGAGCAGAAACGATCTTCTAAATTTTTTGCCACATCCGTACGCTTATTATTATTTATAAGATTCATAGAGAAAGCATTGGCCCAACCTATATAGTTTTTCTCCATCATGGCCAATAGACCTTCCAAGTCTTCTCTTTCAAAACCACCTTTATATTGGGGAGGATCATTCAAATAGCACGGTGAAGGTGCGATCATAATCAATTGTGAAAAGTATTCCGGTTTTTCAATAGATGCCAATAAACCGATCATACTACTTACGGAATGCCCGACAAATATCGCGTCCTTTAAATTTAAAGCCGAACAAACATCTATGACGTCCTGCACGTAACCAGATAGTTTACTATATTTAGCAGGGTCAAAAGCTGAAACGTCTGAACTGCCCATACCAACATAATCAAATAAAATAACTTGGTATTCCTCTTCAAAAGCGGGTGAAACATCTTTCCAAACTGTTTGGTCGCATCCAAAACCAGCCGCAAAAATGATTGCTTTCTCCCCCTTGCCACTAATATGTACGTTATTTCGTCTAATAGTATCCAGGCTCAAAATGATTTCCCCTTTCCAATATCTCTATTCATATCAGTATCATATCATTTTTTCAATCATTTCCTATATTTTAACTTCTTTAAATATCTTTCTGACTTTCAAAACTAGCAAAAGAGCGATTGTTCAATATGAACAACCGCTCCTGATTAATAATAATAGATATGCATAACTATGGATATCCTCATTTTGTCCTAAGTTAACTATTGTCTTTTCTCTTGGAAACATAAGATGCTAGTGCATCCGGCAGCGCCATCAACGCCGGAACAAAGAGCGGCAGCAAAATAAAGCAAAGGACAGTCAATCCTGTAATAACCGCAATCGCTAATTCCGTCAACAGAATTATTCCAGCCGGCATTAATGTGGCAAATGTACCGCCAAGTATAATAACGGCCGAGATGATAACACCCCCTGTATGCTTGGAGGCCAAAACGATTGCTTCTTTTGGCGATAGATCCGGATATTCCTTAAAGCGCATCATCAAGAATATACTGTAGTCCACTCCCAGGGCAACAATGATGATAAAGGAGAAGAATGGGACAAAGGAGGAAATTCCATCGTACCCCAACAAATCCAAGAAGATAAAATTGATGATAAACATCGCCGTATAATACGCTCCAATGAGCGATGCCGTAATAAATACCGGCGTCCAGAATGAACGGATCACCAGGAATAGAACAAGCAGTACACCAATGATCACGATAACCGTTGTTCTGCTTAAATCTCCCGATAAAACTTCATTCATATCGTTTGTAGTTGCACTCGTTCCCACTGTGCCACTTTTCGCATCAGAAAGTACCGACCCTTTTAACCCAGCAAAAAGCGTGTCATTGATTGTATTGATTGTTGCCAAGGCTTCATCAGAATAAGGGTCATCCTTTAAAACTATCGTCATCTTTGTGATTTTGCGATCCTCGGACATGAATGCGTCCAACGATTTCTTAAATTCCTCATTTGTTAATGCTTCCTCTGGGATGAAAAATGTCTTGTTTGTATTAAGCTGTGTCAAATAGCCATTTGTTTGCTCAAGTCCATTCGATATTCCTTCCAGCCCATTATTGACATCTGTTAATCTTTCGCCAAATTCACCGAATCCATTTAGCCCTGCTACAAGCTGCTGCTGACCTGCCTTCATTTCACTCAATCCGGCATTTACTGTGTTCATATTGGCTACAACTGTTTCAATGCCTGAAGAAGCTTGTCCAAGTCCATCCTTCAACTTTTTCAAACCACCAGCCATCTGGGATAGACCGTCTTTCATACTTGCCAGATTTTCGTTTGCAGTGGCAAAGCCTGCAGTGACCGAATTATAATTTTTGTTTAATACGTCAATACTCTCCGGCGTAATTTGGGCTAATGATGTTGAGAGCCCATCAATTGCTTGTTTCAACGCCAGGAAATTTTCATCACTATCAGAATCTACATAACTATTTCCTAATGAATCTATCATCGATTTCATTTGGGCAATTGCACCTTTAACTCCGACCAAGGCATTGGTCGCATCTTGATAGTGAGTGCCCATTTCGGTATAACCATCCTGCATTTTCCCATAACTCTCTGCAAGCAATGCAATTCCGCCACTCATATTGGAGAGATTCTTTTCAACTGCAGCCAACCCGTTGAAAATTGTTTGTGGATTATTCGTCCCATCATCGATCCCTGCTTGAATCTGTTCCAGGCCGTCAGTTAAAGCAGTCAGTCCGTCTTGAAGTTTTGCGGTCCCATCAACCATTTGATTGACTTGGGAAAAGTCAGCGGATTCAAGACCTTCTTGAGCTTCAGTCAAACCATTATAGATTTGGTCAACCCCATCTTGCGTCTGTGAAATCCCTTCTGTAACAGTCCCCATTTGGCTGTCCACATAAAAATCCGCGATTTGCTTACCTTGCGGCTGAGTGACTGAAGAAACCATCTTAACTCCTTCTAGATCATTCAATCGCTCTGTAATATTATCAATAACCGCTAGAGAATCATTATTGTCGAGCGCTTCATTGCTCTCAATGACGACAGTGGCAGGCATCGCTTGGCCTTTACCAAAGTGATCTGCTACTAGATTGATAGCTTTTGATGAAGGATATGCATCACCAAGCTCACCAACTGTATCGAAATTAAGCTTCTCTTCATGAAGTATGATCATCGGTAAAATGATGACCAGAATGACGATCGTAATAAGAATCGGGTGCTTCGTACCAAATGAAGAGGTCTTTTCCCAGAATTTATTTTCTTTATGGCCTTCAACATTTTTGGATGGCCAGAATATCTTCTTCCCTAACACTTTCATCATAAAAGGTGTCAAGGTCAAGATTTCTATCAATAATATGGTTACTCCGATGACAACCACCACACCGGATTTATAGATTGGCGATTCCGAGAAAACCAGTGCCAGAAAGGCGATGAATACAGTGAGAATACTATAGGCAATTGTTTTTCCGGCTGTCTTGTACGTATTAATGATCGAGTCATCTACTGAGTGCCCATGCGCCAATTCTTCCTTAAATCGATTAAATAATAGGATGTTGTAATCTGTACCAATCCCGAAGAGAATCAACACTAACAGCATTTGTGTAAGACTCGTTATCGGGAAGCCCGCTTTGTCAATTAATTGTGCCGCGATTCCCATCGATACAAGATAAGAAAATGCAACCAGCACCAGTGAAATAAAAGGTGTAACAATCGATCTAAAGGCGATGACCAGCACTATTAGTATAAAAATCACTGTCAATGCAGCACTTTTCTCAACACCCGCTTGAGATGCTTTTAGATAGTCGTTATTAATAAAGTCTTCCCCGCTAAGGTAGTGCTCTACGGGAACAGGTTCCAATTTCTTTTCAAAAAGTTCCTTGATATCGTCAATTTCCCGTCCTTGTTTATCAAGCTTGTAGCTCACCATCAAGGTTGTGCCATCTTCGGAGATTAAAGAGCTTTTTGCATCCGGCATACCGAATGGATCGATCATCTCCGTAACGCCAAGCTCTGAGCTGCTATCACGGATTGATTCAACCGCATCCCCTATTTGCAGCATTTCCTCATCGGATAATTTATTTTCATTATAAAAGACGATTAGATTATCCGTTCCTTCAGTCGTATTCATTTTTCCCAAAATATCCCCTGCGATAACAGAAGGACTGTCACTATTTGTGCCTTCTTGGCCCTGTTGCCGCAGTATTGCGTTAATATCGGGCTGAATAACTGTCAGAACGATTGTAGCAACAAGCCAAATTGCAAAAATGGCCCAGCGCCCTTTAATGATACTTTTCACTTTTCATCCTCCAATAGTTGCTTGTTATTTTCCTTGTTTGTCTTTTTCGGAGAAGTACAAAATATCGATGAAATCATAGTTGTCCATTCCTTCGGTAATCATTTTTTCTCTTACCGCCGAAACTAGTAATTTCATACCCTTCTCCACAATATCCTGTTCGTCGGGAGTTAGAAGATCGATTGCCCCGACCAATGCCTGATTGGCCATTTCCGAAATGCTTTCATCAATCTTTTCAACCAATTTGGGATTTAGCGAGATGTCTACGAGGCGTTTATCCTTTTGGTTTGGCCTTTTCTCCAGCAACTCCTTTACAATCAGTCTTTCAACAATATCTGATACTGTACTTTGGGTCATTTTCAAATTTTGAGAAAGTTGCTTAATGCTGACCGTTTTATGGGCATATACATCAGCAATCACCCTTATTTGCGGAATAGTGACTCCATGCTCTTCGGCTGTTTTCTGCAAACTTTTCATCGTATAGCGATGGATAAAATCAATGGATTCACCAATAAACTTAGCCCTATTCAATTTTTAATCCCTCCCAAAATAAATCGTACACGATACATCTTGTACGATTTATTTTATTGCTGGAAGATTGCTTTGTCAATAACGGATTTGAACAAGACAAAAAGAAGGCAACATTCGAATTGCTCCGATGTGCCTTCTTTATTAATTACATGATTCTCTGTCCAAATTTATTGGATCACTCGCTTTGAAAATAGATAATTCTTCGACCAATACGGATTTTTCAGAACATTGGTTGTAATCATCACACCTTTTGATGTTGAAGCATGAATCATATTTCCATCACCCATATAAATCCCAACGTGTGCGACTCTTCCATCTGTATACGTGTCATTCATTGTGAAAAACATTAAATCTCCCGCTTGCAGGTTTGAAGCTGAAACCGCTATACCTTTGCTCGCCTGATCCCTGGATACCCTCGGCAGCTGGATACCGGCATTTCCAAATACAAATTGCGTATAGGACGAACAGTCAAATAATTTTGGTGCTTCCGCCAATGTAGCTCCATATTTATATTTCGCCCCGATGTAGTTCTTGGAATCTTCAAGAATTTTCTTCACTTGCTGCGCTATGGAGTCACTGCTATTGTTCTTGACCGGCTCATGCTCTTTTGCAGGCTCCATTTCGCCTTTGGATCCATCAGGATTTGGGATGGTTAATACTTGTCCATCATGGATTACGTTCGTTGCAAGATTGTTTGCCTTTTTCAATTCCTCGACAGTGATATGGTGGATGCGGGCAATATTATAGAGTGTATCCCCTTTATGCACTACATATTTTTGGGCAGGGTTTTGGATTTGAATCGAGCCATTTTCCTTTTTAAAGGTAATGTAGGAATTGAATATAGCTCCACCGGCATGAAGTGAAACATATGCTGTTTCATTAATCCATCTAGGGGGCTCAATATTTATATATTCATTACCTTTTCTGGCCTTTGTCCCACCCATCGTTATCCGGATAATAGTTGAGCCATCCGTGATCTCATAGGTCTTTGTATTTTCCTCAAATTTGATGCTATTGTAATTTAAGATTTTGGCAAGTTCTATAAATGGCAAGTAGTACGAGCCATTTTCTATAATCGGGTTGATTCCGCTGACAACTTTTCCATTGATGAAAACCCCCGCATTAGGTACAGGTTGGACTTGGGCATTGGTACTTATTGCTCCACTTATACAAATGCCAAAGACTAACATGCCTACAATTGCCATTCGTACTAAATTCCTCATTGTTTCTCTCCTTATAAACTGTTTTCTGACTTACAGGTTATAATGGCTTTTCATTGTTTTTTTATGCTTGCCTTTTTTGTTGAAGTTGTAGGAGTTAAAAAAAGAACGCCTTCCCTCAATAGGATTGCGTTCTTATAATGCAATTTGAAAAACTATTCTGTCATTAAACTGTAGGCGGATATTTTCCTAATTTTCAGAGATACCAACATTGAGACAATATACGCAATAACTATGATTCCCAGACAAAACATTAAAATAATCGGTAGGTGGATAATAAAATCCAGACGTTTAACACCCGCACTTGAAAGCAGTATGGATAGCATCGGATTAGTGAAAAATAGACCCAACACACCACCAATCAAAACACCTGTAATGACCACGGGCAGAAAACTGATGGATATTTGGGTCATCAACTGAAAGGTTGAATACCCCAATGCCTTCATTACACCAAACTCTTTCTTTCGCTTTGTAATCATCGTTTTAATGACTAAATATAGAATCATGACAACAACGAGCACATTTATTGCCAGCACCAACAGCATGATTGCAAATACTGCCGCTGTATACATACTTGTTTGGCTTTCTATATTTTTATCGATATCCAAAGTTTCAATAATATCTTCGCTGTACTGTTCTTGTACATTTTTAATAAAATCTCCGTTCGATATTCCATCCAAATATACATAAAGTACCTTGCCTTTATAATCTGGTTGTAATTGTTGGATACCATCCATTGTTAATGAACCAATCTGTCCCAAATTACCAATCGATTGACTAAGGCCCGTTACTAGAAAGCTCTCTGTCTCACTTCCATATTCCACTTCGACCGTATCACCGATTCCTTTATTGATTAGCCCTGAAATAATCCAGGAGATGGAGATTTCATTTTCATGCTTCGGCTGACGCCCTTCATAAACAACATTGTTCTCTAACTGGCTATAGTCGGTTGTTACATTTGTATAAACCGTTTGACCATCAATTTTTGTCTCAATTGTATCCAATATATTCACTTTGCGGACTTGCTCCATTTGTTCAATGCCAGCCATCAGATCTTTTGTATTTATATCTGGCTTCATAGCGATATATACATTCGCCGGTTCCGAGCCGAATAAGCCCACAAATGCGGTTTTATCCGAAGCAATGTTATAATATAGCACAACTGAAAAGATTGTGGCGAAAGTTAACGCCATTACAATCAAACTAATCATTATATTCTGTTTTGAATTCCCCAATAATGACTTAACAGCAAGCAGGAAATGAACGTCGCCTTTAGCGCTTTCCAAAGGGATGTGATTTTTTCTGAAGCTATGTGTTTGAATCCCCCCGCGAAGTGCGGCTACAGGCAGGATTTTCCGAACACGAAATGCCGATGCCAATGTTACGAAAAAAATACAAATCGTTATAACTAATATGCAAGCCAAATTAACGACCATATCAAAACGCTGGATCCATATTAATCCAGAAATAGTTGAAATTATACTTCCGATCAATGGCATAAGAGCATATGACAGCGCTATTCCAAGCATACTAGCAAAAAGGGCAATCAAGATATACTGCAGAATGATTGATCCAAAAATTTGTCCACTTGTATAGCCAATCGCTTTCAGCACTCCTATATTCGCCATTCCATCTTCTATATTATTGGACACACGGTACTTAATCACAATTAAGCAAACAATTACGATAATTGCTGCAAACGCCAATAGTATGGTTGCAATGATATTAATCGTCAATGTATTTACACTTTTAACCACTTCTATATTCAACCCAAAAATACTGTTTGATGCCGTTTCCTCCCCAAGGGATTCCTTAATGTAATGGATGAAGTCATTTTCCAATACCGGGGCATCTGCTCTATCTTCCATCACAGCGGAGACAATCACCGCTTTTGAGTGATTGTCAATTTTGGTCATTAGTGATTGGTAGGAGGTCTTTGGCAACATAAATTTCATCACGCCGTTATTATTTGTACCCATCATCGTTGTTTCGAAGAATCCTGCAATGCGATATTTATAGTCCTGTCCTTGATAAAAAATGGTGAAGTCGTCCCCCAATGTATAACCCCCATCTGTTTTGAAGCTATAAGGAACATAAATATCATTGGGATTCCATGTATTGAATTTCTCTATTAATTTGAATGGTCCGATTGTCCGATCAGCATCCGCATTAAAAATTATCGCACTGTTCGTCAGTTCACCGTTACCAAATTTATAATTGGCAAGGTTCATATGGATTATCTCTTCCGTCTCGGTCTCTTTTATCCCGGAATAGTTCGCCAAAAAATCTTCAAGTGAAGGCTGATAACTCGCTTGATCCATCACGACCATTACATGGCCATCTTTTAATTGTTCCGCTTTTTGATCAAAAAATGTATTTAGTTGCGTAATCACCATTAGGCCAATATTCAGGAGCAATGCCGCAACCAAAATGAATATAAATAATGAAATGGTAGCAGATTTGCTTTTTTTTATATTGGCCATGGCCAAGTTCATAATTTTCATCCTACCACCCCATCTCGGCTAGAAAAACCTTGAGTTCTTCATGCCGTTCGGGATTCTTTTGTTCATCGTAACCGCCCAACGGCAAATCACCATAAATGACACCGTCCCGCAAATATAAAATACGGTTCCCTCGTAATGCAGTTTTTATATCATGCGTGACCATGACAATACTTTGCCCATCGCGATTTACTTTTGTTAAAACATCCAAAACACTATCACTGGATGCAGAGTTTAATGCTCCTGTTGGTTCATCTGCAAATAAAATTCTCGGATTATTTATTAATGCGCGTACAATGCCAACCCGTTGAGCTTCGCCGCCGGAAAGTTGGCTCGGAAATTTGGACCAGGACTTTTCATCAATTCCTACTTTCACCAACAATTCTTTCGCTTTTTTTACGGTTTCACGCCGATTTTTATTTACTAACAGTCCGCTTGCCAGTACATTATCTAGTACACTCATGTTGTCTAGCAAATAAATTTGTTGAAAGACAAAACCGCAATGGTTTCTTCTGAATATCGCCAGTTGATCGTTATTTAATTTGGCCAGGCTTTTTCCTTCAAATTCGATCTCGCCCAATGTTGCTTTATCCATCCCACTCAAAGCATAAAGAAGCGTGGATTTTCCCGAACCCGAACTGCCCATTATGATTGTAAAATCACCCTCCAATAATTCGATATCCAAATTTTTCAATACATGTTGCTGAATCCCACCGCTCGAAAAGGTTTTACATAGCTTTTCCGTTTTAATAATTGTCTTCGACATGTTTTAGAGCACTCCCCTTATCTTCCACTCAAAGAAAAAAGACCGTAATGTAGATTACAGTCTTATCATACAAAATGAATTCTTATTAAATCTTTGTGCAATTCTTAACTGATTCTTAAATCTTTTCGCTTCGGCTTAATGCCAGCCAGCGAAACACTCATTCCTAACGGAGTCAAAAGGCAAGCTTGACTTTCAAGACAACTGTAAAACCGCATTTCCAGTTAAAACAACCAATTTCGCCTTCCATATTTTCCATGAAGTATTTCGAAATAAAAAGGCCAAGGCCTGACCCATTACTGCCTTCAACATTCTTTCCGCGATAATATTTATTGAATAATAGCGGCAGCTCCCCTTCGCTGACACCCGGCCCATAATCTATAAAGTGGAGCTCGAGATACCCGTCATTGATTGAAGCCGCAATTCTCACTTTTGTTCCTGCATATTTGTAGGAATTACTGATGATGTTGTCGATTACTTGCTGCAACCGAACAGGATCCATTAATATAATACATTCCGGGATTGGTTCATAGTCGATTTCGTTATCATAATTGACACTTTCAATCATATTTTCAAGCACTTTGCTCGATTCCTCTGTTATGGTTAGCTTTAATTGTTGCAGTTCTTCCAACGTGGCGTGAAACATATCTGTCACTAGTAGATTGATCTGCTCTGCTTTCGAATTTATAATATTCACGTGCTTTATCACCTTATCGTCCTTAGCTTGCATAAGCATTAACTCACTTACTGCTTTGATTGAAGCAACGGGCGTCTTGATATCATGACTCAATGTGGCAACAAGCTCCTTCTTGCTACGGTTCGATTCATACTCTCTCTGACGGGCACACCCTAGTTCTTCCCGCAATAAATCAAAACTTTCCGTAAACGCTCCAAAATAATTATTCCTGTCCATATTTAAAGGTATCGCCAAATTGCCTCTTGCCACATTTACCGCAAAGTTTTGAAGTTGCTTAAAAGGCTTCAACAAATTTCTGTCTATATACCCCATCATCACAGTACAAATTATCATTAAAAAAGCAAAGATTGAAGTAATGGAAACGATTAATTCACGTTTCATTTGTGCCATCATTTCTTCTTCATCATTTCGGATAATTATTTTCCCTACAATATCGTTATTTAGTTTCAAATCTATTAATTGATCTCTATTTTTTATGGCATCGTCTATATTGTTGAACTGATTGCCCATTGTTTGGTAAATCACATTCCCCGTAACATCTATAATCGAAAAGGGTAGTTTTAGTTCACTATTGCGAAAGGTATCTTCACTTATTTTACCCCAATTTTTTTCGGCGGTTTTCACCACGTCATTCACGGCGACAAGATCCACTTCTGATATAGCCTTATTGTTAATGATGATGATTGAGGAGACAATTCCCAGAGCAAAAACAACCAAAACCATGAGAAATAGCAGTTTGATCCTCATAGATTGTTATCCTCTAACACATATCCCACTCCCCATACTGTTTTTATAAATTGGGGATCCTTTGGGTTTCGTTCAATCTTCTCGCGCAAATGCCGGATATGTACATTGAGGGTCCCATCCCCTACAAAAGAATCTTCCCATACGTTTTGAAACAATTCTTCTTTTGTAAGGATACGATTTTTATTTTTAGCCAAATAATAAAGAAGTTTATATTCCATCGTTTTCAGCTGAATAGATACACCATCTACACGTACACGATGGAGCTTTGCATCAATTTGGATATGTCCAAATTCTATTGCTTCTTGCGGTAGATTGGAACTTCCGCCGTACCTTTTGAGCACCGCTTTCACTTTTGCCAATAAAATGCTTAGCGTATATGGCTTTTGTATGTAGTCATCCCCACCTATGTTTAGCGCAATGAGAACGTCGTCATCACTCGAACGTGCACTTATAAAGAGGATCGGAATTTGCGTGGTTTTACGCAACTTTTTACATAAGTCAAACCCGGATTCATTCCCCAGATTGATGTCTAGAAGAAGCAATGATGGCTCATGTTTCTCCAAAAAACGCTCGCACTCTTGCACACTCGTAACAAATGCCGTTTTGACCTCAAACATATTAAAATACTCGCAAGTTGTTTCTGCTAAAACAATTTCGTCGTCTACAATTAAACAATCTATTTTCATCGTAAATCTCCTAGAGAAAGACTTTCCTACTAGTTTATCAGGATATTTACAGTATACAATAAATGGGATGGGTAAGTGTAAATTTATGGGTATTTGGGGTTTCAAAAATTAATATGCTGAGGTATAGGACCAATAAATTAGCATCATACAAAAGAGTAAAAAGGGTTTCAAGGAAACTATCTCGAAATTATTTATATCTGTATATAGAGAGGAGAATTTCATGAATCTACCTGTAGCAAAACGCATTCCTTATTCTCATGAATTACATGGCGACCGACGAGAAGATGACTTTTATTGGCTTAAGGAACGTACTAATCAAGAAGTGATTCACTATTTAGAAGAAGAAAACCGGTACTATGCTGAAATTATGGAGTCTTTAAAGAAACAGACTGAACAAATTTACCAAAGTATGGTAGACCGTGTTCCCGATTCAGAAATAAAGGTTCCGGTCCAACATGGGCCATTTTTCTACTATTCTCGCTTAGATAAAGACAATCAATACCCTATTTATGCCCGCAAAAAAGCAGTTAGTCGGGATCTTTTATCAACTGTAGAGGAAGAAGTAATACTCGACTTAAATCAGCTGGCCGTCGAAGGAGGCTATTTAAGTGTGACCGAGCAGCGAATCTCATCTAATCATAATCTACTAGTATATTTAGAAAACCGTGATGGCTCAGACCGCTATACCGCCTACATAAAAAACTTGGAAACGGGTGAACTTCTAAATGATAGGATTCCAAATGTCTATCTGTACAGCAGTATAGAATGGAGCAGCTGTGGCGGGTATATTTTTTACATCACAGTGGATGAGTTTCAACGTCCATTCCAATTATGGCGTCACCGTGTAGGTAGTGAAATTGGGGATGACGAGTTACTTTACGAAGAAAAAGACGTAACGTTTACATTATTCATAGCTAAAACACAAAGCGAAAGTTTCATTATTGTTTATTCAAAATCGAGCACAACAACTGAAATCCGCTTACTAAATGCAGAACTTCCTTTATCACCCTTAAGGTTGGTAGATGAACGACGCATAGGAATAGAATATGATGTCGAACATTGGGAAAATGACCTGCTCATTCTAACAAATGAAGAAGCGTTAAATTTCCAGCTTCTTCGTTGTCCTATATCCGATTTCCATGCACGCGAAAATGTATTGCCATACGATGAAAAACGCTTCCTTCAAGGGGTGTATCCGTTCCAAAATACCTTACTTCTTTTAGGGCGAGAAAATGGTTTAACACAAATTTGGGTGCTTCGAGATGGTGAGGTTGTTCAGTTAGAATGGAACGAACCCATCTATACAGTCGGCATTTTAGATCAACAAAGCTATGATGCTAAAGAAGTATTAATCCAATTCGAGTCATTAATTACACCAAAAACAACTTACGGGTTAAATTTGCAAACTGGAGAGAAACAAAGCTTACAAGTGGCTCCAGTAAGTGGGGACTATTATCCACCCAACTATCGTCAAGAGCAATTGTGGGCAATAGCTGAAGATGGCGTAAAAATTCCTATGACGGTTTTATATCGTGAAGATGCACTTCAATCTGGACCAGCACCATTAATTCTTTCGGGATATGGTTCTTATGGTTATAGTAGCGATCCTTATTTCAGCTCGTATCGATTACCTATACTCGATAAAGGTGTTGTCATGGTCACTGTGCAAGTACGCGGTGGCTCTGAAATGGGCCGTAATTGGTATGAAAACGGTAAAATGCAGCATAAACGAAACTCATTTACGGACTTCATTGCTGCCGCGAACCATTTAATTCAACAAGCATACACAACGCCTAGTAAAATGGCTGCACGTGGTGGTAGTGCTGGTGGATTGCTTGTAGGTGCAGTTGCCAATATGGCCCCAGAGCTATTTCAGGTGATAGTACCTGAAGTGCCGTTCGTTGATGTCTTGACAACAATGCTTGATGAAACGATTCCTCTTACTACATTAGAGTGGGATGAATGGGGTAATCCTCGTAATCAAAAAGACTATTTTTATATGAAGTCGTATAGCCCTTATGATAATGTGGAAGCAAAAGACTATCCTCACTTCTATATCACCACAGGCATAAACGACCCGCGTGTAGGTTATTGGGAGCCAGCAAAATGGGTTGCCCGTTTACGTTCAATGAAAACAGACAGCAATACGCTTGTGCTTAAAACCAATATGGGCGCAGGACATTTCGGAGCATCTGGCCGTTTCAATCACTTAAAAGAAGCTGCTGAATGCTATGCCTTCATTCTTGATAAGCTTGGTGTTACAGTGGAATAAAGGGTTTATCTAGCTTTCGTTGTTGACACCTGCTAGTATTTCCTATAAGAAAGAACGTATCTCTCTACTGAAGAAATACGTTCTTTTTTCTTTATTTATTAAATTGACTATTTCTGATTGGCTGCTCCAAGCATACAAATCTCTAACTAAATAAATTGCAAAGTTTGTAATCTGGATTAGACTATTCAGCATCAACATTGTTCGCTTCAAAAGCATCAAGCAATGCACGTACTTCATCTGTTGATTTTGTGTTCATCAATTGATTTCTTAACTCGCCTGCACCGCGGAAACCTTTGACATATATTTTGAAGAAACGATGAAGTCCCGTAACAGCACGTGGCAATTCTTCTATATATTGATCATGAAGATCCAACTGATATCTAAGAAGATCCAAATATTCCTTGCTGCTATGCTCTTTTGGCTCTTTTTCAAAAGCAAAAGGATTTTTAAAGATACCACGCCCGATCATCACGCCATCTATCCCATACTTTTCTGCAAGCTGTAGCCCTACTTGGCGGTCGGGAATATCTCCGTTGATAGTTATTAAAGTATCCGGTGCAATCCGGTCGCGCAATTTCTTGATTTCCGGTATGAGCTCCCAATGGGCATCTACAGCACTCATTTCTTTTCTTGTACGTAAATGAATGGAAAGGTTCGCAATATCCTGTTTCAAAATATGCGTCAGCCATTCTTCCCACTCATTTATATCCTCAAAGCCAAGTCTCGTTTTCACACTTACAGGCAATCCGCCCACTTTCGCAGCTTGAATAAGTTCAGCGGCAACGTCCGGACGTAGAATAAGGCCACTGCCTTTCCCCCTCGATGCCACATTCGGTACGGGGCAGCCCATGTTAATATCGAGGCCTTTAAATCCCAGTTCCGCCATGCCGATACTCATTTGACGGAAATAATCCGGATTATCCCCCCAAATATGCGCCACCATAGGTTGCTCATCTTCAGTAAATAGCAACCGGCCACGCACGCTCTTCATGCCCTCCGGGTGACAATAGCTATCCGAGTTTGTAAACTCTGTAAAAAATACATCCGGCCGACCGGCTTTACTTACTACATGACGGAAAACCGTATCCGTCACATCTTCCATCGGTGCCAGTACAAAAAATGGACGTGGCAAATCACGCCAGAAATTATCATTCATTTTCAAATTCAAATCCTTTCATTGCGCATCCTGGATACACTGTCAAACTCTCATCCCAAGCTAAAGCATAGATGCCGCGTCTATTCTATTATTATTAGTTTATAATAAATACCCAACCAAGCATGCCTCAAATAGTGTGAAGAATCAATATAGTCATTTGGAGATATCCGGTTTAAGTAAATCGGTCATTATTATAGTATAACCTAGATTATTAAGTTTACCTTCACACAGTTTCCTCTTCAACTAGAATTTTTACTTGGGAAGAAGCTATAGGGGCAATGTGGAAGTTTTGCAGTAAAAGCAGATTGTTTCTGCGTGCATTATCCTACTTCGAGCTGTTCTGCTATATATGTTTCAACGGGTACTAAGTTAGCCATTCCATAGACCCACCCTAAAAAAGGTATAAAAACACGGGTATATTAGTTTTATGTAGTTGGCTAACATCACAAGCAACACTATCAGCGTTCGTTAAATTATTCCAACACAAATATTTTTTCCTTTTATTGGTGCAATAGAAAAAAGAACGAACTTTCCCACAGGAATTTCGTTCTTTGACATTTTTTCTTTAATGAAGAAGCTTATATTGATAAATGATTCTATTTATTCTCATCTGAAGTGAAATAGCGACAATCTTAGTTGATCTGAACATTTACACAGTTGTTGTGAATTGAAGAAATAAACTTATAAACTGATTTTCCGGTTAAAAACTAAATACGCATCAATGTGCCATTAGGCTTTGTTAGCTCATTAGCTGTTATCTGATTCATTTTACAAAAATATTTAAAAAATTGTTGCGCCATCTCTCGCTCCTTTGGATCACTTTTCAACGCAATTATATCAAGCAAAATTTGAGCCATCCATATATTACTAAAATAACGGTATTTACCTGTATTCCATGTCATTTTGTCGGGGGACTTCTCATTTGCATAATACTCCCAGAAAAGAAGCTGATCCGATTCCTGTTCTGTAAGTTGGAGTTTGTATTTTGTATGAGCAGGAACATATCCATCTTCACAAAGTTTACCAATAAAATCTTCATTCACCATATAGACACCTAGTATACGTCTGTCTTTTTCCCTCATGCGTGAATCTATTGAAGTTAGTAGGACGGCGCTATTTTGATGTAATCGGATAGCTTTGTTTGGTTTCCCCTTATTATTGCCACTTTTAATTTCTCCTGAAAATACCCTCCACTCTGAAAAAGTTTTTATATGTTCTTCTGTGTCACACCAAAAAACCATTTGTGATTCGGAATGAAGTTTATGATTTTTCATCAGTTTTTCGTGTTTTAAGCGAAGTTCCTGGTTTTTCCGTTGAAGTTTTCTATCCTCTTCCTTATTCCATTCTGCTTCCTTTCGTTCAATTTCTTTTTTTTGTATAATTTTTTCGAGTGATATACCATCACTTTTATCATGAATTCTTAAGTGCTTTACAAATACATCCGGGAAAACAAACATTTTATTCTCCGATGCGAATTTTATTTCAATACTAGAATGATTATGCTTGACTATGCTACCAATGCCAAAAAGCTCGTGTGTAACTTTCTTATTAATTAAGTTCATTATCTTAGTCCTCCTTAAGAATAAAAACTCGGTTATAATTTTCTAGAAAATTAATAGATTTATTCAACTAACACCTTAAAGGTTCACAACCGTTTGACTTTTTCCATGGTTAAAAAAGGATATAAAAAACCGTATCCTTAATTCGATCTACATAAATACAGCGGAATTAAGGATACGGTTGAAATACATTTGTAAGTAATTATTATAACATTTTTCTGAAAAAATAACAAATTATTATTGACAATATATTTTATCACAAGGTAAAATGTAATTTTATTCTTCAAATTACCTATAGATTAGATTAAATAATGGTCTTCAAAAAGTTCAAAAGCTCTGGCTCTGGAAAGCGCGTATGAATGAAACTTTATATATTTGTGTACTTTTTCAATTTACTTATTGCTGGCAATTGGGGCAAAGGAAGGTTTTGCGTGAAGAGATTTCTTTTTCTATAATAATCGTATTGCAACGAGAACATTCTTGGCCTTCTCTATCGTAAACATAAAATTGATAGCCTCCTGTTTTTCCATCGCCTTTATATAGTGGATTTTCCATATATCCACCTTGTTTGATTCCTTTTTCAAGAATAAATTGAATCGAGTAATAAGCCCGCGTTAATTGTTGGATATCCAGTTCATTGATTTTTTTATCAGGACGGATTTCGGCATGCCAAAGAATTTCATCAGAATACCCATTGCCTATTCCAGCCAATACTTCTTGATTGATCAATGTTGTTTTAATCGTTCCTTTTCTTTTTTGCATTATTTGTTGAAAGGCATCCAACGTAAAATCGGGATCAAGCACTTCCGGACCCAGTTTCCCCAACTCTTTCTCAACCTCTTCTGGTGTTAATAGATGCAGATAGCCTAATCGCAGTCCAATGAAATATAGATGCTGCTCCCCAAAGGAAAGCTTTACTTGAATTGTCCTGTTTGGTTTATCTTCTTCTTTGCCATAAAACATCCATCCTCCAAGCATCAAATGTAACAGTAAATACGAATCATCCTGCAGGTGGAAAATTAAATACTTTGCTCTTCTAGCAATTGATTTGATAGTTTGATTTGAAACTTGCGCAACAAACTGTTCGACCGGTTCATTAATCGATTTTTCCCGCCCAATCTCAACGTCCGAAATCTTTTGCCCACCTATCAATGATTCCAATAATGTTCTATATGTTTCCATCTCCGGCAATTCCGGCATACTTTTGTCCTCCATCATCAATTTGTTTATACAGTATTTCCTACTGGAAGGTTATTATGAATAGCTGGGTTGATATAATTGCTAAACAAGTTTTCCCCGATTACTTGCATACACACGAAAAGAACGCATCCCAATATGAGGAATACGTCCTTGAAAACAATCATTTCACAATATGCTGAGCTTAGTGGCACCTATTATTGCCGTTTAGCTTTTGTAAATGTTTGGCCACTCTAAATACAAATCAGCACCCATAATCATATGTTAAATAGCAACTCTACTAATTACTATTTTTCACGATATTTTTAACACCAACGTATGTTGCATAAAAGTATGCACCATATATAATGGCAAGCAGTAAAGAACTTATAACAATGCCTTGGTAATGAAATGTGAAATATTTACTAACAGCTGTTATTCCAACTATTGAATGGACGACTGCCAGGCTTAATGGTACCATGAAATAGATCAAACTTTGTTTCAATATTGCATTGTTTATTAATTTTTCAGTAACACCAATTTTCTTTAGGGAATTGTACCGTTCCACGCTGTCACTGGCATCAGATAATTGCTGCAATGCCATCACCGCTGCACTAGTTATAATGAATATGAGGCCCAAAAATAGACCAAGGAATACAATCAATGCTGCTGTACCATTTTCTCTAGCTAATACTTGTTCCTTTGTTTTTCCAATTACTAATGATGGATTGATGTCTCGATATTTGTCCTCCAAGAGTTCATTGAATAGCTTAGAAAACTTCTCTTCTGACTCTTCATAATACTTCTTGTCATAAACTACATTAAAACTTGTGAACTCTAATTGAAGGTCGCCGTTAAAGTTATCAGGAATGATGAGGATAAAGAACTCGCCGCTGCCTTTGGTCTTTATATTTTCCTTTATAGGAGTTTTATTTTTGATGGTATAAGCATTGTCCTCAATATGGATGATATCCTCGTTTTCAATATACTCCGGTAGCGCATTATTCACCTGATCGTAGTTAGATACAACTAAGATTTCATTCTCCTTTAGGTCAATAGCTTTTTCCCCTTTAAGCTGGATGATTGAATTATAATCTGATATTTTCATCGCCGATATAGGGCCATCTAAGTATCCTTCCTGAAGATCAATTTTCTCCTGCCTGCTTAAATACTTTGATAACAAATCTTCTATAGTAAGATTAAGTTTGTATTCACTATAAAAGGAATGTTTTTCATAAGATTCGAATTTAAAATTTATGTCTTTTAAGTATTCTTCAACATCATTCACCTTTGGTTCTTTGTTTTCCTCATCCACTATGAGAAAGGCTGAAGCATCAAAAGCTTTGTTTCCTGCTGATTGTCTATCCATCGTTCCTTTTAAATCAAATGCAGCAAACAAAAGTGTAATTGTTAAAAAGAGCATTAGGCAAATTAACGTCATGGATAGAAAGTTAGTATTAATCTTATTGTTGATCTGTCTTACTATAAATATATTTATATCTTTAAGATATATTTTTTTGTAGCTTTGCACAACTTGGATAAAGAAGCTTGAAAGACTGAAAAAGAATAACAGTGTTCCAATCACACCCATCAGGACCATAATAAGCAAATCGGAATCTTCTGCATCTAAGCCGGTTTCCAATATTCTAGCGTAAGCTGTTCCTAACAATCCCACAGCCACAATAAATATTATCAGCGATACAAATCTATTTTTCAATTTCACTTCTTCATTTTTCTTTGACGCATTCAGCATATCAATCAGTTTATATTTTGAAATAGTAAACTGGTTGAACATCATGACGAGAAGATAAATTATTCCAAAGTAGACAATCGATTTAACGATTGCGCTAAGTGAAATAACAAACTGATATTCGTCCACGTTAATCAACATGATATTAGCAACAAGTATGGACAGACCTTGCGATAAGATAATGCCAAGTATAATACCGGCGATTAGGGACAACATACCTATTAAAAGAGTCTCAAAGATTAAAATTTTTGATATTTTACCTTTTGACATTCCTAATGTCATGTAAATCCCTAACTCTTTTTTTCGCTTTTTAATTAAGATTTTATTTGCATATATAATTAGCCCACCAAGAACGAAAGATACAAATACAGATGTTCCAGCCATAAGTTTATTTAGCGTTAATAGCAGATCAGCATCCTTTTTCATCCATTCCTTTATGGCATCCTGGGATTCAATCGAATTGAAGCTGTAAAATATACATACTGCCAGGGTCAATGTCAAAAAGTATATTGAATAGTCCCTAAAGCTTCTTTTTACATTGTTGATTGCGATTTTAGAGAACATTGCCGATATCGCCTCCAAGTAAAGTAACCACTTCAATTATTTTATTGAAGAATTCCTTTCTCGTATCATTTCCACGTATAAGTTCATTAAAAATCTTGCCATCTTTAATAAACAAGATTCTATTCGCATAACTTGCGGTAAAGGAATCATGGGTAACCATCAGTATCGTCGAATGGTATGCCTTATTAAGCTTTTCAAATGAATCCAAAAGTAATCTAGAGGACTTTGAATCCAAAGCGCCAGTAGGCTCATCCGCCAAAATAAGAGAGGGTTCAGTAACGATTGCCCTTGCACTAGCTACCCTTTGCTTTTGTCCCCCTGACATTTGAAAAGGATATTTATTAAGTATTTCAGTAATTTCAAGTTTTTTCGCAACATTTTTAATCAGGTTACTTATCTCTTTTATTCCTCTATTTTGTATCGTTAAGGCTAGCGCTATATTTTCATAAGCAGTCAGTGTGTCAAGAAGGTTGAAGTCTTGGAAAATAAAACCTAGTTCATCACGTCTAAATTCTTCTAAACCTTTTGCCTTAAGGACCGTAATATCTTTGTTATTTATAATAATTTTCCCCGTTGTGACATTATCAATCGTTGAAATACAATTCAAGAGAGTCGTCTTGCCGCTGCCTGAAGGGCCCATTATCCCTAAAAATTCGCCCTCATCTACCTTGAAGCTTATATTGTCGATTGCTTTCGTAATATTGCCTTTGTTGCCATAATACTTTTCAATTTTTTCCACACTTAATATATTTTGCATCATTTTCCTCCACAATCATCCGTTTAATGGATTACTTCTCTATTTTTTCACATCAAATTCAGCATTTGTTTCCATAATCTCTGAACCTTTTACATAAATAGTAACACCGTAATGACCTTCTTCAAGCCCCTCTGGAACTGATAGGTTGGCCGTGAAATAATTCGCTTTGTTCACGATGACTTCTTCCTCAACTAAAAAACGGTTCTCTGTTGCAATTTCACCTTTATACCATACGACCTGCGCTTTATCAGTCCAGAACCGGTTCTGCTTTGCACTAAAATAAATCGTATCCCCTGGAGCAAACGTAGTCGTTACGTCGATCGGTTCCCCCTTTTCATCAATATTTTTTGACATAACACCATCCACAATTTTTGGTTCAGTAACGTATTCATATCCAAAGAAAGTTCCCACTGACAAAAGAATGATCACTAGTATTGTTATTAATGGCTTTTTCAAATCGAAATTTTTCAATTCTGATTCCTCCCAAACTTATTATTTGTTATTATCTTACCAGTGGGACCGATGACCACATATTGGTTTAGGTTTAATTAAAGTTACATTTTTGCAAGATAAAAAATAACGAGTTACAGCCATTTGCAGTGTAATAGCCATAAACCCGTTATTATAAGATGGATCAGTACATGAAGCTAATGCTATCCTTGTTTTGACATTATAAAAAAAGAACGATCCCCCATCGGATTTCGCCCTTTTTCATTACTACTCCAACCACCGCCCATTGTGCGGGGTGTTTACGGCTACGCAAGGTGCAGGTGAAGTTATTTCAAGTAGCTTCGCTCTTTTATATCTATTGTTTTGATGTGTCTTTTGTATCTAACCAACAAATGCAGCCTAGCCAAATTAAAGCTACTCCCATTGGTAAGGCTAATAGCCGATCAAACGGGTGGGGAATGATTGCAGTTGCCAAAGTCACTACTGCAGCAAACGAAAGTAATAAGCCCGCAAAGCGTGGAAAGACTTTAGCTCGAAAAATTGCGATTCCTAATAATAGGCCCCCAAGCATATAAAGTACCCCAGCTATTGGCGCCAATTGCGTGAAAATGCCAAGGTTAACCTCACTCTTATTCTCACCAAAAAGTCCCAATATACCTACCACAAATTTGGGGGCATCGTTTATGAGCAGCGGTAAAACAAATGCTTCCACGAAACTGAAAATCATTGAAATCAACCAAAACAAACTAAAGGACAAGTATCCAATCAGACCAATCCAACCCGCCTGTTCAACTTGTACCGTATAGATCCCTAAAGTTCCTACCAAAAAGAATAGGGACATAGCAATGCTCAAGCATGAAACTACGACCCATGAACTTGCGGCAACAGAAGCTATATTTTCAGATGGATGGATAAATTGAATGGCGATGTATAAAATTCCCGCCAATATTGCAAAAAAACCTGTAAACCTTTTAAGGTCCGCTCCTGTTATCTTTATCTTATATTCCTTTATTTCATGCGCTTTGTTCATCGTTTACCTCCTTGAAAACCAATTATTATTTTTTTAATTTTGTATGTTAAACTATTTAAAAATTGTAAAAAACAGGAAGGGTGATATAATGGAACATTATGAGTTAGTTGAAAAGGCATTAAACTACATTGAGGATAATGTGGAAGAATCCTTATCATTGGAATCAGTTTCAAATCACTTCTGCATCTCCAAGTACTATTTCCATAGACTTTTTTCCGCAATGATGGGGTGCTCATTTAACAACTACTTACTTTCCAGAAGATTAAATAAGTCCATCAATTTGATTCAAGACGAAAAGTTATCCTTAACGGATATTTCATATCGCCTTAACTTTGGAACACCATCATCCTTCACGCGTGCCTTCAAACGACAATATGGTTTGGCTCCAAGCAAACTGAAAGAAAATATTGAAGCTATTTCTCAATCGCCCATCCCGAGCGTTGTAAAAAAACCGATCAAAAACATCAATGGTGATATAGTCACCGATTTTACCCTTCAAGACTTCAATGCCTCAAGAATTTGTGGGATTGCATTTGAAGTTGACCTAGCAACTGAAAACTATAAGGAAAAAATCCGATCACATTCGAGGATGCTTATGGATAACATTGATCATTCCCTTAATAGCCCCTGCTATGTCATCTATTCAAATTGCCAGCCGGATTCAACTCGTTTTAAAGTTCTATTCGGTATCCCTTACGATATCCAGATCCATAAACCATATTACTTTACCATCGATGTACCTCTAATATTTTGTGCTAAGTTCAAATATTTCGGTGACATTCTCGACATAGGGGATGTACTTAGTACTGACTTTGCTAGGTTTTTAAAAATCTCCAAACAACAAGCGGAGGAGTCCAACATTGAACTGATTCAAGCTTTTGAAAGCGTTCATAAGCTTGATTCATCCTATCATCTTTACGTACCCATTAAAAAACACCCTATTGATTCAGAATGTTAGTTTGTTTCCGCCTCCAGTCTGCTTTCTTCATTATTTATAATTTAAAAATAACATCAAAAGATGATGAAGACTTTCCAAATCTTGCTGTATTTCGATTGGAGTAAAATGTGCATATTCCGTACGTAATTTTGGAGGATCAGCGGTCTTGCTAAGTTTGCTGATGTTTCAATAAAAAAAGGCCTAGAGAAATTTTCTCTAGGCCCTTTTGCTATATCAAGCTAGTTCCAACCAAGCGACCGCTTCGCAATGTGTCGTCTGCGGGAACATGTCCACTGGCTGGATTTCCACTGTTTTGTAGCCGCCATCTTCCAGGACGCGAAGATCACGGGCGAGTGTGCCAGGGTTGCATGACACGTATACAACACGTTTTGGTTTTTGTTCGATGATTGTGGTTAATAACGCTTCGTCGCATCCCTTGCGTGGAGGGTCGACAACTAATACGTCCGCTTCTTTCCCATCGGCGTACCAGCGCGGGATGACCTCTTCTGCTGGACCTGCTTCAAAGTAAGTGTTAGTGAAGCCATTTAAATCTGAATTGCGTTTCGCGTCTTCTATCGCTTGCTCCACGATTTCCACACCCATGACGGATTTTGCCTTTTGTGCCAAGAATAATGAAATCGTTCCGATACCACAGTAAGCGTCAATCACTCGCTCGTTGCCAGTCAGCTGTGCATAATCGAGAGCTTGTTTGTACAGAACTTCCGTTTGAATTGGGTTCACTTGATAGAACGACCGGGCCGATATCTCAAATCGTACGCCGCCAATTGTATCCTCGATGAAATCTTTCCCCCACAGTGTGACCGTTTCATTTCCAAGAATCACATTTGTTTTTTCAATATTTACATTCTGAACGATCGATGTCACATTCGGAACAAGCTTTTGAATTAAAGAGATTGCCGCATCTTTTTGTGGGAATTTATGTTTATTTGTAACAAGCACAACCATGACTTCCCCAGTTGCTCTCCCTTTGCGAACAACGACATGGCGCAACATTCCCTGTTGCGAAGCTTCGTTATATGGTTGCAAGCCAATATCCATAAGTTCTTTTTTCAGGTTGGCCATCATCGCATCCGCTTCGCTAACCTGGATTAAACAGCGTTCCATATCCACAATTTCGTGCGATTTTGATTTATAAAAGCCCGCAATGGGTCCTGTTTCCGTCATGGAAAAAGGAATCTGGGACTTGTTTCGGTAATTCCATGGATCCTGCATCCCTTTTACGGGCAGGACAGGGGCATCAATTTTCCCAATTCGCTTCATTACATTTCGAACCATGCTTTCCTTCCATTTCAGCTGTCCTTCATAGGATAAATGTTGAAGCTGGCATCCCCCGCATTTCCCAAAATAAATACAAGGCGCCTTCACTCGATCCGGCGATTCTATTACAATGTCCACGATCTTCGCAAATCCGTAATTTTTTAATGTTTTTAAAACATGAACTTCCACGGTTTCTTCAGGCAAGGCTCCCTGGATAAACAAAGGATACCCATCAATTTTGGCTACGCCATTGCCATCATGGGTTAAATCTTCTATATAAACTGTTTTGCGATCATTTTTCTTAACTGGTGCTACCATCTTCCGTCCTCCATTTCAGTGCTTTTATAGTAGCATAAATAAAGACGACTCAAAAGAAAATTGAGTCGTCTTTATTTTCTGTTCCGAAAGCCTGCGTCATGCGGGAATACATGGTGCACTTTTCTAATGCATAGAAAGCTTCGTCTCATTCATGAAGCGCTTCTTAATTGTAAAGAACTATCCTATAGGGCTTCATATCACTCGCGGTTCAAACAGCCTCACGAAACCATTCAAAGAGCGATACATCTAAACAGCAGAATCATCCTTATAAAGTGCACACAAAAACCCCATACAGCGGTTAGTGCAGTTGCTAAACTAACCATCGTACGGGGTAGTAGTTATTCGACCCGATCCAAATCTCGTATATCGTCGATTGGGACGAATACTTCAATATGTCTTTTTAAGTTGGTGAAGGTTACTGGTGCATCGCCACCGTATTCTCCATCTAGGTTGATGTGGATGTTTTCTTCATCGATGGTTGAAGTGACTTTGACCACACTTGCTTTTTGGTAGATTACGTTCGGGTCGTTTAAATGTTCCCCACGTAAAGCCAATGAAGCGATTCTAACAAAATCCGCGATAGTGCATTTTTTTAGAATCATCATGGTGAAGAGGCCATCGTTAATGCTTGCGTCGGGGGCAATTTTTTCGAATCCCCCTACCGAATTGGTTAAGCCACATAGGAACATCATGGCTTCCCCTTCGAATACCTCATCATCATACTCAATCCGCATAGTCGTGGCTTTAATTGAAGGAATCATTTCAATTCCTTTTAAGTAATATGCAAGTTGCCCAAGCAGTGTTTTCATCTTGCTCGGGACTTCATAAGTCAATTCGGTAATCCGGCCACCCGCTGCGATATTGATGAAGTAGCGGTCATCATCTATTAATCCAACATCCACCGGAATTGTATCGCCTTTTACAATAATATCGATTGCTTCGTCGATTTTTCTTGGAACTCGGATTGCCCGGGCAAAATCATTGGTTGTCCCCATTGGCACGACTCCTAGCTTTGGCCGTTTTTCATAAGGGCTCATCCCAGCTACTACTTCATTTAAAGTCCCATCACCGCCTGCAGCAATAATAATATCGAAACCACGTTCAACAGCATGGGCAGCAGCTTTCTTGGCATCTCCTTCACAAGTTGTTGCATGACAAGATGTTTCATAGCCTGCAGTTTCTAATTTCTCTAGTACTTCAGGCAAATGTCTCCGAAAAAGCTCTCTACCCGATGTTGGATTATAAATGATTCTTGCTCTTTTCATATTTTTTCCATCCTATACCTTTTATTATGTAAGAACATATTTTGGCGCAAAGAGGTTCCCTTCAATGACAAATTTTTTGAAATTGAAGAGAACTTCCACCTAAATCTATATTATGATAACGCTTCCGAGATGACAGTCTTCATATCTTCGTATACCCATTTAGAACATTGTGGGTCTTTTACATATTTCTCCTGCAAGTTAGTATACATCTCTTTTTGTTTTTCTTCAAATAAAGGGTCATCTTTATCCGGAAGTTGCGCTCGCATATCCATTACCAACTGTTGCAGCACCTTGGCACGCGGACCCCATTTTCCAATAACCTCGCCTTGTTCACTCAAGATCAGGTAGATAGGTATGCCGCGTCCGCCATTTGTTAAATAGCGATCAATTAAATCGGTATCCGCATCACGGAATGCACAGCGAATCTCTAAACGGGCTTCTTCGGCAATTTTCCGGATTACCGGGTTATTTAACATAGCATCCCCGCACCAGTCTTCTGTTATCGCCAAAATATGAGGTTTTCTTGCTTTCAATAATTCGAATACCTCATCTTCCGGGTTCACTTCAAAGTTTTCATATACTAGGAAGCTTGGCTCTTTTAGACTCGTCTTCATTTGATCCATGTATTCGGCCATTGTCATTGATTCTTCAAAATATTGCTGTTCAGTTTTCATTATAAAACCTCCACTCTTAATAATCCCATTTTGCCCGGGATTCAAACGAAATACAATTTTTCTGTTTCTACTAAAAATAGCCCCCAAAGCCAAATTGAACATTTAACTTACGGGGGGCTATTATGGAACCATTACGTGATTTCAAAATCCGGTTTTGGACTTATCTTTTATTAATTTCTTCAAGCAAGATTTTGTTTACCATTGGTGGGTTTGCTTGTCCCTTTGAAGCTTTCATAATTTGGCCTACCAAGAAGCCAATTGCACGGTCTTTCCCGTTTTTAAAGTCTTCAATCGATTGTGGGTTTGCATCCAATACTTCTGTTACTAAGCCAAGAAGGACAGATGGATCCGAGATTTGAACCAAACCTTTTGCTTTAACGATTTCGTTTGCGTCTCCCCCGTTTTTCACAAGCTCCGTGAATACTTTTTTCGCAATTTTTGACGAAATAGTGCCATCTGCAATAAGTTTAATCATTCCAGCTAAGTTTTCAGGTGTTAATGGAGTATCGGCAAGCTCTTTTTGTTCTGCATTCAAGTAGGCTGAAACATCGCCCATTAACCAGTTGGCAGAAAGTTTTGCGTCTGCTCCTTGTGCGACCATTTCATCAAAGAAATCAGAAATTACTTTGTTGACAACTAGCACACTTGCATCGTAATTATTTAAGCCAAGTTCTTCAACGTAGCGTTTTTTACGAGCATCTGGAAGCTCAGGAATTGAAGCTCTTACGCGTTCCAACCATTCATCATCAATATGGAGATCCACTAAGTCCGGTTCCGGGAAGTAACGGTAATCGTCTGTTCCCTCTTTAACACGCATCAAGATCGTTTTGCCCGTTTTTTCGTCAAAACGGCGAGTCTCTTGTTTAATTTCTCCACCGGACATTAACACTTCCGCTTGGCGAACTTCCTCATATTCAAGACCTTTTCGCACAAAGTTGAATGAGTTTAAGTTTTTAAGCTCTGCTTTTGTACCGAATTCTTCCTGGCCATAAGGGCGGATGGAGATATTGGCGTCACAGCGAAGTGAGCCTTCTTCCATACGCACATCGGAAACACCCGTATATTGAATAATCGCTTTTAATTTTTCAAGATACGCATAAGCTTCCGCAGGTGTGCGGATATCTGGTTCAGATACGATTTCCACAAGTGGTGTTCCTTGACGGTTAAAGTCAACTAAAGAATAACCGTCTCCATGTGTTAATTTTCCAGCATCTTCTTCCATATGAAGGCGTGTAATCCCGATTCTCTTCGTATAGCCCGGCTGACCATCCGTACCTTCAATTTCAATCTCTATCCAGCCGTTTTCACCGATTGGCTTATCAAATTGAGAGATTTGATATGCTTTTGGATTGTCTGGGTAGAAATAGTTTTTACGGTCGAATTTTGTTTGTTGGTTGATATCCATGTTAAGCGCCAATGCTGCTTTCATTGCATAATCGACAACATTTTTATTCAATACCGGCAATACTCCTGGATAACCAAGGTCGATTACTGTTGTATTTGTGTTCGGCTCCGCCCCAAAATGATTTGGTGCTGGAGAGAAAATTTTCGAATTTGTTTTTAACTCAACGTGTACTTCTAATCCGATAACTGTTTCAAAGTTCATAATTATTTACCCTCCCAAAGTTGAGGAGTTTGTTTATGGAATTCAGTTGCTTGCTCATAAGCGTGAGCCGTGCGATAGATAGTTTCCTCATCGAAATGTTTCCCGATAATTTGCAAGCCTAAAGGAAGCCCGTTATCAAAACCACATGGAATTGAAATAGCAGGAACACCCGCAAGATTTATCGGAATCGTTAAGATGTCATTAGCGTACATCGTCATTGGGTCATCAATATTGGCACCAATCTCAAATGCAGCTGTAGGTGCAGTCGGCCCTATAATTACGTCATAGTTTTCAAATACTTTATCGTAGTCTTGTTTAATTAAAGTACGCGCTTGTTGCGCCTTTTTATAGTAAGCATCGTAAGTTCCGGCACTTAAAGAGTAAGTGCCCAGCATGATACGGCGTTTTACTTCGTCGCCAAAGCCTTGTGCGCGTGTTTCTTTGTATAGTTCCATCAAGTTTTTTACGCCTTCTGCACGGAAGCCATAACGGATACCGTCGAAACGTGAAAGGTTGGAAGAAGCCTCTGAAGATGACAAGATATAATATGCTGCTAAAGCGTACTTAGAGTGAGGAAGTGAAACTTCATCAACTGTAGCTCCCAGTCCTTTTAGTACTTCAAGAGCCTGTAATACCGAATTTTTTACTTCTTCCTTCACACCTTCTCCTAGGTATTCCTTTGGAACTGCAATTCGTAGGCCTTTGATGTCGCCATCTAACTTAGCTACATAGTTTGGAACCGGAACGTCTGCTGAAGTTGAATCGTTCGGGTCAACACCTGCAATCGCTTCTAAAAGTAGTGCATTATCGTATACATTTCTTGTGATTGGCCCGATTTGGTCTAGTGATGAAGCAAATGCCACCAAACCGAAACGTGACACACGGCCATATGTAGGTTTCATTCCTACAACTCCACAATAAGACGCTGGTTGACGGATTGAACCACCCGTATCTGACCCTAGAGAGAATGGTACTTCACCAGCTGCAACCGATGCCGCTGATGCACCTGAAGATCCCCCTGGTACAGCGTTTAGGTTCCATGGGTTTTTTGTTGTTTTATAAGCGGAGTTTTCATTTGAAGAACCCATTGCGAATTCATCCATATTTAGCTTCCCGACTGTGACCATGCCCGCTTCACGCAGTTTTTTCACCACTGTTGCATCATAAATTGGGATGAAACCTTCCAATATTTTTGATGCACATGTTGTTTCTAGCCCCTCTGTTACGATGTTGTCTTTCACACCGATAGGCAAACCGAATAGTGGTCCACGTTCTTCAAATGGTACTTGATCCATTTGTGCGGCTTGTTCGGTTGCTTTTTCTTTATTTAAAGCCAAGAAAGCTTGTACATCGTTATCCAGGTTTTCGATACGAGCAAATGCTTCGTTCGTTAAATCAGCGATCTTAAATTCGCCATTATGTAAGCCTTCTTGTAATTCTTTTGATGAAAGTTTGAATACCGTCATAAGGCTGCCTCCTTTTGCTCTCTTTTTTTTAGTCTTCCAAAATTGGTGGTACTTTTACTTGACCGCCCACTTGTTCTTTTACGTTTAACATCATAACATCACGGTTAAGACCTTCTTGTGCAACGTCTTCACGCATCACATTTACGATTGGCAGGACGTGTGATGTTGGTTCCACATTTGTAGTGTCCAGCTCATTTAATGTTTGTGCGAAGTCAGTAATCTTCCCTAATTGGTCTGCAAATTTTTCAGCCTCTTCATCAGTAATAGCAAGTCGAGCTAAATGTGCAACGTGTTTTACTTCTTCTTTTGATAATTTCGCCATTAATTTACACCTCCGAAATTCTAAAGCGTGGCAATAATCATTAATTGTACCATCTTTAGTGAAATAAATCATAAATTTGGATAAAAACACGAACTTTCCTGTCAATGTTCGTAACTTATGGTAATGATTTAATTTTGCTGCCATTTTAATACACTGAATCAAAATCTATTATCGCCTTATGTTGCCTAAATTCAAACATGTGGATCTGAAATTACTTAACTTAGTTTAAATTGGAGGCGAGATTTGACTTGAGTATGTGAACCTGCAAGAAAAAAGCGCAGCCCCTTTGGACTGCACCTTTTTAGTAGTCATAAATATGAACAAAAGGTTCTTTTTCATTGGCTTCTTTCATGATCAGTGCCTCTGCACCATTAATGGAAGTGATGCTTACTTCTATGTCCACATCAAGAGGCAACTGTTGCATAATGACCCCGGATATATACTGCGTAAACCCAATGATTTCGGTCGTACCGTAAAATTGGATGGGCACTTCAATCGATAATTTACTTAGCCTATTGTTTTGATAGAACCCTTTCCCAATCACACTCGTATAATTTGAGAAATATTTATCGACGTCCTGTTTGAAGTTTTGGAAACTTGTATTTATATCCCGATAGAGTTCATCGGGAGCGGACATCGGGAACGTAACATACTTCTCATTGATGCCTTGCCAATCCCCTACAGAATTTTGGCCTTTTTCCGAAACACTATATGAAAAATATGCGCCTGGGACGATGGAGTTATTGGGAGCCTGTTTAAATAACCCAATCACTATCGGTACATCTTGAAGTTCTGTACGTTGACGCAGACGGGAAATCACCACTTCCGCAATCTCTTTTCCCTTTTTTTCAATCTCCGCATCCGGAATAGGTTCTTCAAATGTATCGCCGTATTGTTCTTTCTGGTAGTAATAAATGGAGTTTAACGCAAGTCCGATAGAGATGCCTCCAAGTTTTACTTTGTTATCATCTGTCTTTACTAGGTAATTTTGTTCAACTACATGAGCTAAATATATCGGTGCTTCTTTCGCCCTTACTTCCGGACTTAACGGTGCCCCATTGGCATCCACATCAGGAGGATTTAACCCGCGCAGTTCCTCGGGTTCATCTTTATTTTGATTGCTTCTTGCAAGCCAATTACTCACCGTATCAGTATCTAAATATTGCCCTTCCTGGAAGTAGTAATTCTCGGTATCATATACGTTTTGCGAGAGTCGCATTAAACCTTCTTCGACTTCTTTTATGTCATATTTTGTATATAGATTCGACACGACTAATCCACGGCTGGCACTTTCTTTATATGGTACCAGCGTTCTATAATAATTATCGTTCAATTGCATACTTGGGATGATTGTCGTTTCAACTACGCTTTCAGTTTCATCTGTATTTTTTAACACTTCTGTATCTTCTTTAAATGAAGGCACACAACCTGCTAGCATTGCAACAACGACCACCGCCGGAATCCAGCGAAATCGGTTCATCGTTTGAAGCTCCTTTACTGTTGTAATTGTTGTAATTGTTGTACTAGGCGGTCCTCGTCCCACACTTCGATACCTAGTTCTGTGGCTTTAGTTAGCTTGGAACCGGCTTCTTCACCTGCAATGACCAGATCTGTTTTCTTACTGACACTACCTGTCACCGTTCCACCCAGCTCTTCTATTTTCACTTTTGCTTCATTACGTGTCAATTGAGATAATTTACCTGTCAATACAATCGTTTTTCCAGCAAAAGGACTTTCCCCAACTTGGACTTGAACTTTCTTCCCTTTGTACATCATGTTGACGCCGGCTGCCTTCAGTCGATCGATCAATACCTGCACTTCCTCATTAGCGAAGAAAGTAACGATAGAATCCGCCATTTTATCGCCAATTTCGAAAACCGATTTAATATCTTCCTCTTTTGCAAGTATCAGCGCATCCATCGATTCAAATTGTTCTGCTAATAGTTTGGCGGCTTTCTCCCCGACATGGCGGATTCCTAAGCCGAATAGTAGCCGTTCTACTGAGTTCTCTTTGGAACGTTCGATGGCTCCGACAAGATTAGCGGCAGATTTTTCACCCATTCTCTCCAATCTGACGAGCTGATCTTTTTCCAGGTGATAAAGATCCGCGACATCACGGATATATTCCGCCCGTAGGAGTTGTTCTACTACTTTTTCTCCAAGACCATCAATATTCATCGCATTGCGGGAAACAAAGTGTTTTATTCCTTCTGAAATCTGTGCCGGACATCTAGGATTGACACAGCGTAATGCTACTTCTCCTTCGATGCGGACCAATTCGCTCCCACAGGCAATACAATCTTTAGGCATTTCGAATGGCACCGAATTTTCAGGTCTCTGTTCAAGGATCACCGCTACAACTTCGGGTATAATATCGCCCGCTTTATGAATAATGACTGTATCACCAACTCGGATATCCTTCTGGCGAATTAAATCCTCGTTATGAAGAGATGCCCTTCCTACCGTCGTTCCTGCCACTTGCACCGGTTTCAAGATTGCAGTTGGGGTAACCACGCCGGTGCGCCCCACTGTCAGATCAATATCTACGATGGTTGTTACAACTTCTTCAGCCGGAAATTTGAAAGCAATGGCCCAACGTGGACTTTTCGCGGTAAAACCAAGTTCATCCTGATGGGCATAGCGATTTACCTTTACCACAATTCCGTCTATTTCATAGGGTAGGTTTGGACGATTTTCTGTCCACTTATTTATAAACGCCAGCACGTCCTCAATTGTTTCACAAAACTCTCGCTCTTTATTTGATGGGAACCCTAACGTCTCCAGATAATCAAGCATTTCCGCATGAGAATCGATTCCGTAAGCTTCGCCATCCCCGCCCACAGCGTAAATAAAAGTAGAAAGATTGCGGCTCGCAGCGATTTTCGGGTCGAGTTGACGAAGTGATCCTGCTGCTGCGTTACGCGGGTTCGCAAAGAGCTCTTCCCCTCTTTCGCCGCGCGCTTTATTTAATGCTTCGAAGGAATTCTTTGGCATGTAGGCTTCACCGCGCACTTCGATGGTTACAGGTTCCTTTAGCCGAAGAGGAATGGCGCGAATTGTTCTCAAGTTCGCTGTTATGTCTTCACCGACAGTCCCATCACCCCGAGTAGCACCTTGCACAAATACACCATTTTCATAACGCAGTGAGATGGCGAGCCCATCAATTTTCAATTCACAAACATATGAAAAGTTATCACCGATTGCTTGGCGAATTTTCCGATCGAACTCTCTTAAATCATCTTCACCAAAAGCATTGGATAAACTCAGCATTGGATAAGTGTGTGTAACTTTTTTAAATCCTTGGAGTGGCTCGCCCCCCACACGGTTAGTTGGAGAATCCGGATAAATTAGGGATGGATTCGCCCTTTCAAGCGCGATTAGTTCATTTAAAAGTTGGTCATAGACAGCATCCGGAACAAGCGGCTTATCGAGCACATAGTAGGCATGCCCATACTCATGAAGTAGTTTATTTAGCTCGGCAACTCGATTTTCTATTTCGTTCATGTTATTCCTCCACCATTAAATACTCTTCTGTTCAAGATAAGTGCTCATTTATCATTAATATTATCCTTTTGTAATGGGCGCAAATTTTGCCAATAAACGCTTAATTCCAACATTCGGGAAGGCAATATCCAATTCAAGGCCATCACCTTCACCCTTCACACTAACGACCGTACCAGTGCCCCATTTACCATGAAGTGCTTTATCTCCGGCTTTCCATTCCATCTGATTGCCGCCCGTGGATTGCAAGCTTGCTAGTTGGGGCTTCGTTTGGACATTGCCTATTGTTCGTCTTCTTTGGCTTTGAACTCGGCTTCTACCTGCTCCAAAAGGCAACTCATCTCCATCAAACCGATTTCCTGATTTGGATATTTGCTCGATTACATCATCCGAAATTTCTTGTAGGAATCGGGATGGCATATTGTAGCTTGAACGACCAAAGAGTGTCCGTGCTGCAGCACATGTTAAATACAGCCTTTGTTCTGCACGGGTTATGCCGACATATGCCAAGCGACGTTCTTCCTCCATTTCAGCCGCATCATCCAATGAACGTGAATGAGGGAAAATGTTTTCCTCCATCCCGATAATGAATACTACTGGAAATTCCAAACCTTTAGCAGAGTGCATTGTCATTAAAATAATACTGCCTTTTGAGGTATCTTCTTTATCTAATGTATCAATGTCCGCGACCAGACTTAAGTCAGTTAAAAAGGAGATCAGCGATTTATCTTCGCTTCGCTCTTCAAAAGCCTTCGTAACGGATAAAAATTCCTCTATGTTTTCTAAACGGCTTTCTGCCTCTATCGTCTTTTCATTTTCCAGCATCGCTCGATAACCGGATTTCTCAATGACTTGCTCCACAAGCTCAGTCACCGATAAATATTCCTGCATCTTTGTGAAGTCTTCGATTAGCTGATGGAATTTCTCGACACTGCTTGCGGCTCTTCCTGTTATCCCCATGAACAAAACTTCTTTCATGGCATCAAAAATGGAACGATCTTGCCCGATTGCATAGGAAGCGATTTTTTCAAATGAAGTTGCCCCGATGCTTCGCTTCGGTTCATTAATAATCCTTGCCAAAGATAGGTCATCATCATTATTCGCAATTAAACGCAAGTAAGCTAATAAATCTTTGATCTCTTTACGATCATAGAACTTAGTACCGCCCACAATTTGGTAGGTCATATTCGATTTTACGAGAACTTCCTCCATGACCCGAGACTGGGCATTTGTCCGGTAAAGAACGGCAAAATCATCCAGGGTGCGATTTTCCTTTTCCATCAACTTTTGAATCGTTTGGACGACAAATTGTGCTTCATCCTGCTCGTTTGACGCTTTGTAAAGAACGAGCTTTTCACCATCCAGGTTTTCAGTTCGCAATTTTTTTGGATATCGGCTTTCATTATGCTCAATTACGTCATTGGCGGCTTGCAGGATTCGTTTTGTAGAACGGTAATTTTGCTCAAGCAGGATTACTTTCGCATTCGGGTAATCCTTTTCAAATGAAAGGATGTTGCCGATATCAGCTCCGCGCCAACGATAAATCGATTGGTCTGAATCCCCTACTACACAGATGTTCTTAAATTTTTGTGCAAGTAATTGAACGAGCTTATATTGGGAGTGATTGGTATCTTGATACTCGTCCACATGTATGTATTGGAATTTATTTTGATAGAATTCCAACACTTCAGGTACCCGTTCAAAAAGGGTAATCGTTGTCATGATTAAATCGTCAAAATCTAGTGATTGATTTCGTCGAAGTCTTTTTTCATATCCTTCATATACTTGAGAGACTACTTTTTCGTATGGATTGTTGGGGTTGCTGTTTGCTTTGTACATATCTGCCGTAATACATTCATTCTTTGCAGAGCTGATTGCATTCAATACTGCTCTTGGCTCATAGCGTTTCGGGTCTATGTTCAGCTCTTTTAAAACATTTTTCACAACTGTTAATTGGTCACTTGAATCCAAAATTGAGAAGTTTTTTGAAATGCCGATCCGATCCACATTGCGTCTTAAAATACGCACACACATTGAGTGGAATGTGGATACCCACATGCTTTCTGTTGTACCGTTGCCGAGCAGCTTATCGATTCTTTCGCGCATTTCCCGTGCCGCTTTATTAGTGAATGTGATTGCCAGAATTTTAGAAGGATAGACTTCCTTTTCAACAACCAAGTAGGCAATACGATGTGTTAAAACACGTGTTTTGCCAGATCCGGCCCCCGCCATAATCAGCAGTGGTCCGTCTGTTGTTTTTACTGCTTCAGCTTGTTGTGGATTCATGCCATTGAGTAAGTTTTTGGTTATTTGTTCCATAGTGCACCGCCTTTATACAAACATTTGTTCCATTATTATAACGAACTTATCCGTACTTGTGAACTTTATTATATCCTTGAGTTTTTTACAGCCTCTACTGTTTTCAGTGCTTGCTTCAAATCATCATAGATGATGTTTCCAACGACAACTGTATCCGCCAAGCGCGCCATTTCTTCCGCTTGTTCGGGGCTTGCAATTCCCCCGCCATAAAAAAGACGCGTATCGCTTAAAACCTCTTTGACAGAAGCGACAATTTCTTTGTCGCCATAAGCACCACTATATTCAAGGTAGAATATCGGCAATTTAAAATAGTTTTCAGCCAAGCGGGCATAAGCAATTACGTCTTCTTTTGTTAAGTCCGTTTTCGCATCCGTTACCTGTGCCACCTTACAATCCGGATTTAATACACAGTATCCTTCAGCCACTAGCTCGTCCCACACTAAAATATCACCATATTCTTTTATGGCCTCGTGATGGAGATCCTTTACCCATTTTGTATTTTGACTGTTTAAAACACTTGGGATAAAGTAGTAATCAAAGCCCGCCAAAATGGCCTCCACATTTGAGATTTCCAATGCTACCGGCACCGAAAAACGTCTCACACGAAGTAAAATATCTATCACATTATCTATTGTAACATCATCTGTTCCACCAACTAAAATGACATCTGTTCCAGATTCACACACTTTTTCCAGTGCTTCCTCCGAAATCTCCTTTGCCGGGTCGATTTTGAACACATGCCGCCACTCTCTATAATCCATTCACTTTCCCCCACCTATCAGCGCTGATTTTCCATATTTTTAAGTATCTATATTCGTTTACAAGTATAACGTAAACCGGACTAAAGCAAAAAAGTTTTCATTCTCCTATATGTATTTTTCCGGCTGCAAGTTTCTTTTTGGGAGAACATAAAAAGCCGTTTAGCAAGTCTTTTCTCTTTCGACTAACTAAACAGGCTTTTTTAGTTTGTTGTTATTATTTTGAAGCTTGGAACGGTTTTTCGTCTGGATAAAGACGTCCCAACATTTCATCATATGTGTCGTTGCCATAATCGAAACAGCGTCGTACACGAGAAATCGTGGCAGTAGAGGCACCTGTTTCTTTTTTGATTGATTCGTATGTTTTCTTTAAACGCAATAAGTGGGCAACTTCAAAACGTTGTGCCAATGATTGTATTTCGCTTATAGTACATAAGTCATCAAAAAACTTATAGCATTCTTCCAAATCTTTCAGTTCTAATACCGCTTTAAATAATTGGTCGGTTTGATGCCCACGAATTTTTTCGATTTGCATGTATAATTCATCCTTTCGTATTTGCTACGAATATTTTACCGATATTGTCATTCCTGGTTTTGAAGGGACAAAGTGCACCCACGTTTTTCCGGGAACCAGTTTCACTTCACTGCCATCATTTTCTACCGCTTTCAATACCCCATCAATATTTTCCCATTGCACCTCTCGCATTACCCCCTGTTGAAACACAAGGGCCGGGCCGCCGGAAGTTAAATCAATCTCCCGTCGACCTTCATTATCGATAATCGAGTGACCCATTTCAAAAAATAAGACATTTGAGAGTGCAAGTGGTTCATTCGTCAATTCATCTATTGTCAAGATTTCCCCTGATTGTCGTGTATAAATGTTCCGATCTGTATTATAAGTGTACAAGCTATTAAATGAATCATTATGGCTATATGTGACTGCCACCGATTCAGCCTCAGTTCCTATTTTAACACTTTCATCTTCTTTATAAAAAGTATACGATACTTTTTTCTGATAAAGAAGTGAAGTGCTCACTTCCGCGGCCGCAGTTTCGATATTTTCACCCAGAAAATAGGAATTATGAGGTGCAACTCGTGCCGTTGAACGTTTAAATAAAGTTCCGTCGTACTGCATACCGTTCACATGATCAACCATTCCACTTGCTAAAAGCTGCTGCGCTTCTGGGCTGTAGCCGTGGGCGATGTAGAAAGCGTCAAGCCCTGCCGCCAACTCGATAAAGTAATCCCTGGCACTGCGGATGGGTCCGATGGTTTCAGGGATTTCAGAATGAAATAACGCTAAGAATCTTGTAACATCGCCCTCAGCCAACATTTCATAAATAACGTCGGCAGATGCTATTCCTGATTGTGGTCGGGCATCCGGATAATTATTGATCGTTGCCAAAATTGGACGCTGTGTCACTTCATCTTCTAAAGGCTCACCTGTAAATGGCATAATGTATGGTAAGCCGATATCCCCAGAAACCGGCACTGCCTTTTCCTCGGTCGTATTTCCCTTCTTCCCCGCCTCTTCCTCTGTGCCGCTGCATCCAGCAAGCAGACAAATACAGGCCGCTACTGCAAGTAATCCATTTATACGCATAGAATTCGCTCCTTTAGCGCATCACAGCAGGCAACATCACTTTCTTTTTCATGACATCATAAATACCTTGTGGCGTGATACGAATATATGGTAAATGCGTGGATTGTAAAAAGAATAAGGTATAGATTGCATCTGTATGGCGATATCCTCTTTCCTTTAGAGCGGACGTCAGAAGTTTTTCATGCTTTATCAATTGTTCCATACTCCCATCGAACAGTTTGCCATTTATTTTAAGAGGGATAGTCGCAATTACTTCTTTGTTTTCCGCCAGAACAATTCCACCATTTAATCTCTTTAACTCATTAAATGCTAACTTCATATCTTCTATGCTTTTTCCTATTAAAATTATTTCTCCAGTATTCGAGTAAGAGGAAGCAAATCCTTTTATTTGCGTATCAAATCCTTTCAGCATCGTGTTAACGCGCCATTTCCCTTTGCGATCGATCAACATTAGATAGCTTTCATCTTCACCAAGAGGCAATTCTTTTTTACTAGATTGAAGATTAATAGAAAAAGGTTTAGTAATGACTTCATTTATTAGATGAATTCCTATCGGCATCGAAAATTGGAAATCATCATCATTTAATTCGAAGGGAATTGTAAAGTCGTCGAAATGATTCCAATTGATTTCAGGAAGTGCATTTACTTTCTTATAATCACGCTTTAACCAGATGCCTTTGGATAAAACAGCCTCCGGGTTAGGGGAAAACTCATTTTCCAAAATATTTAGGTTAGCGAAACGACCGGTAGCAATTAAACCATGCAGGTGAGCCTTATTATAATATCGAGCAATATTGTATGAGGCCATATTGTAGGCATGAATTGGGGAAACTCCCTCTTCCAAAGCTATGCGAATGCATTTATTCATTACACCATCTTCATGGAAAGCTGGAGTGGAACCATCAGTTGTCATCATTAGATGATCAAAAATGTCCAATTCCCTCTCCTGTATCCCTCTTAATAATTGCGGCAAATCCGGTCGTATGGAAGAATGCCGCAATGTTACATCCAAACCATGCATTATTCTTCTTTCCACCTCTTCTACCGTCATGGCTTCATGATCACTATCGGCTCCAAAAAGCTTCATTCGTGCAATTGTTTTTTCCGATGCTCCCGGAAAGTGCCCTTCAATCTTTTTCCCTTTCAGTTTTGCTGCCTGCATCCAATGCAACATCAGGTCATCTCCATGGATTAAACGCGGCCATCCTGTCAGCTCGCCGCCAAGAAGCACATCATCCCTGCCTAGCCATTCCAGAACAGATTTATTGGTGAAAATTTCGTCCTCATTTTGAAGCTCTGATTGTGAATCAAACCGAGCCCACCAGTAAAAGGTAAAGGGTAGTTTCTTTAGTTCATCCATAAATGTAAACGCTTTCTGATTTGTCAATGAAAGGGCCAAGGTCATGTTGTCTGCTATGAAAGTTGTAGTTCCCGTTTGAGCGGCAAAGTCAGCAAATGAATGTGGATTATATAATTGAGTAGGATGTACATGCGGCTCGATATATCCGGGTACAACTACCTTATGTTCCAAATCGATGACATCAGTGCAAGAAAGATCGGCCGGCATCTCTTGTCCGACATAGACTATTCGATCGCCTAATATCCATATATTACCTAATAGCCATTTTTTAAGCACACTATGTAGAAAGCGAGCATTTTTTAAAACCATTGATGGTGCTAGTTTTCCGTCGATCACAGCAACTTGCTTTCGTATTTCGTGAATCTTCCAGGTAGTTTCTGGCAAAGTTAACACTCCTTTCTATTACTTATAAAATTTATTTTGGTTAATTGATTTTTATACGCACATACTAACTTTGCTCAAAAATTGTCCAATTATTTATTGAGTATTTAGAAAAAATATAGTGATTTTATCGTATCACAGCATTTTTTTAAAGAAAAGATATTTATTTGGTACAAAAATTAACTTTACAAAGGAGTGGTTTACATGGAGGAAAACATTTCAGAAAAAAGTGGTTTTGTCCGTTTAGCTCTTGGTACTGGATTAACAGCTTGCGGTATTGCCCATTTGGCCAAGGAATCAGGTAACCGAGGTCTAGGTGCTCTTTTCGTTGCTGCAGGTGCCATGAAAGTGGCTGAAGGAATTTTTCTTTATTGTCCAACAAAAGCTTTAATCAATTCCAATGTAAAACAAGCGGTGGCAACTACTTTTGATGAGTATTTAGATGGCGATAGCATTATGAATGCTTATAACGATTTCTATACAGAGAAATGGGGTGGCGGAACATCATCAAACAATTCAGGTTCCGGCTCTTCCAACAACAATTCATCGCATACTGGCTCCAGCAGTGTCGAAAAAGCTGCATCGGAAGTAGGGCAAATCGTATCGAACGCAACACAAAACGATTCATTGAAAAATGCCGCGACACAAGCCGTAAAAACTGCTGCGGGTTCCAATTCAGGCAAACAAAATAAGTGACCTGTTTTTTTAAAATTACGGGCATAACGCTTGCGTTTAGCGAGTTGCAAGCCCGATAAAATAAATTAGGCAAGAGGTGGCTATACCTCTTGCCATTTTATTATTGGAAAGTTCTCCAACCGATATCTTGACGATAGAAAAAGTTGTCCCACTGCTGTTGTTCAATACCTGTGTATACTTTTTCCTTGGCTTCTTTTAATGTTTTGGCCTTCGCAGCGACTAAAAGCACACGTCCACCATTGCCGACAAATTGTTCACCGACAAGCTTTGTTCCCGCATGATATACATGATACTCCTCCGTCAAGGAATTTAAATCCGGAAGTGGATTTCCTTTAACCACATCCCCCGGATAACCCTCTGCGGCAATGACAACACCTAACATTGCTTCGTCAGACCATTGCAGATCGAAGTCTTTTTCTTCCATCAGCGCTTTCATAAACAAACCAAAGTCTGACGCCATTCGTGGGAGAACCACTTGTGTTTCGGGATCTCCGAATCGTGCATTGAATTCAATCACTTTAGGCCCCTGCTTAGTTAAAATTAGCCCTGCGTAAAGGATTCCCGTAAATGAAACGCCTGCTTCTTCCATCGCCTTTACTGTGGGTTCAACGATTTCGGCATACGCTCTCGAAATAGACTCCTGTGAGATTTGGGGTACCGGAGAATAGGCCCCCATGCCCCCAGTATTCGGTCCTTTATCGCCATCAAATGCGCGTTTATGATCTTGTGCAATAACCATCGGATAGATTTGCCCTTTATGAACGAAAGACATAAAGGAAAATTCCTCACCATCCAAAAACTCTTCAATTACCACACGGGAAGAAGATTCCCCGAAGCGTTGATTGCCAATCATATCATTCACTGCATCGATTGCCTCTTGTTCCGTCATGGCCACAATTACGCCTTTGCCCGCTGCCAATCCGTCCGCCTTCACTACAATCGGTGCACCCTGTCGTTCAATATACGCAATGGCCGCGGATGCATCGGTAAATGTCTCATACGCAGCTGTTGGGATATTATACTTTTTCATCATTTCCTTAGCATACGATTTACTGCCTTCTATTTGAGCGGCCGCTTTTGTCGGTCCAAAAACTTGCAGCCCCCTTGCTTGGAAAAAGTCCACAATTCCGCCAGCCAGAGGTTGTTCAGGTCCAACAAAGGTTAAATCAACTTGATTTTCCTTTGCAAACTGGGCCAATCCTGCAAAATCCATTACATCCAAAGGAATCACTTCCGCATCTTGCCTCATCCCATCATTACCTGGTGCGACAAATACCCTACTTACAGAAGGAGAATCATTAAATTTCTTTGCAATAGCATGTTCACGTCCACCACTACCAATAACTAGAATGTTCATGTGAAATGCCTCCTATATTTTTTATTGTATCGAATACTTTTAAGGTTTGTTGCGAGCTAACGTGAGTGTTCACGAGCGTTTTCCCCCACGTTATGAGCGAGTTGAACGCGTTTACGGGCGGAGCGCTTGGTTAAGAGCGCTTCCTATATGTTTGCGAGCGAATTTCTCTAGATTACGAGCGAAGTAGAACTCCTCGAGCGTTTTTCTCTTGATTACGAGCGGAGCGGAACCTCTTTCGAGCGCTTTTCGCTTGATTACGAGCGGAGTGGAACCTCTTTCGAGCGCTTTTCACTTGATTACGAGCGAGGCGCAACTTCTCGAGCGCTTTTCGCTTGATTACGAGCGAAGCGCTACTTCTCGAGCGCTTTTCTCTTGATTACGAGCGGAGCGCTACTTCTTTCGAGCGCTTTTCGCTTGATTACGAGCGGAGCGCTACTTTTCGAGCGCTTTACGCTTGATTACGAGCGGAGCGGAACCTCTTTCGAGCGCTTTTCGCTTGATTACGAGCGAAGCGCTACTTCTCGAGCGCTTTACGCTTGATTACGAGCGGAGTGCAACTTCTCTCGAGCGCTTTTCTCTAGATTACGAGCGGAGCGGAACTTCTCTCAATCGCTTTTCACTAGATCACGAGCAAATTTCACTTTTCACTAGCAAACTACACCTGTTTACTTGCGACTTTTCCCACTTTGTTCGAGGTTTACACTTCTTTACTTACGAATTGCTCGTTTAATTGCGAGTTACGCTAGTTTACACGCAACCTGCTTAATACCCGTTCTTTATACTTTCAAAAAAAACGCCCGGCTCATTGCCGAGCGTTATTGAACCACTTCTTACTGTATTCAAAATTAGTGTTTAAAATGACGCACGCCTGTAAATACCATAGCAATCCCATACTCATTTGCTTTATCGATAGAGTCCTGGTCTTTAATGGAGCCGCCTGGTTGAATGATAGCCGTAATGCCTGCTGCTGCGGCTGTTTCCACTGTGTCGCTCATCGGGAAGAATGCGTCCGATGCCAAGGCTGCACCTTTCGCTTTGGAACCTGCTTGTTCAAGAGCAATTTTTGCAGATCCGACACGGTTCATTTGTCCCGCGCCAACGCCTAATGTCATTTGTGCATCGGTTACGACGATAGCGTTGGATTTCACATGTTTTACTACTGCCCATCCTAATTTCAAGGCTTCCCATTCTTCCTCGGTAGGCTCACGATCCGTTACCACTTTCACGTCCGCTTCAGCCAATCCGAAAGTATCATCCTCTTGAACTAACAAACCGCCCTCGACTGAGACGACTTTCAATTTATCCTGGTTCTGTTGTGCACAGTTGATGGTCATTAAACGGATATTTTTCTTTTGAGTCAAGATTGCCAAGGCTTCTTCTGTAAATGATGGGGCAATAATGATTTCTAAGAAAATACCGCTTAATTTTTCAGCAGTAGCTACATCCACTTCACGATTTAATGCTATAATTCCCCCGAAAATTGATGTTGGATCTGCTTCATATGCTTTATCGAATGCTTCCTCGATACTCGCACCAGTACCAACTCCACAAGGGTTCATATGCTTAACCGCAACTGCGGCGGGAATATCGAATTCCTTAACAATCTGAAGTGCTGCGTTCCCGTCTTGAATATTATTATAAGATAATTCTTTTCCATGTAACTGAGTCGCATAAGCTAAAGAAAAATCCGATGCTAAACGTTTTTGGTAGAACGCGGCTTTTTGATGAGGATTTTCACCGTAACGTAAAGTTTGTTTTAACTCATATGTCATTGTAAGGTTCTCAGGGAACTCTTCTTCTGTTAAGTAGTTCGAGATATAAGAATCGTATGCTGCTGTGTGACGGAATACTTTTGCCGCTAAACGCTTGCGTGTTTCAAGCGTAGTTGCCCCCTGGCCCTTCAATTCTGCGAGCACTTTCGCATAATCACTTGAATCTACAATAACTGTTACATATTGGTGGTTTTTCGCTGCGGAACGTAACATTGTCGGACCGCCGATATCGATATTTTCAATAGCATCATCCCATGTTACATCCGGTTTTGAAATTGTTTCTACAAACGGATACAGATTTACACAAACAATTTCAATCGGTTCGATTCCATGTTCATTCATTTGCGCTTGGTGAGAAGGTTCGTCGAATTTGCCCAGAAGCCCCCCGTGAATGAATGGATTCAATGTTTTCACTCGGCCATCAAGAATCTCCGGGAACTTTGTTACCTCATCCACCGCTGTTACCGGAACATTGTTATCTTGCAGCATTTTTTTCGTACCACCCGTTGATAGGATCTCGTAATCCAATGCCACCAATTCTTTTGCAAATTCCAGAATACCCTCTTTATTAGAAACACTGATAAGTGCACGTTTCGTCACGAAAAAGACCTCCAATTTATGTAGATAAATTTATGTATTGTTTTTCGAGGGCACCATAGATTATTTAAATGATGCTTACCTCGAAATGAACAACAAGATGTAAGAGTCCATCTTTTAATGGACAAGTTTGTTTTCATTTTCAAACAGCTTTTGCAATGTACTTGTATAGAGCTCGTGTTCAACCGCATGAATGCGGGCCTCAGTTGCGGCGCGATTTCCTTCGACCACCTCCACTGCAGCCTGGCTAAGTATCGGTCCCGTATCCATTCCCTCATCTACAAGGTGGACCGTTACCCCCGTTACCTTCACACCATGCTCCATCGCTTGGCCAATGGCATCCTTACCTGGAAACGAAGGCAGTAAGGATGGATGAATATTGACGATTCGATTCGAAAAAGCCGATAGCAGTGTGTGACCTATTAAACGCATGTATCCAGCAAGAATCACCCATTCTACTTGATGCTCTTTTAAAATTTCGATGATCTCCTGCTCGTAAGCGCCCTTCGTTTCAAATCGCTTGGGACTAAATGAAAATACTGGGATGTTAAAGTTTTTTGCCCGTTTTACAACAACTGCGTCCGGCTTATCTGTTATAACGATTTCGATTTGTGCATCCAGTTTTCCAATGTCGATTGCTTGCTGGATTGCTTGAAAATTACTTCCGCTTCCTGAAGCAAAAACGGCAATTTTGGTTGTCATTCTCCTAAACTCCCATCATGTTGCCCGTTAAATACGACACCTTCCCCTTTAACGACTCGGCCAATTTTATATGCTTTTTCCCCGTTTTCTAAAGCAACTGCAAGAACTTTATCTGCTTCAGAAGCCGGCACGGAAAGAACAAATCCAATTCCCATATTAAATACATTGTATAAATCTTTATCAGCTAAAGCGCCTTTGTCCTTCAAAAATTCAAAAATTCGCAGTACCGGCCATGAACCCAAATCGATTTCAGTCGCCAATCCTTCGGGCATCATACGTGGTAAATTTTCATAGAAACCACCACCAGTTACATGAGCCATGCCATGTACAGTTGCTTGTTTCAGGATTTCCAGTACAGCTTTCGCGTAAATTTTAGTCGGGACCAGTAGAGCTTCCCCGATTGGGCCAAGATCTTCATAATCTTTCACAACCTCATCAACAGCGAAAGAGTTATCGGCAAAGACGATTTTACGAACTAGAGAATAACCGTTGGAATGAACACCGCTTGATGCCAAACCGATAAGAACGTCACCCTCCGAAATCTCCTCACCGGTAACCACTTCCGCTTTTTCACAAGCACCCACTGCAAAGCCTGCCAAATCATATTCATCTTCTTCGTAAAGTCCCGGCATTTCAGCTGTTTCTCCGCCGATTAAAGCACTGCCGGCTTGTACGCATCCATCCGCGACACCTTTTACGATTTGTTCAATTTTTGCAGGTTCGGCCTTTCCTACCGCCACATAATCCAAGAAATACAATGGCTCTGCACCTTGAGCGACGATATCATTGACACACATGGCTACACAATCAACGCCGATCGTATCATGCTTGTCGACCATAAATGCGAGCTTCAGCTTTGTCCCAACCCCATCCGTTCCTGAAATAAGAACCGGTTCTTTCAAGTTTAAAGAGGACAGGTCAAACATGCCTCCGAAGCCGCCAAACGTTCCCATAACACCTAGACGATTTGTACGTTCAACATGGGATTTCATTCGGTTTACTGCCTCGTAACCAGCTTCAATATTAACGCCCGCTTGTTCATATGCTTTTGACATGACTTCTGAATCCTCCTCATTATCCGTTCACTTCAGTAAATTGTATCTACATACAAATGTTTAATGCTGTAGTTCCTTCACGTGCGGCAAAACTGTATCCGGGAATATTTCTGTTGGATATTCTCCTGTGAAACAAGCCATGCAAAGCCCTCGAGTCTCATCGTCAAATGCACGGCCAGTCGCCTCCACTAGACCATCAGCAGAAAGGAATGTTAACGTATCCGCCCCAATCGCTTCACAGATATCTTCTACACTTTTACTGGATGCAATCAGCTCTTCACTTGTTGATGTATCAATCCCATAGAAACAAGGATTTTTCATCGGTGGCGATGAAATGACGACATGAACTTCTGTCGCACCTGCTTCTTTTAACATGTTGACAATTCTGCGTGAAGTCGTACCGCGTACAATGGAATCGTCCACCATGACGACACGTTTGCCTTTTACCACCTGCACAACAGGGGAAAGCTTCATTTTCACTCCACGTTCACGCAATTCTTGTGTTGGTTGAATGAACGTACGACCTGTATAGCGATTTTTAATTAAGCCCAGCTCATAAGGAATACCGCTTTCTTCAGCAAAACCGATTGCCGCTGAAATCGAGGAATCCGGAACACCCGTTACTACGTCGGCTTCGATTCCGAAACATTCTTTTGCCAACTGCCTCCCCATACGTTTACGTGCCGCATGGATGTTTATCTCGTCGATGTTGGAGTCAGGACGCGCAAAGTAAACATACTCCATAGCGCACATTGCCCGTTTTTCCATTTCCACAAAGCGATCTTCTTCAATACCTTGATCTGTAATTACCAATAACTCACCCGGTTCAACTTCACGAACAAACTCTGCACCGATTAAATCAAAAGCACAAGTCTCCGAAGCGACAACATAGGCATCTCCCAATCTACCAAAAGATAATGGGCGTAATCCGTTGCGATCCCGGGCCACCATCATCCCTTCTTTTGTGATAATTAAGAAGGAAAAGGCACCTTTCAATAAAGAAAGGGATTCTTTTACTTGTGCACGGAAACCAGGCTTTTTGCTTTTTTTGATTAAGTGAACTACAACTTCAGTATCCGATGTCGATTGGAAAATGCTGCCCGATTTCTCTAAATGTTGTTTTAAATGATTTGCATTGACCAGGTTTCCATTATGGGCTATGGCCAATGTGCCGGTAGAAGATCGGAATAATAGTGGCTGCACATTTTCGATTCCGCCACCACCAGCCGTCGTATACCTCGCATGGGCAATGGCTCCGTAACCTTTGGCATTGCTGAGGTTCTCTTCATTAAACACATCATTTACAAGCCCTTCTCCCTTTACCGCTCGAAGCGCTTGACCGTCTGTCACGACGATACCGGCTCCTTCTTGGCCGCGGTGTTGAAGGGCATGCAGGCCATAATAACTTAATTGTGCGGCATCAGGATGTCCCCAAATGCCGAATACTCCGCATTCCTCGTTTAAGCCTCTGATTTCACCAAGCATGGGATAGCTCCTTTCCAAGCTGAACGGAATTCCTCCACTGTTCCTTCTAAAAGAATGCCAGTATCACCGTTAATTGAAATTAGCGCATCATCTGTTACGATACCGATTTTCTTGGCTTCCGGAATTAATCTTTCAAACGCTGCTGCCTTTTCCTCTTTCACCGTTACAATGAAACGGGATTGAGTTTCACTGAATAAAGCAGTCACAGCGGAACCTTCCAAAGTTACATGAACACCCAGGTCCTGCGCCCCGAAAGTTTTTTCAGCCAAAGCCACTGCTACACCGCCTTCTGAAACATCATGCGCAGATTGCAATAAACCTTCACGAATAGCAGCCAAAATCGCTTCTTGGCGGTTTGCTTCCACCTCTAAATCAATATGAGGCGCTTTACCGAAAATCTTGCCGAAAATCAGCTTTTGAAGTTCTGATCCTCCGAATTCTGTAGCTGTTTCTCCTACAAGGTATACTATATCCCCGGCAGCCTTCACTTGCTGAGTTGTTACATGGGCCAAATCTTCCACTAAACCGACCATACCGATTGTCGGTGTCGGATACACTGCTTCACCGGAACGTTCGTTATAGAGTGAAACATTCCCCCCGATAACCGGGGCATTCAGTGCCGTACATGCTGCCGATATACCATCGGCTGATTTTTCGATTTGCCAGAATATCTCTGGTTTCTCTGGATTCCCAAAGTTTAGGCAGTCTGTAATTGCAAGTGGTCTCCCGCCAGAAGCAACGATATTGCGTGCTGCTTCTGCAACCGCGATTTTCCCACCCATTTCAGGGTCTAGGAAAATATAACGAGAATTACAGTCAGTTGTCATCGCCAGCCCTTTATTCGTACCACGCACACGTAACACGGCCGCATCCGAACCTGGTGCAACAATTGTATTCGTGCGAACTTGATAATCATACTGATCATAAACCCACTCTTTTGAAGCAACAGTTGGCGCCTGTAGTAAATTTAATAATGTTTCTTTATAGTCAGCAACTTCGGGTTCACTATTCTCGATTGCTTGGAACTCGGCGAAGTAAGCAGGCTCTTTAGAAGGCTTATTGTAAACTGGCGCATCTTCCGCGAGAGCATCAGCAGGAACCTCTGCAACCACTTCTCCTTTATGTACTAGACGAAGCATCTTATCATCTGTAACTCGTCCAATTGCCACAGCATCCAGGCCATATTTATCGAAAATAGCTTTAATTTCATCTTCACGGCCTTTTTTTACAACTAAAAGCATGCGTTCTTGCGATTCTGATAGCATCATTTCATAAGCTGTCATGCCCGTTTCACGTTGAGGTACCAAATCCAGGTTCATTTCCACACCAGAACCGGCTTTGGAAGCCATTTCAGCCGACGATGAAGTAAGACCCGCTGCACCCATATCCTGAATCCCTACAAGTGCGTCTGATTTGACAACTTCCAGACAAGCTTCAAGTAGAAGTTTTTCCATGAATGGGTCTCCAACTTGAACGGCAGGACGCTTTTCTTCAGAAGCTTCTGACAGTTCTTCCGATGCGAATGTGGCACCATGAATACCATCACGACCAGTTTTGGCACCTACGTACATCACTGTGTTACCAACTCCGGCAGCAATACCTCGCTGAATATCTTTATGGTCAATTAACCCGACACACATTGCATTAACAAGTGGGTTCCCTTCATAACATGGGTCGAATTGAATCTCTCCACCTACAGTCGGAATACCGATACAGTTCCCGTAACCTGCAATCCCTGCAACAACTTCTTCAAATAGATATTTTCCTCGCTTTGATTGTAATTCACCAAAGCGTAATGAGTTTAGCATCGCAATCGGACGTGCACCCATTGAGAAAACGTCGCGGATAATCCCACCGACACCAGTTGCCGCCCCTTGATAAGGCTCGATGGCTGAAGGATGATTATGTGACTCCATTTTGAAAACTACCGCTTGTTCATCCCCAATATCGACAATCCCGGCTCCTTCACCAGGACCTTGCAACACTTGTGGTCCTTTAGTTGGGAACTTGCGCAAAACCGGTTTTGAATTTTTATAAGAACAGTGTTCAGACCACATGACTGAGAATAACCCGGTTTCAGTCCAGTTTGGAAGGCGTCCCAGGATGTTCTCCACCATCGCAAATTCCTCATCCGACATACCCATCCCGGCATATAGCTTTTGTTCTTTGATTTGCTCTTTAGTTGGTTCCAAACTAGCTGACATGTGATTCCCTCCACATTTTTACTATAGATTTAAATACCTTTAGACCGTCGTTGCTCCCCAATAATGCATCCACCGCACGTTCCGGATGGGGCATCATGCCAAGGACATTTCCGCGCTCATTTATAATTCCGGCGATATCCTCTAAACTGCCGTTTGGATTTTCACCTGAATATGTAAAGACGATTTGATTATTTGCTTTCAACTCCGCCAGCGTTTTGTCGTCACAGAAGTAATTTCCTTCCCCATGTGCAATCGGAATATTGATGACTTCGCCAGCTTCGTATTGATTTGTGAATAATGTATCGTTGTTTGTCACCTTTAAACCTACAGTACGACACATGAATTTCAAATTTTTGTTTCGGAGCAATGCTCCTGGAAGCAAACCTGCCTCAGTTAAAATTTGGAATCCGTTACATACACCAAGCACCGGTTTACCTGCTTGGGCAAACTTTTTCACTTCAGCCATTACATTGGATTGGTTTGCCATTGCACCACAACGCAAATAGTCACCATAAGAGAAACCACCAGGTATCAAAACACCATCAAATTCGCTTAAATCTGTTGCGTCATGCCATACGTATTCTACTTCTTCACCCAGCTCATCTTTAATCGCATGATACATATCGATGTCACAGTTTGACCCAGGGAAAACGAGTACTGCGAATTTCATGATTAGTTTGCCTCCTCGACTTCATAGCGGTAATCTTCAATCACTGTATTTGCAAGAAGCTTCTCGCACATTTCTTTTACTAATGAATCAAGATCGCGCTCTGTATCACCAATAACTACTTCCAAATACTTTCCGATACGGATATCTTGCACTTCGTTGTAGCCCATTTTCACCAATGAACCTTGAACTGCCGAACCTTGTGGATCAAGCACACTTTCGCGTAATGTAACGTAAATTTTAACTTTAGCCATTTCTATTTTCCTCCAAGTCTATTAAGAACAATTTCATAACTTTGCGTCAAACTACCTAAATCGCGTCGGAATACATCTTTATCCAGCTTTTGTTTTGTTTCTGCATCCCAAAGACGGCAAGTATCCGGGGAGATTTCATCAGCCAGCAGTACATTTCCATCCTTGTCACGGCCGAATTCAAGCTTAAAGTCTACTAAAATAACGCCGACTTCTTCAAAAATTGGTTGTAGAACACTATTAACCTTCAAACCTAGTTCGTAAAGAGTTTCGACTTCATCTTTTGTGGCAATCCCTAAAATATCGATATGATCGTTATTGATAAGTGGATCCCCCAAAGCATCATCTTTATAGTAGAACTCTACAATGGTACGGTTTAATGGTGTCCCTTCTTCAAACCCAAGTCGTTTCGCAAGACTGCCCGCAGCGATATTACGAACCACTACCTCGATTGGGATAATCTCCACTTTACGAACAAGCTGTTCATTATCGGAGATGCGTTCCACAAAGTGTGAATCAATACCATGCGTTTTCAATTTTTCGAAAATTACTGTCGTAATGCGGTTGTTTAGTATACCTTTTCCGTCTATTTCCGCTTTCTTTTCACCATTAAATGCAGTAGCACTATTTTTATACTCCACGAACAAGATATCTTCTTGTTCAGTCTGGTATAAACGTTTTGCTTTTCCTTCGTATAAAAGCTGACCTTTATTCATGACGCATGCCTCCAATTAGTTTCCATTCATCTCCCACAGACGTAGGAGATGAATGATTGTTAGGTTGATACTTATATCCCGTTAAAGTTAATCAAATTCGCCTTGACGTATTTGTTCGCCGGAGGCTTCGCCTATACATTGAGGTTACTTCAACGAAATGCTAGTCGTTAAGTCCAAGACGTTCGAAAATCATATCTACATTTTTAATGTGGTAGTTATAGTCGAAGCAATCTTCAATTTCTTCTTTTGATAAAAGGGAAGTAATTTTTTCATTTCCTTCTACTAATGGCCGGAATTGTTTTTGTTCATCCCATGCAATTGCCGTCAATGGTTGAACCGTATCATAAGCTTCCTCACGCACCAATCCCTTTTCGATTAACGCAAGCAGGATACGTTGTGAGTAAATCAAACCGAATGTGCGATCCATATTACGTTTCATGTTTTCCGGGAACACAGTCAAGTTTTTCACGATATTGCCGAAACGGTTTAACATGTAGTTCAGACCGATTGTTGCATCTGGGATAATAACGCGCTCTGCTGAAGAATGCGAAATATCTCTCTCATGCCATAACGATACGTTTTCATAAGCTGTTAACATATAGCCGCGCAATAATCGCGCAATACCTGTCATATTTTCAGAACCGATCGGGTTACGCTTATGAGGCATTGCTGATGATCCTTTTTGGCCTTTAGCAAACGCTTCTTCAACTTCTCGCGTTTCTGATTTTTGCAGACCACGTATTTCTGTTGCAAATTTCTCGATAGATGTTGCGATTAACGCCAGTGTTGAGAAGTATTGTGCATGACGATCACGTTGTAAAGTTTGTGTTGAGATCGGTGCGGCTTGCAATCCTAATTTCTCGCAAACATACTGTTCAACAAAAGGATCGATGTTGGCATAAGTTCCCACTGCTCCTGACATTTTACCAGTCTCAATCACATTAGCAGCCGTATCAAAACGCTCAAGGTTACGCTTCATTTCTTCGCGCCATAATGCAAGCTTTAAACCGAATGTAGTTGGCTCAGCATGTACACCATGAGTACGACCCATCATAACCGTGTATTTATATTCTTTTGCTTTTTCAGTTAAGATTTCGATAAAGTTCACGATATCTTTACGTAAAATCACGTTCGCTTGTTTGATTAAATAAGATAACGCCGTATCTACCACATCAGTTGAAGTTAAACCGTAGTGAACCCATTTGCGTTCTTCTCCGCAAGTTTCAGATACAGCTCGAGTGAAAGCCACCACATCGTGACGAGTTTCCTGTTCTATTTCATATATGCGATTGATATCAAATGAAGCGTTCTGACGAAGCAAAGCGACATCTTCTTTTGGAATTTCACCAAGTTCAGCCCATGCTTCACAAGCTAGAATTTCAACTTCCAGCCAAGATTTAAATTTGTTTTCTTCTGTCCAAATTGCGCCCATTTCCGGACGTGTATAACGTTCGATCATGTTTTCTTCTCCTTTTATTCCGACCAAATGCCGGAATGTTCGATTTCATTAAGTGTGTCGTCAATATTATCCGTCAAAATTGTTACATGACCCATTTTACGATTCACTTTTGCCTCAGTTTTCCCATAAAGATGGATGGACCAATCAGCATGCTTAGAAATTGAATTGCATAACGGCATGACATGTTGCCCTAAAATATTCACCATAATAGACGGTTTCAACAGTTTCGGTACGCGAAGCGGCCAACCACAAACCGCACGAATATGTTGCTCAAACTGAGAAACATTACAAGCCTCGATAGAATAATGTCCGGAATTATGTGGTCTAGGCGCAAGCTCATTAATGATGATTTCGCCATTCCCCAACACGAACATTTCCACTGCCAAGGTTCCGACAAGCTCCAGGCGATCCGCTATTTTTTTGGCAGCCTCAACAGCTCTGTTATAGGTTTCACCGGAGATACGCGCAGGCACAAGCGTTTCATGCAAAATGTGATGAACATGGATATTCTCCCCAACCGGAAGACAATAAGTTTCCCCTTGCCCATTTCTCTGAACAATGACGGATATCTCTTTCTCAAAAGGAATAAACCTTTCGGCTACACATTGGGAATGTTCAAACAAACTTTTAGCCAATGGTAAATCCTCTTTGGAATTTAATTGTTGTTGACCTTTACCATCATAGCCACCACTTGAAGTTTTCACAATACTTGGATATCCAATTTTGTCGATTTGATTCACTAATTCATCGTAATCATCTGCGACTATGTATGGTGCAACAGGACAACCGGCCTCAACAATGGCAGCCTTTTCCGTTACACGATTTTGAGTGATGCGGACTAGTTCGGCCCCTTGTGGAACATATGCAATTTCTGCTAGTCTTTTTAAACCTTCATAATCTATGTTTTCAAATTCAAAAGTAATTACGTCACTTACGTCCGCTAATTCTTCTAATGCAGCTTCATCATCATATGGAGCTACAATTCGGATATCCGCAACTTGCCCACAAGGAGAATCCATCGACGGCTCAAGTACGGCAATTTTATAACCCGCTTCTTTTGCTGAAAGGGCCATCATGCGGCCTAATTGGCCACCGCCGATGATTCCAATCGTCTGTCCAGGGAAAATCATCTTAGTCATGATAAATCACCTGAGCTTTCCAGCACTTGCTCCTTTATGGTTTGGCGACGTGCTTCCAGTTTGTCGGCCAGTTCATTATCGGTAATGGATAATATTTGCGCTGCCAGCAGCCCTGCATTTGTAGCTCCAGCCTTCCCGATGGCAACAGTGGCAACTGGCACACCACCCGGCATTTGCACGATGGACAACAGCGAATCCAATCCATTTAACGCTTTTGATTGAACCGGTACCCCAATGATAGGCAGTGTTGTTTTGGCAGCTACCATTCCCGGTAAATGCGCCGCTCCCCCTGCACCAGCAATAATGACCTGGATTCCTCTTGAACGGGCACTTTCCGCATACTCAAACATAAGATCAGGTGTACGATGTGCAGAAACAACTTGCTTTTCATATGGAACTTGTAATTCATCAAGAATATCACATGCATGTTTCATCGTTTCCCAGTCACTGGAACTTCCCATAATGACACCGATTTTTGGATTCATACCAATCTCTCCTTCAATCTTCGCCCCGCTTTAACGATGACGCTTTGACTATCATAAAAACTTCAACTTTATTGCCATGGAACATAGATTCAAGGTTTCCTAGCACCGGAGACCCATCATGAGCTGGCGTGATTTTCACACCAATCTGTCAGCACGGCATCATGGATACAAATTTTAGCTATGATTTGTTTTTGTATAATAAAAAGCCCTCAAATAATCCACTCTCTCTTACGCGAAGAAAGCAGAGTACTTGAGGACAGGGAATAGAAAGAGCATGAAGTGAACATCGTACTCACCTACATTCCAAATGTCGACAGCTTGCTTTCCCGCATAGTCCAACATTTTCGGTGTCGGGTAGAGACACTAGAGCCATATCCTCTAGCATATATGTGGGATAATATTTTTATCAATTTTGTACCCTCTTACCAAGAAGTATTGCAAAAGAGCATACAACATAGTAAAAGTTCCAAAATCAGTTTTGCATTCCAAAATTCATTTCCTAATCCCATTTTAACAATCCATGAATAGAAAATCAACGATAAAATGCGAACGATAAATTTTCAGAAAACAGTAATGTTCGGTTTTTGGATTGAAACCTTTTCATTCTTCCATCAATATTCCTTTAAATTGTATTTTTTGACGCAAATAGGTTGGTTCTCCATTCACCACATGAAAAACTGGCTCTTCTTTACGTCCCATAGCCATGTAACCCTTTTCCTTCATACGTTCCAGGCATTGTTCAATTGTTTCGTTTTCTTCCACTTCAAACCATATTTGATTTTTACCCATATAAAGTTCCTTTCGACCATTGTATTTAATATTTTACCAAAGTTTTACGTTAAAATTATATTTGAATAAAAATCCTTGGACAATTCAAAATGCATTTACATTATCTTAGTATTCTAAATTCTGTAATACAAATATTTTGTCGAATTAATTTTTTTGATATGAAGGGTTTTCTCATTATTTTCTAATGAAGATTTTGTATGATTCTATATAAGAAGATAAAAAGTGAGTGATGAAATGTCATATAATATTTTGATTATTGAAGATGAAGAAAATATTGCCCGCGTTTTACAACTTGAGTTGGAGTTTGAGGGCTATCAAGTGGATATTGCTTATACAGGAACGAGTGGCTTGATCAAATATAGGGAAGGAAGCTTTGATTTGATCCTCCTTGATTTAATGCTGCCCGAGATGCATGGCCTGGACGTTTTAAAGAGGATCCGTGCTACAGAACAAGCCACTCCCGTCATTTTACTGACAGCAAAAAGCGAAGTGGAAGATAAAGTGAAGGGTTTGGATCTGGGTGCGAACGATTATGTAACAAAGCCCTTCGAAATTGATGAACTATTGGCACGTATCCGGAATTTTATTCGCTTTGCTAAATCACAAAGTGCTGTACTTCCGCTCGCTGACAACGACACCCATCTATTAAGTTACGGCCAGCTTTCAATTCATGAACAAACCCGTGAGGTGCTTTACTTTGAAGAGTCAATAGATTTAACACCCAGAGAATACGATTTGCTTCTTTATTTGCTCAAACATCCAAAACAAGTACTAACAAGAGAACAAATTCTGGAAGCAGTATGGGGCTTTGATTACTTCGGCGACACCAATGTAGTGGATGTTTATATACGCTATCTTCGGCAAAAGCTCGGCTCAGTAAATTCAACGGCGATTATTAAAACGGTACGTGGTGTTGGTTATGCATTAAAGGAGTCCACTCATGAAACTTAGGACGAAAATTCACCTTTTTACCACCTTGCTTATGCTTATTTTATTGGCATTGATGAATACAGGTGTCTATCTGTTATATGAACGCCTCGCTATAAATACGGAATATGAGCAATTAAAAGGGCGCGGCGAGGAACTTTTAACTTCTTTTAACCAATTGACCGATGCTACAGATCCATCCATTATACTACGGGCTTATATGCCGACGGATGGCGCAGTTCGCGTATTGAATGATGAAGGTAAACCAATCCAATCTGTTCACGCCTCATTGGAATTTGAAAAATTCAATTTACAACAATCTAAAGACGACACCTATGCCAAAAGCGAAATTGATGGAGTTCCTGTCATCATGATTGAAACTCCAGCTATTTGGGTGGATGGCAGTGTAGTAAAACTGCAGCTTATACAGCCTTTAAATGAAGTGGCAAGCAATGCGGATTTATTGAAATTGATACTTGTTGCTGCCACTACTATTATAGCTATCCCCCTTCTATTATCGAATATGGCCCTTAGCCGAATTATTTTAAAGCCACTGGAACGTTTGGCCCTTGCCATGAAAAAAAGCGGATCAAGCGGTAACTATGAAAAAGTGGACAAAGCCGAGACAGGAAAAGATGAACTCGCAGAAATAGGGCGTACTTTCAACGGTATGATGGAAGCTCTTGAAACAAACTACCGAAAGCAAGAACAATTTGTATCGAATGCTTCCCACGAACTTAAAACTCCGCTTACGGTTATCGAAAGCTATGCGAAATTACTATTGCGCAGGGGTTTCACGAATGAACAGGTAGCTACCGAAGCCCTTGGTGCAATTGTAAATGAATCGCGCCGGATGAATGATTTAATTATCCAAATGCTGGAGTTGGCCAAGAATAAAGAGGACACCTCGCTATCTTTAAAGGAAATTGATCTGTCCCTTCTTCTGGAAAGCACGGCCTCCCAAATGCGCCAAGCCTATAACAGAACAGTGGAACTACATGGAGGTTCGTCTCTGTTTATTCAATCAGATGAACAGAAACTAAAGCAGCTTTTATTTATTTTACTAGATAATGCACGGAAATATAGTGAGGACAAAATTATCATCACTGCAGCAAAGGAAGAGAAATCCATAACGGTATCTATACATGACTTTGGGGAAGGCATTGCGCAAGATCAGATTCCGCATCTTTTTGATCGTTTTTACCGCGTGAATCAAGATCGTAATAGAAAAACTGGAGGTGCAGGGTTAGGTCTTGCCATCGCGAGGGAGCTTTCCGAAAAACTTCAAATCCATATCAATGTCCAAAGTAAACTAGGATCTGGGACTTGCTTTACATTGTTGATACCATACAACTTAGAAGGAGGCAAGGAGGGAGGAAGATGACAACCTATTCTAAATGGATGATTTCTTTGGTCATGCTGATGATCACCGTTACTGTGTTTGTTATTTGGCTAATTTCAGACCGATTCTTTGCAACTGAAAAGATAAGTGCCCAGGAAGCATCTGACTTAATTTCAAATCTCTACGGAGGCTCTGTCGAATCAATTGAAGAGAAGAACGGCATTTTCTATATGAACGTACTTAGAAATAATCTCAATTATGATTTTCAAGTCGATTCGGAAACCGGAACAATTCTCCAGCTGAGCAAGAATGGCGGCAAGACCCCGCCTGATGTGTCGACTGACATAAAAACAAAAGAAGAAATTCGTGCATTATTAAGTAATCAGCAGATAGGCACCGTTCGCTCCATTAGCCTTCAGGACGCGGAAGAAGAGCCGCATTATATAGTGGAAATTTCAGAGCAAGAGATTTTAAAAACTCTTCTAGTTAACGCGATTACTGGTGAAATACTTACCGAAGATGTAAAACAGCAGAACGCTCCTAATGCCCAAGCAGCTACTATTATTTCTAGTGAGAAAGCAAAACAAATCGCTCTATCTCAACTTAACGGTACAGTCGAATATGTAGTTTATGAGGGCGCCAATGACGGGGGCTATTACCTCGTCGAAATAGACGGAGAAAATGAGGAAGCAACGTTCCAAATACACGCTGTTTCCGGAAAAGTAATGTCCGTGTCTGATTACGAGCAAGACGACGATGTCGATGATGGTGATGACTCCGAAGAAGACAATAATGAGGAAAACGATGATGATTAGAAGACATTAATGGCTTTCTAATGAAATTCTAATCTTTCTCTCTCCTTCTCCTAATTTACCAACAGTATTATAAAGGTATCAAATAAGTTAAAGGAGAGAAAAAAATGAAGAAAATTATTTTGGTACCCGCTTTATTAGGAGTGATGGCAATAGGAGGAATCATCGCCGTCTCGGGAGGGAATCTAGTCGGTTCAGCTGATACATCCAAAGTTTTAACAAAAAATGAAATCAAAAAAATTGCATTAGCCGAAGTTAAAGGTGACATTACGGAAATCGATTTCGACATAGAAGGAACAAGAAAGGTGTATGAAGTGGAAATAGTTACTGCCGATGCGGAGTACGATTTGAAATACGACGCCCTGACAGGTAAATTACTAAAGAAAACTAAAGATGACCACGATGATGATGAACGAAATTCTAATTCCAGTACCTCAAAAAATACAGACATAAATACAAATGGAGCAACTCAAAACACAGCAAAAACGAATCAACAAAACCTGGATGATGACCGCTTTGATGATGATGATGATGATCGGTATGACGACGACGATGACGATGATCGGTATGATGACGATGATGATCGTTACGATGACTAATGCATAAAGTAAAGGAGTAAAAACAATATCGTTTTTACTCCTTTTTACTAATTTGCGGTACTTTCATTTTCGTTCGGCTTTAAAAAATCAGGGTTCACTATTGTTAGGGAAGCGTTATCGATTTCTTGTTTAATAACAAATAATATATCTTGCTGTACTTCATATTTTGCTTGTATGTCATTTGATGGGATAAAGTAGCTGACAAGCAGTCGATAGTAATTTGCGTGAAACTCATCAATATAAACAAGGATCAATTCATTTTTAGAAATATTCGGATGGAGTATAATTTGTTTTTTTACTACATTACAAAAGCTTCTCACTTCTTCTTCCGTATGCATTGAAGATAGATAGTAATAGGACTGAATTTTGCGCTTCTCCCTGGTTGTTAAATTATAGATGGGTCTGTTCATTAAATAAGCATTCGGTACATAAACAGTTCCTTTATCAGATGTGGCAATGAGGGTGGAACGAAGGTTTATATCCAGGATGACCCCCTCAATTTTATTATCCTCTGTAGCTACCATATCGCCTACTTTGAATGGCTTGTCAAAGGCCATTGATAGTCCCCCAAAAATATGCGAAGAAGTATCCCTTATCCCAAATGCAAGTGCCACACTGGTAAGACCGATGCCCGTCAGGAATCCATTCAAATTAAATTGCCACAATGATGCAATTAATACAATGGCCAAAATAGCGAGTAATGCATTAATAACCCGCAGTGTAAAAGGCGTTAATCGAGTGGATTTACTAATATCCAAATGAAACGCTTCAGGGTGATTGGCGTAATAGTTTAGAACATCGATTACTCCTTTAATGAAATAGAAAACCATCAATGAATAAAAAAGGTTCAGGATTGATGAATTTTTAAATAAAGAAACCTCGATCAAGTATGAAATTGCAAAGAAAATGATGCCGGTAAATATTGCGTGGCGTATCTCTCGGCTAAAATGTTCAATGATTCTTGCTGTCATTAGTTTAGATTTCTTTTCGAAGAAACCTGCTATTTTTCTTATTATATATTTTAATATGTAATGTTGAAGCAACCATCCTAGCACAACGATAATGATCGCAACTATAATATCATATAAGGTTGGTACGACTAAATTTGGATATAGCCAACGAATCGAAATATTCATTTCTATATGCTCCTATCTACCGAGTCAATAAGTTGAAACTATGTATTCATTTTATATAAAACTTTTATAATCATACCATCAAATTTCACTTATATACAATTTGCGCTCCTTTTACAGTCTGAAGCGTCAATTCTATTAATCCTTTTTTCATTAAGATTTCTTTGTATTTCTGCTTCTTTTTGGCACCGTTTTAACAATAAAAAACCACTGAATATTCAGTGGTTTCTACATACCTAGCGACGTCCTACTCTCACAGGGCTGCCCCCATCTACCATCGACGCTACTTTTGCGAAGTGCGATGACACGTCGGCTAACAGCGTCATCTGCGTCGAGCCGATGCTC
>NZ_JPVO01000045.1 GCF_000772955.1 Ureibacillus sinduriensis BLB-1 = JCM 15800 | reverse complement strand
GTAACGGTAGGTGATGGAGTCGGTCAAGTAGCAGAAGTGGATCTAGCTGCTTTGGCTTCGGCTATAGAAATAGCTCACGATATATATAGTAATAGAGAAAGTAAAACACAATTACAATTAGACAATGCAACGACAGAATTAGACAATGCGATAACGAAATTTCAAGGCAAGGTAATTGTAGCCGGGGATACGACAGCATTAACTACATCAATCTCTAGCGCTTTAAACCTTCATCAGACAGCATTCGAAGGATCATTAGTTGGTCAATATATCATCGGCTCAAAAACTATATTAAAATCTGCGCTTGATGCAGCTCAAATAGTTTTAGATGCCGCTTCAAGCAAAACGGCTCAACAATTGGAAGCCGCAAAAGTGGAGTTAGATCAAGCTATACTAACTTTCCAAAGTAGCAAAGTAGCAGAATTGGATGGCTTGCAAAATATTACTTTGTCTGTTTCAGAAACGGATACAAGTAACCATGTTGCACTGGAAAATGGAGAATCTCTTATTGTAATCTCATCAAATGGGACTGTAACAACTGAGATTGAATATTATAATGGACAGATTAAAGTAACAGGAAATGCAGCAAGTGAAGCTAACTTAATTACTGTCCAAGTGATAAAAGATGGGCAAGTAATTAAAACAGGGTCATTTACGGTAACAGTGGTGGCTCCTAGTAGTTTAATGAGTAAAGAGATAACAAATCTAGACTTTTCAACTGTTAGTGGAACACAAGCAAAACTCATAAGCAAGCCAGTAACAATAGATGATTTTACGGGGAACCGCAAGGAATTTTCTATTGTCATTGGACAAGATGAGATTAAAGTATATGTGGATTGGGCGCTTTCAAAGGATTTTCCTAAAGGGGAGGCAATGGGTAGTGTGGTTGAAAGTCATATTCAACAACATTATCTTGACAAAGGTGGAGTGTCAGCCCTGATGAGTCGCCCTATCAGTGCCTTTGGTTTTGGGGATACATTCCAAATCAGCGCATTCCAACCGGATTCGACATCATCTTTCAAGTTAGAGGGGAAAGATTGGTCATATTTCTTTGATCAACAAACTGCTCAAGGAACAGATGCAGATACGTCTAGAAATCGAACATTTACGGTAAGTGATGGAACAAACCTAGCAACAATTAAATTGACATCGCGCTATTCAACTATCGATCAGTTAGTTACGCGTATAAACACTAATTTAAAAAACGCCAATGTTGAAGCGATAGCTGAAACAGTAAGTCAGACACAATTTAAAATCACACCAACTACGGCTAATGGGGTTGTAATCATTGACGGTGATAACAAAGCAGAATTCTTTGGTGAGTAATATAGATTGAAACGGTTCTTACATTCTAAATATCGTTACTATGTGCTTTTGGTAGTACAAAATGATACAGGGGAAACTATAGTTGAAGGGTGTAGAAGAAAATTTGCGGTAATTTAATTTTGGATTTCAACTATAGATGATGCTGTATCTCCGGTGATTATGTAAACACAATCGAAATTGAGATAAAGTAAGTAGCATAAAAAAATCGTAAAGACCTCACAAAATAGTAAGTAATAATAAAGTCATCAGACAATAAAGTTAGAACTGGCATCTTCACTTCACTGGATGTCAGTGCTTTTTATATTTATATAACTGTCAAGTATGGTAGAGCAGCCGTAAAAGAGAGGCTGATTTTATCTATTCTATTTATAGAATTCTTACATAGGATAAAATACCGTTACTATAGTAGTGGTCGGTTAACGAAAATAGTATTATAAATACAGTTAAATAAGGTTCATAGAACTATTCATTATTAAACTGCATACCATTACTATTGTATGAGTAACTAGTAAATTCAATACTTTCTAAAAAGTAGGAAATCTAGTAGTTTTCAAAAAAGCACATGAACTACATAACATCGGAGGATTAACAACATGAAGAAATTTTTAGTCAGTTCAGCAGTGGCTGGTTCCCTATTGATCGGTGGGGCGGTGGGAGCATTCGCGGCATCGAACAGTGCGACATTAAAGGTATTCTTTAATATAGCGGATATTAAAATTGATCAAGTATCCAAAATGCCTGGAAATGAAAAACCGTTCACGTACGAAGGGACAACGTATGTACCACTTCGCTATATCAGTGAATCATTGGGCTACCCAGTGGAGTGGGAAAAACAAACATCAACGATTCATATCGGTGAAACATTGGATGGGACGGCTTACTACTTTGACCGTGATATCAAGATGATGAATTTCCAATCAAAAACGAGCATTACTGGCAACTTCGCCAAAATTGGCTTTAATGAAAAAACACCTGTTCAAGACAATATTGGCAACGAATATGTAAACTACGCAATCTTAGGGTTGGATAACTTCTCCGCTGAGCAATGGACGTTAACTGAATTTGCATTAAACGGTCAATATTCGACCTTTGAATCGATTTTATCGCTAACTGAAAAATCAAAAAGTACGGGCACACATGTGGCTGTGGACGTTTACTTGGATGATGAGTTAACAACATCGTATACCGTCAAAGCAGGTGAAATGCCAAGAGAAATCAAAATCAATACAAAAAACGCGAATAAACTTAGCTTCAAATTAACTCGACCTGTAAATGGTTCTAATGCAGAAGTGGGTCTGTTTGAGCCGAAATTTTATAAATAAGAAATTAAGCGGGGATTTATAATCCTCGCTCAATTTTTGTACATATGTTTTAAGTGGTAATTTTATCTTAAATAGTAAAGTTGGGAGCTTAATATGAAAAAAGAATTGATGCTATCCCTTTTAATTTCCTTATCCATCGCAGGTTGTGCAAATTCCGAGGAGATGAGTAATAAGCAATCAGCTGGGGAAGAAAAAGAAGTGGCAGAAAGTGTTAAAGAGACACAGGAAACCGAAACAGAAACAGCAGGCGACGAAATCACACTAACCATTGATACAGGTAATACGAGCGGCAATATCCAAAATGGCGGGATTGCTGCAGTGTATGGGGATACGGTTTTTTATTCGGACTCCAAAAATCTCATTTCTTCACCGAAGGATGCAATAAACGAGATGGACAAGACCGGGGAAATACTTGACAGCGTAGAGGATGGCCTTGGCACCATTACTTCTATTAACGTTATTAACGACCGGGTTTATTATGTGAAAAATGAAAAAATCTTTGCAATGGACTTGGATGGGGAAGGGAAGGAAGAAATTCCGACCTCTGTACCTGTGTCAAACATGATTGTTTATAAAGACCATATCATCTTTAGTTCCTACGATGACGGATTCGATGCAAATAGTCTATTTACGATGGAGACGGATGGGGGGAACTTACAAGTCAAGGCCTCCAGCATGATGAATTTTTATGTCGAGCAGGGAAAACTGTATTGGTCCGAAAAAGTGAAGGAACAAGATTATCGAATATACATAACTGATTTAGAAAGTGGAGAGGAAACCGTTACATCCCACGGGGAGTTAGAGTCGTTATTCCAGGTGAGTGGGGGTGACCTCTATTATTTAGAGCAAGGCGACCTTTACAAAATGTCATTCGGTGGGGACGCGAGAAATTTGACGGCCAACATGAAGCAATCCGGGGCGACGATCGACATGCCCAATATTTCTGGGGAGACGATTTATTTTACCGAGGATCAGAAAATGTTCGCCATGGATTTGATTGGTTCAAAACATTGGGAAGTGCCAACGGGTTCGGTCTATGCGTATAGCATTGCTGGAGGGCATTTGTTCTACTGGGGCTTTGGCCAAGGCGAATATTCTTTAGGCATTTCTCCAAATGTAGAAAAGGTTTATGATCAAACGATGGAAGCTTATGAGAATAGCCAAGAAGCGACGGAAGGTTGGGGAATCCCGGACGAGTTATTCGGTTTGTACGATGAAGTCTCTTCTTTAGAAGAACCGATTTCGCTGGCTGAATTGGAGGAAAAGGAAACCGCTATTATGGGCGGGGAAATTGTCTTCCCGCAACAACATTTAGTGGGGGCCACGAAAGTTTTGCTATGGGGCCTTGCTAATAAGGATGAAGAGTTTTTAAAAACCATATTGACGAAACCTGATCAATTGAACAGTTATTTCAATGAGCCACTCCGTTACACAGCTCTCGAAGGAAAACCATATGGTGGCTACTACGAATTCAAAATTACGGTACGTTCTGATAGCACCGTGTATATCGAAAGAGAGGAAGACGGTTGGAGTAAAAGCGCCGTGTTTGAAGAAATCGACGGTAACTACTATTTTGATAAGTTTTTGAGATAATTCTAGAATAATATTTCGCCCGCATTTAATTCATAAAATGCGGGTTTTTTCTATGTATTACTCGGAAAATGCTGGAGCCTTCCATATGCTTTTTAATTGGCAAAAATTACTATGTTTATTTCAAAGTAATGTCCTTGAATATTGTAATTGAATGCCGATATACCTAAGTGCAAATAATTTCGAAGGGGCTATAGTAGTGGATATAAAAGATGTCATAACAAAAATCAATAAATCAGTGGATGCGTTGGAATTTACGAGCGCAAGAAAGTACATTGAAGAAAACATTGAATTAGTCAACCAAAATCGGATGCATTTAAAAAGTAATGCGAGAGAGATCCTCAAGTTTTTAAATAATCAATCCGAGTCTGGTGAAGAGCCGTTAACAAAGGCAGAGATTAGCCTACTCAACACGCTGAACGTGTATGCAACGAGATTTGATATTAGGAGTATGAAGCGTAATATAAAAGGAAATGAGCAATTACTGATGAAAAAAGAGTCGATCAATTACTTGAATTCCGATGCGCGAATTTTCCTGGAAAGCATGGGTGCCATCAAAATCGAGTAATTAAAGTAGATTAAACTTCCAAACTCATGGGGAATTTTTCTGGAGAGAATCAGTGTGATGGTATCTTTATTCACGAATAGAAAAGAACGGGTTTCTTCTATAGTTAAGTGTTTATTTTACAAATTCTACTAAAGAAATTGCTAGTTTTGTCGAAAATATACTAGAGTTCATGAATAGATATTGAAAAAGTAGGATTAATAGGAATATAATGTAACACTTAACGACCTATTTTATTAAGGTGGTTTTTAGTGCAAATAGTCTTATTGGAATTATTTTTTCAATGAAAGAAAGTGTGAGGATAGTATGAAGAAATTTAATTTGCTAGCTTTTTTCACGGGAACGATTAAACGGAAGCTTCTGACCGTTTCAATTCTATTGCTGACGATTCCCTTGCTTGTTTTAGGGTGGTTCAGTTATCAAAAAAGCAGTGACAGTCTGGATGAACTGGGGCAAACGAATCTAAGAAATAGTGTGGAACAAACGGTTGAATTGATGAAAGTGCTCAATGAGCAAGTGGAGGAAGGCAAACTTACTTTGGAGGATGCTCAAGAAAAAGTAAGAATCACGATACTAGGTGAAAAGGGGGCAGACGATAAACGCCCGATCAATAAAAATATCGACCTAGGTGAAAATGGCTATATGTTTGTAGCCGATCACGAAGGGACACTCGTTGCCCACCCTGCCAAAGAGGGCCAGAATATTTGGGATACGAAGGATAAAAATGGTATTTACTATGCGCGGGAATACGTTGAACGCGGAATCGAAGGCGGAGGGTTTACTTATTTTATAGCGCCGTTCATTGACAACCCGGATAAGTACGGGGAAAAAGTTGCCTACTCCGAAGATTTTGCTGAGTGGGGATGGGTCGTGGTGGCAGGTACCTACATGATCGACTTTAATGAACCTGCCGGTGACATCCTGACATTAAACTCCATTGTGACGGGAATTACGTTGCTTATTGGGATAGCGGTCATTTGGTTGTTTGCCAACAATGTGACGAATCCTATCAAAAAAGTGACGGAGCAAATGACGCATATCGCGAATGGCAATTTGACGATTGGTACATTGGACATAAGCTCCAAAGATGAAACTGGACAATTGGCCGGTGGACTGAATAATTTACATACAAACTTAAAAAATATGATTCAAAATATTTCCCAAGCTTCCCAGCTTATATCGGGCCACAGTGAGGAGCTCACACAGTCCGCCAATGAAGTGAAGGTAGGGACTGAACAAGTAGCCACTACAATGGAAGAAATTGCATCGGGTACTGAATCGCAAGCAAGTCTTGCTGGTGATCTTTCAACTTCAATGGGAACTTATGTGGAAAAGGTGGAAGAAGCCAATAATAATGGTGAGAGAATTTATCAGTCATCAAATGAAGTGCTGCAATTGACGGAAGATGGCGCTCAATTGATGCGACAATCGGTTGAACAGATGATGAATATCGACCGCATCGTCAATGATTCCGTGCTGAAAGTTCAGCAGCTTGATGTGCAATCGAATGAAATTTCAAAATTAGTCACCGTTATTCGAGAGGTGGCTGAACAAACGAATTTATTGGCACTCAATGCGGCTATTGAAGCAGCACGTGCCGGCGAGCATGGACGCGGCTTTGCGGTCGTGGCAGAAGAAGTGAAAAAGCTTGCCGAAGAGGTATCCAAATCAGTGGCGGATATCACGCAAATTGTTGCTAGAATTCAAGGGGATACAACGGGAGTCGTACAATCGTTGCAAACAGGATATTCGGAAGTTTCAAAAGGTACCGACCAGCTGAAAACAACTGGCGAGACATTTAGAAAAATCAATGATTCGGTTAAAGAGATGGCTTCCACGATCCGAGTTGTCAGTGACAACTTGACCCTGATGAAATCGACTAGCCAAGAAATGAATTCAGCTATTGAAGAAGTGGCGGCCATTTCAGAACAATCGGCTGCAGGTGTCGAACAAACTTCGGCTTCTACTCAGCAAACGAGCAGTTCCATGGAAGAAGTGGCGGCAAGTTCCGAAGAGCTTTCCAAACTGGCAATCCAGTTGAATGATCTGGTACAGCAGTTTAGAGTTTAATTGTTCGCGTAATTTTATATAGTACGTTTTTGATAGTTTCGATCAACCCCCTTTGACAATGGTTAAAGGGGGTTTTTTGTTTTGTGGTGTAGAAAAAATTCAGCTTTGATGTAGGTTGTTTGGGAACTGGAATATTTTATGATTAGTGGAAAATCCTTCATAAATAAGGTTTAAACAAGAGGGTATATATGTTACGATGGTTAGGTGGTTTTTTACTAAGGATGAAAATTATGGTACTTTCTATGCTAAGTAAATCACCGGGGTGAGAATCGTAACTTTTTACGAATCTAGTATGTGAAAGGAGAATGGCATATGAAAAAAATGTACAGAAACGTTATCGCAACGATGCTAGGATTTGTGCTTCTGTTCTCGACAGTTGTACCGGCTATCCAAGCTGAAGAAGGTGTTCCGGATGTTAGCCCTTGGGCGGCTGAGATACTGAACGAAGGCGAAAAGTACGGGGTTTTCTCGACAGACTTGTACTTCGATGGATTTAGAAGCGACATTTCCATTGAAAAACTGAATGAACTATTAGCCTTGACTGAAGATAAAATTGCATCATTACAATTATCTGAAAACAAAGATTTCAAACCAGCAAGCTATAAGGAAGATACAACTAGAGGGGATATCATCAATCGCCTTTATAATATTGTCGCACAATATGATCTGCCGGTTGGCGATGATGCTGTAGCGTATATGAAAGAGCGCGGCATCTTGAAAGGTTCCGGCAAAGGGTTGGATTTGGATAAAAAATCAACAACACAAGATGCGGTTGTCCTGGCAATACGCGTCATCAAGGACACATATCACCTGGCGGATAAAGGTTCAAAAGGTGTAGCGTGGGTAGTGGAAGATGAAGACACACAAGTGTATTTATTAGGTTCCATCCACTTGGGGACTCCGGACCTATATCCATTCAATCAAAAACTATTAAATGCGTTTGAGGAATCCGATGCACTATTAGTGGAAGCAAATATTCTTGACGTTGAAGCCCTTGATTACTATGCGGAAAAAGCAATGTATGCAGAAGGCAAAACGGTTAAGGACGCAGTAAGTGCCGAAACGTTTGCAAAGCTTGAAAAGGTAGCTGAAACTTACGGGTTATCGATGGATCAGTTAATGAACCAGAAACCTTGGTTGTTATCTAGTTCTCTATCAATGTTGGGAATGGACGATTCGTTCGGGATAACGCCGGAGGAAATGTCGATGCATGGAATCGATATGTACTTTTTACTGGATGCCCTGATGAAAGGGAAGCCGGTCATCGAATTGGAAGGTACGAGAACACAAGTCGACATGTTTGACGCATTATCGCCTGAAGGTCAGGAACAGATGCTGCTGGATACGCTGAATGCGATTTTGGAACCTTCTGCTGAAACAGAAAATGATGTGATGCTAGATTGGTTCGAGAATTGGAAGAAAGGTGACATCGAAAAGTTTGCTGCTAGCTTACAAGAGATGGAAGGCGACACTTCCGAGTTCAACACAATGCTATTCGGTGAGCGTGATGCCAACATGGCCGCTAAAATTACAAATCTATTAGAAGAGGAAGAAGGTACATTCTTCGTAGTAGTAGGCGCTGGCCACTTCCTGGTAGATAAAAACATCCGTTACCACCTAGAACAAGATGGCTACACGGTTCAACCGTTCTACCAATAAAACCAGATCCTCATTAGATGGATAGAAAAAGCGTATTCGAGTTGAACAATCGAATACGCTTTTTCATTTGCATTTGAGTGCCTGGGCGAGTGGATGCTTGAGTGCCTGGCACACACACAATTCGGAAACAATTCAGAATAGTTCAGGATTTGTTTGAGTGCCAGGCACACACACAATTCAAAAACAATTCAAAAACAATTCAGAATAGTTCGAGATTTGTATGAGTGCCTGGCACGCACACAATTCTATGTTAGGCCAATCGTGAAGGTTTTGAAATAAAATAACCTTGCAGCAAAGGCACCCCCAGCTTTTTGGCGGTGATGAAATCTTCCTCAGCTTCTATTCCTTCCAGAACTAATTTCATATTTTCATGTGTGTATTCCAAAAAGAGCGAAATCAATTGTTGCTGGGCTAGGGAAGAAGATAGATTCCGTGATTTTGTATGGTCTAGCTTTACATAATCTGGAGTTAGTAGTTCCATTTTTTCAAAAGAGGTCTTTGAAACAGAGAGATCATCAAAAGCTATATAAAATTCAAGAGATTTTAAGAAAGATAAACGGTGCATAAATAACCTTTGATTCCAAATATGCTCTTCAGAGACATCCTCACTAATTTCAAAAACAACGCTACTCTTAATCTTTGGGTAAAGTAACAGTAAGCGGCTGATATAATTTTCAAAATCCTTATGTATAATCGTAGATGGTAGAATATTGATGAATAAATAGTGATTTTCCAGGTAGGCGATAGGAAAACCTTCTATTGCATTTGTTATACAAGCTGTATCCAATTCATACAAATTATCGCATTCTCGAGCGGCTTCGATTAGGGTAAGTGGATTAATGTGCGGCTCTGATCTCATTAAAGCTTCATAGGCAAAAATGGAATCATTATTTACACTCAAAAGCGGTTGATATTCACTATGCAGTGAATTTCTGCTAATTAATTGTTTGATCTTTGACAACACTCTCATTTATACCTTCTTTCTCTTGCTTTTTTAAATTGACAATCTGAAAACTGAGGTTTATGAAATCACTTCAAAGGTTATTATTTTGTAGTCTTTTGTATCGATGAGCAACACTATCAGGACTACGCTCCATCAGCTCACCAATTTTTTTATAAGAAAGTCCTTGATGGCGTAAATCCACAAGAATGATATCTTCCTTTGTTGTCCAAGTTTTGTAGCTTCTTTTCTTTATTATTTGAGAGTCCCTTTCTTTCCGTCTTTCTGCATCTACCCAATCAGGTTCAGGTAGTAATAATTGAGGGTCAATGTTTGAGAATTGCACTTTCTCCTTATTTTTTTCTGACCATAACCAAAAATCTGTGGGATCAATAAAATAAAAGTTCTTTAATCTCCTCGTCGTTCTCTTTATGCATGGTAGACCATAATTCTCGGCCCAGTTTTTTACTATATTTCGATCTACTCTTAAAATATTGGAGAGTTCTCCTAGAGTCAGAAGACCAGTATACATTTTCGTATTGGACGTTAAGCCTAATCTGTGCAGCTTGGCAACGACAGAATCATAAGAGCGATTAATATTGCTGGCAATTGTCGTAATTTTATATGTACCTATATGTTCTTTGAGATAATCAATCTCCTTATTTGTCCAAATCATTCATTTTACTTATCCTTTCTCTTATAGATTTATGGTCGGATAGAAAAGGGAAATAATAGTTTTATAGTACTATATCTACTTAACATTTAAACATTATATTCCTATAAAGTGTATATTTCAACATTTATGCTAATTTAAGGAAGAAATATTACAAAGTATCGTACTGTTGTTAGAATAGGTGGAAGATAGAGAATTGTTCAACAAATTATAAACGAATTTATAAACTATATCAAAATAATAATAATACCTAAGTACAGCTGAAGTGCCAGGCACCCACACAATTCCAAAATAATTTAGAATAGTATTGGAGTTGTTTGAGTGCCAGGCACACGCACAATTCCAGGACAATTCAAAATATTCGTGAGTTGTTCGAGTGCCAGGCACACATACAATTTATCGGTTGTTATAAATATAGAGACTTGTGAAAAAATACCGCGTAGTTTACATATACTTGATAGTACAAATACATGCAGATGGGTGATAGAAGTGAATCAACGGAAAGGATTAGTAATGCGGGAGATACGGTTGAGTGAAATGGCACAGTCGATTGATTTGCTCAATTATGTATTTCAAATGTCCATGTCCATTAAACAAGACCGTCGTTTTGTCAGTGAAAAGAGCCGTCAGTTTAATGTTGGCCATGCTTTGGGATGGTTTGATGGCGATCAGTTAGTTTCACAAATTTTAAGTTTGCCTTTCCAGGTGAATGTTTATGGTGTTGCTTATGAAATGGGCGGTATCACGGCGGTGGGGACTTATCCTGAATACTCCAAACAAGGGTTGATCGATAGTCTAATTAAAAAAACGTTGGCCGTCATGCGTGAAGAAGGGCGTTATATTTCCTATTTGTTTCCTTTCTCCATTCCTTATTATCGGAAAAAAGGCTGGGAGATCATGAGTGATATTGTGGAATTTCAAGTAAAGGATACACAGTTTCCTCATTATACAGAAGTGTCTGGGAAAATTCGTCGTGTAGATACACGTGCTGAGGATTTGGTCAATGTCTACGAAAAGTATGCCTCCCGAACCCATGGTGCCATGATTCGAAATACAATTGCTTGGAATGAGAAGTTCCATGAAGACTTTTGGGAAGAGAAATTTGTGGATTCGGATGTACAGCTGCAGGCTGCGGTTTATTATGATGAAGAGGATGAACCCCAAGGCTATTTGTTTTACCGGATTATGGAGGAGAATTTTTATATAGATGAAATTGTTTATTTACAAGAAGAGGCACGAAAAGGATTATGGAATTTCGTCTCGGCGCATAAATCCATGGTTTATAATGCATATGGAAAAACAGCCGGGAATGAACCGGTAGCCTTCTTGCTTGAGGATAGCGAGATTATTCAAAAGGTCTCTCCGTATTTTATGGCACGAATAGTGGATGTTGAGAAATTTTTGGAACGTTATCCGTTTGATGAACCGAATTTTCACATTCGTCTTAAAATCACGGATCGAATGGTTGAGTGGAACAATGGAACTTTTGAGATTACATCGGCGGATTGGAAAGTCAAAGTACAAAAGGTGGAAGGCGATGCACTGGAAAACATCACGGTACAGATGTCCATCCAAACACTGGCCACGATGCTCCTTGGCTACAAGCGCCCAAAATACTTAGAAAAAATCGAACGCCTCAAAGGCACAACCGAAACCATCTCCATGCTTGAAGACATCCTGCCCATAGGGGTGCCGACGTTTATTGATTATTTCTAATTAAATTGTGTGGGTGCCAGGCACACACACAATTCCAAAACAATTGGGAAAAGTCCTTGCGCCAGATTCATCTTTTTGCAACTTATTCATGTTAATTGCGTTAAAATTTTTTATACACCCTCCGATTGCTTAGGAATAGGATGATAATATGAAGTTTAAACTTTTAACATGGACTTTTTTTCTGCCATTGCTTTTGTTCTTTACCTTGATGTTTCTTGTTGAAATATCAATTTATTCCATACTTCCACCAGAGCTAGGTGGGATGAACATATGGATGGAATTTAAGCAGGTTTGGTATCGTTCCGTCTCGTTTTATGCAATCATTTTAATAGCTGTTTTTTGGCTATATTTAAGAATGTTTAAGGCACTTACCTAATCCAGAGAGAATTCAGAATAATGTGAGTGCCAGGCACAAAAACAATCTCAGGGAATATCTGGCGAACGGATTCCTCTTAATGGTATGTATGTTGGGGCCAAGAGTGGGAATGGCAGCCAGGAGGGTAGTTGGAAGCTTGTTTTTGGGGATGAAGCTCGAAAAATTAACCCGCTTTTTGATATCAAAGTCAAACGCGATGAATTGATTGCAAGCTCCATTCAAAATGATGATTGGTCTGAGTATAACAATTTTGAGGCAACGCAACATCCTGCTTGGTATGAAAAAGTGGATGGGGATATCAACCAAACAAAGTGTATTTTGGGAACCTGATTGAATCCAAAATTAGTGCATTAAAAGAAGCTCAAGCCGAAAACGATGCAGAAAAGATTGAAATCTGGTCAAAAAGCTTGGAAGAAGCGATTATCGACTTCAACAATGCACCCGGAATTGTACCTTATGTTGTAGGTCTGAATCACAATGCTCAAACTGCAGCTGAAAATGGCGTGCCAGAACCCGGTGATGATTACTTTGATAGCAAATGGAACTCACCGATTGTGGCTGATCAGAGGAAATTTGAACAAAACATGTGGTACGATAATGCCTATTTTGCACAAAACCAAGAGTTGAAACAGCATGTTGAATCGCTAGTAGCCGGTACTTTCCCGACTTCAGGTGATCTAAATAGTACGATTACAATCGCAAATGCATTGGATGAAATCAGTAATATGAGTTACCCAGCTGAAAAGAAAGCAGAAGTCGAATCAGCAGCAAAAACAGCCTCAACAATAACTGAGGAAACTAGTTTACAATCCGTTTTATTACATAATTTAAAATTTGCCTTTAAACCGAGCTTGAATGTGGTTGAGGAGTTATATAAATAAATTTATACAAAAAAAATTTCTAATATCCAAAATTCAATCGGAAAAGAGACGCATTGATTCTATTTTAGAATCCGATGCGTCTCTTTTGTTTAAATATACTAGGGTTATTTCTATATTTAGTAACCAAAGGAAGACCAAATATACTTTAAGATAATATAGAATAAATGGATATTTTATCCTACTTATCCAATTATCTAATATTTATGTATTATTTTTGAGTATTTATTTATTATGCAAAAAAGTATATTATTAGATTGTAAGGAAAACGAGATGCAAAAATGGAGGATAATAGAATATTATTTTCCTAATGATATCTTCGTTTGTTTTACATTAGCTAATTTAGCAATACGTTTATTCTAGAAAACTTGGTTACATACAAGGAAGAAAAATAGTTTTCAATAGAATAAACTCCAAAAACACTATTTTATGGGGGAATATTCATAATGTCTAAGAAACATAAATTATTCGCATCAACTGCAACTGCAGCATTAGTTGCATCAGCAATCGTACCAGTAGCATCAGCTGCGGCTTTAAACGATTTTGATAGCGTACCATCATATGCAAAAGAAGCAGTTCAACAATTAGCGGATAACAACATCTTACAAGGTGACGCGAACGGTAATTTCAACCCTTCTAAAACGTTAACTCGTGCAGAAGCTGCAGAAGTTCTTTCAAAAGCTTTAAAATTAGAAGCTACAGGAACTGAAAACTTCTCTGACGTTAAAGCTGGCGACTGGTTCTACGATGCAGTAGTAGCTACATCTCCAGAATTATTCGAAGGAGACGGAACTGGCAAATTTGATCCAAAAGCTCAATTAACTCGTGCACAAGCTGCAAAAGTTATCGTACTTGCTTACGGATTAACTGGTGAAGCTGACCTTTCTAATTACTCTGATCTTAAAGATGTTCCAGCATGGGCAAAAGAATTCTTTGCTACAGCTGTAGAAAACGGCATTATCAACGGTAAAACTGCTACAACTTTAGCTCCTAACGCGAAAATTTCTCGCGCTGAATTTGCAGCAATGGTAAAACGTTCAATCGATACAGTAGCTGACGTAACAGTTGAATCTGTAAGTGCTGTTAACGACATCACTGTAAACGAAGGCGAAAAAGTTTCTTTACCTGAAACTGTAGAAGTGACTCTTTCTAACGAAGAAAAAGCTCAAAAAGAAGTAAAATGGGACGTAACAGCTTTAGATACAACTAAACCAGGCGTTTACACAGTAAAAGGTGACGTAGCTGATACTGACCTTGAAGCTTCTGTGAAAGTTACTGTTGTAGCGGTAGCTCCTGAAGTAGTTAATGTTAGTGCAATCAATGTAAAAGAAATCAAAGTAAGTTTTAATAAAGCTGTATCTAAAGACAGCTTTGCAGGTTCTGACTTTGTCGTAACAAATACTGCAACTGCAGCTCCGATTGTCGTTTCTGATGCTCAATTAGCAACAGATGGTAAATCAGCTACTTTATTGTTAGCTTCTAACATCCCAGCTACTGGCGTTGATGTTAACATTGCTGAAGGTGCTCTTTTAGCAGCTAATTATGATAAATTTGCAAAATCTTCTACTAAAGCTTTAAAAGCTGCTGAAGATACAACAGCTCCTAAATTATTATCAGCTACTTATGTTGGTGGCGCTAATATTGAATTGACTTTCGATGAGCCAGTAAACTTCGGAACTTATACTGGTGGTAAGATCGATCAAACAACTGCGACTGTTCAACCAGTTAACTCTACTAAAGCTGGAAAATATGTATACACAATCTCAGCGGCAGCAACTTTATCTAACGGTACTCACACTGTAGATTTAACAAATGTTACTGATTTCGCAGGAAATACAGATGTTCTAATTTCTAAAGATGTTGTAGTATCTCAAGATACTTCAGCTACAAAAGTTGCTTCTATTACAGCGAATGACTCTACTTCATTCATCGTAGAATTCAGCAAAGCAGTAACTGCACCAGCAGCATCAAACTTTGAAATTAAAAAAGGTAACTTAACTTTAGATACTAATAATTTCACAGTAACTCCTGCTTTAGTAGATGCAGACGGTAATGCGGTAGCAAATGGTGTAACTTCATCTAAATTTGTGAAAGTTACTGTAGCAGAAACACAAGCAAACACTGCTAACCCATTGTATGCAACTAATGAAAACGCAGTTAACTTATCTGTAAAAGTTTCTGGATACACTGATGCTTCTACTGTATTAGGTACTGAATTCTCAGGTTCTGTAACTCTTTCTAAAGATTTAACAGCTCCAGCTATTAAATCTGACAAATTAATTACATCAACTGCAACAACAATTGTAATTCCATTCGATCAAACATTAACAGGTGATGTTGATAGTAAAATTACTGTTAAACAAGGTAATGTGTTAGTTGCACAAACAGCTACTTCTGCTAATAAAGATTTAACTTTAACTTTTGGAGCTGGTCTTCTAGAAGAAGGTAAAACTTACACAATTACTTTAGATAAAGGCGCAGTGGTTTCTGGTACTAAAGAAAGCGAAGCGACAACAGTACAATACACTGTTCCTACTTCAGCAACAACTTATACAACAACAGCACCAGGCGTAGCAGCATCTAAGGTTAATGGTAAAAATGTACTAACATTAACTTATGCTGGTAAAGTAAATGATGCAGCTGGATTAGCTTCTGCATATAAATTAAATGATGCAGCACTTCCTGCTGGAACAGAAGTATACTTCGCTAGCACAGCTAAAACATCTGTAGTAATTGAGTTACCATCAACTTATACAGTTAACACTGAAGATAAAGCTGCTAAATTCACAATCAATGCTGACACAGTTCAATATGATTCAACATATGTGGCTGAAGCAAATAAATTCATCTCAGGTTCATTAACAACTTCAAAAGCTTATGAAACTGCAATTACATTAAAAGACAATGTAGCTCCAGTAGTTTCTAAAGTTGAGTATGTTAAAGATGCTTCTGGTTTAGCAACAGGATTAAAACTAACTTTCTCTGAAGCTATCGATGATTCATCTGTTGATGCTGCTAACTTTGTTGTAACTCAAGGTACAACTCCAGTAGGTTACACAGTTGCAGCAGGTGCACCAGCTACAACAGATTTAGTTGATGACAACATCTTAAACTTAACATTCTCTACACCAGTTGTTGCTTCTGGTCTTGTACTCAATACAAACACAGACACAACGAAGTTAACATTAACTGATGCAAACGGTAACCTATTAGGTACTATTTCACCAGTATCTGCACAATAATTTATCGTTTAGAATGTGAACATAATTTAGGAATTTGCCAAACTAGATAAATACCTAAATTAAAAATGGCTCTGCATGGGAGAATCCCCCTGCAGAGCTTATTTTTTGAGTGCCAGGCACACACACAATTCCAAAACAAGTCTAAAAATTAAAGCCCAGTCTATAGTTGATTCTATAGGCTGGATATTTTTATTAGGTCCTCATTAGATTGCTATTCGACTTCTATATATGCTGGAAGTGTGTATCGGACGGACCAACATCTAGTAACGTGTCCTTTAGAAAATCCTCTTCATCCTTTCTCTCGCAAAAACGATAATAGTCCTCAAGTGTTTTTAATGAGGGATAGAGTAGGCTCTTAATAATTGGATTGATATTAATGAAAGGATATGGTGAGGAATGGATAGACTTGTATATAGGGTAACTACTATAAAAATAGTCCTCCATTTGTTGAACCATCGGTGTTTTGGTATTAATCGGATTCCGGTGAATATAGCGGCTAACTCTTAACATGGACATCGGGGAAGCAACCAAATCGGAAAAATACCGAGATTCGTAAAGGTGACCTGCATACTCATATCGCTTCTTATAATAATCGCTATACCGACGATTAATTATACTCATGATTTTGCTTAGGGGAACTTCAGGAGATTGGATTAATAAATGATAGTGGTTCGTCATAATACAGTAAGCAGAAATGGTGAACGGATACTTTTCATAAGTATAGGAGAGCACTCGGAAAAACTCTTGAAAATCTCTTTTGTGGATGAAAATATTTTGTCTGTTATTTCCACGCATAGCCACGTGATTAAACATATGTGGAACCCAAATCCTCCTCTGTCTAGGCATCAGCAATCCCCACTTTTAATTGTTTGGGTGCCAGGCACACAAACAATTCTGAATGATCACCATACCTTCCATACTTTCTCAAAAACCTTCTATTTTTTAAGAACAATAATATCACCTCGTATTTAATAGTTAATTGATCTATTTTTATGCTAAATATAAACACTTCCCATTTCTACCCAAAAACCAAAATATTTTTTTCAGAGGGATAAATTCATTCATATTTCACTTTTTCTATTTATCTCTTTAAAAACTAGCATCCAAATTGTGCGGTTGCCAGGCACGCACACAATTTCGAAACAATTTAGAATAGTATGGGTGCCAGGCCCACACACAAATCTCGAACAATTCAGATGATTACAAACGTAAGGGCACATATAAAAATTTACAATCAATCCAAAGGTTTTAACATCTCCTTAATAATAGGCTTTTATACTTAAAGGAAAGTGTAAAGGATGGTAATTAATTCATGGCTAATTCTAAATATCTTTCTACTAAGTCGCTCTTTGCCTTCAGTATGGCTGGAGCTGTACTAGTTGCTCCAACAGTTTCAGCTGATGCTGCAGAAACTGAGTACAAGCTGTCATTGGATGCACGTTATGATTCGGGTGTTCAAAATGCGGAAGGTGGTACAACGGAGATTGTTGCGTATAACAAACATAACCACTCCGCATACGTGGTAAACGGTGAAACGAAAAAAGTGGAGGCTTTTTCTCTGAATTATCATAAGGAGTCAGCAACTAACCTAAAACCGTTTCTATCAATCGATATTGCAGAGTTATTGAAAACGGTAGATGCCCAATTCGAATATGGCGATTTGACAAGTATAGCCGTTCATCCGAATGAAAATGTTATCGCGGCATCTATTCAAGCGGAAGGGTACAGTGACTATGGTTATGCCGTTTTCTTAACAGCTGAAGGGGAGCTATTAAGTGCTGTCAAAGTAAAGGCGCAACCAGATAACATCACAATCTCGCCGGACGGAACTAAAGCCTTCACCGCTAACGAAGGGGAGCCTCGCGAAGGTTATGGTGACAATCTAATCGACCCACAAGGTTCCATCTCGTTAATTGAACTGTCGAATGGCTTTGAGAAGTTAAAAGCGGAAACAATTAATTTTGAACAATTCGATACTGATGAAAAATGTGCAGAACTAGTTGAATCGCAAGTGATCCTAAAAAAGGGGACAAAACCTTCAGTAGATCTTGAACCTGAATACATTACCGTTAGTGAAGATAGCAAGTTAGCATTTGTTGCCCTGCAAGAAAATAATGCTATTGCGAAAATAGACCTTACATCAAATGAGGTGGTTTCTATCGAAGGTCTAGGATTCAAGGACTTTAGTGTAGAGGGCAATGAAATCGATTTACGTAAAGATGGTCAAGCTAAACTACAAAATGAAAATTACTTCGGGATTTACATGGCCGACGGAATAGCGACATATAACGTAAACGGTAAAAACTATATCGTGACTGCCAATGAAGGGGACAGTCGTGAGTGGGGGAAAGAGGGCACGGAAAGCTTCCATCTAAATGAAAATGAACAAGAAGTAGATGGCAGTGAAATTGTTTTCTATGATAAAACTCAGTATGACGGGTTTGATGACAGCAAAGAGTATATTTTTGGCGGACGTTCGTTCTCAATTATCGATACAGAAACAATGGAAGTTGTTTACGATAGCGGCAGTGACTTTGAAAGAATTACAGCTGAACAATTCCCCGAATATTTCAATGCAAGTAATGATAAAGCCAAGTTGGACAATCGAAGCGGTAAAAAAGGTCCGGAACCGGAAGATGTGAAGATTGGCAGAATAGGAAGTGAAATTTTTGCATTTGTTGGGCTGGAGCGTATCGGAGGTATCATGATGTATAACGTGACTGACCCATCCAAGGTTGAATTTGTTGACTATCTAAACTTGCGTGACTTCAGTGAAGACATTGCGGGAGATGTTTCGCCGGAAGGACTAGCATTTGTAGGTGGTAGCAACCCTCAATTAATCGTTGGTCATGAGGTGAGTGGAACAGTCACTGTTTTAAACCTACTTGCGAATCATCAAGAGAAAAAAGAAAAATAAATTGTTTGAGTGCCAGGCACACACACAAATCTGAAACAATTCAGAATGTATCGAGTGCCAGGCACGCACACAATTCCCAAACAATTCACCCAATAGGCGAAAAAAAAGCAATCCACTAAAAATTTTAGTGGATTGCTTTGTGTTAATTTTGTGTTTGATAGCCGGATACATCTTCATCGAGTAAGAAGGATGTACCGCGTTTTTTGTGTGCGGAACCGAAGAAGATACCGACTAGCACGGCAGATGCGACCAATCCTCCGATGAAAGATGCGTTCAGTGGGATGCCGAAGCCCATCGTTGGTTCGTATAAAATATAGACGATCACCATGTAGGTCATGAAACTCGCTGGCACGGTGGCGATCCAGTGATTCTTCTTTGCCAGGAATAAATACATAGCCCCCACCCAAAGAGCAATGACAGCCGTCACTTGGTTTGCCCAAGAGAAGTATTGCCATAAAATATTAAAATCAATTTTCGTTAAGCCATAAGAAATCACGAATAACGGAATAGCAATCCATAAACGGCTAGAGAATTTGGCCTGTGCAAATTTGAAGTATTCCGCAATAATCATCCGTGCAGCGCGGAATGCTGTATCACCCGAAGTAATTGGCAAAACAACAACACCTAAAATTGCTAAAGTACCGCCGATTGATCCCATCATAAGCAATGAAACTTCACTCACTACTGCTGCAGGGCCACCCGCTGCCAACATTTCACTTAAGCCTCCGTATCCATCAAATAAACTCATTGCTGCGGCTGCCCAAATCATCGCGATAATTCCTTCTGCAATCATCATACCGTAGAAAATTTTACGGCCTTGTTTTTCATTTTGAGTTGTACGCGAAATAATCGGTGTTTGAGTTGCATGGAATCCAGATAAAGCACCACAAGTAATTGTAAAGAAAATCAGTGGGAAAATTGGTAGATTCCCTGGGTGCATATTTTGGAATGAAAGCTCCGGAATTGGCGCACCAGTTACAACAAGTCCAATCCCTACACCTAAAGCGGAAATAACTAAAAGAGCCCCGAAATAAGGATATAAACGGCCTATAATTTTATCAACAGGCAATAAAGTTGCTAAAATATAGTAAAAGAAGATTACACCAACGATTAGCGCAAGAGCGACTTTACCATCCATTAAATTATTGATAAGCATGGCTGGCGAAGTTACGAACACTGTCCCAACCAATAATAATAGTAAAAGTGCGAAAACGTTTACAACATGCTTCATGAATTTTCCTAAGAACTTCGAAACCAACTCTGGTAAATGAGCCCCTTTATTTCGGATCGAAATCATGCCAGTCAAATAGTCATGCACCGCCCCGGCGAAGATGCATCCAACAACAATCCAGATAAATGCCACCGGACCATAGAGTGCACCGGCAATAGGACCGAATACAGGCCCGGTGCCCGCAATATTTAATAATTGTATTAATGAGTTCTTGGGTGTCGACATCGGCACATAATCAACGCCATCAGCATTGACATAAGCAGGTGTTGGTCGTTTTGGTTTCTCCCCGAAAACCTTTTCGACATATTTACCGTAAGTGAAATAACCCACAATTAAGATTGCAATAGAAACTAGAAATGTAATCATCTAACGTTCCCCCATCCCTTTTAAGTTTTCATAATATTCTATCTACGATAAAATGATAGCATATAATGTTATATAACAACAATATTATTTTCGCAAAATGGTATAACAGTTTATTAAAATAATATTTAAAAATGATAAAGTAGCCTTTATGATGAAAAAAGAATGATGAACATGGAGTGAGCATATGCCATTAACGATCGAACGAAATGATATAACAAATATGAAAGTAGATGCCATTGTCAATGCGGCAAATACAGCACTAAAAATGGGAGGGGGAGTTTGCGGGGCGATCTTCCGCGCAGCAGGAGCCGATCAATTGCAGGCTGTCTGTGATGTAATTGGACATTGTGAAGTAGGACAGGCTGTGATGACGGAGGGGTTTCACCTGCCTGCCGACTATATAATTCATACGGTAGGACCCATTTGGAGAGGCGGGAATCATAACGAAGCAGAATTACTTGCCTCTTGCTATAAAGAATCGATGCAGCTAGCTATTGCAAGAAAATGCAGTTCCATTGCTTTTCCTTTGATCTCATCAGGTATTTACGGCTACCCGAAGAGGGAAGCATTGCACATAGCTGTTACAGCAATAAGTGAGTTTTTATTGGAGCACGAAATAAATGTTACAATCGTTGTTTTTGATAAACAGGCGGTTCAACTAAGCAAAAAACTATATCGCTCCGTTTATGAATATATTGACGACTATTATGTGGAACCATTTTTAGTATATGAAAATAGCAGAGAAATTGACTATGTACAAGAAGGTGCGGTTGGCCAGCAGGAAACGTATCAACGAACTTTAGAAAACGTTTTGAATCAGATGGATGAATCTTTCTCCCAAAAATTGCTTCGGTTAATAGATGAAAAGGGGAAAACGGATGTTGAAACCTACAAAAAGGCCAATATTGATCGCCGATTATTCTCGAAAATCCGGAACACACGGGATTATACACCGATGAAAAAGACCGTGATAGCATTTGCCATCGCACTCGAACTGAATGTAGATGAAACAATGGATTTGCTTGCCTCAGCTGGATATACACTTTCAAATAGCAGCAAATTTGATCTTATAATACGATACTTTATAGAACAGAAAAATTACAATATATTTGAAATCAATGAAACGTTATTTGCCTTTGACCAAGTATTATTAGGTGCTTAAAATGTCGCTCCCAAAGCGACCTAATTCAATAGATAAGTTGTTATCCTTCATTGTAGTTATAGCGAAACTACTATCAATGGAAGAAAATTCACATTGAATCCATTGAGTATTTGATGTGGGCTGTTAATTTCTTTTGGAACCTGTCTATTTCATGCGAAATATAACGAGTGGAGGATATTTTATGACAACAACAGGTACGGAGTTAGTGTTTATTTTTGATTGTAGCGGTTCAATGCAGGGGCTTGAAGCAGATACTATTGGTGGATACAATGCGATGCTGGCAAAACAAAAGGAAATAGATGAAGAAGCAGCCGTAACGACTGTTTTATTCAATGATCAATGTAAGACATTACATGAACGCGTCGACATAAAAAAGGTGGTACCTTTAACCAAAACAGATTACGAGGTTGGTGGCACAACCGCACTTCTCGATGCTATCGGCAGCACAATTCAAAAGGTTCATCATGATTTGAAAGCAGTAAAAGAACCGTCAAATCAAGTATTATTTATTATCACAACCGATGGAATGGAAAATGCAAGTGTCGAATATTCCTTTGAAAGAGTTAAAAAATTAGTGGATAGACAAAAAGAGCTTGGTTGGCAATTTATTTTCCTAGGAGCCAACATTGATGCAATCGGCACAGCTTCCAAGTTAGGGATTGGTCGTGAATTTGCTGTAGATTATCATGCAGATGCCATTGGGACACAAGTAAACTTCTCGGCAGTTTCTGAAACGGTAGTGAATTACCGAATACAAGGCAAGTTTAATCGTTCCTGGAAAAAGAAAATCGAAGCGGATTTTAAAAACAGAAAGTAATATTTACTTTTAAAAATGTCGTCATGTAGTTTTTGGTAATAAAACAAGGGTAGTTTAAACGGCAATCATGATGCTCACAATAAACGAAATTCCTTTACTGTAGGATGATTGACAACAAGAGAAATAATTGCAGGAGGCTACACTTTGAAAAAGTTAATCATGATTGTTGGAATGATATTGGTGACAGCAAGTTTATATTACACTCCCATAGAAGTTCGAGCCAATTCAGAACTTTCTTCGTGGGAGGAATCTTTAAAAGCATCGATAAATAATGAAAGCTGGACAAATGCAGCATTATTCAGTAAAAAATTGGCCGAGTATTATGATAATGCCAAGCAATACATAAAAGCAACGGAATATTATATCGAGTCCGCGAATTACTGGACAAAAGCCGGGCATCCCTCGTGGGGAATACAAAACTTAATACGTGCTGATCATATCGGAACAGAAGTGGAATTATATGTCGAACAACCATTTCAAGAGAAAAAGACTTTAGCAAAATTTGAACCAATCAGTGGAACCTACCTTGGTTTATTTTTAGCCGGGAAACGAGAAAATGCAAACCCTGATCCGGTCGAGGAAATTTACGGAAGGAACCATGCCATTTACTTGACCTATACAACTTGGGGAGAGAAGTACACTGATACCAATACGTATTTCCCGATGAGGTTTGCAAAAGAGGCCAAAAAGAATAATTCCGGAATCCAAATCGGATTTGAGCCAATGAACGGATTGGAAGAAGTGGTTGATAGTGATTATATCCGACAATTTGCCAAGGAAGCAAAAGCTTCAGGTGTTCCAGTATTCTTGCGATTCATGGGTGAGATGAATGGGGAATGGGTGCCATGGAGCGGCAATCCTAAAGAATATATCGAGAAATTCAGGTTAGTTCATGACATTATGGAAGAAGAAGCTCCGAATGTTGCAATGGTTTGGTCCCCCAATTTCTTGCCGCGCCACAATATCGATCAATATTACCCAGGTGATGACTTTGTGGATTGGGTTGGCGTATCGCTATATACAATTCCATTTTCCCATGGAAAAGAAGTGCCAGGAGGCAATCCCATAGACTATCTAAAGCCAATATACGATAAGTATAGTCATAAGCCGATGATGATTTCAGAGGGGGCGGTTTCACACTATAGCTATCAATTGAAGAAAGATTTTTCGGAGTGGGCAGTTGGGCAAATAGGAAATATGTATGGATTCTTGCCTAAGATATTCCCTCAAATCAAAGCGGTTACTTATTTTAACCTTGATAAACAAACAACGAATTATGATAATAAGAATAACAATTACGACTTGGGGGACAGTCAACTAGTGGATGAGGCGTATCAAAGGATTATCCAGAGTCCATACTTCTTGGATCAGCTTGTCATCGGAAAAGAGATTCATCAAATACAAACAAAATACTTGCCGATTACAGATTTGAAAAACCTATCCGGCGTGCGCAACGCATTTATGTATGTAAAACTGCCTCTTGGTGAACAACCTTATTATGTGGCGGCCTATCAAGGAAAAAGAAAGTTGGGTGAATCATATATCCAACCTTGGGATATGAAAATAAATCTCAAACAGATCAAAGCAAATGAACCCATCACTCTTGTGGCATTTGATGAAAACTTCAAGCGGCTTGCAACTGAAACGGTCGTGCTAAAGAAAAACAAGAAATAAGGTGAACAAATCGGTAGCCTTGACGTTAAAGGCAAAAATGATTTATTCATATAAAAAAACAAGAAAGACTGTTAACAGTCTTTCTTGTCCTTCCAATTATGCAACGAATGGTTTTTTCATTTTAATTAATCCGTAAATATAATAGAACAGACTACCTGTAATAATCGTTAAAATAATAAACAGAATCGACATGCCAGTTTCACCCGTCCAGCGATAGAATAGTCGATACATATAATATAGGCCAAGGACAATCATGGCAATGGAAGCTAAAATTCCAATCAAAGGTATAATCGACACAATTGCGAGTCCGATATAAATTAACAAAAACATTAAGGATTCTTTTTTAATCTCTTGCATTGTCGTCTTGCTTGAACCAAAAGCAAATAACAAATAAACATTCACCAGTGGAATCCATGCCCAAAAAGAAACTTCCCCTAATCCGTTTGTTTTCGCTGTATAATAGTAGATGAGTGCGTTAACAACATACCCCAATACAACCAAAGCTAGAGTAATGATTAAAAAAACGAAAAATAAACCTCCATAAAAAGCATCATAATCACTTGAATACGTACTGTAAGTCAAAACCAACAACCTCTCCTTTAATAAAAATACTTTACACTATATGTAATTAAAATATCATTTAACCCAAAATATGTCAGTATATTTTTTTACATTTATTAGAAACCTACTTTTGTCATGCCTCAGTACTTGGTCAAATGGCATATTCTACTAAGCTATTTGTCACAAGTTAAATCTTCATCAAATTCCAGTTTCCTTATTCTATCCCATATTGAAGCACACTTATATATTTTATTTTATTCACAATCGTCAAATAATAAAAACAGCATCACAGCCTGCTTAGGAAAACTCTCCTATCTTTCTAGTAATCTGCCAATTTAGTATAAAAGTATGTTATATTCTAGTTATCATAACATTTTTCTACATATTGGAGTGAATTAAATTGGCAAAAAAACTAGGAATGATTGTGATCGCATTCATTCTCGTGCAGTTTTCTATTAATCTTTCAGTCGCCTCAGCCTCAGTTTTTGACAACAAAGTCTCTGAAAAGAAGACGGAAGTGTCTCCTCAAGTTACACACATACAGCGAACATATCAATCTAGCTCAACAAAGCAAGTCGTTAATATGCTGGATGTCAATCTAACAAATACATATACTAAATTAGAACTCGGATTACCGAATCCTATAAATTCGTTAAAAACCACATCTAGTTTGGCAAAGGAATACAGCTCTTTAGGACATCGTGTGGTAGGTGCAGTCAATGCCTCTTATTTCATGGGAAATGGTGTGCCTGCAAATCTATTAGCGCAAAATAACGAGATTATGAATTATGGAATTTTAGGTGATGGAAAAGAAAGCCCGACTCAATATCCGATCGCTTTTGGAATTTCAAAATCCGGCAAAGCCATTATTGATTATTACAAAACGGACTTAAGTTTTACTGTGAATGGAAAAACGTACCCGATTGATCTAATCAATAGCGAAAGAACGGAGAACAAAACTGTTTTATATACGCCGGGGAAAAAAAGTACTGGAACAAATCAATGGGGAATAGAAATCATTGCAAACTCTGCATCTCAGGATACTAGTACATTGCATTTTGGTGATCGATTCTCTGGTGTTGTCTCCAATGTGACAGGTTATAATACCTCAGGTAACTCTGTAATTCCAAATGATGGTTTTGTCATTTCTGTTCAAAATAAAGAACTTGCAGCTGAACTTGCGGCTTCTGTTTCCTCAGGGGCAACGGTTGAAGTAGGATTGGCAATCGATTCAAAATGGATGGATGCGCAGTACATACTTGCAGCAGGGCCTTTACTTGTTAAAGATAGTAAGGTGAACATTTCAATGTCGACATCTTCATCATTTGCAGCGAGCCGTGCTCCTCGTACGGCCGTAGCAATCGATTCCACGGGCACAAAAGTATTTCTGGTGACAGTGGATGGCAGACAGAGTGGTTACAGTAATGGGACAAGTTTATCAGATTTGGCATCCTATCTCATTTCACAAGGAGCCAGTGCGGCAATCAACTTAGATGGTGGCGGTTCTACAACGATGGTTGTACGAAATCCTGGTGGATATTCTCCAACACTAATCAACAGACCTTCAGACGGAAGTGAAAGACGCGTTTCGGCAATTCTGCAGGTTGTTAATACAGCGCCACAAGGAACATTAAAATCTATGACTTTAGGTAGTATACCAAGTGAAGTTACAAAAGATGCATCAATTAATTTAAAAGTGGCTAGTGCCTATGATCAGTACTTGAATCCAATTGAAGTGGATGCATCCCAAGTGAAGTGGTCTGTTGAAGGCAATATCGGCACGATTAACGGGACAACATTCACTGCCACTGGAAAAGGGCAAGGAAAAATTATTGCACAATATGATGGAATAAGAGTTGAACGAACTGTAAAAGTGACTGAGATAGAAGGCAAGATTTTGCTGGACAGCTTTGATAGTGCTTCCAAATGGTCATCCTCGGCAGCAAAAGCTACAGCTTCGGTGGCCAATAGTACGAAGTCTGAACCATTTAGACAAGGATCAGCGAGTTTAAAGCTTTCCTATGATTTCTCTTCATCCCAAACAGGGACGAAAGCTGCCTATGCAGTGGCGAAATCGCCAATTTCAATAACTGGACAGCCGGATCATTTGGGCGTTTGGGTTTATGGGGATGGTGGAAAACACTGGTTGCGGGGAGTAGTCGTTGATGGAGCAGGTGCAAAACATACAATCGACTTCACACAGCAGGGCGAATTAAATTGGACTGGCTGGAAGTACGTTACGGCATCGATGCCTTCGAATGCTAGCTCACCATTCAAATTTGAACGTCTATATATCGCAGAACCAACTGGGTCACTGCAAAATAAAGGCAAGATTTATTTTGATCAATTGCAAGCAGTTTACAATCAAACTAATAAAGAACAGGCCTATACAGACGTAAATAAAAATCATTGGGCGGTAACTTCCATTGAGAATTTATATGAAGACGAATTGATCAAAGGCTACTTAGATGGTACTTTTAGACCTTCGAATTCAATTACACGTGCTGAAGCAGCAACAATTATTGTAAGAGCTCTGAATTTGAAGTCTACAAAGTCGATTAGTTTTGAAGATGTTCGCGCTTCCCATTATGCGGCACAGGCAATCAGTGCCATTGCAGAAAAAGGGATCATGACAGGACGTGAAGCAGGGAAGTTCAGCCCGGATGGTAAATTAACAAGGGCAGAAGTGGCTACTCTAATCAAGAGAGCATACCAATTAAAAGGAACAACCTCTGTAGCTTATCGCGATTTAAAATCATCCCATTGGGCTTATGGGAGCATCCAAACGCTCGTAGCAAATGATTTGGCAAAAGGGTTTGAAGATAATACCTTTAGACCGGACTCAAGCATCTCAAGAGCAGAGTTCGCCACATTCCTTGACCGAGTAAATTAATAAACCATAAAAAAGAACCCGAATCGCAACAAGCGAATCGGGTTCTTTTTTTATTGAAGTGCTTTGATTAAGTGGATTGTTTGAGTGCCAGGCACCCAAACAATTCAGAATTAAACGGGTGCCAGGCACACACACAAATCAAGAACAATTCAGAATAGTACGAGTGCCAGGCACACACACAATTCTCGCGCAATTTGGGTGAAAAGAAACACCTTTCGCAATGGGCGGCACAAGGCACATCCAGCGAAAGGTGTTTCGTTTAAATTTTGGTTTATTTTGTTTCGACGTAGACAGCTACTGGGAGGTTGCCTCCACCTGCGTGCATGATTTCAAGTTCAAGTGTTTCTTGTTTACCTGCGCCAATTACATGTTCAGGCAGTTGAACGTAGCTCACGCCTGGGGTAATTGTCGGGATCAAGTAAACATTGTCTTTATATTTCACCGCTCCGCTGTATGATCCACCTCTACCCGCAAGGCTGATTTTGATCGTGTGTTCTTCCGGGTTTGGATTGCTTACTGGCACTTTTACTTTGTAGCTCATCCCGAAATGACCAGGGTTTCCAATGATACCGTTCATTTTTGTTAATGAATTTTCGGTAGTCAAAAGATTGTCGGTTTTCCCATTGGAGATATTGTAGCCCGTTTGTGCCGTACCAACTGTATAGGTTGGAAGGGTTGCCGTAATCGTCGAGCTTGGCCATACACCTCTTGGATGTTGGTCATAAAGAGAAATCACATCTGAATGAATTTGTGTTAAGTCCTGAGCTTCATCCTTGCTTAAGACAACGCGGATGATATATTTGCTGTTTGCTCCGTTTAATGAACGGACATCAATATTATTCAAGAATCCTAACGCTTTTTCTTCATCCAGCATATACGATTGAATTAATTTCGTTTCACCAGGGGCAATCTTCACGCCATTTCCTTGCGCATTCTTTAAGTTTCCACTTAAGAATGTATCCGCCAACGGTAAGCCGATGTCGTACTTAATGGAACTATCGGAGCCGACTTTGGAGACGCCTTGTGCATTTGTGATCTCAAGTGTGTTTGCATCTGAGATATTCTCGATCGTAATGCCGATATTTGCCTTTTTACCTAGATGATTTAAATGCCAACCAAAAATGCTGTATTCTTTCGCAGCAGTTGTGGCATCTATTTTATATTCAGCCAGAGTCGCAATGTCATCTGTAATGTGAGAAGGACTCAAATACTCAGGATTGTCGCTCACAATCAATTCTCTTTTTCCCTCTAAAGCAGCGTTCGGTACTGGCTGTGGAACGCTTAGGACACCGTAAGAAAGATCAAGCTTTTGACCTGAAAAAATATAATCATTAATCGAAATGTAAAGCTCTTGTTTATTGCGGTCGTATTGTATTCTTCCACTATTTGTTAAGTTATTGACAACGAAATGAACCGGGACGTATATTTCCCCGTATTCAACAAAAGGAGATTCGTCCATTTGCATCGATTGTCCATCCAGATATACGGTCTTACTGCCAACCGTAAAGGTATAAAGTGTATCCGCTACGAGTAATTCGTATTCGGTTTTTGAAAGCCAAGCGCCATATCCATTTTCAAGATAATATTCAAAGTATTTCGCTGGAATATAAGTTCTGCCACCTCTTGTAATGATGGGTTCCTCCATTAAAATCTTTGAATCATTCATATGTATTATATGCTGTACTGGCGGTTTTTCAACGGGTGTACCCGGTACGTCCGGTGCATCCCCTGAATCATTTAACTCAATTGTCACCTTACGTTGGCTCTGCTCCCATGTTACGGAACCGGCCAAATTTTCACTGACAAAACGTAGTGGTACGTAGGTTCTGTCTTTATACATCATTGGAGCAACCGGAACGGAAACGGGCGCGCCATCTACTGTTGCGTTCTTTGAATTAATCGTAAGATCAACAGTGTGTCCATTTTTAGTGCTGCTTGCTGTTAATGTTTCTTTGTTCCAGCTGACTGTTGCACCAATGGCTTCATAGAAGTCCCGCATTGGTAAAAGTACATAACCGGACTTGTTCAGCACCGGGTCGTTAAATATGATCGTTTCACCGTTCAACTCAATTGTAATCCCTTTCATGACAGGTGAAGCGTTTGCCCCGGATGCAGCGGATGTTTCCATGCCCGAGGTAGAAAAAAATGCGATTAAACCAATTAGAGATACAAACAAAATTCTAAACATTTTACTATTCTCCTGACTTCAAATATATGTTTCATCATAACATAGTTCCTATCCCGCTATATCGAAATTTCTGCAAAATTCTTGTAAAAAAGGATGAAATACCTACTATTTTCGACATAAAAAAGTCGATATGGCAGAAGAAGAACATGGTAGAGCTGTAATTCTATACCACTTCAAATAATACCTAAACCTATATGGTGATATCAAGTGTCGAATCTATGAAGATAAGAACTCCAAATAAAAGTTTCATGCTCAGAAATGTTTTCCAAAAGCCCTAATGATTGTTTAATACCTCTTATAATGGAATGTTCTGTTTGATGGGAAATGGGCAATAATACAGTTTAAATGTTATATCTCTGTTTATATCAATCAGGGATATTTTTTTATACCGTTAACTAGTTCATTTATTGGGAGGACATCATGACGAGGCGAAACATACTAATAACGGGCATACTTTGTTTATTACTCATTGCGTCACTCTTTGGCAATCATTTTGACCATATTAGAACAAGTGCGACGACTGGGCCACAATCAATTCCCTATGAAAAACCGACTGCCATGAAACAATTTGATGAAGAATATGATGTGATCGTTGTTGGTGGGGAACCGGAGGGAGTTGCTGCAGCTGTTTCTGCCGCTAGGAATGGTGCCAGAACATTATTGATAGAACGCCGAAGTGAATTGGGTGGTTTATTTACTTTCGGTATGATGAACTTCCTGGATATACCTCAGGGTGCCAACGGCCAATCAGTCAGTCACGGCATATTCGAGGAATGGCATCATTTAGTCGGTAAGGGGAGCACCTTTCATATTGAAACAGCAAAAGCCGCTTTTCAGAAGTTGGTGAACGACGAGCAGCTGCTTTCTTTAACGACAGATACCACTGTCACAGGCTCCATCATGAATGGAAATCAAATTGTTGGAGTGAAGCTGCAAAATGAGAACGGCAATTTTGAGGTGCGGGGAAAAAGCTTTATCGATGCTACGCAAGATGCGGATTTTGCCGTCATGTCCAAGGTTCCCTATTTTATAGGAGGAAAAGATGTCGGTGTTGAAGATAAAAAAATGGCGGTAACATTGATGCTTCATTTGAAAAATGTCAACTGGGATAAAGTAAAAGAAACCGCCTTGGTTGAAAAATTTGGAAAAGCCGAAGTGACCGACCATGCGGCTTGGGGGTTCTCCAATCTTCATTATGATTATAAGCCGGTCGAACAAAATACAAGGCTGAGAGGGCTCAACTTGGCAAAGGTTGGGGATGAGTACTACATCAATGCACTGCAAATTTTCGGGATCGATGGTTTGGACGAGAACTCAAAGCAAGCAGCCATCGAAAAAGGAAAAAAAGAAACGATGCATATCCTTCAATTTTTACAAAAGGAATTCCCGGGTTTTGAGAATGCCGAGGTTGCAAGTTTCCCGCCGGAATTATATGTACGGGAAACGAGGCATATATGGGCCGAGTATCAATTGCCGATGTCGGATGTTTGGACGAATCGCGATCATTGGGACAATATTGGATACGGCGCCTATCCGGTGGACGTACAGGCACAAACGCCGCAAGATTATGGGTTCGTTCTGGCAGATCCAAAACAATATGCAATTCCGTTCCGATCCTTGGTCCCAAAAGAGATTGATGGCATCCTGGTTGTCGGGCGTGCTGCCGGCTTCTCCTCACTTGCAGCAGGCAGTGCCCGAATTGTCCCGACAGGCATGGTCACTGGACAAGCAGCGGGTGCGGCAGCGGCGTTGGCTGTGCAACAAAATATAACTTTTAGAGACATGAGCAAAGATACAAAAATGATTGAGACACTCCGTACAAAATTGGATGAACAAGAGGCTTTTGTAGACCATTTCAAATCGGACTATCCTCATATGGGGGAATGGTTTGATGGATCGATACAACAACTGCTGAATTATGGCCTTGTATCAGCCGGCTATTCCAATGATTTAAAAGTTGAACACGAAGCAACAACCCATAACTTCGTGAAACTCCTGAAAGAGACGATTGAACGAACTGCCCCAAAAGAAAATGCCGAGCTGCGCAAAAAAATGGCGACCATTTATCAAAACGAAATGGCAAAGGAAAATAGGCTGCTGCAATTATCCGATGTGAGCATCGTCCTATCGGCATTAGTAAATGGCAATGCACAGACTGCGAGCTGGCAGGGATTGATTGATAAAGGGATAATCGGAAAAGAAGTTGCAGCCAATATTCCGGGCGAAAACGAAAACCATCATTTGAAGTTTAAAGAACTATATGCGATTTGTGCTGATATGATTGTCTTTTTAAAAAAATAATACGTGAAAAGAGGATATCCCGAACCGAAAGGGGGACATCCTCTTTTTTACGATTCCTTCTTTGGCAAACTGTTCAAATACCGATCCGATAACTGAAGAATCTCCTTTATCCGCTCATAATCCTCTTCATAGTCCGAATAATTCGGTACTGGTTGTAGGGTGCCGGTATCATAGGCTTCACCATCTTCAAACCCTTCATCAGGCTTATAGGCAATTTCATTGTTAAAGAATGATCCGGAAGGCATGTAGTAGCGCATCCCAAAAAGATTGTCCGGGTAATTGAGCAAGTCCTGGCCAAAATGAACAAAGTTATCCAACGACAAACCAAGCAAGTTTGAAAGAGTAGGCAATATATCCACCTGGCCTCCAATGGTTTCATTCATTTCGCTTACCTGTTCGTCACCACCTAATGTGACCATTAGAGGAACATTCAACTGATCGAGCAGATGGTAGTCATGTCCCAGCAAATTCTCCAGTAAAGCAAGCTCCGGTTCTTTCAGGGAGCTTTTTTGCAAGCCGAAGTGGTCGCCATATAAAACGAGCATTGTATCATCCCACATGCCTGCTTCCTTCAATTGAGCAACAAATTTCCCCAACATCTGGTCGGTATAATGGATTGCCTTTAAATAATCGCCGACAATATTGCCGTCAAATTGTTGCGGAAGCACCAAAGTGTTTTTATCTGCCGGGATCTGGAATGGATGATGGCTCGAAAGTGTGATGAAATGGGCAAAAAACTTCTGCTGGCCATCATGCAGTTTTTGTAGTTCGGAAACCGCTTTTGTATAGAGCACTTCATCCGACGGACCAATTCCGATGACATCTTTCTGTCCGAAAAATTCAATATCAAAATATTGATCGAATCCGAGGGCAGGATAAAGATTGTCGCGATTCCAAAAGGTTACGTCATTTGCATGGAAGGTAAGCGATTTGTACCCTTTATTCTTCAACAGTTTAGGGAAGCTAGGAATTATTCGATCCCCATAGGTTTCGCTGGTTGCTTCCATGCCAGCGGGGTACAGTGAAGTATTGAAAATAAATTCCGCATCGGAAGTATTGCCGGGTCCAATTTGTTGATAGACATTGGGAAAATAAACACTTTCCTTTATCAAGCTATTTAAGAAAGGGGTCACCGGCTGTCCATTGACTTGTAAATTTAATGTGAAATCTTGAAAAGCTTCCATTTGAATGGCGATGATATTTTTCCCTCCAGCTACACCAAAGTATTGCCGCTCACCTTCAGTTATAGGCGGTGTTTCCTTGACTTCTTCTATTATAGTAGGAAGTTGTTTCAATTCTTCGGCGGTAAATTGATTAGTTGCGTTTGTTAAATAATTTTTTACACCAAAGATTTCATACGTAATGATTCCTTGTTTTTTGGCGGATGTTACAGAGTTGGCGATTTCAACATTTTTCTGGCTGTAAACAAGCACAGCAGACACCACTAAACCAAGGAGCAAAACACTCAACGCAAATCGGACATTATGCTTGGAAGCATGCTCCCGTGCCCTTTTTCGGTTGAATAGGCCCAATAGAAGAATGATGATGAAGTCAATATATAAAACGCCGTAAATTGGATGGAACAGTTGGTAAACACTATCGCGGATCGTGCCAACTTGATTCAATAGCGAAAATGCATGAATCGTCACAATATAGCCAAAGTAATTATGGTAAACGAGAATGACTGTTAAAAGTAAAGTTAGGACAAAATCCAAAAAAAGATAAACCATTTTCTTTACTTTGTGTGATGGAATAAGTTCAACCAATCCAAAGAGGATGAATAAATAGCAAAGCTCCACGAAAAGTGTCTGAAAGAAATCAAATCCTTCAAATAAGAGGCTTCTTGTAAAAATAAACTTGCCAATTAAAATTGCGGTGAAGATAAAAAAAAGAGGATGTCTCCTCAAAATTAGGTTTTTCATGACGATCTTTCACACCTTAATTTGATTTGTCAAAATGGTAGTGCATTATTCCAGTATTTTGAAACTCATTAGGGAGTACAATACATTTATTTTGAGCTAAAATGGTCAATCTCATTAGCGAATTTTGCTCAATTCTTTCAATAAATTCAAAAAATCCTTTGTAAGGGAACTGTTTTCCTTACGAAGGATTATTATTATGTACAACGAGCAATATTTTGACATTTTGTATGGGGAAATTTGAAATAATAAATAAAATATATAGAAAATTCTAAGTTACAAACCGCCGAAATGAGACAATCATATTACAGGAATGTTACAAAAGGGTGCCAGTGCTAGCTAGATTGCTTGTTAAATGAAGGTTTTAGCTGGTTTATGTTGAAATGTTGTTCGACGTTTTTTGCAATAAAACGTTACACAAATGAAAAATTACTATTCTATTTTTTATGTTACTCTTTTACTAGAGAAATAAGCCGATCATGGTTATTTTGAAGGGAGTATTTAACTGCATGAAAAAGAGATGGTTATTACCTGTATTCGCATCATTAATGTTATTGGCAAGCCCTTTTACAAATGATGCAGAAGCAGCTACACATAAAGAATTAACTAATACAGCATATAAATATATTGGAGTACCTTATACATACGGAGGAACATCTACTAACGGGTTTGACTGTTCCGGATTCACTCAACGAGTATTTTCTGACTTGGGAATTAGCATAGGCCGCACAACATCAGCACAGTATTCAACAGGTACGGCTGTATCTAAAAGCAATCTGGAAGTAGGGGACTTAGTGTTCTTTAATACTTCTGGAAGAGGTGTATCTCACGTTGGTATTTTTGTAGGCAACGGTGAATTCGTACACTCTTCAACTAGTAAGGGCGTTACGGTTTCAAAACTAAGCGAATCTTACTGGGCAAATCGCTATCTTGGTGCAAAACAAATTGCCAACTTCCCAGCCGAAGAAGTGACAAAGAAAGTGGAAGAAGTTAAATCGGTAGCGATCGACTTTTCGGTCTATGCTTCTCGTGCGGAAGTAGCTAACCAACTTGCAAAAGCATTAAACTTGGACACTTCCAATACAACTTCGACATTTTCGGATGTGAAATCATCGGATAAATATGCTGGTGCAATCACTTCGCTTCAGAACGAAGGCATTTTCCAAGGTGATGAAAACAAGAAATTCAACCCAAATTCACCAATTACGCGCGCTGAAATGTCAAAAGTTTTAGTACTAGCTTTCGATTTACAATTGCAAGACAACACACTTCAATTTACTGATGTGAAAAAAGATAATTGGGCATATGAATATGTTAATAACTTGGCATCAAACAAAGTAACGATTGGTTTAGGCAACGGAGCATTTGGTGCAAAAGATAACGTAACTTTGACTCAATTGGGTCTATTCATTGAACGTGCAATGAACTAAATGACGAAGTCGATAGTTTAATAAAGTAGGTAACTTCCGGAGAGGCTGATTTTAGCCTCTCTTTTTTTATGTTATGAGCTCTTCTTGCTGGATATACCATTGAGAAATAGAATAATTGTAGAGATTGATAGTAATATTTTCTAAATTTGTATATAATTTAGTATAAAGTAGCTATCATGCTAAATTACGATAAATCAAAGTGTAATTAATTATTAGTTTATCCATCATCTTTAAATCAGTGAGGAGTTTAGATATATGAAACATCAACGATTAAAAATGGCCATAATAACTTTTCTTTTTACCTTTATAATTGTCCATTCCACAGAAGTACGTGCATCTACCGAAAACCTTTACAGCGATGTATCTTCCAACCATTGGGCTTATGAATCGATTTCCGCAATGAAGGATTTGAATATAATGACTGAATCCAACGAAGGAAAGTTCCTTCCTAATGGATTCGTAACAAGGGCCGATGCCGTACAGTTCATTTTCAATGCGCTGAAGTTGGAACCGACAACTGAAACCGGCTTTCTATTTAAAGATGTACCCCAAAATGCAACCTATAAACATGCTTTGTTTACTTTAACGAATTTAGGGGTAATAGAGAATACGAGTAAGTTTCATCCAAACGATTTTTTGACTCGTGCGCAACTTTGCAAGATACTCAGTCTTGCATTTGACATCGTAATAGATCAAAAAAATCATACAAATTTCAGGGATGTTCCTTCATCACATTGGGCAAAAAACTATATAGGCTCATTGGCGGATATCGGAATCATAAAAGGAACTACTAAAACCACTTTTTCGCCAAACGAAAAAGTGACGCGGGCGCAAATCGCAATATTTTTGGATCGATTGATGACATTCCAAAATGAACTTGCGTCGAATGAGGTGATTTACGATTTTTTGCAAAAGGAATACATCCATACAATCGATCATCATCCAAAATGGTCAGCCAAAGTGGTCCAGCTAGTAAATGAAGAACGTGAAAAACAAGGCTTATCCAAATTGCAGTATGATAGTAAGCTGGCTCAGCTTGCAGTTGTTAAAGGGAATGATATGCTGAAACGGAAATATTTCGAGCATTACTCACCATTTTACGGATACGCTTGGGATATGGCCGGTATTTTCGATTATTCGTTTACAATCATCGGGGAAAATTTGGCAAGAAATTCGACTTCGCCGGAAGCCGTAGTGCAGGCGTGGCTGAAGTCCACCTCTCATAAAAACAATATGATGAATAAAAATTATACCAATACCGGTGTTGCCTGTGTGAAGAGTAAAGATGGGGATATCTACTGGGTGCAACTTTTCTCGAAAAAATAAGATGATTATTTCATAAAAATATCCTGCAATAAAGAATAAAAAAGCATCGATAAAGATGCTTTTTATATTGAGGGTAAAAAGACCTATTCTTGATGCTGTATATATGTTTCATGGAGTTACTGCCGCAATATTTAGGGTCAATTTTCGTGAGACTAAAGTCTTTATTATATAGCTAAAGTATATTATAATATTTATAATATAGGAGTAGTAATAAGTTAAGTTAGTAATAACAAGGATAAGGTGGAAAAGTATTATGGCACGTGGAAGGAAAGTTAACTCAAACGGTGAAAAAAGCAAACAATTACTACGTGAAAAAGCAATCGAATTATTCTCGACTAACGGCTACTATCAGACTAAAATCAGTGATATTGTAAAAGCGGCAAAGGTGACTCAGCCTACATTTTACTTATATTTTGAAAGTAAAGATTCATTGTTCCTTGATTTAAACCAACAATTCCAACAAGATCTTTTTCATATACTGGAAGAACAACTTCAACAACAGAATGTCCAGTTTCAAATAGTAATCGAACAGTTGCTGCAGTATTTTGCTTCAAATCCGTTGCTTACAAAAATCGGGTTATATCAATCCGATAATTCACATATCGTGAAAGAAAAGCTGGTAGAGAAGTTTGAACACATTTTAGAGGGTCAAGCCGACAATCATCATAACTTGCAACGAAATGATATACATATTGTTTCCCAAAGTTTAATGGGCTCTATAGAGCGCTTAACGAAAATTTTCTTGCTGACGAATAGTAAATCAGCAAAGGAAATTGCGGAAGACCTATTCTCCATCTACTTTGTTAACGAAGAGAATTCACTAGTAGTCAGCTAAATGATCATATAAAAATCCCCACTAAAGAGAAGCTCTCTTTGGTGGGGGGTTTTTAAGCGCTTTCATATAGAAGATACATAGAAAAACACAACCCCATATTCGGAATGGAGTTGTGTCTTTTTCGTGTTATTGCACAGTGACTTTCAAATAAGAGCCGTTGTTCATCAGTCTTCCGTTGAGATCCTTTATGGATGGTTCAACTATTAGAATGTACTCTTTTCCTTTTAAAAGAGGGGATGTTGGCGTGACCAAGATTTGCTTTCCGGAAACCTGCAAGGAAACGTCCAATTCCGAACCGCCCAACTCAACTAATTTGATGGAGGAAGAATCGAATGATTCACTGATTTCTTTATTGAAATTGACATGAAATGTTTTGGTTGTTGGCACATTCAACAAACTTTTAATTTCTTTGTAGTTTTTTAGATTTTCAACAATACTATCAAAATGTGCCTGGTATAACGGATTGCTTGTTGTGGCAATATTCGGTGAAACGCCGACATTTTTAACGACCGTTCCACTCGGCCCGAAAAATTCACCGACAGTTAGCTTCAAGATGCTTTCATCAGCTAGCTCATAAAATGTCTGCATCGTTCCTTTTCCGTAAGTCGATTCTCCATAAAGAATGGCAGAATGTTGGTCAAGCAATGCAGCGGCGGTCATTTCCGAAGCGCTGGCACTATATCGATTGACTAATAGACGGGTTTTCGTAGGGAACTCGACTCCCTGCTGGCTGGCACGGACCAGTCCGGACTCTGTTGCGAGCTTGATTTTATAGGCATAGGTTGCACCGGGGAACATGCCGATTAACTTTTCGGCAGTGACCACATAGCCCCCACCATTGTTTTGCAAGTCGACAATGAAGGAACTTGCTCCTTGTTTCAGGAGATTCGAATACACTTTGGCGACTTCTTCTGCCGCGTTTTCAGAAAACGAATTGATCGAGATATACCCCACATTTCCGTAAAGGAGTTCCGCATTTACATTAGGCAGGGAGAAAGGACGACGCTTAATGATTTCCTTGACAGTCTTTCCATTTGTCTTCAATATTTCAATGTCGACGATTGAATTTTCCTCGCCCACTATGAGGGACTGGGCCTGCTCAACACTCATATCGAAGGTTGATTGACCATTTATTTTTGTAATGATATCCCCTGCTTCGAAACCTGAAGAATAGGCACTACCATTTTCAATAACATCCACAATCAAGATGCCTTTCTCATGTTTTTCAATGACAATACCTATTCCAACCGTTTCCATTTCAATTGAATTCGTAAAGGCTTCGTATTCTTCTTTGGAAAAATAGTCCGAGTAAGGATCGAGCATGTCTATGACCTCATCAATTGAAGTGGCACTATTTAAATCTCCATTAATTTCCCCGACATATTCACTTTTGACAATTTCTTTTACATCATCCAGAGTAGCTGCAGATGCATGAAAAGGCAGTGCCACAGTTAATAGTATTGCTAATAGCATAGGTGCATATCGTTTCATGAACAAAACTCCTCATATCATAAGAATACTATCATTATACACATTAATTAACAGAATAGAGGAACCTTTTAAAAAAGATAGAATAATAGTAATAAAAAAGTCCTAGAAGTAGCAAAAAGTAGCTTCTAGGACTTTCGAATTTATTTTTTTGTCAGTAAGTGGATTATCCAACCAATCACCAAACCGACGATCGCTGGTACAAGCCAACCGATGCTTTGATCGTAAAGTGGCAATAGATTTAATATTTTTTCATACCAGTCAATACTGAAGCCTGCTGTTTTGATGCCATCGTACACACTAACAAGCGCAGTGGCGATTAAAGCCAGGCTGTACACGATTGGTGCACGATTGAAAAGTTGATCGAATAATACTAAGAACATTAAAACAATCGCAATCGGGTAGATGAACATCAATACTGGCAACGTAATGGAAAGCAGTTTTGATAACCCGAAGTTTGAAATGAAGAAACTAAATAACGTAAAGATAATCGCTAACGCTTTATAGGAAAGCTTTGGGAACAATTTATTGAAGAAAGTGGCATTTGCCGATACCAAACCAACCGCCGTTGTGATGCAAGCAAGAATGATTACGGTAGATAAAATGATATTCCCGAAACTTCCATACAGTACTTTGGCAGATTGGGCGATAATCGTGCCGCCATCCCCGATATAGCCAATAGCGTCAATACTTGTTGCCCCGATATATTCAAGTGAAATATAAACAAAAGCCAATCCCAATGCAGCGATTATCCCAGCAAAGATGGTTGTTTTTACTTGTTTCGCACGGTCTTTGATGCCTTTTGCTTGCAGTGATTGGACAATGACAATCCCAAACACTAGAGAAGCAAGTACATCCATTGTTAAATAACCTTGGATAAAGCTCTCAGAGAATGCATTTGTTGTGTATACACCATGCGGCTCGCCAAATTCCCCCATAGGAGTAACAAAAGCTTTAATGGCAAGCAGGGCGATGACAATCAATAGAGCAGGTGTTAAAACCTTGCCGATTCGGTCCACTAATTTTGTTGGATTCAATGATAAGTAGAGAACGATCGCAAAGAAAATTAAAGACGTTATGAGTAAACCGCTGGATTTTGCTGACTCCGACAAGAAAGGAGCAATCCCGATTTCATATGTCACGGCACCAGTACGAGGAATCGCAAATAGTGGTCCGATAGATAAATAAACGACAGCTGTAAAAATAATACTGAATACAGGATGAATGCGATTCGCTACAACTTGCAAATCACCACCATTTTTCGCTACAGCAATAATCCCTATTAACGGTAAACCCACCCCCGTAATAAGGAAGCCAATAATCGATGGAATAAAGGCTGTTCCGGCATTTTGTCCCAATTCCGGTGGGAAAATAATATTGCCTGCACCCAGAAATAACGCAAATAACATAAATCCGACTGCAAGATTTTCTTTCATGAACTTCATAAAACATTCCCTTTCTGTTTGAAAAGCAAAAACTTTCAAAAAATTTATCGCGTGATTCGACATCACAAGAACGTATTATAGCATATCCAACTTGCGATTAAAATAGCATTTTTTATATTTTCAATATAATTTATTGAAATATTAATTGTTTTCTAAAAAATGATCAAATAGGAAAAAGATAGAACTAAAGAGGCATGAATGATTAAATGAAAAATTGTTCATGTTTGTTCATTATAGCTAGCTTGGAGGAAATGGAAGTAGTCGGAAACTCCAGCACATTTCGCCGATTTGATTGCTATAGCTATGAAAGAATAATAGAACTTTTTGTAAAACCTAATAGAAAATTGTCATTAAACTAGTTATCATGGTAGTAGAGAGATAGTTTTCTAGAAAGGGTGGAATGGGAATGATCCAAAAAAATAGATTGCTCTTGATCAGCAGCGCTGCGATTGCGACAGCTGCCATGGTGGCGCCGGTTGCAGAAGCTTCAAGCTACACTGTCGGTAAAGGTGATACATTATCGAAAATTGCCAACGCCAATAAGACGACAGTAGGCCAGCTGAAGCAATGGAACAATTTGAAAAATGATTTCCTTTATGTTGGACAAATCTTGACTGTCAATGCAGGAAAACAATCAATTGATTCAAATAAAGCCGGTGCAACGGGCAAGCAACCCGTGAACGCGAAAACGCAAAGCACATCCAAAACAACCGCAGCGACGAATGCAACCTCTACATATACAGTGGTGAAAGGGGATAACTTATCGAAAATTGCCAAAGCTGTAAACACGACCGTCGCCGATATCAAAAAATGGAATGGGTTGAGCAGTGATGCAATTTTTGTAGGACAGAAGCTTAAAATAGGGGAAGGCAAGAAGATTGCTTCAACTCCGCAAGTATCAACGAAGCCAAGCGTCCAAGCCAATACTAGCAAAGATGTATCGGCAACAAACATGCAGACATATCAGGTGATGAAGGGGGATTCTCTATCGAAAATCGCCGCGAAGTTCAATGTAGGTGTGACAGATATCAAAAACTGGAATCAATTGAACACAGATTTAATATATGTCGGACAAGTACTGAAAATAAACAGTACCACAAGCCCAGGTGACCCTGAAGCGGTATTCAATCCAAAGGAAATCGTGGCAACCGACCAAAAAATTGACGGGAAATTGTCCCAGGAAACGGCTGTTAAAAATAATGTGTCAGCAGCTGGACAAGCAGTATATTCAAAGGTGATGGAACTTGCCAATTCCTTGACGGGAACGCCTTATCTATTTGCCGGAAACAGCCCGGCTGGTTTTGATTGCAGTGGTTTTGTGCAATATGTCTATTCAAATGCAGGGATAAATTTGGTTAGAAAAAGCAGCAACGACTACTTTATGATTGATACAACGATTGTCGAAAACCCGATACCTGGTGACATCGTGTTCTTCAAAAATACATATATTGAGGGCATTTCACATATGGGCATTTACATAGGAGATGATCAATTTATTCATGCCGGCAGCAACGGAGTCCAAGTTTCCAAACTCTCCTTTGACTACTGGGCATCGAAATTCGTAGCCTTCAAGCGATTTAATCAGGTGAAGTAATGGTGTGTATGTAGTTTATTAAAATGAACGCGAGAATGTGGTTTAAGCATTACTGCGTTTTTTTTGTTGGGGATGGAGCGGTTACGGCTACGCTATGATTCGGGGAAGGGTGAATAAATTTCGTGGATAACGTTTCTTCCAGCATAAAACAGAAAGAGACCCAAAAGTTGTGATACCTTTTGGGTCTTTATGTTCTTAGGCCTGTTGCGTGACTCTAGCACTCCAGCGGGATAAATCGAATTCTTCTTCTGTCACAAGCTCTTCTGGGAAGATGAATGTCCAAGGTTTAGTCGAATTCGGTTGAACGCTAAGAACCGGATCTAATTTGAATGAACCTTTTGCCACTAACAGGCCATTCGCATCCACGATTTCCAATGGAAGCTGTTCGATGTTGATGGCTTTATTGTTGCCGTTACGAATAAAGATGGAAGTCACAAGACTTTTATCGTCATGAACTTTTGCTTGTAAGCCAGTAAAGTTCACTTCGTTCTTGCCCAACTTCGGTAAATCTTTCACAATATTTTTCAACGCTTCTTGTTGGTCTTCCGGAAGCTGCTTTTTCCATGTTTCGTCCAGGTCCAGTTGGTGGCCTCTCAACGAAATAAGGTTGAAGGCGATTTTCCATCCTTCTTCGGGAACTTCCTCTGTTGCCAACGTACTTTTCTCAAAAGTAAACACCCATGGTCTCGCACTTCTGGCAGGGATTTGCCCTAGTTCGGCAAAGTTGAAACTTTTGGAAGCGATTTGTTGATCCTCTTTATCAAGAAGGAGCAGTTCGATTTCCCCCAGTTGAATCGCCTGGTTTAATGAAGAACGTACAAAAGCCTTGACGTTCCAGGCATTTGTTTTCGGATCGACTTCAATATTGATTGCTGCTAGTGATAATTGATTGATTTTTAATGGCTGCAATTCATTTGCCAAGAAATTAAAAATATACTTTTGCTCTTGCGGAACATGCCAATCCGGGTGGAACGAAAGTTTTGTTTCCACACTATTTGAGTTTCCGGCTTGGTCTGCGGATTGCCCTAATTCCTTCGAATCGATCGCACTATCTGTCCCGACTTTGTCCGTCTTTTTGAAAAATGAAAATAAACCCACTGTTATTCCTCCTCTGAATCGCTAAACTTCTTCATAAATGTAACTAATTCTACTACGATCGAACGGCGGAGCTCTTGGTAGTTTTTACCGAATAGTTCCAGTCCTTCATTTTGGTAAATACGCATTGGGTCTTCTTGTTGGTAGCGACGAAGCCCGATTCCTTCTTTAAGATGCGTCATTTGCTCCAAGTGGCGAACCCACATTGAGTCGATAAAACCAAGCATCACACGAGGGACGATTTGCATCACCGCTTCATTTTCCTCAAAGCTTTCGATTGTTTGCTGTAGCTCATCCACTGACGGTTGAATCGATTGCAGTATCCGTTTTACTTTTGTTTCTTCACGGTTGATGGAAACAGGGGTTAAGAATAGGGAGTTCACAGTCTCTTCCATTTTATCGAAATCCCATTCGATTGGATCCAGTTCTTCCGGTGCGTTATCACGAACTGCAAAATCTATCGTTTCATCCAGCATTGTTTTTAACTGGCCAATTAAATCCTCTTGTTTTAACACATTGTCGCGCAGGTTATAAACTACCCGACGTTGGTCATTAATGACATCATCCAACTTCAAGTTATATTCACGCATGGAGAAGTGCGAACCTTCAACGATACGCTGAGTACGATCAACCAACTCCAAAACTTCTTTGTTTGTCACGCGGCCAGTACCATCAGCCACGAGTTTTTTCTGGAACTTTTCAATTTCTTCTTTTGCATAGCGGCGGAACATATCATCCTCCAAGGAGATGATGAATTGGCTTTCCCCTGGATCACCTTGACGCCCGGAGCGTCCGCGCAATTGGTTGTCGACACGACGGCTTTCATGTTTTTCCGTCCCGATTACATAGAGTCCGCCTAGTTCCGGAACTCCTTCACCCAGGACGATATCGGTACCCCGACCAGCCATATTTGTTGCAACTGTAATGCGGCCTTTTTGACCGGCTTGGGAAATCAGCTCTACTTCTTGTTCCACCGTTTTCGCATTCAATAACTGGTAGGATAAGCCCATTTTATCCAGATAGCTTGCAACCTTTTCCGATTGAAGAATCGAAGTTGTCCCAATCAGGATGGGTTGTCCTTTTTCGTGTCTTGAAATCGCTTCTTGTGCGACACGTTCATACTTTTGTTCGGATAGTTCGTAAACGATATCCGGCTGGTCCAAACGGATTCGGGGACGGTTTGTTGGAATTTGAATAACGCTCATCCCATAAACTTCCCTGAATTCTTGTTCCTGTGTTTTACCGGTACCCGTCATACCAGCTAATTTTGGATACATACGGAAGTAGTTTTGAATGGTAATTTGTGCTTGTGCTTTATTTTCTTCCGTGATGGATACGCCTTCTTTGGCTTCTATTGCTTGGTGCAGGCCATCTGACAGTGAACGGCCCTCCAAAATACGCCCAGTAAACATATCGACCAATTCAATCTTGTCGTCTTTAACTATGTAATCTACATCACGTTCAAACATAACGTGAGCGCGAACTGCTTGAATGACATAGTGGTAGAGTGTTTGGTGCTCCAAATCGTATAAATTCTCTACTCCAAAAGCAGCTTCAACTTTTTCAATCCCCTTGTCCGTGAGGGAAGTGGCTTTTGTTTCATCGTCAAAATCATAATCTTCATCTTTTTTGAAGCGTTTCGCCAATCTTGCTGCGATGTGGTGCAACTCTTCATTGGAAGACATTTTCCCGGCAATGATGAGCGGCGTTTTCGCTTCGTCAATCAACACGGAGTCAACTTCGTCGATGATGGCAAAGTGATATGGACGCTGCACTTTATCGGCAATTGTATGCGCCATATTGTCACGCAAGTAATCAAACCCGAACTCGGTGCCGACACCATAAGTAATGTCTGCATTGTACGCGTCCTTTTTTTGCTGCGGTTCCATCATCGGGATGTTTAAACCGACCGTTAAACCAAGGAATCGATGAATTTGTCCAATCAACTCAAAATCGCGTTTTGCCAAATAGTCGTTGACCGTGATGACATGGACGCCTTTTCCTTCCAATGCACGTACATAAGAAGGCAGGGAAGCAACCAAAGTTTTCCCTTCACCTGTAGGCATTTCGGAAATATTCCCTTCAGTCAGAACAAGTCCACCTATTAACTGCACATCAAAATGGCGCATATTGAGGACACGTTTTGCTGCTTCACGGACCACCGCAAACGCATCTGGAACAATCTTGTTGATTTCTTCGCCATTGTGTAACCTTTCTTTAAATGAAAACGTCATGTTTTTTAACTCATCATCTGTCATCTGAGAGTATGTTGTTTCAAGTTGATTAATTTGATCTACAATTTTATAGTATCTTTTTAATTCTCGAGAACTCGTTTTTTCTTTGTTTCGATTAAAAATTGAGAACATTATTTTACGCTCCTTTAAGAATCGTCCAGTTATACATCTAGACACTTAGTTATTCTATCAAATTTTAGGATGTATGACTACTTCAGGGGGAGGGAAAACTGAACGAAATCAGAATAACGGGATAAAGTTTGGTTCAATAAGTATTTCCTTAAAGGATGGAATGTTACTGAGCGTTAATAATTTTGTCTCAATTGTTCCTTTTTTGTAAACGAGAAAAGGTATATTTTCGTAAAACAACATGCTATAATGATTTAGATTTATGGTACCTATATATTATTTTTGAGGAGGAGAGACATGCTTTATGTGTCTTTAATCGTGGCTCTGATTGCAGCCATTTTAATTACTCCATTAGTAAAACGATTAGCATTCCGTATTGGTGCAGTGGATGCGCCAAATTATCGAAAAGTACATTCGCGGATTATGCCTCGTCTTGGTGGTTTAGCAATATTTATCGCATTTATCATTGGACTAGCTATACTAAGACCGGTTCCGGTTGTTCCAACAGGAGAAAATCCATTCATGATACCACTGGCGATTGTGTTGGGAGCTACAGTAATTGTCATTACTGGTATTATAGATGACATGCGTGAAATTTCGGCTAAGGCTAAAATGCTTGGCCAGTTAGTTGCTGGATGTATTATTGTTTTTGTTGGCGGTATTCAAATCGAGGAGATTAACCTGCCATTCGGTGGTTCATTGGATTTCGGGTTCTTGAGTATTCCGTTCACAATCTTGTGGATTGTTGGAATCACGAATGCCATTAATTTAATTGATGGTTTAGATGGTCTTGCAGCAGGTGTTTCAACAATCGCTCTGATTACGTTGGCTTGCATGGCTTTAATCATGGGTAATGTCTTTGTCTTGGCAACAGCTGCTATTTTAGCTTGCAGTACATTAGGATTTTTATTCTATAACTTCCACCCGGCGAAAATTTTTATGGGTGACACCGGGGCTTTATTTTTAGGGTTTATGATTGCAGTGCTGTCACTGCTTGGATTTAAAGGATTCACAATCGTTTCATTCATTATCCCTGTCATTATGCTGGGAGTGCCGATTTCGGATACATTCTTTGCGATTGTCCGCCGATTGCGCAATGGGCAAAAATGGTCGGATCCAGATAAATCACACTTGCATCACCGTTTAATTGATATGGGCTTCTCCCATCGAAATACGGTATTAATTATTTATGGGATTGCCGCATTGTTCGGCATTGCCGCAATTATCTTCTCGATGGCTAAAATCTGGGGAGCAATTTTGTTGGTAACCGTCCTTTTAGTTGCGATCGAACTATTCGTCGAAGTCATCGGACTAGCCGGCAAAAACTATCGCCCACTCATCAACCTGGTGAGGATATTCAATAAATAAAAATAAATTAAAACAGAAGTCACTCGCTCAAACCGTTACAAAACGATCTGAGCGAGTGGCTTTTTTTATTGTGTAGGTGCTGCTGTGTGAGTGCCTGGCACACACACAATTCCGATACAATTCAGAAAAGTACGGGTGCCAGGCACTTACACAATTCCGATACAATTCAGAAAAGTGCGGGTGCCAGGCACACACACAATTCAATTCACGAACAAAAGTTCACATATAAAAACCCGTGAAGAGATTTTTTCTTCACGGGTTTGTACTTTAATTATCTCGATGTGTCATCTTCGATTGAGTCGGATGCGTTTTCTGTTGTACTGGCTCCGGAGATGCTTGATGAATCCGGGATTAGTTCTAGGTGACTTTGTAGGATGTGTTGTGTCTCTTCGAGTGATTCTTCATCCAATTGGTAATAATATGTACCAGTCGATGTGTCATCATATCCATTCAAAGTTAATGCATCGATTTGAGGAATTCCTTGCGTAAAGTAACTAAAGAAGGATTTCATTTCATCGAATGTCATATCGGTTTTCATGTTGTCCCCAATGGCTTCAAGGATATCATCATATTTTGAGATCGATGTAACCGAAGATGCTTTTTGGGCGATTGCTTTAATGATGTCTTGCTGGCGCTGGCCACGCATTATGTCGCTATCGTGTTTACGCGTTCTCGCTAAAGAAAGTGCTTCACTGCCGTTTAGTTCTTGTAAGCCAGGCTCTAAATAGATGGATTTATTATCATGTTCATCCATTTCATAGAATGCATATGGAATATTGACATCGACTTCAATTCCACCAAGTGCATCGACAACATCGATGAATGCATTGAAGTTCATCCGCACATAATAATCTACAGGGATATCAAATAATTCCTCTACTGTTTCAATGGAGGCAAGTGTTCCACCAAATGCATGGGCATGCGTAATTTTGTCTTCATTGTCGATATAAGGAATATATACGTAAGAATCACGCGGAATACTTACGAGCTTAACCGTTTTTGCTTTATTGTTCAATGTTGCAAGCACTAAAGCGTCGGAACGAGAATGATCTGCACCTTGACCTCTTTCTTCACTATCATCGACACCGATGAAAAGGATGGAAACATTATCTTGTACCGGCTCAACCTTTGCTTCTCGCTTATCCGATATGTCGCGATCGACTTCTTCGTAGGAATTATCTACTGCCTTTTCGGCTTTTTTCGTTATGTACACACCATATGTCGTGACACATAATAATAAAGAAGCCGCTAATAATAATAGTACTTTCAACACAATCGAAAATTTCTTTTTCGGCTTTTTCTCTTTCATTTTCAAATCTGATCGTTTCATCTAAACTCTCCTCTAATGTAGGAATTGCATTCATTTATAGTAGTAACAAGTTGTTTTTTCTTTTCTTTTTAGTATGTCGAAGAACGTTCTGATTATCTGTGGTAAAACTTGCGTAAGCAGAAAGGTGTCGACAACTAAACCAATACGACTTATTATACTATGATGTCGAATTACAGTAAAATAGATTTTCGTTTTTAAATAGTAAAATTTAAGCAGATTATGAGATTAGTAGTATAAAATATGTATGAAATCCACCGAATCATGCGTTTCGGTGGTTACAAAATTATAAGATTTCAACAGAATTTTAATGCGCAAACTAACCATTAAATTTTTATCTAGATCACAAATTCTACAAACTTTTTATCGACACATGTGATGACGGACTGGCCGTTAGTAAGCTCGGTCATCCAGTCTGTAAACTTTTCCACATCATCTTTTGCCACATCGACGAGCACTTCCACATTTTCCGCATATTGAATCTCATTCAAAGTGTAGCTTGAGTTGCGAACCTCATTTTCAACTTTACCCAGCCAAGTATAATCAATGGAGACCTTCATGACGTGATGCAACTTTCGCTCTACTACTTGTGCTGCATCGATTCCTTCCGTTGTGGCTTTTCCATATGCACGGATCAAACCGCCGCCGCCCAGCTTGATGCCTCCGAAATATCGAGTCACAACAACCACCGTGTCTTTTAGCCCTTGTTTTTTTAACACCTCTAGCATAGGGACGCCGGCTGTTCCGCTAGGTTCCCCATCGTCGTTGGCTTTTTGGATCTGGTCGTGCTCGCCGACCATGTAGCAAGAACAATTGTGGGTTGCACTGGAATGCTTCTTTTTTATGCTTTCGATAAATTCGATTGCTTCTTCTTCCGTTTCGGCCCGATTTACATAAGCAATGAAACGAGATTTTGACAGCACTATTTCTCTCTCCCCAAAGCCTTTTACTGTTTTATAGTCATTTCGCATTATGTTATCTCCTTTTTGTTACAAAAAATGAAAGATTCTATAGTAAGATATTTACTTAAATTTTATAACTAAAATGTTATAATATTAAATAACAATTACAGTTACTGGTTTTTCATTTCAAGACCTATTTATTATTGTTATACTATATATTAACACCAATTAGATTGGGGTAAAGGTATGTTTTCAAACGAGAAAGTTGATATTGGCTCGCTTGATGTGATCTTTAATCGGATGATTGAGACCATAACAAGCTCAAAAAATGATATATTCATAATTAGTGAGCAAAGCCGAAACAGCTTTGAAGAGTTAAAAGAAGAATTGGAATTCATTAAGCAGAAAATCAAACTGATCATAGATGAAAGTGATGATTTAGAGCAACGAACTAAACTCGCTAAATTACGTCTAGTAGAAGTGAGTAAGTATTTCAACCAATACACTGAGGAACAAGTGCGTGAAGCTTACGAAAATGCAAATGATCTTCAAATTCGCCTATCTCTTACACGTTCTGAAGAAAAACGATTGCGTGAAAAGCGGGATGATCTAGAACGTCGGTTAAAGACATTATACGATACAATTGAACGCGCAGAACACATTGTCGATCAAGTAAATGTTGTCTTGAATTATTTAACGACCGATTTAAAAAATGTCAGCCTCGCATTGGAAAATGCTAAAATTAAACAAGACTTTGGAATTAAAATTATTGCGGCACAGGAAAAAGAAAGAAAACGTCTATCCCGTGAAATTCACGATGGTCCTGCCCAAATGATGGCCAATGTCCTCATGCGCTCGGACTTGATTGAAAGAACGTACAGAGAAAAAGGGATGGAACCTGCCATTAAAGAGATTGCGGAGTTGAAAAAGACAGTTCGAAATGCCCTATCGGAAGTTCGCCGTATTATTTACGATCTGCGTCCGATGGCACTGGATGACCTAGGAATCGTTCCGACGCTGAAAAAATATTTGTCTACAATAATGGAATATAACCCAGGTGTCCACATTCACTTCCAAACATATAGCGATGAAAAGAGACTTCCTTCCGATTACGAGGTGTCGATTTTCCGTTTAGTCCAGGAAAGTGTCAATAATGCCATCAAGCATGGCAAATCTCCAGATATATGGGTTAAGATAGAATGGCTTAGCGAGCAAGTCAGCATTCTGGTCAAGGACAACGGAACTGGCTTCGATAAAAAAGCTGCAAGAGATCAATCCTTCGGCATTATCGGTATGAAGGAAAGGATCGATTTGCTAAAAGGAACAATGGAAATTCAAAGTAGTCCAGGGAATGGGACAAGTATTTTATTTAAGATTCCCATGCCTGAAAATATACTAAAAATCGAAATTTAAATAGATGCCACTGTAGGGGGAAAAAGTTTTATGACGAAAATTATTATTATTGATGACCACCAATTATTCCGCGAAGGAGTAAAACGAATTCTAGATTTTGAAGATACATTTGAAGTAGTTGCTGAAGGCGATGATGGTGCTGATGTAGTTAACTTATACCAAAACAACATGCCGGATGTTGTACTGATGGATATCAATATGCCAGGAAAAAATGGTGTGGAAGCAACTTCCGAGCTGGTGGCGGAATTTCCGGATGCAAAAGTGATTATGCTTTCGATTCATGATGACGAATCTTACGTTACTCATGCGCTGCGATCTGGTGCTCTCGGTTACATGCTTAAGGAAATGGATGCCGATGAAATCGTGGAAGCAATTAAGGTCGTTGCAAACGGTGGCTCTTATTTACATCCTAAAGTAACTAAAAACTTGGTGGCGGAATTCCGTCGTTTAAGCGAGCATGAAAACAAAGGAAACTTCCACCAAACGGAAATTCGCCGTCCATTCCACTTACTAACTAAACGTGAGTGCGAAGTTCTTCAATTATTAACAGATGGACAATCGAACCGTACAATCGGTGAAACTTTATTCATCTCTGAAAAAACCGTGAAAAACCATGTTTCAAGCATTTTGCAAAAAATGAACGTAAATGACCGTACGCAAGCGGTAGTCACTGCCATTAAAAATGGCTGGGTCGAAGTTCGATAATAAATAGTACTTTGACTGTCCGCTTGTCGACAGTCTCCCATTCCAATTGACGAATCTTTCGTTGATTGGAATTTTTTTATTTTGCCAATGGTTGTAATGACTGTCGAGGATGAAATAATTTCCAAATAGAATTTTGGAAACAAATTGAGTCCCGAAAACGTCAAAACAATCGGTAACACAAAGTAACATGACAAATGATAAATTTTTATTACTTTTTCGAGAGGATATTACTAAAATAGCCACAGTTTGACAATCATGCTACAATAGTTACGCAGGAGGTATTAAGTTTATGAAAAAATGGTTAATGCTGGCGTTGGCTCTCTTTGTGCTGACTGCTTGTAACAATACAGAAGATAGTAAAAATGAAGAAAGTAACACAGAAGTTAATAACACTGAAGACCTTGCAGCAAGTACGGAAGAAACAGAAAATGAAATTGGTTTTGAAGTATTAGGCGATGAAATTGAACAAGCTATCAATGTTCCGGAAGAGGAACAAGCAGCGATATTGGCAGCCTTTGATGAATATATTGCAGCGTTTAATGCAAAAGACATCGATCGCTATACGCAAACCCTTTCAAACAATCCTAAGGGCTTTGAATATGAAGAGGATGTTAATGCTGCAAAACAAGCGTTTGCACAATATAATATCGAGAGAACAGCAAAAGATACAACGATTGTAAAATATAGTGAAGAAGAAGCGCAGGTCTTTGCGAATCTGGATATCCAAATGACCGAAATCGAAACAAACGCGGAGTTGGCAAGCAGTGGGCGACAAGTCACCGTCTTTGTCAAAGAGGACGAGGCGTGGAAAGTAACGAGCGTTTACTATATTGGCAATAATTCAGGTCAATAAGTGATTCTTGTAAAATAGAAATGTGGAAATGTAGGATTTTGTCTTACGAAAGTTTCCAAAAAGATGAAGTGTTTCGTGTACAATTGTGTTTAACGTATACGAAGCACTTTTTTATTTTTAGTTTATGAAAGTGTTGAAATAGTTAATTTCGGGCTTTTGATTGATAGGTGATTCACAAAGCAGCATGAAATACGGTAAAATATGGACAATAGGAGAGTGGAGTATTCATGGGTATTGCAGTCGTTACAGACAGTACAGCATATTTAAGCGAAGAGGAAAGAGAACGCTACAACATTCGGATGATTCCCCTTAGTGTGAATTTGGAAGATGGAAGCTACGAGGAGGAAGTAGAAATCACGTCCTCCGAGTTTTATGATAAAGTGCGCACGTCGAAGTCATTCCCTAAAACAACACAACCAGCCGTTGGGAAATTTGTTGAGTTATTCGAAGAACTTTCAAATGAGTATGATGAAGTCATTTCCATCCATCTATCGAGCGGCATCAGCGGTACATATCAAGGTGCAGCCCAAGCCGGTCAAATGGTGGATGGCATCAAAGTATATACGTTTGATAGCGAAATTTCTTGTGCCCCTCAAGGCTACTTTGCCTTGAAGGCCGGGGAAATGGCCGAGCAAGGTGCAACGAGCGATCAAATCCTTGCTACTTTAGAAGAAATGAAACGGTTAATGCACGCTTATTTCGTTGTCGATGATTTGGCACACTTGCAACGCGGAGGACGACTTTCAGCAGCGGCTGCCCTTGTAGGCGGATTGTTGCAAGTAAAGCCGATCCTTTGCTTTGATGAAAAAGTAATCGTGCCATTCGAAAAAATTCGTACGAAGAAGAAAGCATTGCGCCGCGTCGAAGATTTATTGGCCGAGGATGCCATGAAAGGTGACAAGTTCATCGCCACAGTCATCCATGCCAACTGCGAAGAAGAGGGCCGAGAATGGATGAACCAACTGGCTGAAACTTATCCAAATGTGGAATTTAACCTAAGCTACTTCGGTCCGGTCATCGGAACGCATCTTGGCGAAGGCTCATTAGGTCTTGGTTGGGTGAAGAAAATTTAACTTGCTCATGAATCGAGCAGCAGTGAACAGTCTCTACGGAAATCGTGGGGGCTGTTTTTTGTTAGTGGAAAGTACCATTTAGGGGGTGTTGATTGAATGGAAATTATAGTTGGAGATTTTAACATGAAAAATCCAGTTTATAATTAAATACAAACCGGATTCTTCACGTTTATTTTATGGTGATCCCTTTGGACTGGAGATATTTCTGTGCTTGTATACCAGTGTTGAATACCGATGCCAATGTCACGAAAATATAAATATTCACCTGTGTATTACTTATTTGTACTGGCGAATTAAAGAGAATAAAAATTAAACTAATAAAAAGCAATGAAGTTACGCATGAAAGAATAAATCTACTCTTTATTGATTTAAACATAACAAACACCCCTTTGTTAACGTATTTTAATATAAAAGTTAACATAAATGATGTTACAAATAAAGAGTTATTAGGTAAAATAAGGAAAATTCATTAGTGATAAAAGACTTTATTCTTAGGATTCAATGTTTAATTAGAGGAAAGGTATATAACATCCATCAGTAAAGGAGCGAAAAAATGAATTTCAAGCTGTCAAAAACAAGAAAACCTCACAAACTATCTTATAAAGGTATCATCATCGAGCCACAAATCCGTGATTTTTTTGCCGGCCGAATTTGGACGCGTTATAATACACCTTTTCCCCAATCTAAGGTTGATACTTATATTCTCCGAAACTACTTTACGACAAAAAAAGGTATCACCATCAGAACGAAGGTCCTCATCTTCCAACGCACGCATTTCACTTGCAATCGATGCCAAAATAAAATCCAACAAGAATTCGTCCAATACACATGCGCGAAATGCGAAAAAGAGTGTGTCTACTGCAGACATTGCCTCAACATGGGGAGGGTGACGAGCTGCACCGATTTGATTAGTTGGATTGGAGCGAAGCCGCTGACGCACAAAAAACACCTGCTAGATTGGAACGGGACATTTACGGAAGCTCAAAAAGAGGCAGCCACCCAGCTTGTAAGTAGTATAAAACAGAAGCGTAACCATCTTAATCATGCAGTGTGCGGGGCAGGGAAGACCGAGATTTTATTTCCGGCCGTTCACTATGCATTAAACAGGGGGTTGCGGGTTTGTATCGCCACCCCAAGGACGGATGTCGTTCTCGAGCTATTTCCACGTTTTCAAAAAGTATTTCCGAAAACCAATATCCACGCCTTATACGGCAAAGCCCCTAAACAAACCGGCTTTGCGCAACTAGTCATTTCCACAACCCACCAACTTTTTCGGTTCGAAAATGCCTTCGATGTCATCATTGTCGATGAGGCCGATGCGTTTCCGTACACCTACGACCAGGCATTGCAAAAAGCGGTGCACAAAGTGAAAAAGCAAGATGCCCCCGTCGCTTTGGTTACCGCTACACCTTCGCCACAAATTCTAGCCAAACAGAAAAAAGAAAAATGGGGCTATTCTTTCATTCCCAAAAGGTATCATGGGCATCCATTGCCAATTCCTCGGTATGAGTCCTTATGGTCGTATGATAAAGCGATTCAAAAGGGGAGAATCCCAAGGAAATTGCGAGAATGGACCAATGAAAAACTTTCAAATCAAGAACCTTTCCTCATTTTCTTCCCAACCATCCAGTTAATGGAGCAAGCCATTCCGCTCTTTCAACAACTGGACGAAAGAATCCTTAGTGTTCACGCTGAAGATACAGACCGGAAAGAGAAGGTCATGAAACTTCGCAATGAACAAATACTAGGTCTCCTCACAACGACGATTCTGGAAAGAGGCATCACCATCAAAAACGTCCAGGTGGCGGTAGTCGGGGCGGAATCCAAAATCTTTACATCCAGTGCCCTGATCCAAATCAGTGGGCGGGTTGGAAGAAATGCAGCATTCCCGAAAGGGGACATTGTATTTTTCCATCATGGCATCACGGCTGAAATGGATGAAGCACGCAATGAAATATTCCGGCTCAATAAAGAAGGGTTTGGAAAAAATGAAACGCCATGAAGTATCAAAATGTCTATTGTGCAATAATCCAATCGATGAATCGGTGACTTGGATAACACTATTATCCAATCAATTTCCCCGAACGATTTGCTCGCATTGTGAAGACAAGTTTGAGCCTTATCCTGCAGAACCCATCGATAAAACCGTCATCTCACTCTACAAATATAATGAGCAAATGAAAGACTACTTACACCGCTACAAATTCATGCATGATGTCCTTTTGGCAAAAGTTTTCCGACATCAGATACACCAACACCTAGCAAAGAAGGAGGCGACCATCGTCCCGATTCCAATGCACCCCGAAAAACTGAAAGAGCGTACCTTTGCCCACGTTGATGAATTATTAAAGCAAGCGAACATCATTTACGAACACTACCTCATAAAAATTACGACCGAAACTCAAGGTGGGAAAACACGGGAACAAAGAATAAACGCCCGGCAAATATTTGCGCTAAAAGAAAACCAAAACCCGGCAGGTAAGGAATTTATTTTGGTGGATGATATCTACACAACGGGTACAACAATCAATCAAGCAAAGAAAATCCTGTTGGATGCGAAAGCGAAATCGGTTACCGCTTTTACATTGATCAGAAGGTAAATATTACTTTTTTCGAATACTTAAGAAATTGTAAAATCAGCCGATGATTCCAATAGTAAAGAATAAATTGATAAAGTGAATAATAAACGGAGGGAATCAGCATGGCAGAATTACGAAATTGTCCAAGCTGTGGGGAATTTTTTAACTTTACCGGAGTTAGAGATGTTTGCCATAAATGTGTACAAAAAGAAGATGAGAAGTACCAAATTGTGTATAGCTTTTTAAGAAAGCGAGAAAACCGTGCCGCTACAGTAGAACGAATTGTTGAAGCGACTGGTGTGGAGCAAGAGCTGCTTTATAAATGGGTTCGCAAAAACCGCTTGCACCCGGCAATGTTCCCGAATTTAGGGTATCCTTGCGATAATTGTGGCCGGATTACAAACAAAGGGAAGATTTGTGAATCGTGCCAGGATGAACTTAAATCTGAGCTGCGTACATTTGAAGCAGCAAAAGAATTCAGGGAAACGGTTGCCAACAGTGAAAGAGGAACTTATTTATCTGAAAAGAAATAGAACTAGCTTAGAACTCACTTAGGTGCTTTCATACTATAAAATTGTTATGATATTAAAAACAATTCATAGTATGAAAGCATTAAATGTGAGTTTTTTCATTTAAAAGGTTAAAAATATAAACATTTAACCGAAATTAACAATATACACAACACTGCAAGGAGGGATTACGATGAAAATTACATCTTTTGGTGTGAATTCGGTTAACCCATACAATAAGCAACAAAAAGCACAAAAAGCAACTGAAAGCAAAAGTGCCGTTACAGCCGATAAAATCGAAATTTCATCTGCTGCAAAGGAAATGTCGGCTTCATCAACATACAATGCCGAACGCGCACAAAAAATCCAGAAGCTCAAAGAAGAAATTCAATCAGGCACTTACCAAGTAGATGCTAAAAAAGTGGCCGAGGATATGCTGAATTACTATCGTAAGTAACGCTAATAAAAGAACTTTTTAAAAGGAGCTCAAAACAATGTCTGTCCAACCAATCATCACCATTTTGGGGAAGCTTGAAAAAATGCATAGTAGTCTGCTTCAACTTGCGAATGAAAAAACCGAGCTTGTCAAAAAGGGCGACATGGATGGGCTCGACTCCATCATTAAAAACGAGCAATCTCATGTAGCAGCAATCGAAGTACTTGAGAAACAGCGTCAGCAAATGGTAACGGATTACCTTCGAGCAAAAGGAATTGCTCTTTCTGGCACACCAACTGTAGCTCAAGTAATCGAAGCAGCTGAAACAGAAGAAGAACGCAATCAATTAGAGGATATTAGAAATCAGCTATCGACTGTAATCGACGATTTACGGAAACAGAATGATTTGAACCAAAAGCTTGTATTTCAATCATTGCAATTTGTCAATATGTCGCTGGATATGCTGCGCCCTCGTCCGGAAGAAATCAATTATTCGGGCAAATCAACCCGTGGCGAAACGGCAGCTCCAAAAAAATCAATGTTCGATTCGCAAGCTTAATCAAACGAAATGTAATATTTCATTATATCACTGAAGGAGGAGACTCTATGCGCTCCACATTTATGGGACTTGAAACAAGCAAGCGCGGTCTATATACACAACAAAGCGCTCTATACACAACAGGTCATAATATTTCAAATGCCAACACGGTAGGCTACTCGCGCCAACGTGTGAATATGACGCCAACCCTGGGCTACCCTGGCATTGGCTTAAATGCCCCAATGACGGCAGGGTTCATCGGTACGGGTGTAGAAGCCGAATCTGTACAACGTATCCGCGACCAATTTATCGATCGTCAGTATAGACAAGAAACAAATAAATTAGGCTATTATGAATCTCGTTCAAGTGCGATTTCGCAAATGGAAGATGTTATGTCGGAGCCATCTGAATATGGGCTGAACGAAGCATTCAATCAATTCTGGAGCTCATTGCAAGATGTGAGTACAAACCCGGAAGACGCAGCTTCGCGCAAGGTTGCCGTTCAACGTGCGGAGCATTTAGCAGATACATTCAACTACCTTGATACACAATTGAAGCAAATTCAAGGCAATCTCGGAAACGAAATCGATGTGTCAACTACCCAAATCAATTCCATCTTGAAACAAATTGCGGAAATCAACAAACAAGTTCAATCGGTAGAGCCAAATGGCTATATGCCAAATGATTTATATGATGCACGTGATAACTTAGTAGATCAGTTAAATCAATACATACCCGTCTCAGTAACTAGTGTTAAATCGGGAGGTAACGCATTAGAAATTGCAGAGGGCAGCTATACGATTACTTTTAATGGTGTGGAATTGGTAAAAGGAAATGAGTATGCCGAAATCACGGCACTTGATACAGGAACACCGAGCAAAAAAGTGGATGGAAATGTTGATGATCCTACTACTGGCGCTTTCAATTCATTATCAAAGATTTCTGTTTCTATTCTAGGCAATCCGCCAGTCAGTGGAACAGAACAAGGCTCCTTTGAACAAAAAGACTTCGAAGTATCAAAAGGTAAACTGTTGTCATTGATCAATTCTTACGGATATCAAAATACAGGGGGATCTGTTGAAGGCTATTATCCAGATATGTTGGCTAATCTTGATCATTTAGCAAATGTGTTTGCTACTGTTTTCAATCAAGTGCATGAAGCCGGATATACCATTGATCAAACAACCAAAACCGGCGTGACTTTCTTTGATGGCGGTACTCCAATCACTGCTGCAAATATTAAAGTAACTGATGCTATCAAAAATAATTCGTCACTAATTGCAGCATCAAGCAAGGAAGATGAAGAAGGTAACGGTAAATGGGCGGCAGAACTTGCCAAATTACAATCAGTTGCTCTATCAAACGGTGGCTTTAATATAAAAATTGACGGAAATACAATTGCCTTCCCAGGTGCTCCATCTTTGGACGGGGCAACATATCAATCATTTTATGAAGGACTGGTCGGAAAGCTGGGAGTAGACGGACAAGAGGCGAAGCGTTTGCAGTACAATGCCGAAACAATCCGTTTAACTGTCCAAAACAATAAAGCATCCATTAGCTCGGTATCTCTGGATGAAGAAATGACCAATATGATCACTTTCCAACAAGCATACAATGCGAATGCACGTATGATTACGGTAATAGATGAAACATTGGATAAAATTATCAATGGCCTCGGCCGTGTAGGATTATAGGATTGATTTCTCCGTTAGAAACAATCCAATCCATGAGGAGGTAGTAAGTATATGCGCGTAACACAATCCATGTTATCGAATAACATGCTGCGAAACTTAAGCTCCAGCTATTCCAAAATGGCGGACTTACAAAATCAAATCAATACAGGCAAAAAAGTTAACCGTCCCTCGGATGACCCTGTTACGGCGATTAAGGGGATGAGTTATCGAACTGATCTGAATAAAGTGGAACAATATGAGCGGAATATGAACCAAGTCAATTCTTGGCTAGATTCTTCCGATGACGCACTTGGCCAAGTTGGAGATGCCTTGACACGAGTGAAGGAACTAGTTGTTCAAGCTGCAAGTGACACGAATACTGCGGACGATCGCCAGAAGATCAAGCTGGAAATCGAACAAATACGAGGTCAGATTCAAGATGTAGCCAATACAAAAATAGCCGATAAGTTTATATTTAGTGGAACTAAAACACAATCACCGTTATTCGTGGATGGCGAATTAAATAATAATTTATATACTCCACCTACCTTCATTCCAGCAACATCAGGGGAAGTGAAAATGGAAGTGTTCGATGGTATTCAACTACAGGTGAATACTTCTGATGCTGCCAATATTTTTAAAAGTGTGGATGAACTAATGGGTAATATTTCGGATGCATTGGATAATTCCAATGGAGAAGAAATTGGGAATCTGCTGGGTGGACTTGCTGATGGGACAAATGATACTCTATCAGAAATTCAAAATACAGTGCTGGAAGCCCGGGCGGATGTCGGGGCTCGTCAAAACCGTGTGGAAATGATGTCCAATCGACTTTCTTCGCAAGAAATCAACGTAACGAAGCAAATGTCGGAAAATGAAGATGTCGATTATGCTGAAGCGATTACGGAAATGGTTACACACGAATCCATCCATCAAGCTTCGCTATCGGTTGGTGCGAAAATCATCCAAAGAACTTTAGTGGATTTCTTATAATTTTTAACATGGCGTTTGGACATACTTGTTCAAACGCTTTTATTAAAAGAAGGTGAAAAATATGAACTTCCCAAAGCTCCAAATCACAAAAACAGATACTCAACTGAATATGCAGATTCATGACCCAATTCAAAAAATAAGTCAGCCAAAAGCAAAACAAACTATCGAGCAACCAGCAGGAAAGCTGGATATTAATGTGGCTGAAGGCAAGCTTTCGATTGATCAATCCCAAGCATGGCGGGATTTAGGTTTATTAACACCGAAAGAGTCCGTTCAAAAATATGTTGCTGATGGACGTCAGGCGGTTTTAAAAGGAATATCAAAAACCGTACAAGAGGGTCGGCAATTGATGTTGAATAGCGGCAATGGGCAGCGCGGCTCGATTGTTGCAAGTATGGCAAAACAAAACCATGGTCCGCACCGGGTACCGATGAACATTAAGTTCATCCCTTCAGTAGGCTCAGTCAAAATTGATTATACGCCTGCCAAAGTGGACGTAAACTATACACCAAGAAAGCCTGAAATAGATGTGCAAGTAAACCGTCCAATTCATGATTACCAACAAGGAAAAGTTACACATGAAGTTGTGCAGCGCCCTTCCATCGAGATTGATTTTATTGAATAAAGGAGTTCTATAGATGAATATTGAAACGAAATTTTTAGGACAAGTCGAGATAAAAGAAGATGAAATGCTTACCTTTGAATATGGACTTCCAGGGTTTCCGGAATTAAAAAAGTTTGTCTTGCTTTCGTTGGATGCGGATCTTCCACTAGCGGTCCTCCAATCAATCGACGAAGCACAAGTCGGTTTTGTCGTAGCTTACCCATTTCTATTTAAAAAGGATTATGTTTTCGATATTAGTGATGAAGACAAAGAAGATTTGAAAATAGAGAGTGAAGAAGATGTTATCGCGTACTCAATCGTGACTTTGAAAGAAACTTTCCCTGAGTCAACGTTAAACTTGCTGGCACCTGTCCTAATTAATAAAAACAAAAAACTAGGAAAACAGGTTGTTCTCCAAGATAACGCTGCCTACCCGCTCAGATTTCCAATCGGCTCCTTGGAAGGAAGTGCGAAATAATGCTTGTCCTTTCAAGAAAAAAGAACGAATCCATCATGATTGGCGATCATATCGAAGTGAAAATCTTATCAGTCGAGGGCGATCAAGTAAAATTAGGGATTGTCGCCCCGAAAACTGTAAAAGTACACCGTTCGGAAGTTTTTGAAGCAATTCAAGAGCAAAACAAAGAAGCGTTAAACATGAATACCAATTTGTTAAATCAGTTGAAAAAGAAATAAAATCATCCGCTTGGCTTTAGGCTGAGTGGATTTTCTAGTTTTATAGCAAGATATTTAGGATACCAGGAAATCAGACCTAAAAAAATAATGGAAAAATACGATACTATTTTAGAGGAATAGAGTTTCCTCATTAAATTACATGGATGTAATCAGCAAAATCAATCCCACGGAAGGAGACTTACTATGAGAATTTAACATAATATTTCCGCCTTAAATACACACCGGAATTTATCCTCCAACAATTCAAAGGCATCGAAAGCGCTCGAGAAATTATCATCCGGTTATAAAATTAATCGTGCTGGAGATGATGCAGCGGGCTTAGCGATTTCCGAAAAGATGCGGGGGCAAATTCGAGGTCTGGACATGGCAAGCAAAAATGCTCAAGATGGGATTTCACTTATTCAAACAGCTGAAGGCGCCATGAATGAGGTGCATTCACTTCTGCAGCGAGGTCGGGAATTAGCGGTACAAGCTGCAAATGATACGAATGTTGAGGAAGAACGCAACGCGATTCAACTAGAAATAGAGGCAATCAATGCAGAAATAGATCGGATCGGTTCAGATACTGAATTTAATACGAGAAAAATATTGCAAGGTGTCGGAGTTGTAGCTGAAGGTTTTGATCGCGACGAGTTTCTTGAAAAGTTGAAGACCGGCTGGCTGGAAGCAGCAGAGAAGGCAGTAATGGATGGACTTCCATCTGTATTTGACTCTAGTGGGGTTCAAGAAGTAAAGGTTGTTTTCATGAGCGATGGACAAGGTGTAGGCTATATGGCAAAAGTGAGTGGTACATCCGATACATCCAGCCCGTTGACATTGACGATCGATGATAATGATTTCGCGACATCTTCCGAATCCTACCAAAAACAAACAATGGTTCATGAAATGGTCCATGCTGCCATGTTTAACAACGGTACTGTAATAAAATCTCCAGGCTGGTTTGCAGAAGGGATAGCGGAATTTGTACCAGGTTCAATGGACCGACTTAATTCGAGTATTGCTCAATTTGGTGTGAATAATGTTGTCAATGCGAGTATGGCAGGTGGTAATGACCTTTCTCAAGCTTACTATGCTTCAAGTTATGCAGCGACAATGTATCTAAATAGTAAATTGGAAGATAACGGTAGTACAATGCAAGCCTTTCTCGATGATTTAGAAACGAATTCATTTGACCAAGCACTCACAGATAATCTTGGAATAAATCGAACAGCTTTTGAAACAGATTTCAAAACGAATGGTGCCAACTTTTTATCAAACTTATCAGGTGTTACAACTAGTTTATTGAATGACTTTGAGAGTTATTTCCCTGGCAGTGAAGAGATCAGTACTTCTACAAATTTAAAGTTCGATTACAAATTTGACCAAAGCAGCGCAGGTTCCTTGAAAATCCATATTGGAGCGAATGAAGAACAAAATATGGAGATAGATTTGCCCTATATCTCTTCAGGAGCTTTAGGAGTAGGTTCGGTAAATGTCTCTGAAGGCGGAAGTGGAAATATTAGTACCTACGATCGAGCGATAGATACGGTCTCTAAACAACGCGCAAATCTAGGTGCTTATCAAAACCGTTTGGAACATACTATTAATAGCCTTGGTGCGACATCCGAAAATTTGAAAGCCTCGGAATCTCGTATCCGTGATACAGATATGGCATCCGAGATGATGAATTTCACAAAACAAAACATCCTCATGCAAGCGGCACAGTCCATGTTGGCGCAAGCAAACCAACAGCCACAAGGTGTTGTGCAGTTATTAGGTTAATTAAGAAATTTTTTATTTTTTTTAAAAAAGCTATTAAACTAATTTTGATAGAGTCGATATTATTAGTGTAAGGCAGAGGAAATCATCCTAAGCCGAGCTTTCCCACAAGGATGTGGGTCATAAAAACAAAAATTCAAGGAGGAATTCCAAATGAGAATTCAACACAATATTGCTGCTTTAAACACTCACCGTAACTTAGCAGCTAACAACGCTCAAGCTTCTAAAAACCTTGAGAAATTATCTTCAGGTTACAAAATCAACCGTGCTGGAGATGACGCTGCTGGTTTAGCAATCTCTGAAAAAATGCGCGGACAAATCCGTGGTCTTGACATGGCTACAAAAAATGCTCAAGATTCAATTTCTTTAATCCAAACAGCTGAAGGTGCACTTAACGAAACTCACGCTATCCTACAACGTATGCGTGAATTAGCGGTACAATCTTCAAACGATACAAACGTATCAGCTGACCGTGATGCTTTACAATTAGAAATCAAATCTTTATCAGATGAAATCACTCGTATTTCTACTGACACTGAGTTCAACACTCAAAAATTACTAAATGGTTCATTTGGTGGTAAAGTTCAACAAGGTTCAGCCTTTGATATTGCAGATGCTACTGCTAAAGGTGGTAAAGTATTCCACATCGGTGCAAACTCTTCACAATCAATTAACTTAAGTATCGGTAATATGGGTGCTTCAGCTCTTGGTGTAAGTGTAAGTACTGGTGCAACTGCAGCATTAGCAGATGGATCTGAAATCGGTACAACAGGAATCAACATCAGCACTCAATCTGGTGCTAACAATGCAATCAAAGTTATTGATGCTGCAATCAACCGTGTATCTGAAACTCGTGCATCACTTGGTGCTATGCAAAACCGTTTAGAGCACACTATCAATAACTTAGGTACAACTTCTGAGAACTTAACAGCTGCTGAATCTCGTATCCGCGATACAGATATGGCGAAAGAGATGATGGGCTTCACTAAGAACAACATCTTAATGCAAGCTGCTCAATCTATGTTAGCTCAAGCTAACCAACAACCACAAGGTGTACTACAATTACTAGGATAATTCGTAAATAACCTTTAACTCTAGCCAACATTTGGCTAGAGTTTCTTTTTGTTTATCGATTGAAATTTTCTTGATAACACCGATATATATTATAGAGGTGTAGTTATGAATAATTTTGATATTCAATATCTAGAAGCAAAAAGCGGAGATTTAACATTAAAAATTAATAATTATTTTGTACATAGTAAGTATGATCCAAGACGTGAGGCAAAACAAATTGCAGAAAAGCAGTATATTCCTCATCATACCCATATTGTTTTCGGTTATGGCTATGGATATTTAATAGATGCATTGAAAGATCAAATGCATTTCAATGAAGTACTACTTATCATTGATCCATTGTCTGAATTAACTATTAGAGAAGAACATAAACAACTCAATATTTTTAATGAAAATGTAATTGAAAATTTGGAGTTTATCGTTAGGCATTTAGCTGCCGATACTAGAACTACTTTTAATATTATTTGTTCGTCCAATTATGATAAGTTATTCCCTGAAATGTATAGGGAATTATTATTGAAAATAAAAGGCATACAATACCAAAATCGAACGAATGACTATACATTATTGCGTTATGCAAATAAATGGCAAGTGAACTTTGTGGAAAATTTGTATCATTTATCTAAGGACTTTAGCTTAGGGGAATTAGAAAATGCCTATAGTTGCCCTGTAGTAATTGCTTCTGGCGGGCCATCTTTAAGTAAACAACTGCCGCAATTAAAAAAAATACGGGACAATATCTTATTAATCGCTGCCGGATCGACGGTCAACTCTTTATTAGCCTTTGGCATTGAACCTGATTATGTTGTTTCAATCGATGGTGGGGAACCAAACTATAAACATTTCAAAGATCTAAAATTAGAAAACTCGAAAATCATTTACACAATGCAAAATCACCCAGGTGTGAGAGAAGCATTTTTACAAAAAGGGTACTGTGTAGATATAAACGGATTATTTAGTTTTTCTAGATATCTTAAAGAACAAGTGAAAGTAGAACTTCCCCTATTAGAGGGGGGAGGAACCGTAGCGCATATTTCATTTTCAATCGCGCAGTATATCTCATCCGGCCCAATTGCAATGATTGGGCAAGATTTAGCTTATACAGATAATTTAACACATGCCGCAAATAATAAAAATGCCCGACAAATTGATGAAGAATTTATAAAGAAACATGAGGCTTTCCAAACTGAGGGCTACAATAACAACTTAGTATATACAAGTCCTCCTTTCTATTCAATGAAATTAGATTTCGAACAATTGATAAAGATGAAACCGCCAAAAACACCATTTTATAATTGCACGGAAGGTGGAATTAAATTAGAGGGGTTTGAGGATTTAGCATTTGTTGACTTTTGTGACAAGTATGTAAAAGGAGAGAAAGTTACGATTATAAATCACAATGATAACTGTACATTGCAATTTGATGTCGATAAACTTTTAAAACGGGATATCGATTTGTATAATAAGCTGATTTATAATTTAACGAATGGCCTAAGTATTTTACTGAAAAATCGTTCGAATAGTAATTTTGAACAAAATGTCCTAAAAAAACTCGAATTAGTTGATCAGAAAACAAATGATCTATTTAAAATCTTGCCAATTGAATCAGTTACTGCTCCAGTTACACTTAAGGTCATGAATGAGTTTCTTCCGAAAGTAAATGAAACACCGGAAGAATCCTATCAACGTGTAAAAGAACAAACGAAAACATTATATAAAAAACTTATGGAAGCAGTTCAATTTACTAAAAACTGTACAGAAGAGATTTTATTAAACCATAAACAAAGTGAGGAGCAATTATGAACAACACTATAATGGAAGTAATCGAAAGTTACAATAATTATATTGAGAAAATTTCTCCAGGATGCTTACAAATTGCAGAGCACCTACGAAAAGATGAGATTGATGAGTCAATGAGGATGATTCTTCAGTTTTCTGAAGGTATGGGATGGCTTATTCATGCAAGTGAATTGCTAAATGAAAATAATGTAAATGTAATTTTAGAAGTCCAAGCAATCAATGAATTTTTACAAGAAATCAATAATGGACTGGAAGTAATGGACTATGTGATTGTGGCAGATATGTTTGAATATGAAATTGCTCCTTTTTTTGAGCAAGTAACCAAAGTAGAAGGTATTGAAAATTAGTGAATTGGGAAATTGTAACGGCTCGCAATGGAGAAAAGTCCTTAACCTTAAATGGGATATCAATATATAGCAAGTATCGACCTAGAGAGGAAGCCTGGAGATGGATTGAAAGTGAAATAGATTCCAGTGCGGAAAACTATCTTTTAATTGGACTTGGTTTAGGATATCACCTCGAGAAATTAGTAGACTTGGCACACGGTAAAGATATATATGTCTATTATTTTGAAGAAATTGAAAAACAGTTTATGCACTGTAATTATGACAAAGTCAGAATTGTATCCAGTTTGGAAGATGTTAATTTTAGTGAAAATACACAAGTAATGATACCTAATGTTTGGATCAAGGCAATTGGGGAAGAGAATCCACTATACCCATTTTTAGAGGATATAAAAATCAATCAAGTTTCCTATAAAAGATCAAAAGAAATGATGGAATATAATTTATTGGAAAATGTGAAATTAGGAGATTCTAATCCTTATCCAAAATCTCCTAACAAAACAGCATTCTTAGTATCTTCTGGTCCTTCTCTTAATGAGACAATCCATTTGATAAAAGAGGCAAGAGAAGATATAGATATTTTTGTAGTTGGGTCGGCATTGAAGATGGTACTTGAACACAATATAAATCCGTATGCTGTAATCATATCAGATCCGAAGCACAATATAAAAAGGCAATTAGAAAATGTGGATTATAATGGAACATTATTCTATTTAAGTACGGCCAATCATGATACAGTCACTCTTCATAAGGGGAAGCGACATATACTATTTCAAAAAGGTTATAAAGAAGCAGAAACTTTTGCGGACAATATAAACTTCCCGCATCTTGAAACAGGTGGATCTGTAGCCACAATTGCATTCAGCTTGATAGAATATTTGGGCTATGAAAATCTAATATTGTTTGGTCAAGATCTAGCCTTCAAGGATAATGCTACACATGCCCAACAATCCACTTCTGGTAGAACCATTAAATCAAAGGACAACTACAAAACAGTAATCTCCAATAGCAAGATTCCTGTCAAGTCATCAACAAATTTAATGACTTACCTAAGATGGTTTAATCAGAGAATGGAACAAACGAAAATGAAAGTTTACAATACCGCGTTATATGGAGCAAAAATAAACAGAACTCCATACATAAATGAACAACAATTCCATAAATTATTATCTAAATAAAAGCCTATGATTGCATAGGTTTTTATTTATTTTTGTCGAAACGTGCCGATAATAAACATATAAATTAGATATAATAATGGTAATGAAATAGATTGGAGATACTTTGAGTGAATATCTTAGAAAATAAAACAGTGCTAGTTACAGGTGGAACAGGATCTTTCGGAAAGAAGTTTGTCAAAAAGGCATTAGATTCTAACGTAAAAAAAATTATTATCTTTAGTCGCGACGAGTTAAAGCAATATGAAATGAAGCAGGAATTTGATGACAAAAGACTACGTTTCTTTATAGGGGATGTGCGTGATAAAGAACGTTTGCAAAGAGCTTTTGATGGAGTGGATTATGTCATCCATGCAGCAGCAATGAAGCATGTGGATGCATGTGAGTATAACCCATTTGAAGCGGTTAAAACGAATATCCATGGAGCGCAGAATATTATTGAAGCCGCAATCGATTGCGGAGTAGAAAAAGTAATAGCCCTATCTACTGATAAAGCATGTGCACCAGTGAACTTATACGGTGCAACGAAGCTGGCTTCAGATAAATTATTTGTTGCTGCAAACTCTTACGTAGGAGAAAAACCAACCCGCTTTGCAGTCGTACGTTACGGAAATGTTGTGGGTAGTCGCGGTAGTGTTGTTCCATTTTTCAAAAAAGTACGTCATACAGGTGTACTACCTGTAACAGATGAGCGTATGACACGTTTTTGGATTACTTTAGATCACGGAGTGCAATTTGTTATAGATAACTTAGAACGTATGCATGGTGGAGAGATTTTTGTTCCAAAAATACCGAGCATGAGAGTTGTCGATTTAGCAAAAGCAATCGGTCCAGAGTGCAAAATTGAAATTATTGGGATACGACCAGGGGAAAAACTTCACGAGGCAATGATTATGGAAGATGATGCACGTCATACAATAGAATTTGAAAATCACTATATTATACAACCTGAATTCCCATTCTGGTCACCAAAGTTTGCTGAAGGTGGAAGTAAACTACCAAAAGGATTTGCGTATACTAGCGAAAATAATACAGAATGGTTAAGTATTGATCAACTCAAATCTCTAGTTTATTAATTTTTAACTTATCTACAATGGAGAAAAAAATGAAAAATAGCAACCGGTTAATAGAGAAAATATACAATTATATAGAAGAAAATATCGATAGACAGTTTATTGTATTTGGCACTGGAAATGGAGCACATAGAACGGTCAATATTTTAGGGAACTTTTTTCACAAAGTAATTTGTTTCCTTGATAATTATCCCAAAAAGGATACCTTCTATAAGTTGCCGGTTTATAAACCTACCTATTTAGATGATTGCCAAGTCAAGCCTTTTATCTTGGTAGCGAGTGATTCTTATGATGAAATTTCTGTACAGTTACAACTTATGGGATATAAACCGAATGTAGATTTTATTGATACTTTGAAATTTAATGAACCAGTAAGAGACTATACAAAAAAAAGTATCGTTAATGGTAAAGAAATCGGAAAATTTACGTATGGGTATGAATCACATTGTCATAGAAGTAATGTTTTGAAATCAATAGGTTCTTTTTGTTCTATTAATGGTTCGGCAAGAATTGGAGACGGAAATCATCCTTTAGATCTAATAACAACTCATCCAATTCTCTATATGGCTACCAACGACATGGTTGGTGTCGAAAATATATCAGGAATTTCTAATAATCGGTTGATGGAAACACCATCCGAGAATAATGGTTCAGTAATAATTGGAAATGATGTGTGGATAGGAGCAAATGCTGTTATTCTTCCCAATGTAAAGATTGGGGATGGAGCAGTGATTGGTGCTGGAGCTATTGTTACTAAAAATGTTGCCCCATACACTGTAGTTGTCGGGGTTCCTGCGAGACCTTTAAGAAAAAGATTTAGGGATGAAGAAATAGAAATCTTATTGAAAGTTAAATGGTGGGATTGGGATAATGAAACTATTAAAGAAAGATTAGATTTATTGGGGGACCCTAAGAAGTTTTTTGACAGTTATCGAGGTGGAAAATTTGAGTAAAAAAATATTAATAACTGGGGCAGATGGTTTCATTGGCTCCCATTTAACAGAAGAACTTGTAAGACAAGGATATGATGTTCGGGCTTTTGTTTATTATAATTCGTTTAATTCATACGGTTGGCTTGACCATTCTGACAAAGAAATTAAGTCATCGTTAGAGATCTTTTCAGGCGATATTCGTGACCCTTATGGTGTAAAGAAAGCGATGAAAGGATGTACGCATGTACTACATTTAGCTTCCTTAATTGCTATTCCCTATTCTTATCACTCTCCAGCTACTTATGTAGATACTAATATAAATGGAACACTAAACATAGTACAAGCTGCAAATGAACTAGAAGTAGAGAAAGTAGTACATACTTCCACTAGCGAAGTTTACGGGACAGCTTTATATGTACCGATAGATGAAAATCACCCATTACAGGGACAATCACCGTATTCTGCATCAAAAATTGCAGCTGATCAAATGGCGCTTTCTTTCCATCGTTCATTTGCAACACCTGTTTCTGTCATACGACCATTTAATACATACGGTCCTCGACAATCAGCACGTGCAGTTATACCAACGATAATTAGTCAACTTGCTAGTGGTAATCAATCTATTAAGCTCGGAGCTATAAGTCCAACAAGAGATTTTAATTTTATAAAAGATACTGTAAATGGCTTTATATCAGTAATGGAGTCAGAAAAATCAATAGGCGAAGTGATTAATATTGGCTCAAATTATGAAGTGTCTATTGGTGAAACAGCAGAAATGATTGCAGATATAATGGGGGTTAAACTTCAGATTGTGACTGATGAACAACGATTACGACCAAAAAAGAGCGAAGTTGAGCGTCTGTGGGCAGAGAATAAAAAGGCAAAAGATTTGTTAGGTTGGTGTCCACAGTACGGTGGTAAAGAAGGTTTCCGCAAGGGTCTTAAGGAAACAATCGAGTGGTTTACTAACCCAAATAATTTATCACAATACAAGGCAGATGTATATAATATATGAATAAAGAATGGATAGAATTCAAAGACAGAATTAAGTCACTTTATGGGAAAGAAGTAGTCCCTCTACATGAACCAACTTTTAATGAAAAAGAAATTGAATACGTTACGGATTGTATTAAAACTGGCTGGGTTTCATCTGTAGGTAGTTATGTTACACAGTTTGAAGAAAGCTTAGCCAAGTTTGTTGGAGTCAATTATGCTATCGCAGTTGTAAATGGAACCGCAGCTTTACATATTGCATTAAAGATAGTAGGGGTTGAAGCTAACGATGAGGTATTAATGCCATCACTAACTTTTATTGCAACAGCTAACGCAGTTAGCTATCTAAACGCAGTCCCTCATTTTATTGATGTAAATGAAGAAACTTTAGGGATTGATCCACTACGACTTGAAAATTATTTAGAAGCTATTACTGAATTTCGTAATGGGGAGATTTTTAATAAAGAAACAAATCGAAGAATTAAAGCAATTCTCCCAATGCATACATTCGGTCATCCATGTGAGTTGGAAGAGATTATGAGGATATGTGAAAAGTTTAATTTAACACTCGTAGAAGATGCAGCTGAATCTTTAGGTAGTTATTATAAGGGGAAACATACAGGCAGTTACGGGAAGGTTAGCGCTATAAGCTTTAATGGAAATAAAATTGTAACAACTGGTGGTGGTGGTGCAATTTTAACTAATGATTTAGAGTTGGCAAGTTATGCAAAGCATCTAACAACTACTTCTAAGGTACCACATAAATGGGAATATATACATGATGAAATAGGATATAACTATAGAATGCCAAATATAAATGCGGCTTTAGGTTGTGCACAGTTAGATAAAATGAGTAATTTTATTTATCAAAAACGACAACTTACTAATGTTTATACTAATTTAGTAAATAATTTAAGTAATGTACGGCTGTTTACTGAACCTAGTAATAGTAAAAGTAATTATTGGTTACAAACTTTAGTCTTGGACGAAGCGTTAAATCGAGATGAAATACTTACATTTCTTAACCATAACGGAATAATTAGTCGCCCAATATGGAAACCAATGCATATGTTAGAGATGTATAAAGAATGTCCAAGAATGGAATTGATAATAACAGAAAGTTTAAATATGAGAATTATTAACATACCAAGTACACCTGTTGAGGTGAAATAATGAGAAAAATATGTGTAGTAACAGCTACAAGAGCTGAATATGGATTGCTTAATCCTTTAATGAAAAAAATAAATGTTGAAGCTGACTTTGAATTACAAATCATTGTTACAGGTACGCACCTTGCTCCAGAGTTTGGGTCTACATATTTAAAAATTGAAGAAGATGGTTTCGTAATAAACGATAAAGTAGAATCCTTACTTTCATCAGATACTACAAGTGGTGTTACTAAATCAATGGGAATGACAACAATTGGGTTTACTGAAGTGTTAAATCGATTACAGCCAGATTTAATCATAATATTGGGAGACCGTTTTGAAATGTTAGCAGTTGCTCAAGTTGCCCTTATTATGCAGATTCCAATTGCTCATATTCATGGCGGAGAGAATACGTATGGTGCATATGATGATTCTATTAGACACGCTATAACTAAAATGGCGACATGGCATTTTACTAGTACTGAAACACATAAAAAACGTGTTATACAAATGGGTGAAGACCCAAATAGAGTTTGGAATGTAGGAGCCATTGGTATTGAAAATACTTTGAAAATACCATTATTAAATCAAACTGAATTATATAAACAACTTGGCTTAAATCCTAAGTATCAATTGCTTTTAATCACATATCATCCTGAAACAAATAGTAAAACTACACGTGTTAATGAGGTTTTAAATGCACTAAGAAAATATACCGATTATAATTTAGTTTTTACTAAAGCAAATGCTGATAATGGTGGCCGCTATATAAATGAACTAATACAGAAATATGTTGATCAAAATGATAATGCTTATCTTTTTAATTCTTTAGGACAAGTTCGCTATTTAAGTGCTGTCAAATATGCTAAAGCAGTAGTTGGAAATTCATCAAGTGCTTTGATTGAAGTGCCATACTTAAAAACGCCATCTGTTAACATCGGATACCGTCAAGCAGGTAGAGAAAGACCAAGTTGTGTTTTAGATGTTGATATTGAAGAAAATAAAATTTCTGAAGCGATTCTTAATGCTATAAATTACAAGGGTGAATTCAATCGAATTTTTGGTGATGGAAATACTTCAAATAAAATAATAGAAATTTTGAAGAATATCACTAGCTATAAAGTAGAAAAGAGGTTTTATGATTTATGAGTTCATATATAATTGCAGAAGCAGGTGTGAATCATAACGGATCACTTGAAATGGCTAAAGAACTTGTATTAGTAGCAAAAAATGCAGGAGCGGATGCAATAAAATTTCAAACATTTAAAGCTGAAAATTTGGTAACTAAATCGGCGATTCAAGCGGCATATCAGGTTGATAACTTAGGAAAAGTTACTACTCAATATGAAATGCTGAAAAATCTAGAATTATCTTTTGAAGAGTTCGTTGAAATAAAAAAATATTGTGAAGAACAAAAAATAGAATTCTTATCGACACCTTTTGATTATGTAAGTGTCGATTTTTTACTTGATACATTACAAATGGATAGAGTAAAAATTTCTTCAGGTGAATTAACAAATGCACCATTTATTTATTATATTGCGAAAAAGAAAAAACATATTATTCTTTCTACAGGAATGGCAACAATTGAAGAAATTCATAAAGCGCTCTCATTTATAGCGTATGGATTAGCAGAAAATGTTGACATAACTATTGAAGATGTAAATTCTTTTTATCATACAAAAAAGGCCAAAAATTTATTACAAAAATATGTAACAATTCTTCACTGTACAACGGAATATCCAGCACCATATGAATCGGTAAATCTAAATGTAATACAACAATTGAAAGAAGAATTTTGCTTGAACGTTGGATTGTCTGATCATTCTCAAGGTATCTCAGTTCCGACAGCAGCTGTTGCACTTGGAGCTGTATTAATTGAAAAGCACTTTACTTTAGATAAGTCGTTAGAAGGTCCAGATCATATTGCTTCCCTTGACCCCATTGAACTAAAGGGGATGGTTCAGCAGATTCGTCAAGTAGAAATTTCTTTGGGTACGGGCATTAAGAAACCTACAAATGTTGAAATTCAAAACCGTATTCCAGCAAGAAAAAGTTTAGTGGCTGGAATGGTTATAAAAAAAGGAGATGAATTTACAACTGCTAATCTAACAATTAAACGTCCGGGAAGTGGTATTTCACCAGAGAATTATTGGACATATCTTGGCAAAAAAGCAGAAAAGAATTATGCAGAGGATGATTTGATTGACGAATAATCCAGTAATAATAATTGGCAATGGTGGACATGCCTCTGTTTTAACAGAAATATTAATTGCAACTAATCGTGAGATTTTAGGATTTACAGCTCTTAGTGAAGAAGAAAATCAATTTGGACTGAAGTATTTAGGTTTAGATCAGTGTATATTAAATTTCGAACCAAATAGTACTGAACTAGTTTTAGGGATAGGGACTGTTAATGTTAGTAACATTCGGGCAAATATTTTTTCGTTCTTTAAAAACAAGGGATATAAATTTACGAATGTTGTACATCCTTCTACTATAATTGCACCGTCTGTAAAACTAGGAGAGGGTGTTCAAATTATGGCGGGCACTGTCCTACAGAGTAATGTCTCCATTGCTGACAACACGATTGTTAATACTAGTGCACTAGTAGATCATGATTGTTATATATGTGAACATGTTCATATTGCTCCAGGATGTATGTTATCAGGAAGTGTTTATGTTGGTAAGGGTTCACATATTGGTACCGGAACTACTGTCATACAAGGGATTAAAATTGGTGATTATTGTTTAGTTGGAGCGGGATCAGTTGTACTAGGAAGTTTAAATGACTATCAAAAGGCTTACGGTGTACCTGCAAAGGAAGTGAAATAATGAAATCTTGGAGAAGCATTGTAGTTCCTCCGAATAAGACTCTAATTGAAGTGATGGAAATTATTGATAAGTCTTCATTGCAATTTGCTGTGGTTACAAATGAGGCTGGGAAATTATTAGGTACAGTAACTGACGGGGATATTAGACGTGCTTTATTAAAAGGAAAAGAACTACAAATAGCAATTAAAGAGGTTATGAACAGTAATCCAATTGTTGCAAAGCTAAATCATTCATGTAATTCCTTTTATAACTTTATGCGTAAAAAAGGACTGAAACAATTACCAATTGTAGACGAACAGTTTATTTTACAAGATATACTATTTAAAGATTATAAAGAGGAAAAAGAAAATCTAGTAATATTAATGGTTGGGGGTCTTGGCACTCGATTGCGTCCTTTGACAGACCAAATTCCTAAACCCATGTTAAGAGTAGGTGGAAAACCAATTCTTGAAACAATAGTTGATGGATTTAAGCAATATGGTTATACGAATTTTATCTTTTCAGTCAATTATAAAAAAGAAGTAATACAGAATTATTTCCAAAATGGGGAGGCTTTTGGTGTATCTATTACATATGTAGAAGAAACCAAAAGAATGGGAACAGCGGGTGCACTATCATTGCTTCCGGAAAAACCCACAAAGCCTATATTTGTAATGAATGGTGATTTGCTAACTCAAGTAAACTTTGAGCAATTAATGCAATTTCACGAAGAACACCAATCTTTTGGCACTATGTGTGTAAGAGAATATCAATATCAAATTCCTTATGGTGTTATCAAAACAATCGGTTCAGATCTTTTAGAAATTCAAGAAAAACCTGTAAATAAAAGTTATGTAAATGCTGGAATCTATGTTCTAGATCCAGAAACATTAAGTTGTATTCCAAAAGACGAATTTTATGATATGCCTTCCCTATTTGAACGGTTAATCAAAGAGCAGAAAACTGCAACAGTTTTTCCTATTAGAGAATATTGGTTAGATATAGGACAGCTAGATGATTTTGAGAAGGCTGATGTAGAATATGAGAATATTTTTAGAGGTTATTAAATATGAAAGTATTAGTAATAGGATACGGCTCTATAGGTAAAAGACATGTTGAAGTGTTACAGGATCTTGGGTATAAAGTGTTTATTGTATCTAGGCATATAAAATTACCAAATAGTTTTATATCATTAGAAATTGCTCTATCGTGTGAAAAGTTTGATTATATTATTATTGCCAATGAAACAAAGTTACATAAAAATATTATAGATAAACTGAATGAAATGAATTATAACGGTATTGTTATGTCTGAAAAGCCTCTGGTTTCAAATTTTGAGACAATCAATAACAAAGTAATTACATATGTTGGATATAATCTAAGATTTCACCCAATGATTCAGGAATTAAAACTTTTAATAAAAGATGAACAAGTAATTAATGTAAATAGTTATGTAGGACAATATTTACCTACTTGGAGACCTGAAACTGATTATTCCAAGTCATACTCTGCTAGTGTAAGTGAAGGTGGTGGAGTAATAAGAGATTTAAGTCATGAATTAGATTATTTAATATATTTATTTGGAAATTGGGTAGAATTGTGTGCTCAAAAGGGTAAGAGAAGTGACTTGAAAATAGAATCTGAGGATTATTGTCAAATTATTTTTAAATCTAAGTTAAATATTCCAATATCATTAGAATTGAATTATTTGGATCGTATAACTCAGAGGTATTTAATAATACAAACAAATACTAAAACAATTAGAGCTGACTTTATAGCAAATGAAATTAAAATAAATAACGAGATAATAATATTACCAAAGATCCATAGGAATTATACCTATATTGAACAACATAAGTCGATATTAAATAATGAAGGGCAAGCTTGTACTTTCGAAGAAGGATTGGAAGTTGTAAAAATGATTGATGCTATTGAGTTATCAGCGGAGAGAAAAGAGTGGGTTACTAATGAATAGAATTTGTACGATCTGTGCCCGTGGTGGTTCAAAAGGCGTGAAAAATAAAAATATTCGAGAGTTACTTGGTATACCATTAATTGCTCATAGTATTATACAAGCTAAGAACAGCAATTTATTCGATGTTATAGCTGTTAGTAGCGATAGTGAAGAAATTTTAAAAATTGCTAAATTTTATGGAGTAGACTACGTGATAAAGCGGCCTAATGAGCTTGCAACGGATACAGCTGCTAAAATACCAGTAATGCAACATTGTGTAAGTGAAGTTGAAAAACTATCTGGTTTGAAATTTGACATCATCACAGATTTGGATGCAACATCGCCTTTAAGAGATATTAGTGATATTAAGAACTGTATCGAATTACTAGAATTGCATCATGAGGCAACTAATATAATAACAGCAGCTCCAGCAAGAAGAAGTCCATATTTTAATATGGTGGAAAAACTTGAAAATGGTTATGTTGAATTGTCTAAATCATTAACAACCAAGTCCATAATAAGACGTCAAGATGCTCCAAAAACATATGATATGAATGCCTCTATATATGCATGGAGAAGAAATGAATTTTTTAATTGTGAGAGTGTCTTCACAAATAAAACGTTATTGTATGAAATGCCCGAGGAAAGATCACAAGATATTGATTCAGAGTTAGATTTTGAGATTGTGAAATTACTCGCAGAGAAGAGAGGTACACTAGGATGAATTACTTTGAAAAATTCTCACTTATTGGTAAAAATGCCATAATTACTGGTGGTGCAGGAATATTAGGAAGCCACTTTGCAAAAGGTCTAGCAAATGCAGGTGCTAATGTTGCTATTGTTGATATAAATATAGATCAAGCGAGACAAACTGCTTTAGATATTCATAATGAATATGGAGTGCTAAGTAAAGCATTTTATTGCGATTTAACCTCTGAGCATTCCGTAATAGAGATGATTGACCAAGTAAAGAGTACTTTTAATGAGTTACATATTCTACATAATAATGCTGCTGGAAAATCAAGTGATTTAGAAGCATTTTTTGCTCCATTTGAGGAATACAGCTTAGAACAATGGAAAGAAATAATGTCTACAAATCTTGATAGTATGTTTTTAATGGCTAAACATGTTGGTAAGATTATGAAAGAACAAGGAAAAGGCGGATCAATTATTCAAACCGCGTCCATTTATGGCGTGATGGGACCTGATAACCGTATTTACGAAGGCTCTTATTATCTGAATAGGGAAATTAATACACCCGCTATTTATTCTGCTTCTAAAGGAGGAGTAGTAGCTCTAACAAAATATTTAGCTACTTATTGGGCGAAAGATGGGATTCGAGTAAATACTATTACCCCTGGTGGAGTTGAAAGTGGACAAAATGCCACTTTCAAAGAGAGATATGGTAATCGTATTCCTATGGGTAGAATGGCAAAAGCTGAAGAGATGGTTGGGGCTTTAATCTACTTAGCATCTGATGCATCAAGTTATGTAACAGGACAAAATATTTTAATTGATGGAGGACTAAGTGCTTGGTAATCAGTTTTATTAGGGAAATTATTAAAAGGTGGAATTGGTCTAAATCAACTGATCGTATAGGACCAGATATAATTTATAGTCAAATATTATCTTATGCACCAAATCTTTATAATCAATATTGTAAAAAAAAATTGAAAAGTTTGGGGGAAAATTCCGAAATACGACCTGGGGCTATAATTGTATGTTGTTCTAATATAAATATTGGGGATAATGTAGTAATAAGACCTAACTCCGTACTAATAGGTAATCTCGATGTAGAAATATCTATAGAGGATAATGTCTTATTAGGATCAGGAGTTCACCTATATGTTTCTAATCACGAGTTTAAAGATTCTAGTATACCTATATATTACCAAGGGCATCAAGAACCCAAAGCAATTAAAATCAAAGAGGGAAGTTGGATAGGAGCAAATGCTATTATATTGCCTGGAGTGACAGTTGGTAAAAATTCTGTTGTTGCAGCAGGTGCGGTTGTTACTAAGGATGTTCCGGACTTTTCTGTTGTTGCTGGAGTGCCAGCTAAGTTAATCAAAAAATTGGTATAAAGGTAAGACTTGCTAAGGTTCTTCAAATATTCATATTTTAGTAGTGGTAATAAGATTTGATGTTATTAGTTTTAAGATTATTTATTAATTAAAAGTTAGTAAGGAGAACCGATGAATAATCTATTATCAGTTTTTAATAATATAGAAAAATTATTTGTTGTAAAAAAATGGAAGTATTTTGGTATTGAACTATGGCCTTTATTTCGTAAACAAATAGAAAAGGAAATAGTTGGGGGAAATTTCACAAAAATCAATCCAAAAGAATTTAACTCAATTGACAATCTAATTTCTAATAGTGATGAGTATGATAATCTTTTTCTATTTGATCCAATTAGACTTATAGAAGGTGAAGACGGTTTAGAGAATCGAATATTAGGACCATATATGAACTTAATTAATAGTAACAAAGAATCTTATGTGAATATTCAATATTCAGTATATCCAACGGATAAGATTATTAGAAATAGTAGTTCATACTTTTTAGATGAAAAAAAATACATAGCTCAATATTTATATTTAGCACCTTATATTCAACTAGAGGAATACGAAGATGTAAAAGAATATTTTGAAGAGAATGTAGGCATTCTTAATTTCCCATCTATGAATGAAATATATAAATTGGCTTCAGAAATTTATGCTCTTTCAAAAGTTTTTGAGAAGATTTTAGTTCAAAAAAAAATCAAAAGAATATTTGTTGAAATCTATTATCATAAAGTTTGTTTAGCTGCAACATTAGCTGCACATAATGTAGGCATCCCAAGTATTGAGGTGCAACATGGTATATTAAAAGATACTCTATGGTATGGATGGAATCTAAAGAATCGAAATAATGGATTCACTATCTTCCCAAATATATATTTAACATGGAATGAATTTACTACAAATAGTATTAATCAATGGGCAAATAAGACAGTTAAACATAAAGCTATAATGACGGGAAATCTTTGGGTAGAAAACTATAAAAAGAATAGAGAATACGAATTATCAAATAGCAAAACTAATAATAAAGAAAATATATTAGTGACTTTGCAACCTATCAGAGCGACTCCAGAATGGAATGGAAATATTCCTAACTGGTTTCTAGAATTTATTAAAGAAACAGCAGACATATATAAATTTTATATAAGATTTCATCCTATTATGGAAGAGGAAGAGAGAAACAGCTTTATAAAAAAAGTTAATGAAGCAAACATTCATAATATTTCCTTTGAGGAAGCCAATAATAATAGTTTACTTTCACTTTTTAGTAACACTTTTGTAAATATAACCCCTTATTCATCAACAGCTTTTGAAGCATATGAATTTGGAGTTCCAACTATTTTTATTCACTATAAAGGCAATATAATTAAAAACTCAGGAATTCCAGATGAATATATATTTTTTGCAGAAGATAAGCATGATTTAAGAAAAATTATTAGTTCTTCTCTTAGTATCCAACGAACATACAAAAATAATAGTACAAAAGATGTTTATAGTGACAACATTATTAGTTTAATTGATACTGAGTATCAAAAACTCAAAACAATTGAATCAACAGAACAAGGAATAATTAGCTTAAATCAATTTATTAATTTGTTAAGAAGAGGAGCAACACTTAATCACTATAATTTTTCTAATGTCTTAGATGTTCTATTTAATAAAAAGGAATACGAATTAATACTGAACTTTAAGGATAAATTTCCGATAAATAAAATGGATTACTTTTTTTTCGCAGGTAGGTCTTTCTTTGAACTGAAAGATATTAATGGATGTATAGAATATTTAAAAGAGTACTTAGATTTATATGAGTCAAGAGATAATCATCAAAATAATGATGAACTAACAATTAAAAAAAATTATCTCTTATCTGCATTATATTATATGGGATTAAGTCAGTTTTTTTTAGGGAATTTAAAGGAGTCAGAATATTACTTTAAAGAGTGTATTACTGAATCAAATGGTAATCATAAAGGTGCTTCAAAATATATTGAAATTATTAAAAGCAACTAGGGTGATAAAAATGAAGAAAATTATTACATATGGTACATTCGACTTGTTGCATTGGGGACATATTAGGATCTTAGAAAGAGCCAAAGGACTAGGGGATCATCTTACAGTGGTACTTTCAACTGATGAATTCAATCATTTAAAGCATAAAGAATCATACCATTCTTACGAGCATCGAAAGTATATTTTGGAAGCGATTAAGTATGTCGATAAAGTAATCCCTGAGACTTCTTGGGATCAAAAAATTACTGATATCCTAAGAGAAGAAATAGATATCTTTGTAATGGGCGATGACTGGGAAGGTCATTTTGATTTTTTGAAGGAGTATTGTGAAGTTGTTTATCTTGAAAGAACACGTAATATCTCCACAACTATGATTAAGGATGATTTGAAGATATGAAGAAAAGAATAGGGCTTACTTGTACAACAGTATTTCACTATGTGCATTTTTCTGGCATAGCTAAAGAACTAGAAAAAATGGGCTACCAAGTTGAATATATTATTTATACCCCTTACCATATTAATGAACGAGTAGAACGCCTAATTGAAGTATTTGAACAAAATAATATAACTTACTGTGGATTTGAACAATTATTTGATAAGACTGTGGAATTTGATGCTTTACTGGCGCCATATTATATGCCTGGTTTTCAATTGCTAGATAAGGATTTAATTAAAATCAGGGGGCTATATGGCTATGCTAAAGATTCATGGAACTATGCAGAATGGAATAAAGGGTTTGATTTAGTTTTAAGCTATGGTCCATATGCTACTAAAAGATTAACTGCTTTTGCGGAAGTTGCAGATATAGGTCATCCAAGATTGACAGGAAATTATCTAAAAACAGTAATTGATATCAATGGCAATGAGTTGTCTATAGAAAAACTAACAGATCGCAAGACCCTAGTTTATTGTCCAACATGGGCAGATTTATCTTCATTGGATATTTTCGTAGAAAATGTTGTTTCGTTAACAAAAGAATTCAATGTTATTGTAAAACTTCACCATGGTAATGTACTATCGGGTAATAATGAAAAATGGGAAGCTTTAAAAAATATAGACACTCTTTATTTATATGATGAATTTACTAATTTATTTGATCTTTTGCAATTTGCCGATATCATATTAAGTGATTATAGTGGTGCTATTTTTGATGCTATGTTATTTAAGAAACCAATCGTCCTACTAGATATTATTGATGAGAATATTCTTGATACAGGTTCAGTGAACTTAGATAAAATGGCCAATATTTCGTTATATAACAATGTAGACGTAACAAATATAAGCCTTGATATTCAAATTAGAGATATTTTACCACATGTAAAGGATCCATCTGAATTGCTTCCTACGTTGATAACTGCTCTTGACATGGATATACCTTATTTAGAATTGCTAAATGAGCTTTACACATATCAAGATAGCCTAGCGAATGAAAGAGCAGCAAAGGCAATTCATTTAGCAATGAGTCAAGAGAAGAAACATTGGGATAATGATGAATCGTTCCATATTATTGACGAAGAGGCTATTAAGAATTTCTTAAATCATAATAAAAATGATTTGAGTGTATGGGGAGCAGGACTATCCGGTCAAATTATTGTTTCATGGTTGAAGGGAAACAATATAGCAATCAACCGATTGATGGATGCCGATACTTTTAAACAAGGTAAGGAGTTTCTGAATTATAAAATAGAAAAGCCAATTGTTGAAAAAGGAATAATCATTACAGTTACAGGCAAAGGGTTAAAAGCTATTAGAGAACTGTGTTCAAAATCCGGTCTACAAGAGGGAAAAGATTTTATATCTATATTTAAATAATTGTTGGGATTGATTATTATGGATAATATTTTATTATTTGGAGCAAGTTTAGGTGGACATAATTTTATTAAAAACCATATAAATGATTATAAATTTTTAGCCATCATAGATAACGATGAACAAAAACACGGAAAATTACTGAGTAATATAAAAATAATTAGTCCTGATTCTATTCATAATTATAACTTTGACAAAATCATTGTTACCAGCATGTATGTAGATTCGATTTCGAAGCAGTTAGCTGAATTGGGAATCCCAGAACAAAGAATAGAATTTGCTTCCAAAAATTCCATGAAGGTTGATGAATTGCCATTTGAAAACCCGGCAACCCTAGAAAAGACCAATCAGTTAATCACCGAGATATCGAAGTCGCTTAACAGAATTCCACATTTCTATACTTTTGGCACATTATTAGGAATTGCCAGAGATGGTAGACTAATTCCATGGGATGATGACATTGATATCGCCATTTTTGGTTCTGATATACAGAAAGTACAGGAAGTGCTATTGGATTCGATTCAAAATCTCGAAAAATTATTTGATCTTCAAGTATTTTTACGAATATATTCAAATGGCAAACCAGCATCAATAACAATTGATTGTATAGAGAATGGTCGAAAGTTATTTATGGTAAACTTTGATTGTATGTATAAAATAGAAGATATGGTCAAGCAAGAGTTAAATGATACTCCAGCAAAGTTTTTTGAAGGCTATGATGAATTACCTTTTGAAGGAACTCAAATAAGAGTACCGAAGGATTATAAAGGCTATTTAGATTACACATATGGAGATTGGCATGTAGTTAAAAAAAATACAAGTTTCGCCAATAACACCATTTCCTTCAGAGAACCTTTATATAGCTGTACGATAGAATCAATTTATGAAAGTAAGTGAGAATAGTGAGTAATAAGTCGATTTTTATCACCGGTGCAACCCGTGGTATTGGATATGCAACTGCTATTCAAGCGGCCAAACAAGGGTGGACTGTAATAATTAATGGACGAGAAGAAGAACGATTAAATGAAGTAAAGCAAGAATTGGTATCTTCTTACGATGTAGATGTACATACTTTAATTTATGATGTTACAGATAATAATTCAATTAAGAATGCTTTTGTATGGATCAAAAAAAACATAGGACACCTCGATGTTCTAGTAAATAACGCTGGTGTATTAGATGATGCTCTGCTCGGAATGATTAATCAAAAACAAGTGTCAAATACGATAGCCATTAACATAGAAGCAGTTATTTATCATATGCAATATGCTTCCCGTTTAATGATGAAGCAAAAATTCGGCTCAATAGTTAATGTCAGTTCAATCATCGGACGAACAGGCAATGCTGGGCAAACCGTGTATGGTGCAAGTAAAGCAGCAGTAATTGGTGCAACGTACTCAGCTGCTAAGGAGCTGGCTCCTTACAATATTCGTGTGAATGCGGTTGCTCCAGGATTTATTGAAACAGATATGACAAAGCAGCTTTCAGAGGAAAAGTTTGCTCAACGTTTATCAGAGATTAAAATGGGCCGAATTGGTAAAGCAGAAGAAGTAGCAAATACAATTTTGTTTTTGGCTTCCGATTTATCGTCATATGTTACCGGACAAGTTATAGGTGTAGATGGAGGCATGGTTATCTAAAACCATGCCTTTCTTACTTGAAGGGGGAAAAGGAAATGATTACGTTTAAAAAACTTGATGAATCCCATTTAGAACAAGTATTGGAATGGCGCACCAGCGAACATGTTACACAATTTATGTATACAGATATCGAAAAGAATCCGGACCGTCAGAAAAAATGGTTTGAGAAAATATCAAAAGATGATACCCAATATTATTGGATCATTCAGTATAAAGGAAAATCGATTGGGTTAATCTCTTTAAATCAAATTGACCGACTTCATCGTAAAGCTACATTTGGTTATTATATTGGGGATATGAGCTATTCTATCATTGCAGGCCGTATTCAACCCTATTTGTACAATTATGTGTTTAAAGACCTTCAATTAAATAAACTATATGCAGAAGTAATGGAAGGCAATGATGGTATGATGAAAATGCATTTGCACTATGGTTTTACACATGCTGCAACGTTTAAAGAACATATTTTAAAAAATGGGAAGTTCTATAATGTAGAATATTTTGAATTGCTCTCTTCGACATGGGAAAATGAATGCAAGAAATTTCATAAGCATAGAGAAGAGTTTCTTTTATAAACATTGAATAATTTGTATTTCCGTCCGATAATAATAGTAACAGACTAGTTAGGTAGGGATAATTTATGAATGAACAAAAATTACGTACAATTTTTGCGGAAAGCCTAGGAATTGAAGAAGCAAAGATAACAGAAAATTTGACATATAATTCAATTCCTGAGTGGGATTCAATCGCACATATGGCATTGATTTCCGAGATTGACGATCAATTTGATACAATGTTGGATACAGAAGATGTTTTAGAGATGAGTTCATTTGCTAAAGCGAAAGAAATTTTAGCAAAATATGATGTTCAATTTTAATGAAAGGGTGTGGTATTTATACCATACCTTTTTCCATTGAGAGGTGTAATTAGATGAGTTTTCATAATATTGCAGTATCAGATAAAACTGCAGTTATTACTGAGGGAAAACAATATACATATAGAGAGTTAAATGAAATGGGACTACAATTCAATTTCTTGAATGATGATAAAAAGTTAGTGTTATTACTTTGTAAGAATACTATTGAAACGTTAAGTGCCTATCTTTCAGCTTTAAATAATCATCATGCGGTAATGCTAATGAGTGCAGATACAAATGCAGAGCTCCTTAACTCGATTGTGAATGAATATAAGCCTTATTGGATTATTGGAACAGATTTATTTGATGGTTATCGACAAGAAGGTTTAATTCAAGAAAGAGTTAGTGCTTCGAATATTGCCATTCATAAAGATTTAGCAATATTGCTTAGTACTTCCGGAACAACAGGAAGCCAGAAATTTGTACGATTATCTTATGAAAATATACAATCGAATGCTGAAGCAATCGTAGAATATTTAAACATTGATGGAAATGAAAGAGCCATTATGAATTTACCAATGTCTTATTCATACGGTCTTTCAATTATAAATAGTCACTTGCAGGCAAAAGCTAGTATCCTTTTAACTGAAGAAAGTGTCATGTCTAAAACATTTTGGCAATTTGTACAGGAACAGCAAGCAACTTCATTGGCTGGTGTCCCATTTACTTATCAAATGTTGCACCGACTAGGTTTTTTGAAAATGGATTTGCCGCATTTAAAAACATTAACACAAGCTGGTGGTCGATTAAACGAAAAGCTAGTGAAAGTTTTTGCACAATATGCTAAAGAACAAGATAAGAAATTTTTCGTTATGTATGGTCAAACGGAAGCATCCCCGCGGATATCGTATATCCCATCAGATAGAGTATTGGAAAAGGCTGGTACTATAGGAATCGCAATACCTGGTGGAGAGTTGTCTGTAGACCCCGAGACTGGTGAGTTAATTTATAAGGGGTCAAACGTCATGATGGGGTATGCAAGATGTTTGGAGGACTTGGAAAAAGGCGATGAATTGAACGGAATACTTCATACTGGTGATACAGCAACAATAGATCAGGATAATTATTTTATTATTACTGGCCGAATGAAAAGAATCATTAAATTATTTGGTTTACGGATTAATTTAGATGAGGTTGAGAAAAAATTGGAGTCGGAAGTTCAAGCTTCTGTAGCATGTACCGGTAATGATGATAAATTAGTGATTGCTATAGAAAACGATCAACATATAACTAATGTACAGACTTCTGTCGAACAATACTATAAACTGCATAAATCTGCGTATAAAGTTATAGTTATTGATTTGATCCCGCGTTTTGCTAACGGGAAGATTGATTACGTTACATTAAAGGAGCAATGTTTATGACAAATCCTTATCACTTAACAAAAGCCGAAAAAACTCCTTTATTGCTTGAAAAATTAAATGTATTAACCAAGTTTCATGTGTCACAAAGTACAGAGTATCGTTCGATGATTGAAAAAGGTGGCTTTCAAATCACTGCCAATTCTTTAGAGGAAGTTCCATTTTTACCTGTTCAATTATTCAAATTATTGGATTTAGTCTCTGTTCCAAAAGAAGAAGTCATAAAAGTTTTAACTTCAAGTGGTACAACGGGGCAACAGGTTTCAAAAATTTATTTAGATAAAGAGACATCGATTGCCCAGACTAGAACACTCGTCGAGGTTATGAAGCCCCTGCTAGGTGCTAAACGCCTTCCGATGATTATTTTGGATACAAAATCGATATTGAAAGATAGAAAATCCTTTAGTGCAAGGGGAGCGGGGATTTTGGGTTTTTCAAATTTCGGTCGCAAGCACTTTTACGCACTAAATGATGATATGAGTTTAGATGTTGAAGGATTGAAAACCTATTTGGAAGAGTATAAAGGTGAACGTATTCTTTTGTTTGGATTTACCTTTATGATTTGGCAATACGTTTTTAAAGAGTCTATTAAGCAAGGAATTAAGCTTGATTTTGGAGATAGTATTTTAATTCACGGCGGTGGCTGGAAAAAATTAAAGGATGAAGCTGTTGATTCGTCCGTATTCAATCAACTTCTCCATGATCAACTTGGTATTCGTGAAGTGCATAACTACTATGGAATGGTGGAACAGGTTGGCTCCATTTTTGTCGAGTGTTCAAAAGGGCATCTACATACACCTCAGTTTGCAGATGTGATTATTCGTGATACCTTGACTTTTGAACCCCTTTCACATGGGCGGCAAGGGTTAATACAGGTACTTAGTGAACTACCGAAAAGCTATCCCGGGCACTCACTTCTAACTGAAGATCTTGGAACGATAATCGGGGAAGATGATTGCCCGTGTGGATGGAAAGGGAAGTACTTTACGGTTGCCGGGCGTATTCCGAAAGCGGAACTTCGCGGATGCAGTGACACGTTTCAAGGAGGTGCAAGGGCATGAAACTTTTCTGGCCAATCGAAATGGGTTTTGAGCAGGCAATTGAAGAGATAAATATGAATAGCACTTTTACCCCTTTTGATAAAGAAGTTCTTCTATTCACGCAAGCATTATCAAAAACGCTTGTTAGAATGCGTCAAATGCCTGAAGTGGTTGCGTTAGGCTACTGGTTGAGAAAGGCAAATATCCAGGAAATGAAGGTTAAATGGGAAGAACAAAATAAAGAGAGATTCATAAAACCTCGTGGAACCGTTTTCCATATTGCACCCTCTAATGTAGATACAATCTTTGTATATTCTTGGATGTTATCATTGCTAGCTGGGAATAGAAACATTATCCGTGTTTCCGGCAAAGGGCACTCGAATGTACTATTAGATTTAATTTTAACTGAACTCGCAAAACCAGAGTTTGAAAAAATCGCAAAACAGACGATAATATGTACATATAATTATGATGAAAAGTTTGGTGAAATGATTAGTGAAATTTGCCATACACGTGTTATCTGGGGTGGTAATGATACAGTTCAAACAATTCGTCAAATCCAGTTAAATCCTATGGCAAATGAACTGGCATTTCCCGACCGCTTTTCATTAGCTGCCATTTCGGCGGAAGCTGTTTTAAACCTCGGTGAAAATGAGTTAAATGAATTGCTTGATAAGTTTTATAATGATGTTTTTTGGTTTGATCAAATGGCATGCTCTTCACCAAGACTTATTGCTTGGTGTGGAAAGCAACATGAAAAGGCGAAAGTACGTTTCTGGTCGGCATTTGAAAATAAGGTCAAAAATAAACGATATGAATTAATGGCTGCTACACAAGTTTTGAAATATACAACAAGTCTATGGTTGTCAACAGAAACTGATGTTAGAGACATTGAAAACGGAAAGTATTTCTCTCGAGTACATGTTGTGGATGTACCGATAGAAGCACGCGAACGTCACTGTGGTGGAGGCTTATTTTTCGAGTATGATGTTGAGCATTTAAGTGATCTATCAAAGGTGATTATAGATAAAGATCAAACATTGGCATACTTTGGATTTGAACACTCAACGTTACAAGTACTTGTAGATTCTATATCCACCAGGGGTCTAGACCGCATTGTTCCGATTGGACAAGCATTGAATTTTGATGGCGTATGGGACGGTCAGAGTTTTTTGAAATCATTTACTAGAGAAGTAGTAATTATTTAATCAAAGGAAGAGAGATATGAATATAATCTGTATCATTCAAGCACGGATGGGTTCCTCCCGGTTACCAGGCAAAATCTTAAAGCCGCTTGGAAATGTTGATGTACTCACATACGATGTGGAGCGATGTAAACAAATTAATGGGGTTAGTGAAGTCATTGTAGCTACTTCCACGCTGCCTCAGGACGATGCTATTGCAGAGTGGTGTGAAGAACATGAAATCAAGTATTTCAGAGGTTCAGAAGATGATGTATTAGACCGTTTTGTGCAATGTGCAAAGCTGTACAATCCAGATTACGTTATGCGTGTAACATCGGATTGTCCATTTGTTGACTTTGAGATGGCTGGCGAGATTGTTACTTTAATGCAAAGAGAAAAGAAGGACATTTTGTTATTAGAGGGGGAACTTCCAAGGGGACTTGCAGTAGAGCTTATTTCATATAAAGCATTACTCCATATACATGAAGTTGGTCAAGAAACACGACACCGAGAACATGTTACCTATTATGCATACGAATTTTTGAGTGAATTTACCAATGCTACATATGTAGTTCCTAAAAACCGTCTTGCTCCAGAACTTCGGATTACTTTAGATACAGATGAAGATTATGAACTGCTCAGAAGAGTGGCAGAGCATTTCGATAACCCACTAATTTCGAGTATTAATGTAATCGATTTTTTGAAAGAACATCCTGAAATCGCAAAAATTAATGCACATATTGAACAAAAGCCGGTGATTTAACTGAAAAAAGTGATTATACGTACAGATGCTTCAACTAATATTGGTAGTGGCCATGTCATGCGCTGTCTAACAATTGCGAAAAACTTGCAAAAGCAAAATATAAATGTGAAATTTTGGATGAAAGAATTACCAGGACATTTAATCAATTTTGTTGAACATGAGGGTTTTGAAACGATTAATAGTGCCGAAAAGGCAGATTTGTATTTAATCGATCATTATAATATTGATGAAGAGTGGGAAAAAGCCCATCGACTATTTACTAATAAAATTGTTGTAATCGATGACTTGGCAAACCGACCACACGATTGTGATTTAATTTTGGATCAAAATTCTTTGCCTAATTTTGAATCTCGTTACGATGGATTGGTCCCTCAACATTGTATCCGACTACTTGGTCCCAAGTACTTGATAATGCGTGATGAATTTATTGAAGCAAGGCTAAACCTGAAAGAGAGAAATAACCAAGCCGAAAGGATACTTGTTTTTATGGGTGGAAGCGATCCAACCGAAGAAACAATAAAAATTTTGAAGGCACTTTCAAAATCTAAAAGTAGTTTTGAACATATTGATATTGTGGTTGGAAATGGAAATATCCATAAAGAAGAAATTAAACACATTTGTCTGAAGCAAGGATATGAGTATCATTGTCAAATTAATTATATGGCCAGATTAATGCAAAGGGCCGACTTCTCAATCGGAGCAGGAGGTTCAACTACATGGGAAAGATGTTATGTAGGACTTCCTTCGTCAAGTACCATTGTTGCTGAAAACCAAGCATTCACGACGATTCACGCAGATGATTTAGGTGCTGTTGTAAATTTAGGTTGGCACGAAAAAGTTACAGTGGAAATGTATGTAGACTTACTTTTAAAATTGAAAAATGGTGAGGTTGACTTGAATCAATTAAGTAAAATTGGACTAAGCTTAACAAAAACTGTTTCCCCAAACCCATGGATAGAAGAAATATTGGAGTTGTTAATATGATAAAAATTGGACATAAAGAAATTGGTCGACACACAAAACCTTTCATAATTGCTGAAATGTCAGGGAACCATAACCAGTCTCTCGAGCGTGCATTACTTTTAGTTGATTTGGCTTCCGAAGCGGGTGTCGATGCTTTGAAAATACAAACATACACACCGGATACGATTACCCTGGATGTACATACGGGTGAGTTTTTTATTTCAAATGATGAGAATCTTTGGAAAGGGCAATCCCTTTATAATTTATATAAGGAAGCTTATACCCCTTGGGAATGGCATGAAGCAATCTTCAATCGTGCAAAAGAACATGGTTTACTTGCTTTTAGTTCACCTTTTGATGAAACAGCTGTTGATTTTTTAGAAACATTAGATGTCCCAGCTTATAAAATTGCTTCTTTTGAAAATGTATCGATCCCATTAATTCGAAAAGTCGCGAAAACTGGAAAACCAATTATCATTTCAACTGGTATGGCAACAGCCGCCGAGTTGGATGAAGCGGTTCGTGCAGCGCGTTCAGAAGGCAATGAACAAATCGTCCTATTAAAATGTACAAGTACCTATCCGGCAACACCAACCAACTCAAACATTGCTACAATCCCTCATATGAGTGTGTTATTTGGAACCGAGGTTGGACTATCAGATCACACTATGGGTGTGGGTGTATCCGTTGCTGCTGTTACTCTGGGGGCAACTGTAATTGAAAAGCACTTTACTACTTCTCGGGCTGAAGGTGGCGTTGATTCCGCATTTTCTCTGGAGCCACATGAGTTAAAAATGTTAGTTGAAGAGACAGAACGAGCATGGCAAAGTATTGGTCAGGTAAATTATGGTCCCACTGAAGTGGAGGTCCCTTCTTTGGAACATCGCCGTTCCTTATATATTGCTCATGATATGAAAGCTGGAGACATAATTACCAAAGACAATGTAAGGGATGTTCGACCTGGGCTAGGGCTTTCGACTAAATACTATGATTTGGTATTAGGAAAAGCGATTAAAAAGGATGTAACCAAAGGAACACCGTTAAGTTGGGAGCTATTATTGTGAGCAATGAGTTAAAAGAAATGGATTCACTCTTTGATCGTCTCTTTCCTATCATGAGGAGCATTACAGGTGAAGGTGTTCGGGAAACAATTCGTATCTTACAAGAATATATTCCAATCAATATGGAAGGTGTAGCAACAGGTACAGAGGTGTTTGATTGGGAAATCCCAAAAGAATGGGTAATACGTGAAGCATGGATTAAGGATGAATATGGACATGAAATTATAAATATTAGCGATTTAAATTTGCATGTCGTCAATTACAGCGAACCAGTGGATTTGTGGCTATCGTTAGATGAATTAAAGCAGCATATCCATACAATTCCAAGAAAGCCAGAAGCTGTTCCTTACGTCATTTCCTATTATAAGGAACGTTGGGGCTTCTGTATGAGTCAAAATCATTTAGATTCTTTGCCAGAAGGTAATTATCATGTATATATTGACAGTGAAAAAATAGATGGCGAACTCAATTATGCTCATGTTGTCCTACCTGGTAAATCCAAAAAGGAGGTTCTTATTAGTACATATATTTGTCATCCCTCGATGGCAAATAATGAACTAAGTGGACCTATTGTGGCTGCTTTCCTTTATAACCGTTTAAAAAATTGGACAAATCGTGAGTTAACATATCGATTTGTATTTGTACCTGAGACAATAGGTTCTATTACGTATCTATATAAATATGGTAAACACTTAAAAGAGCACTTATATTCTGGTGCAGTCTTAACTTGTCTAGGTGGTAAAGAACATCAGTTAAGCTATAAAATGTCGAGAAATGAGAACTCTCCATTAAATCAACTAATTCAATTTTTAAATCAACGCGAGGACTATAATATGCCAGTTCGTCCATTTACTCCTTTATATGGATCGGATGAACGTCAATATTGTTCACCTGGCTTTAATTTACCAGTAGGTCAATTTTCTAAGATGGTTTATGGAAAATATGCTGGATATCATAATTCCTTAGATACTAAAGAGGTTATGTCTATAGAGGCATTGTTAGATAGTGTGAATGAAATTGAAAGGTTACTAAAACTGCAAGAGTTAAATGGCTTTTATATCAACCTTAAACCATTTGGGGAACCAAAACTGGGTAAATATGATTTATATCCAGATATCAATGCACCCGCTGAGAGAGGGCGCTCAACAAATAATAAATTAGATAATCGCCAACAGTTGAATCAGATTTTGACATTATTAAATTATTCGGACGGCAAACATAATTTAACTGACCTCTCAAAAACATTAAATTATAAAATTGAAGATTATGAAGTATCAATCGAAGCCTTGAAAGAACATCAATTACTTGATGGTCCTTTCTATGAAGAAAGGGAGTTACTTAAATGAAAGTGCTTTTGTTGACGGGTTCACATCCTAGACATTTTTATTTAGTAAATAAACTTGCAGAACTAAATATTGTTTCTGCCCATGTTATAGAAAAACGTGGAGCTTTTATTCCACAACCACCATCCAACCTTGAGGATGTAGATAGAAATAATTTTATACGACACTTCGCTGATCGGGATAAGGCAGAACATTTACATTTTAAAGGAAATGAAAAAGTAAAAGACAGCATACCTACTTTAGAAGTTTCACTTCAAGAGTTAAATGCTAAAGAAACCATCGAATGGGTAAAAAATCAAAGTTTTGATCTTGCAATCAGCTATGGTGTTCATAAGTTAAGTGATGAACTTTTGGAAGTACTTCCTCAACACTCATGGAATATTCATGGTGGATTATCACCTTGGTATAAAGGAAATACTACATTATTTTGGCCTTTCTTCATGCTACGACCAAATTGGGCTGGTATGACGATACATCGACTTTCCTCGCGTTTAGATGCAGGTAATATTGTTCATCAATCTGTTCCAGAATTAGAATATGGTGATGGGTTGCATGACGTTGCATGTAAAGCGGTTATACGAGCTGCTGAAGATCTTAAAGAAATTCTAACTACTCTCCCACTAAACGAGGTTCAATATATACCACAAAAAGGAAATGGGAAACTTTGGGTAGGTTCAGATTGGTTCCCACAACATTTACGGTTTGTCTATAATACTTATAATAATGATATAGTTGACCAATTCTTGGATGGTAAATTACCTAGAATATATCCGCCAATTATATCTGCTTTTAAAAGAGAGGAATAGTTATGGAGAAACTACCTGAATTTTTGTCATACGGCCGTCAATTAATAGATGAAGAAGATATTCAAGCAGTAGTCGATACATTACGTTCACCATTTTTAACTCAAGGGCCGAAAATTGCCGAGTTTGAACAGGCTATCGCCCAATATGTTGGCTCAAAGTTTGCAGTTGCTTTTTGCAACGGTACTGCAGCACTTCATGCGGCCTGTCATGCTGCAGGTATTGAAACCGGGGATGAAGTAGTCACGACTCCAATTACATTCGCTGCAAGTGCCAATTGTGTACGCTATGTTGGTGGAACAGTTGTATTTGCCGATATCGACCCGCAAACTTATAATATCGATCCAATAGAAATTGAGAAGAAGATTACTTCGAAAACAAAAGCCATTATACCAGTAGATTTTACAGGCCAGCCTGCAGATATGGATAAAATAATGGAGATAGCCAAAAAGCATAATCTTATTGTAATTGAAGATGGTGCGCATTCTTTAGGAGCAGAGTATAAAGGACGAAAAGTGGGGACATTGGCCGATATGACAATGTTTAGCTTTCATCCTGTAAAGCCAATTACAACTGCAGAAGGTGGTGTAATTGTAACAGACAATGAAGACTTTTATCGGAAACTACAATTATTCCGCAGTCATGGTATCGAAAAAACACCTTATTCAATAGAACAAGGCGATTGGTATTATGAAATGACAGAACTGGGTTACAATTATCGAATGACAGATATTCAAGCTGCACTTGGTTTATCGCAACTTAAAAAAATAGAAAGCTTCATAAAAGGACGCAATGAAGTAGCAGAGATATATAATAATGCTTTTAAAGGTAATCCTAATCTCGTGATCCCTTCGCAATTGGAAGGAACAAAGTCAGGTTGGCATCTTTATATGATACAACTTAAGTGTACTAAATCCCGAAAAGAAGTATTTCAAAAGATGCGAGATCGAAATATTGGCGTACACGTTCATTACATTCCGGTATATTGGCATCCGTACTATCAAAAATTGGGATACGAAAAAGGAATTTGTCCTATCGCCGAACATTGGTATAGCAATGTATTAACTTTACCTATTCATCCAAGCTTAAGAAAGAATGAAATAGAGTTTATTATTAATTCTTTCAAAGAGTTCGCAAGTTAAATACATTTCCATGCTATAAAATGTTCATTAAAACTAAGCATCAAGGTGCTTAGTTTTATTTTGCCTACATTTTCTATTTATTTTTATGAAACATTTAAGTTATAAGCCGATATAAAATATATATAAGAACCATTTTTACGCTCGGATAAATTCAAGGAGGATGGGAGCATGCGTATTTCGTCACAAAATGTAGTTGAGTCTTCAACTTTAACGAATGCGGTTCAAGGTTCATCTAAAGGCATGATAGAAAAGCAAGACAGCCAAGATATAACATCACAGGTGAATGAACAAAGTACAGAAAAGCTTGATATAACAGAAGAAAAGCTAAAACAAGCTGTAGATTCCCTTAACGAATTTATGGAAATCAACCATAATTCATCGAAGTTTGTTTATCACGAGGGGTTAGATCGATACTTTGTACAAGTAGTCAATAAAGATACTGAAGAAGTGATCAAGGAAATTCCACCAAAGAAACTCTTGGATGCATTTTATGAAATGCAAAAAATGGTAGGAATGATTGTAGATGAAAAGATTTAATTGGGAGGTTGAATAAATGGTAACACGTGTAGGTGGATTAGCATCCGGTATGGACATTGATTCGATTGTAGAGAAATTGATGTCTGCCGAAAAAGCTCCATTAACTAAACTTTATCAACAACAAACAAAATATGAGTGGGAACGCGACGCGTATAGAGAGATTAACACGGCGCTAAAGACTTTTGATGATTACTTATTCGATAATTATCGTTTATCTAGTAATTTCTATAAAAAAACAGTAAATTCTACGAATAGTAATTTAGTTACAGCTACTGCAACTTCTGCTGCAACAGGTACTTTATCGATTGATGGAGTAAGTCAACTTGCGAAATCCGCTCAAGGTGTAGGCTCTACAATTATTGCAACTGGCTCAACCAAAATCACGGCGTTAACAGGGTTACCTAGCGGTTCTAAATTTACATTAGGTGCGATTAACAGCAGCGGGACTCTAAGTCAAAGAGAACTGTCAATTGGAGCCGATGAAACAATAGATTCATTAGTTAAGAAAATAAATAGTAGTGACGTTGGTGTGACAGCACTCTTTGAAAACGGTAAACTTTCAATTACTGCAAAAAATATGGGTGATATTGAAAACGGTGCCGAAGTAACAGTGTCCTCCGGAAACGGCGCTACTTTATTTAATAAACTCGGCTTTGGCGACCAAACTGGAGGCTTTAATAGTGGTGCTCCACTTGATTTAGCTTCAGGTGGTCAAAATGCAGTATTCTCTATAAATGGCATAGCTACGGAAAGAAGTTCTAATACTTTTAGTATTAATGGTTACTCAGTTACACTTAACTCTACTTTTAATACTCAGTCTACAAAGGCGGAGTATACGAAAGATATGTATAATAACTATGTGATAGCAAAGTCACAATATAGTACGGCAAGTTCGAATTTAGCCACTGCAAATAATGACGTGGCAAGTAAAAGATCTAGTTTAACGACAGACTACCCAAATGTAAGAACAGCAATAGACTCAGTTGAAGCTGATGATCAATTAAATGCATTCCTGATGAATATAGGGGAAAATGGGAAAGAAAAATTAACGAAACTTGCATCCTTAAATTATGATGACCCGGCAACTCTTAAATCAGAAATAGAAGGTTTATATTCTGCTGATAGTACTACTAACTTATTTACAGAATCAGAAGTAAAGCAATTGAAAAAACTGTTAATTAGTGAAACTGAAGCAACTGAAAGCACAGAAGCAACTATCTCACTAACGGCCTCAGGTAATACGCTCGGTGTATTAGCAGAGAAATTGAATGAAGCTAGCTTGAATGAAGGGGAAACAGGTAAGGTGTTTACTGATGTTTCGGCTTATTTTAATGCCAATAAAACATTAGCAACTAGAACAAGTGAAATGGCAGAAGCTAATAAAAATCTTACTTCAGCTAAATCCACGCTTACAGATGCCTTATCAACGAATTATGGTATAACATATGATTATGACAACAACGAAGCCAAGGATTCTAGTGGAGCTACGATTCCCGACCTAGGAGCATTTTTGAACAGCGAAATTAGTAATGCAACCAAAGTAAATCCAGTTACCCTTACTTCCTCAACCGACACTGACAACATGGTCGACAAAATCAAAAAATTCGTTGAAACATACAACGGGTTAGTAACAACGATTAACGGCAAATTGAAAGAAACTTACAATCGGAATTATCCACCGTTAACGGAGGAACAAAAAGAAGAGATGTCGGAAGATGAGATTGAAAAGTGGGAGAAAAAGGCGCAAACGGGTCTTTTACGAAATGATTCCATTTTAACAAATGGTCTCTACAGTATGAGAAGGACGTTTACGGATGCTGTTGGTGGATTGGGAGATGCTACGATTAATTCACTTGCAGAAATCGGCATTACGACTTCTTCTACGACTTCGGATGGCGGAAAGTTGATTATCAATGAAGACAAGTTACGCACAGCTATTGAAAAAAATGCCGATCAAGTAGCTTCTATCTTTACCAAAACCGGGACGGCAAAAGACGTTTCCAAAGGCATTACGGAAGATACTCGAGGAATCGCCCAACGATTGCGTGATGAACTGAAAGGTTTTACCGGAGCGATTGAGAAAAAAGCAGGTAAAGCATCTGCAACTAATCAAACCTATACAATCGGAAAACGTTTGGACGAAGTGAAAACACGGATCGATGCATGGGTCGATAAGCTGAAAAATATTGAATCCCGTTACTGGAAACAATTTACGGCGATGGAAACAGCGATCAACAAGGCGAACAGTCAATCAAGTATTTTCCAAACTGGATATTAAACTGGAGCTAGATGATGGATACTCTACAACAGGTATTACAAATTTCAGCTAAATTGCTGAAGCATCTTAACGAAATTCCGAAAGGGGAATTTCGCTCGGTATACATTGATGAAATCAACATGATGCTGGATGAGCGAGGTGCCTTGATCGAGAAGTTGAGGCAAGAAGGCTTTCAAATGGATTCGGATAACAAGATTCATGGAACACTCGCACAATTGGACAAGGCTATTCGGGAACGACTTGATGACGTTATGAAGCTTGTGAAGTTGGACATGAAGGATTTACAAAACTCAAAAAAAAATGAACAACAATATATGAATCCATATTCGTCCGTTCAAGTAATGGATGGGATGTATTACGATAAGAAGAAGTAGCACTTTAGCCATATGATCTTCACAATTAATTGTATTCGTTAAAGAATACATAACAATCAAAAATAGAATGTTTCTCTCAAAAGGAGTGTCCCAAATTGGCAGCACCAAATACTGCGTTAAATGCGTATAAACAAAATAGTGTTACAACTGCTTCACCAGGTGAGTTAACACTAATGCTATACAACGGTTGCCTTAAGTTTTTGACAAAGGCAAAAAATGCGATAGACGAAAAAAATATTCAAGAAAAAAATACTTATATCCTGAGATCACAGGCAATTATTGCTGAACTGATGTCCACGTTAAATATGGACATCGAGATATCAAAGCAAATGCTTCCATTATACGAATATATGAACCGTCGTCTAATCGAAGCAAATGTAAAAAATGACACGGCGATTATTGATGAAGTGATCGGCCTGACAACCGAATTCCGTGATACATGGAAACAAGTCATCCAAATTACGCGCCAACAGCAGTTCAGCAACGCACAACAAGTTTAAGCATCTTAAGCCTTACATACTCTATCATTGATAGGATGTAAGGCTTTCCTTTTGTTCAAATAGCACCCTTGTCAGTCGGTTACAAAAACTTTATTGAAATACTGTCAATATTATCCTAAGTATAGATAAAGTAAATTACAGTAAAAAGTCATATAGACATAATATGCCACTTTCGTTACCTTGGTAGAAGGAGATTTTTTAGCGGCTAGAAATTTTGCAAATCATAAAACCGTCCCAGAGGGGATTACGATTTCGCGTGGAGGCGTTAAATCGTGTTTTTTAAGGAGGAACCACCTATGCAGCAGTTTAAGAGACAAGAAGGGTTTCGTTATATTTTTAATGAGCCGATTGAAGCGAGTTTTAAATTAATCCAAGATGGAAAATTCGTTGATAGTGGAAATCGCTTTCCGTGTAAAATACTGGATATTAGCCCTCGAGGCGTGAAAATGTTTTCGGAAGTGAAGTTAGGGGAATACCTAAATAAGGCTACTCTCCAAATTGAAGTGCAATTCGTACTGGATGTGACGACTATCCAGGCGATCGGGGAAGTTGTTTGGCGAAAACCTTTTGGACGAGGCGATCAATACGGCATCCTTTTTCAAGATCAAAAAGAAATTGATGAACTCATTATTAGTGAAATGAAACTTCGCCGTAAAAAAGAAGTCATGCAGTCCAAACAAACTTGGTAATAGAATAAACTTTTCGACACATGTTGTTAAAAAAGCTTATGTTTTATCCAAAGTAGTGTGGGTGTTCTTCCAATCTAATATTCGAGATAACAATTCCGGTATGCCAACCGATTGTGAAGATGAATCATTTCTAAATTATTTGTTAAAAATATGTGAATGGAATTGTCGAAAGATGAAAAAGATTCTCTAGTAGTGGTAGGATTTTTTGAACCTATGGCGAATATATATTTACATAGGTGTAATAAAAGGAGGAGTTTACATGATTAACTTTAACATTCGTGGTGAAAACATTGAGGTAACTCCAGCGATACGCGAGTACGTTGAAAACAAGATCGAGAAAATCGAACGTTATTTCAGCGAAGGCGTAGATGCTAATGCAAATGTAAATTTAAAAGTTTACAATGGCAAGCAAACGAAAGTCGAAGTAACCATTCCTTTGAAGAACATCACACTTCGCGCCGAAGAACGTCATGATGATATGTATGCAGCGATTGATCTCATCGTTGACAAACTGGAGCGCCAAATTCGCAAACATAAAACGAAAGTCAATCGTAAATTCCGGGAAAGTACAGGCATCTATTTTGCTCAAGAAGCACTTAACGGTTCGGCGGCAACGACTGCAGCGGAGGACGAGGAGTTCACGGTTGTGCGTACAAAGCAATTTGACCTAAAACCGATGGATCAGGAAGAGGCCATCCTGCAAATGAATCTGCTTGGACATGATTTCTTCGTTTATACTGATTCGGAATCCGATGCAACCAACATCGTCTATAAACGCCGAGACGGAAAATACGGTTTAATTGAAACAAATTAATACTTGAATGTAATATAAACTATCTTATCCAGTCCTTGCTTAAAGCAAGGGCTTTTTTGTTTTGGATGGAAATTAACATTAGACTCCAACTATTTTGAAATCGATATACTCTGTTTTTACATCGTTTCAATTTATCTGAACATACTAAAACCAGTTGTATATTATTGAAAAATTACGAAGCCATTATTTAGAACGTAGTCTGAATTGGCCTCGTTCAATGTCTGGACATTTAAAAAGGAGGGTTGAAATGGCCGTCATATTGAAATGGGTTTCTGGGGGATTGGAAGCTTTGTTGGGCATCCCTCTAATTGGAGGGACAATTATTATCGCTTTGTCTTATTTCCCATTACTGGTAATGCTGATCCTACATATTGCCACATTGATTGTTTGCAAGAAAGAAGGCAAAAGCAAGGTGGGAAGTATTTTGGGTATTGTTACCAATACTTTGGCATGGATTCCGTTTCTTGGGATGGCGATGCATATTATTACGGCGGTAATCTTATTGATATCTGCCTATCAAGATGGGAAGAAAACTTTAATTGGTTAACAAAGGAGAGTGTACAATAAATGAAAAACTTGCTGCTATTTATCACGTTGATCGGAGCTATGTTGCTGGCTGCTTGTGGGGGAGATAATGAAACAGCCATCGACTCGACAGTAGATAAGAATGAAGAGCAACCAGCGGAGGATACTGCTGCAGGAACTGAAGGTGAAACGGAAGGCGGGGAACAAGAACCTGCACCGGCAGAAGAGGAAGTATCGGAAGTCATTGTCGATGATGCGAATGTAACGATTACGTATCAAGGAACGACAACGCAAGAGGACGATATCTTTGGGAAAACAGCCTCCATCAAGTTCCAAATTGTCAACAAAATGGGGAACTCCATCGAGGTTCAATCGCGGGAACTTTCGACGGACAACGTCATGGTAGACGATACATTGATTGCTTATTCTGAAACGATCGCCGCAGGAAAAACAGCCAACACCAGCCTGGATATTTCGGAATATGAAGGCTATGAGTTCCCGACATTCAATGAAAATATTGAGACGACGTTAATCGTTATGAACGGAGATACTTGGGATACTATCGCCGAATATCCGGTAAACATTTCAATCAAGTAAACATTCTCGATCAATTAAGCGTACAAATGCTGTAAAGTCCATTTGTGCGTTTTAAATTTACTTTGGACACAATAAAATATGGAAAATTAAGAACCAAATCTTTTCTCATACGTCCTATATTTTATATGTTTATATCTTCCACTTTTCAATTCATTAACGTTCCCTCTCAATTCCAAGTATTTTGAAGCTAAGTATCTTCAATTCGAACTACCTAGAAAAATAAAAAAATATGGAAAACCCTACTTTCTTCACATAAGAAAGTGATCATCTATGTCCTCTGACCCCGTTTTCAAACGCATTCGACAAAATAAAACATTTTCCTCGAAAAAATCAGATTATTAAAATCAACAATCAAAACTATCTGCTCATGCCTATTTATCTATGAAACTAGCTATGAAAATTCGCCCACCTTTGACAACTTTTTTTACTTATCTATACTAAAAACTGTAAAAAGGTATTGCATTGGGAGATAGGAAACTAAAATCCTTTGCTTATCGACCTAATGAACCAAACAAATCAATATGATAAAAATCGTGAATTAGAAGGTAGGGGAATTTGTGTTAGAGGCAAAACGACGTGCGGCCATTTTTCTTTTACTTGCGTTTATCTTAGCGGCCGTCGCAGGCTACTTAGTTTTAGAAAAAGTGAAACAACTTAATGCAGAACTTGGGGGGATGGTAGAGGTTTATGTATCCAATGGGGATATCCCTGCCCGTACATTGCTGCAGTCCAATCAACTAACCAAAATGGAAATTCCTCAAAAATTCCTGACAGAATCACATATTACAGATGAAAATGACATTCTTGGTCAAGTATCGGTGGTTCCTTTAGATGAAGGGGATATTATTACACAAAATATGCTGAAAAGTTATTCCAACCTTCAAAATGAAAATAATCGTCTCGTTGCACTATATCGAACGGATAAAATCCAGTTCGACCAGGAAATTGCGGCACTTGATCGGGTGGATATCGTCGTATCGATCGAAAAAGAAGGAAAAAAGAGTACAGAGCTTTTCATGAAAGATGTAGCTGTTGCTTTTGCGCAAGGGACAGGCGAGAAATTTGCAGGGATTGGGGTTGAAGTATCCTCCGAGGATGCAACGAAGCTGATACATATGCAAAATTATGCGGAATACATACGTGTGCTCAAAGCCAATGTAGGACAAGACGTCGAGGATTCCGAAGGGGCGGGCGAAGTGGTCCCGGCATCAAAACAAGAAGTGCCAGCAGAAGCGTCCGAACAAAAAACGACTGAACCTAAATCAGCAGACGAAGCAAACACACAAAAGGATCCTGCAGCAAAAACAAATACTGAAGAACCGCAAGCCCCGAATACGAATGCTAAATCTTCAGAAGGAAATTCGTAAGGGGAGGGGGAGTCAAGTATGGAAAATAAATTGAATTTATTAATTGTTAGTGACGATAACTTACTTCGCCAACAGCTTCAAACGATTGCCGAAAACACGGAAGGAAATGTGCTGAGTGCCACGACATCCGATGCCATTCGTGAAATGAACCGCGAAACAAGGGATATTGTCATCATCACCCAGCCTGAGACGGATTTGGCCATTGATCTTGTTCAATCCATGAAGCAGATTAATCGATCGGTACTGATCATTTTTATCGCCGATCGAACAGATTTTGTGTTGTTGCGCAATATGATGCGAGCAGGAGTGGATGAATTTTTCGTATTCCCTGAGGAAACTTCGCTCTTTACAAGCCGTTTCCCGACTACAGTAAAAAATTACGCAATTACGAAAAATTCAAAGGAAACGGAATCCTCCATTTCCTTTGGTCGAGGCAGAGGGCAAATCTATTCGTTCTACAGTGGAAAAGGTGGCAGCGGTAAATCGGTGATCTCTTCCGTATTGGCACAAACATTGAAGCTCGAATCCACTGCGGAAGTCATTCTCATTGATTTGAATGGACAATATGGCGGCGTTGAATCGATGTTTTCAATTGAATCCAACCGTTCCGTGGCAGATCTTTTACCCGTAATTGAGGAGCTGAATGAAAGCCATATCCGTAACGTATCCAGAACGGAGCAGCATTCCAAGCTTGAAATTTTGGTGAGTCCGATTGATGCAGAAGTGGCGGAAACGTTGGGGGAAGAGTTTGTCGCAAAGCTGCTGAGGACTTCCCGAAGAGCTTTTGATTATGTAATTGTCGACCTGCCTTCTTCATTGAATGGCTCGGTCATCACGGCTATGGAAGAGTCGGACAAGATTTTTTATGTGCTGACGCCGGATACACCGGCATTGAGAGTTTTGAAACATTATGAAGAATTGGCGGCACGCATTGGCATGAATCTAGTGGGGAAAATGGAAGTCATCCTTAACCACGTGGCAAAAGAAAATGAAGTGCAGGAAAAGGATTTGAAAAATGTACTAAGGTACCCGATTGCGGCAACGCTCCGCAAGGACATTAAAGGGTTGCAGCCTTTTGTCAACAAGGGGGAGCCGGTTCGAAAGGTTGTAAAGGAAAGGAAACTCATTCCTTTTGCTAAGGACATTCGAAAGTTTTCTCGGGAAATTTTGAAACCATAAGGGGGTATCGTGATGGCTTCAATTTTTGAAAGAAGAAAAGAATTGGCTTCACAAAAGAAGACTGTTTCCTATCAATACGATAACCATCTTGTAGATGAACTGGTAGAACACTATAAAGCTCGCTTGCTTCGAGATACCAATTTAGAAGCCTTGACACAGCTTTCGCAAGGTGAAATGCGGCTGAAAATCGAGCAGTATGTTTCACAATTTATGTCGGAGGAACGGGTCGTCATATCCCGTCACGATAAAGAGCTCCTCGTTACCCGGATTTTGGATGAGTCGGTCGGATTAGGGCCGCTTGAGCCATTGATTAATGATCCAACGATTACAGAGATACTCATTAACGGTTATAGCGAAGTCCATGTAGAGCGGAAAGGGAAGCTTGAGCAAGTGAATATTAGCTTCCGCGACGATGAGCATGTTCGGCATATCGTCGACCGAATCGTGGCGCCGCTTGGACGTCGTATTGATGAAAGCTCCCCGATGGTGGATGCCCGACTGCCTGATGGAAGCCGTGTAAATGCGGTTATTCCACCTATCAGCCTTAATGGGACGCTCGTTTCCATCCGAAAGTTCCGGGCCGAGCCTTTCCAAATGGAGGATTTACTTGAGTTTAGTTCACTTGATGACAATATGGCGTACTTTATCGACTGTGTTGTAAAGGCGAAGATGAACATGCTCATTTCGGGTGGTACCGGTTCCGGGAAAACGACCCTGCTGAATGTTGCGGCTAGCTCGATCCCGCATTTTGAACGCGTCATTACGATAGAGGATTCCGCCGAACTTCGGCTGAACCGCTCCAACGTAGTAGGAATGGAGGCCCGTCCCGCCAACGTGGAGGGCAAAGGGGAAATCACCATCCGGAACCTTGTTCGAAATGCACTGCGGATGCGGCCCGATCGAATAATCGTCGGGGAGGTTCGTAGCGGGGAAGCCTTCGACATGCTTCAAGCGATGAACACAGGTCACGAAGGATCGATTACGACTGTCCATGCCAATACGCCGGATGATGCATTGCGGCGTGTTGAGTCCATGGTCATCATGGCCGGGATGGACCTTCCCTCTTCCATCATTCGGGAGTTTATCGTCGGGGCGTTGGACATTATTATCCAAGCAACGAGATTAACAGACGGTACGCGAAAAATCGTATCCATTTCGGAAGTGCAAAAGCATGAAGATGGGACTTCCGAAATCGTTGAAATTTTCACCTTTAAACGGATTGGGATGTCGGAAGATGGGGATGTCATCGGGTATTTTACTCCGACGGGCAGGAAGCCGAAGTGTATCGAACGCATTCGAATGTTCGGCATTGATATTCCGGAATCGTTATTCAGGCCACAGCAGCAGGAGGTGATTGTATGACCGCCGCATCGATTGCTGGGGGAGCAGTCCTTTTGCTCATCATAGGACTTTATTATCTTTTGGGCTATCGAAAAGAGAAAAAGGAATGGAAAAAGAAGACACACCAGTTTTACCTTGAAGGGGAAAAACGAAAAAGTGTCATCGTGTTGTGGGGTTCGAAGTTTGACGAAACCGAAACAGCAAAGGAAATGGAAGCCAAGTTGCATGATGCCAATATTCCTTTTACGCCATCCGAATTTTGTGGGGCGCTGATCGTATCGTACATGGGAATTTTGTTTGTCCTCGTAAACTTTTTCAACGTTCCGACTTTGATAGCCATCGTCTTGTCTCTCTTGTTGCTTGAGGCAGGAAGAAGAATGCTCTTCAAAATGCGGAAAGACCGGCGAAGACAAATCTTGGTGGATCAATTGCCGGATATTTGCCGACTGCTCGCCAACTCCACGAGATCGGGGATGACGTTAAACCAAGGAATCCAGCTGGTCGCTAAAGAGATGGCTGAACCTGCAAAGAGCGAGTTCAAAAACCTGGCTCATGAATTGTCACTAGGGATTGATTTTGGGAGTGCGATCCGTACACTGGAAAAGCGCATCGACAATAAAGAATTCCATCTTTTTACGGCAACCTTGCTTATCCAAAAACGGGCAGGCGGGAATTTATATGCTGTGTTGGATGAAATGAGCCAAACGCTTGATGAACGAAAATTATTGAAGCAAGAAATCAAAACGATGACAGCCGAGCATAAGTATATTGCGTACATTGTTCCCATCATTCCAATCTTTCTTGTCCTCATGATGAACAATGTGGTGGATGGGTTCCTGGATGCCTTGTTTTCAGGAATCGGAATGATTTTATTCGCGATATTTGCCGCAGGAACCGTCGCTACGTTCCTCATTATCAATAAGATTACAAATATTAGGGTGTGACAAAATGGATGGAATTATCGCAATCACCATCATACTTACCGTCTTCTTCATCGGCGTATCACTTCGGGCAGTCTATGTATATCTAACAAAACATCGGGAACTAAAGACGACTGTAACCGATACCTTGTATGTGTATGACGGCTTTCAAAAGAAAGAAAGCCGGAAGGAAAAGTTATTGAAAAAGATGCTTCGTTTTGCGGATGATTTTTCGGATCTGGGACAGCGCATTAATTTCTTCAGCGAAAACGCGGATGTGAAAAAGTGGATTATTCAGGCCGGATACCCTTATGGCATCACGGTGGAAAGATTTCAAGGATTGAAAATATTCCTGCTGATCATCGGTGTTTTAATCGGCGGAATCCTGCTGGTGCTTAGATTTCCATTTTCGCAGTTTATGGTGATTTTACTGCCGATTGCAGGCTTTATGGGTGCCATTCTCTGGATTAAGTCAAAAGCGAAAGCAAGGCAAGACGAAATTTCGTACCAACTGCCTGATTTTCTCGACACGATGAGTGTTACATTGCAGGCCGGTGTCGGGTTGACTCAAGCGTTGCGGGATATCGTGCCCTATTTTGTAGGGCCAATCAAAGAAGAGTTCGAGCGATTCCTTCAAGAAATCAGTGTCGGTGTTCCAAGGGTGGAAGCCTACCGATTGCTGCTCGAACGTAACGAATCAAAAGAGTTTCAAATTTTAATCAAATCATTAATTCAGGGAGAGCGACTGGGAGTCCCTATCGCCGCTTCCTTTAAGCAACAAGCCGAGGAAATGAGAAAACTGAAGAAAGAAATGATAAAGGAAAAAGCCGCAAAAGCTTCACCTAAAGTGACGCTGGTCACAACCTTTCTGATTCTTCCTTCCTCCCTCATCCTGATCGGCGGGTTGATGATAATCAATATGTTTAACCAAAATAGTGGGATTTTCGATTTATTAAAATAAAAGGAGAGAAAAAACATGAAAAAATTTATGCAAATGTTAGCAGTAAAAGTATTAGCGCCGGTGAAAAACGAAAAAGGTGCACAATCATTGGAATGGTTAGGTTTGGCTGCGTTATTGATTTTGGTGTTGGGGATTATTTCAACGGCTGTTAGCCAACAACAAGGTTCAATTGGAGAATTAATTGGAAGTATTATTTCGAAAATCAGCGGAATGGTTGGGGAGTAAGCCATAGTCCCTTTTCATTCTTTGAACGAATTAGATTTGACACAAGCAGTAGGGTGCCCTTCTAGATAAGTGGGAGTTGAAAAAATTGCAAAACCGTTTAAGCATACTATTAATTCTAGTATTACTTCTTGTTGCTGGTTGTAGTAATAAAGAAACTGAAAAAACAGAAGCAGAAGACCAGAAAACAATTCAGACAGAAGAAACTTCAGAAAAAGACATTGAAAAGCAACCCGCTGAGATGGAGGAAGTCGAAGAAGTAAATGAAGAGGTAATTGTAGGCCCTCCTCTACCAACTACATTAGAGGAACTCGAACAGCTGCCTTCGGGATATACAAAGTATATTGATAGACTCAGTGATGAAGGGAAGAAGTTAACGAATGAATTAACGAAAAACCTTCCCGACATTTCTGGCAATCCAACAACCGAGGAGTTAGATCGCTACTATGAGGCGATTCTATCAGTCTTCCAACAAGATTATGTCGGTCCGGGAGATTTGCTTGAAAAAATGAAATTTCAATCGATCGGTAATCCGGAAATTGAGGATTCCCGCTATCAATTTAAAGAAAATTTAAATGTGATGGTCATTTTGGATGCTTCGGGGAGTATGGCTAATATCGAAGGCAGTGAAACACGTATGGATGCTGCTAAAAAAGCCATTACGGAATTCGTGAAAGGTTTACCAGAAGATGCAAATGTCGGTTTACGCATTTATGGACATAAAGGTTCTGGTAAAAACGAAGATAAAGCACTGTCATGCAGTAGTAGTGAATTAGTTTATCCTTTAAGTACTTATAATGCGGCAAATTTTGAGCAATCACTTTCAAAGGCAACACCAGCAGGCTGGACGCCAATTGGACTAGCTTTAAAAGAGGCGCAAAATGATTTAGCTTCATTTAAAGGGGATACGAATACTAATATTGTTTATTTAGTAAGTGACGGGATTTCTACTTGCGACGATGATCCGGTAGGTACCGCAAAATCACTCTATGATTCTGACATTACGCCACTTATCAATGTTATTGGCTTTAATGTAGACCAAGAAGGCCAAAAACAACTGAAGGATATTGCTAGGGCAACAGAGGGAACGTATCAAAACGTTAGCGATGCCCAAGGACTTCAAGAACAACTAAATGAAGCGAGTAAAGTTGCGGAGAAATGGGAACAGTGGAAAACCTCCCAGGAAGGCTGGTTGGGTTTTTATAGAGTAGATAATTCTTTAGATATTTTCGGTTATCACGCCGGGGAGTATAAAAAAAGGGTTGATGAAGGGCAGGCAGTTGGTTTTACGCTTACGTATTTATATCAACATGAAGATAAGATGTCCGCAGAGTCCCATGATTATTTAAAAAAGAAGAATACTGAATATCACAATTGGATTGAAGAGCAATACGGTATTCTTCGAGACGATTTAAAAGCGATGAACGAAGCGGATTATAACGAAGCAGTAAAACAATTAGAGGAAAAGTATTTAAATAATACAAGCAGTACACCTTAAAGAGTTTCCATATTAGAAAAACAAGCAATGCACCTTAAAAAGAAAAGTGAGGTGAAAGTGTGAAAGGAAACAATTTCCGCGGAATTTCTGCAATTTTCATGATTGCGTTTGTGTTATTCTGGTCCGCAATGCCCTCAATAAGCATGGCGTTTTTCATAACACCAGGTAATGCAATCCAGCCAGGGCAAGCAATCACACCCGGCAATCCGATTACTGGCGGACAGTTCATTATTCCCGGGGACCCGCTGAAACCAGGGGATGCTTATAAGGGCGGTCCATTTTTACAAGGCGGGGAGGCGGCTATTTCTGGTCAGCCACTAATTCCTCCTTATCAAAGCAATAACGGTCAATGGATTATCCCAAACATTGCGGGTTCCTTACCAATTAATAATCCAATCACAGCAGGTGACGCCATCACGGGCGGGCAAGGTCCATCCGGCGGACAGGCAGTGAATGGCGGAAACGCTACTGGTGGCGGAAATGGCCCAACCGGGGGAACTGGTCCAACAGGAGGAGAAGGCCCGACAGGAGGGAACGGTCCAACAGGAGGGAGCGGCCCGACAGGAGGGAATGGCCCGACAGGAGGGAACGGTCCAGCAGGAGGGAATGGCCCAACAGGAGGGAACGGCCCGACAGGAGGGAACGGCCCGACAGGAGGGAACGGTCTAGCAGGAGGGAATGGCCCGACAGGAGGGAACGGTCCAACAGGTGGTGACGGCCCGACAGGAGGGAATGGTCCAACTGGAGGGGATGGCCCGACAGGAGGAAACGGCCCAACAGGTGGTGATGGTCCGACAGGAGGAAACGGCCCAACAGGTGGTGATGGTCCGACAGGAGGAGAAGGTCCAACTGGGGGGAATGGCCCAACAGGAGGAAACGGTCCAACAGGTGGTGACGGCCCGACAGGAGGAGAAAGTCCAACAGGAGGACAAAATCCGACAGGAGGGGACGGCCCAACAGGAGGGGAAAACCATTCCGGGGATTCAGGTACACCTGGATCAGGTAATGACGGATCTCCTTCCAGCTCGGGTGCAGAAGAAAAAAAATCACTTTGGAATATTCTTTTCAACTCAACAAATTCGGAAAATAGCGCTTGGGGTACTGTTTCCCAAGCATTAAAAGACAGCAAAACGTACTTTACAAGCCTCGTCAAACCAATTTTAGAAGGAGGCACGGCGACTTACGCCGGCTTTAGATTTGAAGATTTAGGCAAAGGCAAATATAAAGTACATGGGAAAAGTAAGTTGAAAAACCCCATACTAAATCATTTTTATGATAACTATAAGAAATATAAAATTGACGGCAAAGATCGTTACATGAAAACAGGAAATTCGTATGAAAAAGCTTTCAAGATAAAGGGCTTCTTTGATACAAAAAAGTTACTTGAAACGAAAAAAGGTATTACAGGTTTTATAGCTAAAAACTTAAAGACTAGCATGAATGAAGGGTATAACATCTTCTCGAAGAAGTTTTGGGCAAAATCCAACTTCACTAAACTAAGTGGTCCAGTTAGTATCGCAGCCAACTTATTTAGCGCTGTCGATAAACATGGAAAGAATGCTTGGAAGACTTCTGATTTTTATGCTGACTTTACCGTAGACCTCGGTATCGGGGCAGTAACAACGGCTGGTACTAGTGTGCTCACAAGTATTATTACAGGTGCAACGGCTGGTTCAGTTGTTCCAGGTGTAGGTACAATCATCGGTGCTGGAGTCGGTTTGGGAGCAGGACTTCTTTCGACTTGGTTCTTTAGTGGAACCAAACCAGGAAAAGCGTTTAAAGAGTGGGCTAGCAAGGGAATAAGCAAGGGTTACTCATGGGCTGCCGATAAAGTAAGCAAAGCTGGTTCCTGGGTTGGAGATAAAGCTAAAGGACTCTTTAACGGAGCTAAAAAAATGTTTGGATTTGGATAAGAGGATTGCTCCTTTTGGGGCAATCCAATCTAGTAGATAGTAGGTGAGATGTTGTTTAATACAATGAAATTTTTCCAGACAATAGGTGTAAGTATTTTATTGACGATTGTGATTTCCTTTCTATTAGGCTTTCTCCCGATAGAGAGCTATGGGTTGTTCTTGTTCGTTCAAATCGTCCTCACCTATGGATGCGTCGGTTTTTTCGCAGCGATATGGAATACTGAAACTCCCTATACAGCTGCGTACCTAGGTTCAATCGTAATCGTCTTTATTAACCTTCTCGTTTCGCATTTTGTTTTTAATATATTAGTGTTTGCAGATCCGGAAGGGATTGGAATGAGCCTGTCCTCTGCAGTTATTGTAAGTCTATTATTTGCTGTTGTGACTGTATTTATCCGTAATAAAAGAGAAGGTGTTCTATGATGATTCGAGACATTCTAGATATATATAATCGAAATTGGAGCCAAATTCTGATTTGGTCGTTCGTTCTCATCTTACCTGTTACTGCGGTTTCCTTTTTGAGCATGATTTATGTATATAGTTCTGAATATATAAATTCGCCCGAGTATTTTTCTGTTTTTGCCATCATACTTAATTTTATTATTTGTATTCCACCATTTATGAAAATGGTCATCGTTTATAAACAAGATCACTCAATCAATTCGCTTGAGGGAATTTCGTATTTTGTTAAACAATTTGGCATTCTGTTTATTTTTACTGGTATCTTATATTTTATTGCAGTAGTAGGTATCTATTTCTTATTTATCCCTACAATCCTTGCACTTGTTTTCCTATTGATTTTTCCATTCTTTTCAGAAGGCCGAAATGTCAAGGAAGTATACAAAAATACCATTCAAGCTATGATGAGAGAGAATGTTTCATTAATTGGGGAACTGATTGTGATTTTCAGTATAAATATCGGGTGTTGGGTAATTATGATGCTCTTTTTATCCCAGTATGAGAACAATATTTTTGCTTTCATGGTCTTCCGAGTTTTATTGAATGCTCTTGTGTTCCCTTTTCTCTATATTTATTTAACTTTGCGATTTCGAAAAGAACTATCAAATCCACTGATGGATTAGTTGGGATGAAAGTAGCAATTTACAATGTAAAACTCTGAAGGACTGATAAAGAATGAAGGAAGAAAATGAATGGGTGGCATTTAAAGAGAATTTTATTTTTCTCACTTTATTTCTCCATGTAGTAATAGGATTTTTTTCGAGTTTTATGCCCGAAGAAAATGTCATTAAATGGTTAATTATCAATATGAGTATCGCAATCTTGGCAGCCGTCATGAACTATATTATTTGGATTTACCAGAAACATGATAGTAAACGGTATTTTTCACTGCATTCATTTGTTATGGTGATTGTTCTAATAGTTTATTTAATGTCGCCAATCTTTAAGGGACTTTATCCAACGCTTTTCTTTTGGGTGATTCTCATCATTACGATCGGTTTCTTCATCTTTTTATTAGGAAGGCGGGATGCCATAACAAAGGCACTAGTGAACCCAAGAGAAATGCGATTTAAAATGTTTTTATATATCTTTATAGGCATTCTTTTAATTATTGGAGGGTTATTGTGGGCTTATATGCTTGCTTTTGAAACAGGTCCATTTATGGGTGTTGCGTTAGCCTTATACTTTATTGGTTTGCTACTAATGCTTGTTTTGCCTGCGTTCCTAACAACTCCTGAACGTGCGAAACAATTAGAAGAGATGGAGAAGTAATACGAAATTTTTTTGAAAAACTATTCTGTGTAAAAGAGGTGAAATGGATGGAAAAGGCAATTAGTAATCATAATCATTTGAGTCTCGACTTTAAAAAACTTAACCTCTTTGTCCTCATAATATTATCGTTTATAACATTAGGCGCGTATATAGGAGTTTGGTTCTTGAGAAGCAGGAATAGTATTGAGAGTTTTAACCATAAACCAAATATTCATTTCGGTTTGTGGAGATTGTTTACAGTAGTTTCGTTTGTTTTTTTGTTTATTCAATGGTTCGGAAATTGGGTGCTGAGCGATTACGGTATCGCCAACCTAAAATCATACGAAGTCATCTTTAATTTCAGTTTTATCGGTTTGCTTTACTATTCTATTTTTAGATTAAAAGAATCTTTCGAAGATCAATATGATCTGCATCTGAATAAATATTTATTATTTATTTTCCATATCTTTTATATCCAATTCAAATTAAATCAAGTACCTTCGACTTCTAAGTAAAAGATATAGGTGCGATAGGACGTATGCGTAAAGGACATTCAAAGTATTGATAGGTCCTTTATGTTATTTTTCATGGGTATTTTCCTCATGATAATTGCACCAATTATCCGGTAACACCTAAACGGATGAAAGAATTGGTAAAACCAAGAAAAGGAGGCGATATGGTTGAAAGTAAGAAAACTGCTAAAAGAAGAAAGAGGGTCGCTTTCCATCGAGTTTTTAGGAATTCTCCCATTATACTTTTTACTTTTTCTGCTTCTTTGGCAAGTGGTGGCTTCAGGCTATGCCGTGATAAGTTTAAAAGCTGCTGCATCTGATGGGGCACAAGTATATGCAGTGTCAGGGGATAGCCTTGAAACGGAAGAGGTAATAAATGAATCGATAGGCAGTTCTTCCATTTTGCAAAATCATCAGGTTTTCATACAAAATGTCCCGGGGAGTGCGGAGCTATTCGAAATCAAGATCTCAGCCAAACACCCGCTCGTCTTCCTGCCGGATAGCATTGCTAATTTGGCATCCATTAATATCGACTCCAAGGCGACTGGAAAGGTGCTTGTACCATGAGACATTCAACGAATGAAAAACTTGAGCTGACACAGGTGGAAACCGGCAATGATGGTGGCCCATTGAAGCTTGTAAGGAATGAAAAGGGAAGTGCCGCCATTTACTTATTGTGGATTATGACGGTCATTATTGTCCTGACTCTCATTATAGTCAACATTGCCAAGGTATACGCTGTTAAGCAACAGGCATCCACCGCTGCCCAACTGGGGGCCTTTGCCGCCACAAGCGAGATTTTGTTGGCTACAGAGGAGGGCATTAAGGATTTCGACTTAGAGATGTTGAAAAAAGCGATTGAAGCCGGGGTGGAATATGAACCATTATGGGATGATATCGAAGAGCGCATAGAGAGCTATATAACAAGTGGTTTGGGAGAGCAGGAAGCTTATATAAAATCACTAAATGACATACTGCCAGGGAGACTTGGGGACCCGATTTTAAAAGGTCATATTCAATTAGATTCTACGAAAATTTATCATGCCGTTCAAAATGTCGTTAGAGAAAATGAAGGCAATGAGGAACATATCGATGTGATGATCTCAAAAGAAAAATACCGGGTCGAAGTAAAGACCGATGCTACATATGAAACAATCGGCAATGGGGAATATATCGATTCCTTCGAAAAAGACATCCCCCAAATCGGATACGGACCCGAATTATCCTATTTACAATACTTATTAAACTAAAATTGCTCCAAAAGAATAGAATTCTTTCGGAGCAATTTTTTTGTGTGCCAGGCACTCACACAACGGTGAATATTCTGAATAGTTTTGGATTTGTGTGAGTGCCTGGCACATACACAAAAGCGCATACATAATTTTCCTTGACATAAGATGAAATGTAAAGTAACCTTTACGTAAAGGTAGCTTTACATTTTTTAGGGCGAGGTGAGAGTTTGCAAAACCGCATCAAAGATTTACGGCAAAAGCATGATTTAACACAAGATGAACTTGCTGAAAGGCTCGAAGTTTCTAGGCAAACAATTATATCTCTTGAAAAAGGCAGATATAATCCGTCACTCATTCTTGCTTACAAAATTTCTAAAATGTTCGAAATGCAAATTGAAGATGTGTTTATTTTTGAGGAGGGGAACAATAATGGATAACTTTTGGGTAGCATCATTATTTTGGATCGGTTTAGCGGCAGTAATAGTGAGTGCTTTTTATCTCCCAAGAAGGATGATGAAAAAGAAAAAGCAACTTGATGAGAGATACGTTATGAACGACCACCTAGCTCGTTCTTACAGTTGGTTCGGTTCACTGGGGGTTATTTTTATAGTTTGGTTTTTATCGCTTGTTGTTTTCCATTCTATGATTGCATTTTGGTTGATAACAGTCACTTATGTGGGACACATGCTTTCTTATGCAATTGGATCCGCAATTGCTAATGGGAGAAACTGAGATACAAACAGCTCTACTTGCAGCAAGATTTTCCATCCGATGTATTCGATTCAAACAAAATCATTATAAAAAAAAGCGCCTCCCATTCAACTGGAATTAAATTTCGGAATTCCGGTCAAAGGGAGGTATATTTTTACCCGAAAAACTAAAATTGTTCTCCGCTATCCAAGCTTACTTGCCATTCAATGCCGAACTTATCCTTCACGGCCCCGTAGCACTTGCTCCAGAATGTTTCCTGCAGCTCCATAGAAACCGTGCCGCCTTCGCTTAACCGTTCAAAGCTGGAGCGAATAAGGTCTTCATCTTCACTTACGACAGTTAGCGAGATATTGTTTCCCGCAACAAACGGAGAGCCAGGCCAAGTATCTGAGAACATGACGCGACTTCCAAGAATATCTAATCTAGTATGCATCACCAAATGCTTTGCCTCTTCAGGGATTTCGAAGTTTGGATCTTTCGGTGCATCGCCAAACGTCATAATATTCGGCTTTTCAGTATTAAATACCTCCGCATAAAATTCCGCGGCTTCGCGACAATTCCCGTTGAAATTCAAATATACTTCGATAGCCATTCCTACACACTCCCAACCATTAGAATAATTTAACTGTGGCATATTGATACCATCCAGTCAAAAAACACACATTCGTAAACAATTATAAATAGAAAATTCTAAATTGTACAGAAATTGCATGTGTGCCTGGCACCCGAACAATTCTGAATTGTTCGGGTGCCAGGCACTAATTTATATGGTACGCATATTTGCACCTACTCTATAGGAAATGATAAAATGGAAATTGAGACTATATGGGAAGTGAAAAAATCCATGGCAAACATTTTAAATAAAATTTTTGATCCGAACAAAAAAGAAGTTAAAAAATTAACGAAGATTGCTGATCAGGTGGAAGCATATGCTTCTCAAATGGAGCAATTGAATGACGAAGACTTAAAAGAAAAGACAACAGAATTTAAAGAACGCTATCAAAAAGGTGAAACACTGGAACAACTGCTGCCCGAAGCCTTTGCAGTTTGTCGTGAAGCTGCACGTCGCGTACTTGGTATGTACCCTTTCCGCGTCCAAATTATGGGTGCTGCCACGTTGAATGAAGGTAATATTGCGGAAATGAAAACAGGGGAAGGGAAAACATTGACTTCCACGCTGTCCGTTTATTTGAATGCCCTTACTGGTAAAGGTGTCCACGTCGTGACGGTCAATGAATATCTTGCTACCCGTGATGCGACTGAAATGGGACAGCTATACAATTTCCTTGGTTTAACAGTGGGCTTGAATTTAAATAGCTTATCGAAAGATGAAAAACGGGAAGCTTATGCGGCAGATATTACATATAGTACGAACAACGAGCTAGGCTTTGACTATTTGCGTGATAACATGGTTGTGTATAAGGAAGAGCGTGTACAACGTCCCCTGCACTATGCCGTAATTGATGAAGTGGATTCCATCTTGATCGATGAAGCGCGTACGCCACTGATTATTTCCGGACAAGCAGGCAAAACTGCCCAGCTTTACGTTCAATCCAATATGTTCGTAAGCAGACTTAAAGCAGAGGAAGACTACACATACGATGAAACAACGAAAGGCGTTACTTTAACGGAAAGCGGGATCGGCAAAGCAGAGAAAGCTTTCGGCATTGATAATCTATTTGATCTATCACATGTCCGCCTATTGCATGCAATCAACCAATCGTTAAAAGCACATGTGTCCATGCACCGTGACGTGGATTATGTTGTTCAGGATGGGGAAATTGTCATCGTTGATGGCTTTACTGGTCGTTTGATGAAAGGCCGCCGTTATTCTGATGGGCTTCACCAAGCAATCGAGGCAAAAGAAGTGGTGGATATTCAAAATGAATCGATGACAATGGCGACGATTACGTTCCAGAACTATTTCCGTATGTATGAGAAGTTATCCGGTATGACGGGTACTGCCAAAACAGAAGAAGAGGAATTCCGCAATATTTATAATATGCAGGTTGTGGTCATCCCAACGAATAAACCGATTGCCCGTGATGATAAACCGGACTTGATTTTCGCTACGATGAATGGGAAATACAGTGCGGTTGCGGCTGAAATAGCTGAGCGCCATAAAAAGGGTCAACCCGTTTTGGTAGGTACAGTGGCGATTGAAACATCAGAAATCATCTCCAATTTATTGGATAAACATAAAATTCCACACAATGTGTTAAATGCGAAAAATCATGAACGAGAAGCCGAAATTATCGCCAATGCAGGGAATAAAGGTGCTGTCACAATTGCCACAAACATGGCCGGTCGTGGTACCGACATCAAGCTTGGTGAAGGGGTGCTTGACCTAGGTGGATTGGCTGTAATCGGTACAGAACGACACGAATCTAGACGTATTGATAATCAGCTGCGTGGACGTTCCGGTCGTCAGGGAGATCCAGGGGTAACGCAATTTTACTTATCCCTTGAAGATGATCTGATGCGCCGCTTCGGTTCCGATAAAATGAAAGCAATGATGACGAGACTCGGAATGGATGACAATCAACCGATTCAATCGGGCATGGTATCCAAAGCGGTGGAATCCGCCCAAAAACGAGTTGAAGGAAATAACTTCGATGCCCGCAAGCGTTTACTGCAATATGATGATGTATTGCGCCAGCAACGTGAGGTTATTTATAAAGAACGCCGTGATGTATTGGAAACTGAAAACATGCGCGCACTTGTCGAGTCCATGATCCAAGAATCCATCGAGAATATCGTCGCTGTTCATACACAAGGCGATCAAAAAGATTGGAACTTAAAATCGCTTGAAGATTATATCCAGGCGAACTTATTGGAAGAAGGGGCCGTGAAAGCTAGTGACCTTGAAGGGAAATCCCCTGAAGAAATCATTGCCTTTATCTATTCAGAGGTGCAAAAGCGCTACGATGAAAAAGAAGAACTGTTAACTCCTGAGCGTATGCGTGAATTTGAAAAAGTCATCTTACTTCGTTCAATTGATACAAAATGGATTGATCATATTGATGCGATGGACCAACTGCGTCAAGGGATTCACCTACGTGCATATGGCCAAACGGACCCACTGCGCGAGTACGAACAAGAAGGATTTGCGATGTTCGAGGACATGGTCGCTGCAATTCGGGAGGATGTAACGAAATATGCAATGAAAGCGCAAATTCGCAGCAACCTGGAACGTGAAGAAGTGGCAAAAGGTCAAGCCGTCAATCCAAAAGAAGAAGCAGCTCCCAAGAAAAAGCAACCTGTTCGTAAAGCAGAAAACATTGGCAGAAATAACCCATGCCCTTGCGGTAGCGGGAAAAAATATAAAAACTGCCATGGTGCAGAATAGGCCAAACGATTAGCTTTGGGCAGGTGCCCTAAAGGATGGAAAGCAATTTCTTTCCCTACCTGCAAGAACAAGTGAAGATATAAACATTTGAACCGTAGGCATCTTTTCTTTCATGAAGAGATGATGCGGTTCTCAAAGGTTTAAATACGAGTACGGAGGATTTTAAATGATTGAATTATCAGAAGTAAGAAATGTGTTGGAAACTACAGCCTCGAAATTGGCGGACTTCAGGGGGTCTCTTTGACTTAGAAAACAAAGAGGCACGTATACAGGAATTGGATGAAATGATGCTTACGCCAGATTTTTGGAATGACCAAAATGGAGCCCAAACTGTTATTAATGAAGCAAACGCATTAAAAGCCATTGTCAATGAATTCAATGACCTAGTGACAACACACGAAAATCTGGAAATGACATTGGAGCTTTTAAAAGAAGAACCCGATGAAGAACTCCAAACGGAATTGGGCAGCGAGCTGGAAGATTTCCAACGCAAAATGGACGGCTTTGAGTTGCAAATGCTACTGAGTGAGCCTTACGACAAAAACAATGCCATTTTAGAGTTGCATCCAGGAGCGGGTGGTACAGAATCGCAAGACTGGGGTTCGATGCTGTTGCGCATGTATACTCGCTGGGCTGAAAAACATGGCTTTAAAGTAGAGACAATGGATTATTTGCCTGGTGATGAAGCGGGGATTAAATCTGTGACACTTTTAATTCAAGGACATAATGCTTATGGCTACCTAAAAGCCGAAAAAGGGGTACACCGTTTAGTGCGGATTTCACCTTTTGACTCTGCAGGAAGACGCCATACTTCCTTCGTTTCTTGCGATATCATGCCGGAGTTCAACAATGAAATTGAAATTGACATTCGCACCGAAGATTTGAAAATCGATACGTATCGCGCAACAGGTGCAGGTGGTCAGCATATTAATACTACAGATTCAGCTGTTCGTATTACGCATATCCCAACCGGCGTTGTCGTTTCCTGCCAAGCGGAACGTTCGCAGATCAAAAACCGCGAAAAAGCGATGAACATGTTAAAAGCGAAATTATACCAGCTTGAGATTGAGAAACAACAGGCCGAGCTGGATGCAATCCGTGGGGAACAAAAGGAAATTGGCTGGGGTTCCCAAATACGTTCATATGTCTTCCATCCATATTCAATGGTAAAAGATCACCGTACCACTTTTGAGACAGGCAATGTCCAAGGTGTAATGGATGGCGATTTGGACGACTTTATCAACGCTTATCTCCGTTCGCGTATCGGGCAATAAAAAATAAACCTTTTTGGCGTTAGTGGCCAAAAAGGTTTATTTTCTTTCTAAAGACTAAAGCATAATCGCTTTGCTTTGATGGAGTTGAATTCGGTCGCTAAAAATACCGATTCTAACTTCTACCTTTTTTTAGTAGTTCTCCATGGTTCCCATCCATTTTATAATGAACTCGTCCAATTTTTTTATTGTTTCATATTGGTCATCCATTTCATCTGATAGTTCCAAAACCGCTTGTAATACTTGTTCCATTTAAACTTCCTCCTTTATAGCTGTTATTTCGTTTCATTATGCTCTGACTTGGAAGAAATAAAATCGGTTATATAGCAAGTTTATTTAATATCGAATTTGTTGTGAATGCCTTTATTCTCCTTGGACACCCCAGCTTTCATTACTTCATTACCCACTATTTACCTTCACAAATGCAATTGCATTATTTCCGATTTGTTGTATTATAATAATAAGAACGTGCGTTCTATTATTAGGAGGGGTTTAATGGCACATATTCCCATTGAAACTGTCCCATATCTGGAATCGGCCATCTACTTACCGATGCTACTTATCGTTTTAGAAAAAGATCAAGAACAAATCGAGGCTGGGCAGTTTAAATTAAAGCGTCCTTATATTTATTTGATTGATGAAGCAAGAAAACACGCAGAAGTTGATTTGAAGAAAACAAAGGCGTATTTAAAAAGTCATCAATTAAGAGTTGTTCAAGGTAAACGGGACGAAATGTTTACTGAGTATCAATTTCATTACAAGCAGGTAATGGATGTTAGAAGATATTCGAATATACGACTAAGAAATCAAGTTGAAGATTTACTTAAATATTACTTAAATAAAGCGTCTAATATTAGTTCCGATCAAAACGTTCAATAGACACGTTGGTCTCGAAAGGATCATAAGCTTCCCCAGGTTCTATAGGCTTCTGAGGATGATTCAATTCGTTTCGAATAATGATTCTTTGGTGAGAAGCGTGTTTTTGCAACATGGTTGCACATACGTATTGGGAGCAAAAAGATGCATAATTAATTTGAAGTATAAATTCTTTCCCATCGATTAAGGTGATTTCAGTAGATTCTTTGAGGCGACGAATGTTTGTAATTGCATGCAGGCCAATCCAGATGTTATTCGGTGAAGCTGGAGAAAAAAGAGGGAAGAATACGTTTGGTATTCCATCGTGCGTAATAATGATCGGTAATTTGTGCTTCTCTTTTCCGAAGAAGGACTTCGAGAAATTCTTTGCATTATTATAATTATAGCCTAACACTTCACAGGATTTTCGAACTATGTAGAAAGGCTTCCGTTCGACAATATATTCCCCATTTTTGTCATAGACATGTGAGTACAGTTTATCACCGTGCTGTACAGGCATAATTAAATACGTATTAAGAGAAATACGATATGACTCGATATGAATACTCTTTCTTAGCATAAATACTCCTCCAATAATATTTTTATAATGCTATATAACCGATTTAATAAAATTATAATATGAACTTTTTACCAATTCAATTGGAAATTTTGACATTTTTTGAAATATCTCCATTTCCCCTATTACTATAATTAAACGAAATGCAGTGGAAGTTGAAAACATCCTAGGAAGTAGGTATATCTTCGTTTTAGAATAAAAAATATATCTATTTTTCAGAAAATATTGCAAATTGACTATCAATTTTTTATAATAGAAAAAAGGGAATCGGGGTGATATCGATGGATAAATATTATTCATACACAGATTTTCTTAAAGCAGTTGGGCACTATCAACATGCAAACGAATCTGAAAAGTTGTTGAATGACATTTATTTGGACTTGTTTTTGAACCGGATGCAAAGATTGCAAAGAATTGAACAGCTTAAAGATCTCATCGATAATGCATTGGATGAAAGAAACGAAGAAGCTTTTTATAAGTACACAAAGGAACTAAGCGAATTACAAGAAACTCATGAAATGGAAGAGACGCAAGAGTCCGTAATGTAAATGAATAATTCGATTTAAAAAGTCGCCATGACAAGTAACGATCCTTATTTCAACCGAAGTAGGGGCTTAACTAAAGGCGACCTTTTTGTATTTGGACTATAATATGAAATATCGCACTGTAAACAAATGTGTGATGACATTCTATAATATAACTTCTTCATTGGAGGAAAGAACGATATATTCTTTAAATATCAAAAACGAGAAAGGATTTGGGACCAAAATGGAAAATATGAATCATATCAAATCAAACACATTTGAAAAGAACTATTACGTCAATGGACAATGGAAAACAGCGGAGAAAAAAGCGGAACTTTATTCACCGTATACGAAAGAAATCCTTGCCTATATCCCACAGGCTTCACGCAGTGAAGTAGAGCAAGCTATTGATATGGCTTTTGATTCAAGAGAAGAGATGGAAAAGCTGACTGCCTATGAAAGGGCATCCATCCTGGAGCATATTGCACAACTTTTCGCGGAAAATCGTGAGAAAGCGGCGGAGATTATTTCCTTGGAAGCAGCAAAACCAATGAAATTTGCATTGGGCGAAATTGATCGCACAATCGAAACATATAAATTTGCAGCAGAAGAAGCAAAGCGTATAACAGGGGAAATAATCCCGATGGATGCGGCCAAAAATGGGGCAAATCGTTTCGGTTACACAATCGAAGAACCACTGGGCGTCATCGGGGCTATTACACCATTCAATTTCCCGCAAAATTTGGTAGCACATAAAGTAGGGCCTGCGATTGCAGCAGGGAATACAATTGTTTTAAAACCCGCATCCCAAACGCCCCTTTCTGCTTTGTTTTTGGCGGAATTGATCGATCAAACAGCCTTGCCTAAAGGGGCATTCAATGTAATTACGGGAAGCGGGAAAACAGTAGGGGATGCTTTAGTTGAAAGCAATAAAGTAAAAATGATCACATTTACCGGAAGTCCTGCTGTCGGAATCGGAATCCGGGAGAGAGCCGGCTTAAAAAAGGTTGCATTAGAACTTGGCTCAAACGCCGGGCTGATCATTGATAAGGGTGTGGATTTATCACAAATTGTACCTAAATGTATAGCGGGCGCCTTTTCAAATCAGGGACAAGTTTGTATTTCATTGCAACGTACGTACGTGATGGAAGAGGTGTTCGATGATTTTATAGAGCAATTTGTTGAAGCGGCAAAAAAGTTAATCGTAGGTAATCCATTGGATAAAAATACAGATGTATCAGCAATGATTCATAGTGCCGAACAAGAACGCGCCTTAAGCTGGGTAGAAGAAGCGGTTGAAAACGGCGCCAAAGTAATGACGGGCGGAAAAATCGAGAATGACGTCTTTTTGCCGACCATTTTAACGAACGTATCTTCAAATCTTAATGTTTCATGCCAGGAAGTATTTGCACCTATTGTCATTGTCAATCGCATTTCGTCCATTGATAAAGGAATTGCGGAAATCAATGATTCAAAATATGGTTTGCAAGCGGGTATTTTTACAAATGATATCCAAACAGCCTTCAAAGCATCAAAAAAACTGCAGGTTGGCGGAGTGATTATCAACGATGTCCCTACATACCGCGTGGATCAAATGCCGTACGGTGGTGTGAAAGAAAGCGGCACCGGGAAAGAAGGAGTAAAATACGCCATCCATGAGATGACAGAAACGAAGTTGGTTGTATGGAATCAATAAAACAGGCGCTTTAACAGCTAGCTGGTTCATCAGTCTTTTAAAAAAGCGGGAGCATCAATTTTTGTTCGCAAAGAAAGAATCAAACATAATTTTATAAAAAGGTTAGGTATAACTCCAAAAGCAAAGGAATCACGCTTTTGGAGTTTGTTTTATTTTATCTGGTTTGTACCATAATAGAAAATAATGCTAATAGTTTGGTTAAATGGATTATAGGCAATTAAATAATACATAACTAAACTGAAAGAGATTAAGAATATACGTTCGCATATTTCTCGTAATTTGAAAAAGGATATGCTAAAATGAATATACAAGATTTGGATGGAAGGACGAACGAAAAATGGGCACATTTGACTTACAATCCGCATATCAACCTAGCGGCGATCAGCCAAACGCCATAAAAGAGCTTGTTAAGGGCGTGCAAGAGGGGAAGCGTAACCAGACGCTGCTCGGGGCTACAGGTACAGGTAAAACATTTACAATCTCCAATGTCATCAAAGAAGTAAAAAAGCCTACGCTCGTAATAGCGCATAACAAAACGTTGGCAGGACAGCTTTATAGCGAATTCAAACAATTCTTCCCAAACAATGCAGTTGAATACTTTGTAAGTTACTACGACTACTTTCAACCGGAAGCGTATGTACCACAAACCGATACATACATCGAAAAAGACTCAAGTATTAATGACGAAATCGATAAACTAAGACACTCTGCGACATCGGCATTGTTTGAAAGGGATGATGTCATCATCATCGCTTCTGTTTCCTGCATATACGGATTGGGGAATCCGGAAGAGTACCGCGAAATGGTTGTTTCTGTTCGTACCGGTATGGAAATAGAACGCAACCAATTGTTGCGGAAACTGGTGGACATTCAATATGAGCGAAATGATATCAATTTTACCCGCGGGACATTCCGTGTAAGAGGGGATGTTGTGGAGATTTTCCCGGCATCGCGCGATGAAAAGTGCCTCCGTGTGGAATTTTTCGGAGATGAAATCGACCGTATTCGCGAAGTGGATGCTCTAACAGGAGAAATTTTGGGTGATCGTGACCACGTTGCTATTTTCCCGGCATCCCACTTCGTAACACGTGAAGAAAAAATGGTGAAGGCGATTGAAAATATTGAAGTCGAACTTGAACAACAACTTGAGAAATTCCGATCAGAAGATAAATTATTGGAAGCGCAGCGCTTGGAACAACGGACAAATTACGATTTGGAAATGATGCGTGAAATGGGATTCTGTTCAGGAATCGAAAACTATTCACGTCATTTAACATTAAGAGAAGCAGGCGCAACACCTTATACATTGCTTGACTACTTCCCGAAGGACTTCTTGTTGGTTGTGGATGAGAGTCACGTAACATTGCCGCAAATTCGCGGGATGTTTAACGGCGACCAGGCACGCAAGGGAGTTCTGGTGGAGCATGGATTCCGCTTGCCATCCGCTTTGGACAACAGACCGTTGAAATTTGAAGAGTTTGAACAACATATCAGTCAGGCCATCTTTGTTTCAGCAACACCAGGTCCATATGAACTTGAGCACACACCGGAAATGGTTGAACAAATCATACGTCCTACCGGATTGCTGGACCCAACGATTGACGTGCGGCCGATAGAAGGGCAAATTGATGATTTGATTGATGAAATTAATGAACGGGTAAGAAACAATGAGCGTGTGCTTATTACAACCTTAACGAAAAAAATGTCCGAAGATTTAACAGATTATCTGAAAGAACTGGGTATTAAAGTAGAGTATCTCCATTCAGAAATAAAAACACTGGAGCGGATAGAAATCCTAAGAGAACTACGTAAAGGAACACACGATGTATTAGTGGGGATTAACTTGCTTCGTGAGGGCTTGGATATTCCAGAAGTTTCTCTTGTCGCCATTCTTGATGCTGACAAGGAAGGGTTTTTACGTTCCGAACGCTCACTGATCCAGACAATCGGAAGGGCAGCCCGAAATTCCAACGGACATGTCATTATGTATGCAGATAACATTACGGATTCGATGAGAAAGGCAATAGACGAAACAAAACGCCGACGTACAATACAAGAGAGCTATAACAAAGAGCATGGCATCACACCGCAGACAATCCAGAAAAAAATTCCGGAATTGATTCGCGCAACACAAGCGGCAGAAGCTGAGGAAACATACGTTACAAAGGTGATGAAGGGCAAAAAGATGACAAAGTCCGAAATCGAGAAACTGATTGCATCGCTTGAATTGGAAATGAAAGATGCCGCAAAAGCACTTGACTTTGAACGTGCAGCAGAATTGAGAGATACAATATTTGAATTGAAGGTAGAGGGATAATCTATTGTGAAAAATACTGAAATAGTAGTGCAAGGTGCACGTTCAAATAACCTGAAAAACATAAATGTAACCATCCCGCGCGATAAGCTTGTTGTCATAACAGGTTTATCGGGATCGGGAAAATCTTCGCTTGCTTTCGATACAATCTACGCAGAAGGACAACGCCGCTACGTTGAATCCCTCTCTGCTTATGCCCGACAATTTCTTGGTCAGATGGATAAACCAGATGTTGATTCCATTGAAGGATTATCTCCCGCTATTTCAATCGACCAAAAAACGACGAGCAAAAACCCTCGTTCCACTGTAGGGACTGTCACGGAAATATACGACTATTTACGTTTATTATTCGCACGAGTCGGTAAACCGATTTGTCCTAATCATAGGATTGAAATTGCATCGCAAACCATTGAACAAATGGTCGATCGTTTATTGGAATATCCCGAAAGAACGAAAATGCAATTGCTCGCACCAGTAGTTTCCGGGCGTAAGGGAGCACACGTCAAACTGCTTGAAGACTTGAAGAAGCAAGGGTATGTGCGCGTCCGTATAGATGGTGAGATGCAGGATTTGGACGATTCCATTGAGTTGGATAAAAATAAAAAACATAATATTGAAGTAGTTATAGACCGGGTTGTACTGAAAGATGGGATTTCTTCGAGATTATTCGAATCCCTTGAGGCTGCTTGTAATTTAGCGGATGGAAAGGTCCTAGTGGATGTCATGGAGCATGAGGAACTATTATTCAGTGAACATCATGCTTGTCCGCTATGTGGATTTTCAATAGGTGAACTGGAGCCGCGCATGTTTTCTTTCAACAGTCCTTTTGGAGCTTGCCCGTCATGTGATGGACTTGGTTCAAAACAAGAAGTCGACTTGGACTTGTTGATACCGGACTGGGAGAAAACGCTGGAGGAACATGCAATTGCTGCATGGGAACCGACAAGCTCACAATACTATCCACAGTTATTAAAAGCAGTTTGTACCCATTATGGAATCGCAATGGATGTGCCGGTATCACAGTTGCCAACGAGCCAGATGGATAAAATTTTATATGGATCGGGCAGCGAAAGAATCCATTTTTATTATGAAAATGAATATGGCAGTGTTCATAACAAAGAAATTGAATTTGAAGGGGTCGTTGGCAATATTGAGCGACGTTTCCGTGATTCTACTTCCGACTATGTCAGGGAGCAGATGCAAAAATATATGACCGAGCAAGCCTGCCCATCATGTAAAGGTTATCGTTTAAGACCTGAGACACTTGCAGTGAAAGTGGAAGGTTTACATATTGCAGAAGCAACCCAGCATTCAGTAGGTGATATGTATAACTTCTTCTCCAATCTGACACTTTCGGAAAAAGATATGCAGATAGCGAAACTAATCATTCGTGAAATAACCGAAAGACTGAGCTTTTTGATTAATGTGGGACTAGACTATTTAACCCTCTCCCGCTCTGCAGGAACATTATCAGGTGGAGAGGCGCAAAGGATCCGACTAGCGACACAAATTGGTTCGCGTTTATCTGGCGTGCTCTATATTCTGGATGAACCATCCATTGGATTGCACCAAAGGGATAATGACCGTCTAGTAGCGACAATGCAAGATATGCGCGATCTAGGAAACACGTTGATTGTAGTGGAGCATGACGAAGATACAATGATGGCCGCGGATTATTTAATAGACGTGGGACCAGGGGCCGGTGTTCATGGCGGGGAGATTGTGGCTGCAGGAACGCCGGAAGAAGTCATGAACAATCCTGCTTCGATTACTGGACAATATTTAAGCGGAAAAAAATTCATCCCACTTCCGATTGAACGCCGAAAACCTGATGGTCGCAAAATCACAATTAAAGGCGCGACGGAAAACAATTTAAAAAATGTGAAAGTGGATATCCCATTGGGGCAATTTGTCGCGGTAACAGGAGTATCCGGATCAGGAAAATCCACTCTGATCAATGAGATTCTATATAAAGCACTTGCCCACAAGTTAAATCGTGCACGTACCAAGCCTGGTGCGCATAAGGAGATTACAGGCATCGAGCACTTGGAAAAGGTCATTGATATCGACCAATCTCCAATCGGCCGAACGCCTCGATCCAATCCAGCAACCTATACAGGTGTATTTGATGACATCCGCGACCTTTTCGCTTCGACAAATGAAGCGAAAGTCCGCGGTTACAAAAAGGGACGTTTTAGCTTCAATGTCAAAGGCGGTCGTTGTGAAGCGTGTAGTGGGGACGGCATCATCCGGATCGAGATGCACTTCCTGCCCGACGTTTATGTCCCATGTGAAGTATGCCACGGAAAACGTTATAATCGTGAAACGCTGGAAGTGCGATATAAGGACAAAAATATAGCGGAGCTATTAGATATGACCATTGAAGATGCCGTCGTATTCTTTGAAAATGTCCCAAAAATCCAAAGGAAACTTCAAACAATTGTTGATGTGGGACTCGGATATATGAAATTGGGGCAACCGGCTACCACACTTTCTGGTGGGGAAGCACAGCGTGTAAAGTTGGCTTCTGAATTACATCGTCGTTCAACTGGGAAATCCATCTACATCCTGGATGAACCGACTACAGGTCTCCATGCCCATGATATTGCACGACTTCTGAAAGTGTTGCAGCGATTGGTGGAGAACGGAGATACGGTCCTAGTAATTGAACATAACCTGGACGTTATTAAAACAGCCGATTATTTGATCGACTTAGGTCCGGAAGGTGGAGAAAAGGGCGGAACGATTTTAGCCACGGGCACACCGGAAGATATTTCGTCCAACGAACAATCCTACACAGGGCGCTATTTAAAAACAGTGTTGGAACGCGATCGAAAACGAATGGACGCCCTACTGGCCGAAGCAACGAATAAATAATTCATCGGAATTAGTTAAGTAACATGAAATTCTTCTATGTTTAAATCGGGGCTGATGCGGGGGCACCGTTCATCATGCAAACTATTTTAATGCATGATGAATAAAAGTATCGTATTGAACTATCGATTTATAGGTAGAAATTGAAACTTTTGGTCCTCCCTCAGCGTATAACTAAATATATAAATAGAGGGAGGCTTTTTTATCATGGAAAACGAACGCAAACGCATTTTAAAATTAGTTGAAAACGGAACCATCACAGCTGAAGAGGCAATTGTTTTACTTGAGTCGTTAACAAAAGAACAAATCTCCACTCCAACCACAATCGTACCTCTTGCAAAGAGCACTGAGGAAGAGGGGAAAACTGACAGTACGCATAAACAAACTTTTGATGAAGAAAAGAAATCCAAAACGGGCTTTGAAGACATCTTTGGCAAAGCATTTAATAATAAAGAAGCAAACAAAAAAATGGATGAATTTATGAATGATTTAAAACTGGACCTTTCTCAATTTAGTGAGCGGGTAATGGGATTGATGAATACGACCTTTACTAAAATCAAAGACTTTGATCTTGAATTTCCATTTGGTGAAAAGGTGCAGTTTGATAATACTTATTCCTTTGATGCAAATGAAGTGAAGGGGATTGAGGTTGAGATCCCAAATGGGAAAGTGGACCTTGTTAAATCGGATGGTGAACAATTACTAGTGGAAGCACAAGTAAAAACCTCGCTGATAGATCATGATGAGGAAAAAACGAGAGCGCAATTTGAAGAAAAATTTGTGAACTTAACGAATGAAAAATTGACAATCTCTGTTTCGCCAAAGATGTCCCAAGTTTCCTTGCGCCTACTCATTCCAGAAAAGTTATATGATCTTGTCCTAATTCGTCTACTAAATGGCGGCGTGACAATTCAAAACCTGGAATCTAAGCTCATTAAGGTGAAAACTTATAATGGCGCCGTAAAAGTGGATCATTCCTCCTTCCAGCATGCTAATATCGAAACTGGTAATGGGGCAATCGAGCTTCGCCATGTAAAAGGCGAAGATCTGGAAGCGGAAACGGTAAATGGACGCATCTATATTGATGGTGAGTTGCAAGAAGTCGAAGCCGAATCTGTAAACGGAGCAGTAGTCATTACTACGAACGCTAAAGATGCTCGAAAAGTAAAAGCACAAACTGTTGCAGGTGCAGTGGAACTGTATGTGCCGAAAACTCTATCGATTGATGGACAAGTGGCTACGAACTTCGGGAAAGCCGATGTAGGCTTGCCGGATGTTGAGACGAGAATGGAGGAAGATCAATTTTTCCTTAAAACCTATCGCTTCGATAAAATAATCGACAATGCCGATATTTTAAAAGTAAATGGTGAATCCCGAACTGGTACAATCATCGTTCGATACATTGCAGAATAATCTTGAAAACGAATCGCAAATGCGGTTCGTTTTTTTTGTGTATCTATTTTGGGAAAGCAACAATCCCGTTTATTTCAACTGGATTGAAGAATACATGTACACAATCTATTTGCAGAAATTTAGATAGTTAGACAAATATGATAAGAGTTTCTATTATCCAACCGTGGGTTAAGCTCTTATCTCATTCCTCTCAGGTTTCAAAAATAAATTATTGTAATTTAAAAGGAATATTTGTCTATTAATGGAATAATAGAAAGAGGGAAGAAAATTTTTAGTTCTATTATCATGGGAAATGTGGAAATTTGTCTAAAGCTAACCTTCGTAACTAGAAATATGAAATGAAAATGTAATAAAATCTGAGGGAATGAGTGCTATAATGGATGGTGAGTGAAAAAATCTAGTTAATAGAAACTTGAACTTAGGTGGTTTTAATTAATGATTCAAATGAATAATGTTGTGAAGAAATACCCAAATGGTGTTGTTGCAGCAAATGGGATTTCTATTGATATAAAAAAAGGTGAATTTGTTTATGTAGTTGGCCCTAGTGGTGCCGGTAAATCTACTTTTATAAAATTAATGTATCGTGAGGAGAAACCTACTTCTGGAGATGTCGTGATTGCGGGAATGAACTTATCGAATCTTAAAAATCGACAAGTGCCGCAACTAAGACGTCAACTAGGGGTAGTTTTTCAAGATTTCAAGCTGCTTCCCCGACTGAATGTGTATGAAAATGTCGCATTTGCTCTGGAAGTGATAGAGGAAAACCCGAAAGACATCCGCAAACGGGTGATGGAAGTATTGGATTTGGTAGGTTTGAAGCACAAAGTTCGCATGTTCCCAAATGAGCTTTCTGGTGGGGAACAACAACGTGTTTCCATTGCACGCTCAATTGTGAATATGCCTAAAGTGGTTATAGCGGACGAGCCTACAGGTAACCTGGATCCTGAAACTTCTTGGGAAATTATGAATATTTTCGAAGAGATCAACTCTCGTGGCACTACGATTGTAATGGCAACCCATAACCGTGAAATTGTCAACACAATCAGAAAACGTGTAATCGCCATCGAAGGCGGATTAATTGTACGAGATGTATACGGAGGTGACTACGGCTATGAAGGGTAGAACAATCCGACGACATTTTCGTGAAAGTATAAAGTCACTCGGCCGGAACGGTTGGATGACATTTGCGTCCATCAGTGCTGTAACGGTTACCCTGCTATTAGTGGGCGTCTTTACCATCATCATGATGAACTTGAACAAAGTTGCAGACGATATCGAAAAGGATGTCGAAGTCAAAGTATTGATCGAGATTATTGCAGACCCGGCGGAAGCGAAATCCGCAGAAGCGAAACTTATGAAGGATATAAAAAACTTACCGGGTGTTTCGGAGGTTGTCTATTCATCGAAAGAACAAGAGCTTGATTTATTGATTGAAAGCTATGGGGAAGATTTGAGTCTTTTCGAACAAAGCAACCCATTAAACAATGTCCTCTATGTAAAAGCGAAGGAACCCCAGCAAACGGTAAATGTCGCAAAGAAAATTGAGAAGTTTGATAATGTCAATGACGTAAAGTATGGAGAAGAGAAGGTTGGTAAACTATTCAGTTTCCTCAATACGAGTCGGAATGTTGGCCTCGTGCTAATTCTCGGCTTACTCTTTACAGCAATATTCTTAATTTCCAATACCATCCGTATTACAATCATTGCCCGTAAAGATGAGATTGAAATTATGAAACTAGTGGGTGCTACGAACTCTTTCGTTCGAATTCCATTTGTAATAGAAGGAATGTGGCTTGGGGTATTGGGATCAATCGTTCCAATGACCATCGTATCCATCGTCTATGTCAATATTTTCAAAGTCTTGCAACCAAAACTTAACGGTGAATTATTACAGATACTTGACGTAACACCGCTACTTTATCAAGTCAATGCATTGATCCTGGTTATGGGTATTTTAATCGGAGTATGGGGCAGCTTTATGTCGGTAAGAAAATTCTTAAAGGTATAAATATGCCCTTTGCGCGAAAAAAGTAGAATAAAAAAGTAGAATCCTGTGTAAGAAAGTGGAAAGGGGTCTTAACCTGTGAAAAGAAGTAAAAAGTCATTCCGGATTTTGATGAGTGCTGCTATCCTGGCGCTTGCTATCCAAGGACCAATTACATATGCTGCTAGTTTGTCAGATTTAAAAGATGAGAAATCTCAAGTAGAACAAAAAAAGAGTCAATTAAATGGTGAAATCAAGGAAAAAACTTCCGAGATTAATACAATAGAAGCAAAACAAAAGAAACTGTTGGACCAAATTACAAAACTAACGGATGAAATTACAAATACAAATAATGAAATCAGTGTAGTAAAGCAAGAGATAGAGGTCACTACAGGTGAAATCGAAACATTAAAAGCGGATATCATTGCACTTCAGGCGAAAATCGACCAACGTGATGAATTGCTTGCAGAACGTGCAAGAGCTCTTCAAGCAAATGGTTCTGTCAGTTTTCTGGATGTGTTGCTTGGCGCTAATAGTTTTGTAGATTTCATCGACCGCTATTCAGCAGTCAATACTTTGATGGATGCCGATCGTCAAATTATGAAAGAACAAAAAGAGGATCAGAACAAGCTTGAAGAACAAAAAGCTAGTTTGGAAAATAAGAAACAAGAACTAGAATCGAAAAAAGCAGAACTTGATAGTTTAAAAGCATCTCTTAATTCGCAAAAAAATGAAAAAGATAATCTAATAAAAGAACTAGAGGCGCAGCAAAAACAAATTGCTAGCGAAAAGAAAGTACTAGAGGAACAGTATGAAGAAGCTGTAGAAATCAGTGATGAAATTAATGCTCAAATCGCGGCAGAGCAAAAAAGACTTTTGGAAGTTGCTCGTCAACAAGAAGCGGCACGAAAAGCTGCGGCAGCAAATAACATGAACAGCAGTAGCCATGGCGGTGGCGGTTCGGCTCCAGCGGTTTCGGCTGGAAATTGGACAAAACCTGCGAATGGTCGTTATACAAGTCCATACGGAGCACGTGTCCATCCAATTTCGGGAAGTTATAAATTCCATTATGGAATCGATATTGCAAACAGCACAGGTACTCCTGTAGTAGCAGCGGCTGACGGAGTGGTTTCCTATGCAGGACGTCTTTCTACATACGGTAATGTGGTCATGGTGACACATTCAATTGATGGACAAATCTTCACTTCACTTTACGCTCATTTAAGCTCGATTCACGTAGGTGTAGGCACACAGGTATCAAAAGGCCAACAAATTGCCGGAATGGGAAGCACAGGGGCTTCAACAGGATCACACTTGCACTTTGAAATCCACGTTGGTACTTGGGTAAACCAAAGTGTAGGAAGTGTGAACCCACTAAATTATATTTCTCTATAGTAATCACAAAAGCAGGCTACGACAGAGCCTGCTCCAGAGTGTAGACAAAGTCGATAATCGACTTTGTCTACACTCTTTTTAGAGAAATACTAAAAAATAAATATCCCCAGACTGACTTGAAAACGCTTGTCAGACAAGGCGGGAAGTCGAGCTAAGACACGAATAGAACATAACGCTCATGAGGGTACGAGTGAGAAGACCAACGCAGTATGCGAGCGTTTGTCAACAGTCTGAAGCAGGCTAAGACAGTAGCCTGCTTTTGCTATGTCCGTAAATACACAAATTATTTCTTAAAATTCTACATTTATGATATTCTGATGGAAGTTAAAAATGACAGGTTTACTTTAAACCATCTCTGTCTCTTTGAAAGTATTTTTTCTATCTTGGAGGGTGGGAAATGAAAAAGAAAGCAATAGGGCTTGGTGTAGTGATGGTGCTCGTAGTCATCATGCTGGGCAGTTACATAAAAAATCAGCTAGAAGCAAGTGAAGCTATTTCTGAACAAGCTGTTTCCTATGAAATGAACTTGGATCAGGTTGAAGGATTGGAAAAAGGGCAGATCGCACCAAACTTTACTTTGCAAACATTGACGGGTGAAACGTTTACTTTATCCGAGTTGAAAGGAAAAAAAGTCGTGCTGAATTTCTGGGCAAGTTGGTGCCCGCCATGCAAAAAAGAAATGCCACATCTTCAAAAGTATCACGATAAGTATGCTCAAGATGATAATGCGGTCATTGTCGGCGTCAATATGACCCACAGAGAAAGATCGATGGACCAAATAAAAACCGTACAGCAGTTTGTAGATAGTTTTGACCTGACATTCCCCATTCCGTTGATGGAGGAGGAGGGAGTCGACAAGCTCTACAATATTATAACCATTCCTTCCACTTTCATGATTGATACAAAAGGGCGCATTCAGCGCCAAATCATAGGTCCCCTTGATCAGGAAGCCTTAAGGGATCATGTAAAGGAACTGGATTAATTCGTACTCATCACGCGGATGGATGTTATCCATCCATAGACAATCTTTCATCATAAGCAGAATGTATATTAAAATATAAAAATCGGCATTTCCAGGTGTTATCCCTTTTTGTTTTTTCATAGAGTGAACGAGAGGGGGTAAACAATGAGGAAAAGTCGATTTTTTTTATTACTTGCAGCCGTTAGTATAATAATAGCGGGCTTTATCTTTTGGCAAAATTCCAAACCAAATGAGGTAGGTGGAAAAGATGTTAGTGATGTTGCCGTGATTGACCAAGCCTATTCCCTGATTACGGAAAAATCGGTCTATGGTACAAACGAAGCTACGCTAATCGAAGGCGCGATAAGGGGAATGGCCGGTGCGATAAAAGATCCATACAGCACGTATTATACGGAAAAGGAAGCGGCCTTGCATAGGCAATCCTTAGCCGGGCAACGTGTAGGGATTGGCATTGAGATTACTGAAAAAAATGGAAAATTCATTGTTGTCTCACCTGTAAAATCATCCCCAGCCGAAAAAGCCGGAATTCGACCTTATGATGAAATCGTACAAGTAGATGAAGAAAGGCTTGAGGGAAAAACAATTGGTGAGCTGATGCAAATGATTCAAGGGGAAGCTGGTCAAAAAGTGAATCTTGTTTTATACCGTCCAAGCACAGAACGTCATATTAAAGTGAGTGTGGAACGGGCAGAAATAAATAATGATACGGTCGCTTCAAAGGTGATGTCTGTTGATGATACGGATATTGGCTATGTCTCGATCTCCATGTTCGGGGAAAAGACCGCGGAAGAATGGGTGGAAAAGACAACAAAATTAATAGGGGAAGACGTTGAAGGCCTTATTGTCGATCTTCGTGATAATCCGGGCGGATATTTACATAGCGTCGCAGCTGTTGTAAGTAGCATTGAAAAGGATAATACCGTCTTTGCCTATATGCAAAACGGCAAAGGAGCAATGGAGCCATTAAAGACATCGAAACTTGAACTGGATGATTTTTATTTGGACAAAATGAAAAAGCTCCCAATTGTCATACTGCAAAATGAAGGAAGTGCATCCGCAAGCGAAGTAATGGCAGGGGCGGTTCAAAGCTGGGAACGAGCGTTGATTGTTGGTACAAAAAGCTTTGGCAAAGGTACTGTTCAAGAAACGTGGGGGCTTGATAATGGAGGGGAATTGAAATTATCGACAAATAAATGGCTGACTCCCCAAAGGGATTGGATTCATGGAAAAGGAATCCAGGCAGACATCGAAGCAGAACCACATCCTTTATTTTCCCTCGAGGTTATCCCATTGACTGGGGAGTATGCTGAAGGTGATTTCAAGGAAGAGGTAGCCTATACGCAAAAAGTATTAAGTGGACTAGGCTACAATATTACAAGAACAGATGGGTTCTATGATGAAGATACAGCTGAGGCGGTTGTGCTGTATCGTGAGAAGAATGAACTGAAAAAAGGGCGCCATATGGATGATGAGTTCTTTGCAAGTATCAGGGAGCAGGTTGCTTCCTATAAAGAAAATGCTGAAAATGATGCGCAATTAAACATGGGGATTAGTGTGATGATGAATCGTTTAAAAGGCGATATTTAACTTTCGATAATGAACACTACTTACCATAATGGAAATTTGCAAGAAAAATGTAATTTTACCCCGGAAATAGTTAGATTCTATCTACGCAATTGATTGTTCGTTTGATACAATGACATTAGTTATGTGTAAACGGGCGGTGGAAAAATGGTTACAGAAATTTTATTAGAGATTGCTAGAGCGATTGGACGATTCTTCATGAATCCAATCTTTTATATAGCAATTATTATGGCAATCTATTTAGGCTATCGTCGGGTCAAGAGGGAAAGGAAATATTTCCATATCCGTATTTTGTGGGGATGGTCGGAAACGATTGGCTTATTGAAAGAAGGATTACTCATTTCCCTATGTATATCGCTTCTTACACTCGGCTTTGGACTAACATTGCCGACACAATTTTTATATGTTGCGACGATGATAAGTTTCATAGCACTTATTGTTTACGTCTTTCATTTTCTTTCGCCCATTATCATCTTCTCATTAAGTTTATTGACACTTTTCTTATTTAATTATTTGGATGTGTCTTATAACTTGTTCGGCATCGAAATCGTTGGTGTGAAGATGAACGATGGCCTGGAAATAACTGTTGCAGTAATGGCAGGACTTTTGCTCGTTGCAGAAGGAATGTTGATACGCAAATACGGTGCCCAGTATGCGTCGCCAATTGTGGAAAACTCAAAAAGAGGGCTAAAAGCAGTAGCCTTTTTAAGTAAGAAAATTTGGGTGTTGCCGATTTTTGTTGTCATTCCGGGGAATGTCATCGATGCTTATTTCCCTTGGTGGCCGCAAATTTCGCTGGATTCTACACAGTTTTCCCTCGTACTGTTTCCAGTTATTATAGGTTTCCAGCAAATGAGCAGACATACGTTACCCGTTTATTTGCACCAGAAGCTAGGTCGAGCGGTCATTATATTAGGGGAAATCATCATTATTGGAGGCCTTGTAGCTTATTTTATTCCTATAGTAGGATTTGCTATGCTTATCGTAGGTTTAATTGCACGAATCGGCATCTCTATTCTTTACGTAACACGTGAACAGAAGGCTGTATATGCAGTATCCGCAAAATCAAGCGGCGTGATGATTGCAGGGGTACTGCCCAATTCACCCGCTGAAAAGATGGGTTTGAATGTTGGGGAAATTATAAGAAAAGTGAATGGTGTAGAGGTCCGCAGTGAACGCGAATTGTATGAAGCATTGCAAATCAATGCTGCTCATTGTCGCTTGGAAGTGCTCAATCATCAAAACGAAGTCCGATTAACCCAGCATGTTGTCTACAATGGCGATCACCACCGCATCGGGCTGTTAGTTGCGGAATAACGTCAAATATTCTAAAGAAGCGAAGACAATCAAACGTCTTCGCTTTTTCCCTTTTGTAAGGATATTCTTCCTATTAAATATAAATCCTGGTTTTGTGAAGTTATAGAGATGTCTAAGGGGCACCATGGTTGCGAAGTTCAGGCGTCCCACCCAGAACACCGGCGAGTTGCCTCTTCGATGTGTCTTATGTTTTGGCTCGGTAATGTATTCTAGTGTATTGATTACAAAGTAATGAGATGGAGCATTTTAAAAACTACAAGAAAAACCTCAAGACTGCCATCGTCATAACACCGACGATGACGGTTTTGGACAAGCTCTTTGTCCAGATGGCAACAATCAACGTCGGAATAAAGGCGATTAAGTTTAGCCAATCAAACGTAACAAACTTTCCCTCAGCGTGGTAAAGTGATTCGATCACAAGCGCACTAAGGATACAGACAGGTATGTAGGCCAGCCAACGCAGCACGACATCAGGTAATTGTAGGTTCCGCACTAAAATAAATGGCGTGACCCTCGGAATCCATGTGACAAGTGCGCAACCGAGCATCAACAATAGCATTTCCAATGAGATACTCATTTTTCTGTCGCCACCCCAATCGTGGCAACGATCATCGTTGCAATTAGTACTGCCAAATGTCCCGGCAAGAAATATAAAAGGACATACAATAAGATGGCCATTAAGGCAATCAGCTTTAAATAATGCATCAGTTTGCTTTTTCCGACACTGCTTAAGCTCAGTACAAGTAATGCACTAAACATTGCGAGAAGGGCAAAGTCCAGTCCCCAGTCCTCTGCATTGGGCAACCACTTGCCAACCACTCCTCCGATCGTACATGAAGCAATCCAAGCAAGATAAGCAGTCAGATTCAATCCATCCATCCAATTGCCGCCAAGTTGTTTGTCTTTCATCACCTTTGTGACGGCGACCCCAAATGTTTCATCGGTCAATAATGTTCCAAAGCCGATATTGCGCAATGATGAATAGCGTGTAAGGTGAGGGGCAACGGTCAATGACATGAGAAAGTGGCGCAAATTCACGATGAAAGTTGTGACGATGATCACTGAAAAAGGAGCCCCCGCTACATATAATCCGCAAAAAATAAATTGGGCAGATCCAGCGTAAACAAGCACGGACAAGAGAAAAATTTCAAGCACCGAAAGGTTGGAAGTGATGCCGATTACACCGAAGGCTACACCGATACTAATATAGCCGAGCAGGGTGGGGATACAGTCCTTGATTCCCTGTGCAAATGAATCATCGGTAATTGTTGACTCGTTAAAATTCAAGTGTGTACTCAATTTGGTTTAATCCTTTCTGAAAAAGAATCTCAATATTTCGTAATCTAATAAAATATTAACACTAATCAATGCTTCCATGTAAAGTAGACTAGCACTGAAAGAAATTTGGAACTAAATGCAACTTTTTGCGTTATTTATGTCAGATTGGTGATATTACTTTTAATATCCATTCTACTATAATAAAATCATATAAAAAATATCGAAAAAGCATTTGAATCGTTTTTTTCTGGGAATAGAAAGTTTAACAGGGTTATGGAACACATCAAATTTTCGGTTTAAATTTGGATATGGATGCAAAAGATAGTAACAATAAAAATTCGCAAGGGATACGAAGGTTTCTCGTTTTTCTAAAACACAAAAACAAAGGGCGTCATCAATTTATGTAGATTGAGGTGGTACATGTGAACGATTTTTTTACAGTTGAAAATATCGAAAATATTGCAGCACACTATCGGACACTTGGGCCGCTGATCGGTATTTTACTTCCATTCATAGAAGCCTTTCTTCCATTCATTCCCTTGGTAGTGATCGTAGTTGCGAATGCAAGCTCCTATGGATTATGGATTGGATTTTTATTGTCCTGGATTGGAACCGTGCTTGGCTCGTATGCTGTTTTCCTGCTTGTACGAAGGTTTGGCAAACATCGAAGGTTTCAAGTATTTATAAGGAAAGAAAAGGTGCAGAAGTTGATCAAATGGGTGGATATGCGCGGTTTAAGTCCCTTATTTATCTTACTATGCTTTCCTTTCACCCCATCAGTCCTTGTCAATATTGTAGCGGGTCTTTCAAATATTAAGAAAAAATACTATTTAATCGTTATCATGGCAGGGAAGTTTGTCATGATAGCTAGTATGAGTGTACTCGGATACGACTTGAAGGCGCTTTTAACCGACCCGGTAAAGTTGATTTTGGCGGGTGTGGGAATCTTCCTATTATGGATTGTTGGCAAGGCAATCGAAAAACATCTGAATAAAAAAGTTGAAAAAGACTTAAGGACACAAGCAGATAAGAAAAAGATGAAAATGTCCGTCAAGAAAGAGCGATTACTATAAATCGCTCTTTTTTCAGCAAAAAAGATCGATATGAGTTAATACTAAATATAATAGAATGATAAGTTGGCATCGGTTGTAAAAATTGTTATTGTTTCAGAGTGGTAGATAGTATAAAAACGAACGTATATTCTGATATAATAGAAGAAGTAATCATTCAAGGAAAGAGGGGGAACGTCATGTCGTTACGAGTGATCAGTGGACGAGCAGGTACAGGGAAATCCACTTACATTCACCAAGAGATCGTTGAAGAGTTAAAGGAACAACCTTTAGGCTCCCAGATTTATTTAATCGTTCCGGACCAAATGTCATACCAGGCGGAATATGTTCTGACAAATCATTATGATATAAAAGGAATTATTCGAGCGCAGGTCATGACGTTCAAGCGTTTAGCATGGCATATTTTGCAGGAAACCGGTGGTATTGCGAAGGAACAAATCGATAAAATCGGGTACCGAATGCTCATACGCCGGTTGCTTTCAGAGAATAAAGAACAGTTTTCATTATTCCGTCAAGCAGCGGATAAACGTGGGTTTACAAAAGAGATTGAGCAGCTTGTGAAGGAGTTTAGCCAATATAACATTGACAGTGAGACGCTAAATGAAGCCATCTCTAAATTAGAAGAAACATCAGCACCGCATACACTAATAGCCAAGGCTAAAGATTTGCAATTAATCTTGACGAAATTGGAAGACGTGCTGGGCGACCGTTTTGTCGATAGTGAGGGGTTTTACCCCATCCTTCTAGAGCAGCTCCATAATTCCCGGAAGATTAGGGAAGCACACATTTATATTGATGGATTCACTGCTTTTACCGTCAGGGAGTTTGAAATTGTAAAACAGTTGATGTCATTGGCAAAGAGAGTGACGATCGTACTACCGTTTGAGGACCCAAACGATATGTATGATGACCAAGCGGTATTTTACCGGCCGGCAATGGTGTACGATAAGCTGCTTCAGGAAGCGTATAAAGTACAAATGGAAGTTGAACCACGCATTCATCTGGAAACAAATCACCGCTTCCATAACCATGACTTGCAGCATATTGAAGAACAATTTCATCTATCGGTTGCAAAGCCCATTCATTCAAATGGCCATGTTCAAATATTGGAAGGTGTAAATCGAAGAGCGGAAATACATGCGATTGCCCGGGAAATATGTCGAATTGTCCAAGAGGAAGGAATGCGGTATCAGGATATCGGGATTATGTATCGTCAAGCAGAACTATACGATCCGTTGATTCAAACGATTTTTGCCCAATATGATATACCTTTTTTTACAAATGAGAAAAAGACCATGCTGCACCACCCATTGATTGAATTCAGTCGATCCATTCTGGAAGTGATGACGTCCAATTGGCAATACGAACCTGTTTTTAGAAGTGTAAAAACAGATTTGTTCTTTCCATTTAAAAGTGATTTGAAGACAATGAGAGAAAAAGCCGACCTTTTTGAAAACTTTGTCATTGCACAAGGGATTTATGGCTATCGATGGTTTGAGGATTCCAGATGGTTCTATAAAAAATACCGCGGTTTGGAATTTTACTCCAAAAGGCAAACCGATGAAGAAATCGAAATGCAGAAGTTGATTGATGAGATGAGAGAAATCATCAAAGCACCTTTGGAAAGACTTCAAGCGAGCCTAAGCAAGGCGGAAACAGGTCGGGAAATTGCTATAGCACTATATAGTTGTGTAGATGAGTTGAGAGTGTACGATAAATTGCAGGATTTAAAGTCGACCGAACTACAAGAGCATGACCTGCATGGGGCAACTGAACATGATCAAGCATGGAATCGATGGGTCAATGTCTTGGATCAATTTGCTCTTTTATTTGGTGATCAAAAATTGAGGCTTGAGGAAGCTGCGCAAATTTTGGATGAAGGCTTTGATACGCTGCATTTTTCAAAAATTCCTCCTTCGGTAGATGAAGTAACGGTTTCAACCGTTGAATTTGCCCATTTTGATAACAAGAAATCAGTATTTGTCATTGGTGTTAATGATGGCGTTTATCCAATGCGGATGGATTATGAAGGACTAATAACAGATGCTGAACGTGGGTGGTTTGCACAGATTGATACCGAGCTATCACCGACTTCGAAACATCGCCTGTTGCAAGAAGCATTATTAATTTACCGTGCTTTCTCTTCACCAACCGACAGACTGTACGTCACATTTTCTAGTTCGGATGAAGAAAGCAAAGCGTTGTTGCCTTCCCTTTATGTCAATCGGTTACATAAGCTGTTCGAGGTGGATGGAGTCAGAACATGTCCACACACAAGAGTTCTGAATGATCCGATTGAGGAGGTGGACCATGGTAAAGCACTTTCTTACTTACAGCATCCCAGAACTTCATTGGCATATCTAATGACGCAATTACGGCAGGCTGAATATTCCCAGCAGCTTGCTCCGGAGTGGATGGCGCTAAAAACATTCTACGAACAGGATAAAAATTGGAAGTATGCACTTCAAGCAGTCATGCGTCCATTGGTAAAGAAAAATGTGGCGGAAAAATTAACTCCCGAAGTTACAGAGAGTTTATACGGCACTGAGTTAACCTCCAGTGTTTCTCGTGTCGAGAAGTTTTATCGTTGCCCATTCTCCCACTTTACAACCTATGGCTTGAGGTTGGAGGAACGGGCAGTTTACCGGCTCGAAAACTTTGCGATGGGGGATTTATTCCACGAAGCATTGAAATGGATTACCCTCGAAACGGAACGATTGAACTTGCAGTGGAACCGGTTATCCAAAATTCAATGCAGCCAGCTTGCCCGGCAGGCTGTTGAGCATATCGTCCCTGTATTCTCGCACCAAATCTTATTAAGTAGTGCCCGTTACCGCTATATCCAGCGCAAATTAATACGGATTGTTGAGCGAACGATGATGGCACTATCCCAGCATGCGAAAAATTCCTTCTTTAAACCAGTAGCGATTGAAGCGGCATTTGGTCCAAATGAGAAGCTGCCGCCTTTGGAGATTGACTTATCGGGCGGGAAAAAAATGCATATCCAAGGCCGTATCGACCGGATCGATCGTGCGAAAATCGGAGAAAAATCCTATTTGCGTGTTATTGATTATAAGTCTTCGAGCCGTGATCTTGATCTTAATGAGGTCTATCACGGGATTTCGCTGCAACTATTGACTTACTTGGATGTGGCGGTGGAAAATTCGCAAATTTGGTTTGATGGGGATGTCGATCCTGCCGGCGTACTGTATGTACATGTCCATAACCCGATTTTAAAAATGGAGCAAGAAGTGGACGAGGCAACTCTGGAATTGGAACGTATGAGAAAGTACCGCATGAAGGGGCTGCTAACCGAAAATACAGAGTCCTTAATCGCAATGGATGAGGATCTAGAGATAGACGGAAAGTCGAAAATCGTGCCGGTGCAAATAAATAAAGATGGATCGGCATCAACGCATTTCTCCAGTATTGTCCAGCCAAGTGAAATGGGTCAAATTAAGCAATATGTTCGATATAAACATAGAGTTGCTGGAGAAGGTATTTTAAGCGGCGAAACCGGGATTCAACCATATCGGTTAAAAGGGCGGACAGCTTGCGATTTCTGCAGTTTCAAGTCCGTATGTCAATTCGACACAACCGACCATGAACAGTTCTATCATCAACTGCAGGCAGACAAACCGATTAACATTGTTTCGAAAATAAGAGAGGAGATGAAGGACAATGGGGCTGATAATTCCTGAGAAAGGACCTGATGTTACCTGGACGGACGAACAGTGGAAAGCCATTTGGGCCACTGGACAAGATACGCTCGTTTCGGCAGCTGCTGGTTCGGGTAAAACAGCAGTACTAATTAACCGAATGATTGAAAAAACCATTTCAAGCGAAAATCCAATCGATGTGGATGAGCTGCTTGTTGTGACCTTCACAAATGCATCGGCAGCTGAAATGCGCCATCGTATGGCGGAAGCTCTAGAAAAAGAGATTGCGAAAAATCCTAATAATCAGCATTTGCGGCGCCAGCTAAGCTTAGTAAATAAAGCCCAAATTTCCACCCTGCATTCATTTTGTTTAGCCATTGTTCGCCAATATGCCTACCTTATTGACATCGACCCTGGGTTTCGAATTGCCAATGAAGGAGAATCCGCTTTATTGCGGGATGATGTTTTAGCGGAAGTGTTGGAAGAAGCGTATGACCAAAAAGATGAAGAAAAGGTAAACGCGGTTTATCGTTTGGTGGATAGTTTTACTTCAGATCGAGACGATCAAGCCATCGAAACATTAATTGATAAATTGTATGACACATCAAGAGTACATCCGGAACCAACAAAATGGTTGAGATCTTTATCCCAGCAATATGACTTGCCCGACAATATCACAATTGATGAACTGGATTTTATAGAGCCCTTGAAAAATTCCATTAAGTTCAGTCTTGAGGAAGCACTTGCCCATATTGAAGAAGTACGCCAATATGCCTTGAAGCCGGATGGACCATATAATTATGGGGAAACAGCAAGGCTTGATACCGAATTACTAGAGGAAGCGAGAAGAATACTTTCGCATGGCACATGGCAGGAGGCATATGACTTCTTTAATGCTTTAAAATGGTCAACGTTGGCAAGGATGCCGAAGGATAGTTGCGATCCCGAACTTCAAAAGAAGGCGAAGAAGAAAAGGGATCAAGCAAAAGACGTGGTCAAACAACTAAAAGAATCTTTCTTCTTACGCAAACCGGAACGGCTATTGCAAGAAATCAGGCTCATGGCGCCCATTATCGACACATTGGTAGAGTTGACGGAAAGCTTCAGTGAGAAGTTTAAAGCCGCGAAGTTACAAAGAGGACTCGTGGACTTTTCAGACTTGGAGCATTATGCCCTCGATATATTGACGGTCGAAGAGGAAGGCGTACTCCGTCCATCCCCGGTTGCACTTGATTTTAAAGAAAAATTCAAAGAAGTATTGGTCGATGAATATCAAGATACGAATATGCTTCAGGAGACAATTTTACAGCTCGTTAAAAGTGGCACCGAAATCGACGGGAACATGTTCATGGTTGGTGATGTAAAACAATCAATTTACCGATTCCGGCTTGCCGAGCCTATGCTCTTTTTAAATAAGTACAACCAGTTCGACGAAGAGGCGGATACGAATGGCTTAAAAATTGATCTGAATGCAAATTTCCGAAGTCGGAAAGAAGTATTGCATGGAACGAATTTTGTCTTTGAACAAATTATGGGCAAGACAGTAGGGGAGATTCATTATGATGAAAAAGCGGGGCTGAAACCCGGTGCCCCTTATAATGATGTTGAGATGCCGATTGAACTAGCAATTCTTTATGAAGAACAAGAAGATTCCCAAGTAACGGAAGAAGCCGAAATGGAAACACCCATTGATGAAGAGATAAAGAAATCGCAAGCAGAAGCACGTTTTATTATTAAACGAATTCGCGAACTCATTGATGGTGGGGCAACTGTTTATGATGCGAAACAGAAGGACCCTTCAAAACGGATCAGACCGATGCGGTATAGCGATATTGTGATTTTGATGCGTTCCATGACATGGTCGAATGATTTGGTCGAAGAGTTTAAGTCTGCCGGCATTCCTTTATACGCAGAATCTTCGAAAGGATATTTTGAAGCACTGGAAGTCATGGTTATGCTGAATGTGTTAAAGATAATCGATAACCCTTACCAAGACATTCCTTTAGCTTCCGTCTTGAGAGCACCCTTTATCGGCTGTACTGAAAATGAATTGGCCAAAATCCGGCTTGCCGATCGAAAGGCGCCTTACTATGACGCCGTAAAACAATTTGTAGAAGAAGGGCATTCGGGATTGGATATTGACACTGCGGTGAAATTGCAAAGATTTTTAGCACAGCTTGATACTTGGAGAAATCTTGCCCGAAGAGGTTCCTTATCCGATTTAATTTGGAAGATTTATATCGATACGAATTACTATGAAATGGTCGGGGCAATGACGAATGGGAAACAACGTCAAGCCAATTTAAGAACATTGCATGACCGGGCCTTAATGTATGAAAAAACATCCTTTCGCGGGTTATTCCGATTTTTGCGCTTTATCGATCGGATACGCTCCCGTGGAGATGATCTCGGTGTTGCCAAATCAATCGGCGAGAAAGATGATGTGGTACGTCTCGTGACAATCCATTCATCCAAAGGACTTGAGTACCCTGTTGTCTTTGTTGCTGGATTGGGACGCAATTTTAACCAAATGGATTTTAGCAATCCTTATCTTTTTGACCAACAATTTGGACTAGCTGTAAAGGCAATCGACCCAGATGACCGAATCATGTATACATCACTGCCATTTCTGGCAATGAAAGAGAAGAAAACGCTCGAGTTAAAGGCTGAGGAAATGCGTGTGTTGTATGTAGCCATGACAAGGGCTAAAGAGAGATTGATCCTTGTGGGTTCAGTGAAAGATTGGGAAAAGGTTCGTTCGACTTGGTGCGAGGTGCAGCACCTGCCGACGGATGTCATGTTGCCGGAGTATTTACGGGCACGGGCTAAAAACTACTTGGATTGGATTGGGCCTGCCGTAGCCAGACATGAATCCTTTGTACCTTTCAGCGATGCAGAGTACCGTCCAATCGACCACCCAACTAAATGGGTAGTTACTCTAATATCAAACACATTCTTTATGAATACTTTGTACTCACAGGAGAATGATGTATTGGCTGAAGAGGAAGAACATGAGGTGGATGAAGGATTGTTAAGTAAACTGACGAACCGATTTACTTCACCTTATGCTTATAGAAATGCTGTGACGAAAAGCTCCAAAACGAGTGTTTCAGAGATTAAACGAATCGAAAACTTGCAGCGTGCAGAAGAAACCGAAACAAAGGTCATGAATTCAACGGTCACTTCAGCACAAAAACGGCCGCAGTTTTTACAAGCGAAAAAATTATCGGCGACGGAAATAGGTACCGTTGTTCATACAGTGATGCAGCATGCGCCGAAAGAGGGGTTTTCTACCATTGCAGAAGTCGGTGACTATTTAAATGTCCTCGTCGAAAGAGATTTGCTGACAGTAGATGAGATCCAAGTTGTGGACCCTCAAAAAGTAGTTCAATTCTTTTTTAGTAATATTGGACAGCGTTTTTCCCGGTCAAAGCAATTGCACCGAGAAATTCCTTTTACATTAAGTATTGTTGATGAAGAGGGGGATTCCCAAATCGTTCAAGGAATCCTCGATTGTTTATTCGAAGATGAGCAAGGGAAGTGGGTTTTACTTGATTATAAGACAGACAAAATTCTGCCTTCGTTCTCCGAAGAACCTTATTTAACAAATGAAATGAAAAAACGCTATGGTGTTCAATTAAGGAATTATAGTGAGGCAATTGAGACTATTTTACAAGTGAAAGTCGATGAAAAAGTGCTGTATCTTTACAATGCCGAAAAGGAAATCGTGCTGGAGTAACTTGTGAAGCTTATACAAAAACTTTCAAACTATCTAGAATGCTTGCCGACAAGGCCGGTTGGATTGAGGATACTAGAATCGAACCAAACGTTAATAAGTGGCAGTAAGTTACCCAACATAGGATAAAGCGGACTGTCAAAAATCTGGAGCCTATTAATTTACTAAAAATTAATGGGCTTTTTTTAAACAAAGGTTGGATAATCATGTAAAATAACTTTAGGTGAGTTTTAACTTGTGAAGAAAAGGAGAACGGATTGTGAATTTTCAACCTACGACTGTAAATGAGAGAGTAGATACTCTTGATATTTTGCGCGGATTTAGTTTACTGGGGATTTTGCTTGTGAATATGTTTGCGTTCTATTTGCCGATGCCCCATATTGATCTTGGCAGTTGGTTTACGGAAGCAAAAGATATTATCTGGCACCAAACGTTGGATATTTATGTTCAAAGCAGTTTTTATCCATTATTTTCAATGCTGTTTGGATACGGTCTCGCAATGCAATATATGAAAGCTGAACGAACTGGCATCAATTTTTACAAATTTGCGCCAAAGAGATTAGTCATATTATTTATTCTAGGCCTATTCCATGCCTTTTTCATTTGGTACGGGGATATTTTGACAATGTACGCATTTTGCGGTTTTTTCCTTATTTTGTTTCTGCGCTTCGGCAGTGGCTGGCTTTTGACTTTTGGCGTTGTTATCAATGGCTTCATGCAGCTATTCTTCATTGGGATATTCTTATTGGCAGGTTTGGCCAACGTGGAAGTTGAAGAACTGTCCGTCGATATCGCAATGATTAACAATGCGATTACCGCCTATGGCATCGGGAGCTGGACGGATGCTTTCCTTCAAAGACTCGATGATTTATCGGTACAAATGCACATCAGCATGTGGATTACCTCGCTAATGACCATTTTGCCTTATATGCTGATTGGGGCAGCTTTTGCAAAATGGCGTCTGATTGAGAGAGGGAAAGAGTTGAAGGTCCTATGGATACCATTGACAATCGTATGCTTAGCTTTAGGTCTTTTCATTAAGAATGCCCCATATTTATTTACTCGTACCTATTTGCTGGACTATTTGAAGGTGTATGTGGGGGGGCCGATTCTTTCAATCGGTTATATTGGGTTGATCGTATGCCTTTGCATGATTCCGGTATTGCCAAAGCTTCTTAAGCCATTGGCAAAAGCGGGGCGCATGTCCCTTACTCTATATCTTTTGCAATCGATTATTTGTTCACTGCTATTTTATAACTTTGGATTCGGTTTATATGGTAAAGTCGATGTTCAAATGGGAACATTTATAGCCATTGGGATATTTATCATCCAGGTCATCTTAGCGGAGCTATGGTTCATCAAGTTTAGACAGGGACCTTTGGAGTTGGCAGTTAAGAAGTTAATCTATAAGTAACGTTTTATAGACCGATTTTCCTGCCGATTGACCTAGAGAATTCAACAGTTCTTATTAGTGATTATTTATGAATTGTCCAAAATTCTTGTCTGGGAAATGAGCAATTTCTGAAAATTTGGTGTATGATGGTACTAATCTAGCATTCAATCAAGAGAATTAAAGAATGTGGAGACAACAAAGGAAAAAAGAAGGAGCCATTATTTATGAAGATTTTATCGTTCAAATTAAATGGAGAAGTGAAATTCGGTCCGAAAGTTAAAAAAGAAGAAGCAGTTTGGGATGTGCTGGCAATACAAGAAGAGCTTGAAATTCTCCCTTCCTTTCCAACACAGATTATTGATGGAATTGCGCTAGGTTTTGACTTTGTTGAACAAATTCGTAAATTGGTTGAAGCAGCAAGTCAATCAGAACAAGTTGCAAAATTTAAGCATTCCTTTTCTGATATAGAATGGCTATCACCGATTCCTAGAACACCAAAAAATATTCTATGCATCGGCAAAAATTATAATGAACATGCAAAAGAGATGGGTGCACTAGAAGCTCCCCAAGATTTAGTTGTATTTACAAAATCACCGACTTCCATCGCGGCAGATGAACAGGTGCTGTCAATTCATGAAGGAAAAACCGATGCCTTGGATTACGAAGGTGAGTTGGCAATTGTAATCGGTAAAAAAGGGTCTGATATTCCAAAAAATCTTGCCTTTGATTATATTTTTGGCTATACAATCGCAAATGATTTAACTGCCCGTGATCTACAAGAGCGCCATAAACAATTTTTCCTAGGAAAAAGTTTAGATGGATCATGCCCACTTGGACCTTATATCGTTTCGAAAGATGAAATTACAGATCCGCAAAATCTAACAGTGGTGACAAAAGTCAACGGGGAAGTTCGTCAAAATGGTTCAACGAATGATATGGTCTTTTCAATCGAAGATCTCGTTTCAATTCTTTCTAAATACGTGACGCTGGAGCCGGGCGATGTAATTTTGACTGGTACACCGGCCGGGGTGGGTAAAGGAATGAATCCTCCAACTTTCTTAAAGGCGGGGGATGAAGTGAAGGTATCCATCCAGGGGATTGGGACACTTTCCAATCGTTTCGAGTAAACATTAATTTAGAAATGTCTAGTAAAGTGCCTTCTTACATCTTAAAAAATAGTAAATAATTGTACAATAAAGTAAATAAAGACTTTTATAATTGAACACGCAAACACCCCTATGGTAGGATATTGCTGACAAAGAAAAATAAGGTGGGAATCATATGGACTTTTTAACAGGCTCAACACATCTACACATTACCACTTGGGTAGTTGCATTGATACTATTTTTCGTGGCGGCCTTTGCATCAAAATCAAAAGGGATTCACATGGTATTGCGTTTGTTCTATATTTTAGTCATTATTACGGGTGGCGCGTTATTTATCGAAGCGATGGATTATGGACAAGGCATGCAGTATGGCATTAAATTCCTTTTGGGAATTATCGTCATTGGCATGATGGAAATGGTATTGGTCCGTCAAGCTAAAAACAAACCAACGACAATATTCTGGGTAATATTTGCCATTTCATTATTTGCAGTATTATTTATGGGATTCAAATTACAAATGGGCATCAATTTTCTAGCTTAATCAAAAGAGATCAATCGCAAAGCACCTGGTGCTTTGCGATTTTTTCGTGTTAAATCCTAGCAGTTTCTTGTTGGAAACGAGCGACTCTCTTCTTTTCGAGTGTTTCCGCACTCCTTACGAGCGGGCACCCTCTTTTTATGAGCCGTTTGTCTCCTTTTACGAGCGACTTTTTTCTTCTCGAGCGTTTCGGCACTCCTTACGAGCGGGCGCTCTCTCTTTATGAGCGGTTTCTCTCATTTTATGAGCGACTTTTTTCTTCTTGAGTGTTTCGGCACTCCTTACGAGCGGGCACCCTCTTTTTATGAGCGGTTTCTCTCATTTTATGAGCGACTTTTTCTTCTTGAGCGTTTCGGCACTCCTTACGAGCGGGCGCTCTCTTTTTATGAGCGGTTTCTCTCCTTTTACGAGCGACTTTCTTCTTTTCGAGTGTTTCCGCACTCCTTACGAGCGGTTTTTCTTCCTTTTCGAGCGGGCGCTCTCTCTTTATGAGCGGTTTCTCTCATTTTATGAGCGACTTTTTTCTTCTTGAGCGTTTCGGCACTCCTTACGAGCGGGCACCCTCTTTTTATGAGCGGTTTCTCTCCTTTTACGAGCGACTTTTTTCTTCTCGAGCGTTTCGGCACTCCTTACGAGCGGGCGCTCTCTCTTTATGAGCGGTTTCTCTCATTTTATGAGCGACTTTTTTCTTCTTGAGCGTTTCGGCACTCCTTACGAGCGGGCACCCTCTTTTTATGAGCGGTTTCTCTCCTTTTACGAGCGACTTTTTTCTTCTCGAGCGTTTCGGCACTCCTTACGAGCGGGCGCTCTCTCTTTATGAGCGGTTTCTCTCATTTTATGAGCGACTTTTTTCTTCTTGAGTGTTTCGGCACTCCTTACGAGCGGGCACCCTCTTTTTATGAGCGGTTTCTCTCATTTTATGAGCGACTTTTTCTTCTTGAGCGTTTCGGCACTCCTTACGAGCGGGCGCTCTCTTTTTATGAGCGGTTTCTCTCCTTTTACGAGCGACTTTCTTCTTTTCGAGTGTTTCCGCACTCCTTACGAGCGGTTTTTCTTCCTTTTCGAGCGGGCGCTCTCTCTTTATGAGCGGTTTCTCTCATTTTATGAGC
>NZ_JPVO01000046.1 GCF_000772955.1 Ureibacillus sinduriensis BLB-1 = JCM 15800 | reverse complement strand
GCCAATTAGCTGCATAATAATAACTCTAACTTTAAGGGGTCACTACCTTCTGCAGTATGAATTGTGCTTTTCTTTATGAAAAGGGCCAGATTATCGGGTGAAACGAAATATGAATGATTACAATTAATCAACAGGATGGCAAAATCGAGCCAGGAGAAGCATTTATGAAACTTCCAGTATTTTTTTACGTCCAACTAAGTGATCTGTTACATATTCTGTAAATTGTTTTGAAAGGGGAAGTGAAAGTGTTGAAGAAAGCTTTAATTTCAGGAATTGTGTTCATTTCAATTTTGTTAGTTGGGTGTAGTGAAGAGCCGGAAGTGGTGGTATTAGATGATTCGGAAAACGGGGAAAATGATGTGAATTTATCACCAGAATCCAATTTTCTTTCAGAATTAAAAAATGAAATATTGGAATCTATTCCAGAACAAACGGAACTCGATAGTGAGTCAATAGAAGCAATAATGGTAGATGGTAATTTTGAAGAGATGTCTGTATCAGTAAGTTTCTCGAAGGATGTTAAAGTTGATGATGCCATGATTCAACAAATAGTTGAAGATTCTATAAAGAAAGTTTCTGAAACAGAAAACGTAGAAATTAGCAAAGAAAATGTAACAATAAAAATTGAGAAAGACTAACATAGTATTTCTGTAAGCATTCCATCAACCTCAAAAAAACGGGTGCTTAACAAAAAGTGGGGAAAATGTGCTTAACAAGCTGAGCTTCAATATAAGTAGCAAAAGGCAGAAATTATTGTCTGCTATTCATCAATCGACGCTTTCCGGTAGTAAGGAAAGGGTCTTTTTTCTTTTCTTTATATGTTTCTAATGGATTTTGATGATTCACGTATAAAAAAATACTTCATGAACATAATGTATCTAGATTAACAGATTTATAGTAGAGTGAAAAATAGACATCTAATAATTGTTTCGTTCAAAGGACATAATTTAGATGCGGCCCCAATATCAAGTATTACTATTTAGTTAATGAATGAACTTCTAAAACTAAGAAAACCTATATCACGAAGGGAGTAAGTTATTGAGTACTTTTCATAATAGGAATAACGAGGATAAACTCGAAATGTCAGTCGATAATTTATCAAAAGCTGTTTTTGTAGTAAACAAACATGCGAAAACGGCCCCAAATCCGAAGTTCTTATATACCTTAAAAAAGCGGGCATTGGAAAAATTAATAAGTGAGGATAAGGCCAAAAAAATTGGATTGCATTTTTCAAGGAACCCAAATCTTTCAAAACAAACTTCAACGGTATTAATCTCTTGTGGATCATATCTATTTCATATCCTCCCCGTCAAAGAAGATTTTCAGAATTTACCGCACTTAGGAAGCCTTGAAGAGCAATATAGAAATCCCAAAACTTATTTATCGCTAAAGCAAGCCAAAGCCTTACTGATGACTTATACGGGAATAAAAGAACCTCAACCAAATAATCCATTTGGTTTGCAAGCATCCAAGAATTATATATCCCCATTCGCTAAACGACCCGGAGAACGGTAAATATAGTTTGAAACTGTTTGTTATATATCAAAATTAATATTATTAATTCGATTCAAAATCCTGTGTTGATATGCAGGATTTTTCTTATTCCACATTCGGGCCAGAGTGTTGTATAAACTGCCTTTACTTCAATTAGAATAATGTAAGGAAGCCGACATACCTTCTTATTAGGAGGGATTATATGTTCAAAAAGATAATGATGGTTGCTGGAATATTTATAATGGGAATAGCATCATTAATTTTGTTAAGTATGCCGTTAGCATTTAATACTCCTATTGTGAATAAAGAAGAACAAAAACCTTTACTTACTCAAGAAGAGTCTACATTGAAAATGGTCATTGAAAAGCTTCAGGAGAAATATGTGGGAGTTGATGTGAAAACGACTTCAAACAAAGAATTGATGATACATGTAGTAGGTGATGAAGAATATTTAAATTCCGTAAAAAGAGATATGGAATATATTGCGAGAAGTATAATTAAAAGTTCAATATTAAAAGAATATTCAATTGTTTTTAAGAGATGGGATTTGATTGGTGGTTCGGATAAAATACCCAACAAAGAACTTGATATAATCAAAACTTTAATGAAAGGTCTTAGAGATTATGACGTAATCGATAATATAAGCATTTATTATCAAGAAACAACTATTACCATTCGTACATCAATAAAAAGTTCGAATGAAAATGCAAATAAATTAGCAATGAAAATTGAAGAGTCGGCAAATGAAATCTTACAATCTAATGAATTAAAATCATTATCCAATATTGATTCTTATAAAATTGAAATAATGAATACTAGAGGCAAAGAAATAAATTAGTTTACTTATAAAACAAGCAATGTTGGCATCTCTTTTCATTGTGCTAATCTGGTGCTTTACAATCAACAATTGGGCGCAATTCTTGAGTAAAATTGTACTCTTATTCAGGGTAAAAGGGTGATTTAGTTGAATAAGCAATATGGGCATATATGGAACGTTCATGAGGTAATTTCCGTCTAATTCATTAGAATGGAGGCTATGAGTTGAGTGATAAACTTTATAATATAATCAAAGCAGTTTGTTTAATTGTAATCGCGTTTTCATGTGTAGTAATAGCTATGCAGATGACGCATATAGGGTATTTGTTAGAGGCTATAGGGCATTAGAATATTATCTTAACGCTGGCTTAAGTATTTATGAGCCAATTTATAGGGCGCTTTAGTTGAATAAGAATAAGAGGCATCCATATCCATCTCAAACGAGGTGGTCTTTTTTATTTGGCGTTGGGAAATAGTATTGCTGTTTTTCAATCAAGAAATGGAAACGTTGACCTGGACGTTCCCGTTTTTATTCCGTTCAAGATTTATGGTGATTCATTTACGATGTTCCTACCAGTGTACTTGAAGTTTATTGCCATTGGGATCATAAAAGTGGAAGAAAGCATGGCCACCATCTTCTTTTATATCCTCGACTTTAACTTGATTATCAATCAAGTGTTGATGGAATTTTGATAACTCTGGACTTGTAAAGCCAATGCTAAATTCTTGTTCATTATCGATTGTAAAATGTGCAAATGTTTCATCTGCCGTAGGAACCAAGATGAGTAAGAAAGGCCCTTCATTTACTTTTAAAATGGCAAGTTCCTTAGTCAAGTTCAATAAATGGAGCCCCAATACATCTCTATACCATTGTGCAGACAGATCTAAATCTTTTACAGGAATTCGAATATAATGTACTTGTTCAATAAATGATTGACTCATAGCCTTCTCTCCTTTATTTCATCTGATATATTAAATAATTCCCTTCCAATAACTTTATTTCATCTGATATATTAAATAATTCCCTTCCAATAACCCTATTTCCTTCCGGGCAGAAAAAGCAGCCGTTCAACGTGAATTTTTAATATGATGGAGAATATGATTTTTATCGCTTTTCGATTGGTGTTATGCCGAATCACCTGACAATCGGGTGCAGATTTTGAGTAGAATTGTTCTTATGCTTTATTACCAAACAGGGTTTTGGGAACTATATAATTACCATTACTGTCTATATTGGAAAATTTATAATGAGGGGGTACCTTTATGTGGTTAATATTGGGATTAATTGCAATAGCAGCAACTTCAATAAATCTTTATATGTATAAAGCAGGAAAGGATTATAAGCTTGCAATGGCATTGGGATTATCATTTACAGCATTAACACTTTGTGGGGAATACAGTCTTATATCGGAGTGGGTGGAAGTGAAAGATTGGGCGGCTTTGGAGGATGTGGTGCCAGGTATGGAAAGGGTGCTATGGTTTTTGACATCTGCTTCTATCTTACTAAATATCGCCCCTATACTTTTAGAACGAAAGGGTAAGAAATAGTTACTATTTATTATTGCTTCATTTAATTTTCACTTAAACAACAATGCGGTTTAGTTAGAGAAGAGGGGGAACCGTAAGAAACCTGAAGTTGAATACGAGATAACTAGGCTATTTCCCGTAAATAAACAAGAGGTTCAACGGAAATCAAACGCATTTCTACAATAAATAGGAAATGCGTTTAATTTCATGAGGGGAAATGCTTTTATATAGTCCTTATTGACGACCACCATTAGTTGTCTGTTCAATAGTTTACTTTTCCATTTTCATAACTAATGATTTTGAATCCACAGGAATTAATTACCGGATATCCAATGACGCATTTACATTGCAGGCCTAATGACCAATTCATTTACATCGACATGAGCAGGCTATTCAAGTGCATAGACGATCCCACGGGCAATCGCCGTAGCTGGAAGAGCGTTGCGTCGGTATTCCTTCATGAATTCTCTAGCCTCGTGGTCGGTAATGCTTTCTGCCAGTTCCGATTCCGTCACTCCTGGCGATATGAGGGTCACACGGATCCCTTGGCCAGCAGTCTCTAGCCGCAATCCGTTCGTTATTGCACGTACGGCATATTTAGTTGCGCAATAGACAGCTGCCGTCGGGGACACTTCGTAGGCGCCGATCGATGCGATATTGATGAAATGCCCAAAACCTTGATTCTTCATGACCGGAAGACCTGCGGCAATGCCATGGAGGACACCGCGTATGTTGACATCAATCATCCGGTTCCATTCGTCAATTTTTAAGGCTTCCAGTGGAGACAGCGGCATGACCCCCGCATTGTTAATGATGGCATCAATTTTTCCAAAACGGCTTTGGGCAGCATCGATAATAGCCTGCATCTGTTCGAGTTCCGTCACGTCGAGCTGTTGAATGAAAACAGAACCTCCATCTCCTTCAATATCAGATGCCAATGACTGGAGTCTTTCCACACGTCTTGCCCCGATCACAACATGAGCCCCCAGGCTTGCGAGCAGTCGGGCTGTTGTTTCCCCAATTCCGCTGCTCGCCCCTGTAATGACAACCACTTTTCCTTTAAGTACAGACATTATTTCTTGCCCCCTTCTTCCAAATATAGCACCATCCCTGCATGGTAAAGGACGCCGTTGATCGGGGTGTTGAACCGTGAATTTGCGCAGCCCTTAAAGGTAAACGAATTGGCGAAAGAAGCCAGAATGAGCCCTTCAACCTTCTATAATCATTTCAAGGAAGTCACGGGTATGAGCCCTATCCAGTTTCAGATACAGCTTCGCTTGCAGGAAGCACGACGATTGCTTCTAACGGAAAACCTGGAAGCGGCCGAGGCGGCGTTTCAGGTAGGTTATGAAAGTCCATCCCATTTCAGCCGGGAATACAGCCGTAAATTCGGCCTTTCCCCAATGAAAGACATCCGGCGACTGCGGGAGATGTTGTAAGAAAAGAAATATGGTTGTCGAGCCTGGAGGGGCAGAGGAATAATGAACAAAGAAGCTGGGATTAATCATTAAACTATAAAAGACATACATATAAGCGGACATGAATACTTTTCCCCTTGATATCGTGTAACAAAAGAGTGAGGAAATAAAAAACTTAATTATTAGTCAAGCATCCATTTTGAACTATCGTACTTCAAAATGGATTTTTTAATTTGCCATTATAATTTAAGAAAAACATATCTATTGTCACAAATCACCATTCATTTCAGTTATATAGAGAGAAAGGAGGGGATATAGATTGACTGAACCGAATAAATCCAAAGAGAATACCCATTTAGTTATAAAATCTATTGTTGAGCAAGTGCAATCAGGCAATGGACAAGCTTATACAGAAATCATCCGTCGATTTCAAAAAAAGATATATATTTATTGTTATTACCTATTAGGGAGCAAAGAAGAAGCTGAGGACGCAACACAGGATATTTTTATAAAAGGTTTGGAAAACATTAAAAGTTTCTCCTATCGCGTCTCATTCTCAGCCTGGCTCTATAAAATTGCTCACCATCATTGTATGGATTTAATAAAAAAGAAACACAAGGGCAATAGGTTTTGGATAAGTTTTAAGAAGAATCATGCAAAAGATCAGTTTCATGGACGGGAAGAGTACAGATACCAAGATTTTATCCATGAGCTACTGGAAAAGTTAAGTGTAGACGAAAGACGTATTCTGTTGCTTCGTGCCATTGTGGAATATAGCTTTGATGAAAATGCTTCTATTATGGAACTAAAACCTGCTACTGTTCGAAAAAAGTATGAGCGATTACGGAAAAAACTGATAGAAGATAAGAAGATAGGAGGGGAAATTCATGAACACTCGTTTAAAATCGGAGGATAAAGAGTTGGAACGGTTAGAAAAATTAATTCGGGAAACTCCTGTTGAGGTTGATTTAGTTAATCGAACAATGAGCAAATATGAAGACAATTGTATGTCTAAGCAGTCAGCTAGTTTCAAAACCCATAAGAAAATGCGTCAAAGAGTTATTATGATGACAGTATCTGCCGCAATCCTTTTTGGTCTGATATTTGTCACTAGCTTAATTTCACCAACGATGGCTGCAACGATAAAGCAAGTCCCCGTATTATCATCAATTTTCGAACTTGCTGGTGATTTGGGTCTTAAAGCAGCTGACGATAAAGGCCTCTCAACGAAACTACATACAAGTGCTACTCAAGATGGCTTTACATTAAATGTATCGGAAGTAGTGTATGACGGTACAAGGGTTTCAATTGGTATGGAACGACTTCAAACAGAAGGTGAATTTTCAAAAGAAACTTTAAGTGATCGTATCAGTGATATTGAATTGTTTATAGATGGCAACCCGATTAATTCCTTTGCTCCGAACGATTCCAATTCTATTGATGTTTTTATGCACCCAGGAAAAGATAAAGCTTCCGTGATTGTTGAATTTTCAGATCGGAGTAACCAGGGAGGAAATTCTTTCCCCGAACAATTTGATCTAACTTTAGCTACTACAATAAGTGGCATAGACAACCCTTTAAACATAAACATACCTGTGAAAAATAAGATTGAAGACTATGTAACTTTACAACCTAAAGTAAGTCGTCAATATGAAAATATTCATTTTACGGTAGAACAAATCAAACTTACACCAATAACAACAGGTATTACTACAAAAATGGTTTTAACTGATAACACAACCTTTACGTTACCTTTAACAACGATGGGAATAGATGTTTTGGATGATCAAGGTCGCCAACTTAAGTTAATTAACGGGAATGGATGGACCCCTTCTAATGGCAGTACTAAGGTAACTGATTATCGGTACATACCGTTTGATTCCATTCCAAAAACAATAACGATTAAGCCATATATACATCTCTTTGATGAAAAGGAAATGGGGGCATTTCAAATGGATGAAAATAATGAACCAAAGATTCAATACATCCCCGAACTTGAAATCACATTACCGATCAATTCACAAAAATAAAATAGAAGAGAAAGTGAAAGATAAACCCACTTTCTCTTCTATTTTTTTATTAGAGCCTTCCACTTAGAATATGTACATTGCCATTAGATTTAAAAGCAACAACTTGAGCTTTCGGATATTTCAATAGCTTTGCCACCAACAAGTTGGACAATTTATTTTTTAGGTATTTCTTAATCACCATAACTTAACCCGACCTTCTTTCGTTAGAAAGGTTAGGTTTTTGTTTTTGATGGTTTATTCAGCAATAGGGGCATATTTACGCCTTGTTTATAAGCATTTATTAATACAATATCGAAGCCTGTTTTTCGCCAAATTTCAAGCATAAATTGTGTGTCTCTTCTGGATTTGTCATTTTATAAACGTCTAAACCAATAAGCGGCATATCTACCCATTGCTTAAACGTTTCGTTGGTTGATTATTCACATGACATCTCCTTATATTCTAAATATTCTTGTTATAATAACTTTTTGTATCAGACGGAAATTTGCGTAAAAACACTTGCATTAAAACTAAATACCGAATATTATTAATTCCGTTGTGTTAAATGTTCGTATTTAGGAGGTTGAACTTTTTGTTTCGACTAAAAGAAAATAATACTACTGTAAAAACTGAAATTTTGGCAGGTATAACGACTTTCTTTACAATGGTATACGTTGTAATCGTAAACCCTTCCATTCTATCGATTGCTGGTGTGCCTAGTGATCAAGTATTTACAGCGACGATTATCGCTACTGTATTTGGTACGTTATGGTTGGCACTATTTGCAAATTATCCTATCGCAATGGCTCCTGGTATGGGTCTGAACGCATTCTTTACGTTCACGGTTGTCCAAGCTTCTAAAGGTGAAATTGACTATATGACAGCATTTTCTGCTGTATTCGTAGCCGGTATACTTTTCTTCATTATTAGCTTAACGCCTTTAAGACAAATGCTCGTCAAAGCAATTCCAAATAACTTAAAATTAGCCATTACGGCTGGTATCGGTTTATTCATCGCTTTCATCGGTATGCGTTCAGCAGGCTTGGTGACAGGGGATGAAGCAAACTTAGTAAAATTAGGCGATTTATCAAGCCCTATGGTTTGGTTAACAATCGTAGGTGTTCTGGTTACTGCTATTTTAATGATGTACCGTTTATTCGGTGCCATTTTCTGGGGTATGATTGTTACAGCTATCATCGCTGCATTGACTGGCAACTTAACAATAGATGGAGTTGTGGCGATGCCGGCATTGCCAGAAGGTATTTTAGTATGGAATCCAATTGAAGCATTTGGCGATGTAATTAAATACGGCTTATACGGGACAGTATTCTCGTTCATTTTAGTTACATTATTCGACACGACAGGTACAATGGTCGGTGTTGCCAAACAAGCAGGTATTTTAAAAGATGATAAATTACCACGAGCACGCCAAGCATTCCTTGGTGACTCCTTAGCCACAACAATCGGTTCCATGTTTGGTACAAGCCCAACAACAGCTTACGTAGAATCTTCTTCTGGCGTAGCAATGGGTGGACGTACGGGTTTAACGTCGTTAACAGTTGCAGTACTATTTTTAATAACTGCATTCTTCTCTCCATTAGCGGGTGCGTTAGCAAGTGTTACGGCCATTACTTCACCTGCATTAATTATCGTAGGGAGTTTAATGATCGGCGCTGTTCGCGGTATCGAATGGGATAAAGTTGAAGAAGCAATCCCAGCATTTTTAGTTATTTTAATCATGCCATTAACATCTAGTATTTCAACTGGTATCGCATTCGGGTTTATTTCTTACCCATTATTTAAGTTATTCAAAGGTGAAGGTAAAGATGTTCACCCATTACTTTACTTCTTCGCGGTTTTATTCGTTATCCAGTTAGTATTTATGCCTCACTAAAAACTTCAAGCCTCTCGTTTAAAGCGAGAGGCTTTTTTATGTGTGCCAGGCATGGCTGCTGTCTAGGTGGTGCAAGTCCACTGTGGGGGTACAGATCGACCAACCACTAAGGAAGCGCAAGGTACTTATCGTGAGGTAAGGGCTGGAGGAAGCGTGGAATAATATCTTGGCTCGACAAACAGAAATCTGATACCAAGGCTCGGAATCCACATTGGAAACGAAAGTGTATGTAACACGAAAAGGGGATGTTCACATTACGAGTGAAGGGGAGTTTCTTCAAATTAAACAGTAACAGTAATGGTATTTTTATATTGATAGTAGTAATTAAAAGAGGTCCTCTCAACTATGTAAAATGAAGGACCAGTGAATGTAGCTTTTTATTTGATTAGTGGATGATTGACTTTTTTTGCGAAACATCATAAACCTTGTCGTTTTGATAAATAGTGTTATTCAGCAAACGGGCCATTTTGTGGAATAACCTATATAGATTGTGACCATTTATTAAGGTATGCTTTTATTTACTTGCATTAAATATAAAGGATTTTACATCCTCCTTTTTTACTCCCTCGTTCTATATGATAAATAATCTAAAAATCTCTTGGCGGCAAGGGAAAGGGATTCTCGGGACCTCATTGCAATACCAATATTTCGATAAGCAGGAACATCAAGTTCTTTCGTTATAATACGGTAAGGAATACGATGTAAAATCAATTCAGGCAATATACTGACTCCTAGTCCGTTTTCCACCATCGACATAATGGCATAGTCATCCCATGTTGTAAAAGAGATTTGCGGTGAAATTTGGTGCTTTTCAAAAATCTCAGAGATATCTGCCTTTGCCCCTTTTTCCAATAAAATAAAGGAGCTATTCAATATTTCGCTGATAGGAAACTTATCGTACTCAGCTAATGGATGATCTTCAGGAAGTACTACCAGCAAACGATCTTGCTCCAAGAAGATAGTTTCAATATCTGCTTTAGTAGGCAACCGTAAAAACCCAAAGTCAACACGGCCTTCTATAATCCAGTTTTCAATTTCTGTATAATCGCCTAATAGCAGTTCGAAATCAATATTGGGATAATCCTTCTTAAAGAATTTAAGCATATTAGGAATCCAATGGGTTGCCACGCTTGAAAAAATTCCAATACGGATTATTCCTGATTGTACATCGTGTAAGTCCTCAACCTGCATCATTAAAATTTCATGTTCATTACAGATTCGTTTTAACTGAGGTAATAATTTTAAGCCATCTGATGTTAGATTGGTACCTGAACGCCCTCTTTCAAAAAGTGTAATCCCCCATTCCGATTCTAAATCATTAATCATGCGGCTGATTGCTGACTGTGTATAGCCCAATGCTTCGGCAGCTCTTGTAAAGCTCCCATATTCTACTGCTTTGACAAAAGCCATATATTTTTGGATATTCATAATTATCCTCCTAAACATTCCTTTTCTTCATATATAACATGAGAAATATTCAATTTTGAAATATATATAGATATGCTATGCTATTGCTATTGAAATATCAAGGTTGAAAGGGTGTATATAAAATGTTTTACATAAGTGATATTTTGGTAAATTCACCTGAAAGTTATAAGTCAACTCTACAAGAAATGGTATATGAAACATTAAAAAAATTAGAAATTCCATTTGAACGTGTAGACACTGATGAAGCAATTTCGATGGAGGATTGCATCGAAATAAATAAAAAATTAGATATGAAAATGGTAAAAACGCTTTTCCTTTGCAATAGCAAAAAGGCAAACTTTTATTTATTTATTACTACTGCTGATAAGCCATTTAAATCCAAAGATTTCAGCAATGCACTCAACATATCACGTGTCTCCTTCGCACCTGCAGAATTAATGGAACAAATTTTGGAAGTAAAAATCGGTGCTGCTACTGTATTTGGCGTATTAATGGACAAGGAAAATCTTGTGCAAGTGGTTTTAGATAAGGATATTCTTTTGGAAGAGTGGTATGGATGTAGTGATGGAACGACAACTGGATATATGAAGGTAAAAACGGAGCTAATCGTCAATAACTTCTTAACCTATGCAAAGCATATTCCGAAAGTGATAGAAATGTAAAAAGAATCGGGTAGAATTTTATAATTTCATTTAAAGTATATGTACAATTGTTGCCTTTAAATATTTAGTGAGATTCTGTAAACCCATCTATTGAGACACAGTCGGAGGAGTAGACGATGAAATCTAAAATTCAGTTTATATTATCAATGATTATTTTTGCTACAATTGGTTTAGTTGTAAGATATATCGATCTCTCATCGAGTGAGAGAGCTTTACTAAGTAGTTTCTTAGGATGCATATTTTTATTGATAATATTCTTTATAATGAAGAAAAAAATATCATGGAATATAGTTAAATCTAATGCATTATTTTTGATTCTTTCAGGTATAGCACTAGGGGGAAATTGGATTTTTCTATATCAATCATATGACTATACGACAATTGCCAATGCTACGCTAGGTTATTATTTTGCACCAGTGTTTGTGATGATTCTTTCACCTATCGTACTTCGGGAACAATTGTCTATAAAAAAAATGGTTTGTATCGGAATAGCAATCATAGGTATGTTAATGATTGTAGGAGAAGGGGTAAGTGCATCAAAATCAAATGATATACTTGGGCTTTCCTTTGGATTGATTGCAGCTGCATTTTATGCTGCGTTATTGCTTCTAAATAAATTTATTAAAGATATGGGAAAGTTAGAGTTGACCATCATTCAACTTGGAACAACCACATTACTTCTAATGCCATATGTTTTCCTTACTGAAGGTTTTGGTATCTTTGAAGTTTCAAGCTCTTCCATTCCTTTTATATTAATTTTAGGGATTATCAATACAGGAATTGGTTTTTGGTTATTTTTCTCTGGTATGGAAGGATTAAAAGGACAGAGTATAGCTATGCTAAGCTATGTGGATCCATTTGTAGCAATATTAATTTCTGCCATTATCTTGCAAGAACAAATGACAATTGTTCAAATACTTGGTGGTTTACTACTATTAGGCTCTACACTGGTTAGTGAAATTAAATCTATAAGATTTTCAAAACGACTAATGAAAACACCAGCTGAATAACTTTAAAAACAGTGTGAGGCGTTGGTTTCATACTGTTTTATATTTTATATGTTTTAGATACGAGGTCTAATTTTTAGGGCAGAGAAAAATTGGAGGAGAGCTTATGAATCAAAAACGATTATTACTTACTTATGGATTAGTGTTTTTTATCATGGTTCTTTGGGGACTCAATGTTGTTATAATTAAAGTTTTGGTGGAAGATTTACCTCCTCAAACAATGACTGCATTTCGAATTATGATAGCTGGTATTACAGCTTTAAGCATCATCATTATTAGAAAATCTTTTCGTCGTTTATCGAAAAGAGAATGGCTTTATACACTACTTGGAATGGTATTTGGTGTAATTCTACATCATTTATTTATGGCTGTAGGTTTAACAATGATTGACGCCTCTAATGCTTCTTTAATTCTTGCATTAGTACCGCTTACAACAGTATTACTTTCCGTCATCTTTTTGGGTGAACAATTAACAAGGTGGAGATTGATAGGTATTATCCTAGGATTAACGGGTGTCTTTTTTATTCAAGGCAGTTCATTCGGTGCTATGCAATTTTCTCGAGGTGAATTGTATTTATTTATTGCTATGCTTGTTCAAGCCATTAGTTTTATTTTTGTAAAAAAAGCGACAGCAACACTTGATTCAAAACAGGTAACAACGGTAATGTTTTTAGCAGGCTCAATTGGTTTATTGGTAATTAGTTTTATTACTGAACCTGGGGGAGTCGAAGCAATGACATCAGCCCCTTTATTTATTTACTTCTTATTTATCGTTTCAGGTATTGTGGCAACAGGTGTTGGATATATCGTTTTTAATGAAGCTATTAAACAAATAGGTGCAGGACAAACAGTCATCTTTAATAACTTTGTTCCGTTTTTTGGTCTTACATTCTCGGCTCTTTTCTTAAATGAAAAAATTACAGCTTCACAATTAATTGGTTTTGTGTTTATTGTGACTGGGATTCTTTTTGGCACAAGTTATATCGAAAGACAATGGGAGAAAAAGCATAAACAGATTATTAATAAATTATAGAGGATAGGTCAATGAAATAAATTTATTTGTTGCACTTACTGGTAGCTATGTTGAGGAACGATCTTCAACAATCGGGCGCGTTTGTTGAAGTAGGGCCATTTATAATGGTCTTTTTTATTTGTCTAGTAAGGATACATATTCGACCACTAATACTTATCACCTATCGATAAACCAAAACCAAATCATTCAATAAATATTTACAACACTTCTAGAATAATTATGATATACGTAAGAAAAGGGGGATGGCGGGGGTGTTCAATTATAAAAAAGTGGAAATGGGTAGGAGGAATCCTAGCGGTAGTCTGTGGTATAGGAACAGTTGGTGGATTTATATTAGAACAGACAGAATATGTAGCTGTGAAAAAAATGGTCCCAACTGTGCAACCAGTGGAAGTGAATTATCATGATATTAAACCTGATCCCGAAGTGTCTGAAATTACTCCATTATCAAAAGAAGAGGTTCTTGCTAAGTTTCCGATAGCAACGGGTGAACAAGCATATGAAAATGGGCGTTTCCTATTTATAGAAGGACAATCGGATTATGCAGATTATTATTGGCTACAGCCGTCAGAATCTTTTGAAGATGCGCGGGTTATATTTAAAGATGGTGAACTCGCAGCGGTTAAATTATGGCTAAAAGAAGAGAGCGATTTAGATAAAGCATTTGAAGCTTTTGGTATTGCTCACGGATTCGTTAAGGCTAGAAGAATGAACGAGTTTACATATGTCTATGAGTATGCGATTGAACCGATGTACTGGTCACATAATATCAAATCATACCCTTATGAAACTGAAAAATGAATATAAAATCAAGCTGAAAATAAATTATACTTTGCTGAGTAGCTTATTCCACAATCGGGCGCAATTGTTGAGTAGAATTGTGTATTTATTCATGAATAGGGCCATTTAATGGAGTAAAAGAATGCATAAATCCCACTTTTATATGCATAAGATTAAGGTTCCGGCAGAAAAACGCGGAAAATATACGCTAAGCCAATTTCTGGATTGGACAAGTCGATTTTCATTACGATAAGGTATCCATCATACATTCCATTTTTGTTAAAGGGGTCTCCCTTTGAAGACTCTTCTTTATTGTTTCCTTTTTACAATCGCTCCCGTAAATATAATTAAAATACGAGTTAATTATTAACCTCATTAATAACCATTTGTATTACATGATGTGCAGGCATTGAAAGTCCATCTCCTTTTCTCGTGCAAATTGAGATAGGGTTTTTCAACTCAATCCCATCTACATTAACTTTTGCTACGTCGCCACAAGCAATATATTCTTTTACTTCCAGAGATGAAACAAAGGTAACTCCGTAACCTTCCATAACAGCCCTAATCGTTTCATTTAATCCATTAATTTGTAATCCAACAGTCGGTTGATTTACGTTGTTTATTTTACATAACGAAACTAACTTTTCACGTACAGAACTGCCCTCCTCTCGAAACACAAATGGCTCTCGTACAATTTGTGCTAAAGTAACCTTATTTGAAGCAAACTTATGATTTTTATGTACTACAAACCACATTTCATCTTCAAATAATTCCCTCCTGTTTATTAATGGATGGGACTCTCTTCTCCCACCAATGAAAGCTATTTCTGCTTGATAATTAATTAATTGATCAATCGCTTTAAGCGAATTAGTAGTGGTTAATTCTACTTCAACATCGGGATATCTTTGTTTGTACCTCGCTAGCCATTTTGGTAGCAGAAAATTTGCTGGAAGATATGTTGCGACAATTCGAAGCTTTCCAATAGAACCATTTTTATATTGTTCAATATAGGATTCAATTTCTGCTTCAAGCGAAAACAATCTTTTAGTGTGTTTAGCAAGTTGAATCCCTGCTTCAGTTAATAAAATTCCTCTGCCCCTTGGAGCTAATAAAATTATACCAATCTCTTGTTCTAATTTTTTGATTTGTGCTGTTACTGCAGGCTGACTTATATTAAGCTCCTCAGCAGCACGAGTAACATTGCCTTTTTCAGCTACTATGTGAAATAGCCTCAATGCATGAAGATTCATTTTACACCTCTATATTCATAAATAAAAGTTATTAATATTAAATAAATATATATTAGATTTATCGATAGGTCTCCTTTATTCTAAGATTACAAAAACTGATTCGCAATAAAATTTTCTTTTTGAGAGGTGAAAAGGGACTAGATTGGTGCCCTAGTAATGATGAAATTTATATGTATTGACTGTGGTAAGGAATCGTCTTCTAGCGAGTTTGAATATCATTGTACCTGTGGTGGGCTACTTGATATAGTGCATGATTTCCAACGATACGATGCTGACTTATTGAAACATTTATTTAAAGAACGACTTTCTGAACGTATGACGCCTTATGCGAGTGGGGTATGGAGGTACAAAGAGTTAATCTTTCCTGAGTTACCTGACAACTGTATTGTCACAAAATATGAAGGGAATACAGGGTTATATACTTCAGAATTACTACAGAATTATACCGGTCTTAAACAAGTTTTTGTAAAAGCACAAAGTGAGAACCCTAGTGGTTCATTTAAGGATAACGGTATGACTGTTGCTGTTTCTCATGGTAAATCCTTAGGATATAAGAAATTTACTTGTACTTCAACTGGAAATACTTCATCTTCCTTAGCGATGTATGCTTCGATTGCTAATGCAGATTCTTATGTTTTCGTTCCAGATAAAGATATATCTTTAAATAAAGTCCTACAGACAGTATCTTATGGTGCAAAAGTATTTAGTTTTGTGGGGACTTATGACGATGGCATACAATTTTTAGAGAAACATAGCAATGATCTTGGATTATATGTATGTAATTCAATTAATCCATTTAGAATTGAAGGGCAAAAAAGTATCATTTATGAAATCGCGCAGTATTTGAACTGGGAATTACCTGAATGGATAATCGTTCCTGGTGGAGCTTTAAGTAATGCAACAGCATTAGGTAAAGGATTACATGATTTATTTACACTAGGATTAATAAATAAGATGCCACGAGTGGCAATTGTTCAAGCAGAGGGTGCCAGCCCATTTCATAAAATGGTATCTCAAGAAAAAAGGGAACTTACCCCTGAGCCTTTTCCATACACTCGAGCTTCCGCGTTGAATATTGGTAATCCACCAAGCTGGAAAAAAGCGTTACATACTCTAATCCAAACACGAGGGATTACAATTTCAGTAACGGATGAGGAAATTCTTGACGCAAAAGCTGTTATTGATAGAAGTGGTATTGGTTGTGAACCTGCCTCAGCAGCAACAATCGCCGGAATACGTAATTTAGTTTCTAAGCAAGTAATTGATAAAGAAGAATCGGTATTATGTATCTTGACAGGAAATATTCTGAAGGATACGGATATTTTAAAGTATTATCATCTTGGAGAACATACCTGTGCATCATTTAAAAATACAATACAACATTCCAGACTAACACTAAACAGCATTAGAGAAAACATGATAGAGAAAAAATAGAAAAAGACAGAAATGAAATTTACAGATGGTAGACTAATCTTTGAATTTATAAAATCACCTAACGGATTGGGCCAAAACAATCCTTCATTCTTCTTTCTTATTACAAAAGGAATGAATCGGCTACACTAAGTTGGACAGATGATATAAGGGCTAATACACTAAACATACTAACCTAAGGGAGCGTGCTACTATGTCACGTCAACGTCGAACTTTTACACCAGAATTCAAACTTCAATTAGTGAAGCTTTAGGTTTCTTAGCATGCCGCGTCCAACCGCTACAAGATCGGCATCTTCATTCCCGATAACGGCATTTGCCAAAATCGGGTCGTCCAATCGTCCGACGGCTATCACAGGAACGCCAAGAGCTTGTTTAATATCCCGTGCTAGTGGAACCTGGTAAGCGGCATGTGTACCCGGTCTTCCCGATGCAGAGATCTGTCCTTCTCCACCTGAGGAGATATGGAAAATATCCACTCCTACCTGTTGATATTGTTTGGCCATTTCGATGCTTTCTTTGATTCCGTATCCACCTTCCACATACTCTTGGGCAGAGATACGCATAATCAAGGGCATACCTGAAGGCATTTCACTTTTGGCCGCTTGGAGCACTTCTCTTCCAAACCGTGTTAAATCCTTCCCATATACATCATCCCGTTTATTTGTTAAAGGGGAGTGGAATTGATGGATTAAATTGCCGTGGGCACCGTTAATCTCAATGGCATCCACCCCTGCTTGAACGGCACGTTGAACCGCCTTGCGGAACTTTTCGACCATATCCTTCACTTCGTTAGTAGAAAGGGCTCTCGGTGTTTTTGAATTTCCATCGAATGGAATCGCGCTAGGTAACTTGCACGGCAGCATCCTCCGCTTTACGTCCTGCGTGCGCAATTTGAATGCCCACTTTTGCACCGTATTTGTGGCACGCTTCCACAATTCTTGCCAGGACAGGGATTTGTTCATCCGACCATAAGCGCAGGTCAAAGTCGGTAATCCGACCATCCGGCTCCACATCGGTCATTTCAATAATGATGAAACCTGCTCCGCCTATTGCTCGATTTACATAGTGCAAGTAATGCCAGTCGTTTGCAACGCCATCCTTCTTTTCCACTGAATATTGGCACATTGGGGGCATCACTAACCGGTTTTTTAATTCCAATCCTTTAAATTCAAAGGGGCTAAATAAATGGTTCATCATCAAAAGTCCTTTATTCTCCATATTTTTAGGGGATGCAAATTGTGAATCCATCAATTTTATCACTAAAATATTGAGCAATCCAAAATGATCACTTATCACAAGTGACATCAGCAATGTTTATTACCTAAAGAAGGGATTTTATTTATTGAAACGAATTACTTAGGGAGACATGAATTGAGAAAAGGAGGGGCATCAGGATGGAAGAGAGTTGCATTTATGAATACGAAGAAAAATTGCGCCAAGCGATGGTGGAGGGGAATGTGGAAAGTCTTGATAACCTCATCAGCGATAATCTTACATTTGTTAGTCCCTTTGGCCAAATCGTAACCAAGGAAGACGATCTTAATTCTCATCGGTTGGGAATCGTAAATATCACGGATATTGAATTTATAAATCAAAAGGTGATTTCACTGGAAGATGGTGCAGTTACAATAACAAAGGCCAGGGTACAGGCCACCGTTGCAGGAAAACAAAGGGAAGATGAAATGTATTATACAAGAGTGTGGCAAAAACAAAAGAATGGTGTTCAAGTAATCTCGGGACATAGCAGTTTTGTTCAAGAGTAGCTGTATACTTTAAATCAGTTAGGATACAAATTATAATTACTAAATAAGAAACAGATAACAATCTATTTCAGGATTAATAGTATCCTTTATAGAAGAAATTCGGGAGATTCAAATTATGATAAAACTCATTTTTCCATTACTGGCGATGATCGGCGGTATGGCACTTGCTGTCCAAAGTCAAATTAATGGGGGGTTAGGGAGAAAAGTTGGTGTTATCGAGGGGTCCTTTATTAGTTTTTTTATTGGCACCTTGGCTTTATTATTCATTTTAATATTTTTTGGCAGAGGGGAAATTTCTGCTATCTCTACCGTACCAAAGTGGCAATTGTTGGGCGGTTTGTTGGGCGCCTTTTTTGTGATGGTCCAAGTGATTGCCGTTCCGAAAATCGGCGTCTCTGCTGCGTTAATGGCGGTCATTGTCGGGCAAATTGTGCTTGGCGCCATCATCGACCACTTCGGTTTATTCGGCGGAACGGCCCATCCCATCGATGCAAGGAAACTGATAGCTTTGGTATTGCTGCTATTCTCATTATTTTTGTATAACAGTAAATGAAGAAACTCTTTGAAAAAGAATGATGCCGCAATTCGGGGACGGGAACTTCATTAAATACCGGGGGGAATGAGGATGAGTATTGATCATGTGTATCTAAAAGTAGTGCAAGAGAGGTTTAAAAGTGTCAAAGAACTTGGAGATAAAACAATAAATCAACTATCGGAAGAGGAGATCCATTGGTCTTATAATAAAGAATCGAATAGTGTTGCCGTAATCGTAAAGCACATGGGTGGAAATATGATTTCCAGATGGACCGACTTCTTAACGTCGGACGGGGAAAAGCCCGATCGAAATCGCGATGAGGAGTTTGAAAATACAATTGCATCCAAGCAAAATATGATTGAAATTTGGGAAAAAGGCTGGGGTACACTTTTTGCTGCATTGCGTAATTTGGGGGAACAGGACTTATTGAGGACGATCACTATTCGCAGTGAAAGCCATACGGTAATAGATGCGATTGAACGACAGATGGCGCATTACGCCTATCATGTAGGGCAAATCGTCTATATCGGCAAGCAAGTGAAAGATAAACATTGGAAGACCCTGAGCATCCCGAAAGGATATTCTCAAAAATATTTGGAAAATATGCAGAAGAAACATAAACAGTAATGATTCAATTTGCAATCCTTAGGGTTGAATCCGCTTAATAATCTAATCCTGTGTTTTGGCACAGGATTTTTTTCATATTCAGTAATCGGGCACAGTCTTATTCCTCGTAGACTCTACACAGTTTAACTTACGCCTCAAGGGAGTTGCCAGATTGCGGAACAGCTTTGAAAGGAAATGGGAATTTATGTTAGAGTATAGAGAGTGGAGGTATTTATCAACCATGACAAAACCAAAAAAATCATCAATCGCTATAGAAACTGTATTTTTATTTATCTCTATATTTGTAAACATGCTCGCCCTTCCAGTAGCATTTTTCATAGCAATTATGGCTGCGGACGCTTCTGATAGCATGACGGAAATGATCATGGCTTTTCTGTTTGTTCAGGGAATTCCACTTCTCCTTCTTGCTGTCAGTCTGTTTCTCTTCCTAAGCAGAATTCGGCAGAACCGCAAGAATGAGGAAGCCCAAAAGGAGGAATGAGGGATGAAAAGCGATCCTGAACCGTTCACATATTCTGAGCATACAAGAAAAAGTGTGGAATAAATGATAAAGCAAAGGAGTGTGAAAGATGAGGAAAATAGTTTTAATGGCACTCTTAGGAATTTCTATTTTGGCAGCATGCAATTCATCAACATTGAGCTTTAGCGAAATTGAAAATGTACCCAATAATGTACAAGAGAAGGTTGACGCCACTGTAAGACTCCAATCAATCACGGACGGAGGAAAAGGATACTACATCGTTTTTCATTCTAGAGGAGATGTGGAAGCTAATTTGGAAACAGAAGGGAATACTGTAACAATAAAGTTTAATGAAACCAATCCACAAGCTGGCGTTGTGAAACAAAATACATATTATTTAACGACAGATCGTGAACACGATACAATCGATGTTCAAGTAAATGGCGAATCAATCCCCTTTGATAATGTTATAGCTCAATAATAATTAAGAGAGGGAAAATAATGCGATAGTATAAAAGGAATTAGATAATAAACAGAAATCCATTTGAAGGTAACCTTAAAATGGATTTTTTTTTGCCAACACACTGCTTAACAATAATTTTAAATTATATAAAGGATTAGCCGGTGTACTTGTAGAATAATTGATATGCCCATTGTTAAATTATTCCTAAAAGGAGGATGTAATATATGAATGTCTATTCCAATGGTATTATCAAACAAATGGATTTGGCTGTTGATTCTATTATCAAACTAATAGAGTGTCTGAGTGAAGAAGAGCTCAAAATTAAACCGAACGAGGATAAATGGTCGATTGGTGAACTCCTTTCACACATATCGGTTCTATGCAAAGCGGATTTCCTGATAGGAGCTGGCGCTTCTGAAGAAGAGCTTGACCGATTTTATGCAGAGGCAGAACCTGAAGAGAATAAAACGGCTATTATCGAGGCCCTTATCGTAAACTATACTTATTTAAAAGAAGGCATAGCATCTATGCAGGAAGAGGAGCTGTTACGGGAAACGACTTCGTTCTTTGGGGTGACTCACTCTCGATATGAATGGCTGTTGGATACGCAAGCGCATCTGTTTCATCACCGTGGGCAATTACACTCGATGATGGTGCATGTGTTAAAACGAGAACTAAAGGTCCAATTGTTTGAGTAAACAAATTCAGGACCTTTTTAGTTTGTATAGAATTAATAACTCTAGAAACAGAACGGCAAGTTTTTCCTTAGCCGAAGATTTTTAAGGGGGAGAAGCTCAATGAAAATAAACAATCAGCAATTTAGTGTGAATGGGCTGACGTATACAATCAGGTCGGCAATTAAAGAGGATGCCAAGGATTTGAGCGAAATCAGGTTGCAAATTGATGGGGAGACCGAAAATCTCGACAGGGAAAAGGGTGAGTCATACATCGATGCACAAGGGTTTGAACATTTAATCAAAACGGATACAGAAAGTGAGAAAAACTTGTTTCTAGTTGCTGTGGTTCACGATAGAATCGTCGGATTTTCCAGATGTGAAGGGAATTTCTTAAAACGTTTTGCCCACAAGGTGGAATTCGGAGTCGGGGTGTTAAAGGATTATTGGGGCTTTGGGATAGGCAAAAATTTGCTAAAAGAATCGATGGCTTGGGCAGACTCAACCGGGATCAAAAAAATAACGTTAAATGTTCTTGAAACAAATGAAAAAGCGATCAACCTTTATGAAAAATTAGGTTTTGAGACGGAAGGCATTTTGAAAAAGGACAAACTTCTTTCGGATGGCAATTACTACAATACCATTGTGATGGGGAGATGGTTGAATGACGGGGCAAACTGAATTTACATACTTACACGTTAGGGAAATATTGTGTTGGTCCTAAATACAAGCAGCATCTCCTTCCAATGAAAAAGGCAGCCAAATAGCTGCCTTGATCTATTTTTAGTTATTGAAAATCATCTAGCATGTTATTGCGTGGGTTTAGCGGGTCGTTTGCCGGCTCTGTGTTTGTCGGATGAACCGGCTTGTCGACTGGACCGGCAACAGGACCTTGCTTCATATCGTTCATCGCTTCTTTCATGACCTGTTTCGAATCGGCGTCTTTGTTTATCGTCGTCGCTTCAATTTTATGATCAAGCTTCTGAAGATATTTGGCAGCAAAGTCTTTTCCGCCAAGACCGAATGATAAGCCGAAAGCCAGTGCAAGTGCGCCGAGCGTTAAAATGAATGCGGCATTGACAATGGAAGCGGCAAGGCCGAGCTGGTCAAGAGCCATAAAGATTGAAATCGCGATAATCGCTACCTGTGCAACAGTGGCAAGGAATTTATAATGCGGTCCTTGAAGAATCGTGCTAAGCAGTTTCTTCACAAGACTGGCGAGCCACAAGCCTACTCCGAGGATGACCAGGGCAGCAATGACATGAGGCAGGTAGGCAATGACAGCTGTCGCCAAAGTAACCATGAACTCAAGTCCAAGAATATTAAGGGCTTGCACCACAAACAACAGGACGATAATGACTTGCGAGACATAGCCGATCACTTGGGAGAAGCTCAAACCATTGGCAGATGTTGCAGGCTTGTTTAGTCCCATAGCCGAGAAGTAGGAATTGAGCCCAATGCGTTCCAATAAAGTGGAGATAAATTTGCGCACCCATTTTCCGAGCCATACACCGATCAACACCAAGAATATCGCGACAGCAATATTCGGCAGCATCGTCAGGACGTCGTTAAGCATGGCAATGGCCGGGTCGGAAATGCCTTCAATATCCAATCGCTCGAGCGCAGCGATGACTGTTGGAATGAGAATCAGGACAAATACCACTGTACCAATGACGGATGCCAGGCTTGTCCCTGTCAATAATCGTGTTAGACCGAGTTTTGCCGTTAATTTTTCACTTCCGATGGCTTGCAGGAAATTCGTTACGATATCCCGAACGATTTTCGCGATGAACCATCCTACTAATAAGATGAGTGCGGCTGCGAGAAGTTTAGGTAAAAATGCCAGGATACTTTCCAGCATACCAGTGAACGGACCGGCGATTCCGTTAAGGTTTAAGGCACCGAGTACAGCTGGCAGGAACAGCAGCAATGTCAGATAGAAAACGACTATGGCCACCTGATCCATCAAATCGGCGGGCTGCACTTTATCATCTGTTATATTCCACTTGCGCATTTTTTCATGAACTCTCAAGGTGCTGCCGCTTTTTCGGATCAACATGCTCAGCCCGGTAGCGATGAGCCATGCTACTAAAAGAATTAGCGCTGCTTTCAAAATGCTTGGCACCGCGCCCATAATGGAGGAGAACATGCCAACGAGCGGTGAAGCGATAATGTCCAAATCTAGTATGTTGAAGAATAATATAAAGACGAACACCATTAGAAGATAATAGATAATCTTGCTGATTATTTTTTCAGAAGAATACTTTCGATTTGCACGATTGGGGAAAACCTTGTCATCCAAGCTCGTTTTGCGGAGCCCCTTCAAGACCGCCTTTTCGATTGCTTTGGCAATGAACCATCCAACCAATAATACGAGTAGTGCCAATAAAAAGTCGGGCAGTTTAACCCAAAGGTAATCAAAATTGTTCCAGTAGCGATTATTGTCCAATATCTTCACTCCTTAATAGAATTATAGATTGGGAATACTTTTCTTTACCCAATCCTTTTTCGTGTAAACAGACAATGGAGCAACCATCACCTTGATTTTTAATCTCCAAAAACAGATTATTTTTGATATATAATGAAAATAGAATACAATCTGAAAGTTTAAAAGGGATGGATGTTACATGACGAAGTTACCAATTATAATCGATACAGATCCGGGGATTGATGATGCAATGATGCTCACTTTGGCATTTGCCAATGATGATGTATTGGACGTGCGATTGGTCACAACTTGTTCGGGTAATATTTCGCAAGACAAGACAAACTACAACGCGCGTACCTTCTTAAGCTACATAGGGGCGAGTGTCGAAATTGCACGTGGATTGGAAGGGCCCTTTTTCCGGGAGCTTGAAGTGGCGGAAGATATTCACGGGGAAAGCGGCTTCGGGAATGTAAAGTTTCCGGCGCCGAAGTTGCCGGTAAGCGAACGCCCAGCTATTACGGCCATGCTGGAGACGATTATGACGAGCGATGAGAAAATAACTATTGTGGCAACCGGCCCGTTAACGAACGTGGCGGCATTGCTCCTTGCGCATCCTGAGGTGAAACCAAAAATCGAACGGATTTCCTGGATGGGCGGTGCAGCAGTCGGGGGCAACATGTCACCGGTGGCGGAATTCAATGCATATGTGGATCCTCATGCAGTTGAAATCGTGTTCCGTTCCGGTATCCCAATTGTCATGAGTGGTTTGGATGTAACGCATAAGGCATTTGTCACAATTGATGAAGCGGAAAACATTTTGCGGATCGGCGGCGAATTTGCGGACAAAGCTTACCAACTTGTGACCTACTATTTGGATGTCATGAAGAAAACACCTTTCCATGAGGAAAATTATGACCAAGTACTGCATTTTCACGATGTCTGTGCCGTCATGTATTTATTAAACCCGGAATTATTTGAAGGCCAAAATTGTCATGTTGTAGTTTCGCTTGAAGGCATCACAGCCGGAGCAACGGTTGTGGACTATACGAACCGTACGGATAAAGCACCCAATGTGCACGTTCTTCACACAGTAAATCGCGAACAATTCGTCGCGGAATTTATGAAGGCAGTGGAAATTATTTCGGCGAGGCTAAAGTAGTTTTGCTTCCAATGTAAAAATGTGGAGCCTATCATCCTGCAAGAAGCATGTTTTGATATCCTCAAAGCATGCTTTTTTGCTATGGGCTGACATTTTTTTTGAGTAATATCCATGAAAATGGCTGAAGCTGGGAATGAGGACATGAACCGATCGTATGCAAGGATTTTCACGATTGCCTCTCATTTCACCAAACGTTTGGAAAAATGAGGGTTAACCATTGTCATGTTGGGAAAAAATAATATGAACGAAAAATAAGATAGATGCTTTGGCCGGAAATGGGCTGGAAAGATCTATGAAGGAGGTTCATATAACATGGGAAACACAGGGCGAACGGTTGGTGAATTGATGCTGGATCAGTTGTCTTTGTTCGGCGTAAAAAGAATATATGGAGTGGTGGGCGATGCGACGCTTGGGCTCATCGATGCACTGGCAAAGCAGGACAAAATTGAATATATCGCGGTCAAGCATGAGGCAACGGCCGCGTTTATGGCATCGGCGGAAGCAAAACTGACGGGTGGGCTTGGCGTATGCACCGCGACGATGGGGCCGGGTGCAACGAATCTACTGAATGGACTCGGTGATGCTTATGCAGACAAAGCGCCTGTCCTTGCAATCACAGGACAGGCGGCAAGTGACAAGATTGGCACGGAATATCCTCAGTACATTGACCAGCAGGAGCTTATGAAGCCTTTTGCCGCTTATTCGGCCAATCTGGCAAGTCCGGATGCGACAATTGAAATTCTTCAAAAAGCCGCGCGAACATCACTCGGCCAGCGGGTTGTGACACATATTTCCGTTCCGAAAGATATTTTCGAAATGCCGGCTAAAGGGGAGCCGCGCCCGATGCCGGATGTGATAGAGGGCGCTTCCATCTTCACGAAAGAAAGCTTGGAACAGGCGACACGCATTATGAAAACTGCCAAGCGGCCAATGATCCTTGCCGGCTCCGGAGCCGCTTTAGCATCGGATGAGTTGGAGAAGCTTGCTCATTTATGGGGAGCCGGCATTCTTGCAAGCTTGGGCGGAAAAGGCTTGTTTGACGAATCTTCCGCGCATGTTTTGCAAGGGATTGGCGAAGGGGGCAACCCTTATGCAGGCGAGCTATTTAAGGAAGCGGATGTAGTCCTTCTTGCGGGTACAAAATGGTGGCCGGAAGGGTATGTGCCGACGGATGCACGGATTATCCAGATTGATCGCCATTTCGATAAATTTGTAAAAGGTATTCCTGCAGAACTTGGGATCATCGGCAAAACAGAAGATGTCCTCCCATTCTTGACGGAGGGCCTCGAAGGATTCTCACGCTCAGAAGATTGGGTGGCCCGATGCACGGAAGTAAAAGGAAAATGGGCTGCAGAAAATGAGAAGGAAGGCAATACCGAGGGGTATCCTGCCCACCCTGCACGCATTATCCGTGCCATTGACCGGACCGTGGCACCGGATGCCATTCTTGCACTGGATACAGGTGATAATACGGTGTGGACGAATCGCAACTTCCGTCAAAAAGAACAAACTGTATTATTCTCCGGCTACTGGCGGACAATGGGCTTTGGCCTCCCAGCCGCAATGGCTGCCAAGCTTGCAAAACCCGAAAAACAAGTAGTCGCGGTAGTGGGCGACGGAGGCTTGCAAATGGTGCTTGCGGATTTGTTGACAGCTACCCGTTATGGGCTGGATATTACGGTCATTGTGTTAAATAATGAGAGCCTGCAAATGGAAAGAGACAAACTCGAAGCGGCGAAGAAGAAAGAAGTAGGGGTGGATTTAACCAACCCTGATTTTGTCAAACTGGCGGAAGCCTGTGGATGGACAGGGTTGCGCGCCTCCAACGATAGCGAGCTGGAATCGCTGTTGGAAGAAGCACTCAATACGAAGGCTCCTACATTGGTGGATATCCGTACAGCCCAAGTATTCTTCCCGGAAACAAAATAAATCGAAGTGGTGATCGCGTTGTTGGTCACCACTTTTTTATGACTGCGTGAAAGAACGCGTCCATCTAAAAGCAGTAAAAATGAGAAGGAAGGATAACCCCCCTTTTTGTTTTAAGCGATTTCTTGAATATGTTTTTGACACGGAATGACTTTAAGTGCAGGATACCGCTTCTGAAACACCAAACAGCCACTAAAGATTTTAAAAAGAGCAGAAACTATGGTCGGTAGAAAGCAAGTTAGTTAAACAATATAAAATGGAGTATGATGGTGTTGAAACTACAGTCTATCGATAAAGGAAGATGTATATGAAGAATCGATTTTCAATTGGAGAGATGGCTAAACTTCATCATACTACGATAAAAACATTAAGATACTATGATGAAATCGGACTGCTGGAGCCTATTCAAACCGACAAGAAAAATGGATACAGATATTATTCTACCGAACAATTTGAACAACTTAACTCCATTCACTACTTAAAGCAGTTAGGGTTTTCTTTAAATGAAATCAAGATACACCTGCAACATCGGGACATTAATGGCTTTTTGGATTTGTTAATGAAGCAGAAAGAATGGACTGAGAATAAAATTAAGGAATTGGAACGGGTGAACCGTCGCTTTGAAAATCGTATTAAAGATATAAAACAGGCAAGAGAAATAAGGGAGTTGGGGGTTGTATCCATAAGGGCAATCAAAGAGAGAAAAATTGTGCGGTTAATGGACAATATCACTTCGGAACCTCAATTGGAAGTCTCCTTGCGGCAATTAGAGAACCTATCCGATATGAACTCCTCCATATTTATCGGGGGAGTAGGTTTAACAGTAAGCATTGATCATATTTTCAATAACAAATTTAACGAATATAATTCGATATTCATTCTAACCGAGGAAGAGGAGATTCAAAGTGCTTTAGCGACGACACTTCCCGAAGGCATGTATGCATGTATTTATTATAACGGGAATCACGGCGACTCCCCCTTGCACTATAAAACCTTGCTGAGCTATATTGAAGATCATGGTTTCCAGGTGACCGGGGATTCCATTGAAAGAACAATCATCGATCATTATATTTCAGGAAGCGAACAAGATTATCTGACAGAACTGCAAATACCAATTAAGTGTTGACCCTCCCCTAACAGGAGGGTCTATATTTTTGGTTAGAAATAATATTCAAACGGAGGAAAAGTTATGTTTGGGACAATATTTAATACAGTGATGATAGTAATTGGTAGTCTCATTGGCAGCATTTTTAAGAAGGGGATCAAAGATAAATATAATCATATTTTAATGCAGGCTATGGGATTGGTGGCAATGGGATTGGGAATAAATGCATTAGTGCAGCACTTGCCTTCCAGTAAATATCCTGTCCTTTTTATAGTAAGTTTAGCTATAGGTGGATTGCTCGGTCAAAGGCTTAATTTAGAAGCGAAATTTAATGCTGTAGTCAATAAATATTCGAAGGGCAATTTGGCAGAAGGGTTATCAAGTGCCATTCTTTTATTTTGTATTGGAACATTATCAATACTAGGTCCTGTAGAGGCGGCATTAAAAAAGGATTACACGTATTTGCTTGCAAACGGAATGTTGGATGGAATTACCTCGATTGTTTTAGCCTCAACGTTTGGAATCGGGATAGCTGTTGCGGGAGTTGTATTATTTGCCTGGCAGGGATCGATTTATTTCATTGCATCGTTAATGAAAAACTCCATAAATATGGATCTTCTAAATGAAGTTACGATTGTAGGAGGTATATTGATTTTAGCGTCCGGGTTAAGTATTTTAGATATAAAGAAATTCAATACTTTGAATCTTTTGCCGGCATTAATGGTGCCTCCTATCGTATTTTTAATTATTCACTTAACCCAACAGTAATGCTTGGCTTAATTTTGAGGCTGCGTTACGGAAGAAGGGATTAATTGAATGTAATCGAGGAATCCACATGGGCACTTTAGTAGCGGTTTACCTATATAATATAGCTTTAAACAATGATTGGAGGGTCTAATTCATGAAAATTGCTGTAATTTCCGATATCCATGGCAATATAGATGCACTGCAGGCGGTGCTGATGGATATTCAAAATCGCGGGATCCAGGAGATATATAATTCGGGTGACAGCCTATATGGTCCGCTATTTCCTATCGAAACTTATGAATTGTTAGGAAAGGGGAATATACGAAGCATCCGTGGAAATTGCGATAGAATTTTGCTGGATGCCGATACAGGCAATCCAACGGTGCAGTATGTACAAGATTTATTGGAAGAAGAGCATAAGGAATGGCTTTCCGCTTTACCCTTTTCATTGCAAACCGACGATTTTTACTTCTGCCACGGTACGCCAGCTAGTGATGAACGTTATATGCTGGAGGTAATGGGCCCGAATGGCTCCATGCTTAAGGATACCGATGAAATTTTGGAATTAGTTCATGGAATTTCGCAGGGCATTATCTTTTGCGGACATACCCACATACCTAGGGTTGTCTATTTACCTAATGGCAAAATCGTTGTGAATCCGGGGAGTGTCGGACTTCCAGCTTATGAAGATGAACTACCGGTGTACCATAAAATGGAGTCAGGTTCCCCTTATGCAAATTATACAATAGTAACTAAAAAAGAAAATGAGTGGTTCATAGAACAAATACTTATTCCTTACAACCGCGAGGCAGCAATCAGGCAAAGTGAAAAAAACGGCAGAAGTGACTGGGTAAAAGCATTGCAAACTGGGAGAATGTAAGCTCTCCCGCAGGAATTGAACACACTTTTCCCATCAACCCTATAAACTTCCCAAGTAAGGTGGGAGAAATTGAAGGAAGACGGGCAAGATCATTACCTCATTTTTAGCCCGCCTTTAAAGTGCAAATCCTCAGGATAGCCATACATAATTTAATGACTATCCAGAATTCAATTCAACCTGTCTTAATTGTTGCCATTATTCCGTCTTACTTCATAATCCGTTCAATCGGCGTGTGCGATTGCGCTCACCTCGATTAGTTGCTCCGGGAACGCCAAGTAAGTCACGCCGATGAGGCTGCCGGCCGGGCGGTGCTTTCCAACATATTCCTTAAATAACTCGATAACCGTCCCGGAATGTTCCTGCGGATTAGTTAGATAAAGTTCCACATAAGCAAGGTTGGATTTCGTGACACCAAATCCTTCCAATACTCGATCGAGGTTTTCCAGTGTTTGCCGAGCTTGTGCCTCAATATCGCCATTGCCAACGAACATTCCCTCGGTATCGTGGGAAAACTGTCCTGAAATATAAATCGTGCCATTGACGCTGTATCCTTGGGTAATGCCGTGATCCCAAAGGTCGTGATTGTAAGTTTTAACATTCTTCATTTTTTTCTCTCCTTTATTTCAAAGTAAAGTAAGTATAAAATGGACACAAAGAAATAAATAGTACGCACTTTATTGATAGCTACTACCAGAAAGGATAGTGTCGATATGAGCATGGCGGATTTTAAAGAAGCGGGTAATATCCAGGAAACACCTTTCGGCTATACATTGTCGGTGATTGGCGGCAAGTGGAAAATGCTTATTCTTTATCTCCTGGCGGAAGAACAACCTGTCCGCTTTAATGATATGAAAAGAAAAATAGGCGCCATTACCTTTAAAACATTGAGTACGCAACTGAAAGAATTGGAAGCAGACGGAATGGTTATACGGAAAGAATATCCGCAGATTCCACCTAAGGTTGAGTATAGTCTCACACATAAAGCAAATACACTGTTGCCCATTATGGAACAGCTATGTGAGTGGGGAGAAAAAAATCGCGACAATTCACTTCCTCCTGTATAGCTGGTGGATTCACAATCAAAGAGATTTATATTTTGATTTATTTCGTTGTTACTGAACGAAAGCTATAGTGAATCTTAAATAATAATCCGGCATCTTCCTGGACTGAGGAAGATGCTTTTTTTAGCCGCTAAGCAGGGATAATAGGTAGATTATCGAATAAAGGATTTATCGGGTTCTGGTAAAACTGAAAAGAAAAAAAGTTAGAGAGGGGTTATGAAAATGAAAGCCGTCATCCAACAGGAGTTTGGCAGTGCAGATGTCCTTACCTATACGGATGTGGACCTGCAAAAAGTCGGGAATAATGAAGTGCTCATAAAAGTGGCATATACAAGTGTTAATTACGCAGATATAAAACAACGCCAAGGGAAAAAAGGGGCGAACGATTTTCCGTTTACACTGGGACTTGATGTTTCAGGGACAATAGAAGAGGCCCCTGCCGATTCCGCTTTTTCAAAGGGGGATAGAATCATCGCTTTCCCTATAGGCGGATCATATGCAGAATATGTTGTTGCGAATACTCAATTGGTATTCAAAATTCCGGATAACCTGTCATTTGAACAGGCGGCCTCCATGCCAACCGTATCGATTTTATCTTACATTCTCTTGCATCAAATTGGCCAAGTACAACAAACAGATACAATCGTCATACATAGTGCTGCTGGCGGGGTGGGTTCCATGCTTGTCCAATTGGCAAAACTAGCGGGTGTCCAAAAAATTATTGGGACTGTGGGCAATCTGGAAAAAGAGGATTATGTAAAAAGATTGGGCGCTGATGTAATCTGCACTTATGATGACTTTAAGGAGGAAGTTTTGAGGCAAACGAATAATCAAGGTGCGAATGTGATCTTTGATTCGGTTGCGGGTGAAGTTACCGGCAGCAGTCTTGAATGCCTGGCTTTTTACGGCACACTGGTCCAATTCGGCAATAGCAGTGGCAAGGCGGGTACTTTCAAAACAAGTGATGTACATAACAGCTGTCGAAATATCAAAGGTTTCAGCCTAGGTACAACAAGAAAACATAAACCGGCAAGTTTGGCATCTGTTGCCCAGAAGGTAATCGACTTATTTGCTTCAGAGCAAATCATCCTACCGGTTGCACGAGTATTTGATTTAAGTGAGGCCGCACAAGCGCATAAGTTAATTGAGAGCCGCAAATATGAAGGGAAAATCTTGATTAAAGTATAAAAAGAGCCTCCCGCAAAGCTTTTAAATCTATGAAGCTGTCTTTCCAGGGAGTAAAAAGGTGAGTGGATAGGCAATGAAAAAGTCGTTGATCCCCATCAAATACGCTTTTATTATTTTGGCAATCTACCAATTGTACAGCATCTTTGTAAATTGGGGGCATGACGGGTCGAAAGTGGCCATATCGGTTGCCATTTTTATTGGTTGCACGGTGATGATCTTCGTAGAGCGTCTTCTAACAAAATAATTCACTTGAATAATGGGAGTCATCTAAAAAGTCACTTAGCTCTTCGTGTGCTAAAGTGATTTTTTTATAATAGTAAATAACTCTTATAAGTATGAGCTCAAATAGCTAGTCTAATAGGATATCTAACTAATTTTTTATTCAGTTGATTTTTCATCGTGAAATTATGTAGTATGTATACTCAAGATTGCACCATTTACAATTATTATGGAAAATCACGTTCAACAAGTTGCCCCTTTGGGCGTGTACGAACGGACAGTTAATAGAATAATTGTATAGTATAAACTGTTAATAAGGTGGTGAGAGGACTTGGAGAGATTCAATCCATTATCAAAATCGCTCGATAATGAGCCGAACGAAGGAATACTATTATCGCAGTTGTCTACTATTTTCTGGATTCTTTTAGTCTATATAGGAGCAGTAGTACTGCAAAACATTCAACAACCAACTTTTCTTTCCAGTTTAATCTTTAGTTTAATTTTAGGATCCCATGCAGTGTTATATTTTTTCTCAAGTTCCATGTTTCTGGGGAAGGCGTGGTATTACTTTTTTGTACAGGCGAGTTTGTTGTTTATCTCTGCTTTTTTACTGCCAAAAGGATCCCCAGTCGTATTAATCGGTTTACTGCCGGTATTAATAGCACAGAGCATCATAGTTCTAAGTAGCAAACTAAAGGCTATTTTATTTTTTATAGTTTCTTATGGATTATATTGCGTTGCTATGGCAATAAATTATGGGGCAAGTGAGCTTCCGATGTTCATTCCCATCTTCTTTGTAATCTTGCTAATCATCATTGTTTATACGGTTAGCTACAACCGCCAAGTTCGGGCAAGAGAGCGGATGGAATTTTATTTGCAACAGTTGGAAATGGCCTATCAAAAAGTGGAGGAACTAACTTTGTTAAATGAAAGACAGCGAATGGCCAGGGATTTGCACGATACTTTAGCACAAGGGCTGGCAGGTCTCATTATGCAATTGGAAGCAGTAAGTATTCATATAAACAATGGTAATGTTGCTAGATCGAATGAAATTATTCATCATGCAATGCAACAGGCCAGAAAAACGTTAAAGGGTGCCCGGACCGTGATTGATAACTTGAGGACAGAAGTATCGGAGGATGCAGATTTTCAAGGGGCGGTGTTGAAAGAAATAAAGAAATTTGAAGAAATAACAGGCATCCATGTGGAAAAAGAAATTGATCAGGTTTATTCATTTTCTAATTTATCAATGGAATATGGTATTTATATAATCCGCGAATCCCTGAACAATATAATGAAGCATTCAAGGGCAGATCAAGTGCGGATAAAGATCAAATCCAAAGATGGCCAGTTGTATATGGAAGTTACTGATAATGGAATCGGATTCTCTACCAAAAATGTTGGGAAACAAACCGGGAAATATGGCCTCATAGGCTTACAAGAGCGTGTAAGGTTAGTAAGAGGCAAAATAACAATAGAGAGTATACCGGGAAAAGGGACGAAATTGATTATAACAGTCCCTATGGAACAGGGGGCATAGGCATTGAAATATGAAGTGCTAATTGTGGATGATCATTTGGTAGTAAGAGAAGGGCTAAAATTAATTTTGGAGACCAATGATTCGTTCCAAGTGATTGGTGAAGCTAGTAATGGTAAAGACGCACTGGATATCATCAATAAATCAAAACCAGATCTAATTTTACTTGATTTGTATATGCCCGTAATGAGTGGGTTAGATACATTGAAATCAATGAGTGAATTAAACATCAAGATTCCCGTTATTATATTAACTACATATAACGAAGACGACTTGATGGTGAAAGGAATAGAGTTAGGAGCCAAAGGTTTTTTATTGAAAGATACAAGCAGGGAAAATCTGTTTAGAACGCTAGAGTCCGCAATCAGGGGTGAAACGCTCTTGCAACCTGAAGTCATGGAGAAGATCTTAAAATATAAGCAGGAGAAATTTGGCAACCATACCCACCAATCCGCACATTTGACAGATAAAGAATTATTTATTTTACAGACAGTTGCGAAAGGATTTAAAAGTAGGGAAATTGCTTCTGATATGGGGATTGCCGAACGTACCGTCAAAGCGCACCTAACCAATATTTACAATAAACTAGGTGTTAATTCCAGAGCGGAAGCTGTTGCGGTTGCAATCGACCAAGGTTTATTTCGCTTGCTAGATAAATAAATTGCCCAAACGTACATAGGGGGCTTACCCGTATGTACGATTTTTTTTTGGACTCTTTCCTTTACGATTAAAAACATAAGGAAATTGAATTAGGTTTTGAAAGGAGTCAAGTATGGCGAAGTATTTATATAAACTTGGAAGATGGGTAGTCAATCATAACAAGAAAGTTATTGGAGGAACTTTAGGTATTCTCATCATTACAGCAATCGTTGCTTTAAGTATGGGTCCGGATTTTAGTGATGAGATGTCCATCCCAGATACAGAATCTGCCGAAGCAGGAAAAATAATGGAGCGGGAATTTCAGGCATCAAATGAGCCGGCACTTGGTACTATAAATCTAGTACTGAAAGCCCCTAAAGGCCAAACTTTAGAGTCTAGTGAAGTTAAGGATGCCATAAATAAGACAATTGACAAAATTAAAGAAGACAAATCCGTTGTCTCTATTGCTACACCTGCTGAACTGGGTAATTACAATGAAACTAAGCAAATCGGGTATGCAATAGTGACATATGATGTTCCGGCGGCTAAGGTAACGGAGAAATCAAAGGAAATCATATTGGAAAGTATTGAAGGTGCGAGAAATGATGGTGTTCAAACGGAGTTGGCGGGAACCGTTGCTTTTTCTGAATTAGAAATTGGAGGAATCACAGAAGTAATTGGGGTAGTAATTGCTTATGCCATTCTTGCCCTTACATTTGCATCCTTCCTGGCAGCTGGAATGCCGATTATTACAGCAGTCATTGGTTTAGGAATAGGGATTTTAACGATTCTAGTTGGGACTAATTATTTTGACATTCCGTCATTCGCTCTTGCTTTGGCTGCCATGTTAGGACTAGCAGTGGGAATTGATTATGCCCTATTTATTATGTCAAGATTCCGGCAAGAATTGGCAAAAGGGTATAGCGTGCAGGAGGCCATAGCCATTGCTAATGGAACTGCCGGTAGTGCAGTTGTCTTTGCGGGAATAACAGTTATTATCGCATTGTTAGGTTTAGGAGTGGCAGAGATTCCATTTTTAACAATGATGGGGATTTCTGCAGCAGTTTGTGTATTATGTGCGATTTTAATAGCGGTTATCTTTGTACCAGCAATTCTGGCGGTTTTTGGCCATAAAATTGGCCCTTCAAGAAAAAATAAATTTTTAGCAAGACTCACTAGCAAAAGGAACAATAAAGAATCAAATAAATGGGGAAGTTTTGTTACTAAAAGACCTTGGACAGTAACGATTTTAGGGATCCTCCTTCTTGTAGTAGTCAGTATCCCATTCTTCCATATGCAACTGGGTCTACCTGATAATGGAACAAAATCAGATGAAACAACAGAAAGAAGGGCGTATGATTTATTAAGTGAAGCGTATGGTCCTGGATACCATTCTTCATTAGTCGTCCTGGCTGAAGCCGATGAGAATGAGGAGATTCAGGCGAGAATCAACAAAGTAATAGAAGAATTAGGAGATTTACCGAATGTAAAGAGTGTAAGTCCCCCGATTCCAGGTAAATCAGGAAATGTTTTCATGATATCAATTACGCCTAACACTGGACCTAATGATATTGAAACGAACGAATTGGTACACTCTATAAGAGAGTTGTCGGACAAAAATAATGAACAAGTAGAATTGTATGTCACTGGTGCAACTGCAGTAAACATTGATATATCCGAAAAGCTGAATGATGCGGTACCTTTATTTGCTTCACTCATTGTAGGTTTTGCGTTTGTTTTATTAGTCTTGGTATTTAGATCGATTCTGGTCCCATTAAAAGCTGTTCTAGGCTTTTTGCTTTCACTTTTAGCAACTCTAGGGTTTGTTGTTTTTGTAATTCAAGATGGAAACTTCAATAGTCTTTTTGGTTTCCCAACTGCAAGCCCGATATTAGCATTTTTACCTGTTATTGTCATAGGAATTTTATTTGGTCTAGCAATGGACTATGAGGTTTTCTTGGTAAGTAGAATGCGTGAAGAATTTACACATTCTAAAGATGCCCATAAGGCTATCTTGGCAGGGATAAAAGAAAGTGGGGGCGTAGTGACAGCTGCAGGTCTCATTATGATTGCAGTATTCACAGGGTTTATGCTTGCTCCAGATCCAATTATTAAATCGATGGGCTTCGCATTAACCTTTGGCATTATTTTTGATGCATTTGTCGTGAGAATGGCAATCGTACCTGCTGTAATGACGTTGATGGGGAAAGCGGCATGGTACTTACCAAACTGGTTAGATAAAATTCTGCCAAATATTGATGTTGAAGGGACTTCAATACAAAAAGAAATAGATGAAAGTATGGCTATCAATAAAAAGAAAAATTCCCTTCGAATGAAAGAAGAACAAGTTTCAGAGTAAGGAAGCTAGAAGTTGATAAAATAGTAGCCCGGTATATAATATATCGGGTTCTTTTTAAAAGGTATCAATTAGATTCAAAATTAGCTATCTATTTACCTTGCTATAGTTTAAAGCTATAGCAAGGAATAGATTTTATGTGTTACGTTATATTAATTTCTCTATGCTACACTATGTTTATATTAAAAACAGAACATTTATAAAGCGAAAAGGGGAGACATGTTATGACAAAAACACTTGTAAAAGCACCATTTAGAGCGGATCACGTTGGAAGTTTATTGCGACCGGAGAGAATCCATCAGGCTAGGAAGGATTTTCAAGAAGGTCATATCATTGCACAAGAACTGCATGCGATTGAAACAGAAGAAATTAAAAAAGTCGTGGATAAGCAAATCGAAGTGGGGCTTCAAGCTGTGACAGATGGAGAATTCCGCCGTAGATTCTGGCATACGGATTTCCTTGAGCACCTAAACGGGGTGGAAGGATACGTTCCGGAATCAGGCTTCGCATTCAAAGGGGAAGAGACAGAGCGATACGATGTACGCGTAATCGGCAAAATTTCGTTCAACCAAGATCACCCGCATATTAAGGAATTTATCGAATTCAAAGAAATTGTTGGGGATCGTGCCGTTGCCAAACAAACCATCCCAAGCCCGAACCAATTGTTCAACGCGGGTATTCGAAATCTGGATATCTACCCGGACCTTGAAGAATATACAAAAGATGTCATCCAAACATACCGCGATGCCATCAAGGCTTTCTATGATGCAGGCTGCCGCTATTTGCAATTGGACGACGTTTACATTGCAGGCCTGAATTCCCCTGATATTCCGTTCAACGATAGCGGTTATTCTCGTGAGGAATTAATCGACTTGGCACTTCGTGTTGCCAATGGCGTATTGGAGGACAAACCGGAAGATTTAATCGTAACGACTCACCTATGCCGTGGGAACTACCGCTCAAAATGGGCATTTGAGGGCAGCTATGCCAAAATTGCGCCAACATTATTCGCAAAAGAAAAAGTAGATGGATTCTTCTTGGAATATGATGATGACCGTTCCGGTGATTTTGGACCATTGGAACATATCCCGAATGGCGGGGCGCAGGTGGTGCTGGGGGTATTCACATCCAAACATGGACAATTAGAAGACAAGGAAAATATTAAAGCGCGTATTGAAGAAGCAACAAAATATGTACCGTTGGAGCAATTATGCATCAGCCCACAATGTGGATTTGCTTCGACTCACCACGGAAATATTTTGACTGAGGAAGAACAATGGGCGAAACTTCAATATATCGTGGATATTTCGAAAGAAATTTGGGGATAGAAACCCAAAGAGAGACGCAATTTCAGGGATGAAATTGCGTTTTTTTCGCTTTTTTAAGTGGAAATTTATGCTACCATTTTAAGTAAGTTTCCGGTTTGGAATAGCCGTTTCCACAGGGAAGGAGTTGGTCGAATGTCGATCAAGGGGATTAATCATTTTTTATTTTCGGTATCCAATTTGGACGTCTCGATCGAGTTTTACGAAAAGGTATTGGATGCAAAGCTATTGGTAAAAGGGAGGAACACGGCCTACTTTGATTTAAATGGAATGTGGCTGGCATTGAATGTAGAAGAAGATATACCGCGAAATGAGATCAAGCAATCCTATACACATATCGCATTTTCAATTGAAGAAGAGAAAGTTGATGAACTATATGAGAAGTTGGAGAGGTTGAATGTGAACATTCTGTCGGGCCGCGAAAGAGATGAACGCGATAAAAAATCTATCTATTTTACAGACCCGGATGGACATAAATTCGAATTTCATACAGGCACATTACAAGATCGGCTGGACTATTACAAGAAGGAAAAAACACACATGGAATTTTTTGAATAAAAATAATGGCGCTCAACCGCAGCATGGTTAAGCGCTTATTTATTTGGCAAAAGCCGGTGAATTACGGCCTTACCACTTTATTCGTCAATAGTTTTAAAGCTTCTTTTACATCTTTTGCAAAGTTTACTGGATGATCGATTTTCACGAAATGAATATACATCAATCGCGGATCTTCAAATAGCCAGTGATTATGGAAACCTGTTACCAAAATGTTGTTTTTGCGGAGCTGACTAATGAATGGATTGATTTCCCCTTGAAGAATGACAGTCTCACCGCTGCAAAGTGCTTTTCCGTCAGGTGTCATCGACTCAAAGTTGAACATTTGAGGAAGAGTAAGGAAGGATCGGCTTCTTCTATTCATGATCGTCGTTTGAATATTCAGCCTGGAATCCATAACCATGCAAACGCCATCTTCAAATGTCTCCATACCGCCCAGAATTTGATTGAATTCACTGCAAAGTTCCATCGCATTGCCCACATTGCCTACCGGGCGGCTTGAACCTGCTGCACTTTGAATTAGTACTTTATTTGCTTTTCGAACCTTTCGGGCAAATTCCAATGGTGCATCGATGGATTGGTAATGAATGTACATCAGTCTAGGCTTCTCAAACAGCCAATGATTATGGAAAGCCGTTACAATGATTCCTTGTTCCCTTAACCGTGAAATATAGGGATTTGCCTCTTCTTCCAATACTACCGTTTCACCAAGACATAGCGCTCTGCCCTGAGGGTCCATATTTTCGAATGACCATGCTTGCGGAACAAACATAAACGATTCCGCCGGACGACCTAATACAGTCGGACGGATATTCGTGCGCGAACGGGTCGCCGTACATACACCGTTGATTACCGCTGGAGTGGCGTCCAATATAGCGGCGAACTTCTGGCATAGTTCACTGGGCTGGGCACTATCATGATGGTTCATTGAGTTCATGTGATTATGCATCGACTACATTATCCTTTCTTTCCATTATTCACTCTATACTATTCAACGAATTGGTTTGTGTTGGGGCGATGCGGGTTTTGACAACTTAATACAGAGCGATACATTTAATTAATGTAACCTATACATTGAATAATTTAATGTTTATTTTTAAATAATTAATAAATAAATTAATTATGATAAATAATTTTAAAAAGTTGTTTTAATATGTTGGTTTAAAGTGTATGATGGAATCAAACGAAAGAAAGGAGAACTGTATGGCGTATCCTTTACTCACAAATTGTCCAGTGTGCAGCAAGGCACTGAAAATCACGAAGCTGCAGTGCAACCATTGCCAGACAACGATAGAAAATGAATTTGAAGTTTCAAAACTAGCCGCCCTCGGTCAGGAGCAGCTGCATTTTGTCGAGATTTTTCTAAAATGCCGTGGGAATATTAAAGAGGTTGAAAAAGAGCTCGGCATTTCCTATCCAACCGTCAGAGGAAAATTGGATGAAATTATTTCTGCTCTGGGATACTCCACTCATAAAAAGCCTGAAGTGGATAAAAAGAAAATTGTCTCGTTGCTGGAAAAAGGCGAAATTACCGCAGAGAAAGCCATTGAATTATTAAAAGAGGGGGAAGATTAATGAAGGACGAAATTTCTAGAGTGTTAACGCTGGTGGAAGAAGGAAAAATTGATAAAGACAAAGCAAGTGAATTAATTTCCATCCTGCAAGGTCAAAATCAGTCAGAGCCAGTGACGTTAAAAAAAGACGTCTCATATGGAAATAAAATGCTGAAAGTTCGTATAAACTCGGAAAACGGCGACAATGTAAATGTCAACCTCCCGATAAACCTCGTCAAGGCTGTCTTAAAAGTAGGAACAAATATTGCCGAAAAAATACCGGAGGCCGAAAAATATGTGAAAGATATCAACGCTGACCTGCTAATTGAAGCAATCGAAAATGAATTGGTCGGACAGATTGTGGATATCACCTCGGCCAATGGCGATAAAGTCGTTGTGGTAGTCGAGTAGGGTATGTTAAAAGTGAAATTCAAAGTGAATGAAAGGCGATTTTTCATTCCGGTTCCCTATATAATCATTAATATAGCGAGTTTAATTATTGCATCGAATTGGTTTAATCGTTTCATAAATAAAGCGATCGAAAAAGACGGAAGCAAATTTATCTTCCCTGTTATTGAAAGGGAACAATTGAAGCCCCTGCTGAAAGAATTATCCAATCATCGTGGGTTGACCCTTATTGAGACGGTGTCGAAGGACGGGACCGAGATAAAAATAAAGCTATAGATATTGAGGCGCTTTCTTTCGTCAAAAGAATGCGCTTTTTTTTAGGCAAACCGGGCATAGTTTGGTGCCAATTTTAAAGTTATGAAAAATGCTATACTTGAAATAATCACAGTTTAATTGATTGATGCCAGATTCGAAAAGGGGGCTCCTCAATGAATATTTTAGTTTTAGGTGGAACGGGACGAGTTGGTCGTCAAATCGTGCTTCAAGCTCTCCAAGACAGCCATCACGTAACGGCATTGGTCCGTTCTCCGGAGAAGCTGGATTTGAACCACGAAAACTTCACGATCCTTCAAGGAAATGTTTTAAACAAAGAGGATATCGAAAGAGCGATGCATGGAATGGATATAGTGATCAGTGCACTTAACACGGATGGGGCAACCACGCTATCGGAAAGTATGCCACTTATCATCAAGGCCATGGAAGCTGAAGGCATAAAACGCATCATTACCATCGGAACTGCCGGAATCCTGCAAAGCAGGGTTGAGCCGGAAGTATTGCGCTACCAGTCAAGCGAATCCAAGCGCAAGTTAACGCGTGCAGCCGAAGAACATCATAAAGTATACGAGCTGCTGAATCAATCGCAACTGGACTGGACAATCGTCTGTCCGACCTATTTACCGGATGGAGAAAGGCTGGGTAACTACCGGACAGATAGCAACTTTTTGCCCGAGGGTGGGATGCAGATCTCGGTGCCGGATACAGCCGAATTTGCAAACAGCCTTATCAATAGTAGCGATTATATAAAAACGCGTGTGGGAATCGCCTACTAATCACCGCCTCCACAAAAATTGTGAAGTAAACCATGAGGCGCCCGAAATTGCCAAGTTTACTGCTATGAATCGGGCTTTCTCTTACAAATATACAAGATAAATATATGGTTGGAGCTGACGCATTTCTTTAAAAAGAGGTGCGTCAATTTTTTATATTGATCAGCCTATCTTAAAATGATGTTGAAAAAATGAATAATTGCGGAAGTTGGAACTTTTAACTGCTTCATAGCAAGATATATCAAAAAGTGAGTGCGGATTCCTGTTACTCTATATAAAAAGGAGGATAGCTTAGATGTACGACTACGATATTGTAATTAAAAAAATAATTATGTATGTGGAAGAAAATTTACATGAGCCTCTTACCTTGGAAAATCTCGCAAGACAATCGAATTTCTCGAAATACCACTTCCATCGAATATTTCAATCCTCGGTTGGTATGACGGCAACGGAGTATATCCGAATGAGAAGATTGGCAAATGCCTCAGCCGCCCTGCTTTACACTGGCGAACGCATTCTGGACATTGCTTTATATTATCAATTTGAATCACAAGAGGCATTTACAAGGTCATTTAAGGAAGTATACAAAATGCCACCCGGCAAATATCGCAAAATAATGGCAGACGTTCTCAAAAAAAGGGAGGAATCGTACATGAATACGAAGGTGAAAGGTTGGTTTTTGAGTGGATCAAGCCCATATAACTACGAAATGGGAATTGACCATGAAGTGGTTCATCAGGGAAAGGCATCGGGTTATTTAAAATCCAAAAGCGTGCTGGATTCTACCGAATTTGCTACGATGATGCAGTCATTCAAGGCGAACCAGTTTGTAGGGAAACGAATCCGGCTATCCTGCTTCATACGTACGGAAGCTGTAGACACGTACGCTGGAATGTGGATGCGGGTAGACGACGCAATGGAGGATGTGCTTCAATTCGATAATATGAGTAATCGGCCTATCAAAGGCGATACAAACTGGAATCGTTATTCCATCGTGTTGGATGTCCCGGAAAGAAGCGCGGTTATCTCATTCGGTATCATCCTGTCCGGACAAGGAACAGTATGGGCAGATCAGTTTACCTTTGACGAAGTGGATGTGAGTACACCGACAACCAACCTGGAGGTGCAGGGTGAGCTGTTGGACGAACCGGTAAATCTATCATTCGATGATGAAATATAAGGAGGCGAACATGGCTAATTCAGGAAAACAAACGATTGGGACAGTAACAGCAATCATCGTTATCCTCGCGATTATGGCTATAAAATTGATTGGAATAAATACGATTGTCCATTTTCTAAAATTTTGGTGAAAACATCTACTAGTTAGAATTCAATCGTCAGGCGTGTTTCTTAAATAGGAAATGCGTCTTTTTTGAATTTCATGTTGGTATGCATGGAATTTGTATCACCTTATCCACTACTGGGGAAATGGACCTCAGTTGGCTACAGTAAATAATTTTGGTTTGGATGGATTGTTCTTTGGCATGACCATGTACTGGTTTTCAAAGTCTAAGCTGCAGAAACACTTTTGATCGAATGTCGATGCTTTTCGGCTTGGTAGGGATGGATAACAAAAAGAGCATGAAAAACGAGAGAGTGTTCCACGTTTTTCATGCCCCTGAGCGTTATGGGAAAGGAACAATCGTCCAGCCCAAGATGAAGATAACTGCCATAAACAGTCCCAGATAGATGCTTAACCCCAATCCCCATAACCCAAGCGACCGGCTTTTTTTATTGAAGGTTGAGATGACTCCTAGTACGACTGAAAGCATGATCCAAGAAGAGAATATATTTGATAGAGCCCCATCATAGCCGGATAATAGAGAGAGATTAATGTCCGCCAAGAAAATAAGCCCCATCACGACACTCAGCCATCCACAAATGTGTAAAACCGTGTTTTTTATCGTGCCCAATTCCATAATTTCACCTCTCCGACTTTCAAATAACGTACCATATCCAATTCTCTCAAAGATTCGATTTCGCTTTTTGGCCCTGTCACTACAACACCATATGTTTCAAAGCCTTGCTCCTCGATGTACGCTATGCGTTCTTCCAATTCGAGATTTTTATGTGGCGAGACTTCTTCTGCAATCCTTTCATAGGGTTGGAGTTCCTTTAGCATTTCCAGGAAAGTTTCCTCGTGTGATGTGGACTCCCGGAAAGGGGACCAGTAGGTTTCATCGGGCTGTACAGGATATCCGATAGGGGAGATGACATCACCATCCGAACTCAACATCGTTTCCTCTCTGCCAGTATAGACTGCCGCCCAAGTCACATCCACGTTTTCCATTGCAGTTTCTACTTCTTCCACTCGATAAAGATTGTCCAAAGAAATGTATGCCTCGACAACCGTCTCCTCCGGCAATCCTGCCAATACACGCCATTCCTTCGCACTATCAAACTCGATCATTTGTTTAGGGTGCGCGATCCATTGATTCGTTTGGGTCGGATAACCTGGATATACCTTCTCCAATTTAGAGTCCTCATTTTTCTCCACCAAATCATTCAAGACAAACTGAAGGTCGTAATGTTTTGCAGGATAAAAATCATCCCCGATTTGTTTATACTGTTCGAATGCCAAATTCATGGAAAAGAGCGAAAAGTCCATATCAAATTCCATTTCTTCCAATGTTGTATTTGGTTCGGTAATATAAAGCGTCTTGCTTGCCACATCCATCAAAGTGGTTGATTTTGTCCCAAAAGCATAATATCCAAAGGTCAACATATAACAAGTAGGAACAATTAGCAGAATGACGGTGATGGTGGAAAGAATGATTTTCCACTTCGATGAGTTGATGGCTCTTTTCACTTTTTTGGGTCCATCACTTGGGCGAAACTCACTTTCATTCTTCGCTTTATTTATTAATTTTTCATAAGCATCCATTAGTTTCCTTCCCCCTCCAGCAATTCTCTCAGTCTTTTTCTTCCTCGTGCCAGATGGCTCTTCAAAGTATTCAGCTTGATAGTTAGAATGTTTGCGGCTTCCAAATTCGTGCAATCATGCACATCACAGAGCAAGATGGCCTGTTTTTCTATTGGTTTGAGCTTATCCAAATAGCTTAACAGCTTCAGGAAAGCATCATTCTCAAGCGCGATATTCTCCGGCGTTTTTAAATCGATTTCAAAAAAATCATTTGTCATGACATATCGTTTATCTTTTCTTGCATGATCGATGAATGTATAATAGCCCACCTTAAAAAGCCACGGTTTTATTTCCTTTATTTCATTGGTCAGTAAGGCAATGTGCGCTTTTGTAAAGGTCTCTTGAAGCAGATCTTCGGTTTCGGCATGATTTCTTGTAAGAGAATATAAATAACGATATAAGTCATTGAAGTATAGGGAATATACCTGTTCGAGATCCATTTCTTCCCACCTTTCACTCTAACCACGGATTAGAGTTGTAAAAAGTTGCAAAACAGTAAAAATTTATTTGAAGTAATGACATTATAAGGGATTTGGAGGTTCAATTTCATGATGATCGGAAGTAAAAGAAGGGAAATCGTATTTCGATGGCGTTAATCAATTCATCGACAGAGAAACACTTCATTCGCGTTTCTCTGTTTTTTGCTTAAATCAGTTTGGGAATTTAGGTGATGAACAATGACTATATTAAAAGTTGAGATGTGATACACAATGTTTAATCAAACGTTTTATATAAAACGAACCAATGATCAATAGGAAAGAGACAATAAGTGATATAGGAATACTTAGACTAACTGGGATGGCAACATTATGCCAAATGCTCATTTTGATTTGTTCAAATCCAATAGTTCGCAATATACCGGCAATCGATATGAGAAAGGCGCTCAATATCAGTCCAAGGTATAGCACAAATAAGACAGGGATGGTTAAGAAGTAAAAGAAAGTGCGTACCATTTTTGCTATTGCCATTACATTTCACTCCTAATGATTTGTTGAACATTCGCGAAGGAGGAGATTGAGTAATTTTCTTTATAGTAAAGTGTTTGTATATTGCAATGTTTGTTGATTACCACAATATCCCCTTCAACTACCTCAGCATCTGTATTTGCAAGTTGTAAATTACTTCCCTTTATATATTTGCAAATCAGTTTTTTCTTTAACAATGGGAATGATAGATTTTCTTTCTCTACAGTTGCATGATGTGTAATAAGTCGCTCAATACGACTGGTACCTGATAGCTTTAACTGGAACCTTTCTGAATGGATTACATTTGCTTGAACAATACCAATGGAATGAAATTGTTTCGATTGAAGGGTTTGTTCTATGGATAGTTTACCAGAGCTGAAAATTTTGTAGATTTGACCATTTTTCATTTTTAAATTACCTGTATTGGTAACTTCATCAACTACACAATTTTCTTTAATGACACATGATCCAGAATTGCTTAATGCCTCTGCGACCACTTGAGAGTGGAAGATACTATAGCCGTGAGTGGATATCCTTTCTAATTTGAGATCTTGATATAAAGCAACCGAACCACGAATTTTTAATATTCTACATTCAGGTATTAAGTTTTTGATGCGGCCATTTGTAAGGGTGACACTGTAACTTTTCTTATTTTCTTTGTTCTTCAAATGCACACCACCTTATTTTAATTAATATATGTTTTAATTATTAAAATATATATTAATTAAAATAAAATTACATTCCTTTGTCAAGTACAAAATAAACGCTTAAAAGGGGAGAACAACGGCCATCCATGTAAGTAAATAAAAATAAGGAACTTCTCTTTATGGAAGTTCCTAGAAAATTGTACCCATTAACTTGTTAACATTTTGCAATACTTCTGCTATATCCGTTAGTTTTTCGTGTGAAAACTTCATAAATAAATCTTGAACTTTGCCCTCTCCAACACTTGTTAACATTAATTTTACCACTCGTCTGTCCTCATTTTCTCTGATACGGTGGATTAGATTTAGTGCTTCTAATTTATCGCACATCGACGTAACTGCCCCAGGAGTGACATTGAAAAAATCAGCAATTTCTGTTGCTTTCATTCCACCATTGATTCTCAGCTGGAGGAGAAGAATGAGCTGGTTTTGGGAAAGCGATTCTCCTTCGGAAAGTAAATTGACAAACATTTTAGACTTATGTTGAATTTCAAGCATTTCCTTCATAATAATTTCAATATTATGAGTTTGAACATTTTCTGACATTTTATCACAGCCTATTAGTTTTTTTGCTTTAACTTACAGCAAGTTTACCATTAATAAAATCGGTTATCCTTATTATTCTAAATTTATAAACCGTAGTATGCAAAGAATAATAAAACTAGTGATTGGTACGGACCTTTCATTTATGAATAATGCTATTATTGGTGATCAAAGTATGGACAGATTGGGTGCTTTTCGGTTAAGTAATGCAAAAAACAAGTTAACCACAATGGAGCCAACTTGTTTCGCTAGTGTGGTTCAACTAAATGCTAATCATCCTTTTTTTGAAAACTAGTGGGCATAATAACAAGCTCTACTATACCTCGGGCACAAAGCGTATCCTCGGCGTAGACTTCGGTTGCCACCTTCCATCGTTTTGGATGAATTTCTTCCACTGTCCCGACAGCCTTCAATGTAACGTGTTGTGGCGTTGGTTTCAGGAAGTCTACATGGAGGCTAGCCGTCACAAACCGGGGCGGGATTGATCCATCGCCAATTTCGTTCCCGTTTTTACGATGTAGGGCAAGTGAGGCAGACCCTGTTCCGTGGCAATCCATTAAAGAGGCGATGATGCCGCCATACAAAAACCCAGGCATCCCCATGTATTTGGATTCGGGTTCAAAGAACGTCACCGTCTTGTCATCTTGCCAACCAGTTCGGATGTGATGCCCGTCCTTGTTCAACCTGCCGCACCCATAACACCAAGCAAAGTCATCCGGGTAAACATCCTGAATCGCATTTTCCACTGCATACTCTTTCATTCGTCTTCCTCCTCGCTATTCTACTTAATAGATGTATATTGCATACTCGAAGCTAGCATTCTCATATATGGATAATTTTAGTATAAACTACTATCTTCCTCCTACCAAATAAATACCAAACCCTTTAACTAGTGATTGTTATGTATAAGCTTGACGCGTTCGACCGATTTTTTCGTATTCTAGGGACTCGGAATATTTAAGAAACAATTAAGGAATAGGCAAGAAGCAGTTAAATCTTCCGCTCTTGCAGATTGGTAAAATTAAAAGTATGTGACATGGATTTGCCGAATTAGTTTATTAGTGGAGAAGGGCGGAAATAAACGATGCGAAAAGTAGCTTTAATGTTAATAATGCTTCTCGGATTCACTTCATTGATCCCGGAAGCTTATGCAGATAGCGGTACTGAGAGAATTGAAAAAATCGAACAGTTTGTTGAAGAGCAAATGGGAGTTAGCCAAATTCCCGGAATATCGGTAGTGATTGTAGAAAAGGGAAAGACGGTTTACCAAAATGGATTTGGATATGCCGATGTACAGAACAAGGTGCCGGTCACTTCCAGCACTTTATTCGAGCTCGCTTCGACCTCTAAAGCATTTACAGGCCTAGCCATTCTAAAATTAGAAGAAAAGGGATTATTAAAACGGACGGACGATGTAAGAAAATATATCCCCTGGTTAAAGTTACAATATAAAGGAGAGGTGCAGACGATTACGATCAATCAATTGCTGCATCATACAAGTGGAATTGCTTCGAATACGATTGTTGATATCCCGAAAACGGATGAAGAAAATGCCCTTGAATTAACAGTAAGGAGCCTCTTGGAGAAGCCATTGAATCGGGAACCGGGAAGCTCATTTCAGTACGCTACAATCAATTACGATGTATTGGGGCTTGTCATTGAGAATGCTACAAAGCAGCCCTATGAAGTGTATATGAAAGAGTTGTTGGAAGACATCGGAATGAAAGATTCGTATGTTGGCAGACATCATGTCGAGTCCGGGGAATTGGCAACAGGTTACAAAAGAGGGTTCAAGCGCGTACAAGAGTATACACCACCGGCTTATCGCGGGAATATACCGGCCGGCTACATCATCAGCAGCACAAATGATATCTCAAAATGGCTGAACCTTCAGCTGGGAGCAACTCAAAGTGATGAGATAAACAATCGATTGATACAAGAATCCCATATCCCTGATCAATCCGTGAATCCTTTCGATCTAAACACCTACTATGCGAGTGGGTGGAGCATAATGGAGGAGGATGAGAAACGATATATATTCCATGCCGGCGAGAACCCAACATTCTCTTCTTTCCTCATCCTGCAGCCCGAAGAACAAGTAGGGATGGCCATTCTATCCAATATGAATTCATCCTTTACAACAGCAATAGGTCAGGGTGTGATGGATTTATGGGAAGGAAATGAGGTGAACTTGAATCACACCGATAGTTATCAGCAGATCGATAATATCGTAACGCTTTTGAGTATATTTGTTTGCTGTGTTGGGGTGCTATTTAGTTATTTATTTTTGAAGACGCTGTGGAAGGTTGCTAAAAAACAGAGGGCTTGGATAAGGTTGAAAGGGAAAAAAATCGTATTGATCGTGATCCATACTTTATTCGTTGGGGCGCTGTTGACAGCTTTAATGGTTGCTCCAGCTACTTTACTGGAAATGACATGGGATTTTATAAAAGTATGGGGGCCAACCTCGATTACTGTTCTTTATTATAGTGTGCTTGCAACGGCCATTGTGTATTACTTGTTCGTATTGGTGCGAATATTAACAAGAAAGGAAACCATTAGATAATGGTGGGTTCATAAACAACACCATATCGATCGCGTTTGTCCAGGGAATGCGATCTTTTCATCCAAAAGGCCATAACCCAAACGACAGGCAGGAATATTCATCGATAACTTGAAATATATAACTATGGATATGAATTTAAAGGGCTGGCTTAAATGCCGCAATTTTAGGAGATGATTCCAGTTGGAAATAAGGGTGAAACAAGTTGAATTGAATGGACTCAAATTTCAGTATCGCGAAAGTGGTGAACCTTCCGCACCGCCGATTGTTGCACTTCACGCACTGGGGAAAAATGCGGAAACGTGGGATGAGGTGGCGGCTGGACTAGAGGAGCGATACCGTGTTTTAGCTTTAGATCAACGAGGCCACGGCGGGAGTGCGAGAACCGGAGAGTATACATTCGAGCTGATGTGCGATGACCTGTTGCATTTTGCCGATGCCATGAAATTGGAGCGCTTCACGTTAATTGGCCATTCTATGGGGGGAACAGTTGCCTACCTTTTCTCGGAAACTTTTCCTTCAAGAATCGAACGGTTAATCGTTGAGGATACGCCGCCTCCTTTTCAAGACAAACCGATAGAAATCCCTCCCAAACCTTCTGTGCCACTGCCATTTGATTGGCAGGTCGTACCTTCAATCCTGCATCAACTTAATGAACCGAATCCCGAATGGTGGTCGCGCCTTCCCGAGATCACTATGCCGACTCTCATTTTAGGTGGGGGGGCAAGCCATATTCCCCAGAGCAAATTGCAAGAAGTTTCCGAGCTAATTCAAAATGGCATGTTTGTAACAATCGCTGATGCCGGTCACCATGTACATGAAGAGAATTTACAAGGTTTCTTTGCTGCTGTGAGAAGCTTTCTTGAAATCTGAGGCTTTCTCCGAGTCGGTTACCTTCAGAAATACAAAGCGGCACGAATCTTCCGAAAGGGGATTCGTTTTTTGCTGAATGAATGAAACTTAAAAAAAGTCTATATCAACTCATATAGGTTTATATTATTAAGCCAAATTCATCCCATGCTATTGTACAATTAGATTGGAAAGGGAATTGACGATTGCAACAAAACTATTTCAATATAGAGGGTAACTACTCATGATAACGATGAAAAAAATAAAAAGTGCTATATTTTTTATACTCGGGGGAGTCTTTCTTGTGCTGGGGATTATAGGGACGGTGATTCCTCTCTTGCCGGGAGGTCCGTTCTACTTACTTGCCGCCTTTTGTTTTGCAAAAAGTTCCGAACGCATTGAAGCTTGGTTTAAAAGTACGACTGTGTATGAGAAATATGTGGAAGCATTTCTGCAGAAAAAGGGTATGACGAAAAAAGAGAAGATCAGAATCAATCTAATTGCTGATTTCTTTATCCTTCTCTCGGTTATTTATGTGGATATTCTTTTGGTCAAAATTCTATTGGTTCTTTTAGCATTGTACAAGCATTACTATTTCATAAAAAAAATCAAGACGATCAAGAAAAGGAAATGAAAACTCCGAGACACATTTCTTCCAACATATAATGAGAGGGGCGATGCACAATGTCGATTCAAATTAAGGAAGTCCTTGCAAAAAAAATTCTGACCGAGGCAAAGGGTTACTTGGATGTAGGATTCACACATTCATTGAATCCGTACAGTGGTTGTGCTTTTGCATGCCGCTATTGCTATGTAAGAGAAATGCCGATTCAACGGTTCAAAGAAATTCCTTGGGGTGAATGGCTGGACATCAAATTGAATGCAGCAGAAAACGTCCGGAATGAAATTTTAGCACTTCGCCGGAAAAACAAGGCGATCAATATCTTCATGTCGTCTGCTACAGATCCTTATCAGCCAATTGAACGGAAAGCCAAAATCGTTCGAGGGATATTGGAGGAAATGATTAAAAACCCGCCGGATTTTCTTCAAATTCAAACGCGGAGCCCCCTCATTACAAGAGATATCGAGTTGTTGGCAAAGTTGAATGAAAAATGCAAGGTGCTCGTATCGATGACAGTGGAAACGGACAGGGAGGACATAAAACGTCTTTTTGCTCCTCATGCACCAGGAATCAAATTAAGGATAAAGGCACTAAAAGAGCTCCATGATGCAGGTATCCGTACACAAGCATCCATTTCGCCTGTGCTGCCCTTTACACCTGATTTCCCAAAAGTCTTTGAGGGCATCGTCGATCATATTTGGATCGATACGTTGACGATCGGGGATGGGGCGAATGGCAAGCGGTCAGAGAGACTGGGGATGCCCGAGATTTTTGAAGAAAATGGACTTGCGAAGTGGTACCGGAGAGATATCCATGCAGCTGTGGAAAAGTACTTTAAAAAGGTTTATCCAAGTGAAATGATTCGTGTATCCAAACAAGAAGCCTTCCTAAAATGATTGGTCTTTCCGATTTATAGCTTTAAAACAAGGGGTGCTGGGACATCTCTTTTTTTATTCCTCAATTTAGCTGCAGAAGATGAAACGATTTATATAGCCCATACGTAAGAATATTAAGACCATCAGGAAAAATATGCTTTCCTAAAGTAGAAGACAATCGTATTTGCCATTAATATATTTCTGCAGAAATGGGGGAGACAAATGATCAAAACGACGAAAACAACAGAATGCCCAAAATGCGGTGAAAAAGAGTTGGGATTAGGCAAACATAGCGGATATGGAGCCATGTATCCATATAACAGGATGATGAGCTTAGGTTTAGAAATTGAATACCTCATTTGTACGGAGTGCGGATTTATCATCGAGAGCTATGTAAAAAAAACAAAGAGGTTCAAGGGGACATTGTAGTTGCTTATTGGACAAAAGATGGACATGGTTGATTCAGGAAGAATGCTTTCACCTGTCTAGAGTATGGGGGGATTTCACATAAAGAAAGGGGCAATTCATGAGCAAGAATTGAGCCCCTTTAGTGGTTCCCGAACTAATCAGTGATGGTGATGGTGATGTTGGCCGGATGAATCAGCTTTCGCATTGCATAAAATCGTGTTGTCATGCGAATGGGAAGAGGTTTCCAATTGAATGGTCATATGGTGAATATTTTGGTGCGCCAAATCATGTTCGATTTTATGGAGTAACTTTTCACTCTCGGTAATCGACATATCCCCGCTCACTACTGCATGGCAGGAAAGGGCATTCAACCCGCTTGTAATCGACCAGACATGCAAGTCATGAACACTTTGAATGCCTTTAGTATTGCTGATTGTTTGAATCACATCATCCACATTGATATTTTGGGGTGTTCCTTCCATCAGGACGTGAAGCCCTGATTTAGTAATATAGTAACCGCTTCGTAAGACAAGTGCTGCAACAATGACGCTTGCAAGTGGGTCAGCCCAGCCCCAACCGAAAAAGATGATGACTAGCGCAGCGATAATGGCCCCGATGGATCCAAGCATATCGCTGATTACATGCATGTATGCCCCGCGCATGTTTAAATTCTCTTCGACGTCACCGCCGCGCATCATAATCCACGCAACGACAATATTGACGAGCAACCCGATTGAAGCAATGATCAACATCCCGGTTGAAGCGACTTCGGGAGGGTTTTGAAAGCGCTGGATTGCTTCGTAAAAAATATAAAGTGAAATGAGGATAAGCGTTCCACCGTTAAGTACAGCCGCCAATATTTCGAATCGTTTATAGCCATATGTTTTGCTGTAGTTGGCAGCTTTTTCCCCAAGTGTAAAAGCTAATAGTGCAATCCCAAGTGAAATGGCATCACTCAGCATATGTCCCGCATCCGATAATAACGCAAGGCTGTTGGTCATGAACCCTCCAATAGCCTCGATCACCATATAAGTAGTAATGATCATAAAACTGATCATTAACGTCTTTTTGTTTGAACCGTGTGTATGGTCATGTCCGTGATGGTGTCCCATTCTACATTCCCCCTAATTTAATGATGTGCCGCATGTTCAATGGCCTGCTTCAATAAATTCATGATGTGTTCATCATCTTCTGAATAAAATAGCGTTGTCCCGGCTCTTCGGTATTTGACCAGTCTTAAGTTTTTCAAGAAACGCAACTGGTGGGAGACACTGGATTGACTTAGATTGAGCGTCTCTGCAATTTCATTGACGGAATGCTCGCCGGTACATAGTAGATTCAAGATTCTGATCCTGGTTGGATCGCTTAACGCCTTGAATGTTTGAGAAACGACAAACAATGTCTCTTCGTCCAGATGTTGCGCCTCTTCACTAAATGTCACTTCAAATTTCTTTTCTTCACTCAATCTCTCCACCCCATTAAATTCTATATATGAGCATATGTTCATATATAGAATATGACGGTACGCCACAAAATGTCAATCAGAAAATTTAAACTTTTCGCTTCGAACAGATATTTTAGCAGGCTATAAAACAACAGGTGATTAAACCGAATAACAATCTTTAACAAATTGGGCGCAATTGTTGAAGTAGGACCACTTTTTATGACAAATATCCGTTCGTTCCCACTACCTTATGAAACTAAAAAAGGCAAATCTATAAAAGGATTTAAATTTCTAATTTATGGACCGGGAAAGAGTATTTTGAAATGGTAAACATCAAATCTCAAGATGGAGGAGGTTGGATAAGTGAATGGGTTTTCCAATTTCACAATGGTCATAGAGGAATAATTTGCATCTTTTTCGATACACAAGATATAAATAAGACTGTTAGAAATCTTAAAGATTTAAAAATCACCCAACCTGAAAGATTAAAATATAAGTTTCACTTCTCTGTAACCGAATATCTATATCAAGATTAGTTTCTCTAGCATAAGTAGAGACTGAGGTTTATTCAATTAAACCAACTAATAGAAGTTCAACCGTTACTCCATTAAAGGCGCAATTCTCAAGTAGAATTGCGCCCTATTCAGCAATCGGGCCAGATTGTGGAATAACAATCTTTAAATAGCAAGCACATTCGCACATAGAAAATTAATGGTTTATAATGAATTAAATGGTAAATAAAGGAGTGGTAATGCTTTGAATAACTCAAAGAAAAAGGAATTACTAGACTGGATTAAGTCTATTGTTGTAGCTTTTGTATTCGTCGTTGCTATGAGAACGTTTATTTTTTCACCAATTTCAGTAGATGGTGCTTCAATGATGCCAACTTATGAAGACGGAGACAGAGTTATAGTAAACAAAATCAGTAAGCAAATTTCTGGTATTGAAAGATTTGACGTTATAGTATTCGAAGCCCCTATTGGTAAGGATTATATTAAACGAGTAATAGGATTACCTGGAGATCATGTTGCTTATAAGGATGACACGCTTTATATAAACGACGAGCCTCTAGAAGAACCATATTTAGACTTGTATAAGGAACAACTCCCAGACAATGGTAGTCTAACACAAGATTTCACTTTACAGTCTTTAACAGGATATTCAACAATACCAGAAGGCTATCTATTTGTTTTAGGTGATAATCGTAGTAATAGTATTGATAGTAGATTTCCTAGTGTGGGATTAGTACCAATGGAAAAGGTACTAGGGATAGCCAATGTTAGATTTTATCCTTTTGATAGTTTAGGGATCGTTAAATAAATTAATTCTCATGGACTTAACTTGAATGACTATCTTCAACAAAGGGCCATATTGTTGAATAACACTTTTTTTAAAATGGACCATTTAAATATTAAAGGTACAATTATGAAGAAGTTGTATTTAAACTAAAGGGAGAGTTTAGTAACTTTTTTATGATTTATGAGGTTTAAATCAAGGTTTGTAGATTTCAAAATAATCCCATATAATTGTTGGTATATCCAAATAATGGAGGGGATATATAATGTCTTATTTTAATGACTTAATTAGTCTGATATTTAATGCAAGTGATTTATGGATTTTATTAGAGCTTTTATTTGTAACATCATGTATTTCAACAATAATATTAATTTTAAGCAAAAATGAGTATGTTTCATTTCTTTCATCTGCACCAATTTTCTATTTATTATGTCACTTACTTTTCTCTGAATCACATTTAATGCTTATCATTCTGGCTATGTCAGTACAATCCATAGTTATTAATCTTATTAATTTTACTCAAAAGGTTCGGAATAAAAAGATTGCTATGTTAGAAACTCAAAAAAATAATTAGGAACCAAAATAAACAGAAATATATCGTTATAATTCTTTATTAGTTTATTGTTCAAATGAAGGCTATAGCTGAATAACGATGTTCAACAATCGGGCGCGTTTCTTTAATAAGATTTGCGCCTTTATTCATGAAAAGGGCCATTTCTGGAGCAAGACTAAGTGAACTAAAGGTGCAGAGTAGTGGAAAAATGGATTATTTTCCATTATGGAAAATGGTACTATAGAGGTAAGATGTGTTGAGCATAGGTCTTGTTCTTTTTGCTTTCATTCACATACTAATTGGATAAGCACTAATATACTTTTATGATAAATTACCAAAATCCTTAACGATATTTGTGTTTGTTTTTTACTTTTAGTTTCCTTTATTGGGGATTCGTTTTAAACAAATATATTCTTGGAATAATATGATGGAGGTATAAAAATGAAAATATTAGAACTCCCAATTGAATTTGAATTTAACGGACAAAAAAATTACATTTATCCCAGCTTAATTATATTAAATAATGAACTGACCTTGGTCGATACAGGGTATACAAATTTTTTAACTTTAATTGAAAATGAAATTTTAAAAAATGGATATGAAATGAAGAATTTAAAGAATATAATTATTACTCACTATGATGATGATCATATAGGCTCTTTATATGATTTCAAAGAAAAGTATCCTTGGATCAACATTATAGCTAGTGAAATTGAATCAAAATACATTAGTGGTGAAGTGAAGTCAGAGAGATTGGTTCAAGCCGAAGAAATGCTAGAAAGTATGCCAAAAGAGGAAATTGAATTTGGTAAATGGTTTATACAGCAATTAAAGAATTTGAAGCATGTTTCAATTGATGAAAAGGTACATGATGGTGATATGATTTTAGATAATAAATGTAGGGTAGTAGCAACACCAGGGCATACTTCAGGGCATATTTCATTATATTTTCCAAGTGTAAAAAGTGTAATTACAGGTGATGCAGCGGTTATAGAGAACCATGAATTAGTCATTGCCAATCCAAACTTTTGTTTAAATGTTGAGAAAGCAAAACAATCTCTGACAAAGATTAAAAATCTTAAAGCTGAAAATTACTATTGTTATCATGGTGGGAAACTCAACTTATAATGGGGAGTAAACGCTAATACTTACTTTTGAATTAAACAATTTTATTATTCCCTTTTCTAATACAATCGATATTCCACAATCGGGGGCGATTCTGCAGTAAGAATTGCATCTTTCTTCATGAAAAGGGCCGGATTGTGTAGCAACCTCCTTTTATGAAATGTTCCCAAACGATTGTTTGTAATATTATTACACTTAATTTAAACTATTTAGAAAGAGGAAGATAATGAGCCTTTATCGTTATTTTGCTTCAAAAAAGCCTTTACCGACTGTTATAACTTTGGAAGAATACCATTTTGGGGATCAGTTTGAAGTTCTTCCATGTAGAAAAAATCCTCCTGTGGCGGGAGGGGGGCAAATTCAAAAGCCTAAGATCTACAAGGTGAGAGGCAATACAAATGACACGTTTTTAAACCAACTTGTTGACTATATTAAGGAAAATGTTGAAGAACAAAACCGAGTGGAATTTTGGTCAATATGGCATAGTGAAAAAGTGCCTTCTAAAAACATACATCGAATAAATCCACAGCAAATAACTATTGAAGATTTACAAATCTTAAATCAAAACGAAAATTGCTGTATTAAATTTTTTCCTAAAAATAAAAAGTAACTTTATTGAAATGCGAAATTAAGGAGAAGAGCTCTCAAACACCGCTTTGGCAGATGCCATCTGAATAAAAAACGGGCAATTATTGACAATTTATTCATGCTATAAATCTGCAATTTTTATTATTACCTCTTAAATTAACAAGAGCTTTAGTTGAATACCGATTTTCAACAACCGGGCGCTATCCTTGAAAAAGGATAAGCGCTCATTTCTCTTTAAGTACCGGTTAGTTCATAAAAGACAACTCCCAGGAAGAAAACTGAATGAGATTGGATTCATACCTAGATTATTTGGCATAACATCATAATTCTTGAATTTATAGAGTATGGGGGACTATGTTTCTACCAAATTAGTTTTGCACCAGAACCTGGTAAGGGTGCTTTTTATTTTGTTTAAATGGTATGAATACACTTTTTTCTAAAATATTTGTGCCATAATGATAGTGATAGGAGGAATCGCTATGAAGAAAACGTTAGGATTGATACTTACATATATATGTACAATTATTTTATTGACGCTTACAATGTTCGATCCAGAAGAAAATATTATGCGGGATGTTTATATGGCGGCATTGACCGGTCTTATTTATGTTGTCTTTACAATTGGATGGGAAAAGCTAGTGCAGCAAACAAAGTTTGAAGCCTTACATAAATGGCTGTTTGTTTTGATCACATGGTATGCATTATTAACGATTGGAGATATTTTAATTTTTCAAGAAACGCTGAATGCGTTGGTTTTGCTAGGGATGCTGCTTTGTCTACTAATATGCCTTTATGTTTATCGCACAAATAGGATGGCAGTAGATGCATTAACAGCGGCTCTATTATTCGTGACGCTATACATTGCGATGCAAATAGAACATACTATTATTCCAGGAGGGGTAATTGGTGGCATGGTCATTTCAATGCCATTTTTAATACTTGCGGCAAAGAAATCACTGCGTGCAACACAAATTCTAGGACGTCTTGTGTTTTTCTTAATGGCTTTTACCATTTTATTTCTTACACCTGCAACGCCTATCATCGCAGAGGAAGGCTATTTGTTGTATTTAGTAATCTTTATATTCATTGTGGCATTTATATTTAGACGCAAAATCGAACTGCTATTGCCACAGCAAGCCATGCCTGTATTAATAGTAGTTACTTTTATTATGTATGTTGTAAAGCTTTTTTAATAGTAGATAGTTAGGACTGATAGTTATTAGCTTTAGCGTTCTAGGCAGTATATTGGGTGCTCAATCCAATAACGAAACTGTCATAGGTATTAGCGTTTTAGCTATCCAAAACACTGCAATCATCACTCTTTTAATTTATCTTGTTTTAAAACAAAATAAAAAAAGGAGCTAAAATGCACCAACTGGACGCATTTCTGCAATAAGGATGGCAATTTCTCCGTGAAAAAGGCTAGATTGTTAAAGTTGTAATTGTATAGCACAAAAGCAGAAAGTAGAATTAGTTGTGAACAGAGAGAGGATCCCATAATAGAGTTAAAGAGAGATTAGAACGCTAATCCCCCATTAACCTTCAAGCATCTTTTGTGTAATCAGTTTGAAATCTTCTTCACTTATCTCTAAATGACCAAATCGAAAAGGATAACCCCAATGCTTCTTATTTTTTATAAAAGCCAGTTGTGGGATTAATGGATGAATCGATGTTTCTGTGCAACTAATAAAATCTATATTTCTTCGAAAGGGGATGAAATCGTTCCCCATATCAAATTGAAAAATCTCATCATCGATAACTTTGCCTATAGCAGTGAACTTCTGATATGGGATTGATTCTTGTATACTTTCCTTTGAAGAGTAATAGATAATCCAATCGCCAACACCCATCTTTTTTAAGGGAGCCTCTTTTCCATGGCAAAGTTGAGCGAAACCACCACAGACTCCCTTCATTACATGTTCTCGGGAGGCAACCCCAATCCAATATTTTGTTTTCTTATGCATTCTATCAGCATCCACAATTATCGGGGGTATTTTCCATATTAGTTGTATCCGAGACAGGAAAGTTCATTTCTTGCCATGCCGCAATTCCTCCGGTCAACTCTTTAACTTTGTAGCCTTGTTCCAATAAAACTTTGGCCACTTTGGCAGCGGTATTGCACCAGACATCCCAGCAATAAACAATAATCTCTTTATCCTTTGGTATTTCATTTAATCGGTCCAGTAATTCTTGCTCAGGTAGTACATGGGCATCCTTGATTGTGACACTCCTTACATGAACTGGACCGTTTCTAACATCGATTAAAAAGTATTTCTCCGGTTCCATTTGCTTACCTCTCATATAATCCATAGGGCTTACTGTTGCTTGAAGACGTGCATTAAAATAATCAAGTGCGTTCATAATGATAAAACCTCCAATTTTCTATAATGACTTCCAAACCTTAACAAGTAAATCTTTAAGTAGTTGCTTCTCATTCGGATTTAAAGGGGTTAAAACTTCTAATTCAATATGGTTTAAAAATTCCAAACGTGAATCCAATACATCGTTTCCTTTTTCAGTAATGAGTAGACTGTAGGATCTTCTATCATTAGGATTCTTTGATCTCTCAACAAATCCCAACGTTTCCAAATGGTCAATATGACTTACCATAGTAGTCCGATCAATCTTTAGATTTTCTGAGATATCTTTCTGTGATGAATAAGGGTTTCCTTGAATGAATAAAAGTACACCATATTGTCTTGCATTAATATTGAAGGGAATGAGTCCTTCAGCAAACTTATCTTCCATTTGCTGAAGAACTTTTCCAAGCAAAAAACCATAGGATTGATGCCATTGATCTGACAAAATGTTCATCTCCTCAAATAATCAGTATTTAATATAATCAGTATAACTGATTATATTCCGAACAACAAGTGTTTTAGAAATTTTTAGGTGTCACTATCCATTCAACGGTAAACCATGATTCATAAATAATTATGGAATTATCAACAATTTGGCGCATTTTGAAATAGAGAAGGTGGCTTTCTTCATGTTAAAGGTCGTTAATTGGTATAATATTCAAAAAACGAGTAAAGGGGAAAGGGAAATGATAAATTATAATGGTCGTAGCTTTGTTTCAATCGAAAATACAGCTAACGGTGAAGTTTCTTCAAAGACTATTTTTGAATACAAACAAGAGGGGCAGATTATCTCGGCAACATATAGTGGAGGGGAAATTGTAAAAGGAACTTTGGTTGGAGTAGTAAAGGAAGACGGTTGCTTACAGTTTAGATATAACCATGTAAACAACAAAAATGAAATTAGAGGAGGACAATGTATTTCAACTCCTGAAATATTGCCGGATGGGCGCATTAGGTTGTATGAAAATTGGCAATGGCTTGATTCTGAAGCTACTGAGGGAAGTTCAATCATTGAGGAAATTAGAAAATAAATAATTTAACATTCTTCTTGATAGCTTTTCAACAATCGCACGTATTTCTTGAAGAGAAAATTTGCCCTTTTTCAGTAATGGGTTCAGATGGTGGGGAAAAATAAAAAATATCTTTTTATAATACAATTAGAACAAAGTAAAAGCGGCCCTCCACTGATTAGATCGTGTAAGGCCGCTTTTTTTAAAATTGTTGCTATAAACAGTGTATAGAACTAACTAACTAATAAATCCATTTCCATTAGGTAGCTTTACGCATTGATTTCATAATCAAGCTCACAATGAACACAAGTATAATTGCTCCAATTAAAGCAGGGATAACGTAGAAATCAGAAATTTTAGGTCCCCAACTTCCTAGAAGCGTACCACCAATCCATGCACCGATAATACCTGCGATAATATTGCCGATAATTCCACCTGGGACATCCTTGCCTATGATCATGCCTGCAAGCCAACCGATGACCCCACCAATTATTAGAAACCAAATGAAACTCATACTATCATCTCCTTTTTATGCTATTTAATATTTCGTTATAGTTTTTTATAACCTTTATTAAACATCTTCAAACATTAAGGAGAATAGTGGAAACTTCAACGGTATTTAGAGGACATTGGCAAGTCATGTTAAGCCCGCTCTACTTCATCCACGAAACAATGATACAGACGGATATTCAACATTAGTTGAATAGGTAAGTAGAAAAGAAAAAAGGACTCAATCCATTAACAGAAATCGAGACACATCGTGATACTGTCCGTGGTTGGAGTCAATAAATAAAAAATTGCTCTATTGACAGTAACTAAGTGAATCTTGCTTTTTCTTTGAAATAGCCAGTTTTATTTATTTAATTCTTTATATAAAACATACTTTAAGGCAGAAATTTCCTCTTCGGACAGTTTACCTTCAAGTTCGGATAATATTTCATCCTTACTAATGGAACCGTTTTGTGCTTGTTCCTGAATATCCAGTAAACGATTCACGCCCACTTTTTTAATTATCACACGTGTCGCTTCTTCCTTTGTTTGGAAGGGAAGGGTATCCGGATTGATTGTTGCTGCCTCGCTTACAATTTCTTGAACATCTGGATCGTTCTCGATATAGGATTTTACTTCTTCCAGATTTTCATCATCCAAAGTAGTTTCCACTTTTTCAAATATTTTTTCGGAAGCGATATTTGTCCCAAAATGCCACACAGCATAGCCGGCTGCTCCGAGTAGAACAAGGATTATTAAGGTAATTGTTAAAAACTTTTTCATCGACTCACTCCTAACACTTTGAATATAGCATAACTTCCCAAAAACGACGAAGAAAAGTTGTCTTCTATAATACTGGATTTACTCATTTCCCCCACATCTTAACTATCGTTGCATTTTAGATATTTATAAAGTGCTTTTTAAAAATTCTATAAGTTATGGATTGTAACCAACGATTTGGCCATTTCTGAAATTAGCAGCGTCTTTATATTCTTAAATTGAGTGGTCTGTAATCATTATAGGAGGTCTTAGGATGTTTAAGTTCACCAACAAACGGGCGCATTCTTTTTAATAAGGAATGTGTCTTTTATGTCTTTTGTCCATCTCTAAGAAGCCTCTTGGGTAAAATTGGATATTAATGTTAAAATAGCGATAGGAACTTAAAAGTTATTAAAACAACAGGTGTATCCATTTTTGAGGAGGAACTGAGTTGAAGATTGTTAAAGTAGTACTCGTTTTATTAGTCATTATATTTTCAGTCTACGGGTTAGTTTCAAAAGACTTTTCATATAGCCCGATACCATCTTTATTGCTTGGTATTTTTATTGCAATTATGGGAGTAGAAGAATTTAAAAGCAAAGGTAAAAATAGTTTAGGAATGTTCTTTATACCCTTATCTGTGTTAGTTATTGGAATCGCTCTACTTAGTTTTTAATTAAAGCTAAAAGCTGGCGATGTATCATTATTATTTCGATTCCAGTTGTTCGATAAAACAGAATGTTATTCAATATGGAGCCGGTTTTTGTAATGGGAAGCAGGTCTTATTATTGGAACATTAAAAAAAACAAAAAGATATGATACTAAAGGTGGGATCAGTAGTGAATATAAGAAAACTAGCAAAGCAAGAAACGCCTCCGATGCAATTGTTATTGGAGGCTGACCCTTCGGAAAGTATAGTTCAGGAATATATAAAAAGGGGGGACTGTTTTATAGCCGAAAGTGACAAACAAGTTGTTGGGGTATATGTCCTATTGCCGACAAGGCCAACTACAGTGGAGTTGGTGAATATAGCGGTAGCTGAAGAAAACCGGGGCAAAGGGATAGGGAAATTGTTGGTACTGGATGCAATCCGTGTTGCATTGGAAAGAGGCTATAAAACGATTGAAATTGGTACGGGCAATTCAAGTATTGGGCAATTAGCGCTATATCAAAAATGCGGGTTTAGAATCACGGGTGTTGATTCTGACTTTTTTATCAAGCATTATCCAGAAGCAATTTTTGAGAACGGTATACAGTGCAGGGACATGATTCGCTTATCTAAAAATCTATCGGATATATAAAAGTTTGTTACGTCCATCTTAGTGCGCGATTCTTCAATACGACGAAGAACGCTTTTCGTTTTTGGGCCGTCCAGTCGCGATTGTTGAGAGTTGAACTCAAACTTGCGGGAAACGATAGCTCAAAAGGCTGTATAGGAGAGTGTTTATGCATGTTGATCATTTTAAAAGTGATTTTTGCGGTAACTGTTGCTTGTATAGCTGGTTATAGTTTGATTACTAAAAATTTTGAGTTCCAATTCTATATGATATTTTTCTTAAGTTTAATGATACTAGTAATGGGATTGGAGGAATTTAAGAAAGAACAAAAAATTAGAGGTTGGATTAGCATTGTTATTTTTTTATTTATATTAATTGTATCACTTGCAGGTTTCTTATTGAACTAACGGGACTTTCATTAACAATCTCTAATTCCGTACACTTTTCTAATATTACCTAAGTTCATTTCTTACGTTCACAACCTTTTAATATGTAGTCTATTGGGAAATCATCTGATAGAAAACGTTCATGACTGTATGAACGTTTTTTTTTTGCAAAAAAGAACGGTAGTGAGTGGATTATTGCTTTTGAAGACCATTTCAACAATAAAGAGAAAAGCAAAAGTATAGTGAAGTTAGGTGATTTTCCAAAAGGGGGGATATTTTGAAAGTACTAATCGTTTCAATGTCTACTTTGTTTATAGAGGCATTGCAAATAGCCATTCATGATAGGCGTCCAACTTGGCAAGTGGATACGTATCCAATCCAAGCTCCTTTATTTAACGAGGCATTAATGAAAAAAATCAACGATCAAGATATTGAAATTGTGGTGGTTGAAACATCAAATGATCACTTTGCGATAACCATCGGGAGTTTAAAGAAGCTGAAAGGTCCGGAAGTAGACATCATGCTGCTTGTAGATTCGAGAATGGGCGAGGTTTATCATCATTTGAAGGATGAAGAGCGCTGGGCGAGTGTTACTAAAAATACAAGCCTGAACGAATTTTTACTATTGATGGAGTCCTTTAACAGTAACACATCGCTTCCACTTGAAGTTTCGTTGAAGGAGGTGGATAAAAAGATTCTCAAAGATCTGGCAGTTGGCCATACATTTGAATTCATTCAGCGTACAAGGGAGATTTCGGCTGAGGAAATCGATCAGTCCCTATATCGGATTAACGCCTATTTTAAAGTGCCGAATTATATAGAGTCGATTAGTAAGGCGTTTGAGCAAAAAATCATAACATTTGGAACATAGTTTTAAAACTAAAGGCAATGAAGGAGGCAAAGAAATGAAAAAGGTGTTAAAGGCCTTGGCAGGAGTAATGATTGGAATCGCGGTTATTGCTATCGTAAAAATGATTGGTTAGGAGAGGTGCTACATGACATTTCAAATCAAAAACTTAAACAAGAGCTTTGGCAGTAAAATAGCGGTGAATAATATTTCTATAGAGCTGAAGGAGGGGCAGATCCTTGGTATGCTGGGCCGCAATGGAGCAGGGAAAACAACGACCATTCGGATGATGCTGGAACTTATTCCGAAAGACGGCGGGCAGATTTTATGGAAAGGAAGGCCTTTTTCCAAGAAAAACGTCAAAATCGGCTACTTGCCGGAAGAACGCGGACTATATGCGAAAATGAATGTGTTAGATCAAATTATTTACTTTGGTATGCTGGAAGGGATGGACAGAAAGGAAGCGAAAAAAGAGGCATTGAAGTGGCTGGAAAAGCTTGAAATCTCTTACGCAGCGAAAAAGCGTACCGAACAACTTTCTAAGGGGAATCAGCAAAAAGTACAATTGATTACAGCAATTATCCATGACCCGGAGTTTATCATTTTGGATGAACCTTTCAGCGGTTTAGACCCAGTGAATGCAGATATGCTTAAGAGCGTGGTGAAGGAATTGATCGCTCGGAAGAAAACGATTATTTTTTGCAGCCATCAAATGGATCAAGTGGAATCGTTCTGCAGCCAAATCTGTATTTTGAAGGATGGCAATCTGATTGTCTCCGACGAGCTGGCAAATGTAAAGAGTTCCTATGACTACCGTTACTTGGAGCTGGAGACAGCAGCTACGCACTTGAAAGATTATCTAGAGCATAAGAAGTATGATTTCACGCAGGATAACAACCGTTATAAATTACGTATTCCGCGCAGTGAAAAGATTTACCAGCTCATTTCGGAATTCGGTGAGAAATTTGAACTCCACGGGGTTTCATTAAAGGAGCCGAGCCTGCATGAAATCTTCATTGAACGGACAGGGGGCGAAGTCATTGCGTAATTTCAGTATTGTATTCAGCACGGTTTTCAAAGAAGCTGTTAAAACAAAGCCGTACTTATATATCACGCTGGGACTTGTGCTATTGAGCGTACTGCTCTTTGCCTCACCGGCAATCCTGAATAACTTCAATCAGGATGGCCCGGAAGAAACGTATAAACTTGTGAACCATACCTCATTGGAATTGTCCGAACAAGGGCTGGCCCAGGTGTCCGGCAACTGGAAAATTATAGATGGGGTGAGGATGGAGAGCATCAAAGAAGAGATTAAAGCTGATGAGCTGAGTGGATTCTTTATGCTGGAAGAGCATGCGGACATGATGAAGCTGGATATTTATATGCCGAAAGTAAACAATGAATTGGTAGTTGGGTTGGAATCCTATATTGAACAGAAAAAAATCGAATCGATTGTTTCCTCTCAATCAGTCGATCCGGTTATTTTACAGGCATTGAACACCCCATTGCAAAGCGATGTTCAATCTCTATATGAATCAGAGCCCAATGCACTGATGATTGTTTATGGACTTATTACGATTATGTTTTTAGCCATTTCAACATACGGCAATAATGTTGCAACAGCCATCGCATCGGAAAAATCCTCCCGCGTGATGGAGGTCATGATTACAAAGGTGGCACCGATACCCATGATGTACGGGAAAATTCTAGGCATCGGCATGGCAAGCCTGGTACAATTATTTATCTTTATCGGCGCCCTCCTATTATGGGCCAACCTGGGTATTTTCGATGTTCCAGAGGGTTCGTTTGTCCAGACAGTGATCGAGACAATTACATGGGGAACAGCCTTCTATATTCTGATTTTCTTTATCATCGGATACTTCATCTATGCCACTTTGTTTGCGATTGTCGGATCAATGGTAAGCCGTCCGGATGACCTATCGAGTGCCACGATGCCCATTGTCATTTTGCTGATGGCCAGTTTGGCTGCAGAAATGCTGTTTGTAATGGATTATCCAGAAGGGATGATGGCGAATGTTACATCTTACATTCCCTTTACGGCCCCGATGAGTGTATTGATTCGTATCGTATACAACACCATTGCGACGGGTGAAATTATAATTTCGCTGCTGGTCATGCTTGCATTCATTGCGCTGTTTGCAGCGATGGCGGCGAAAATTTATCCAAAAGGCGTACTGAAATCGGATAGCCTAACATTTAAACAGTTAATGCAACTTAATCGCTAGGGAACCGCTTCTTTAATGGATTCAATCTCAATTCCTACAAGTTAAAACAAGACTTCTCAAAAGCTTATATAGCTTGCAAGGAGTCTTTTTATCGTAAAATAATCTAATTGGAGGAAATCAGATTATTAAAAAAGTAGTATATAATAGTGATATAGATAAATTTAGAAATGGTGGTATGAAATGGTACTTACGGCGTTTGAGAACTTTCTATCATTTGTCATTCAGTATATTACATTACTATTTTTTTGCATTTATATTCTCGATTTAAATTGGACAAGGAAGCACTATGTAATAACAATTTGTTTTATATTTCTCCCGACCTATTTATTGTTTTCGTTTATTGGGGCACCATCGATTTTATTTTATTTAACGGTATTATCGATTATGGTTTTCCGGCAAACGAGCACTATTAGCCACATTTTCCATATATTTATGACGCTCATTTTTTTGGTGATCAGCGACAATCTATCATATTTACTCTCGTACCGCATACTAAATGAAACGGGGAATGATCATTTTATCTATTTCTGCTATTGTATGTTGTTTGTATTATTTGCCGCTGCAATAGCCTATTTGTACAAACAAGTCATGAAATATATAATCGGCCGCTGGGTAATCAATGGCTATATTTCTACTATTTTGGTGTTTTTGAGTGTCGTAACAGTTATCGTTATGTACATTGATATAGTAGCAATTGACCATGACAACTTTTACCAAAGTGTTCAAAATAATTTAATGATGTTCATGATGTATTTAGCATTTCTCACCGTCATTTTGTTTGTCGTTTTATATGCAGCATTTAATAGATACAAAGTGAAGCAACGGGAACAGGAAATGAAGAATTTCGAAGCGTACGTCGCCTCGCTTGAACAAATCAACCAGGATATGCGCAGGTTCAAGCATGATTATGTGAATATTCTATCTTCTTTGCGCACATTCATCGATGATAAAAATTATGACGGCCTTCATACATATTTCTATCAGCATATTTTAGAGGCCAATCATCAGGAACAGTTGAACCAGCAAGCCATGATGACGCTGAATAACTTGAAAATAAACAGTTTGAAAGGGTTATTAACAACAAAAATCTTGCAAGCTCAATCGCATCACGTACCATTTTATATTGAAATGGTCGAGGAAGTTGAAGATATTTCGATCGATCCGATTGTTTTGAATCGCATGGTCGGTATCTTGCTCGACAATGCAATCGAAGCTGCACGGGAAACTGAAGATGGTGAAGTGCGGGTAGCGTTTATTCATTTGGATGGGGCAATCTTGTTGGTTGTATGCAATACATTTAATGAAAAATCGAATATCAAGGTACATGAGGTTTATCAAGAGGGATTTTCAACCAAAGGGGAAAATCGTGGCCTCGGTTTGGCGAATCTGCTGCAAATGAAAAATGAGTCACCTAATGTCAGTTTGAACACGAAAATCAGCCCTCCATACTTTATTCAAGAAATCGGTTTCGAAAGGAGTAGGTAAGATGGATATCGTTATTTGTGAAGACGACTTTGTTCAATTGGAGAGCATCAAAAAAATAATTGAAAACTATGCAGCCATTGAAGATAACGGAATGAAGATAGTGCTGGCTACAACAAATCCCGCCGATGTTGCGGCGTTCCTGGAAAATGCAAAGGCTGATTGCTATTTTTTTGATATCGATTTGAAGCATGAAATGACCGGGATTGCCTTGGGCAGCAAGTTGCGGGAAAAAGACCCGGTTGCCAGTCTCGTATATGTCACTACGCATGCTGAAATGAGTTTTCTTACATTCATCTATAAACTTGCTGCCCTGGATTTTATTATTAAAGATAATCCTGATGGGCTAAAAGAAAAGATACTATCGACCTTAAAAGAAGCACATCGACGCTATGTAAAAATGGGCGAACAAGATACCATCCAAAAATTGCAAATCAAGACGATGGGCCACACCCGTAATATTGATTTGCAAAGTATTTACTTTTTCGAAGCCTCGCCGGACTCGCATAAAATCATCTTGCATTTAGAAAATGAATATATTGAATTTTACGGACGGTTAAAAAATTATGAAAGTTTACATCCGGATTTCTACCGCTGCCACAAATCTTTTATTGTAAATAAAGCCAAAGTTCAAAACATCGATTCGAAAAATAGAACCGTTTTTTTGGAGAATGGTGAAATATGCTTTGCTTCAGCCCGACTTATTAAAGGTCTCTTAAAGTAGATCAACATGCCATATCCCTTTTTTTCAGATGCCTTCATCATTGATTTTAATAAGAAAGTACCTTGGTGAAGGCTGTTTATCGATTAGAATTGGGTCTCTTAAAGCTTCTTTTATTTTATTGATATAAGCTACATCATCGAAAAAAACTACCCTAGTCCTTTAACTCTATTCCCGGTAGTCCCCCTGAAAGAAATGACTGTAATTAGTGATTCTCCTTTACAAACTATTATTCTAGCCATGCAAATATATTTCGTTTCATTGGCATATAATATTCTGAAAATATAAACTATTGATATAGCATAAATATGACCGTAAATGCGTAAAAGGGGTGGCTGGATTGAATTTACCTTCTGTTCAATTTACAAAGGAGCAAGAAGAATTCAGAGTAGAAGTTCGGACGTTTTTACAAAGGGAGCTGCAAAAGGGAACGTTCCAAACGAAGTGTGATTCATGGTTAAGCGGGAGCGATCCTGCATTTTCCAAATTGATCGCTGAACAAGGATGGATAGGATTGACTTGGCCAAAAGAGTATGGCGGTGCTGAGAGAAGTTCAATCGATCGCTATATTTTGACGGAAGAATTTTTGGCCATCGGAGCACCGGTTGCCGCACATTGGTTTGCGGATCGGCAAACAGGGCCGCTGCTTTTGAGATTTGGCACGGAATTTCAAAAGAAATTGTTCCTGCCGAAAATTGTCAAAGGTGAATGCTTCTTTGCCATTGGTTTAAGTGAACCTAATAGTGGTTCGGATCTTGCCTCGGTGCGTACAAAAGCCGAAAAGGTAGAAGGTGGATGGATTGTAAACGGGGCAAAGACGTGGACAAGTAACGCCCAAGATGCCCATTTCATGATCACGCTCGTTCGGACAGAACCCGTTTCGGAAAAGAAACACCATGGTTTAAGCCAGTTAATTGTCGACCTGAAATCAGAAGGGGTAACCATTGCTCCGATACGATATTTAACAGGCGAACACCATTTTAATGATGTGTTTTTTGATAACGTTTTTGTAGCGGATGACATGGTCGTTGGCGCAATAGGAAACGGCTGGGCGCAAGGTCTGGCTGAATTGGCATTTGAGCGCAGCGGGCCGGAGCGTATTTTGAGTACCTTCCCTTTACTGAATGAGACGATAGAAGAACTCAAACGCCGTCAGGATATCAATGGGTTGGCGCATGCGGCAAAACTCGTCGCCGAATTATGGAGCCTGCGAAATCTATCGATCGGTGTGGCCAAAGTGCTGGAAGAGGGTGGGGAAGTCGGTGTTCCGGCGGCCTTGGTAAAAAGTGTCGGAACGAAATTTGAGCAGAAAATTCCTGAAGTTGTTCGTATGTTGCTGGATGTGTATCCACATCTTCAAGCAGAACGTGACCTGGATCGTTTCTTGGCAGAATCAACCCTTCATGCACCCGGCTTTACGATTCGCGGAGGAACTTCGGAAGTATTGTATGGCATTATCGCGAAGGGAGTGCTTGCAAGATGAGTGAAATGAAAGACATGATTGCAGGCGTCGTAGAAAGAATCTTCAAAGAGAAGGTGGAAAAAGAAACGGTTGATTTGTTGGAAACCGGTAAGTGGGGAGAAGAAGTATGGCAGCTGCTCGTTGAAAATGAAATTGAAAAAGTGGCCATTAAAGAAGGGCATGGTGGTGCCGGCGGGGATTATGAGGATTTATTCCATTTGTATCGACTGGTTGGAAAATATGCCGTACCGATTCCCTTTGTTGAACATACATTAGCCAACCTTGTTTTGGAATACGTGAATAGTCAACCCCAAAGCGGATTATCAACAATTCATATAGCCACACAACCTTTAGAACTTATAAAAGGGAAGGTTACTGGACAACTCCAGCATGTTCCGTGGGCTAGATACGCTGAAAAAATCGTGACACTTGCTACAGAGCAAGGAAAAAACTCTTTAATCATAATCGATTTGGAGGAAGCAACAATTGAAAATTCCACCAATCTAGCAGCAGAGCCAAGAGATCACCTCAGATTCACGGATGCCAACATACTGCTTAATCATCTCCTCACAGAACAGCAACATGAATTCCTAACACAATTACAGACAGCAGCTACGGTAAGCAAAATGGTGGGAGCAATCGACCGTGCCTTTGAGTTAACATTACAATTCAGCAAAGAACGTGAACAATTCGGTCGTCCAATCCATCGATTCCAATTAGTTCAGCAACATCTTGCCATTTTGGCTGGGGAGCAAGCACTTTCCTCGTCTGCATTGGACAATATCATTGCATTGCTCGTTGAAGGGCAAGTGAAAGATGAAATTGCCTTTGCCCGCTTAAAACTGGATGACGCGAGCCGCATTGTGGCAACCAGTGCACACCAAGTCCATGCAGCCATCGGGGTAACCCATGAACATCGATTGCATCACTACACACGCAGATTATGGGCATGGCGGGACGAAGACTTCCATGGGAACTATTGGAGAAAACAATTGGCGGATAAATTGCTTCACTCAACAAATACAATTTGGGAGGACTTAACAAAGTCATAACAAGATGGACTATTTAAGGAGGGCAAATCAGTGTCGGATTTACTATTTGGAGTGGAGAACGGTATTGCAACCATTACATTAAATCGACCGGAAAGCTTTAATGCTTTCAGCGAAGAGATGATTCAACTTTGGATTGCGGCTTTGGAAGATGTGAGGGATGATGATTCGATACGGGTCCTGCTTGTGAAGGGCAATGGCAAATCTTTTTGTGCAGGTGGCGATGTAAAGGCGATGATGGCAGGGAAGGGTTTCTTTGAAAGCCAGGAGGATATTACATCAACCGCACTTGCCAGAAAGAATTCCTTATGGAAAAAAATACAGCGAATTCCGCTCATTTTGGAAGAAATAGATAAACCTGTCGTATGCCAAATGCATGGCTATGCCATGGGGGCGGGCCTGGATATGGGGTTAATGTGCGATATCCGGATTGCCGCTGCTTCTGCCAAGTTCTCAGAAAGCTATATTAATGTAGGCATTGTGCCTGGGGATGGAGGGGCCTACTTTCTACCGAAATTGGTTGGTGTCGATCAAGCTCTAGATCTGTTATGGACCGCTCGCGTCCTCTCGGCAGAGGAAGCAAAGGAAAAGGGGTTGGTGACCTTTGTCGTGGCGGATGAGGAACTGGATTCCTTTGTTCAAGCCTATATCGAAAAACTGAGTTCCGGTCCACAGGAGGCTATGCGTATTATTAAGCGTGCCGTTTATCAAAGCCAAACAATGAGCCTGCGCTCATCATTGGATTATATATCTTCTAAGATGGGCATTGTTACGGAGTTGCCGGATTATAAAGAAGGAGTGTCGGCCTTGTTGGAAAAACGCAAAGCGGAATTTGACTAACTGTGTTCCGGGGGATGTGTCGTTGGTCCAACAACGAAAAATTATCACATGAACCGGTTCGTAAGTATTGCTTTCTGCTCGTCTAGCCCGCCCATCTTTCTTTCAAAGTAATTGCAATCAGTCTACCGGATGTTCGCAACTGCTACTTCTAGAGACTAAATCAAAAATGAAAAACATCGTTCGAAGTGAACAGTTGTTTGACTAACAGTGCTTGGTGACAAGCGGTGTTTTTGTTTTGTCCACCCTTTGCCTCAAGTGCATTTGACGATTTGGTTTAGTCCAGTAGGGGGAGGGGTACAAAATTACTAATTTGGTATAGGAGGAATCAGTATGTATCCATTTGGTAATGAAAATCTCGGAAGATCCAATATTGTGGTAGCCAACGATAAACAAGAGGCGCTGGCAATTGTTGAAAGATTGAAAGCAGAAGGTGTTCAAATCGGCGATATTCATATAGTAGGAAAAGATTTAATCGAGTTTGCAAACTTAAAGTGGGATGCCGAGATCAATCTGCATCGCATTGGCAACAACGGAGACAAGCTCAAATCGTTCCTGACTGGAGAAGATGCTGAAATAGAAGGGTTAAAACATGCAAAGCTGCCCAAAGCGAATCTCCATCTCTATAAACAAATCGTCGATAGCGGCGGCGTCCTTATCTATACAGACGAATACTTGGACACGACAAAAATTGCCAACCAAATTGAAAGAGATCCCAATATCATAGACGACTCAAATACCTATGATGACGGGAAGCGATTTTAAAAGCGGTACAATGCAGAGGAGCATTCATCTATTAGCGGGATGAATGCTTTTTTTATTTTCATCGGCCATCACGAATGTTGGCCATTTCATAAAGAAAACGGCAGCACAACTATAGTGATTAACAAGCATGTTTTCTAAGAGTTGTTAGCATTACAGGTGTTATTTGTCAATAGGTAAATCAAAAAATGTTTATCTACATTCATCAAGGGTACAAAACTAATAACCTATTAAAAGGAGGAATTCAAAATGTATTCAAACAATATGAACGGCAACTACAATATTGAGGTAGCGCACACTACAGAAGAGGCTTGGGCGATTATTGACAGATTGAAAAACGATGGAATTCCAAAAGGCCAAATTAATATGGTGGGGAAAGATTTAACGGAATTTACAAATTTAAAATGGGATGCTGACGTCGATGTACACAATGCCGGAAATTTTGCGGATAAATTTAAATCATTCTTCACCGGGGAAGATGCCGTGATGGCAGGTTTAAGGGATGCAGATTTACCGGAAAGTCAGCTGCACCATTATAAACAGATAGTTGATAATGGTGGTATCCTCATTTATACCGATGAGTATATCGATACGACAGTAGTGGAACGCGACCTGAACACAGGGATCGACTCGTTCTCAAACGACCGTAATCCTTTAATTTAATCTAGTTATAAATAAAAAAGCAGGACTTGGCTTATTATATAAAAAGCGTGTAAAAAGCTTATCGTTTTTAAGGGGCATTCATCCCAGAGGGGATGAATGCCTCTTTTTCTTCTTGGAGTTTAATCATCCAAGTCCCGGGTATTGGTTTAATAGACTATTAAAAGGAGGAATCGGGCTTGTATTCATCATCAAACTTCAACAATCCAGGAAATCTTCATATTGAAGTGGCACACACAAGAAATGAGGCAATGGGAATTATCGATCGATTGAAGACTAGTGGTACTCCGATGGGTCAAATTCATCTCGTAGGAAAAAATTTAGACGCGTTTGCCGACCTGAAATGGGACGCTGACGTCGATATGCATCGTACAGGGAACGCTGTGGATAAGTTTAAATCGCTCTTTACCGGGGAAGATGCGGTCGTGGAAGGTCTTAGAGGCGCCGATATCCCGGAGGCACAGCTTGAGCATTATAAACAAGTTGTTGAAAATGGAGGTGTCCTCATCTATCTGGACGACGGGATGGATGAATATATTGATAGAACACCTGTAGATCGAGAACTAAATGTGGATCAAACGTATTTAGATCGCCGAAACTACTTTTAATGAGAAAAATAGAAGATAAAACTATATACAAGCGGCTTCAATCCAAAAAGGATTGTGGCTGCTTTTTTATTGTGCAGAAATGGTAAGATTTAGCTGTGTAAGTATTAAAGAGTAAATTTTATTTTTTGTGAGATTTTTTGTCGGTTCATCTCGTTTTACTTAGTGAAAAGACAAGGAGGGGTGACATGGAAGAGGACATTCAATCTGTTCGGAGCATATTGGCAGGGGATAAGCAGGCGTACATAGACATTATCAATAAGTATAAAAATCCCATGTATGCAACGGTATTACGCATGACAAAAAATCCAGAAACAGCACAAGATTTATTGCAGGAAGCTTTTATAAAGGTGTACGAGCAACTAAAGAAATATGACCAAAAAGGCTCCTTTAAAAGCTGGATATATAAAGTGGCAATCAATCATTGTCTTGATCAATTGCGTAAAAAACAAATCAAAATCGAGCAAGTGGAAGAAGAACAGCTGACTAACAGTACCACTCCGGAAGTGGTGTTCCTAAAAAAAGAAAAGAGTCGAGAGCTTGAACGCCTCCTCTCGGGTTTGCCTGAAGATGAAAGAATGATTTTATTGTTGCGTTACGCGAATGATTTAAGCTACGAGGAGATTTGCAATACCTTAAGCATTTCATTGGTCGATGTCCGCAACAAGTTGCACCGGGCGAAGAAAAAGTTGCGAAACCAAGCACAAAAAGGAGGGTATTTTTATGATGTGTCCCAAAGAGGATGACTTATTGGCATATATTGATGGCTTTTTGGATGAGGAAGAAACAGAAGCGATGCAGCGGCATCTTCATTCCTGTCCATATTGTGAGCAACAACTGGAAGTGATGGAGAGCGAAAAGACCTTCTTGGAAGAAACATTAAAGACCCCTGTGTTACCGGAAGAGTTTGCGCAAACGGTAATGGAACAAATTCGCCCATATAAAGCAAAACGGAATAGGTCTTGGAAGTGGGGGCTTGGTACAGCAGCAAGCGTGCTTCTTGCAGGTGGGATCCTCGTTTTTGTTAATCCAAGTTTTGCAGAGATTGTGGGTGGTATCTTTTCCACTGATAAAGTAGATAAGGGATTGAATATGGCAGTTGATACCGATATCGCCACACCGGTAGATATTGCGGTCACAGATGCAGGGATTACGCTCCATGTTGAGCATTTGATAGCGGATACTTCCCGTATTGCCTTTTCTTATAGTGTGACAAATAGCCATGGAAAACGTTTGAATCCAGACCTTGAAGATGATCAGAAGGAAAATGTGATCACTTTGCTTGACCAAGACGATAAAGCAGTTGAATGGAGCCGAAGTTGGGGAAATACCGATGATTATGGAATTTATGAATTTTCCTTAGTTGAGGCGGAGAATTTTACTGCAGGTACAATACGGATAGTGGCTACAGAAATTGCCGGCAAAAGCGGGAACTGGACCATAGATATTCCGGTTGATTTATCCGCAGCATATGCCAAACAACAAGTTGTGGATATCGATAAAAGTTTTGTAGAATCAGGAATTGAAGTGAATTTGGGGGATATTAGTTATGCTACATCGACAACAGATATTACGTATCATACGCGGTATACAGATGAAGCAAAGCAAGAATTGCAAGCCGCAATTAAGGAGAAAGTAAAACAGTTCAACGAGGAAATTGTAGATTCATTTTTCCCATACCATCCTTCTATCGGATATCGCATTGAGAACGAGCAGGGGGAAGTGCTGGGCTACCATAATATTTATGCAAAAGAAGATCGCGGGCATCCGGTGACGGAAAATATGATTGGTGGTTCGGGTCACTGGGATGGAGAAAGTAAAGACATGGGTACTATGACAATGACGGATTCGTTTGTTCCCGAAGAAGAAAAAGGTGAACTCTACTTCGTATTGGATACCGTTTATAAAACTAACACACCCGATTTCTCCGTAACATTCAAGCCAGAAGAGCTTCCTTATACATTTGACTATAAAGGCTATGAACTAACGATTGATTCAGTGGAACGAGAAGTCGATTATTCTCTGCAAAAATCATGGATTCCGATTGATCGCCAGGTTTCCGTTGAAGTGTCCATGTCCGGTTATGCAGAACAAAAGGCACCTGAGCTTGCCGTATGGGCCATTGAAGACGGGGAAGGGCAAAGTTATTTCACTTTTGGCAGCGGTGGTGCCACGTTAGATGAAACGGATGAAAAAGGGCGCTTCAAACGGGAAGTGAACCTCATCTCCTATGACTTGAAAGATATTCCGGAAAAAATGACATTGCATCTCATTGCAGAAACAGAAGCAATCAAATTGGAGAATGAATGGCGAGTCCCATTATTTCAGGAATAAATGAAACTTATGGAATGGCCATCCGTATATGAATATAGAAACACAGTTGGTGTCATTTCACCAAGTTCATGTACAAGAAGGAGAAAAGATTTACTTTGAATCATTGACTGAAAAAACTATTATTTTTAGTCTATTTTATTACTATTGCGGATGCATACCATTCAACTTTGACTATGGAATCGAAGTTGCCCCCACGCATGCAAACTTCAAGTGTGGCAGTTGTTGAACCAGATATATCAATGGTTTATATGCGGTAGCAAGGATTAGGAAAAGGCCTCCCAAAATGGAGGCCTTTTCAGATTGTTGACAAACGCATTCATCCTGTCGTGGTTGTCTGCCAAGCGTTTTCAAAACAGTCTAGGTAATCCTTCAATTATTAAAATAATCAAAAAGAGTGAAGACAAAGTCGAATACAGACTTTGTCTTCACTCTGAAAAGGTCTCTACAAAAAGGAGGGCCTTTTATTTATCATCTGATTCGTACTAAAACTGCTTTCCTCTAAAAAGTGGTGGGCCTTGCTTTGATATTTGATAATAAATTTGTGCAAACAGGGAGTTCAACTGATAGGGTAACGTGTGAAATGAAGAGGGAATATGCGGGAAAATAGCCTATGTAAAACTAAAATTTTAAAGAAACTTTAAGTTTTCTAGAAGTGGGTTTATGGTAAAATCTAACTGCACATAAGAGAAGGGATGGTTACATGAAAAAAATAATATCATGTATGTTGGTTTTATTGTTGGCAATCGGATTTGATGTAACAATGGCAAGTGCAAACAATGTAGTTTCAATAGATGGCGGCAAAATCGTAAATAGTCGAACATTAGTGCCGTTACGCTCCATATTTGAAGAATTGGGGGCAAACGTGCAATGGAATCAAAAAGACAAAACGATTACTGCTACAAAAGGGAAGACGAATATTTGGTTAAAAATTGGTTCGAAAAATCCTATAGTGAATGGTAAGGCGGTCATGATCGATGTCCCTGCCCAAATACATGGTGATTCTACATTGGTGCCGCTGCGTTTCATTAGTGAATCCATGGGAGCAACCGTTGAATGGAATGCAAGTAATGAAACGGCAATGATTACTTTATCGGATAAGAAGATAATTGTGAATGTAGGTATCTATGATAGGGCATCCACAAATGAAAAGATTGCCATGAAATCATCGCCGGGTACATCATATCGGACAGCAGGTATGATTCCCGCTGGTACGGAATTGAAGGTAATCGGCGGTGAACCAATCGGCTTCGATCAAAAAGACTGGTATGCATATGAGCAATACGGCTGGTCCAAAATTAAATATAACGGGCAAACAGGCTGGGTGCCAACACATGATTTGAAATTCGCAGATCCATATAATTGGGCACCGGGAGTAAAGGAAGCTACACTTAGCGAGATTAAAAGAAATTTTGTTACATCAAAGGATAAAGTGAAAATTGAAAAGTCCGATGTTGTAGGTGGAATCGGCCTTTACGCAATGTATATACAAATTGAAGGAAAAGGCGAATGGCAATACCTTCTCACAATCGACCCTAAAACAGGTTGGTATCACGGTTGATCTCGGTATAATACGGAAGCATCTCGGTTATTCCATAAGAAGGCGTACTCTTTAAAAGGAGTGCGTCTTTTTTCTATTAAAAAGAATTTGATATTTATGTTAAAGTATGGATAGCGTTGAATGAATTGTAACAGAACGCAAAGTGCGTTCGGTAAACAAGAAAGTAAGAATAGGCGGTAGAATAAATATTAATTCTAGTATCGAATATTGGAGGAATGAGTCGTGAAGTCGATAAAGGTTTACCATTATGATGCATTTAGTAAAACACCCAATAAAGGAAATCCTGCGGGTATCGTATTGGGCGGGGATGAATTGACGGATGAGGAAATGCAAGAGGTTGCTTTGAAAGTTGGATTTAATGAGACGGCCTTTCCTATTCAATCCGAAGTGGCGGACTTGCAAATTCGTTACTTTACGCCCGGACATGAAACAAACCTTTGCGGACACGCAACCATGGCAACGGTTTATGCACTCATCACGAGAGGGTATTTGGGGAATAAAACAGATTTCACGATTGAAACAAAAGCAGGGGTCCTACCGATTTCCGTCAAAACAACGGCTGAAGGTGAAATACTGATTACGATGAAACAAGCCCAACCAGAATTTAAAAAATTTAAAGGTTCAAAAAAGGATTTAGCTGCCTCGATAGGTTTGGAAGAAAAGGATATACATGATGATTTGCCAATTGCTTATGGAAGTACAGGTGCCTGGACATTATTGGTACCTATCAAAGAATTGGTGGCTTTTGAAAAAATGAAACCGAATAGTAAAGAATTTCCATCTATTTTAAAAGAGATGCCAAAAGCGTCTGTTCATCCATTCTGCATGCAGGCTTATGGTATGGATGTCGACATGCATGCCCGGCACTTCTCCTCACCGTACTCAGGTACTATTGAAGATGCCATCACTGGTACGGCATCGGGGGTAATGGGAGCCTATTATGCTGAGCACATAAATAACAAGTTCAACGATTCGTTGAATTTAATAGTGGAACAAGGCCATGAAATGAAGAAAGATGGTCGGGTCATGGTGAGGGTTTCCAGGAATGAAAATAGTTTTGACATACAGATTACGGGAAATGCAGTTTATGTAAAAGAATTTGATGTGACGTTAGATAAATAATATAAGAGAATGTATCAAAATGAAGCCCTTTATAATTAGGGGGGGATGAGAACAACCGGAATCCACTCCTGCTTCATAATTAAAAAAATTTGGCCTTTACTCCAATAGAGTAGAGGTTTTTTTGGGTTTTCGAGACGGGAAAGGCATGGTTTTAATTTAACGGGCTTTATATAAGTAAAAAGAAAATATTGTAAATTAAAACTGGTGTGTATATAATGTGTATAAAGTATATATACATTATTACCAGAAGAGGGATCCCTATGCAAATAATCATTTCCAATACTTCAAAAGAGCCGATCTATGAGCAAATATATGTGCAAATCAAGAAACAAGTTTTGACTAATGAACTTCAGGCAGGAGCCGCTTTACCTTCAATGCGTGAATTGGCCAAAGACCTGGGAATTAGTGTAATCACTACAAAGCGGGCGTATGAAGAGCTTGAGAAAACGGGTTTTATTTATTCAGTCGTCGGAAAAGGCTCGTTTGTGTCCGAGCAAAATAAAGAAATGATCCTGGAACGCAAAATGAAAGTGATAGAGGAGCAGTTAATGGCTGCAATCCAAAATAGCAAAGAAATCGGAATAGAATTACCGGAATTAAAAGAACTGCTCACAATGTTATATATGGAGGATGTATGATGGAAAACGTTATAGAACTTAGAAATGTAAATAAGGCCTTCAATGGCTTCGAATTGAAAGATGTATCTTTCTCGGTCAAGAAGGGCTTTGTGACAGGTTTTATCGGTGGCAATGGAGTGGGGAAATCCACAACCATCAAACTGATTATGAATCTTTTGCAGCCGGATCATGGGGAGGTCTCAATCTTTGGGCTGGATTACAAAAAGCATGAAAAAGAAATCAAGCAAAGAATTGGCTTTGTGTTCGATCAAAACGTGTTTTATGAAAATCTTACGTTGCTGGAAATGAGGAATATTATCAAACCTGTATATAGGAAGTGGGACGATGCACTATTCCATTCTTATGTAGAGCGGTTCAAGCTGCCTTTAAAGAAAAAATTAAGCACATTCTCGAAAGGTATGGTGATGAAAGCCTCATTAACGATGGCATTATCCCACCATGCGGAGTTGAGTATAATGGATGAACCAACATCCGGGCTGGACCCTATATTTCGCAGGGAACTGTTGGATATTCTCCACGACCTTATGCAGAATGGGGAAAGAACGATATTCTTCTCTACACATATCACGGCAGACTTGGATCGAATCGCGGATTATATAACGTTCATCCACAATGGACGGCATATTTTTACAAAGGAGTTTTACACTATCGAAGAAGATTATGCGATTGTAAAAGGGGAAGTCGGTTTACTGGATCGTGATACAGAAAAGGAATTTGTGGGTATTCGTAAATTCAATCATGGTTTCGAAGCATTGACGGCTTATAAGCAACGAACACAAAATATCTTCGGCGATACGGTCATATTGGAGAAACCGACACTTGAAGACATTATGCTTTATACACAGAAAGGAATCAATCGATATGTTGAATCTCATACGTAAAGAAATTGTTTTACAAAAAAAGACGTTGATGATTATGTTGCCGCTGCTATTTGTTTTTTTATTTGAAGGTATTTCTTCGATCTGGATCGGTGTTATATTTTGTATTCCCCTCATTATGCAAAGTTTTTCAATAGAAGAAAGGTCCAGTATCCAACTGCTATTAAACTCATTACCATACACGAGAAAAGAAATCGTTAGTTCGAAATATTTGGGCGCCTTTGTTTTTACGTTTTTTATTCTTACGACCATCTCTATCGGAAATTTGATTATTTACGGAGAAATTACACAATGGAAACAATTATTGTTTATTTTCTGTAGTGTTGCACTCTTTATCTCGTTTGCGTTTCCATTTTCTTACCAATTCAAAAGTCAATATATCATGACGGCATTTGCTATTTTGTTTGTTCTTTATCTAATCGTTATCAATAAGTTTATCTCAAATCTGAATGATCGCTTAAGAGAGGGTGTTCGAATCGTCTTATCATATGATAATACACTGTTGTACGCAGGAGTACTTTTGACGGTTGTCGTTCTCAGTTTCTTTTCTTGGATGCTTTCCATCCGGATTTATAGCAGGAAAGTATTATAGAGTAACTCTTTTCTTTAATGTTCCTAAAATTGGCACTATCCTTGAATGGGATAAGTGCTATTTTTTATGGACGGTTTTCCGCATACATCTTAACTAAAAGGTGTTATAAATTGTTTTTTGTAAATGTAGAATTTTACTTTGTATAAGTTAACTTTACTTTTATAAAAGGAAAGTGTATAATCCCAATATGAGGAAAAAGAGGGGGGATTAATGATGAAGGAAGATTTTGGAGATTCCATCCAGAATAAAGTGTATGAATACAGGGTGTTAAGGAGAATGTCACAGAAGGAGTTGGCTGATGCAGTTGGAGTATCCAAACAAACAATATTTGTAATGGAAAAGAATAATTATTCTCCTTCACTTGTCTTGGCTTTCCGAATAGCCAACTTTTTTGAAGTCGATATCAATGAAATATTCTTCTATGTAAGAAAGGATGATGAAAATGGTTGAATTACTAAATAGTTGGATGTTGGAAAGCTCAGGAAACTTCAATATGATAGTGGGATTGACGATGGTTCTATGGGTTGGGTCACTGGTTGTGCAGTTCTTTTTTAGCAATAAAATAGGCAAACCTGATGAAAGAACAAATGCCATTTATCTCAAGATCATATCTTGCATGTTTACAACACAGCTCATTATGAATGCGATCTTCATTACTTTCGTTGACCGTGACATTGAATACTTCCGTCAGTTTTTCCTTCTATTCCAAGGGGTTGTATTCCTGGTCGGTGCAATTTACACAATCCGGTTATACAGAAAAGACTTTAAATAAGAAGAGGTGCTGCCGCTAGAGGGTAAAGGTACTTTGTGAGGGAAGGAAGCACCCCGACAGGAGTAGTATTTGAGCATTCATGCACTTTAAGTTATAATGGCTTTCTTGAGCGTCAATTAAAATATTAGAATTTATTGTCCGAGGTGCTATAAAGGTGATACCGTTACAAGAATTGCATATGTATAAGAATTTTGACGAGCTTGCGAGTGATGTGCTTGCCTTGGCAAAGGAAATCATGCCTGACAGGTTGATTTTTATAAATTCTTTAAATGATCAGCATCAAATTGTTTTAAAACTCTCGGATACCGATACAAAGATTCGCCTGACGGAAGGAAAGGTTTTAAACCTTGATCAAACCCTTTGTAATCGAATTGATTTTGAAATCAACGAACCGCTCATCTATGAGGATATAAAGAGAGAATCCTGTTTAGATAGTATAAGAGGAACGCTTGAGGAAGCGAATATTAACTCGTATGTCGGAATCCCGATTTCTCTTGTTGATGGAGAACGGTTTGGGACATTATGTGTAGGCCATCATGAAGCCAGTCACTTTGATAAGAAAAGCATCAACATGCTCCAACGAATTGCCCGGATGTTCTCCAGTTACTTGGATTTGGAAAGGCTGGCCTATAAAGATTCCTTAACAGGTCTTTATAATAGGCAGTATCTTTATAAATATTTTGAAGAGTTTCCTGCTGCGGAAGGCGTTCTTTTCTTTATAGATTTGGATGGGTTCAAAAAAGTGAATGATGAATACGGCCACGATACCGGGGATCAGGCATTGAAGGAAGTGGCCTTAAGGCTTCAGGGATTTATAAAAGAGTCGCAGGATGCTTTCGCCGTGAGATTGGGGGGAGATGAATTCCTGCTTAACTTCCCGCACATTGCTTCCCGTGACGAGATTAATATGCTGGGGCACGGGCTAATTAACTGTCTTAATACATGGGATAAGGAATACCAGTTATCCGCAAGTATAGGGATTGTACCATACCGTGCCGATAGTGCTATCAAGCTCAACACGCTCCTGAAGGACGCAGACAATGCCATGTATCGTGCAAAAGCGGCAGGAAAGAATAATTATAAAGTTTTCGATTGTGTGGAGAATAGTGCATCCTAGGAAGTTATGGGCAGATGCATTAAAAAGAATAAAAACTTGGTATAGTATTCGATATTGTGGCGCATTTCTCTAATTGGGAATGCACCTTTTTTTATTTAAAGACCCAAAACGAATATATTTGAAGTACTTAAGAAAAGATATGACAGAAATATGACAGTAACTAGTTATTTCTCCCAAGGAGCGCGATTGTACAGCATAAAGTGAAACATTTATAAAATATAATACAAAGTAAATCCAAATGAATGGAAGTGTTGTACTTGAGGATTTTGGTGACTGGTTCGACGGGACAGCTCGGTTCGGCATTGCTGCGTCAATTGAAGGGGAGTAATGATGAAGTTAGAATAACTTCGAGAAGAAAGCCTGAGGGAATGGGAGATTTCACATGGGTATACAGTGATATGTTAACGGGTGAAGGTTTGGAAGCAGCAGTGAAAGATGTCGATGTAATTATTCACACAGCAACAAGCCCGACAAAAAGTTCCAGAGACATCGAAATTACGGGTTTTGAGAACTTTTTGGGCAAGCTGCACCACATACAGCACTTTATTTATCCATCAATTGTGGGCATCGAAGAGATCCCGTTCAACTATTATCGGCTTAAATATGAAGCGGAAAGTTTGCTAAAGAGCAGCAACATTCCCTATACAATTGTGCGGGCTACCCAATTTCATGGTTTTGTGGAAAATCTGCTAATCTCAAAACCATTGTTTAAAAGATATATTGTCCCTGGCAAGATGAAATTCCAGAGCGTGGATGTGAATGAATATGCCAGTCATTTAATTGATCTAATTCACCAAATTCCTCAAGGAAGAACCGAAGATTTCTGTGGACCTGAAATATTGACATTAAAAGAAATGGCAAATTTGAAAATTAAAGTCAACGATGAGGATAATCGTGTTTTGAGTATTCCTTTGGCAGGAAAGCTATATAGATCCTTTACCGAAGGAAAAAACACAAATTCAATGGGGAAGATGGGGAAAATTAAATTTGAACAATATTTAAAAAACAAGCTGGAATAAGGCCCCGTTGTATAGAAACTCATCCCCTTGAAAACAGGGTATCCTAGTGGAACTTCTAGGGGTTACGACGTTTAATAATTATCCTATTGAGTGTGATTCGAAGCTGTGAATTGCGCTCTTTTTTATATACGGGAGCAATTTATGGCACCCACTTATGTAAGTTCGTGGGGGTTAGGGGTGAAGCAGGAATTTAAGTATCATCTTTGATTGGTAAGGATGGAATTTATGCTAAACTCTGTCATGAATATATGAGTTTCAGAAGTATGGCATAATAGTATGTATATAGCCTTTCGTAGATTTGGAAGGCTTTTTCAAAAATATAAATATGGGAGTGACCGCAGATGCCGTTGACTTTTGCTCATCCAGCCGCAGTTTTACCTTTTTCAAGGAAGAGCAAATACATAAACTTTTTAGCATTAGTTTTGGGTAGTATGGCACCGGATTTTGAATATTTCCTTCGTGGGATGCCTTATGGAGTGATTGGCCATACATTTTTTGGTTTTGTATTTTTTAATCTGCCTGTCATAATCATCGTTTATTGGACTTATAAGAAATGTATACATAGTGCGTTATATCAACATCTACCTTCGATTTTGCAAGATTGTCCGTCCGATGTGACAAAATCAGCGGGGGTATTCAAGTCTTTTGTCTTCCTCTACTGTGCTTTTTTAGGCATGCTGACTCATGTCGTCTGGGACGCGTTCACACATCTAGAAGGATATATGGTTCGAAACTTATCAATCCTATCTTATCCTGTTCAAATTCTAAATTATCAAATACCGCTTTTTAAGTTACTTCAACATGGGAGCACGATTACAGGCATTACCTTCATATTGGGATATTTGTATATTCGTGCAGGAAGAAGTCGAAATAATCGTCAAGTTACAGCAAGTCCAAACCAAAAACTTATATACTGGGGCCTTATTGCATTGTTCACCATAATTTTTTTTGGTCTTTGGTATTTGATCGGTGAAGTGTCTATTCAAGCATATGGCATTATTGTCGTTCGAATAATCGATGCAGCTTTGATCGGCTTGTTAATCGTCTCGCTTTATTTTAAACAAATGAATAGAGTCAAAGAATGAGGTTTTTTAAAATTTGGGAGGACGTTAATCCGGAAAGGGTTAATGTCTTTTTTATTAAAGATTCCAACCTGAAAACAACTTACGGCTCATGTTATAGGGCTGAATTAATATCATGGACTTACATATATGGGATACCTAATCTTAGGGGAAGTGAACACGGGGAGCGTCTAAAAGAAAATTTTAACCTCACGCAAAAGAATGGCAATAGTTGAAGGAATCGGACTTGATTATATTGAAATAGTAGATAGGGTAGTTTCTTTTGTCCGATGGAAAAAAGCATAAGGAGGATTGGGGCTTAATGAAGAAAAGTGCATTTGAAGTGTGCAATGTGACGAAAGAAATTGGCGGGAAGAAGATCCTGAACAATATCAACTTCACTTGTGAGGATTATACTTCGGTCGCAATTAGAGGCTCTAATGGTTCCGGCAAAAGTACCTTACTGAAAATATTGGCTGGAATTTATGAACCTTCAAGCGGGGAAGTAAAGAGGGGAAACCGAAAAGTCGGGTATGTCACCGAACATTTCCCCGAGAACCTCCGATTTAAAGTGAAGGAGTACTTAACGTTAACGTCATCATTTCAAGGAACTTCCAAACAGCATATTGAAGAGGAGCTCCTAGACTATATTGAAATGTTTAATTTGCATCCCTATGTTGATACACCGCTGAAAAAATGTTCAAAAGGGACGAAACAAAAAGTTGGGTTGATCCAAGCGATTATGAGGAAACCAGATCTTCTTCTTCTGGATGAGCCGCTGACGGGGTTGGATAGCTCAACCCAAAATGAGTTATTCGATCTGCTGGAAAATTTAAAAAAACAAGCAACCATCATTTTCACAACACATGAAGAAAAATTGATTGAAAACCTGGCGGATTCGGTTTTCTACATTGAATCTGGTGAATTTGTTTGCAGTCCTAAAAAAAGAGTAGTCCAGAAGTTGATCAAGGTGAAATTCAGCGACCCGGCTATTATTGAAAAGCTAAATCTTAATGATATTACATATGAAGGGAATACGGCATTTATTTCGGTGGATGCTTCAGGTTCCGATGAGTTATTGCTCGTCTTGCTAAACAAACAGTGCTCAATCATGGAAGTTAGGGAGAAGAGGTAACTATGCAGGGATTTATTCGCTACCAATTCATTAGCTACATACGTTCTTTAAAAATCATCCCCCCGGCCACCGTTTTTTGTGTTTGGCTATTTTTACTGTATGCATACAGTAATGTCCCTATTTTAAGCAGTTATGCGGTGTCAAGCATGGCAATCTATTTAGTGATGACTTGGTTGACGATGAACGTCTTCTCCATAGAGGAAGAAATCGAGAAAAATATGCTATTTGTCCAGTTAACGAGCAAAACTCGTTATCTATTTGGGAAATGGGGGATTTGTCTTCTTTTCGCCGTGCTTTTTATGGCGCTGGCTATACTCTATCCGATCGTGATGGGGAGTTTTAAAGGACCTATTAGACCGATTCATATCGGCTTATCCATCTATAGCCATCTCATTTTGGCTTGGTTTGGCATTTTAATCGGCACGATTTTCTCGGTTACCTCTTTCGCGACCAAAAAATATAGTTGGTTATCGGCCCTGTTGGTTCTTACCATTTCGCTTTCTTATGAAGGGTTGTCAGAAAAAATAACTGTGCTTAAATGGTTGCTTCTCCTTTTCCCGCCGGTGACCCATGTGCTTATTTTTCTTAAAGATGACGAAATTACCCAAATCGACGGTGACTTTTTGCAGCTTGCAATTTGGGTTTTCCTCTATTCAGTAATCGGTACGATCGTCGTGGTGCGAATGTTTTTGCGGAAGGAGCGATAATCGCTCGGGCATTGGCGATCCACCACAATGATCCCCTTGGCTTTTTCAGAGGACTAAGCGGTAAAAGCCGATAAAAAAAGTCGATTTCAAACTGCTGAAATCGACTTTTCATTTTATTTCTTACACTACATTTTTACTCTTTGGTTACCTCTATGGTGTGGCCATCAATCGTCACACTTTTAATATTTTCATTGCTTAATAGGAGCCTCTCTCCCGCTTCATCCAAGTTGAATTGCCACTTGAATCCTGTTTCGGTTGTGCTCGTTGAACCGGACTTAAGTTCAAACGTGTGGTTATCTAAAGTCGTTACTTTCAGTAGTGGCGTAGATTGCGGCAACTCGCCAGTTTTCCCGTCTTGGCGTGTTCCCTCAACGCCTATCCCATTTGCCGAAATATTGATCGTTTGAAGTGAAAGCTCCGCATCGGATAAAGCTAGATTGATATTCGTTTCAATCGTCTTGGAACTTGAGCTTTCGCTTGCTTCAAATGATAAGTGGAAAGGACCATCGGCTATTACCTTATCGGTGCTTTCATCGACAAGTTTATTAGCCATGATCTTCAACTTTTTCCCATCGATTTTTTTCGTTGTATCGATGTCAAACATCGCGATGAGCTTTTTGTGGTCTTCCGTCATTTGTTGGTCCACCATATAACTTGCATTCTGTTTCCAATCCAGTTCTAGTGCAGGGACTTTGACATTATTAGAGAAGGCCGTTCCATCTTGCTTTTCAAACGATACGATGATGAGTGCGCTCTTGCCGCCTATAATCGTTTCTTCTACTTCCATCTCTATTCCGGATACAATCTTGGACGCTTTTATGGAATTTTGATTAGCGTCCATTGCATTTCCTTCATGCCCAAAAAACATCGAAAAATAATCGCTATTTTGAGCTGCAACGGTAGTGGCTCCAATGACAAATACAGCAGAAGCCGCGAATAGACTTCTTTTAAACATTGTTCCTTTCTGTTTTTTCTTCTTTCCACGTTCTTTTTCCATTGTTATCCCTCCATTTATTGCATGTACATTCAACCCAGGCCGCGAAAGCAATTGGTTGAATGTCTATAGCATATAGAAGAGTTCTAAAGATTTGCTAAAGATAGTTTAAAGGTTCCCTTAAATTATGAACGCACAGGATTCCTTCAGGATGTTAGTTGATTCCACCGAAAATTAAGGGAACCTTTATTTGTTCTTTATAAAAACTTTAGAATTTTCATCTAAACTGAATTTGCATTGAAAGATAAAGAATTTTGGAGGTATATAGATGGAAGAGTCAAAATCAATAATGTTTACGATAGATTCATGGGTCGTATTAATTCCGCTCATGCTGCTTGGTTTGGTAGGATTAATCACATGGACGATACGACGAAAACGGAAAGTCAATTTAGCTCAGTTTGTCGTTCTTCTTTCCTTTGGGATATACTTGCTATGTACCATTCACTTGGTGTTTTTCCCAATCGATGTCAATATTGGACGCTATGCCAATCAAACACCATGGTATAAAACAATCAACTTTATTCCGGTTTTAACAATCGATGTTAAGACGTTTTTATTGAATGTCATCATGCTACTCCCTTTTGGCATGTACATCCCATTGTTGAGCAAGAAAGAAACTTCTATTAGAAAAATTGCCAAACTGGGGTTTGGTTTTAGTCTTTCCTTTGAATTAGTGCAGCTTCTAATTCGAGTGACATTAGGAAATGGGAGAAGTACGGATATTAATGACTTATTGGCCAATACGGCAGGTGCTGTCATTGGTTATCTCATTGTAAGAAGTTTGATGAAGGTACAATTATTTGAAGGTATTTTTCAAAGAATGCAGCTTCATTCAAAGTAAGGAGCAAAAAAATGACGAAGATCTTAATTGTGGATGATGATCGACAAATTGCTGAGTTGATTGAGGTATATATGAAAAATGAAGGTTACGATACGGCCAAAGCATCCGACGGGATGGAGGCTTTCCGAATGTTGGAGCAATCTCCCTACGATCTTATTGTATTGGATATCATGATGCCGAATATGGATGGACTGGAGTTTTGCCAAAAAGTGCGCAAACACAGCAGCATCCCGATTCTGATGGTTAGCGCAAAAGTGGGGGATATGGATAAGATCCTCGGGTTAATGACGGGTGGCGACGATTATATGATCAAGCCGTTCAATCCTTTGGAGTTGATAGCAAGAGTAAAAGCGTTGCTGCGGAGGGCAAGTTACCAGCTTGCGAAAGAGGATGAGGATGTACTCCGTGTAGGCCTTCTGGAAATAGATAAACAGAGCCATGCAGCATCCGTCGAAGGAAATGCTATTAAGTTGACGGCAAGAGAATTTGAAATCTTATTTTTACTCGCTAAGCATCGCGGGCGTGTGTTTGGATCGGAAGAGATTTTTGAAAGGGTATGGAATGAACCGGGAGAGGGATCAAACCAGACAGTGATGGTTCATATCAGCAACCTCCGGGACAAACTGGAAGCAGCTTTGCCAGGCGAAACAATCATTCAAACCGTCTGGGGAGTGGGGTATAAAATTGAAAAATAATGTTATGACCCTGCTTCGTTTTCTCCCAATATGGAAAGTGCTGCTATATCTATTAATCGCTTTAATGCTATCAATGGTGACAGGAGCCATCCTTTTGCCGGCATTGGAGGTGTTGGAGGATAACTCCAGATTTTTTGAAAGCATGCTTTACATATTGTCCTATTTTCCCAAATTAATCATTTTCAGTTTTCACCTTGCCATGACGGGGCTATTTCTATTCATTTTTTACCAATATGAGCGGAAACGGTATCTTGCTTTTTATATAGAGAAAATGGCGGAGGATGTCCAATTAATGGCTAAGGGGAAACCTGGGTCATTTGCTCTTTCAGTTCAACCTGAATTTCAAGCCGTCTTTAAAGAATTTCAAAAAATTATCGCTAGATCAGAAGCGGCTATTGAAGAAGTGAAAAAAGCTGAGCAATTAAAAAATGAATTAGTGACAAATGTTGCACACGATTTAAGGTCACCCCTCACTTCGATTATTGGCTATCTGGAGCTTATCAACAATGATGGGTACCGTGACGAGGTGGAGCTTCGCCATTATGTTCAAGTGATTCATGAGAAAGCCGCCAGCTTGCATGCGTTGATCAATGATACATTTGAGTATACGTATATGCATAATCAGCATGTCAACATTCAAAAGGTCGCCGTCAATCTTGAAGAGATGCTGAATCAGCTCGCTGTGCTATCAAAAGTGCAATTAGAAGAAGTGGGGGTGGAGTTCCGCCTCTATTCTTCAGCAATGAGTCCAATTGTTATAGGGGATGGAGGAAAGCTGGCACGGGTCTTCGAGAACCTCTTCCAAAATGCCATCCGATATGGGAGTGATGGTAAATACCTTGATGTCCATCTGAGCGAAACCGATAAAACGATCGAGATTGAAATCGTTAACTACGGGCGGCAGGCCATACCCCCATCGGATCTTCCGCATATTTTTGAACGATTTTACCGTGTGGAAAAGTCTCGGTCACAATTTACGGGAGGGTCAGGTTTAGGGCTGGCAATCTCGAAAAGCATCATCGATCTCCATAATGGCGAAATCAAGGCAAAGAGCACACCGGGGAGAACCTCTTTTACTATAAATTTATTGAAGGAATGGTAGAATGTGTACCTAAGTAGGGAAATGCATTCAACAATTTTCTCAGTCAAAATCATTAAAAAACCTGACAAAACAATTGCTGTTGTTTAATAGCAACCGCGCTTCTAGAGTGAATAAATGGTCTATTTACCCGTAGAATTCATATGATATTATATTTCGAATTCGAGGTGGATAGTTGAAGGCGATTATATATGAAAGTTATGGACCCCCCAATGTTCTCCAAATGAAACAAGTAGAAAAGCCTTTTCCAAAAGATCATGAGATCTTGATAAAAGTAAAAGCAACAACCGTAACGGTGGCCGATATTCGATCACGGAGCTTTACGGTTCCCCCGGCTTTTTGGCTGCCAGCCCGCATAACATTGGGATTTTTAAAACCTAAAAAAGAGATATTGGGAATGGAGTTGGCCGGGGAAGTCGAGGCAATAGGGAAAAATGTCAAAAGGTTTAAAGAAGGTGACCAGGTTTTTGCTGCAACTCTCGCGGATTTTGGTGCGTATGCCGAATACAAGTGTTTGCCTGAAGATGGTCCTGTATCAATCAAACCACGCAACATTACTTATGCAGAAGCCGCTGCCATTCCGATCGGGGCACGCACAGCATTGAATTTTCTTAGAAAAGCGAATGTGCAGGAAGGCCAAAAGGTTCTGGTATATGGTGCTTCTGGCAGTGTAGGGAGTTATGCAGTACAAATCGCTAAGTATTTCGGTGCAATTGTTACAGGTGTATGCAGTACTAGAAATGTGCAGTTAGTAAAATCTCTCGGTGCTGACCAGGTAATTGATTATACAGCACAAGACTTTTCAGAGATTGATGAGACTTATGATGTGATATTTGAAGCAGTGAACAAGTCTTCATTTTCTGCCTGCATGAAAGTACTAAAAATAGATGGCATCTATATAAACATTACGGAACCATTGCCAAGTGTTGAAATGCTATGGGCTCAAATGACCAGCAAAAAGAAGATATTGTTGAGCCGAAATTCCCCTGAAACCGCAGAGGCATTAAATTTCCTCAAAGAGTTGGTTGAAATGGAGAAATTGAAAATCGTAATCGATCGATACTACAATTTGGATGAAATCATTGAAGCACACAAATATGTAGAGGAAGGGCACAAGAGGGGCAATGTTGTCGTCAAAGTGTAACATAGCAACAAGCCTTGTTATGAGGTTATAATCGTCCAGCCTTTCAACCCCCATTAGTAAATAAGCTTAATTCGTTCAACCAATTGGTTTACATGAAATGGCATTTCCCTAAAAAAGGGAAGTGCCATTTCTAATATTTAAAGAATCTTATAATTACCACGCAAAGAGTGTGTCTTCGTTAAAAATTCTTGATTGAAAATAATATTACCGGGTATTCAAATAACATAACAGTACTAGGAGGTAATGGAATGGCAACGAAGGAACTTGCACTGCACGAACAATTGGAGGCACATGAAGTACTGATTTTTAAAACAGCATGTGTTACAAAGAGTAAGTTATTTGTAGATCTCGTTCAGGATGAGGAGCTAAAAGAAATTATCCAGGAAGACCTAGAACTATCCACAAAAGCAATTAAAGATTTAAGAAAAGTACTTGCGGATGCAAGTGCCTAAACGAGAATGGAGGATGATTTGTAATGACTGCTAAGAAAACAGATGAAACAAATAATGAACAGCTTGAAATGCCCATGATTGATGACCTGGCAATCGCAACCGATTTACTTGTCTCGGCAAAAGCTGGTGTAAGAAATCTTGCAACAGCCATTACAGAAACAGCTACTCCTTCTTTGAAAAAGCTGTTGCGCCGTGAATTGGATATTGCGATTGACACGCATGATAAGATTGCCCAATATATGATCAAAAAAGAAATGTATCATGCATATGATTTAGATGAACAGATGAGGCATGATTTAGAAAAAGCCGATTTTGTTCTAGATTCAGTAAAAGAATAAACTTAGATAACCATCGGATCAACCATCCGGGGTCAAAGACTGTCGGTAAACTTGCAACTTGAGTTTGCCGGCAGTCTTTTTGTATTGAAAACAAAGATATCGATGATGATTCAACTATGGAGGCCTGTCCTGACAATCAGGTTATTTTTTGTTGACTTGTATCATGATCTTGGTCACATAATGCTCCGTGTCATTCTTTACGACTGAATCATAAACATATTCTTCAAAAACATGATCTCCCAGTGCTAAATCGAGGCGTTCCATTTCTGAAAAAAGGCGCTGATAGGTAGTGCCGATTGTATTTTCATCCCCGACATGATAGCCGATTAAAAAATCCCCTTTTACTGCTTTAAAATAAGGGTGTCCTTCCTTCGGGGTCGGTTGCTCGATATATAAATAACTATAATTCGAGAATTCACCCTTCAATACTTGCTCGCGTTCCGTTATGGTGCCGATGGGATACCCTGAATCAAGATGCGATTCGCTCAATTCCTCGATAAAATCCGAGATGACTTCCACGTACTTTTCATCCGTGATATTTTCAATTTTTCTGCTCAAGTACAGTGTCGCTTCTGGTAACTGTTCAAGGGTGATCTCATTAAAACCAAGGTTCGAAGCTTCCTCCATCAATGCAATCTTGGCCTCAATCATTTTCTCTTTCGCTTCGATCTCCTGGCGTTTTTTCACGATTTCCTCCTTCTTTTTGTACATTAGTTCCAGAAATCTTTCAGGCGATTTATTTTGCGTGTACTGCTGGATATCGTTAAGCGACATGCCAAGATCCTTTAATAAATCGATTACAAAAAAGTATTCCAATTGATGAACGGTATAGAAGCGGTAACGATTTTTATTTTTCATCACCGGTTTCAAAAGACCGATTTGTTCATAATAAAATAGCGTCTGCTTGTTTACTTTGCAAAGCTTTGCAAATTCACCGGTTGTCAAATATTTGCCATCTTTTTTACTCAATTTTTACAACACCGCCCTTGACTATATAGTTACTATATACACTAGGATAGAAGTTGTAAATAATTTAAAACGGAAAAGATTAATTGCAGTATTTAGTTTGTAAGGAGAATGAAAAAAGATGAGGACATATAAAGTCACCTTGGGATTGCTATTGATGAATTTATTCATAGCCTTTTTGGGGATTGGTTTAGTAATTCCGGTTTTACCTACCTTGATGAATGATTTAGGGATAGACGGAACAACTGTTGGTTATTTAACAGCGGCTTTTGCCATCGCACAACTAATTGTTTCACCGTTTGCAGGGAAAGCTGCTGATAGATTTGGCAGAAAAATAATGATTGTAATTGGTCTATTTATTTTTGGCCTTTCGGAATTATTGTTCGGGCTCGGCAAGGAAATTGAAGTGTTATTTATTTCCCGTATATTGGGAGGGATAAGTGCTGGTTTCATTATGCCGGCCGTTACAGCTTTTATTGCGGATATTACCAATTTGAATAACCGTGCGAAGGCACTTGGGTATATGTCGGCCGCAATCAGTACAGGATTTATTATTGGTCCGGGTATCGGCGGGTTTCTGGCGGAATTTGGAACGCGTATTCCGTTCTTCTTTGCTGGCGGCCTTGGTATCATCGCCGGTATACTCTCGATTCTTTTATTGAGAGAGCCGGAACGTACAGAGGAGACGTTTGAACAAGCCGAAGACGGCAGGGTCGGCATCAAGCGTATTACTGCACCAAAATATCTGATTGCATTTATCTTAATCTTTATTGCTTCGTTCGGTTTAGCTGCCTTTGAGTCATTCTTCAGCCTATTTGTCGACCACAAATTCGCATTTACACCATCGGATATCGCGATTGTGATTACGGGTGGGGCAATATTCGGTGCAGTGGCACAAGTTATTCTATTTGATAAATTAACCCGTATTTGGGGAGAAATCAAACTCATCCGATACAGCTTGATCTTATCCGCTTTATTGGTCTTTTTAATGACGGTTGTTCATTCGTATTTCTCTATTTTGCTTGTTACTTTTATTGTCTTTGTTGGATTTGATTTATTCCGACCGGCAGTGACATCCTATCTTTCCAATATCGCCGGCAATGAACAAGGTTTTGTTGGCGGAATGAACTCCATGTTTACAAGTCTGGCGAATATTAGCGGACCAATCTTGGGAGGGATGTTGTTTGATATAGACATTAACTACCCATACTATTTTGCTACAATCCTGCTCGTAGTTGGCATTGTTATAACAATGTTCTGGAAGAAGCCAGAAAAAAATGGCGCCACTTCCAAAGTGAAGGCTAAAATAGCAGAGCTTTGATCTACAAGATGACGTTTATCCAATACAGGATGAACGTTTTTTTCATTTTGACGCTTCTTTGATCAGGATATTAAATTTTTAAGGTTTTTTTAAGGTGCAACATTAATAATGAATAGCAACCGGAAGGATATTTCTTGTGCAAATTGAAAAGGACCACAAGACATTCAATGATTGAATGAACAATCTAACTAAATTTTAATAGGGGCCAGAATCATATGAAAAAAATATCTACAAAGATTATTCTCTTATCATTAGTAAACTCTATATTGGTAGCTGCCATTAATGTGGGCGCTTCATTGATTATGAGAAATAATGACAGCAATACATCGGAAACTATTTCCAACCAAGAAGCGATCCAGGAAATGCAGACAGGACTCATGGTGCCCGCACCGGTATTATGGGGATTAATTATCTCTTTAGTTATAGGCGTCGTTCTATCATACTTTTTAGGAAAATCGATAGAAAGACCAATTGTCAAAGTAACCGAATTTGCCGAAAAGACAGCTGCTTTCGATCTGTCGAATACAGATGATGAATTAGAGCAACTGAGTCAGATAAAAGATCAAACAGGAGATATGGCAAGAGCATTATATGAAACTAGAAAAAAATTAAAGGTGATTGCCTCCGAATTACAGATGGTGTCTTTGACTGTTACGAAGCAATCGGACAACCTTACTAAAAATACGGGCGAAAATGTGAATGCCATTACCCAGGTAGTAACTACGATAGATCAATTAGCTGCGGGCAACTCGGAACAAGCCGAGACTATGAGTGGCATTAGTGGGACGCTATCAGAAGTAGCTATGCTAATCGATCAAATCGCCACAACAACGTCAGCAAGTGCTGAACAAGCATATCAATCCTTGGCATCTATTCATGAAGGACAAACAAGTGTAGATAGTCAAACGAAGAAAATGGATGAAACTCTTCAAGTATCCAAAGAAGTCAATCGATCTATAAACGAACTGAAAGGCATGATAAATCAAGTTACCGGGTTTGTCGGAATGATTACAGCTATAGCGGGCCAAACGAATCTACTTGCCTTGAATGCCTCCATCGAAGCAGCAAGAGCCGGCGAAGCTGGTAAAGGATTTGCCGTGGTGGCAGATGAAATTAGGAAGCTGGCAGAGGAAACTTCCCTTTCAGCCAGTGAAATCACTTCTATTATTGAAAAAACTTCAACAATGACCGACTTGGCTGTTATGAACATAGAACACTCAAATCAATTAGTCGATGAGCAACGGGATGGATTGAAGATTACAGAGCAAGCGTTCGATAAGATAAAAGATATGTATGAAGGAATAGTAGACGGATTGAAACAAACAGCAACAGCTATGAGCAGTGTTAATGGGAATGCCAAGACAGTTTCGGGCCAGATTCAGCAACTAACATCAGAAGCAGCAGACTTTGCAGCAAGCACTGAGGAAATATCTGCAACAGGACAGGAACAGTTGGCTTCCATAGAAAGCATCGCAAGCTCTGCAAGAGAGTTGGATAGCTTGGCAATCAAATTAAATGAACAGATTAATAAGTTCAAAATCAAATAAGACAGTCCCGTTCCAGATTGCTTAAGGTTTGGTCATCGTCTCAATTACTGGAGGAGCCGGTTCAATTAAACTTGAATCAGCCCCTTAGTTTTTGTCATATAACTTAACTTAAAAATCACATTCCATTTCAGTTCTTCTATAGGCAAAATCGTATGTCGCCTCTAATAGGGAATCGCTAATATCCACTAAGTGTCTCGGATCGACTCCGAAATATCGGATTAGAAACTGCATCATGTTTTGCCGCTCTCTTTCAGTAATCATTTTACCACTCCTTTTTATTTGATATATAACAGTATATTGTATTATTTATTGATATATAACAGATGTAAGCCTAGTTTTGGAAAAAATCCACCTATGCGATGTATAAAAGCGTCATATATGAAACTTTTGGTAAAATCTCTCCGTAAGTAAGTTATAAAATGTGTTGGAAGTTTAAGAAATTAAGGGGAGGAATGGGGAGTGAAAAAGTTCATTTTGCCATTAGTAGCTTTCTGGATTCTGGCGGCAATCTTTATTATATATCCCGAATTCAAAACAAGAAATTTTATAGATGCATTTGTAACGAGTTTGGATAATACAGAAGAAGTAATACAGGGGATTGCCATCAGGAAGGATGGGAAAATCGAGGCACTTCTAGAGCCATCTGATAAGCAGTATGATGAAGTGCTTTCTGCTTTAAAGGAATGGGAAGTGAAGAGGGTTCCGTTTAAAGAGGCAGACTTTGATCAGGAAAAGTATAAATTGGCTATTCAAAATAATGCCAGATCACTAACCGGTCTGAACATAGTTATCTACAAAGACGGAATGATTGATATTCGCGGCAAGGAATACAAGCTTGTAAACGGCAGTTCAATAGAAGAACTAATCGAAGTGGCGAAGTAGTCAATACTTAAGTTGGGATTGTTCTCACTCCTAGATTACTTAACGCTTAGTCTATGTATATGGAACCTGCATCTACTTAGTAATAAGGGATATTGGATTAAAATTCCCCCGGAAGCAGGCATTTAATAAAACATGGCGAATGATAAAAAAACGCTGTTGATCTTGCGTTCAGCAGCGTTTTGCCGTTATTTAATATCTTTTATTGATTGATGGGCTTCAAACTTATCCTGATGGTTAGGTATTGAAAGGTCTATGAATTTTTTTATGAGCGGCATAAAGTAATTGAGCATAAGTCCTCCCAAACAAACTGTTAATATCGTCCCAATGCCAATTGGGCCATCAACTAACAAGGCCATCAACAAAAATACAATGTAAAGGAATGTTCTCGACACAAATAGATTGGTTCTAGCTAATTCCTGAATGACTAATGTTAGACGGTCGAGGGGGATAGGGGCAAAATGGGTTTGTAAATAGACTGCAGTTCCGAACCCTGTCACGACTAAGCCAATTCCGAAACAAACCAATCTACTGTACCAAATTTCCGGAATGATGGTGTTCTGCAATAAATAAAGCCACAAATCGATTCCAATCCCCGTAATAAAAGCCGTCATCAAACCTGATAATTCTGGTTTATCTCTTCTTAACAGTGCATTGCAGCCTATCAGTATAACAGCAATGATAATCTCCCAACTTCCCACAGTAAGGCCCACATTTTTGGAAAGTCCAACTAAAAGGGCATCAAAGGGGGAAGTTCCAAGATTCGATTGTATAGAAAGGGCGATGCCAAGGGTCAGTATTAAAATCCCGAGTACATAATAGACATATTTCACGTTTTCCGCCCTCTAATTGCTGGATAAATCTTTTCGCATTAGAACGTGTGGGATGCCATCCTCCATAAAGATGTCCGAGTCTGTATAATACCCGAGGTTCGTATAGAAACCTTCTGCATGCGTCTGGCCATGCAATTTAACCTGCGAGGCTTCACGTTCTATTGCAATGGCTTCCAATTCCTTAATTATGATTTTGCCGAGCCCAAGTTTGCGGAAATCTTTGAGGATGCAGATCCTTTCCAATTTACCTACGCCATCAACAAACCTGATTCTCCCCGTGCCGACTGGTTGTTCGTTGTAATAAACTAGTATGTGTTTGCATAATCCATCCAGATTATCAAATTGATCGAATTCATCCTCTAATGGTACCCCTTGTTCTTCCACAAATATTTCCTTTCTGATCTCAAATGCTGTGTTTAACTCTTCTTCATTCAATATTCTTTTTACGTTCATCTCTATCAGTCCTTTAGAATATAGTTTGTTATCATCTTTGTTGCATTTACAACAAAAATAATTTAAGTTTAATATATAACACATTTTATTGCATATGCAATAAAAATAAATGCTGAGGAGTACATGATGAAAGAAATACTTCGTGAAATCGGGATGATTGCAAGGGCACTTGATTCGATAAGCAATATAGAATTTAAAGAATTGGACCTTACGAAAGGGCAGTATTTGTATCTTGTGCGTATATGCGAAAATCCCGGAATCATCCAGGAGAAGTTGGCCGAGATGATAAAAGTAGACCGATCGACAGCAGCCCGGGCCATAAAAAAACTGGAGAGTAATGGCTTTATTGAAAAGAAAGTGGATGACAAAAACAAGAAAATAAAAAAACTTTACCCAACAGCTAAAGGGGAAGGTGTCTATCCATTTATTAAAAGGGAAAATGATTATTCCAATCATGTTGCGCTACAAGGGTTTTCAGATGAAGAAATAGAGTCCATTTACATTCTCCTTCAAAGAGTGCGTACCAATATAGAGAAAGACTGGGAGTATGTAAAAAAAGGAAATAAGCGGAAATATTAATTATAGGGGGCCATTAAATGAAGATTACAACAAAAAGATGCAAGATGGAAGAATTACAAACGCTTCAGGAACTAAGTATTGAAACATTCAACGATACTTTTAAAGATCAGAATTCACCCGAAAATATGAAAATCTATTTGGAAAGGGCATTTAATTTAAAACAATTAGAAGAAGAGTTATCTAATGCATTGTCGCAATTCATTTTTGTCTATGTCAATGATGAAATCGCTGGCTACTTAAAGGTCAATACTTATGATGCCCAATCAGAAAAAATGGGGGACCATTCACTTGAGATCGAGAGAATATATATAAAGAGCAAATATCAAAAACATGGTTTAGGCAAGTATCTGCTAAACCAGGCGATTGAGATGGCAGTTGCACTTCGGAAAAGGGAAATTTGGCTAGGTGTATGGGAGAAGAATGAAAATGCCATCGCGTTTTATAAAAAAATGGGCTTTGTACAAACTGGAGCGCATTCGTTTTGTATGGGAGAGGAAGAACAAATTGACATAATCATGACAAAATCAATTGTGTAATTTCTGTAAATTATATTAACGAGGAGATTGTAATGTGGTAAAATATGGTTAAATCTACTGTTGCAAGAAATGATGAAAACCTCAAAAGGTTTCTCCTCTTGCCAAAGGATTTTTTTAGATGAGTTGGACTGTGACATGACTCTATCGTATGAATAATAAATTAAAGTGTTTTCGGCATCGTTGTGTATGTCGCTTTTGAAAAGTTGGAGGATTAATAAACTATATTCGGCAATACGTTTTGAAAAAAATGTATTGCTTCTTTTTATAGGGGTGATTTTTTTTGAAGAAGATACTTCCTTACATAGTATTAGCAGTTGCAGTTATTGGAATTTCAATTCTCTTTCTGAGCGAGTCTGGTAAAAGCGGTAATGCTCAAGTCAGTATAGGTGAATCCGATAAGTTTTCCAAGGAAGATATAAATGAGGCGGTAGCTAGTGTGAAAAGGAAGTTTTTAAGTTTTAAAGGTTGTGAACTTACTGAAATTTGGTACACAGAAGAGGAATCGAATAAAATTGCCGAAGATTATTTGAAATATGGTAAAGGTTCTGGGAAAAATATAGACCCGGGTAATGTTATCGGGTTGGTTTCCAATTTTGATGTTGATTCTTCTGGAGGCGATGGAAGCCTTGAACCGAATTCAACGTACACAGAATGGAATTGGATCTTAATAAGGGACGGTAAACCCAACAAATGGCGCGTGGATGATTGGGGATATTAATGTCATAGATATGTGAGGAAACTCAAGCTTTGTTGAGTAGTTGGAATTTCAAGAGTATGTGGATATTAAGAGAATACGAGATTTAACGAATTTAAATGCGAAAAGGAGATAACGGATGGGCTTTAAAGAAGAATTCAAACGAGAGATGCGTAACGTTAAAAATGATGCAGCAAAAGAGGTCGACAAATATTGGGCCATTGATTTTAAGGGGCATAAAATTGAGATACATAATAAGATGATGGAAGAAACTTTGCTGGTGGATGGCAATATCATTGATCGCAATGCACGCAAGTACATTTGGTCACATTTGATTCCGTATTCAAAATTGTCGGGTACATTTCGGACAGTAGACGGCAAAACTCATAAAGTCCATGTAAGAATAGGTGGGTTTGTCCGGTTGAATATTATAGTGAAAGTTGATGGGAAAGCTCTTTTAAGGGAAGCTATGACGCTCGAGTTTTTACCGTGGGCAAATAAAGAGTTGATTGTCCCGTATATTGAACAGCAAATAAAAGACCATCAAAAAATAGTTAATACAGATCTGCCGGATGATGATTACTTAGTAGACGAAAACCATCCAAAACTGGCCCCGGGTTTATCCGATCGGTTAGTTTCCGAAGGGGTGACCCCATTCTATACTAAGAAGCTCCTTAAGTTATTTATGGAGCAAGTGGAAAATCCAACGAGTCAAACACGAAAGGCAACTTATGAAAAAATTAAAGATGAGAAAGTGATCAGTTATTATCATGAGCTGCTTGTGCTATTCCATGAAGAAGAAATGAATGAGCAGTCCGTGCAGCAAGAGGCGATTTGGTTGCTGGAAAACGCAGCGCATCGTGAAGTAGTGAAATTCGCCATCCTTATTCTTGGATGCACTAACTGTGAAAACATAAAACATCGACTGTACACAATAGCCTTGCATGAAGAATTTACCGGTGCTGCATTGATTGCACTGAGAAATGGGACAAGCAATGCAAATGAGACAATCTGGCATATTGCCACATCGGTGAATGGTTGGGGGAAAATCGAAGCCATCAACTTTTTGGAGGCTAATAGTGAAGAAATCCAATATTGGTTTTTAACTGAAGGTGCAAAAAATAATGTCATGAACGGTTATGCTTCTCTTGTTTGTGCTGAAAAAGGCAAGCTCGATATTATCCTCCATGAATCGGAAATCACAAGAGAAGTATTTAACGGTGTGGGAGAAATTATCTCGGGGTTATTGGGAGATGAGACATACCAAGCAATTGATGAATATGAATATGCCGGCCAGGTTCTTATGCGCTATACCCATCATGCGAAAACCCATTGCCGTGATCTTCAGCAATTTTATATTCTGACCCGCATAGCAACATATATGGAGAAAAGTGAGGAAATATGGGAGGAACGCTATGCGGCCAATTGGAAAACACATGAACGCCAAGCAGTTCATGACACAATTGAAGAAATCGCCAAACAACCTATCTGGGAACAACAAACATTGGCGATACTCCATTCTGAGAATACAAGCCGTGCTCAAGCGTTGGCGGTTGCACAGTATCTTGAGCTCGACATTGCAGGGAAATTTGTGAAGTAGCCCAATCACAAGGCATTCAGAATCACTCCAAAATTGAACATAGGGGGAAGGTCATGGTGGCAAAAAGTGAAAAAGATAGTCTATTAGAAAATAGCGATAAAACGTTTAAAGTATTGCTTGAAATCATCGAATCTGTACCAAGCAGAAAAAGAAGCATTTCCATTGAGAATGGGGAAAGAGACAAGAATTTTCGTGATGTCATCATGCATCTTTATGAATGGCATGGAATGCTTGAGAGATGGTATAGAGAAGGGATGGATGGGGATATTCCTTCTATGCCTGCCCCGGGTTATAAGTGGAGTACGCTGAAGCAGCTTAATATGGAGATTTGGAAAAACTATCAAGATGTATCATTGAATCAAGCACTAAAAAAATTGAAGTTAAGTCATGAGCGAGTCATGGATTTAATAAAATGCCATACCGATGAAGAAATAATGACGAAAAAATATTATAAATGGACGAAGACAAGTAATCTGTACACCTATTTTGCAGCAAACACTTTCCAACATTACAAGTGGGCAATAAAAAAATGCGAAGCTATTGCAAATTTAATATAGGAGAAGGCAAAATTCAAAAGACTTAGTATGGTCTATAATTTTTGAACAAGCAATGTGGAGGGGCATTTATATGGAGAAGACATATTTATGTGCTTATATTCTATTTAGCGGTAATGACGATTTCCCTCTGGAAGTCATAACAGAGAGACTAGGAATCCAACCCACATTGGCCTGGAAAGTAGGTGAACGTCGTTACCCTAATCTGCCAAATCATCCACTACAGTCATATACAGGTTGGAAATTCGAAATACAAAATAAAGAAACCTTGGATACAGAAAATGTACTACGTCCGCTTTTAGAAACGTTTCAATCGAAAACAGATGTCATTAATGAGTTGAAAGAAGAACTATTTATTGACGTTCATTTAGAGTTAGTCATACAAATCTACGATGGTTATACTCCAGCACTTGTCATTTACCCAGAGTTTAGTAAGTTCGCTGCAGAAATCAATGCATATTTGGATGTTGATTTGTATGTGTCTGCTTTTAATGAACCTGAGCAATAGCTAAATAGAGTAAAAGAACCTCCCCAAAAGGAAACATTATGTAAAGTATTACGTTGTGTATTAAAGGTATACATATAGGAGGAGAACCATGGGAGAATTAGATATTCTATTCATCTTGAAAATGATCATTATTGGGTTGGTTCAAGGCTTTACAGAACCCATTCCGGTATCATCGAGTGGACATGTAATGATCGCGAGTGAAATTTTGGGGCTGGGTGAACAAGGATTCATGTTCGCCATACTGACGAACACCGCTTCACTGCTTGCGATTCTTTATATCTACAGGAAGGATATTGTAAGGCTTGCAAGCAACTCAATGAAATACTTGAAAACAAAAAATCGCTCTTTTCAAAGTGACTTTCGATTTGTTTGCTTTATCATCGTTGGGACGATTCCAGCAGGTGTTCTCGGGATTTTATTGAATGACTATATTGCAGAAAATGTCAGTATGACACTCATCGCCTTCATGCTATTTGTCACGGGATTTGCCTTGTGGTTGATACGCAATATGAAAGGGGTCAAAGAGGAACGCAATATTACCTTCAAGGATGCATTCCTAGTTGGTTTGGGGCAGGCTGTAGCCTTAACGCCGGGAATCAGTCGTTCTGGTGCGACCATTATTTCATCGATTGCCGTAGGAATGAAGCAGGATACGGCACTTCGTTTTTCATTCATGCTGTATATACCGGTAAGCCTTGGAGGCGTCATTCTAGGCATCTCTGATTTTATAAATGAACCGAATAAAACAGATCTAGCGATACCATATTTAGCTGCATTTATTGCCACACTTTTTATGAGTTATTTTGCCATGAAGTGGTTTATGGGCATAATGAAAACCGGTAAGCTTGTTTATTTTACCTATTATTGTTTCATAGTAGGTGCATTGCTTTTAATTTTCTTCTAACACGGGGCGTTTCTTCTTCAAGGGAAACGCCTTTTTTGTTCCGTTAAACGCAAAAAGAAATGTAATTTTCCGGGGAGGCCAAAATGAGGAAAGTCGAAATACATTCATACGATGAAAGCTGGATAATAGCTTATAGCAAAGAAGCAGAATTCATTAGGGAAATATTTGGTGGAGACTTATTGAATATTTACCACATCGGGAGCACCTCGATTCCGGGCATGGCTGCCAAACCGATTATCGATATGTTGTTGGAAGTACAAGAAATCAGCAGAGTGGATTCCTTCAACAGCGAAATGAAAAAGTTGGGGTATATCCCCAGAGGAGAAAATGGAATAAGCAATAGAAAATATTTTGTAAAAGAGGAAGATGGGGAAAGAACCCATCATGTACATATCTATCAAACAGGAGCAGAACAAATCCTCAGACACTTGGCCTTTCGGGATTATATGATTGAAAATCAATTTGACGCTGAAAAATATAAGAATAGGAAAATCGAACTTTCTTATAAATATCCAGAGAATACAAAACTATACCAGCAAGCAAAATCATCACTAATTCTTGATTTAACGGAAAAAGCACTGGTTTGGGCTGGCAAACATAAAAAAACATCCGTTGCGGGCTTTATTTTGCGTAAAAATGAAACGAACAACTTTGAGCTTTTATCTTTATCTTTCCCTTCGATTCCCGACGCACTCTGGCGCGTGCCAGGAGGAAGAGTAGAGAAAAACGAAAACTTAGTAGATGCGCTGTTTAGAGAAATTAAAGAAGAAACAGGTTTAACCGATCTAACGCTAATTCGGAAACTTGGTGTGCTCAATTACTATAAACCTTTTATTAAACGACTTGTAGAAAGACATGATTTTCTTCTCCTCGCACCTCATCAAACGGCACAATCCTGGAGCCATCTAGTTACAGGGACCGATAAAGACCAGGGCAACATTTTCGAATACAAGTGGATTCAAGAAAAGGACTTCCTCAGTCTTGATGGGGAACTAAGAAGCTTCCTCACACCAAATGGCATTCATGAATTATTCGGTTTGGGAATTTGATTGCTACAAAATAAACTAGTGAGGTGTGAGGCTATTGGTAAACTTACTAGTCTTAGAGAGTCTCCCTTCAATGTATTTCGTATTTAATAAAAAAGATGAACCTTTTCCAAAAGTCATTTGTTTATAAAGTATAAAGAAAAGAGAGGAGGAGTTGGATTGACAGAAAAAGAGTTATTCGAATCCTTTAATAAGGATGTATATCGTACATGTTATTACATGCTTCGCAACGCACAAGATGCGGAAGATCTCTGTCATGATGTATTTGTCACCGTTTTTCGCCAGGATTGGAAGAACGTTGAGCATATACGTGCCTGGATCATGCGCATCACGATGAATCACTGCTTAAACCTGCTTAGGAGAAATAAAACACAGCGAGAAAAGAAGAACCAGGTCCAATGGTTTCATGAACAATCTACGGTATCGGTGAAATCGGTTGATACCATCGTATTAGAAAAAGTACTTTCGGAGGAATGGGAAGAGCTTTTAAGACAGCTCCCGGAAAAATTGATGGCAGTTATTACGCTGCGCTATATAGGAGAACTATCTATTAATGAAATTGCTGAAACACTAAAGATTCCAGTGGGCACCGTAAAGTCAAGAAATAATAAAGCTTTGAAAATTATACGAAAAAAACTTGAACACACTCAAAACTTTTGGTTGAAGGGGGAAAATCAATATGGAACGCATTGAGAAAAAAGTTAAAGACAAGTTGAAAAACCCTAGTAATGTATCTTATCCAGATTTTGATCAGATGTGGAGCAGTATCCAGCAGGACGAGCTGAAGGTCTCCGGCAAGGAACCGTTGGCGCGCCGCTATCGAAAAGGGAAGCGATTTGTTATGGTAGCAGGTCTATCAGTCGCTTTGATGGCTACCCCTGTCTATGCAGCCTTGACTTATGATTGGTCTAGCATCCTAACCTATAAAGAGGGTGTTCAATCCGCATTAGAACAAGGACTCGGCCAAACCATTGATCAATCCGTTACAAAGGAAGGCATTACATTAAACGTACATACGGCATTTATGGACGATAATAGAACCTTCCTGCTCTACAGTTTGAAGCCTGATCCATCATGGGATGGAAAGAATATAAGCTTTGACCAAATCGGATTGAAAGATAAAAATGGCAACTCCATTGAGGGGCATTATGTACACCATTGGAATGAGGAGCTAGGTCTATTCCAAGGTTACTTCGAGACCGATTGGACTGTGGCCGGAAATACGGCCAATGTCGAGTTTTCGATAGAGGATATTCAGTTTATTGATGAGGGAAAACAGTCCATCAATTATGATCCTAACAACTCTGGAACGCAAGAATTCCCTATCCAAAAAGATGGGATTGACAGCGTGACCTTGCGATCTTTTGAACAAGCCGAAGATCGTGTATTACTTCAATCGTCCATTACCTTTACGAATCCCGAAATGAAGAGTAAAAGTTGGGTGCGCATCCAAGCAAGCAATCATCTAGATAAGCCTATTCAAGAAGCTGAGACTGCGGTGTTCGGTACTTCAGGACCATCCGGAGAATACTTGAGCCAACAAATATTCGAATCTGACAGTTTACGTGCTGGAGGCACAAAATTCCATCTTACTTATGATCGGATAATGGAAAGTATAGAGGGGACTTGGAGTTTGGATTTAGCTCTATCCAAAGATAAGTTGAAAAATGGATCGTTTACAGAAGTGTTAAACATGCCTCTGAATGAAATGGCTGCTGGAGCAGAAATCCATGAAATGATCGTTACGCCAACCCAGATTCGCCTGACTGTTACTCATGAGGGATATCGTGTTCCTTACATGGACTACCAACTCGATGTAGGTGGGACTCTGTTGGAAGGAAGTATATGGAATACCGAGCATCTAGACAAGAAGGAGTTGCGATTTGAAATGGCCGGTCTGGACTATTCTTCTCTGGCAAATCAATCCGTGAGCCTTATAGCAAAACACCGTGTCGATGAATTCGTAGGCGATGAAAACCCAATCCGTTTAACGGACATATCAACTGAACAGCAAAGCATAACTACACACATAGCAGGGTATCCAGTCACATGGACTTATTATTTGAAGGACAATAATCTCTATGTGGAATCCGTAAGCACTGATCAGACATTCGGTGGAGTCAACCAAACCTATTATCTGCAAGGCAAAGATAAGAACTATGGAAAACCTATGTTAATTGGAGTAATGGGTGATGGAAACAATAAAAATATGGACGTATATGAGAATTTCGACAAAAAAGAACTCGATATTTACATCTCGAATTATACTACCAATAATCGTGATGATGAGCTGCATATCCAGCTTAAGCCAGGTAAATAGCATGAAGCGATGAATGTGAGATTCACCAACAAAAAATAAATATTTAATTTCTTATCAAGCCGAGATATACAAACGAAGCCCATCACTTGGAACAACGTTGTTCAAAAGAGATGGGTTTCTTATATTTTAAGGTTTTAAAAGGTGTCAGTTAGAAAATATCCATCGCTCCAATATACGTGGTTATTTTATTATAAATTTTAATTATGGGTACCGAATTTCATCGAATGGAATAAAGTATATAAAGTAGTCCCTAGAATAGAACTGGATTGATTCAATAATGAGTAAAGGGATCAAGAAAAGAGTAAAACAATTTGAAAGAAATTGCATAAACTTCACTGAATTTTCCCAATACACGGAGCTGCCATTCCATTTGCTTAATTCCAAAGGTCATCCATTTTTTGCGATTGGGCAAATCGACGGTTTTTCGTTCAAATCTCCGTTCTTTACTGTGGAATCGGTAGACCCATGCCAACATTCAGCTGTCCTCAATATATTGGCTCCGTTCCCTTTTCAAGAGGGGGATGTCGATCCATCAAATTGTATCCAAACACTACTTCGAACCAATAGTTTTGTAAGTGTCGAGTTGTCCAAGTTCAGTGGTTTTTCAAAAGTGCCCATTTCCATTTCCGACTGTTTAACAATCTGTGACATGATGGAAGAACATGTTCGTTTGCCATTCATGGCTGGTGAAACAGATTTCCCTAAAGTGATATGGCAGCACACGGGTGGAAATCAAATAAATAATGTGGCGACTATAATGCTCCACTACCAAAACGGTATAGATTCGCAAGTGAAACTGAATTTGTGTACAAAAGATAAACTGGTTACATTGAATGCTCCAAAGGGGAATGGGCGAGCTGTCACTGTTAAAGATTTACTTTCAATTGAGATTTGCCCTTCTGCAAAACTAGTGAAAGGCATAATAGAAATACAAGTGAATCGGAAAGAAGAAAGAAAAATATACTTTAACTAAACAAATCACACAGTCCAAGTTGTTTGAAGAACATATGAATAGACATATAACCAGTAACTTGGAGGTGTGAAAAAATTGGCTCAATTGGGAGGCTGTAATGGGGAACAATTGGTGGGGGTTAATGATGCCATATGTTTTACTGTACTCTTGGATGATACAGGGGCAACACCGTTACCAATATGGAGTGATGCAACAACGTATATAATTAATGGAACAATAATGGTGGAAAATAACGGGGTTGTCGGCGCTTCACCTACTGCGGCGCTTACAGTTAATGGGACGGCAGTTGACGGCTTTGTCGTAGCGCCGGGTGAGGCAAGATCCATCACGATGAATGACATTAACTCGATTGCTTTAACAGGAACGGGTGCTGGAACAGCAAATGTCAAAGTATCTTTTTCTTTGAACTATAAGTTTTAAACTCATTCATCGCATATTTTATATTTTAAGAGGATGCCTATTCATCCTCTTTTTCATATTCTTTCAAATAATGTTAAATCGTCAAAACATTCAACGATCGTGATTGTGCAGTGATTGTGATTCCCGTAACCGACCGGAGGGAATACGTCAGTGTAACAGTGTACGTATTCGTTGCCAGTGATGTGTTGTTGTGGACAAGTGAGATGGGAATGCTATTAATATTTGAATGAGCTATGTTTGCCGGAGGGTTGCCGCCTAGTTGCAACGCTTGTGTAAACAAGAGACTTCCGTTGTGCCGGATTCTCATTGTGACGCCGTATTGATAAGAAGGCGTAGCTTGGGGAATCAATCCTTGGATTTGAACAAGACCATTAATTAAAACGGGCTGCAAGTTTGAAGTGACTTGGACGGGCACGGTTAGCACGGTCGTTTCGGTTCCTTCGCCAAAAGGAATGGCCAAAGGGGTTTCTGTTTGAACAAAAAATATATTAGATTGACGGTTATTAGAGTTATCGGACGAACCGCATAATCCCAATTGCATGACTTTACCTCCTATCGTCGGATTTACTAATATATATATGATAGGATTTCTTATTTGTATATTATGATTAAACTAATATTTCAGCAATTTAATAGCATTTAAATAGGGTCTGTGGTGAATATAGTTAAGAAGAGAAATGAGTTTATTTAAAGGGAAGCAAGGATTTTATCGTGCATCTGTGAGAATGGGGTACTAAAGAGGTGCAACAAGAAGTAGATATAGGATGAAAATAAAGGTAACCCTAATTGAAACTTCATTCAATCAGGGTTACCCATAGCTAAATATTGACTCGGAGATTTTTCACTATAAGATTTTAATCTACCAAGACATTAAATTTTGAATTGCTTTATCAGTACCTGTAGATTATCTGCCAATTTGGCAAGGGCAAGTGAGGAGGATGTGATTTCTTGCATTGATGCAAGTTGTTCCTCTGTAGCTGCCGAGATATTCTGAGTAATCATGGACGAATTTTGTGCGACATTGCTTACATTTTTAATGGAGTCGTTCACCAAAACCGTTCCACTCGATAGATTTTTAAGTAATTGTGAAATATCTTCTATTTGTGAAACGATGCCATTAACGGCTTGTTCAATTTTCTCGAAGGAACTTCCCGCGATACTAACAACATTAAGACCGGATTGAACCTCTTTAGCCGCTTTTTCCATTGTTTCTAATGTTAAACTAGTATCATGTTGAATCAACTGAATAAGGTTTGCAATTTGTTCGGTAGAATTCGTGGATTCTTCCGCCAGTTTTCGTACCTCATCAGCAACAACCGCAAACCCTTTCCCATGTTCGCCGGCTCTTGCAGCTTCAATAGCGGCATTTAATGCCAATAAATTGGTTTGTGCCGAAATTCCTGTAATTACATTCGTAATTTGGCCGATTTCATTTGATCTAGAGTCGAGGCTTTTTACTGCCATTGAAAGGCTATTCACATTCTCGAATATGGAATTCATTTGTTCATTTACTTTCTGGATTGCCTTATTGCCTTCTATAGAAAGAGTTGATGTATGAAGTACGTCTTTCGTGATCTTCTCGGTATGGCCAGAAATTGTTTCAGTATGATTTGTTATGTCGCCAATCACTCTCGAACTTTGCTCGACTGCCTCCAACTGCTTATCAGACCCCAAAGCAAGCTCTTGAACAGTCATGGTAATATGCTCACTGGCGTTACTGTTCTGCTCCGCACTGGCACTTAGTTGTTCAGAGGCTGAAGCTACTTGCTGTGTAGAGTCTTGGACTGTACTGAATACAGTTTGGAGTGAGTTCGTCATATTATTGATTGAAGCAGTAAGTTGACCAATCTCATCCTTGGATTCATAGTTCCCCTTGACTGTAAAGTCGCCGTTTTCGGCTTCTTTTACCAGTCCCTTTATCTCGTTGATCGGACGGACAATCATACGGCTAATGATTGTACTTAGTGCCACCAAAATAATGAGGGCAATAACAATTATACCTGTAACAAAAACAATTATTTCTTGCTTGTTTTTGTTATTGGCTCCATTTATCGATTCTGCATTGGTGATAGTAGATTGCTGCATTTCTTTTAATGTATCATTTAGAGCAGCCCGACTTTCTTCAACTTCACCCAAGTATAGAGAATATGCCTCATCATTGTTATTTACTTCAGCAAGCTGCAGAACTTTATTTCGTTTATCGGCAAGTTCTTGTGCACGTTGCTTATATTGTTGTACAAAGTCTTGTTGATTTTTTGTTAATTGCATCGTTTCAATTTCAGAGATTAGTAAATCAATCTCTTCCCAAGCGGATGAAATTTCATCGATCAGTTCTTTGTTCCTTCCGGCATCCTCTGTTACAAGGAGTTCCAGTGTATATGCATCACTGGCTCTGGCATTTACCCTGATTTGCATGATTTTGTTTAAAGGGATCAAGTTGTCTTTGAACATATCATTCGAACCCTTGGCCATCTCATTAATATAGCTTACTCCCAATGTTCCAACTGAGCCCAGCGCTAGCGCACTTACAATGATAATGATTAATAATTTTTTGGAAATGCTTAAATTTCTAAGAAATTTCAAATGAAGAACTCCTCTGCCTATAATTTTTCTTAATAATACTATCGGCTAATTTATAAGATCTTTGAAATGAAAAAATGTATTTCCACAAGGATTTGCTTACCTTTTGTGGAACATATTATATAAAAGAGCTCATTTTTATTCTAGGACAAGGAGAGATTAGATGATTATAAGGCTGGCTGATTCAAAAGACATCGATCAATTAATCAAAATGCGTTGGGATTTTACACTTGAGCACAACGAAAGGAAGATGAATTATTCCTACTCCGAGTATGAAATAGAATTTCGTTCATTTTTTAAAAAGGCTGTTACTAGTGGTCAATGGTTCGTTTGGGTAGTAGAAGAGGCTGGAAAGATTGTTTCCCATATATACATAGAATTAATACAGAAAGTGCCCCGTCCCGGTAGAGTGACACATCCATTTGTCTATATGACAAATGTGTATACCGTGCCGGAATATCGGAATATGGGTGTTGGAAGTAAACTGCTTAACTTCATTAATAATTGGATTAAAGAAAATGAATACGAGTTTGTCATCGTATGGCCAAATATTGAAGCCATTTCCTATTACCAGAAAAATGGCTATGTATTTTCCAAGGAGCCGATGGAGTATTTCCCGAGTTAGAAGGGGATAAAGCTAGGCATTAACGAATTTTTGAGGGAGACACATGCAGGAAAAATAAAAACCCGGATATAAATCCGGGTCTGATTACACTACATTTTGTTATCCATGACACGCTGCCTCGCTTTCGCAATTCACCTTAAGAAAATCTCAAGATTTTGCACAAGCTTCAGTTAGATGGTCCTTCAGAGAAAACGATCATTCGCACTCATCGGGTTAACCCTCCCAAGTCATTGGATTTGAAGTGTTATCTCTAATAGTATAGACCGATTATTGTTTATCATACTTACTAATGAAAAAATGTTTAAATAACACCAAAATAAAAACCCGGAATAAATTCCGGGCCTGATTACACATGATCCACGATATTAGTTAGATTCCTTAGAGAAAACGATCATTCGCACTCATCGGGTTAACCCTCCCAATTCATTGGAGTTGAAGTGGAATCTTTAATAGTATAGACGGATTGCCTTACTATATACGCAAAAAAAATAAAACCCGGAATAAATTCCGGGCCTGATTACACACGATTCCACGATATTAGTTAGATTCCTTAGAGAAAACGATCATTCGCACTCATCGGGTTAACCCTCCCAATTCATTGGAGTTGAAGTGAAATCTTTAATAGTATAGACGGATTGCTTTACTTTATACGCAAAAAAATAAAAACCCGGAATAAATTCCGGGCTGATTACACACGATCCACGATATTAGTTAGATTCCTTTAGAGAAAACGATCAATCGCACTCATCGGGTTAACCCTCCCAATTCATTGGATTTAAAGTGAAATCTTTAATAGTATGGGGCGAAAGCTAATTTATATACACAATTTTTAAATAAAAGTGTGTACTTAAGGGAACTCTAAATAAAATATCACTGAGCACATCTTCTGTTTCCATAAAAACACCAGGAAAAAACTGAAAGTATGAAATATCGCATTTTACGTTAAACGCTGTACAAACAGGGGAAATGGCGGTAAACCAAGAAAGCAGATTATCGCCATTTTTTTTGTGTCTACTAGAACAGCGGCTTTTACATCGAATTCGAAGCTGTTTACAGGGAAGGGTCTTTCTCTTTATTTATAGCTAAGAAGATGATCATCAGAAGGATACAAAGTGCACCAATCCATTGGAATATCCCGAAAGGCTCTTTTAACCAAAAAACGGTGGTTAAGACGGCTGCCAATGGCTCTAGGCTCCCCAAAAGACTGGATTCTTTCGGAGCAAGGCTTTGCAGACTTTCAATGTAAAACCAAAAGGCGATCATTGTACCAAAAATAATTACAAACACTAAGTATAGATAAGCTTCACTTGTAAAACTGTTTAGATTGATTTGCCAAGGTGGATGAATGAAGCTTAATGCAAAGCCCCCGATAATCATCGCCCAACCGACAATGACGAGCGAATCAAATTGTTTGAGTAAGGGAATTGCGTACAACGTATAAAAAGCCAAGGCTACACCAGATAAAACACCCCAAACAATGGCTGCTGCCGGCACCGAAAACTGCGACACGGAGCCATTGGTAAGCAAGAAGAAGCAGCCAATCAATGCCAATGATACTGTCAATACATCTCCTCGTGTTAAAGTATTTTGCCTACGGAGAATGGAATAAATGATGATCATGACAGGGGCCAAATACTGCAGAAGTGTTGCAACGGCCGCATTTCCGTGTTTTATCGAAGCCATGTATGTATACTGGACTGCAAGCATACCGAGTAAACCGAAAATGATTAACTTTATAGCAGCTTTTCTATTCTTCCAAACGCCCATAATTTGCGCACGGTCCTTTCTTAAAAATTGTACCGCCAGCAGTAAAACGCCCGCAATAAGCAACCGTGTTGTTACTAGCCAATCAACATCAACGGCGTATTGTTGAAAAAGTTTTTGTGCCACCGTGCCGCCAATCCCCCAAAACATGGCACCTGTAATAACTAGAAGCATTCCTTTGTTCCGATTCATCGCAAGTCACCCTTTAAATATAAAAATAGTATTATAATATCTTTAGAATAATCGTTCGGAATCTTGAATAATACATAAATCAAATAAAAAAATATAAAAATATTGAGGGGATACAATGCAAATCAGGGATTTTACGGTCGATCATAATTTGAAGGAGTTAACGGAACACCGTACAGTTGTATTGCCGGTTGCCTGCTACGTGACGAAGATCGATGAGAATATAAATGGCTACATCCCGCTTCATTGGCATGATGAATTTCAATTTGTGCTTGTAGTCACTGGGACAGCCTATTTCCAAATCAATCAAGAAACGATCGATATACAAGAAGGGGAGGGGCTTTTCATCAATAGTGGTTGTTTGCATATGGCAAATGACAGGAATAATTCGGGCTGTGTCTATATTTGCATAAATGTATCTCCTGATTTTGTTGTTCCCCACGAGCTTTATGCGACGTTTGTAGCTCCATACATACAAGCGACGAATCTGCAATATATCCACTTAAGCCAAAGGGAATCATGGGCAAGCAGCATCCTAAATTCGATTGGAATGATTGCGCACTTCATCGAACAAAGCCAACCATTTTATGAGATGAATGTCAGCATAGAATTAACAACTATCTGGAAGAACCTCCTACAAAACGGCATTCAATTGCAATTCGAAGAGAGGGAGATGCTTCGAAATCAACGGATGAAGCTAATGCTGGATTGGATTCATCAACATTATGCAGGAAAAATTCTTTTGGAAGATATCGCACAGGCAGGACAGCTAAGCCGTTCAGAGTGCTGCCGGTATTTCAAGCGATTCTTGGGAAAGTCGCCATTGAACTACGTGACGGACTACCGTATCCAAAAAAGCTTGATATTGCTGCAACAACCTCAGTTCAACGTAACCGACGTCGCCTATCAGGTCGGATTTAATAGTGCGAGTTACTATATCGATAAGTTTCGCCAGTCGATGAAGATGACACCATTTGCCTATAAAAAGAAAGCAAATGAGTGAGCTGTTCAAGAGGCTTTTCCCAAAGAAGGAATAAAGCTCTTTATTGTTGAAGTTATTATACGAAAGTTAGGAATCAATATAGCTGCCATAATCAAGGTGCGAAGAAATATGATGCGTTATAACATAGGTGGCAAGTATAAGACGTACTTTGTAAAAGAGAGTTGGGACGGAATTAAGTTCATAGGAGATGAGATGAGGTGACAAAGGTGAATGTAAAATCGGTTCGAGATTTACCAAAAAGTAAAATGATCGATTTTTTTAAATTGCACTGGGGAAGTCCGCAAATGGTGATTTCAAGCGGGGTTTATGATTGCAGCGAATTAGATGGATTTGCGGTTTTGAAGGGGGATGAAATGATTGGTTTAATTACATATATCGTTGAAAATGGTGAATGTGAAATCATCTCCTTAGACAGCGTGGAAGAAGGTAAAGGAATTGGTACCTTGCTAGTTGAAGAAGTTGAGAGCATGGCCATGTCACAACTCCTGACGCGTATTAGACTCGTTACCACAAATGATAATTTATTGGCGCTGAAGTTTTATCAAAAACGGGGATATAGATTATCGAGAATTATAAATAATGCAGTTGACAGAGCCAGAAGGATTAAACCTGAAATTCCTTTAATCGGTAATGAGGGGATTCCGATACAAGATGAAATTGAATTGGTGAAGCAGTTGGAAGAGCAAGTGGATAATCTAGAAGCTAAGTAAGCCGTACATAAAATGCACGGCTTACTCCTTTAATGGTCTTAAAGCTTTCGTTTGATCAATGAAGATGAAGGCGTCATAACGGCTGCCAACCCTAGAAGGAACATAATTTCCATAAGCCTCGTATTCAGGGTTGTACACGACTCCTATAGCCCTGTGGCCGATCCAATTGTTGAATACTTCTCGATTTTCATCATTGAAAAGCAAAATTTTATCATCTGCACCCGCGGCATGCAGCTGTCCTTCCCATGTACTTAGTTTCGAGGGCGGCACATCGATTACTTCCAACGGATCTCCCCAGCTATCTGCAGCGATAACGGTGCCCTCATACGTACCAAATCCAATCGCAAATGTATTGTCCATAGCATATTGCTCCCTCATTATTTGGCCGACGTTGATTAGACCATCGTCCTTCATATCTGTTTGGGAAGCATCGCCAATATGTGTGTTGTGTTCCCAAATAATGATTTTTGTATCCTCTCCATGGTATTTCATCAATTCATTGATGGCTTCGACCATGTGCGAATCACGCGTATTCCAGGACTTTGCATCTTGCATCATTGCTCGGTAGTAGGCTTCTGCATTTTTGGCAACGAGCGCATTCATAATGACATTTAAGTCCTGTTCATATTCGTCTGAGTATTGTTCCTCATTGCTTCTCAAAGATTTCAGCAAACTGGATACTTCGCTGATACATTCACCGGTAAAATGGGCGGTGGAAAGGGCATAATGTTCGGGCATCCTATTGTATGGTTCAAAACACGAAAACGCTTTTCTTGCGTGTTCCAAATCCACTTTGTACTGGGGATTCTCAGATAAAAATTTCAACACTTCGTCAATCGATTCATAAAGACTGTAAAGATCGATGCCATAAAATCCAACCTTTTCAGCTAATGATTTATTTTTCTCCTTTAGCCATTCTGTAAAATGTTCTACTTCTTCATTTGCCCACATCCAAGTAGGCCAGCGATTGAAAGAGTTCACGAGAATCCCTTTTGCCGATTGAGCTTCACCTTCATAACCTTTTACATAGCGATTAATAGCCTGGACAGAAGGCCAATCTCCTTCGACCGCTATGACCTTGAACCCTTTTTGTTCAATCAGTCTTTTGGATAGCTCGGCACGTATAGTGTAAAATTCGGATGTGCCATGGGACGCTTCACCAATCATGACGATTCGGGCATTGCCAATTGCCTCAAGGATTTTGTCCAAGCTTTGATCGTTCAATGGATGGGATTGTTCCTTGATGGCATTGATCAGTTTTCTTGTCATTTGCATGTCGACTCCTTTCTAGCTTTAGCTTACCCAAGCGAGGCTTCTGAAAACACGGGAAAACGATATTTTAGGCAATTGTATCTGCTTGTGTAGCGATACCTTCAAAAACTTGATTGGAACTATTTACACGATGGCAAAGTTTTTTGGACGTGGCATTTGTTCATCACTCTTGCATGATTACGACTATCATTTTTCCACATACTAATTGTGAGGTGGAAAGATGACAATTATACGATTAGGGTATGTGGCGATGAGCATGGAACTTAAAAATGCTTCACCTTCCCAAACAATGACCTTTACTCAATTTCAAAAAATTGAGGATCGAGAAGCGGCATTACGAAAATTAGAGCAAATCGCATTGAAAAATCTAGAAAGTACACACAGACTGCTCAAACATAACTATTTTAATGAAATTCATTTCTATCGGCTAACTTCCCGATTGATTCCGTTAGCGAACCATGAAGCGCTTGATGACTGGAATTATATGAAGCCTCTCAAAAATAAGTTGCGGGAAGTAGGGGAATACGCAACAAAAAACAACATGAGAATCGATTTTCATCCAGACCATTTTGTCGTTCTGAATTCCGGCAAGAAAGATGTATTCATTAACTCCGTTAAAAACTTAAAGCTGCACTATTTGTTGCTTAGGGAAATGGGGATCGACCCGACGCATCGATGTGTCATTCACGTTGGCGGGAAATACGAGGAAACAGGAAACGCCTTAGAAAGTTTTATTGATAATTGGGGGAATGTCCCGGCGGGTATCCAAAAAATGATTATGCTCGAAAACGATGATAAGTCATTTACCTTGGAGGACACGCTTTACTTATGTGAAAAGTTGGGGATCCCGATAGTCTTTGATTATCACCACCATCTTGCACACCATGAAAATGAACACTGGCAAGAGAGTTGGGACCGTGTAGTGGCAACGTGGGATAAATCACCTCTCCCCATTAAAATGCATATCTCAAGTCCGAAAAGTGAAGCCGAGTTCCGTCATCACTCCGATTATGTGGATGTGAAAATGTTTTTAAGATTTTTGAACGAAATTAAAGGATCAGTCCCTCAAATCGATTGTATGATTGAAGCGAAGAAGAAGGATGAAGCACTCTTTACCTTAATGAAGGAAATTAAGAAAAGAGAGGACATCGAAATTATCGATGGCTCCACGTTTTCTTTAAAATAACGAAAAGAGTCGTCCTAAAGCGAGGCGACTCTTTTTATGCCTAATTGGAAGTGGGTGGTTTTATGAAGACGTGCTTTCCGACATCTTGACTTGGAACCGCTTCGTTAAGAGCAGTGAAAGGATTAGCAGAAACTCCATTGTATTCATTATTGGGAAGTTTTTGATCCATATCCCTACGATACTGCCGACAAGCATGATTGCTGTGCCGATTAACAACCAAGGGAATCTGAAGTTTTTGAGTAAAAGAATCCCTGCAATGATAAGAGCGGCTGTGACAAGGATAACCATCACCGGGCTGGACGGTTCGACACTTTCATAGCTTAACACATTAAATTCTTCCTTGGATCTTAGTTTCAGTCCAATAATTGAAGTGAATAGTTCATAAAGGATGAGCACGAGTGTGATGAGGGGGAAGGCAATTTTCCAGAATGTCTTTTTCGCCCAGGGCATGCCTAGATTGAAACAAATACACCAAGCAAACAGAACAAGTGTAGGCGTGAAAAGGGCATGTAACCAGAAACGGGCATAGCTTAACCCTTCCAATAGTTCCCCCTCGCCAATAAATCTTCCAGCTGCAATGATGAGATTATCATAGACGAGGCCAATAATTACGAGCAAAAGTACGTTGGTTACATTCCATAAACTCTTTTTTGACAGGATTAACGCCCATACTAAAAGGCCGATATACCCGAAAGCAAGAAGGAAGTAAATAAATGTATGCATAAGATCACTCCTTCCTCTAATATTACCCGTTTTCAATCAATTACAACGGAATGAAGGTAAATTACAAATGCAATATTGATCAAGGTGAGAGGACGATTCTATGTAAAAATTAATGTATAGAAGAGTTGGGTAAAAGGATATATATGGTAAAATGAAATCTGTAAGGGGGTATTGGTGTTGAATATATTTCGATACATAGAACACTTCCCAGTTGTTTCGGTCAGGAAGATGAATTTGGATGGGGGCGAATTTATGGGGTATATCATGGAACTAAGAAAGGCAGTCGGAAGCAGACCTCTCATTATGGTCGGAGCTTGCGTCATTGTCACGGATAAAGAAAATAAGGTTTTACTACAGCTTCGCCAGGACAATGATTGCTGGGGGTTGCCTGGCGGTTCATTGGAGTTGGGCGAGTCTTTGGAACAAGTAGCAAAAAGAGAACTGCTTGAAGAAACGGGATTGATTGCCGACAACTTAACATTACTTAATGTCTATTCCGGAGAGGAATTCTACTATAAATATCCTCATGGAGATGAAGTATATAATGTGGTAACTGCTTACATATGCAAGGAGTATCATGGGGACTTAAGAAAAGAAGATAGTGAAGTGCAAGCTTTGAAATTTTTTAATTTAAATAATCTTCCCTCCAATATAAGTCCGCCGGATTTTCCAATCTTGACTGAATTTATTCAATATTTAAATAGTGAGTGCTAATTTAAGCAGGATTGCTGCTCATTGATGTTGAATTTACTGATTGAATCTATAGGTTACCGATAGGGGATGGAAAAATGGAAGTTGAAGTTAGGGAATTGGGAAATTTAGAGGTAGCGTATATACGGCGTACGGGCAGCTATAGTGAACCGCAAGAGCATTGGGGAAAGCTGTTCAACTGGGCACTTTCGAACGGACTTTTTCCGGCGCAGCAAGCTTTTATAGGCATATCCTTGGATAATCCGGAGGTAGTAGAAGCTGATCGTTGCCGGCACGATGCATGCGTCACAATTCCGGAAGGCTTTGGTAAAGAGAAGCATCCAGATATCCAATATAGAACTTTGGATGGAGGTTTATATGCTTTGCATCCATTTTATGACACACCTGCTAAGTTGAACGGTGCCTATCAATTTATGTACGGACAATGGTTGCCGAGGAGTGATTACGAGGCAGATTATGCAAGGCATTCCCTGGAATTTAATATGAACAATCCCGCTGAAGATCCAGAAGGGAAATGCAAAGTTGATTTATATGTTCCTATTAAAAGGAAGGTAACTTGATTAGTATGAAAGTTGGGCTGGCCGGTATTAACCGCTCATTATATAAACGTAGCACTACTAGGAATACGAGCTGCTTTTAGGGTGTTGATAGAATATGTATATATATGTAAAGTCTGAACGAAAAGGATGACGACGAACATGGAAATTAATGAAAAAGCACGGGGAGAATTATTTAATGAAATAAATGGTCTATCTACTGAAAGCTTCAATAAAAAACCTTCCGATGATGAGTGGTCAATAAAGCAGATTGTGGAACACTTATGTTTAATGGAGGGTGCCATTGCCAAAATGATTCAAGGCAAATTGGAAAATGGCGAAGTGGTGAATGCCGAAATGAAGCCAATTGAAGCGGCTACAAATAGAAAAATAAAGATAGATGCTCCGGAATTCGCTTTACCTGGTAATGAGTTTGCCACATTGGAAGAGTTGAAAACGAAGTTGAATGTAACCCATCAAACTTTGTTAAAGATAGAGGAATTAGCCGATGAAAAAGAATTGAAAATAAAGGGATTTCCTCATCCGGTATTCGGTCAAATGAGTTTGGAACAGTGGATCCCATTTGTTGGATATCATGAAATGCGTCACATATTGCAAATTAAAGAGGTAAAAGAAAAGCTGGGATTATAATTTTGAAAAGAGGATTTTTTGCTGCCTATGCTGTGACAAATCCTCTTTTTTTTTCCTTATATGTTTAGTGAACTTTGGATATTTAAGGCGGGAGGATGTCCAATATTACCTTTGAATCACTAATAATCGAATAAAGGAGGTATGTGTTGTCATGTTGCCTAATCGTGCCATTAAACAACTGGGATTAAAGATAAATACAATGAATGAGGTAGAAGATTCCCATAGTTCAACTGTGTACAGATGTACATTACATAACGGTGAAAATATATTTTTAAAAATCCCTTATACTAAACTGAAGTTTCGGCGAGAGTTGGAAGCTTATGAAATATTAAAAGGGCGTATTGCCATTCCAAATTTGCTGGATTATTGGACTGGTGATGAAGAATATCCAGGTGCTTTTGTATTATCCGAGCTAAAGGGGAGCCCGTTAACAACAAACGCTTCAGAAACAGCCGCTTATCAAGTCGGTGTTCTTCATGCAACAATGCACACTGTACAGCCGCCGGAGGGGAAAAAGCTGGTGGGTGTACAAAATGAATTCCCAAACTGGTCCAACTTTATAGAAGAACAATTTTATAGCTTTGCAGAGGATGTAAAAGAGGTTGTAGAAGGGAGTTTATATGATCAAGCGGTTGAAAAATACGAAGCAATGAAACGACACATTCCTTCGCCGGATGGTCCATGCTTTGTCCATATGGATTTTCGGCCGGCAAATATCATTGTAGAAGGTGATAAAGTTTTAGGCATGATTGATTTTGAAAGTGTCCGGTTTGGTTCAACCGAAATCGATTTCACGAAACTCTACCGCGACTTTTTACAATTCAATCCCACGCTGTTTCGAGCCTTTAAAGAAGGCTATCGGAGCATCAGACCATTGATTGATTTAGAAGTTGTATTGCCTTTTTATCTTTTTACAGATGCCTTTAATAGCATCGGTTGGTGTAGGCGTCGCGGAATCGAGAGGAATGCGTTGTTCTTGGAGAACAATTTAACTAGGTTAAGGAGCTTGCTGGGCAAAAGTGGTTAATTAACACATGCGATATCAACGCTACGAGGTCAAAGTTGGCAGTGATTAATAAGTATGTGCAATATGACGTACTAAACTCATATAAATTCAAGCGTTTCTGCATTGCGTGGGAACGCGTTTTTTTATTTTCGATAGGGTCTTTAGTCATAAATGATAATATCATAAATTATTATAATCTATTGAATTAAAAGTCTTGTAAGAATATAATCAGAAAAAGAGCGAAAGGGAATATTATGTAATAAAAGGCTAAGGATGGATACTAACTATATTGAAGTGGTGGGGGATGTTTATTGATGAAATTCAGTGGAAAAGGGGTATTTACCCGATCAATTAAATTAAAGCTATTAACGGTTTCTATTTTACTACTGATTATTCCTTTGGTTGTTCTAGGTATATTTAGCTACCAGAAAAGTAGTGGTAGCCTTGATGAACTTGGGCAAATGAATTTGAAAAATAGTGTCGAACACACGATCGAATTAATGAATGTACTGAATGAACAAGTTGAGAGTGGGGATCTCACTTTAGAAGATGCACAAGAGAAAGTGAGAGTCGCTCTATTAGGCGAAATGCAGGAAGATCATACAAGACCGATTAACAAAAATTTTGATCTAGGCGAGAATGGATATGTGTTTGTCTCGGATAATGATGGAAATATGGTTGCCCACCCGAATAGTGAGGGGACGAATCTTTGGGATAAGCAGGATATAAACGGCAAGACCTACGCACAGGAATTTATAAAAAAAGGATTGAATGGCGGAGGCTTTACATATTATTATTTCCCAATTCCAGGCGACAAAGATGTCATTAAAGAAAAAGTAACCTACTCAAAAGCTTTCGAAGAGTGGGGCTGGATAGTAGTTGCAGGTGCATATCTGATTGATTTTAACCAACCTGCCAATGAAATACTTCAATTAAACGTGATCATCATGGGCATTACACTGGTGATCGGGATTTTGATCATTTGGTTGTTTGCAAATCGTGTTTCGAATCCTATCAAAAAAGTGACGGAGCAAATGGAATATATTGCAAAAGGCGATTTAACACGCCCCCAACTAGACATCAAATTAAAAGATGAGACAGGCCAGCTGGCAAATGGTTTGAATAACTTGCAAAGTAAGTTGAGCAGTATGATACAAAATATATCTCAAGCTTCCCAAATGATCACAGGTCATAGCGAGGAATTGACGCAATCGGCAAATGAAGTAAAAATAGGTGCGGAGCAAGTGGCTAGAACAATGGAGGAGATTGCTTCGGGCACGGAGTCGCAGGCTAGTCATGCTTCCGATCTTTCCTCTGCAATGGGGACTTATGTGGAGAAGGTGGAAGAAGCGAATGAGAATGGCGAAAAAATCCATCAATCATCCCATGAAGTATTGCAATTGACGCAAGGTGGTTCCCAGTTAATGTCGAAGTCGATTGAGCAGATGGCGAGTATAGACCGTATTGTTCATGACTCGGTTCAAAAGGTGCGGCAATTGGATGTTCAATCGAATGAAATTTCCAAGCTGGTAACGGTTATAAAGGAAGTAGCGGAACAAACGAATTTACTTGCTCTGAATGCTGCAATTGAAGCTGCACGTGCCGGAGAACATGGAAGAGGATTTGCGGTTGTTGCAGAAGAAGTGAAAAAACTTGCAGAACAGGTGGCCATTTCCGTTTCGGATATTACACAAATCGTCGGAAAAATCCAAAGCGATTCTTCAGAGGTTGCCCATTCTTTGCAAAATGGCTATACGGAAGTAGAAAAGGGGACGGACCAACTAAGAACGACCGGCGAGACATTTAATAAGATAACAGAATCTGTCCAAATGATGGTTGAAAACATCCAAACCGTTAGTGATAGTTTAACGATGATTAAATCGACAAGCCAAGAAATGAGCTCCTCTATAGAAGAAATTGCTTCCATCTCAGAAGAATCCGCTGCTGGTGTGGAACAAACTGCCGCTTCTACCCAGCAAACGAGCAGCTCAATGGAAGAAGTGGCTGCCAATTCGGAGGAACTTGCAAAACTGGCAAAAGAATTAAATGATTTAATTCAACAATTTAAACTATCCTAGTTGCAAATGAAAGATTTCTGAAGAAGGTACCATTTGAAGGGTATTATGGCCGAAGTTCCGGCTGTAGTATCCTTTTTATTTATGGATTATAGCTATCCAAGGCTTAAGGATATAATAAAAGAAACAGTATAGTTGAATAAGTTAAGTATCTTATGGAGGTGATTATATGAAATTTCATCTTTTAGGTGATGATTTTGAAAAGGTCGAGATTGAGGTGGTGACAAGAAGTCACCCAAATACGACAGATTACTGGGATATAAACTGGATCGATTCAAAAATTAGTGTTGAAATCCCGGGGTATGTTGTTCAATTTCATGCTGCTTTGAGAACTGACGAAATAAGCGATTTCCTCCAAGGACTCAAATTAATGTACAGCAATTTAAGAGGAAAGGCGGCTTTGAATAATTTGGACAATGCAATATTCTTTGAGTGTGAAATGGATCACCTAGGAAAACTGAAGTGGTTGGGAGAAACGTGCTATCCTGCCGGTTATGGAGCTTTATTGAAATTTGAATTCAGCTCGGATCAGTCCTACCTGAAAAAATTAATCAAAGAATTAGAGGCTATATTAAGCGCTTTTCCCGTAATTGGAAATCCGTAGTGAGTAAAGGGGAAGACAAAGCTGATTGCTTAAAAGAAATGGAACCTTTCAAAGTGAATCGTTTAGTTTGAATAGTAGGTAAGAAGCAATCAATAGGAGAAAAATCCATGCTGTATTTTAAAACACAAATAAAAAGTCGATTTGTTGTACAAACCGACATTGAAAATCATTGTATTCATTTTTCTAAAAAATTAAATCAGTTAACAGGAACAATACGGTCGGAGCTAATAAACACCCTAATCCTGTATAGAAAGTCGCGGTAACGGCACCATAAGGAACCAATTTTGGATCCGTTGCAGCAAGACCGCCTGCTACTCCCGAAGTAGTTCCCATTAAACCGCCGTAAACCATTGCGGTCATCGGGTTATTCAAGCCAATAAATCTAGCGATAAATGGTGTCCCCACCATTACTAGTACGGACTTAACTAAGCCAGCAGCAATGCTTATTGCAATTACTTCAGAGCTTGCCCCTAATGCAGCGCCAGTTACTGGACCAACAATGTATGTGGCAGTTCCAGCACCAATTGTTGCGATGTCCACTGCATCTTTGTAACCAAACATAAAGGCGAAAATTGCCCCAACCACAAACGACAGTATCACACCGATGAAAAGAGAAATTACCCCACGGAAACCGGCCTTTTTAACTTCATCAAAATTGGCTCCGAATGAAGTGGCTACAATGGCAAAATCACGTAACATACTCCCGCCCAGGAAACCGATGCCTGACAAAAAGCTAATATCGGAAATCCCCTTGGTGCCTTCCGTTACGACTCCACCGATATATGCCAAAACCAGACCGAGTACAATGGCAATAGCAGAACCGTGGATTCTGCCTTTTGTTAATTTACCAGAAATGAAATATGCAACCCACATTGTAATCCCGACAACCAGGAAAGCTGTAACCAGTCCATTATTAACAAATACATTCTTGATCATATCAAGCATCCGCTTCACCTCTCAAAGCTCTACTGGAATAAGAAGATTCTTCCTCTTTATGTTTTCCACTGAGGAGAGGGACACATGCCCAGCTGATTACTACAACTGCGATTCCCGCTATAATTGCTAAAGCTCCGCCTGTTAAAGCACCCAATACATTTTGGCTTGCTGCCATTGCAATCACGACCGGAATATACATCTGATTCCAAAAGCTCAAACCGTCCAGTGAAGGTTCTGCAATCTTTCCGGACTTGACTAGTCTATCAACTACGATGATCAAAAGTAGCATGGCAACCCCAACGCCCCCCACATTGGAATCTACCCCCATCAATGCACCTATAAATTCCCCGACAACTGTGCCAACCAAAAAACACCCAGCTAAAATAGCAACCCCATAAATCACCATAATCCCCGACACCCCTTTATCAAGTATTAGTTTAGTAGTGAACTGAAAGAAAGAATATTCAGTCGACTGTATTCTGTGAACATCATAAAATATAAAAAAATATAAATCAACTAAAAATTTATCGCAAAGCAGAATAAATAGTTTAAAACGATTGAATTTTCCAATTATCTGTTTTATTATCAATGTATACAGTCGACCGTTTTGAGGTTGAATCATGCATAAGGAAGTGGCTTGGATGGAATTTTTTTTAAACTATCCGTTAGATAATGCGTTATCCAGAATTGTTGCAGAGAAAATTTTGGAGCAGATCTTAAATGGAGATTTAAAACCTGGAGACAAAATAGTAGAGAGCGTGTATGCGGAAATGTTCGATACTAGCCGTTCTCCAATCAGGGAAGCGATTTATATGCTGACTACTGAAGGGTTGATCGAAAGGATACCTAGAAAAGGTGCTTTTGTAAAAGGATATACATTATCTGAAATACAAGACTTGTTGGATATCAGAAACAATATAGAACTTCTATCGGCAAAAAGAATACATGAGCCCCATAAAAAGAAAGATTTACTGGAAGAACTGAAAAGTATATTAAAAGAGTTGGAGAAATGTACAAATCAAGTACAATATGTTCGATTGAACTATGCTTTTCACTATACAATCATCAAATTCAGTGAGAGCAGTGTGTTAGAAGGGGTTTACAGCAAAATTAGTTTTCCGTTGTTAAGAATTCAAGGTATTCACTTTTCCCAAGTAGAAACAATCGAAAAGTCCAAAGAAGAACATCGAAAAATCTATGAACATTTAAAAAGAAACGAAATGGGCGAATTCACTGAACTTTTGCGTCACCATACGCAAAATGTAATCTTCAATGTAAGTAAAACACTATTCTAAGAGGAGGGATACATTGAAAAGTGCTTTTCTCTTTCCGGGTCAAGGTTCTCAATATGAAGGAATGTTAAATGATTTGCCCGATGATCCTGTCGTTAAAGAATTGCTGGAAGAAAGTAGCGAAATTTTAAATACGGAAATCCAATCACTGCATAGCAAAAATGCGCTTCTAAAAACAAAGGCGGTACAGCAATGTCTATTGATTGCATCTGTTGCTTCGTATAGAGTATTCGTGAAAAATGGAATCCTGCCAAATTATGTAGCCGGTCATTCCGTAGGTGCGTTCGGTGCTGCCGTTGCTTCTGGTGTCATTACATTTGAAGAAGGGCTTAGATTAGTAACCTTGCGTGGGGAGCTGATGGAAAACACTTGTGGAGAAGGCTATGGAATGGCTGTTGTATTAGGGCTTGATGAATACACATTATCCAAAATCGTAAATAAGCTATTCCTGCCGGGTGAACCGGTTTATGTTTCCAATCGAAATGCGCCTACACAAGTTACATTGTCGGGTTCTTTAGCAGGACTACAAAAAGTAATAGATTATGTGCAGTGCCACGGGGCAACATCTGCTCATCTGTTGAACGTTTCAACCCCCTCTCATAGCCCTTTATTCCAGCGGGTGAGCGAGGAGTTGTTCAATGAATTGGATAGGCTCGACTTAAAAAAACCGAAAATTCCGATATCCAGCAATATTACTTCAAGGTTATTAATGCAAGCAGACGCAATAAAGGAAGACTTGGCAAAAAGTATCTGTTACCCGGTCCGTTGGCACGATGCAGTGAATGTACTATACGAATCCGGCACTAAGTTATTTATCGAAATGCCGCCGGGTGAAGTGTTGAGCAAGTTAGCTCAACAAGCTTTCCCGGATGTTCGGACGATGTCTATCGCTAAAAATAGTATTGAGGATTGTTTTTATATATTGTCAAATTCATAAACAGGGGTGTATAGAATGGTTTTGAAAGACGTGGGCGAAACAGCTAAATCATGGACAACTAGAGTTGAAGCGAAGAAAAAAAGACTAGAAAGTGTAAAGGGATTGGTTGATGGGGTAATTATCCCGACCGACCGAATTGTAGAGGTTCTGGAGCGATTGATTAAAACGGGTGATCGCGTAGTGTTGGAAGGAAATAACCAAAAACAGGCTTCCTTCTTATCTCAATCATTGGTGCAAGTAGACCCACAAAAGGTCCATGATTTGCATATGATTATGTCCAGCATTTCAAGACCGGAACATTTGGACGTTTTTGAATATGGAATCGCAAAAAAAGTAGACTTTTCTTATGCAGGTCCACAGAGTCTTCGAATTTCCCACATGATAGAGGATGGAAAAATAGAATTGGGAGACTTGCATACTTATATTGAGCTTTATGGGAGGCTATTTGTAGATTTAATCCCCAATGTAGCGTTGGTCGCGGCGGATAAGGCCGATAGCAACGGGAATCTATATACAGGTCCGAATACCGAAGAAACACCTACTATCGTGGAAGCGGCAGCTTTCCGCGACGGAATCGTCATTGCTCAAGTAAATGAAATTGTGGATGAGCTGCCTCGCGTAGACATTCCAAGTTCCTGGATCGATTTTATAGTTGTAGCAGATCAGCCTTACGAGCTTGAACCATTATTTACAAGAGATCCACGACATATTACAGATATCCAAATTTTACAGGCAATGATGATCATCCGAGGCATCTATGAAAAACACGGTGTAAAATCACTAAACCATGGTATTGGGTTTAATACAGCGGCCGTGGAATTATTATTGCCTACTTATGGAGAGTCTTTGGGACTGAAAGGGAAGATATGTACAAATTGGGTGTTGAATCCTCATCCCACACTTATCCCGGCTATCGAATCCGGATGGGTGGAGAGTGTCTATGCCTTCGGCGGGGAGCTTGGAATGGAAAAGTATGTGGAAGCACGAAGGGACATCTTCTTTACAGGGAAGGATGGCAGCCTGCGTTCGAATCGGACCCTGGCACAATTGGCTGGCCAGTATGCCGTTGATTTATTTATCGGTTCCACTTTGCAGATGGACGGCCTAGGAAATTCATCGACGGTAACAAAAGGTCGGGTTGCCGGCTATGGCGGAGCGCCGAATATGGGGCATAACCCAGGAGGACGAAGACATTCCACTGATGCTTGGTTTGATTTGAAGACTTCCGACGATCCGTTGGCACGTGGTAAAAAGCTGGTAGTACAAGTGGCTGAAACATTCCAGGAAGCGAATAAGCCAGTTTTTGTTGAATCACTCGATGCCATCAGTGTAAAAGATCAAGCTAAACTAGCGGTTGCACCGGTAATGATTTATGGAGAAGACGTAACACATATCGTGACCGAAGAAGGAATTGCCTATTTATATAAATCCGACAGTATAGCACAAAGAAGGGAAATGATTGCCTCAATCGCGGGAATTACGCCAATCGGTATGGAGCATAATCCTAAAACTACTGAACGTCTACGCGAACAAGGAATGATCGCCCTTCCGGAAGATTTAGGTATACGCCGTTCGGAAGCGAAACGATCTTTGCTTGCAGCCAAAAATATAGATGAACTCGTTCAATGGTCGGGCGGCTTGTACTCGCCACCTGCAAAATTCCGTAGTTGGTAGTGTAAAGGAGGAAAGGAGATTGCAAGATGCACATATTTTTTCATCTACCTTGGCGGATTTAGCAGTAGCCTCGCTTGTTGAAGAAGTGTCGCTTACACCGAAACCGGGGCTTGTCGACCTAAATGATCAAGGCTCACATAATGATTTGGACTATGCAACCATGGTAAAATCCGCAAACTGCCTGCATGAGACCTTCTCCAAAATGGCAATGGCCGCCTATGGAGAAAGGCCATCCCAATCTTTACGGGAAAAGATTGGCGAGATTGGTCGTGAAGGGGAAAACACCATGTTTCAAGTAACAAATGGTGTCAACACACATAAAGGAGCTATTTGGTCGCTTGGTTTATTAACGGCCTCAGCAGCAATTCATAAAGGGGAGTGTGATGAACTGGCACTTTGCTTTACTGCAGGGGAGATTGCAAGATTCGATGATCGGTATATCCCGCCCCAGCTAACCAATGGGATAAAAGCTATCAATAAATACGGCGTAAACGGCGCAAAAGTAGAGGCACAATTGGCATTCCCTCACATTCGCACTGTCAGCATGCCAATCTTCAAAACCTCTTTAATTCAATATAACTACGAAGTGGCGAAATTTCGTTCATTTTTAGCACTAATGGCTAACTTGGATGACACCTGTCTCCTGCACAGAGGTGGGATAGAAGGTTTGGATTACGCGAAACAATATGCAACTACGGTTTTAGAAAGCGGCAACTTGGATGAACTAGAATCGATGAATGAGGAATTTATTTGGCGGAATTTATCTCCTGGAGGAAGTGCGGATTTACTGGCGGCAACCATCTATTTATATAAAATTTCTCAAATGAGATTATCGAAAGATATGGAACTTGCTACAATTCATTAATCGAAGGGAAGCGATATTGTGGAAAAATTAACTTATTCATTTCCGGCATCAAAAATGATTGAACAACCGGCACATGTTGGTGTTGTTGGTTCCGGGGATTTAGAAATATTGATTGAACCGTCCAATGAGAAGAAAACAATCGTTGAAATTCGTACAGGTATTACAGGATTTCAAGATACATGGAAAAAAGTTGTCGAGCGGTTCGTTAGTCAAAATGATATTTCGGCACGTATTAGGATTAATGATTTTGGGGCAACACCGGGAGTGGTATCGATCCGTTTAGCACAAGCAGTGGAGGTGAGTAAAATTGGCGCAAATCATAACTGAGAGTTTAGTAGAAAGCTTGGCACGCGAAAGGGCATTTCAATTATTGGACAAGGGGAGCGCGTATGAAATTTTGGGGCCTCTCGATGGGATAGAGTCGCCACACTTAGTCGCTCAAAACATTGTGCCACAGTTCGATGATGGCATGATTATTGTGAAAGGTACCTTAAATGGACAACAAACAGTCATCATCTCGATTGAAGGAAATTTCCAAGGGGGCGGCATCGGGGAAGTTTCGGGTGCCAAACTGGCAGGTACACTGGAAAAGCTAATCAAGGAGTGCGAGAAGGGCAATAAGATTCACCCGGTGATCATTTATGATACGGGCGGTGTGCGACTGCAAGAAGCGAATTATGGCTTACTGTCCATTGCCGAGATAAGTGCTGCAATCGTTGCGTTACGCGAATATGTTCCGGTGATAGGAATTATCCCCGGCAAGGTGGGCTCATTTGGTGGAATGTCCTTAACTGCAGGATTGTGTAGTGCGTTGATCATGACACGTGAAGGACGTTTAGGAATGAACGGTCCGGAAGTAATTGAACAAGAGGCAGGAATACGGGAGCTGGATTCAAGGAATAAACAATTGATCTGGAAAATGATCGGTGGGGCAATTCGACATGAATCAGCACTTGCAGATGTTATCGTTGAGGATGATATTCCAAATTATAAAGAGGCAATAAAGAACATTTGGAGCGGAGAGATTCGACTTCAACATCGGACAAAACAAATCCAAAACTACTTGTCATTATTCAAAACATTGGATATCGAAAAGAAAATCATGCCAGAACAGGCAAAAGAGTACTTAAATTCAAAAACCGTGAATATGGATATAGAGTTACCCACTCCTATGGGGGATGTGAAGAGTACCGGTAGCAGATGGTTTGATTTGTTGGCGAACGGTCAACATTCTATCAGCGAGGTGCCATCTGTATTAGTGGCGGATACGATCATTTCAGGAGTGAATGCCCGGTTAATAGCCGTTGTACCAAACCCAGACAGCAAATACTACCGTGCGCGTAACGGAGAAGTGGGCTTGCTGGAAGGATGGACAATTGCAAAATATGTTCGTCAAGCTATCGAGGAAGACAAAGACTTAACGGAAAAACGTTTAATCATACCAATCGTTGATGTACCTAGCCAAGCATTTGGCTATCATGAAGAGTTATTCGGCATCTATCTGTCTTGTTCGGCTGCTGTCGATGCCTATGCCACGGCACGTTTGGCAGGGCACCCAGTGGTTGCAACACTGGTGGGAAATGCTATTTCCGGTGCTTTCCTTTCTCATGGAATGCAGGCCAATCGTTTAATAGCGTTGAATGACGACGGGGTGAATGTCCATGTAATGTCAAAAAAGTCCGCTGCAATCATTACGCAGCGAACTATTGAAGAACTGGATGAGGCTGCGAAAGAAGTGCCGTCCATGGCTTATGATATTCAGTCATTTGAAAAACTGGGAGCACTGTTCAAATTGCTTGATGGGGTAAATGCAAAAGAACCAAATCCTGAAGATAGGGATATATTGGAAAGTGCCGTTATCGAAGCGTATAATGATATAAAAAGTGACTCGGCGAGAGATTTATCGAGTCGTTTAAAATCCGATATCGCTCGATCTTCCGGTAGAAAAGCATCGATTCAAGTTCGTGAAATGATTGATTTGCAATGGAGATAAAAGTACATGATATCGTGCGATTTGAAGCAATGAGTGATATTGAAAACACTATTGATCAACCCGGCTGGGTGAAAGATGCACCGACGGCCAAAAATTTCGGTGTCGTTAGAAGGATGCCTATTACCGACAAAATTGTTCCAATCGGGTTGCGCGGTAATAAGAGGGAGCAGCGATACGGGGCCTTTATCCATGAAAGAAATATAATACAGGTGATTTCCCCGATCTCGTTAGTGGGGCGAGTGGAGAGGCTCGCTGATCGGTTATATTTCCCTGCATTGTTAAGTATTAAAGAAGAATTCAAAAAGTACAAACTAGCATGGGGACCAACAGGGAGTGTAGGATTCGAGATTGCCACTTCCATTCAGGCAACAACACCTAGTAGCGACATTGACATTTGCCTCTACTTAAATGAAATAGAAACAGAATTACTGGTGAAATTGGGCAATTTCTTGGACGGTTTAGATCGACGGATAGATGTGCAAGTAGAACTACCCTCTATAGGGGCATTCTTGCTGAATGATTATTTGAAATATAATAAAACAGGTTTTATTGTAAGAACCAAGTTCGGCCCTCATTTAAGTACGATAGAAAACAATCGAATCAAGCTGGGAGTTAGTAGTGAAATAGGTTAATGCTATTAGTGAAAGGGGTGCTCAACTAAGGGCACCTCTTTTCAATGAATTAGTAAGTCGGTAGATAATGAAGAAAGAGAGCAGGATAGAAGGGATCATTCGCACAACGTAAAAAAGCCCGTTTTTCTACTCGAAAAATGGGGCTTTTGGTTGAATCTATAATGATTTTACTTTTTGCGTAGCATTGTATCTGCAAGCGGGATTCCAAACACTATAACTACTGCAGTTAAGACAGTTAGGGCCTCTAAAATAAAAATCGCAACTTGGTCAAACATCGAATCTCTCCTTCAATTCTTTCTAATTTTTCTTCTTTTATATTCTATTTAATTATCCATCATCCTATTGTAATGTCAAACAAAAAAGCGAAACCCTACAGGATTTTTATTGAGGATTAAGAGGGAATTAGCTCTTTATATCCAGATAGCTCATCGCTGTTAAGTACTATTTTCTTTATTTGGTAAATGTTAACATAATTATTGAGAATCTATGATATAATTTGTATGTAATGTAATATATTTCAAGGAAAGAGGGCGTATTATGAAGAAAACTAGATTTGCATCAATTTTACTAGCACTTCTACTAATTGTGGCATTGCCATTTTCGCAAGCCAATGCTGCATCATCTAAGGATGTTGCAGATTCAAGTCAGTCACTAATTGATTTATTGAAAGAAGTTTATGCTAATGAACAAAATTTAGATTCGTACAAATTTGACGGAAACATTAATCTGGGATTAATTTTACCTGAAACAGAAGAATTTGAGCCGGAAGTTGCTGTGGTATTTGAAATGTTAAAAGATATACAAATAGATATTTCTGGTGCTTACAAAAAAGACCCAATGCAACTGGAAGCTACAATCGACCTTACTTTAAAAGGTGATGTTGAAACGAAATTATCTATACCAATGGTTATGACTCAAGAGAAAATGTGGATCAAGCTTCCACAGTCTCCTCTATTACCAATGCCTGAAGAATTAAATGGGAAATTCATTGAGTTTGATCTATCGGAATTAGCCGAACTTTCAGGGGAGCCAGCTACTGCTCTTGATTATGATTTACAAATGAAGATGAATTCAGATATTATGAATCTATTCGTCGAATTACTAGGGAAAGATTTCTATAAAGAAGTAGATCCAAGTACTGTGGAGATTCCTGAGGGAATAGAAGCAGATAAGGTCATTAAATTCGAATTAACAAATGAAACAATCAAACCGTTTATCGATACTCTACTAAATGATATGCTTCCTAAGTTTGTTGAATTATTGGAGAAGCCTGAGTATGTAGAAGCTTTAGGCTTAACTGCTGAAGATGTAAAATTATTGAAAGAATCACTTTCATCAGAAGAAATCAATGTTGATGAAGTGGTTGCAGAGTTTAATAAATTCCTGAAAATTAATAAGCTAGAGGAGATTATAGTTATAACGGAAGATAACTATATTAGCTATGATGAAGGAACAATCGATTTTACGATACTTGTAGAAGAAGAAGAGGCCTTTACGCTTAAGTTGTCGTCCGTTCAAACAAAATCGAATGTAAATGAAAAATTCGATTTTAAAATCGGAATTCCATCTGGCGAAAATGTTCTCCCATTCGAAAAGTTGTTAGAATTGGAAGAAGCAGCTTTAACAAATAGCGGTATTTAATCGCGATTTTCGAGTTGATAAGCAAAGTTCAGACTGTAGACAAGCTCAATGCACCATTTGGCTTGTCTGCAGTCTTTTTCGTATTTTTAAAATATCTAAGGAACACTCTCAATTTTGGATGAAGAGTGACGTTTCCCATCACTTGTCCCCGGAGTTTTTCTTCATCACCACCTCGTGAATTACGTGACCATTTTTGAAGATATAAATTGGGATGGATAGCAACGTTAAGTGAATAAATGCAGCGTGATAGCTACATCCTAAGAAATAAATGCTAGCAAGGATGACGGAGATAGAAATGGGAATACTTGATATCATAATATTGCTATTTTTTATAATTAGTATTATCTGGACTTTTATAAAAGAAAGAAATGATAAAGCCGAACCAAGCGATGCAAGCGGCACTAGAGAAAAGGGAAAAAAGGGAGAAAAGAGGCAAAATCCAAAGCCTGTTCCTTCAACGATAAGTGAGGATAGCGAAGAAAACATCGACTACATTAAATTAAGCGGTGATGACCACAAGCGATGCAACCATTGCGAAAAAGTAATAGGTATTAAAGATAGCTTTTGCAGTTATTGTGGACTTCCTAATCTTGAAATGAATGCTTAATTTTTACAACATACATCTTGTAAGTTATGCAATGTCGGGAATCAGGGGCAGAAAATGGGACTTAAAAAAAGAAAGAAGAGAAGCAGATCGCTTTTAAAAGAATTGATAAACGAAATTAAGGGTTCGATCTTATTAGAAGTGGCAGGGAACCTCCTATTGTTTATACCAAGATGGTTAATCCGTTTGTTTAAACATATTTGGTAGGGGAAGGGTTCCAAAATAAGAAAGAGTACTACTATTTCATACAAGAACAAAAACAATACCATTCTCCAAATTGAGAAGGGTATTGCTCGTTTGTCCTGGCCATTCCTGACCACAACTGTGTTTGATTGATAATTAATACTTGTATTTGGAAATGAGGATTTGCAGTTCTTCCGCCATTTTCGTTAATGCATGAGCTGAAGCTGAAATTTCCTCCATAGCTGCAAGTTGCTGTTCTGCCGATGCAGCCACCTCTTCCGATGCTGCGGCATTTCCTTGAGCCAGTAGTGCATTTTCATTTACACGATCTGTAGTTTCGTGTATTGAAGCGGACACTTGTTGTACAGTTGCAGAGACTTCTTCCATCTGGGGGGTTACTCGATTCATCGTATCGATAATTCCATAAAATTTCGTTACGGCCTCATTTGAAATGTTCATGCCATTATTTACTTCTTGTGTAACTTGGGACATGATTTTCACTGTATTTTCCGTATCGTTTTGTATTGCTGAGATAATGTCATGAATATCTTTCGCAGATTCCCTCGATTGTTCGGCCAATTTTTTTACTTCATTCGCTACGACCGCAAAGCCTTTTCCATGCTCCCCAGCTCTAGCAGCTTCAATCGAAGCATTTAAGGACAGAAGGTTGGTTTGTTCGGCAATACCAGTAATGATTTTTAAAATCGAATCTACTTGTTTAGAGCGATCCGTTAAAGAATGAATCATTTTGTTGGATTCCAAGACAGAGTCGTGAATGGATTCCATTTGGTTGACGATTTTCCCAACGGATTCGCCACCTTCCAGTGCCTGTTTGGTTGCCTCTTGGGTAAGTTCTGTTACTTCTTGAGAAAAGTTGGAGATATGAGTGGCGCCATCAGATATCTCATTTAAAGCAAGCACACTTGCCTCTACACTATCTTTTTGCTTTTCTACACTAGCTGATACATGCTGGATTGATGTGGAAACCTGCTCCGTCACTGCCGTCGTTTCTTCGGAACTTGCTGATAATTGTTCTGCTGAAGAGGCGACTTGCTCTGCATTCTGTTCAATATTGTGTAAAAGTGTTTTTAAATTGTCTTGCATACTGATGAAGGCTTGTCCCAATTCGCCAATCTCATCCGTTGTTCTTACTTCGATGGACTGTGTAAGATCGCCATTGCTGATCGTTATTGCTTTTTCCTTCAAGTCTTTTATTGGTGTGACAATCGAACGGATAATAAAATAAACGATCACTGCACCAATAATAAGAGCAATCACTATGACTGCCAAAGTTGCATTTAGGATAGGAGAGGCCGCTTTGCTAATTTCGGAAGTGTACAAATTTCCGGCAACTTTCCAGCCTGTCAGCTCATTTGTTGTATAACCCATTACCTTTGGCTGGCCATTTAATTCGTAATCGAAGTTACCGGCTTGATCGCTATACATATTTTGATAAAATGATTCTTTTGCATCCGTTCCTGCTTCGTTTTCAGGATGGACAATGAATTTTCCGTTTTTGTCCAGAATAAGTGCATAACCATCTTGACCGATGTTGATGATTTGCGCTAGCTCTTGAAGATAACTCAGCTTCAAATCGATTCCAATTACATTCTTCCCGTCACTAGTAGTTTGAGAGATAGCCACAACAACATCATTAGTTGTGACAGATACATATGGGTCGGAAATAATTGCGTTTCCTTTCTGGGCAACTGCTTCCTTGAACCAAGTTCTTTCTGTGGCGTCGAAATCTGCCCCGACATCTGCATTTGGAATAATAAGAGAACCATCAGCAAGACCTATATAGATAGACTCCACTTCTGGATGTAATTCAGTATATTGTTCTAAGTAATCTTCAATTTGTTTTGTGTTTTCTTTTTGTAAACTGGCTTCATTGAATTGGTCCGTTATCTTGCCGATATCATGAATTTTCGGTTTAATGGCGTTATCGATCGACATGTTTAATACTTCTAAATTATCTTCAATACCATCTAGAAGATCGGTGGAGATAGCATCTTTTGCGGCCATATATGATCGTGTACCAATTATTATTGAAGGAAGGATCAATATAAAAGCAAACGCAAATATCAACTTCGGCTTAAGATTTCCTATTTTAGGTAATTTTAGTTTCCTCATGTTACTAATTCCCCTCTGTTTACAATTTCGCAGGGTAGGAGACGGAGTTTTAACTCAATAAACTACCCGTTATTAGTATATCGGTTCAAAAAGAAGAATTCTTAGTATTGATTTTTAATATAAATGGCGGAGATGTCGGAATGTTACTGGTATAACAACCAATAAAAGGATATAAGAAAGATAGAAGGTATTTGGCAAGTTTAAAATCGGAATGGTTTACGCCAAAGAAGGACAGGAAAATCATTAGTCTAAGTTGAAGTATTATTAGAATATTTGAGATAGTCATTTATTTCATAAGATGGCAATTAGGGAGGAATGTGTTCTCCATATTCATATATGTAGAGGGAGTCATGCGGTTAAGAGTAGGAGCTTTTCAGCATTTTTCTATTCACTGTTAAATTTTTTTGAAGCAGTATCTTTTATTAGAGGAGGTTTTCATGGAATACGAATCTTTTCGTTATATCGTATTTGTTAATGGCTTAATTGTACTATTAATCATTACATTGCTCATAAAAAAAGCGTATCGTAAATGGAGCATTGCGATTATGTTAGCCTATACGATTGTATATGCCGCCATTATAATAACAGCACCGTTAATCAAAGAGAAAAAATATGAAGAATTCCTAGCGGAGGTTGAAAATCAACTGGCAATACGGTATCCAACAGAAGAATGGACAATGAAGAAAGATATTAATTTTTATAGTTTTCCATATGATTTTTTAGTGGAAGTATCATTTCAAGAGGAACCAAATGTGATTTATGGGTTTGTATTGGATGAGGAAGCAAGCTGCATGAATATTACCGACATATAAAGGAGGAGTCGCTAGGAAGTAACACTTCCTATATTGAATCGGCTGAATGATATTTTGAAGGAGCTGAAAGTCTTGCTAACAAATGTATATTTCGTACGACATGCTCATTCTACATATACACCGGATGAAGTAGGTAGACCTTTGTCTGTTAAGGGGCTTGCTGACGCAGAAAGAATTAGCGAAGTTCTAGCGAAAGAAAATATTGACATTATTATAGCTAGCCCCTATAAAAGAGCAATCCAATCGGTGGAGCCTCTCGGTGTGAAGCTTGAGAAGGAAGTTATATTGGAAGCTGGTTTCAAGGAACGCACACTATCTTTAGAACCTGTTGAGAACTTTACCCAAGCAATAACGAGAGTTTGGGAGAATCCGGCTTTTTCGCTGCCTGGAGGGGAGTCTAATCATGTTGCCCAAAACTGTGGCATTATGGCTATTGGAAATGTACTCGAAAGCTATGAAGGGAAAAATATAGCGATCGGCACTCATGGAAACATAATGGTACTCATCATGAATCACTTTGATAAGAAATTTGATTTTAATTTCTGGAAAAACCTTGATATGCCAGATATCTATAAATTAACTTTTGAAAATAAAAATTTGCTAGATGTTAAAAGGATTTGGGATAGCACCAGATAAATTATTTAAAAGGAGCTGCTATATAATGGAGTTTTATAGTTTTAACAAAGAAAATGGAAAGCAAATTACCAAGTTCAATTCGAATTTTGTTATGTCCCGAATAATACAAACAGATGAGGCTGCTCATATTGGTTGTATGTATTTGGATAAAAATGGTCTTGTTGGTTATCATCAAGCTGTTGTTCCACAGCTGTTATTAGTATTGAATGGGGAAGGTCATGTGCGTGGGGAAAATGATGAATACGTTAGAGTCCAATCAGGTGATGCAGTATTCTGGGCTAAAGGTGAATGGCATGAAACAAAGTCGGAAACAGGATTGACAGCCATCGTCATTGAAAGTGACGGATTGAATCCATCAGCCTTCATGAAATTGAAATGATAGAGAGAAGGCCATGATTAAGGTAATACATAAAATAAGTGACCAAATGTCTTGATTTAAAAATCTTCTTAATACGGAAATCAACCCTCTTAAAATATTTATTTTTATATTTACAAGTCATGTAGTGAGGAGTAGAATGAATCCGAAATCAAATAATAAATGGCCAAATCTCGTAACGAGAACGGAGGACCCAATCTTTTTGGGGTTAATTCTGCAAATGCAGAAGGGATGATTTTAAGCTTCTTCGCCATCCTACCCGTCAGCTAACTTCGTCGGCTAAAGCGAAGGAGGTCTTATTGACCGCCTAATTCAAGGAGCCTTTTTGTTGATAATCCAACAAAAAGCAACTTGTTTTAAATGCGGTTTTTTATTATGCCAAAAACAAGGATTTAAGAGAAAAAGCTATGTAGTTAGAATTGGGTTTTATTTAAATCGGGGAGAATAACCATGAAAAATATACTTTTGGAAGGGCTTAATCCTTCTAAAATATTAGTGCTCGGTTTTGCTGTAGTCATCTTCGTTGGAGCATTCTTGTTAACACTACCTATAGCTACAGCCAATGGTACTGGCTTATCATTTTTAGATGCTCTATTTACTGCTACATCGGCAACTTGTGTTACAGGTTTAGTTGTAGTTGATACTGGCGATACCTTTTCAATGTTTGGGGAAATTGTCATATTGGCACTTATCCAAATTGGTGGTCTAGGGTTTATGACCTTTGCGACGTTTTTATTTACATTGTTGGGCAAAAAGATCTCACTAAAAGAAAGATTGCTTTTAAAGGAAGCATATAATGCAACTTCTACTGCCGGCATTGTGAAGTTAGTGAAGAGGATTTTGTTCTTTACAGTGATTGCAGAAAGTATTGGGGCTTCTTTATTAGCCATTCGCTTTGCATTTGATATGCAAATTGGTGAGGCGATTTATTTTGGGATATTCCATAGTATTTCTATTTTTAATAATGCAGGATTTGATATATTCGGAGATTTCAATAGCTTAACAGGATATGTAGATGATCCATTTGTTGTGTTAACTATATGTACGCTCATTATTATTGGCGGTCTCGGATTTGTTGTCATCAATGAGTTATACGAATACCGTGAAACACACAAGATTTCACTTCATACAAAAGTTGTCCTGACAACAACGGTATTCTTGCTTGTAGGAGCATCCATCCTAATTTTCTTATTCGAGTATGGAAACGATAAAACGCTTGGTCCTTTAAATATGGGAGGGAAAATACTAGGTTCCATTTTTCATAGTGTAACTCCTAGAACAGCAGGTGCAAATACTTTATCCATGGGCGATTTAACATATGCAACCCTGTTCTTAACAATCTTCCTTATGTTTATCGGTGGCGGTTCGGGTTCTACAGCGGGTGGTATAAAAGTAACTACTTTTGCGGTTCTAATGGTGACGGTTCTTTCACAGCTGAAAGGGAAAGAGGATGTCCTGATATTTAAAAGCCGAATTATTGAGAAGACAATATTGAAAGCATTCACTGTTGCTGTTAGTGGAATGATGGTTGTCATCCTGGTTACTTTTTTACTTAGTATTACGGAACATGGACATGATTTTATGATGTATTTATTCGAAGCAACCTCAGCATTCGGGACAGTGGGGCTATCCATGGGCCTAACACCAGAATTAACGCCGTTCGGGCGAATCTTGATTATTATTACGATGTTTATTGGAAGATTGGGACCGTTAACGCTTGGGTTTGCGATTACTAAAAGACGGACCAAAGAGGCTTATAAACGTCCAAAAGGAAATATGATGATCGGCTAACCATGGAAGGAGAATTGAAAATGTCTAAAAATCAATATGCTGTAATAGGTTTAGGTAGATTCGGCACAAGTATAGCGAGAAGGTTACATGAAGCCGGGCAAGAGGTATTGGGTATCGATATTAATGAAGAAAGTGTCGAAAATGCAGAGCCCTACGTAACAGATAGTGCAATAGCTGATGCAAGCGAAGAAAAGGCACTTGCTTCATTAGGAATAAGGAACTTTGATTGTGTGATTGTGGCAATCGGGGATGATATACAATCAAGTATTCTGACGGCAATGCTTTTGAAAAACTTGGGAATCAAAAAAATTATTGCGAAAGCAACAAGTAAGCGTCACGGGCAGGTCCTAGAAACAATCGGTGTACATTGGATCATCTACCCTGAAAGAGATATGGGGGAACGAGTCGCCAATCAACTCCTATCACCAAATATGCTTAATTATATTGAGTTATCCAAAGATTATAATATTGAAGAAGTTATTCTACCGAAGAAAATGGCAGGTAAAAATTTGCGGCAACTTGATATTCGTGCGCGATTCAAAGTAAGCGTCATTGCGATACTAAGAAATGACGAAATCATAATTTCGCCTTCCCCTGAAGAGTTGCTACAAATGGGAGATATTTTAGTAGCAATAGGAAATCGAAATGATTTAGCGAAATTTGCAAGTTTAGATTAAATAGTTTTATCGTAGAAAGGGGGGCATCCTTTTTTGGATGATTTCCTCATTTTTTATTTTAATAAAAGGTTAATGCAGCATATATATAGAAACAATAATCGTAAGCCAAAATTGGGAGGAAGCAATGAGCAAATTTAGTCTATTTGGCAAGTTTACAGTACAAACAGGTGAACGGGAGAAAATGGTGGAGATTTTGCTGGAAGCTGCAAAGTCAATGACTGACTTGGAGGAATGTGAAATCTATCTTGTGAATATCTCCGAAAATGAGCCAGAATCGGTTTACGTCTATGAAGTATGGAGTAATGAAGAGGCACATCAAGCATCGTTGACCCTTGAAGCAACAAAAACACTAATTCAACTTGCAAAACCCATCATTACAGGGATGGAAAGAATCTCTACCCTTAAGGCATTGGGAGGAAAAGGCATTTCATAGGTGCGGTAAAGCTATAGAAGGGACATAACACTTAAGTTGATGTTATGTCTTTTTTTAATTTCTGGACATTTTTATTAACTTTGAAGTTGTTGGGAAAGTTACAAATAGTGTAATATTACACTATTAAGGGGGTGTTGCGATGTGGAAAGAGATCAATTTATACAACTGATATCCGGAAAAATGAAACTTGTACGAACGGAACAAGGTTTCTCGCAAGACAAAATGGCAGAAATGCTGGGTATTTCAAAAAAGACACTTGTTCAAATTGAAAAAGGGCGAACAAATGCCAATTGGACGACTGTAATCGCATTTTGTGCCCTATTTAATGACAGTGAATTATTGTTATCGGTCATTGGTGATAAGCCAGTCTATCTCATCCGCTTAATTGCAAATAACAGCGAAGATGCGCCAAAGGATAAAACGATGGGTGGGATGTTTTGGTGGAAGGAAATCAAAGAACGGGGTAATTTCCGTTTGCAGCAAAATGTCATCAGTCATCACTATCGAATATTGGATGAAAGCAACTACCGCCGGTTTAGTTCATTTGAAAAAGAAGAAGCAATGAAACGTCTGGACGAATTAAACTCATAAAAATAAAAGAAAAAATTTCTGCATTTCATTGGAGAGGTTCCGCGGAAAGGAGATGTATTTTTGAAAGCTATTCACCTTGTTTTGTCATTACTTCCAATCCCGTTTTTGTTTCATTTGTATGAATTTAATAGCCATCTAGCCAGGCAAGAGCCTTTTCTTTTAGCTCCTGCTTTTATCTTTGTGATGATTGTTGTGGGACTGCAAATGCGGAAGGTTAAGTTATCATTGTTCTTTCCAGCAAGCATTTTGATGACGTTCTTCTCACTTGCGTTAGGCCATTTCTTTATTGAAGATGATGGGTCTTGGTTTAAACCATTTGGACGGAATGTGGCTATAATATTAATTGCGATAGTGTATATTTTTGGGCAGTTATTTTTAAGGGGTATTTCCAAAATGATTTCAACGGCAAAATGAAACTTGGTAACTGATACAATAGGTTAACTATCTTAAAAAATACTTTCGTTGGAAGGAGTTAATTTATGTGAAGAAGCTGGCAATGATTTTTTGTGTCTTAATAGCTATTTTTGCAGCAGTTGTATATGTAAATAAATTATACTACCCACCGCTTCCAGTAGAAGGCCTTTCAGCCAAAGAAGCTATTGATAGCTTAAATGATTCGGATAGTAAACTTACTCAAATTGAAGATGATGGCGAATTTTTATGGTACCTCACTAGAGTTGATGACAAAGGTATCGAAAGTGCTGATGATAAAGTCAAACAGTTGGTGGCAGCTAAAGGGTGGAGCTTTAAAGAAAAAGATGGTTCTGGCTTGTTCTTTGAAAAAGACGGGGAAAGGTTAATTGCAACCACCCAAATGTGGACGGGTGAATACGTCCTCATTCAAGTTATGAAGTTTTAAATCCTCCAATAATCTTTGAAAGAGAGTGAAGACTAAAGTGATTAATGATCATATACAGATTGAAAGAATAATGAATGCATTATCTAAATCATGGTCCGTGGAATCGAGTTCCAAATGGAGCTTGGAAAACCCCGCAAAAGGCCATTGTGGTGTCGCAACATTGGTGGTAAACGATTTATTGGGTGGGGAGATTTTAAAAACGGAATTACCTGACGGATGGCACTTTTATAATCTTATTGATGGGAAGCGATATGATTTCACATCTTCCCAGTTTGAAGAACCGATCGATTATAAAGATATCCCTTCAAATCGACAAGAAGCTTATTTGGATACCAATGAAAAACAATATAACCATCTAAAACAAAGTGTATTAAAGAATCTAGGTGTCTCAGGAAATTAATTTTTGGATTTGCCTATTTTTCTTTAATCTGTTCACGTATTCTTTGAAGTTCGTCAAAGGTCAAATCAGCAAGGGATTTTTTGATTTCCTCCTCAATGAGCTTCCTGTTTTTTTCTTGATATTGCTTGCGCCACTCACGCAGGCCTTCGGTTTTATCGAAAAGATATTCAATATCGATTTCTTCATTTTCTTCATCGGCCAAATAATCAAGTACAGCAGCTAACATACGTGAAAGTTTATCGATTTCACTTTGCGGATTATTTGGCTCCTCATCTATTTTTTCATTTTCAGCTTCTTCGTTAGTCTGAGCTGGCTTTCTGGGCATCGTGTCACTACTCCTTCGATTTTAATCAACTGATGTTTATTATGCCCAATGACATAATGTTTCATGAACTGAAAAAATATATGTTAGAATATAAAATATGGAAACATCTGGGTGTTGTTTGGGAGAATATCAATAACGAACGGGGAAGAAGGGATTTGGTGATCAGACAATTTTTAACTATCTCTCTCGGTTTATTACTACCATTAATAGGATTGTTTCTATTATTTAGCTTTTTGTTCAATGAAGCCATCGATTGGGAATACATCTACGTAATGGCAGTATTTATCCTAATAAGTGCAATGATTCTCGTCAGTGTCCAAGACATAGGGCAAAGAGTTAATAACCGTACGAAATACAATTACACAGCCTCGGTACGTAGTGGACCTATTATTATTCTAACGACTATTATGGTAATTAACACATCGGTTACATTCAATGGACTAGAAGTGGAAACATTGGTATTACGGATCGCCTTGTTGGCGGCAATCATTTTACTCTCTTTTTTAAGGTTCAAATTCTACATCGAAGACAAAACGCTCACTTATGAAATTCTGTTCTATTCAATAGTGATTTATAAAAGAATAATCAACCCCGATGAAATTAAACGGGTACAATTTGTGCGATCCGGATGGAGCAATAAGGGCGCAATTATAAAGGTGAAAAAAGGGTTCAATATACGCATCATTAATTTTGAACCTGTACATGTATGTGCAGAATTAAATATATTTGCTGATAAACATTCAATCCCAGTAGTAAAAACATATGATTATATGCTTTTGGAGAAATCCTCCCGCAGACCAGCTTAAGGGAAACTAGGAGGAAAAGGGAAATTGTTTAGGATAAAGAAGGAGTATTGGAGTATTTTAGGATAAAAGAGGTTGGATCTTGAATCAGTAAAGGCATACCCAAGCACTCAAATGAATTATTTTCGTAACTTGGGTACGTCCAAACTATTACTAACCGTTATTTTTATTCTGGCTGAACTGGTTCTTTCATTTGTCCTCCGGTTGGAAGTTCAATTCCGAGTTCAGCTAGTTGTGCTTGGGCTTCTTCCTGTGTAATCGTGCCGTTTCGCTGTTGTTCTATGATGCTTTGGGCTTTTTCTTTCGTTGCTTCATCCAAATCCGCGAACATATCGCCACGGCCTCCGCCTGGATTTCCGCCTATACCGCCAGGACCACCCGTACCATGATGTGTGGTAGCCTGCTCGGTAACGCCCGATTCATTTAGCCATGTCACAGTATCCGAAATCGTAAACTCGACTTTATTTGTGGCACCTTGATACTTTGCCTTTGTATACAATCCGTCGTTTTCATCTCCTGTTGCTGTACCGCCCCAGTGAAGTGTATAAGCGTCATTTTCCGCTAATTGTGGTGAACTGATTACCACCGATTGAAAATCTTTCCCAGGTGCAAAAGTCAGTAGAGCATCTCCGTTGCTATCTTCGAGCTGAAGTACCGTTCCAGCTGCTTGGGTTTCAGTATACGTCATCATAACTGTGCTTTGGGCAGAGTCTTCAGAAGTGGCCATTGCCATACCTGCACTACCAGTAGCAATAAGTAAGCCTCCATCAATATTAAAACTTTGATCATAGTCCAAGGAAGCGTTGTTGTTGTTGGCTGGACCGTTTATGATTACTGTTCCGTCTTTCATAACAATCGAACCATTGGAATCAAGGCCGTCTCCCATTGCGTTCACATAGACATAGCCGCCGATAATGGAAAGGACATTCTCTTCCGTACTTTCTGTTGATGAAAAGTCACGGCCGGAAGCATCTGCGCCACCACCAATGTTAATACCGTCATCAGAAGCATTAACATGTATTTCTCCATCAGCGATAGTAATGGTTTTACTTTCCACGCCTTCGTAACTCTTTGTCACATTGATATGACCACCCTTAACTAGAATGGAAGTATCAGCATGGATTCCATCATCTCCTGTATCTATTTCCAACTCTCCGCCAGTGATGGTAATCGAATTATTACTGTGAACCGCATCATCCAAGGAATCAATCGTAAAGGTACCACCACCAATAGCTATTTCACCAGCTGCTTTTATACCTTTCGTACTTTCGGTATCCATCTCCGTACTTGCGCTAGTTGTAGCTGCAGGATTGTTCATTTCACCAGGCATGCCAGGCATCTGATTATTTTCATTTGTTTCAATCGTTTCGGGACTACCATTACCGGATGTAATCGTAAAATCGCCATCAGCAATCAGGAGGGAAGTCTCTGCTTGAATTCCATCATTTGCCGATTTTATATCAAAGCTCCCACCTTCAATAGCAATGATTGCTTTTGAAGTATCTTTGTCATTTGTTGATTTGATTCCGTCTCCTCCTGCTGTAATCGTTATCTTCCCATCTTGAACGGCAACGAGGTCGCGTCCCATCAACCCATCATCTTTTGCGTCGATTTGGATAGTCCCACTAGTAATTCTTAAATCATCTTTAGAGGCAATCCCATTGTTGTAATTGCCATTCACGACTAATATGCCATCACCGTTTATCGTCAAATCATCTTTACTGAAAAGTGCGGCGTTTGGTTCATCGTCTTCTGAGTTTTCATAGACGTAATTTTCACCATCGCTTAAACTATTAGTTGTTCCTTCTTCCAATGAGACAACTGTTTTTTTCGCTTTTTCTACATAAATGGGGGAGGAGGTTGATGAAATGATTTCCACTCCGTTCAAAATCAGCCGAACCGTTCCTTCATCCTCGGCATTTACAATAATTTGCCCGTCATTCAACTTCCCGCTAATTTCATATACACCGGATGTTCGAATGGTGATGGTACTGCCATCAATGGTAACGCCACCGTTCCCGTCAAAACTTGCACTGTCGCCTTCAAGCTTGATGGAAGTGGCATTGTCCCAATCGGTATAATAATCCTCATCGGAATATGTTACTTTATCTTTAATCACACTAGCTACTTCCTGGTTGCCAATGGTACTCAAACTCTCTGCTTCAGCAATTGCTGGTTTACTAGTTGAAGAATTCTCTTCTGTAGTATCACTGCATGCAATTAATAACGCACTACACATTACAAGAGGTGTTGCGATTTTTATAAACTTAGGTTTACTATTTTTCATTAAAATTGACTCCTTTTCATATGTCGATTAATAATCTGTCATAGCATCTGAGGCTATTATTGAGGGTCAACCTTAAACCAACCTTAAAAAATTAAATTTGCAATTCTGGAAATTGGTCCTATAATCAAACGTAGAAAATGAACAGAGAAATGAGGGAGCAGGTAGATGAAGCTATTGATTATTGAAGATGACAAATATCTCTCTGATTCCATATGTGAAACGACTAAAGAGATGTTCGAGGCGGAGCAAGCGTTCGATGGAGAAGAGGGGCTGTTTCTAGCAGAACAGAATATATTTGACGTCATTATTCTAGATATCATGCTGCCTTCGATGAACGGATACGAGGTATTGTCAAACCTGCGAAAGCAAAACATAACGACTCCTGTCATTATGCTGACTGCAAAGGATGGCATAGATGACAAAATTCAGGGGTTCAAGGTGGGGGCGGACGATTATCTCGTCAAGCCGTTCCATAGGGAAGAGCTGTTGCTCAGGCTGGAGGCGATGGTGAGAAGATTGGGCAACTTATTGAAGGAGAATGTGATTACCTTTAAGGACCTCAAATTGAATATTAAGAATAAGACCGCTGAACTTGATGGAGAGCTACTTAAACTTAATGGCAAGCAATTCGACCTTTTAGAGTACTTGATCAATAATAAAAATGCCATATTAACAAAAGAGCAAATTTTCGATCGGATTTGGGGATTTGAATCCGATACTTCGATGACAGTAGTAGAAGTGTATGCAAGCAATCTGCGCAAAAACTTAAAAAAACATGGCTATGACCAATTCATCAAAACGTACCGTGGATTAGGATATATGCTTGCGGATAGTGGTGATTAGAATGTTTAACAAGACAATATTCAGGAAGCAGCAGCTTAGGTTCATGCTACTGAATCTGCTTGCATTTACAGTCATTTTTGCAATTTTTAGCTTCATCATTTTCGGTCAGGTTCAAAGAACTTTGTACTCCCATGCAGATGAGGAGCTGCAATTGTTTAAAGAGCGACTTACTGACGATTTGAATGGTTTGGAGGGGGATGAAATAAGACCGATGCCTGGAAAAGGAAACCAGGACCCTTCTCCGATGGATAAAAAAAGAGACAACCCGAACCCGAGGATTGTGGTGATTCAATGGGACCGTACTGGCAATATTTTGAATAAGGGAGAAATCGGATCTTTATTTTATGAAAATTATCTCACAGATTATCAGCTCGATAAAACCAAGATAGACGAAATCAAGATGATGGCAATTGACGATATGTACCATTTCAGGTACCTTCTTTTTGAAGATGCAAACGAACAGGATGACATTGCCTATATTCAGCTTTTGATCAATGTGGATGCGGAACAAACGATTATTTCCAATTTTATGAAACTGGTGACAATTTGTTCAGTAATTTTCATTATTCTTTCGATTTCAGCAAGTTTCCTATTATCTAGAAAGATGATGAAACCAATTATTTCATCGTGGAATAAGCAGGCGGAGTTTGTGGAAAATGCTTCACATGAACTAAGAACGCCATTAACCATTATACAAAATAAATTAGAGCTGCTGCTTAGAACGCCGCAAGAAAGAATAGCAGATAAATTTGAAAATATTGCTTTGAGTCTTTCTGAAACACGCCGTTTATCAAAGCTAACATCGGATCTGTTAACTTTAGCAAGAGCAGACTCAGCAGAGACCGAACTTAATATAAAACCTGTTGAGTTTGATGCTTTTGTTCAGAAGGTTTGTGCTCCCTATCAGGAAATTGCCGAGTCACAGCAGAAGCATTTTTGGCTTAACTTAAAATGCCCGATTTCAATCAATGTCGATGAAACCCGCCTGCATCAGTTATTCGTCATTTTGCTTGATAATGCTTTGAAATACACAGGGGAAAATGACAGCATCGGCGTGAAAACTTATGTTGAGGATCAGCGTGTAGTAATAGAGATGAGTGATACGGGAATAGGGATAAAAGAAGAGAATATACAGCATATTTTTGAGCGTTTCTACCGTGAAGACCGAGCACGATCAAGAGAAACAGGCGGGGTTGGTTTGGGGCTATCCATCGCCCAATGGATAGTCGAGAAACACAGAGGCTCCATAAAAGTCATGAAACATCAACAAAAGGGAACGACTTTTATCATCAAACTTCCTAAGTAGGGGATTGCAGAAATGCAATCTCTTTTTTTATACGATTTTCTGTAAAGATTTTGTCCCAAAGAGGCAAGTTAAGAGACAACTAATGAAGAATGGGCGAAAAGTTGTCCGATAGAAGCGAGCTATGGGACAACTATTGGTGATTGGGGGAAAAAGTGTCCAATAGAATCGAGCTATGGGACAACTATTGGTGAATGGGGGAAAAGTTGTCCAATAGAAGGGAGCTATGGGACAACTATTGAAAAATGGGCGAAAAGTTGTCCGATAGAAGCGGGCTAAAAGACAACTATTGGTGATTGGGAGAAAAAGTGTCCAATAGAATCGAGCTATGGGACAACTATTGGTGAATGGGGGAAAAGTTGTCCAATAGAATCGAGCTAAAAGACAACTATTGGTGAATGGTGGAAAAAGTGTCCAATAGAACTGAGCTAAAAGACAACTATTGGTGAATGGGGGAAAAGTTGTCCAATAGAAGCGAGCTAAAAGACAACTATTGGTGAGTTGGGGAAAAGTTGTCCAATAGAACACCGAGCAAAGAGACAACCATTGAAAGAATAAGCGATCCAAAAGACGCCAGTTCAATGACAACAAGCAAACGAGCCGTGGAAGTAAGGTATCCCCATTAGAGTTAACCATGTCTGTTTAAACAAAACCCAGAACAGAATTTAATCTAATTTCCTTTTAAGGTTTGTTTAAGGTTTGTCCTCAATAATGTGATTCATAAGAGAAAGCAGAGAAAAGGAGAAACGCAGATGGAGGCAAGACGCTTAAATGGAGTAATGGGGCGGACGGAACTAAAACATGAGATTACCAAGATGGATTGCTATCTTTTGAGAAACAAATTAAAGCATTACATGAAGGTGGATCCCCACGCCAAGAAGGATGGCAAGTATTTGATTCGTAGTGTGTACTTCGATAACTTCGACAATAAAGTACTAACCGAAAAAAAAGAAGGTTTTTATCATCGCGATAAGTTTCGCGTAAGGCTCTATGACTACAATATGGACTTCCTAAACTTGGAGAAAAAGAGTAAGCGAAATAATTTGACATATAAACAAAAATGTTCGATGACAGCAGAGGAATTTGAAAAGATAAGATTCGGGGACATCACCTGGATGGAAAGTGACCCAAGAACGCTTATTCAAGATCTTTACGTCCAGATGAACATGTTTCAAGTCAAGCCAGTAACGGTTGTGGATTATGAAAGGGAAGTTTTTATATATGACCAAGGCAATGTCCGGGTAACATTCGACAGCAATATCAAAACGAGCTTTCGTAATAATGATTTGTTGAATCCACATCTGGCCATGGTTGAAACAAATCCGGAAGTTGTTATTTTAGAAGTAAAATATGACGAGTTCATTCCGGATGTCATAAAGTATTTGCTGCAGCTTGGCAATCGGAAAAAAGGGACCTATTCCAAATATCAAATCAGCCGGATGTTTGGGTAGGTTAATGGAGAAAATGGAGGGAAATTAAATGGAAATTGTAAATTTTGATGATATATTCAAATCAAGTATACTAGAAAAAACAAGTAGCTTCTCGATTATTGATTCAGCGATAGGCTTAATAGCGGCCTTTTTAATAGGGATATTTATTTATTATGTTTATAAGAAAACTTTCTCGGGTGTTATTTACTCCCATACATTCAATATTTCTTTAATCGTCATGTCGATGACCACCGCTTTAATTATTATCGGGATTTCGTCTAATGTTATGTTGTCTTTAGGGATGGTAGGAGCATTATCGATTGTGCGTTTCAGAACACCAATCAAAGACCCGATGGATATCGTGTATCTTTTTTGGGCAATCGTTGCAGGCATATTATGCGGAGCAGGATTCATCCCGCTCGTGATTATTGGTTCCGTACTTATCGGCCTTGTATTAATTCTATTCGGGAACCGCATAAAAGTAGAAAACCCATTCCTATTGGTCGTTCGCTATAATGAAACATCCATTGAGAAATCAATGGAACATATCATTTCCGGACATGTCAAAAAACACTGCATCAAGTCAAAATCCGTTATGCCAGGAAATGACTTTGAAGTAACCTATGAAATCCGTGTTAAAGAAAATGATATGAGCTTTATTAACAATATATCCGGCATCGAAGGCGTCAAATCAGCCATTATGTTAAGCTATGACGGCAACTTCACAGCATAAGTAGTTATCATTCCCGCTTTAATTAAGGCGGGAGTGTTTTTTAATTTTGATTATAACTGTTATATTAAAGATTGGAGTAAAATGTAATTAATAAAAAGAAGGTGGGATCCTGAATGACTTTTCTGATTAGAGTTAGGGCCTGTGCACTAATTATAGAAAATGACAGTATTTTGTTGGTAGAATTTGAAGATGAAAAAGGAGTGCACTACAACTTGCCAGCAGGTGGGGTAGAGCCGAACGAATCTGTGGTGGAGGCAGTCAAACGTGAAGCCAAAGAGGAAGCATCAATAGATGTGGAAGTTGGACCTCTAGCTTTAGTCTATGAATACGTGCCTCAAATGAGCGCCAATAAATTTGGGGAAACGCCCTCCTTGCAATTGATTTTCGATTGTAAAATTAAAAACGGAACGACTCCAATGCTTCCAAAAAATCCAGACCCGAAACAAGTTGGTGTTAAGTGGATCCAGCTTGCCGAATTGGCGGGAATCTCTCTATATCCTAATATTAAGAGGCAAATTTTAACATATGCAATAAGTCCAAAGAGTATAGAGTTCATTGAAGAACATCTTCTCCCGGTGGAATAGGACCCAAGACTTACTCAACACCTAATAGAAGCAGTAAATAGGTGATTGCATATACGGGAATGACAATGGAAGTGATCACGTACATAGCCATCTCGCCTTTAGAGAGTTTTCTTCTCCACTTCGTTAGCTTCAGCTGCCTTCGATAAATCACGCAAGATAGAAGGATTACTAAAGAAGCAACTTCCTTTACATTTTCTAAAAAAGATACCGTCATGTTTAACAGCTCCTTTCCTTCATCCGTGTCAAAACTTCACTTGTCCATCTATATGTAAGAAGTATTTTTCCTATTCATCTTAATCCATAGAGTTTACACTGTCTATAAAGAAGGAATTGCTCCAGTACGGATAGAACGAACGACATTCACGATAAAGTTAACAATCCACACTCTTCAATCCTTTATGATAATCTTAAGCATTTAGAGGTGATTAAATTATGCAGCAATTACAATTCGAAGCATCTTGGGACAAGGCATTGGCTGCCGAAGACCGACTTGAAATTAAAAGAATTTTTGATGAAACGAAACGCCATGATCAATCCGATATTGTTTTCACACCGATAAGAGAAGCTAATAACCATGAGGAAGCATTGCTTGTAACTGTATTGGTCCATAATTTTACGAATGAATCATTGAGTTTTCAAAATACAAGATTACTTTATAGCATACAAGGTGAAGTTATTGCAGAAGAAACATTCACTCTACCGGCACTGTCGATTCCACACAAAACAAGCATGCCCTGGACGTTTATTTTTCCAAAGGGCAGCTATCAACAACAATCCGATATTGTAAATGGGCATATAAGATTGATTTAATTACTGGGATTCATAGGCGTTAAAGGCAGGAATTAATAATAGGAATTGAATATCTATAAAATCTGATATATCCTTTTAATACTATAATTCATGAAGTGAGGAGTACATATGCATCGCATCGATGATGATTCAAACACATTATTTGCAATATACAGATCTCTCTTTGAATCGAATCCCGATCCGTGTTATGCATTGGATAAGAATGGGAAGTTTATTGTCATCAACAAAATGGCAGTAGACTTGGCTGGATATACCGGCGAGGAGATCTCCAAATTTCACTTTGCGGAAATCGTGGCGGAAGAACATAGAGAAATGATGCTTGCAACGTTCCAAGATGTTTTATTAAATGGAACGAGAAAAAGCTTCGATGTTTCCATAAAACATAAAACAGGCAAAATCATCGAGTTGTATGGAACCTCGGTACCTATTATTGTGGATAATAAAACATTGGGTATTGCAGGTATCGTGAAAGATATGACCGAAAAGAACCAGATGCAAAGAGAATTGGAGAGAACGAAGAACGAATTGGAGAGTGTGTTCAATAACATCGATGTTTGTGTATGGTCGAGCAACTTTGGACAAGAGAACGTTTTTCAGATTTCCACTGCCTGCAAAAAGATATATGGTTACACACAGGATGAGTTTAAAAAGAACCCCCATCTATGGATGGAATTGATTCATCCGGATGACATCGATTATGTAAAAGAGATGCAGCCAAAATTAGCTGAAGGGAAGTCTCTTAATCTCGAATACCGCATTATCGATGCTAATCAAAATATTAAATGGGTATCAAATTTTACAACGCCGATTTTTAATGAAGCAGGTGATATTATCAGGCTGAATGGAGTTGTGGCAGACATTCACCAGAGACGTATTGCCGAGGAGCAACTTGAATTTATGGCATTCAATGATGAGCTAACACAATTGCCGAACCGCAGGCGATTTGAACAGCTTTTGAATGAGTCCATTTTAAATGCCCGTGTGACAAATACTAGAATGGCCGTTCTGTACTTTGATTTGGACCAATTTAAATGGATTAATGATACGCTAGGACATATTATCGGTGACAAAGTTTTGCGCGTAATAGCAGAACGGTTGAGAACGTTTGTTGGAAAAGATGGGATTGTTTCAAGAGTGGGTGGGGATGAATTTATCATCCTGCTGAAAGATATCAATCAATTGGTGGAAGTCGAAGAGAAAGCGCAGGGACTAATTGACGACATTGTCCAACCCATCCTTCTTGGTCAAAGAAGCTATGTGCTCACGGCAAGCATCGGGGTCAGCATCTTCCCGGATCATACAAGGGATGGCGAGAAGTTGATCAACTTTGCCGACCAGGCTTTATACGTAGCGAAAAGAGAAGGGAAAAATACTTATAAATTATACCAACCCGAATTCTCCGAAGGCATCGTCAGAAAACTTGATATACTGCAGGCTCTGAGGCAGGCGATAAAAGACATTGATTCGTTAACTCTAAACTATCAACCGATTGTGGATGCGCGAAGTGAAAAGATTGTCGGCTTTGAAGCACTTTTACGCTGGAATGACCCCGTATTGGGAATACTGTCCCCTGCAGAGTTTATTCCTATAGCAGAGGAATCAGGGCTGATCATTCCGTTGGGGGAGTGGGTTATCCGCACGGCATGCTTCAAATTTAACGAATTATATAAGGCTGGCTTTTCTCCGTATCTATCGATCAATGTATCAACAAAGCAATTTGATAATGGGCAATTTGTGGAAAAACTTACTACTATCTTGAAGGAGACGAATTTTAATCCAAAATATCTCAAGATAGAATTGACGGAAAGCATCATGATGAAAGATGTAGAGGACGTAATCGATAAGTTGAATCAATTGCAAAAACTTGGTATCGGCGTATTTCTCGATGATTTTGGAACAGGTTATTCCTCTCTAAGTTATCTTGGGATACTTCCAATCAATACACTTAAAATCGATCAATCTTTCATACAAAATATCCATGGTTTATATCAAGAGACAATTGTACGTACAATTATTTCGATGGCGGATAGCTTGGAAAAAGGGATCATCGCTGAAGGTGTGGAAGAGAAGCATCAATTGCTTTATTTGCAAGAGCTGGGATGTCACTATATCCAGGGCTACCTCTTCGGTAAGCCGGTACCTTTCGAGAAAATCCCTGAAATGCTTAAAGAAAACTTCTAAAAGAGAGTTAGATTCCTTAAAAATTAATTTTCGGAAAAGGCGACTGCACAAGAGATGCAATCGCCTCTTTTTTATGAAAGAAGGATTTTATAGATTCTGAGAGAAACTCTAATGTAAATAGGGGGAGGAGGAAGAGGAGTATGGTGGATTTCCAAATTGGCAGGAAGAAGTTTAAAGTGGTTGGCTTAAAAGGTAGAGGATACTTTGAGAACCATGGAGTGGAGGTGCCGGCTCTCGCACAACAGCTATTGAGCCGGACTCATGAAATCGGGAACCATTTAGGTATAGAAATTGCATTATATGAACCGAAACGGGATGTAGGTCATCGGCAGGGGCACTATATTGTAGGGTTAATTGTTAGGGATTTCTTAAAAACCGTACCTGCAGGGATGGAGTTTATTGACATAGATCAACAATATGCCACGGCTAGAGGCAAAATTTCAACAATCGGCAGCATCCATACAAATTTGATAAATTGGGCGAACGTGCAGGGGTATACAAGAAACTTGGAGTCCTACATTGTGGAAACATACCACCCTATGGATGATGGAGAGGAAGAGGTTCAAATCTATTTACCGGTATATTAGTAATTAATAATCCCGAGCGCGGTTGCTAAATTAGAGCAATCGCTTTTTAGGTAGATGCTTCCTCGGAGATCTCTTATGGACAAAAAAGAGAGGAACAGGGAGATGAATGTCCATTAGAAGACCCCTCATGGACAAAAAAGAGAGGAACAGGAAGTAAATTGCAATAGCAGACCCCTCATGGACAAAAAAGAGAGGAACAGGAAGTAAATTGTCCAATAGCAGACCCTTCATGGACAAAAAAGAGAGGAACAGGAAGTAAATTGTCCAATAGCAGACCCTGGAATGTCAACACTAAACTGGACAATTTTTATAAGGACCTGTTCTTGAATTCCACTGGCGTTAAATAGCCTAGTGTTCCGTGAATTCGAATGTTATTGAACCAATGCACATAATCATTAAGTTCTAGAGCGAGCTGTTCAAGAGAAGCGAAGTGCGCTCCGTTTGCGAATTCGGTTTTAAATACTTTAAACATCGCTTCGGCCACTGCGTTATCATAGGGACAGCCCTTCATACTTAATGATCGCTGAATTCCAAATGTTTCTAAAGCCTCTGAAATTAGTTTATTATCAAACTCTTTTCCACGGTCTGTGTGGAACATCTTGATGTTATGTAAATCCCCTTTAATGCTCGCTAATGCCTGATAGACAAGGGCTGCCGTTTTATTTGGACCGGCACTGTGACCGATAATTTCTCGGTTGAAAAGGTCGACAAATAAGCATACATAGTGCCATTTTTTCTCAACACGGACGTATGTTAAATCACTTACAACTACTGCTAATTGTTCCTCTTGTTTAAACTGACGATGTAATTCATTTTTGATTAGTGCTTCATTACAGGTTTGTTTATACGGCTTATATTGTGCCACGGTATACTTAGATACCAGCCCTAATTGTTTCATAATCCGACCAATTCTACGACGGGAAACAATCTTTTTCTTTTTCTCTAATTCTACTTTAAGTTTACGAGTACCATAGTTGCTACGACTTTCTTTAAAGAGTCGTTGAATGTCGTTGGAAAGCTCAACTTCTTCTTTGTCATGTGCTTCTTTTTCACGCCGATTGGCGTGATAGTAGTAGGTACTTTTGGCGATGTTGAGGACTTTACACATTGCTGATATTGAATATTTGTGAACGTTATTTCGAATCACATCTATTTTCGTCCCATGATCAGCGCTGCTTGCTTTAAAATGTCGTTCTCCATCATTAAACGTTGGTTTTCTTTGCGTAATTTTATTAGCTCATTTTCTTCTTCAGTACGGTTCTCTTGTGCAGTGAATGCTCCTGTGTCCTGATGGTTTTTAATCCAGCGATCTAACGCAGAAGGCGTTAT
>NZ_JPVO01000047.1 GCF_000772955.1 Ureibacillus sinduriensis BLB-1 = JCM 15800 | reverse complement strand
ATTAGCTGCATAATAATAACTCTAACTTTAAGGGGTCACTACCGAATAGCGCCCGAATGTTGAAGATGGTCCAGTTCGATATATCAGATACTTTCTATAGTTTATGTATAGCTTCTATGATTTTTCTCTTGGTACTTAATAAACTACCTTCATCTAATTTATGTTCAACTTCTTCTGCGTAAAAGTCTGCAAAATTTTGCCCTTTGTATCTAGGAACTACGTGCAGATGAAAGTGAGTTAACTCGTCAAAACTACCTCCATATTGACACACTGTAATACCATCCGGTTTAAACACTCCTTTAACTACTTTTGAGAGAATCTTTGCAGCCTTCATTACTGAAAGGGCTGTCTTTTCATCAAGTTCATCAAAATATCTTATATGTTTTTTAGGTAGTATTAACACATGACCTTCGTTATAGGGGTCATGGTCCAAGAAACAACAGACATAACTGTCTTCAAATACAACATTAACTGGTTCCAATTTATTGGCTAACTTACAACCTAAACATTCCACCTTGTACACAACCTTCAAATAAACTTTTTCTTTTAATATTCAATAAAATGAGTAACAAATCCTTGTTTTTAACTGCTAGATTAATTTTGTCCTTCAAAAAAAAAAGAAGCATTCCTTTTCAAGAAATGCGCCCGACTGTTTGTATAAAGGATTTTAATTTTTATTAACTGTAACTATAAACAAAAATTATAATAACAATTATAGGATAGACGATAATGGTGATTAAGGATTTTGCTTTTTGGTTTCGAATTACATCTTCAGGTATTTCAGGCTCATTTTTGTATAACCTACGTCTTCCCAATAATAAACTTTCTTTCGGCTTGAAATAAGACCAAATTATTATCCCATAAGGTATAAGCAATAAAACTATTAACGCTACTTCGAACACATCCGACACCACCCTCAAGTAATTAGTAATTATTATACGGTTGAATTTCTTACTTGCTTCAAAATCAATCCAATTATTACCAAATATATTATTGGAACAAAAAAGCACAACTCCTATTTAAGAATTGCGCCCTATAATGGAATAATGTTAAGTTATTTTTAGTTGGTTTAGCTTAATAACATTCCAAAAAAAATAACGATTATTAAAAACGTTAATAATCCCAATGTAAGTATTACAGTAGCTATACTCCTTACCATCCCTTTCCAATCCTCAACACCCGCAAAACCTATCATTCCTACAAAGAAGATTATCAATGTAAAATATAAGAGCAAATGTAAAGAGTCCATCCGCAAAATCGAGGAAGCTATTGGTCCCCAAAAATCATCTAAAATAAACAGAAAAAGACTGATTATTGAAAAGGTAAATGCCCAAATGTTAATCTTTTTCGTCATTTCAGCAACTCAGCTCCTTATCAGATGGGACGTTTACACATATTACCAAGTTCCAATAGTATAATTAATCATACATAATTCCTCAAGCAATTCTCCAAACCACCTTCTTTTCCTTCCTCTTTCTATAAAAATCGCAGAACTATTTTCTGGAAACGCGCCCGATTGTTGAATATCGTTTTTTCAATTTAATATACAGGTTTTTATTTAGATATCACACTCTGCATAATCTTGAAAAGTATTATCGTAGCCCCTATTTATATCTTTGCATAAAAAACTGAAAAAACTAAATTATTGTCTACGAAAATCGAATTTTTCATTAGGAACTTCAAGAGTATACCCATTAATTACAACTGTATTATTATTTAACCACTCAATTTTGGCTGTTGATTCTCGATAATTCCAGTAGATATTTTTTGTTTTACCATTACGCTCATTAAATACTATTTCACCTCTTACAGCATCTGCACTTAAGCTTGGACTCGATACATAGGCTTTTAAGGTATATTTACCATCAGGAGAGGTTTCTTCCGTAAGATATTCTCCAGTTGGCAACCTGTTCATATCGAAAAATGCCCAATAAACTCCATACACAATAACCCCCATAAATAAAAAGCTAATAATCAGTGAAATTTTTACTATCTTTTTTCGCTTTGTCCCTTTTATCGTTGAGTTAGCAGTCATACAACATACCCCTTTTTTTACTTTTGAGGGTAAGTTAAATAATTCCTTTTATTGTAGACTTTTCTAATTTCATTTAGTTCCCAATACATCGTTGTTAACATCCCTTAAAAGATTGTTATTCCACAACCTGGCTCTATAATTGAAAAACGCGATCCTCTTATTGAAGAAACGCGCCCGATTGTTGAACAAAACTATATTAATTAATTACTTTTATCTTGATTAAGAATTTTAATAATTTCAGTAAGTCTTTCGTTTCTATCTCTGTCTAATTTTGTTTTTTCATTCGTGAACTTAACTACTTTAATTACAAAATAAAAAGCCAAAACAATAAGAACTAAATAAAAAATTATAGGTAAGAAAGTGAAAAGAATAAAAATGTCTCCTGGCGATGTGTGATCCATATTAATCCTCCAAATAAAAGTATTATAACTGACCATTTAATTCCAAACTACCATTCTTATTTTAACATAAATATCCAAATTAGTTATTCAGCGTTATTATGCAATATGGCTCTTAAATGGTAAAAGAAGCATTCTTATTAAAGAATTGCGCCCGATTGTTGAATATTATTATTCAATTAGTAAACTCCGTTAGTTTTAAGTTAAAGCCTTCAGAATCACTTCAAAGTAGTCATTAACCAACTGTTCAGTTTTACACAATTTAAAAATTTATTTTATAATTTAACTAAAGCATTTATTTTGCACCATGACGATTAGGTAATGGCACTTCAATAGTTTTAGTGGGTTTATTTATGTTTTCTTCCCATTCTTTTATGCTTTTGTCTGTCGGTTCTTCTAAATCTGCAAATGTTACTTTAACTTTATCGTCAGTAATCCATTGGACGCTTGTAATGGGCCAACTAAAAGAACTAAAATATTCATGATGTAAAGTTGGAATTCTAGATTCACCGCTAGATTCAAGATTAATGACAACAATTCGTTGTTTTGTTTTTTCACTATTCGAAAGTAAAAACATCACATTCTCTTGATTTGGAGAATAAATGAGTTCACTTGTAACTCTACCTTCTCCTAAAGGAGCAAAGGTACTGATCGTAGTATCCACCAAACTAATATATGCACTGGCACAAACAGCTTTTCCGCAATCAAAAGTTACAAGGTATGATGGTGAAAATTCGTTATTGATTGGTTTATATTTTAAAGTTGATAGTACATCTTCTTGTTTGCCATAGTTATTTTCTATTATGTAATTCAAGAATCCAATATACTCACTATAATCAAGTTCCACTATTTCACCACTTGAAGAATCCACCATTGTAATTGATTCTGGAAGATTAGCTGATGTAGTTGTATTCAACGTACTTTCTTCACCAATTATGGAAAAAACAAAAATAATTGTTGCTGCTAAAACTGCTATACTTATTAAAGTAGGAAATAATGATTTATTCGTTTTTGAGTAACCTGGATTTTGTTGCTGAATTTTACGTACCACATTTCTTTGATGCTGCGTTGTATCTCCAATTTTCATTTTTAATTGCCTTTTGATTTCATTCATTTAAAAGTACCTCCCATTGTTGAGTAGATAAAATATCCTTCAATCGTTCCTTCGCTTTTTTTAATCGATACTTAATCGTACTTTCAGACGTAACTAATATATTGGAGATATTCTGTATGGTTAGTTCATTAAAGTAATATAGAATAATGACTTCTCTAAACTTTATAGGCAACGATAAGACCGCTTCTGCCACAATCAATTGTTCATCTTGCAAAATAAGTTGATTTTTGGTTCGATTACTATCTGTAAAAACATTGGTTAATGTTTGTGCCCTGTAACGCCAACTCTTCAAGTAATCTTTACTTCGATTAATCGTCATTCGTGTTAAGTATGTTCTCAAACTTGATTGGCCTTGAAATTGCTCGGATTTAACCCAGTATTTGATAAATACCTCTTGTACAATATCCTCAGCAGTATTCCAATCTTTCACGTAAAGATAGCTTAGCTGAAGTAAATAATCATTATGTTCATTAATAAGATATCGAAACCTTTCATCCTCTAGTTGGTTCATAAGCATCTCCTTTCCATAAATTAGACGAATTAAAAAGCATGAAAGTCTAATTTTTTATAAAAATAAAAATCCAAGCCTTAAAGCTTTGGCTTGGAATGGAAATTTCCCCAATGTTAACACTATTTTATCAAAATGAAACACGATCTTCCCTTTAAACTGCTATTAATTTATATCTAATCCCTCCTCCACAATATGGCCCTATTCATGAAGAAAGACCCTTTCCTTATTCAAGGAAAGCGCCCTATTGTTGAATATTTACTTTTGTATTGAATATTTAATAACTTCCTCTATGTAGTCTGATTCTTGTTTTAGTATAAATGCTCAATTATAGCCAGCTATAGAAATTTTAATAGATGGTTTTTTGTCGAGCTTAAACTTTATAACCATATGTAGAATAAAAAGATTTCGTTAATGGTTATGGGTGTTTTTTGATTTTGATTAAACGGATAGATGTAATAAGTGATACAAGACTCAATGCAAATGTGAATGTTAACCAAAAATGTACTGGTGAGCTAATGTCCTTAATATAATTTAAAGGTGTAGCGTAGGCTAGTACCCACCATGAAATAAAGTTTGGTATTTCAATAAGTATTAGCATTAATCCTTTAAAATGGAAATTTTCTATATTTTCCCACCAATCGGTTATGAAACCATTATACATTAATGTATAAATTGCGAAGAAAAATAAACTTAAAAAACTTAACTGATTGTTCAAGGGTAATCCGTGTATTTCACTATTTCCAACACTGTAATAAATGAAAAGTAATGAATATATACTTCCCAATAATGCAGTAAATGGAATAAGGGTATAAATCAATACTGTTCTATTAAACTCGTATGAAAATACCTTTTCGATAATATACATAATAGTAGATAATATTAAGAGAATAAATAATACTATACCGAGATAACCAGAACTTTCATTGTGAGCAACTTCTGTAACATTAAACTGTGCAATAAATGCAATACAAAGGCATATGTATTTTGCAAGATAAAAGTGCAGAGAATTGCAATGAAAAATACAGAGTATTGCCACCCGGTATTTTCACTGTTTTCTCGACAATGCATTGGTTAAACGGAAGCTCTGTCCTGTATAAGAAATTACATGGGCGTGGTGAATTAAGCGATCCACCAGAGCTGCCGTTAAACGTGAATCCGAGAAAATACGATTCCACTGACTGAATTCCAGGTTTGATGTAATAATCAAACTCTTTCTCTCATAACACTCCGTAATAATTTGAAAGAGTAATTCTGCTCCTTCTTTTCCAAATGGAAGATAACCCATTTCATCTAAAATCATCAAATCGACTCTCTCTAGCTTACTGCGAAATTGCTTTAATTTCCCTAATCTAAAGGCTTGTTCTAATTCTTCTACTAAGTGAGACACACGATAAAAACGGACTTCGTATCCTTGCTCACACGCTCTTCTGCCTAGGGCAGATGCTAAATGAGTTTTACCAGTACCAGGCGCTCCAATCAAAATCAAATTCTCATTTCTCCGTATGAATTCTAATTGCACTAATTCTTCCTTAGTTAAATGATTTGGGAAGCTAATATCTTTATGCCATTGATATGTTTCGAGTGTTTTTGTATCGACAAATCGCGCCTGTTTTAGATTTCTTACGATTTTGGCTTGCTCTCGACCCTGCTGTTCTTTTAATAAAAGGTGGTAAATATATTCTTCTGCTGTGGTAAATGGAACATCATTTACGGCTTCCTCTATATATGCGAGCCGTAGCTGTTTACACAATTGATGAATCGCTTCATTCATGTGCTGTGTCCTCCTTTCCATTGGAAGAAAGGGCATCATAATCCGTCCATTTTACACCGTAAGGGTGTTCCTGTTCTTCACTATTCCTTGCTAGATATTCGTAAAAATTCAAATCAATTTCTTTCATATCATGGTTGACCAAAAGCGTGATTAATTCATTGATACGCTGCTTTCTTAATGCCAAAGAAGGGACTTTTAAATATTCCTGTATACGTCCAGGTAAATACGGCGTGTAACGGGAATGTCCAATAATTCGGGGCTTTTTCAACCAATCTTTTAAAATATCTTTCCAAGGGATGAAACGTCGTTTCTTCATATACGGTCTTGCATCAGATAATAAAATTTCCCCTTCATTCGTAATCACCTTGAAGGAGTCCCAATAAACAATGCAATATAGCTGTACATTATTGCGTGCTCTTGGTACATGGATTAAGTGCTGATCCAATTTAAATTCATTATATTTGTTAAAATCAATCGCAAACTGCTTAAACACCGGATATGGCTCTTCAGGTAATTTTAATAATTGTTGTTGCTCCTCCAGCCATAAATCTTCAATAAGTTCTTCTTTTTTATAATGCACTCGTTGCCGGTCTTTCTTTAATTGCTGTTCTAATTGCTCTCTTAAGTCATCAAAATCTTTAATGACTGGGGGTGTGCTAAAGAAATTGTAGCGGACATACCCAACTTTTCTTTCGACATGGCCTTTTTCATTACCTTTTGATGGATTACAAACCTGCACCTTAAACCCGTAGTACTGTTGAAAATGCCGAAAGGCATCTGTTAACTCTGCTTCCTTGTCGCCTTTTCTTACTTTTTTCACCGCTGGTGTTAAATTATCTATTCGAATACTAATTGGTACACCACCGGCTTGCTGGAACAGTTGTTGTAACCCGCTTAAAAAACATTCTAGATTTTCTCCAGGCATCGGAACCGCAAAACCCGTATTACTTGCTGGGAAGGACATAGTTAACGCATGTACATCTAGAATCTCTCCATCTTGAACAGCCTCCATTGTTCCAAAGTCCAATTGAGCCTCGCCTGGTGGATGACTCAGTCGTTCAAAGCCTTTACTCTGTTCATCGTCTTCTGCAGCGCGCCATTCGTGAATAAAATCACACACCGTTCGATAGGATCCTTTAAAGCCCATGGCTTTTAAATCTTCAAACATTTTCTTATTTGTACGTCTTAATTTTTTCTTCACTTTTGTATCTTCATCTAGCCAATCAATAATAATTTCTCCCCATTTTTCTGTATACATCATGCCTTTCTTCTGATGTGTTTTTTCTTGAGGCAGTTGATCTCCATCTCCGTATTTCTTTGCAGTACGCCAATTAACTTTCATAGCGGTTGCCACTGCTGATATAGATAAGCCTTTTTCATTTCGTAATGTTTTGATACAATTAACTTCAGACATTGCTAGCATCCTTTCATTCCTCCACTGGTAAAATTCGACACTTTAACAGTAGAGTGACTTGGGGTGGCTGGCAAGTCTATTTTTTTGCACTAAAAAAGTGCTAGACTCTGTACAAATGTGGGGTTCGGGATGCTCGGCGTGTTCTTTATCAGATATCCTTAATAATATTAGCTAATGGTAGAACTCATCCAACCGTATTTAAAGATTATTATGACCGTAAGGTAGAACAAGGAATGAGTAAGAAAAATGCAATTGGGCATTTGAGTGGTAAACTGGCTAATTTAATCTATTCTCTTCTGAAAAATAATGTTAAATATGATCCAGTTGTCCATGCAGCTGCTTGTGGCATTAACTTGGATGAGTTAAATAAATCTAAAGAAGAAACAGAGCCATTATTATTAAGCTGAGGTGTGTATTTTTTCGGTAAGATTCTTTATTTTTTATCAATCCCTAAGTCTATTAAAACGCCAAAAATCCCTACTTTTATATTGAAAGAAGGGATTTTTCTTTATATTCAATTATAGAATTTTAAATTAAAACACTACACTACATTGAATAACAAGTCATAATTATTATATTTGCATGTTAAACTTAAGCACCAAATTTCAATTTCTACACAAACTTTAATTTCCCTTTCGTATATTATAAAGCAACCGTAACATTGGCTATTAGTTCGAAGTTCTACGCAGATCACTATTTTTGGTAAATATCAATATTCTATAAATTACCTTCAGAATCGTAAAGCCTACCATGCTACCGATAGCATTTAATATAATATCATCTATATCAAATTGGCCAAGCTGCATAGCAAATTGGAGAATTTCTAAAGAAAGACTGATTATGATTGAAATGAGAACTACTTTTGAAGACTTATTATATTTTCTAAATATAATTGGTAAGAAAAAACCGAGAGGTATGAAAATTAAAATATTTCCGAGTGTATTATTTATTATGTCGTGTAAGTATAAATTTTCTGTACTATTTAAGTAATAAATCATATTACGAAAAGGTACGAGATTAGAATTTTCTTGCCAAACCTTTATATCAAAGAAACCATTTGAATCTTTCGGATAAAAGAAAAAATTATTACGAGCACTATTTCCCCATATAATATAATCATATACTCTTACAATAATTCTCTTTATTAGCAAGTAGTACAAAACAATTAATGTATATACACCGAATAATACCCATGTGCCCATTTTATATAATCTATAGAAAGGGAATATGACCTCACGATACCCATCTATTAATGGTTTTTGTTCCCCGAAGCTTTTCAATGCTCTTTGAGTGGATTCTTCTTCTGACAACCCCTCTTCTAAGAATTCATTTTTAAGTAAATATAAATGATCTCTCATTTCATCTCTTATTTCATATTTTTCTTCTTCATCACAATTCAAACGCTTTATTATTTGATCAATATAGGTTTCGATGCTCTTATCCATGTCATCCCCTCCGAACAAACCTTTATTAAATGATTGATTTGTGACCAATCTTTCAATTTTTTACTCAATTCCTTTTTACCATCTGCCGTAATTCTGTAATATTTCCTTCTTCCTCCACTCTCAGAATCTTCCCAATAAGAATGAAGCAATTTTTTTTTCTCAAGTCTTTTTAATGCAGGATACAAAGTACCCTCACTCATGTTATAAAGGTTATTACTATTTTCTTTCAAAGTTTTTACTATTTCATATCCATACATATCAACTTTGCTCAAGAGTGAGAGAAGCAGAATATCAATACTGCCCTTCATTACTTCTTTGTCCATAAACTCACCTCATTCTTCCTAATTATTACAATTACATCGTATCACTATAGTACATCGTATTACAAGGGTAATTTGTAATTTTATCCATTTAGATAATATACCATCATAGCCTAAAATAAAAAGGCGCATTTCTTAGAGAAACACGTCCGTTTGTTGTATACAGCCTGAACTTACACAGAATTTTTTCTGAAATCTATCAATAAAGGTATAGTTTACATTAAATTAATGTGTATTAATTTGTTATATTTTCAATCTTCTTTTTATGGAGTAATACTTTAACCACAATAAATAAAATAGCGATGCCTAAAGTAAATGTAAAAAAGAATTTTCCTCCAGTAGTTGATGCTCCTATAAAAAAGACACTTAAAAATAACAATGTAATTACCACAATTACAAAAAATATATCCGATAACTTATTATTAAATTTTGAAATATATATGATTATTAATAATGTCATGTATACAGCACTTAGTAACATTAAAATTGGAAATGTTGGTTGAAATTTTATGGAGTAAACAAAATAATCCAGTATTAGAATGTCTTTTCCGTCCGTGATTGACACTCCAAACAATTTAGTAAACGGTGTCGAATACTTCCATTGGATAGAATGGTCTATAATTCCACTTCCCTCATACCATGCTACTATCGTTGAAAATATAAAAACGAAACCACTGATTATAAATTGAATAATATATTTATACATTATTTAGTCCCTCCTTCCATTCATCCTTATCTTTTTAGTAACGGTAATATACAAAAATAGTTTCAAGAGGTACAGTAATATTCCTTTTTTGACAATTTAATGGAAAAATATCCTTGCCTTATTCAAGGAAAGCGCCCGATTGTTGAATAATAGTTAGTTTTGAACGAAACCTAATTCATTTCCATCTAAATCAAGAATGGTAAATTTCTTTGTACCATAAGGTGTTGAAATTAGCTCCTCGACTATATGTACTTTGTCTTTTAATTCAAGCCATAATGAATCAACATCTGTAACATTAAAATTAAAGCGGCCGTGTGACGGATAATTAATGTCTTCCATTATAGCGAATGTAGCTCCGTATTCTAATTCGAAATGGGCATAGTTAGGGTTTTCAGGTGGCCATGTTGCTGCTACTTTAAACCCTAATATAGTCGTATACCAATCAATTGCTGCATTCAAATTTTTAACATTCACTCTGACATGTGCTAGTCTTGTTTTCATCTTTTCCTCCTTCATACCAAGCTGTTTTAGGTCGCGTCTCTGGATAGCCCATTTTTTCTCGATAATGTTTTCTCTCATTTGTGAAATCAAACCATTGCCTATTACTAGTTGAATCATTCGCATAATGAATAACACAACGAATTTGATCTTCTACACAGCTGTCTGTCCATACATTTAAACGACACTCTAATTCATCGAATAACTCGGCACCATTTTTAGTTTTTATTTCTTCTAATGAATAAATGTTTAAGTTGTACACTAGCTTTTCTGCTAGTTTATACCCAATAGAAGGGACATGTTGAAAGTCAGCTAAACCTTTTATAATCATCGCTCTTTTAACAGGAATATTCAACATTTGAACTAACTGGTCAATGCTAAGGGTATGTACGTCACTTATTTTTACTTTCGCATTTCTAAGTTTTATTTTTTCATTTTGAGTTAATGGCAGTTTTGGATTAGAACTCAAATAATCCCCCCTGTAAAATATTTTATTTAGTAATTCTTTATCTTGTTGTAAAAGTCCTTCCTCAACAATCTGGCCCTATTCTTGAAGAAAGCACTTTTCTTATTCCGAAACTGCTTTCTCTAAAATACTAAAAAATTCTTTACCATCTTTAAATAAATACTTTTTGGATGAAGTATCACTAGTATTTTCAACTGATATCCCTTTTTTATCTATATCCAGATATATCACATAACCTCTGTTTAGAGTCATTTTCATATGGTAATCATTTGCGACACCTGTTGAATTTGAATCGACATTTTTAAATTTCGATTTTTCAAAAGCCTTTATTAATTCTTGCTGAGTTTTTTCTGTTAACTCAATTGGAGCCAAGCTTCCGTCTACGTTTGGATCAACCTTATGCAATTCAACAGTCGTTCCTTCTGCACTAAAATCAACATCTACTAATATATCCTCAGAAGAAAGTGTATCAGAATCAGAATAAGTCGTTTGAGAACTTAAAAAATATACACCTATTCCGACAATAATAACACTAAAAATAGTTATTAAAATAGTTTTCTTATTTTTCATTTCTTCACCCCAATATCAATATTAATTGTCCCATTCTTAATTCTACATTTATACCTATCCTCAACAAATTGCTCCGTTAGTTTTAAGTACAATTCTTCACAATCTCACCTTAATATTAACATATATTGCCATTTTTAATAAATCTGTTATTCAACAATATGGCCCGATTGTTGAATAACAAATAGTGGTTTCTGCCTTCTCCTTGTTAAACTAAAGCCTCCGTTAGTTTAACAATCTAAGCTCTTAAAAAACCTCCTTCAGAGTTAATTATTTGTCCTGTGATCCATTGTGCCTCTTCACTGGCAAGGAACGATACTAACCGGGCTGCATCTTCAGGTAATCCTACTCTCCCTGACAAGAACTTACCTGTTAAATGCGTTTTTATCTCATCTGTCATCCAACCTGTATCCGTAGGACCTGGATTTATTGCGTTAACGGTAATGCCTAATGGTGCCAATTCCGCAGATAAAGAAAGTGTGAAAGCCGATATGGTTCCCTTTGTTGCAACATAGGCTAATTCACCAGTCATTGGTCCAAGTGCTTGTCCTGACGTCATATTGATAATTCTGCCCATCAATTTATTTTGTTGCTTTAAGCGACGAGCAAATTCAACACTTAGAAGAAAAGTTGCTCTCATATTTACTGCATAATGATCATCAAGTGTTTTTGCATCTAATTTCATATATCCATCTCTGGTGGAGTGTGCAGCATTATTAACTAATATTGTTGGAATGCCCAATTGGTAAGTAACCATATCAAGTAGTTTAAATGGGGAGTTTGGTTCAGACAAATCTATTTCTAAGTTGCCACATCTAACTCCGTTTTCTCTTATTATTTCATCTTGGAAATTTACTGCCCAGTCATCATTTGAACCCCAATGTGTAAAGAATATATCCGCGCCTTCTTTTGCCAACTTACGACAAATAGCCGTTCCAATTCCTTTGTTATGGCTTGCACCAGTGACTATTGCTATAGCCCCATCTAATTTCATAATCTCTCCCCCTCGTTTAACAAAACTTTAAATTATTTCTCGTTTCTTAATAAATAAACCTGCCCCGATGTTGCAAGTACATCTATTAAGAAATACCACCTTAAAATTAACATAAATATCCAATTCTATTTAAAACTTTTATTCCATTAAATGGCCCTTTAACAGAAAAGGACCCTCGCCTTTATCCAAGGAAAGTGCCCGATTGTGGAATAAGAGTATTCATTATTTTTCTTTCGTTAAATGATAACTGTCACAAATCATTTTATAAACATCCGCATCTGAAATGGTACCGTCTAGAATTATTGAGTTCCAATGGTTTTTATTTAGGTGATATGCGGGAACAACAGAATTATAAATTTGGCGCCATAAATCTAGTAAACCAGGTTCACACTTTACATTAATCCAAATATGTTTATCTTTCTCAAAAATCCATGCAAAAACTTTCTTGTTTCCTTTATGTCGTATCAATGTCCAATTTTTATCTCTAAACGGATAATCTTCGTATGTATTTTCTTATTTCAAACAGTAATCAATAGTCTCTTTTCTAGTTTTCATTTTTCCCTTCCCTCCCAAAATAAACCTACCCTGTACTTATCTTTAGAAATTGTATTAAGTGAAATACTCCGTTCAACAATATGGTCCTATAACAGAAAAAAACAATATCCTTATTAAGAATCGCTCCCTTTAGTTGAAGAAGAGTTATGTAAATCCAATCGAGTTTTATAACTCACTATAACTACTTTTTTGTATAAAATCTGTAACCACCATAAACAAGCAAGTTTAAGAAAAGCAAAATAAAGATTTGCACTATAGAAATTAAAATAATAAGTAAAACATCTGCATGTAGTATCTTTTCACCCGGAGGTAATTCAACATGTTTAATTAAACTCATAACTACCATAGTGATAACAGAAAAAAAGACACCTAAAAATTCACAAAGTAAGTATTGGTAAAAGCCAATTTTGAATTTTAACTCTAAAGCTATATTTATTATCATAATGACTAAGGGAATAACTATAAATTGAAAAACAAATGCATCAATCTTTACATAAAGGGTTGACCAATAAACTATTTGAAATAAGGCAGCAATTACAATGTTCAGCAAAGCCACAGCAAGGATAGACTTTCTTTTCAAACTTCACACCTCTGATCCTCCATTTTCTAAATGCTTGAATATTTTATTACTACGAGGCTTAGACAGAAAAGTTCCTTATAGAAGTTTTATAATTTTCCACAGGTTAGTGGCAATGAAAAGTAGTATCGTAGAACATTGACAGAGAACGTTTTATCTTCTTAAAAGTAATATTACTTTCCTCAATAAAGTTAAATCAGTAAATTAACTTATACAATTATCTGTCCCTTTTCATGAATAAAGACGAGCATTTCTTATTAAAGAACTTGCCCGATTGTTTAATAACTTTCAAGGTATTTTTCTGTACAGAAACTTTGATTTGGAAACGTTTTGTATTAGCAATTCAGTACTTATTTTTATAATAATCTTCTGCTAAAATAGCCAGGTAATCCATATCTTCATACACATCACCTTTTATGAATTCTTGTTTATGACGACCTTCCCAAATCATTCCGGCCTTTTCCATTACTTTTCTAGAAGCTATATTTCTTACCATACAGCGACTATAAATCCTATTTAATTGATGTTCTTGGAACCCATAGTCAATTATTTTTTTACAGGCTTCAGTTGCATACCCCTTGCCCCATTCTGATACGTCGATAAAATAGCCCACCTCCGCATTTTTGTGAGTGGTAGAAATCGTAACTAACCCACAATTTCCGATATAACGACCATTCTCTTTTAAAAATACAGCAAATTCATATGCTGTTCCTTGTTCAAAGCTTTTTTGTAAATAGGAAATCCAACTATCGACAACTTCACGTGGATATGGATGTGGAATCATCACCATTGTATCTGCAATTTCTTTATGTTTTACGACTTTATAAATATCATCTGCAAATTCATTTTCATAAGGCTTTAACATTAATCTTTCTGTTTCTAAAATCAATTTTTATGCCCCCTTTGAATATAAAAAGTCCTAATCGAATAATTTTATGTAATTAATTTTCAAAGATTTAATATACTACAGGTGTAGTAAATAATAACATAAATGTAATAGTATGTTACATTTGGAAAGCGTCGTTTAGTAACCTTGAATAAAAGATGTTACTCCACAATCTGTCCCGTTAATTGAAAAAAGCACTTCCCTTATTCCCAGGGAAGCGCTTGATTGTTGAATACGCAACTGCATAATATGTTCGGATTGTTCATTACTGAGAATTGGTTATTCGTTAATTTTCCTCACTTCAATATCCTGGGCTTTATTGTTAAACGATTACATACTCAATCTGTTTTCTCCCAATAGTTGAATTCTGCATAAACAAGTATATGATTTACATATTTTTTCAACTCCTATATTAGGCTAGAATATTATTAACATAAAAATTCAATTTAAATGGAGTTGAATATACGGTGAGCGATGTAATAAAAATCTCTACTGGAATGAACTTAGATCCATTAAATTCTGACGTCGTCATCACAATTGAAGGCGATTCAAAAATACCTTTATCGAATGACGATTTAAAAGTAAAAGCAATAATCGCTTTATTAAATTCGATTGATATTAAACATTATCATGAAGCCAATCTTCAAGATGAGGGCTATAAGGCCTTTGTGGATATCATTAACTCTACAAAGGAAGCATTTGGTTTGGATATCATTTAATACCACCATCTTTAAAAAGGGACTGCTGATCCCTTTTTTTATTTTCTTATTGTAATCTCTTCCCCATCTATATCAATTGTCGAGCACGATTGTTGAAAAGATGAACATATAATAAGTAAAAAAATCACGGTTGCACAATAATATTGAAAAAGGATATAGTTACCAGTCCCATTAAAATCAACCTCAAGTTACTTGTCTGCTCAACTATTGATTGACTTCATTAACTGGAAGAAGTATTCAGGTTTATGAGTCTTGTAAAGGTTATACCATGAATGTAAGGTAGCTGGTGAAAATACATCTAACTTCCTTATCACTTCCATCGCAAATTCCAGAGGAGCCACTCCTGATGCAGTAATCAAGTTCGCATCTGATACTGCAGGTCCCATCTTATGATATTTCTCTCCTTTATAATTCGGACAAACCATTTTAAGATACTCTAAATCATTACTTGTATGCTTTCTAAAATCTAGGTATCCACTATTTGCGAGGCCTACGGTTGCACCACAAATTGCAGCGACAATAATGCCCAGCCTTAAAGCTTCGCCAATTTCTTTCAAGATCGGTTGATGAATATCCTCCCCCCAAGTAGTCCCTCCGGGCAAAATTAAAAGATCATTACTCTCAAGATTCCACTCATTAACAGAAATATCCGGTTTTATGCTCAGTCCCCCCATCGTATTAACCATTTCTTTATTAGCCCCTACTGTAACTATTTTTAAAGGTGCTATATCCCTTTTAAAATATCTTCCTGTGTTCAGTTCTGCAATTAAATATCCATATTCCCAGTCTGACATTGTATTAAATACATATAAATAAACATTTCTTGTTTGCATCCAATAACACTCCCATCACAATTGATATAAACTATCATAATAAAACTTCCCTGACAGTTACCGTCAGGGAAGTTATCAATTTTGATGAAAATTTATTAATTCAGACAGCACTTCGACAAGTCTTTCCTTTAGACTTATGGGCTCAGTAACTCGAATAGATTTACCATACGGTAAAAGCAAATAAGGTATATAGGTATGAAGTATATCTTTTTCAAGAAGAAAAATTGCTTGATCCGAACTCCGTTGATGGAGATAGTGACCTAAAAACCAATGTCCGCAAATATCTTCCAACGCCCTGTTGCCTCCTGTAATAATTAAAGTGGTAATTTCTTCTTTATCTTCAATAGTAGGAAGGAGGTTATTCATAAAAAAATCACTTGCCGAAAAATTTTCTGGTTGTTCAAACTTATTTTCGGTCGGCATTAGACTTTCAATTCGATCTACTCTAAAACTACGGATTTCATTTCTAAGATGACAAAATCCAATCACATACCACTTATTATTCCAATAGATGATTCTGTACGGATCGACCAATCTAAACTTTAATTGTTTTTCGCCACTCTTATCGTAATGGATTTTTACTGAGTATCCGTCAGCTACGGACAGTTCTAACTCGTTCAAAAAACCTGCTTTAGAGAGAGAACTAAATCGACTTATTACTTCAAGACTATTAAAATGTTGATTGATCTTTGCTTCCTGCTCTTGATTTGAATGTTTGCTAAGTTTTGAGATAGCCCTATTTAGTGCTTCCCCTCCATAATATCCCGCCTCTTCGGCAAAAACCGCTGCATGAAATAATGAAGTTTGCTCCTCAAAATCAAAAAAGAGAGGTGCTTCAATAAAATGATTCAATAAAGTGTATCCACCGTTATGTCCTGTGTCTGAAATTATAGGTACACCACTCGTTGAAAGTGTATCGATATAACGATACACCGTCCTTATATTCATCTCCAGCTTTTCTGAAATCTGTTTAGCAGTAATTTTTTCACCTGAACTAAGCATCCAAAGAATGGCTAGTATATTATCTATTTTAGGCATCAAATCAACCTCTATATGGAATTTACTATCAAAACTTTTACCTTTATCAACAAAAGAATGTTACTCAACAATTTGACGCGACTGTACAATATCAATCAGTTGGATCCCCTTCCAAACTAAAACATTGCTTGCTCCATTTGAATCAACTGTTACAGCTGCGGAGCGTTCAGGGTGCAACAAGAAGGTATTCTTGCTGTACCGATGATGAACCGGCTGCAGGGAAGGAAATGATTTGACACCCTTAATCGTGCAGACGGCATTAGCTTTTTAAGGGAGCTGCAAACGGAATGGCCTTTTCCGTTACTATGGTTAGTTTCCACTCCATACCATTAAGTACTCCGGCTGTTTGGTTTGCTCATCAGTCAGTTCTTCTTTGACAACAAAACCGTTCTTCTCGTAAAAACGTACTGCGGATGAATTTTCCTTGTAAACTTTTAAATGGATTTCACTTTTCCGATTTTTTTCAAAGTCCAATAACTCTTTCCCTGCCCCTTTATTTTGATGCGCTACATCAATGAAGAGTGCCGCTAAATAATTGTCCACCATGGAGATGAAACCCACTATTCCCGATGGACTCATGAGGACGTGTGTTTCCGACATCGGAATATACTTTTGTTTCATGTCTTCCATTTGCGATTTCCAATAATCCGCCTCAATAAAATGATGCGCCTGCAGGGAGCCTTTGTACCAAATATCAACCAACGTATCCATATCCGTCTCTTCAAATGCTCTTATCATCATAGCCCTCCTTTTTTAGCTGAACTTGAGGTTTTTGTGCTTGTACTTCTTCAACCGACTCGGTTTGCATTGGGGCATCCGATTTCCGATCGAGAAATTTCTCCATCCGGTAGGCGATAAAAACGAGTGCCGCCGCCCCAACACCGATCATTACGCCATCCGTGAAAAGCCCAACAAGTCCGCCAACCAAAACAAACGTCGTTATTTGCAATTTCATCATAAACTCTTGCCCCCTTGCTTAAATATTCTTTTTAAATGAAGTAATCGATAAGCTTTCCGTAATTTTTGTTTCCTCCATTATGGAAAAACCATTTTTCAGATAGAAAGTGACTGCTGGTGTATTCTTGGATCCAGTTGACACGATCATTGCCTTGAAGCCTTCATTGTTGCTTTCAATAAAATTCAATAACTTTTTGGCGATCCCTTTTCTGAAATGGTTGGGATGCACCATTAACCGATGGATGTCGATGATCCCTTCCTCCATCTTGACTGAAATGACTCCGCACAATTCTCCCTCTAGATAATAGCCGAAAAAGGTCTCCGTGCATCGTTGCAACGTCTCCACCGTATCTTTCAGGGGCGGCAATTCATGAAAGTCGATTATTTCAGCCTCCACCTTGTAGGAAGCGAGTTGAATGTCCAAAACTTCTTTGACCAGCTTGGGGTTGGTCATATCAATTTTTGTAATCATGTATCCACCAAAACCTTTACTATTATGTTAATTGCCCATTTTCCTATGTATCTATCAGTACCGTTCCTGGCACTGAATTTTTCCTACATTCTCCATATTATAACCGATATAACTATTTTGGGGGACACTTCCAACAAAATCTCTTATTCATCCACAACCGTATAATCCATCTGTTGTACTGCCTAGATACTACCCGAACCCCCCCTTTAGCTAAATGTGAATTGGATATTTCAAATAATATACAAACTTTTCCTAAGTTTTCAATTAAACCCTTTGTCATATTGTCGATATGTGTATAGAAGTATGCATTTAAAAGATTCCGAAAAGGGAAATCGTTAGGTTTTACAGTAGGTGCGTACCGCTTGTTAGAGGAAATTTTGATGAATGAAAATGTTGACCCAAATTATTTTAGTAGGAGAGTGGAGGAACTTATGTCAGAAAATAATATAATTGATGCTTTTGTTAAGGTAGCCCCATTGTTGAATGAGCTTATCCAAGACGATATCACGGTAGGAATTTACGATACGGAAAAATTATTAATAAATATTCCAGGTAAAACATTCTCGTTAAATGTGAAGCCAGGCGATCGACTGGTTGAAGGGGATATTGTAACCAACGCGATTAGAACCAATCAGCGTCTATCCGCAATTGTACCCAAAGATTTATTTGGATTTCCGCTTGTTGCTCGAGCGCTTCCACTTCATGATAGCGAAGGTAGAGTGATTGGCGGCGTCGGTATCGGCACCAGTTTGGAGAAGGCGAACAAACTATTCGAAATGGCAGAAACTTTCTCTGTCATTGTCGAGCAAACAGCATCATCAATTGGGGCTATTAGCGATTCCGTTACTAGTCTTTCAGACCGCGTCACCGATATCACGGCGCAGATGGAAGGTGTCAGTTCAAGCGCAGAAGAGATTGGTGAAATTTCTTCCGTTGTTAAGGCTATCTCCGATCAAAGTAACCTGTTAGGGCTAAATGCCGCCATAGAAGCTGCAAGAGCCGGTGAAGTAGGAAAAGGATTTTCCATCGTGGCCGATGAAATTCGCAAACTAGCAACCAACTCCAAAGATCACGTGAATCAGATTAACAATATAACGAGAAATATCCAGGATTTGTTACTTACGCTAAACCACTCTTTTTCCGAGGTAAATAAATTAACTGAAACACAGTCAGGTTCAATCCAAGAATTTTCTGCAACGATTCAAGAAATAAGTACGAAAGCACAAGAACTGGCTCAACTTGCCGAACAAACTTTATATAACGGCAATAAAAAGTAAGGGGCGAAAGAAAACATTTAATTATTAAGGTTAAAAGAAAAAGACTGCAGGCAAACTTGTATTCAAGTTTGTCCACAGTCTGGAGGTTGGAGGGTTCCCTTCAACCTTTTTTATTTAGATTATTCTTCATCCATGAATGGATAAGCAATATCCGTCGTAGGCGCAAAGTTTTCTTTAATGACACGAGGAGTTGTCCAACGAATCATGTTGAAGACAGAACCCGCTTTATCGTTTGTACCCGAACCACGTGATCCACCGAATGGTTGTTGGTTGATCATCGCACCAGTTGGTTTGTCATTGATATAGAAGTTACCCGCAGCACCAGATAAACGGCTTTCCAGGTGAAGAATCGCTTGGCGATCTTGTGCAAAAATAGCACCTGTCAATGCGTACATAGACGCTGTATCTACTGCTTCCAAAGTTTCTTCTAATTGATCGTTTTCATAAACATAAATTGTCAGCACTGGTCCGAAGATTTCTTCCACCATTGTTTTGAAGTTCGGATTTGTTGTAACAATAATTGTTGGTTGGATGAAATATCCAACAGAATCATCATAAGTACCACCGGCGATGATTTCTGCTTCATCGGAAGCTGCCGCATAGTCGATATAGCTTGTGATTGAATCAAATGCAGGTTTATCGATGACTGCTCCCATGAAATTGCGGAAGTCGCGTACATCCCCGACTTTAAGCTTGGCAGTTTCTTCAACCAACCCTTTTTTCACATCTTCCCATAGGCTTGCCGGGATGTAAGCGCGTGAAGCTGCGGAACATTTTTGGCCTTGGTATTCAAATGCACCACGAACAAGGTTAGCGACCACTTTGTCGACTTGTGCCGTTTCGTGAGCAAATACGAAGTCTTTCCCGCCTGTTTCTCCAACTAAACGAGGATATGATTTGTAGCTTGCAATGTTCTCCCCTACTGTTTTCCAAATTGTTTGGAATGTAGCTGTAGAACCCGTGAAGTGGAACCCAGACATACGAGGGTCAGTCAACACGATTTCTGATACTTGAGATCCTCGGGAAGGCACGAAGTTGATGACACCTTTCGGTAATCCCGCTTCTTCCAAAATACGCATAAAGTAATAGTTTGCCAGAAGAGAAGTTGTTGCTGGTTTCCAAACGACTACGTTCCCCATCATGGCAGGTGCAGATGGCAAGTTCCCACCAATCGCCGTGAAGTTGAATGGAGAAATCGCCAGTACGAAACCATCCAATGGACGGTAATCCAGGCGGTTCCATACGTTTTTCATGCTGTCAGGTTGGATTTGATACACTTGATTTGCATAGTCCACACCGAAACGCAAGAAGTCCGCTAATTCTTGTGCAGCATCAATTTCAGTTTGGATAGCTGTTTTAGATTGCCCCAACATCGTTGCGGCATTTATTACATCACGGTACGGGCCAGAGATTAGATCAGCAGCTTTCAAGAAAATAGCCGCACGATGTTCCCAAGGCATATTTGCCCATGATTCTTTCGCAGCCATAGCCGCTTCGACCGCATCACGCAGTTCTTTCTCGCCAGCTTCTGAATAGTTTGCTAGAACATGTTGGTGAGCATGTGGCATCACCACTTGCTTCACTGTATCAGTTTTAATATTTTGACCGTTAATAATAACCGGAATATCTACCACGATTTCGGATTGGCGTTTTAGTTCCGCCTTCAATGTTTCTCTTTCTTTTGTACCTGGGGCATATGTATTGCCAGGCTCATTTTTAGGTGTTGGTATTTTGAAAATGCCGTTGCTCATAATTTCACTTTCCCTCCTAATGTAAATAGCTTTCTCGTATTATTCTAAACAATCTTACCACATTCGACAAATTAAAAATAACTTATTCCATAAGATGCTAGTTTCGCCACCTCTTATGAAACCGTTTCCTTCCTTTTGGGTTCCCCTTGAGAAAATACCGACACCAAGTAACCCGAAGCGTTTCGCGGCTTCACTTTGCTAGTTCCATTATTTTTTTATTGTGAACAGTAAAAAAGGTTGCATTAAAAAAGCGCGATTTCTCCTTTAGAAATTGCGCCGAATCTATTTTTGAATTAAAAATCTCTTAGAGTATATTGATAATGAAGATTACCAATACGATTAAAAATGATAAGATGACGGCCCACCATTTGATTTCGATTTTTCTTAATACACGATCGGTAACGTAAAAAGTGATCGCTGAAACAAGACTAAATACGAAAAACACCAAACCAAAAAAGCAGTGTAAAACAAAGGAAATAATCTCACGCCCATAAGTCAGTTCGGGAAGCACCTTGTTACTTATCCAATCACTAAATATGGAGGCCGCCACACCATACGTCAGCACTAACATGACGTTTAAATAATATAAATTGAGAAATCCATTCCACTCAAAATCCGGCAGTGAAAAAATCATTGCGAAAAGCAAACTACTAAGGATAGCGGTTAATATCTTTCTTTTTATGATCATATCCATTCTTCACTTCCCATAATTTTATAGGGCATTTTCGACCTATTTTTCTATCATTCCCCATGCGTGGATTAGTGCAATTTCAGTTAAATGACTGCCCGAAATCACCCTACTTTAACGCTTGCGCCCGGTTTCAAAACAAATGAAATTACTTGCCCAAACCCCAATAGCCATTTACGTAATCTTCCTTTCGGATAATACACGTTGCTATTGATGATAATGTGTGGAACGTCAGGATGCTCTTGAAATAATGCTTTTGCATCCTCTTTCGAAATCCCCATAAAGTAATGCACATGGCTTTCTTTAATCAGTTCATGTTCATCATCTTCCAATGAATCCAAGCTATTGGCAGTTGGATTTTTAAAGTTTTTCAGTCCATCTCCAATGAAATATCCGGCTGCCGCAATTCCGATTGCCAACATTAAATTCCAATCCATCATGTCCCCTCCTGTAGTTCAATGTTTATGCTGGTTGCGATTGGATATTAAGACCCTCTATTGCTAGAGTATCTATTTTTTAGTGATAGGTAAGTTGAATCTTTCAACCTCAAACCTTACGAATGATCTTCAGATATTAGTATTTTCAATGCGCCTAATATGATTGCAAAAATGATGATTATTGGTAAAAACCTAAGGATGTTGTTTGTAGTCAAAAAACTTAAAAGAATGAACGGGATTCCGATCATCACCATCATCGACGTAAATTTTGTGTAGCGGATGGCTTTTGGGGATGGTTCCGGTTCTTCTTTATACATCCACTTTTTCCCTACCAACAGACTGTCCTCCGGATGTAAGTACGACCAAATCAAACCAGCATATAGAGGTATTAGAAAAATAAAGATTACTATCATTTCAGCAAAAGAAGCCATCGTTTATCACCCCAAGTTCAATTTCAGATCCTAATTACTATACGTCTGATCGGTTGATAAGTTTCATTCGATAACCGCTTGTTCCTATTAATTCCCTGTTGGTTCAAGGGGGAACTGTGGAAGTTCATTGTTGTTAAATTAAAAATACCCGCTATTTCATCTTTATGCCCGGGTTGTTGAAGTTCGCCCATGCAATATCACTATTGATGTGCCTCACCATTCGATAGGCTAGCGGGGTGAACCCGCACTTTGGCCAAAATGCCGAGGAAGCCATGTTGGTGATTCTCCAGTCCGTGACCATACTGCTATAGCCCTTTTCTTTCATCATCCTGCATCCTTCATTCATGAGCTTTTTCCCAACCCCTCTTCCCATTTCGGAAGAGTAAGTGCCGGCAATGCCCAACTCCACCCCATTGTCGGGTGTCATCAAGTCTGCCGGGATTGGGCAATATTCCTGAAATCCTATTTCCTTCTCGTCCTTCATCGCAATGAGACACGTCCCATTCGCTTCGGCCACCAAAGTTTTATAGGCTTCGTTTATTTTCAACACCACTTCCGGCAGCGCGGGCTCGAACGTAGGGGCGGCATTTTGGTACGCTTGGATGATGTCGGACATTTTCCCCATCAGCTCCCCATCCAGTTCATTCGCCACTCTGATTTGTGCGTCCGATACATTTTCAAAAGGTTTGTAATCCTGTATGTTCATGACGGCATGTACTTGCTGGATGGAAAAGCTTAACCGCTGGGTGGCATCAAAGTACACTTCGCTCCCAAGAGGTATGATTGCGTAATGCATAAAGCAACCTTGCTCCAACCACGCCACCGAAACTTCCGCATATAGATTTCTTATGAGCTCGGAGGATTGGTCCATTCTGATGGCGATCCCCTCATAAGGCACCCATACATGCCTGCCCCTTATGGAGTCGATCTTGATTTCCCCGATAATGTAGCCGACTAGTTCATTGTTGATGAACGCGCCCATCCCAATCACTTTCTTGTTAACAAACAATTTTCCAAGCAGCTCCGTAATATATTCCAAATGAAGACAACTGTTATTCAGAAACGGGAACACTTCCCCTTCAATCGTTTGCCTGTGCACTAACAAATCAGCCATTGCTGGTATATCTTCCATACCGACCGGCTTGAAGTCAAATCTTCTCATCTTTTATTCTCCTTCAATCGTTTGCATTGTATATTTTACCATCAGGGGTCGTGTTACTAGCAATATGGTGTAGATTTTGGGAATTGATCGTATGACAGATCTAAACTTTTGCACTGGAGTGAATTGGCTCCCCTCATCCAATCAAAGAAGATGTCACTCGTTCAATTCACCAAACTTGCATTGTGTTTATGGACTCGATTTCAGCTTCACTTTGTATATTTTTCCATAGAAGGCGCTCGAGCAACGGAAACTTTGAAGAGTCAGAACAGGTTTAAGTGACTCTTCAAGGTTCTGCAACCTACTTCAGGAACAAAACCATCAGCTCTTCATCAAAGTATCGATCACCGTCTTTTAGTGCTCTCGGTTCGACACCGTATGTTTCAAACCCTAAAGATTTGTAGAGCTTTTTGGCCGATTCGTTCGTCGCAATCACCTGCAGATGAATTTGCTCGACCCCGTCAAAATCATTCGCACGATTGATGATTTCTATCAATAGCGCCTTTCCGACTCCTTGACCCCGCACTTCCGGCGCCGTGTACATTCCATAAATCGTTGCCTTGTGCTTGGATTTCCGGTCCAACTCCCGCATAAGTAGAACAATGCCCATCAACGAACCGTCTTCCTGAAATGCCCCCAACACAAAGCGATCCTCCGCTTGGCGTATTCGCTCCTCGACCTGCTCGATGGTGAAATGAACTTCCCTTTCATATGTAGAACCAAAGCTTTCCGGATTGGTTTGCAATGCTCTTAACCTAAGTGTCTGATAGTTTTGTGCATCCGCTTCCGTTAAGATTCGTATGTTCATGATCCCCCTCCTCTTTCACCCTATCTAAAATAATTCGGTTCAATGAGCAAATATCCTTTTTCATCGAAAAGCAACTCATAATAAGGTCTTACAAAAATTCCATTTTCTAGTAAAATAGAAGTAATGAATAAGAAAGGTAGTGGGCAGGTTGTTCAAAAAACTAATCGGGAATGTAAAAGATTTACTTAATCCACCTACTTCAACGCAACCTACAGACAAACCAAAGAAAAAATCGGTTCTCTCGACATACAAAGAACAAACGGGAAATGGACTGTTGGCGACGATGTTCAATAAAGGCAATTACGGGGAATTCTCCTCCTATGGAAAAATGGCGAAGTTGCCGGGGTACCATAAAGCACTCTTCAACATCTATATTCCGAACGGCAAAGAGCAAACAACCGAGGTGGACCTGGTCTTTCTCCATGAGACCGGCATTTACGTCATTGAATCGAAAAATTACAGCGGCTGGATTTTTGGCGACGAAAAATCGCAAAAGTGGATGCAAACCTTCCCAAATGGGCAAAAGTACTCATTTTACAATCCGCTCAAACAAAACTTCGGCCACATCAAAGCACTGCAAGCCCTCCTCCCCTCCATCGATCAGGAGCATTATAAATCGATCATTGTCTTCAGTGAAAGATGCGAGCTCAAAAAAGTCGCCTATGAGGTAAAAGATACATATGTCATTAAACGTGATAACCTAACAAAATTAATGAAGCAACAAATCGAAGCTTCCCCCAAACGTTTGGAGCCCGACCACATCGACCGGATTTACGGTTTCTTGGCGCAATACCAGCTGGCCGACAAAACTGTAAAGCAGGAGCATGTGGAGAGGATTAAGGAGAAGAAGGGGTGAAAAATAGGTTGGTAAAGCTGATTACGAGCGACAAAGGTAATCGGAATTTTGCTGCTGGAGCACGAGAAGTCGGTGGTAAGGTTACTAAATAAGCTCATCTAAAGGATATCAAACGAATACTGGGGCCTGGGTGGGGAATTTAATAGCTAGTTTTATGGCGGAATTGATGCAAAGAGATTTATAGTAATCGTTTCATATCTTTTTTCAAGCTGGATGTCTTCCATTTCCTATTCTTCAGTATACGCTTGATGTCATAAATACTATTGTATGAAAGCTGGATATAAAAATAGTTTATATACTCCAAAATGGCAAAAACATAAATCAACAATACAGTTACTAAGCCTCCTACAGGCAACGAAGGATACCATTGAATAACATCGAAAATAAACGCAATCACTACGGTGAAAATTATAAACACGTTCATAACTTTAAAGCGCTGTAACAGACGGACAATTTTAGTCGGAGTTGTAGATATGTTCTCTTTCCGCAGTCTTTTTAGTTTGGCATACCAGTATATCGTCCCTTGGATTAGAAGCCATTCTAAAAGGAAGAATGCTGCCCAAAATGAATAGAGTGAATATAATTGCAGCTCAGGAAACGCAGCATTAACTATATAACTAACAAAAACAAAGATAATTACAGAGCTGAATTCACCCGAATATAAATACGACAACCTTCTTTCCAATATCCCTCTCATTTTCCATACACCTCCTAATAATAGTATATGGGGAGGTGAAACTTGTTTCAATAAAGAATTGGGGCTTATGTGAAGGACATTCATACCATATTCCTCATAACTAAAATAATGCTCAATTTCTAGGAATCGGCTAAAATGAGACTATTAAATAATAAAAGGTGATAAAAAATGAAAAAGCAAGTTCACGTGGTTGGCGCTATTATTGAAAATGACCAAAATGAAATTTTCTGTGCAAAAAGAAGCCCCGAAATGTCCCTCCCGAACTATTGGGAATTTCCTGGTGGAAAGATTGAACCTAACGAAACACCCGAACAAGCATTGACTCGAGAAATTCTAGAAGAACTTAACTGCAGCATTGTCGTTGGCGACAAAGTGGAAGACACAACATATGAATATGAAACATTCATTGTCCGACTCGAAACGTATAAAGCCAAACTGGTGGAGGGACAACCTATCGCCACTGAACATGCCGAAACGAAATGGGTGAAACGAGACCAACTAACTCAGCTCGACTTTGCCCCTGCCGATATTCCTGCGGTAGAGAAGATAGCTAGAGAAAAATAAAACCAAAAGAAACGGTGGGAATAGTTTGAACCAACTTATTCGAAAAATCGAGAACTCCCTACATAAAGGATTTATTGATCAAAACAAACCAGTTTCAGGACATTTTAAACCAAAGCTTTTAACAAATAATCATCATGAATCTGTCTTATCCTCACTACTTCAGGAATTAAAAGCTTGCAAGACTTTCACATTTTCTGTTGCTTTCATTACTGAAGGTGGTCTAGCAACCTTAAAAACTATGCTTTATGACTTAAAGCTAAAAGGAGTTAAAGGGAGAATCCTTACTTCTACCTTCCTCAACTTCAATCAACCAAAGATGTTTAAGGAACTTCTCAAATTCGAGAATGTGGAAGTTCGGTTAACTGGAGAAAAGGGTTTTCATTCCAAAGGATACATCTTTGAACATAAGGAATATTATTCTTTAATTGTAGGAAGCTCGAATTTAACAGATAGCGCATTAAAAGCAAATTACGAGTGGAATGTATTTTTAACTTCATTAGAAAACGGCGAAATTATTAATCACTTTAAAAGGCAATTTGAAGATGCTTGGAATGCCGCCATTCCATTAACCGAAGAATGGATCGCTGGTTATAAACAAAACTACGAGTTGCAGCCGTTCATAAAGCATACGACTACCAATGCTTTAGAAATCAATACTAACTATCTCACAAATGATTTAGCAAAAAGCTTATCAATCCAACCAAATAAAATGCAAGATGCCGCGCTTTTACAGCTGAAAACCCTTCGAGAGACAGGTGCTAAAAAAGGTCTGATCATTTCTGCTACTGGAACAGGAAAAACTTATTTATCTGCCTTTGATGTAAGAAACTTTGCTCCAAAGAGAATGCTATTTGTTGTCCATCGAGAGCAAATCTTAAAAAAGGCAATGCAAGATTATCGTAAAGTCCTTGGTGGAAATGAAGAGGATTATGGCATTCTTTCAGGTAATTCAAAGGATGTAAATGCAAAATATTTGTTTGCAACAATTCAAACAATCTCTAGAAACAGCTATTTACACGAATTTTCTAAAGATCATTTTGATTATGTATTAATAGATGAAGTTCATAAAGCCGGTGCGGATTCATATCTCAAAGTCATCAATTATTTTGAACCAGATTTTTTACTCGGTATGACTGCTACACCTGAACGTACAGATGGATTTAATATCTATGAATTATTTGATTACAACATTGCTTATGAAATACGACTACAAGCGGCCCTTGAAGAAGATATGCTTTGTCCATTTCATTATTTTGGTGTAACAGAATTTGAAAAGAATGGAGAAATAGTAGACGATGCGACTGAACTAAAGAATTTAGTTTCCAGAGAACGAGTAAGGCATATTATAGAGAAAGTAAACTATTACGGGCACTCTGGTGATCGAGTAAAGGGTTTAATGTTCTGTAGTTGTAAAGAAGAGGCAAGATCCCTCTCTATACTTTTAAATGAAGCTGGCTTTAAAACTGTGGCACTAACTGGTGATAATGCCCAGGAGGAGCGTGAAGCTGCTATTCAAAAGTTAGAAAGTGGCGAACTCCAGTATATCTTATCCGTGGATATTTTTAATGAAGGAATTGACATCCCCTTTTTAAATCAAATTGTTATGTTGCGCCAAACTCAATCAAGCATTATCTTTATTCAACAGCTTGGTCGCGGGTTACGTAAACATAATTCTAAGGAGTATGTAACAATTATTGATTTTATAGGAAACTATAAGAACAACTATCTTATACCTATCGCTTTATCTGGAGATCAATCCATGAATAAGGATAATGTCCGTCGAAAAACGGTGAACACTGATTACATTCAAGGAGTTTCAACTATTAACTTTGAAGAAATTGCGAGAAAGAAAATTTTCGATGCAATAAACAATACAAATTTATCAACATTAAAGGCTTTAAAAGATGCATACACAGAAGTAAAAAATCGTTTAGGTAGAGTTCCTACCCTACATGATTTTATCGAACAAAATTCACTGGACCCTGAAGTAATTATTAACTACTCGGATAACTACTATAATTTCCTATTAAGAATGAAAGAAGATATTCCTTCTCTTTCAGAATATGAAATTGCCACATTAACAATGCTATCGAAAGAATTTTTAAATGGTAAAAGAGTTCATGAAGTGATATTGATTGAAGAATTACTTAAGGAGTCATTCATTTCGAAAGAATCATATATTGCTAAATTAAATGATTTTGGTGCCTATGTGAATGATGAAACTATACAATCAGTGGAGAATATTTTTGCTTTAGAATTTTTTGTTCAAAACGATATAAAAAAATATGGCGGGAAATCAATTATTAAATTAATTGATGGTAACTACCAATTTAATGAAGAGATTCAAGAAAGTTTGAGGGATTCAAATTTCACTAGGTATATTGTGGATATTGTTAAGTGTGCATTAATTAAAAGCAGAAAATACAATAAATCGAAACCTTTCACTCTATATGAAAAATACTCAAGACGAGATGTTTGCAAGCTCTTAAACTGGGATAAAAATGAGGAAGGAACTTTAAATGGTGGACGTATTAAAAATGGAACATGTCCAATATTTGTAAATTACCATAAGAATGAAGAAGATTCCGCTGCAAAATACTTAGATGAATTTTTGTCTAATGATCTATTCCAATGGTGCTCAACTAAAAACCGCACAGTCATGGCTAAAGATATCAATCCCATTGTCCATTCCACTGAAAATGGCGTTGCTGTACATTTATTTGTTAAGAAACATAATGGAGAAGGAAAAGATTTTTATTACCTTGGCCCAGTATCCGTTGATAGTGAATCAGCAAAGAATCAAAAACTAGAAGATGAAGGCGTTCACTATGGTGTCGTCACAATGAACATGCTATTAGAAACTCCTGTTCAGTATGATATTTATCATTATTTGGTGGAGGAATAAAAATATAAGTATAAGGAGTTTAAAACTTCTTATACTTTTTTATTTTTCAAAGTTCAAAAGGATTGTCTATTACTTCACCATTCTTCAGCAAAATTTCATATGATTCTGATCCAAGGTAATATACATGATACACTTGATAAAATCTCCACTATTTTTTTGTCTTTATTTCTAAATCCAATTGTAGATATTGAGTTTACTAAAACCTCAAGTACATAGCTATGTATTTGCCTCTCATCCCATTATGTGCAAAGATTGAATAATCCAATTCAATTGCTTCTGTGGTTATTCTTCACCCAACATTATTGAACCCCTTTTTCAAACACTCTACTACGTCGATCACCTTTAGCTTCAAACATTTAATTATTTGATTTTATGAATAAATAGCGTAAAAATGATGCCAATAACAACCCAATAGCACATAATATATAGTTTATAATTGTTGCGAGTTCATAAATATTTGAAACAATTGCACATACAATAAAGTAAATTATTACAATAAATATCCCTAAGCTTTTATTCATTTTCATCATTTATACACCTTCAATATTTATATATTTAGGTTGCTATTTTAAAATTATTTGTATTTCTGTATATTCAACATTTAAAATTTATTAAAGATTGGTTTGAAGCTTTTGTATTAATCGCTCTATCCCGGTAACCATTTTTATATACTTTATATTTAATTTCTTCTGAGCATAATAACTTATCTCCGTAGACTAGTTGAAAGGTCCAAGTCCCTTCTACTAAAAAATCTGAAACTCTCATTCCAGCATAATATACTCTCCTACCATCTACTTTATTTTCATTTAATAACTCCGAACTCATATGAAAAATATTGCCCATAGGGTCTAGGATTTGTAATATAACAAGAGAATCGGTAATTACTCCTTCTATATTCGCTCTAAAACAAATTGCATTGTCTAGATTACTAAAGATACTTTTTTTATCATAAATTTTATAGTTTTCTTTTATAAAATCTGAACCAGTTTCAGTTGAAGAAATATTTAACATTTTTGCAATTCGTTCTTTAACTGTTATTCCAACTGAAAATATTTCTCCTTCAAATGTAGTGTATTCAATTGAGTTTGGATCACAAATCCAAAACGAATCATTTACGATAAAACCATAATAACAAATATTATCAAAACTTTGATCATCAATATACCATACTAGTCCGTCTTTACTTTGACATACAATTGATTTTTTTAGGTGATTTTTATCAAAGTAAGCTAATAATAAAGAATCTAGCTTGATATTACTTGAAAAGATTTTCCTCATATATTCCCCTTTAATTACAATATAATTAAAAATAGAAGAGGCAATTAAAAGGTCCTCTACTATTTATGGCATTATTAAATACTTAAAAAGCTGATCTGCCTATTTCGAACCTTTTTTTATAACGTCATTATAAATGTTTGAAACAGATCTAGCGCCAAATTCTGCTAATAATCCAGCTCCAGCCCCTTTTACAGCTGCTTTTGCTCCGCTTTTGACAAGTGCTGCGCCTGCTCCTCCACCAACTGCATAAGGTTCCTTAGCATTTCCATATACGGTTTGCTGAGCTGCTTTGTTTATTGCTTTTCCATAATCCACAAAAGTGTTTCCTACCGCTTTAGCAGCCTTATCTAATGCTTTTCCAGCCTTAGTATTACCAAGGCTTTCACCCCAACTTTTACCAAGGTTATAAGCATCCGAACGTACATTTGTAGCCATATTAAGAAATCCTCCTTAAAATTATTTATATATAAGTTCTATCAAGGTATCTTTAAAGTAGAAAAGCTAAATAGTCAGAGAGTTTTGCTGTTTGTAGCTACTTACTTAAGATGGGATAGAATATATATCCATTTATATAAATATATTCCATTCTAACCCATTATTTATTTACTAACAATATAATTATTAATTGAAGTATATATCTTAGGGATATAAAATTTATCCAAATAAAACACTTTATACGCATAAGATCTTTGAAATATTTTAAAACACATCCTTTGTCATTTCTAAAGGTTGAAAGGTACGATTAAAATTCGCAACTTTTCAATAGTTGTTTTCATAATACGGAATGATTGTAAAATTAGAAAAAGTCTATATCTGATACAGTAACTTTTATAAAACATTATGATAAATGGCCAAACTTTAAATTAAATTATCGAATACCGAACTTCGGTTTAATCAATCGTTCTATTGTATAAAATACATATTACTCTTCTACATTCCCACCTCACAAACCCAACGAGGAAACACCACCGTCTCCTTCATCAATTCACGGAACGTTCTCGTAATCTTTCTGTCCGGAAAATATAGTCCTTTGTCGATCATTTGGTTATACGCGGAGATGAGGTGGTTTTCCCAGCAGCCGTAGAGTTGATGATGGAGTTCCCTTGCGTCCCAAGCGTTGCTTGCGAAGTAGAAGACGTAGTTGGTGGGGTTTCGCTTGATGGCATAGAGTTTGATCGTCCGCATTCCGAGTTTGTCGGCTGTGTGCATGTCCCTGATTTTGTCCTGTTCTTCCCGGGTTAGGGTCATTTCATAAAGTTTTGCGGCGGGGTCTTGCATTTCGACTTTGCCCTTTCTTGTTGCGAAGTAGATGAGGTGGGCTGTGTAGGGTTCGTCATAGCGTATGGCGTCTTGGAATAGGCTTTGGATTGTTTGATGATTCGCCTTCATTTTGTTTTACTCTTTGAGTCTGCCGGTCATTTTGGAGTAGTTGACGCTGACGATCCCGGTTGGGCCGTTGCGATTTTTTGCGACATTGAGTTCGAGCTTGTCTTTTGCCGGATCGGTGTTTGTCCCTCCCACCGTTGTTGCTTGCCCCTCCACAGATTGTGCCGATTGATTGTAGTAGGCGGCCCGGTATAACAAAATGATGACATCGGCATCCTGTTCGATATTGCCGGAGTCGCGGAGGTCACTCATCACAGGACGCTTGTTTTGGCGGGATTCCACGCCCCGATTAAGTTGAGAAAGGCACACTACCGGACAGTCAAATTCCTTGGCCATTTGTTTCAGTTCCCAACTGATTTGCCCGATGATGGCCGTTTGGTTGCCCCCTTTTGTTGCTGCATTGGAGTGGATGATTTGCAGGTAATCAATGAAGACAATCGGCTTTTGCTTAGGGTTGTTTTTAATGAGCTTCCTGACTTGCGCCCGCATTTGACTGACCGTCAGTCCCGCACGGTCATCGATTTGCAGATTGGCTTTACTTAATTCCGTCAACACCGGAATCCATTGTTCCTTTTGCTTTTCAGAAAAGTATTGATACGGGTCACGCATTTTTAGTCGGCTAATTTTTCCGCTTGCTGCAATGAGCCGGTCGAGCAGCATGGCTTTGTTCATTTCCAGTGAGAAGATAATCGGCAGGCAGCCCGCATGTCCCGCTGTTAACGCAAAATAGTTCATGACATCGGTTTTCCCCATGGAGGGCCTTCCCGCAATAATGGTTAGTTCCCCTTGCCGAAAGCCTACAATGAGCTTTTCCAGTTCTTTCAAATCCGTCCGCACCACCCTTTCATCTTCTTTGGGGAGGTAGGGCCGCTCTGCCATTTTCACGAGGTCATCCTTCACATCCGTCTCCACCGAAAGAGTGTCCGTTTGCAAGGCATCCAGTTCTTTTTGGATTGTTTCGATGGGCCAATTTTGAAGGCTAGCAAGGTTGAGGATTTGTTGTTTTTGCTTTTCCTGCCATTCTTTCTTGAACATTTCCAGGTAGGCATCGAATTTTTCCTCATCGGCAAAAGTTTGCAAACCGGCTAAATAATTGGCACCACCTACTTCATCCGGCTCCCTCATTGTGAGAATTGTAATATAATCGACAGGTTGATTGTTTCGGGCCAGATGCTGCATTGCCAGGTAAATCGAGCGATGAATCTGTGACTGAAACATATTTGGCTGGATGACTTCGTCAAGAATCAAATACTCTTCTTTCAGCATCGTCCCAAGCAAACTTCTTTCCAGCAAATCTATGCTTAGATCTGTGGTCATACAATGAACTCCCCCTTAAGACAAACTTCTTTAATCGTCTTCCCCAGCCTCATAATCCAGTACGATTGACTGCATCCGGGTATTTGTTTTTTGTGGTTTTGTATAGGTGGATTCATTGAGATAGTTTTCAAAGTTCGTTGCGTTGAAGAGTGTGCTTGGCCTTAAATAATGATTCATCTCTGGGTTTTCAACCCATTGTTCCACCTTTTTATCAATGACTGTTTGGAAATCTTGGAGTGTAAAGCCCTCCCTTAAACGTCCGTTGATGAGACGTATCGTTGCTTTGTTATTGGCTCGAAAATTCTTATTTGTTTTTTCGTTTAAATATTGAATCACTTCAAAAGCAAAAGAAATATTTTTCTCTTTTCTTTCTTCTTTTTTAAAGTCTTTTAGATCTGATGCGGCCACTTCGTGCCCCAGCTCCCCCACACGTTGTGCGGCAGGTTGCTGACAGTCCTGTTCTTCTAGCAGGACAACTTGGCTTCCAAGGACAACTTGAAGCACATCGTAATCAATACGATACCATTTCGTCTTGTTGATTTTCATCTCGTTGTAGTGTTGGGTGGACACAATAATCCCTAGGTTTTCAAGCCCCAAAAAAATCCTGCTGATGGTTCTCTCGGACCAAAATGGGAACTGCTGATGCCATTTGGCATACGTATGGTGATACCAAGTATGGCCCCCATAACGTAGAGGTGAGTGTGATAATCTAAAGTGCAACTGCTGCAACACAATCGCTTCATTTAGCCCAAGTTTGACGGCCAAGGTCGGCAATATTTGCAATGCTGGTTCATTGATTAGGAGATTCACTTTAGAACAACTCCTTTGCCAGCAAGATTAAAAGCTGCCGCTTTGCCAAGAGGTCTTCCGTTTCCCTGTGTACCTGGGTTGCCTGTTTCATTTTTTCCGACTTGTTGAAAACAAAGTAGATGAACTGGCAATAGGATTGCCAGGCAAGCTGTGTATCCATCAACGCCGCATGCTCATACAAGCCGCAATCCGTCCAGAGGAACGAAATTTTATGATTGGTACTCACTAAATCTGGATGGTCACTTGCTGATTCCTCGACTCGGCCATCCACTAAATGAAAATGTTGGCCCTCTTTAAATCGCTCTTTATTTTGGAGGTAGACTCTTGTAATCTCGCTCATCGGTCGGCAATACATCCTCGCCAGTTCCCGCGTTTCCACAACCGCATCCCCATTGTATTCCATAATGTTCAACTGTCATCTCTCCTTTTAATAAGTGATTAACTTGTCTTCACTTATATAAATATCTATACAAGGACAAAAAAGAGACATCTTGTAGCGAAAAAGTTGTTGAGGACTTTTAAGGGGTTTAGGCACGAAGTTTTGAAGTCTTTTAACACAAAAAAACCGGAAGATTTCCCTCCGGCTTTTTCAATCGATTAAACCTCTATTGCTTCGGGTGGGTGACTGGCGATTAGTTCCCTCCCCTTGTCTTTATACATCGCTGTATCGGCTTCCTTGATCAGCGTTTCCAGGTCTGCTCGCGATGTTTTGGTTGTGTAGGAGCTGCCGATGCTTGCCGATATATGAATCATTTCATTATTTAGCATGATGGGCTGTTCCAATGCCAACAAAATTCGCTCCGATAGATTTTCCAGGATGTCCTTTTCGATATTGGATAGCAAAATGACAAATTCATCCCCGCCCAACCGGCAAAGCAAATCGGACTCCCTCAGTGCCCCATCCAGCCTTCGGACAACGACTTCCAACAACTGATCGCCCACTTCATGGCCATAAGTATCATTAATGATTTTGAACCCGTTCATATCGAGGAATAACAGAGCGATTGAATGAACTTTTGAGTTTTTTAGTTCATCAAACTTTCCTTTGAGCAACAATCGATTCGCCGCGCCGGTCAAAGGATCGAGATAGGCTAAATCCTGGAGCTTGGCATTGACACCATTTATTTTGTAAATAAACATCAACAAAAAGGCGGTCTTAGATATGCCAAACAACACGAGATAGACAAAGTCGGCACTTGCCACATTCGGAAAAATTTCATTGTGCAAGTAAAAGAACGCATAACACGTCAGGATGATTGATGCGATTCCGGCCATTATCACCACACGTGCATGTTGGTAAATGGCACTTAGCGGAAGGGCAAGCCACATGAATAGATAGTTTACTAAGTACGGAGAATCGTTTAGCAGGAAATAAAAATAGAGATACATGCAAGTTACCAACCCATACATCGTTATCTCCGGATTTACTTTTTTGTAAATCAGAAAAACCAAGATGGCACCAAATAGTATAAATAGAAAGGCTGGAGGAAAAACACTTACGAATCCTTCAATGAAAATATTGATCATTACTTGTATGAGGTAGAAAATGCTGATTAATATGAATAAAGTTTTGTTTCGACGATGCATTGATTCATTCCCAATCATGGCTGACCTTCCTGTTCTTATAGTAATGGGCTGTCGTTATGCAGCTCCACTTTAGTAGGCATAATTTTCCTTTTTATTATTATACCTCATGAAACACCCTTTCGCGCATGCAATTGTGTTTTGCGAGTTGGATCTCTTGCTTTTGGCTTAAGCGACATGAAGAAACCTGCGTTGAGAACGTTTTCAACACAGGTCTTTATTTTATGATTTGTATTCTTCCAATTGATATGTCACTTTCAACCCATCTTGGCTATTTCTAAAAGATAAGAGCATCGTGTCATTTGTCGGTTGTTCAATCTTCATATTTGCTGGATTGTTAATGATCGGCCGTAATCTTTTTCTCGCTAAATTCAAGGCACTGTCGAAGTTATCTACATTTAGTTTTAGTTCAATTAGTTGAATCGGGACAAAAAACGGCTTTTCCACTTTACCTAGCAATCTTTCACTTTTATTATCTATCAGTTTTGCGATGTACATAGAACAATCCCTCCTTTTGCTGTTCCCCCTGTAGTTTATTTATTCTCGTGAATTCAAAAGTTAAACCCATTTAATAGAACGCTCAACACCGGGTGGAAGTTCAGTGATTAATTTCCTATTTTTTGATTTACGAAAATTGATTCACCCAACCGGGGAGCACCACATAAATTATGGTGATTAAATAGGCGGTGTCCACTGGGGGGATTAGTCGGTTTTGATTCCCCTTCAGATGGGACACAGAGGAAAGGGATGGGTATGGTAAATTTTCAATCTTTTCGCGGCACGGTTACGGAAATAAGGGATTTTATGATTGGCCAAAACGGGGAGGACGCAGGTTGTTATAAATTGATGACCGTCGAAGATATGCAAGGCGGCATCGTGAACTTTGTCGTCTCGCCCACGACATACTTTGTTTACGCCGAGATTGTGAATCCCGGCGATATCGTGACAGGTTATTATGATGGGGATGCGCCGGCTATTATGATTTACCCACCTCAGTATCCAGCGTTGATCGTCGTGAAGGAAAACTCCTACGAGAACGTGAAGGTGGATTATTTTAACGGCCAATTGGTCAGCCGGGATGGCGAGTTAAGGTTGAATCTCGCTCCAAACACGCCAGTTTTGTTGAGGAATTGGCAGCCTTTTTCGCACAATCCGGCCAACCATAACCTCATCGTCATCTATGGTGCTTCGACAAGAAGCATCCCTGCCCAAACCACACCTTCGGAAGTCATTGTTTGGTGCTAGTTGTATAGAGTTTCATGATTCGTCTGTTGGATGTAAAAAAGCCGGTTCCTTACGGGTGAAGGAAGTCGGTTTTTAATTTATGAGTAATTAGGTTCCCCATTTTCATAAGGCTTGAGAATGCCGTAAATCGTTTCGATAACCGGAATCTGGACTTGATGTTTTTGCGCATAGCGCAGCGCCCCTCCCTGCAAGTGCTCGATTTCGATCGGCAACCCTTTCCTTAAGTCTTGATGCATGGAAGAGGTTGCCTCTTTTTTGAATCCGAGAAGCATTTTGACGATTCCTTCCATTTCATCGTCCGTTAACGGAATGCCTTCCTTCCCGGCAAGCAGAGTCATTTCCTGAACGACCTTTTTGGCGATGTTGAGAGTTGCGGGATTGCTTGCGATGAAACCTGATGGCAGCTGCATCGCCGAAGTGACACCGGAAAAGGCCGTGATGAACGCGTACTTGATCCACATCTGTTTGAGGATATGTTGTTCATTGATGAAAGTGGATTTCAGTTGACCGTGAATTTCCTCCAATTGCGCACAAATCTGGGACTGCTCGCTATGAAGGGCGCCGTATTTTAAAGTGCTGGCCGCATTTGTGTGCTCTACATGGCCTTCTTTGTTTAAAGTGGCAACGATTGTGGCCAGTCCCCCCAATACTTTTTCTTTCCCCAATGCCTCTTGCAATCTTTCCAGGTGCTCCATCCCGTTTAACAAAGGCAACACAAAAGCCCCCGTCTGTCTTGTAATTGTTTGGATTTGCGGGATGACTGCGTCAAGGTGGTACCCTTTCACAGCCAAGATGAGCAAGTCTGTTTGCCGGACTTGTTCGGGCGATGTATAGAATGACGCATTTGTACATTCAAAGTCGCCTTCCGGGCTGCTGATTTTCAATCCTTCTTTTTTCAGCTGTTCCGCGCGTTTCTCGCGCACAAAAAAGGAAACATCTTGTCCAGCCTCAAGCAATCTGCCCCCAAAATAGACGCCCAATGCCCCTGCACCGAACACCAAAATTTTCATAAAACCATCCCCCATCCCCATATAATGGATTTTTATGATATTAAATATATCATAATTGCATAGAGTGGGGTTTTAATTTTCTGACATTTCTGAAATGCATGGTGATTTTTGGATGGGGGCTATTTCTACAAATCTTCGGAAAAATTCTTGAATGTGGCGGATATAATCTTCCACGTTTCGGAAAAACTAACGGCAAAGAAAAAGATGGGATGAGGAATAATGAGCGAACATAACAACACAACGAAAGTTTTTTGCAAAAGTGAGTACGATACTTTGAAACGGGTCGTCCTTTGCCAGCCACAATATATGACGATCCGCGATGTCATTAACGACACGCAGGCGCATTTCAAGGATGAGGGCATTCATATTGAACGCGCCCTCGAGCAGCATGCGGAATTTGTGGCCACCCTTAAAAAATACGATATTGAAGTTATTTTGCTTCCCTATCATAAGAAATATCCAGAGCAAGTTTTCACGCGGGATATCGGTTTTACATTAGGCGAAACGATTTTTGTGGCGAATATGGCGACGGACGCCCGCGCTGGCGAGGAGAACGTTTTGAAGCGATGGCTGGAAGATGAGGAGATTTCTTATTTTAACTTGGTCAAGGAATATATTGAAGGCGGCGATGTCATCGTTGACCAGGATACCATCTATGTGGGGCTGAGCAGCCGGACAGATGAAAAAGCGACTTCCCATTTAAAACGGCTTCTGAATAAGTTTACCGTCGTTACGATTCCTTTCAAGGAGCAGTATCTGCACTTGGACTGTGTCTTTAATGTCGTTTCACCGGATTTGGCGCTGATTTACCCACCCGCTTTGACAAAAGAAAATATTGACGTCTTTGCATCACGCTATGAGTTAATCGAAGTTTCGGAGGAAGAGCAATTCCAGCTGGGCACCAATGTCCTCAGCATCGGCAACAAGCGCGTCATCAGCCTGCCGGTGAACGAGCATGTAAACAACGAACTTCGTAAGCGAGGCTTTGAAGTGATCGAAGTCGATATAACGGAAATCATCAAATCCGGCGGCTCCTTCCGCTGCTGCACCATGCCTTTATTGAGAGAAGGTTCTTAAAAAATAGAGATCATGCCACGCGAATTGCGAAATTGCTACAGATTTCATAAAATATATTCTATAAAACAGTCACTACTACCTAAGCTCCTTTCAATAAAAAATGGATTTGCAGTAAATAACAATCAGAATGTTATGTTAATATTCTGATTTTTTTGTTTAATCTGCTTCTAAACGGGAACCGAAGGAATGGGAAATTGAATCCAACAAGTAAGGAGGTGAATAATCGAGTGTCCAATCGCTGGTTCGCTTCTCTTCTTTTTGTGGTTGCTATTTCACTGCCTTCCCATGCCCATGCGGAAGCGGGATTAACAAATATCACAAAAACATTAACCGATACTGCTCAACAAACAGTGAATCAAAGTATTCTTTCTGATTCATCAAACGCAGATTCTGCATCGAGTGAAGATGAGCCATCAAACGAACCTAATTCGGAGTCTATTGGTAGCGGGCTTCCTTTGGTAAAGGTAGAAATCTCTGCATCTACTGATTCGCTCAAGGGCGATGTTTTAGAAACGGAAACAGATCCAGTAACTAAGGCTCCCTCTGTTAAAACGAGTGCAACCTTGGGAAATGCCAAGATGTCTGTCGATACACAGTCAATCCAGGTGAAGATCCCTGTGGCTGAGGCCAGTGTTTCTTCCGAGACTCCCTCTGTTAATGTGAGTACAGTTTTAGGGAACTCCGAGATAACTGCCGATACGCAGGACATCAAGGTGGAGACCCCTGTGGCTGTGGTTGAGGTGTCCACGAAGAACCCCTCTGTTAAGTTGAACACAACGTTGGAGGACGCTGAGGTTTCTGTCATTCCAGAAGACAACAAAGTAGAGCTTCCCCTGCTTAAGACCGGGATTTCTGCTGAGACTCCTCCAGTAAAAACTGAGTTCGCGACAGAAGTGCCGTCCGTCAAAGTTGAAACGCCATCGAGTAACGCGGATGTCTCTCTTGATCAAAAGGAAAAAATAGAACAATCAAAGAATCCTACAATCCCTATACTGCATGAGGATTGGGATAACGTTCTCCCAATTTTTCCATTCCAACAAAAGGATGGTCATCGCACCATTGAACCTGATTTCACACCAAGTAGCATAACAATGGTTACGGGACATAGGGAACAACCGACTTCCATTTTTGGAAAGCTGGGACAAGAGCAATATTCACATGATTCCACAGACAATCCAAAAAAACCTGGCACACAATCTTTCATGATTTTGGATAAGAACAATTATGTATCACCGGGGCATCAGCCTGCTTCACCACTGACATTTTATAATGGACAAGGTACTTCCTGCACCTCCCATATCGGCAGTACAAGCTTTACCGCTACAGGAATACTGTTAACCATGAATCTGTCGGAAGCAAAGCTGAACAGCAGGATGACGAAAGAGACCAAATTGTATTATGACGATTGGCTGAATGCTCCACCTACCAAACCACCGCAATCATCCTTCTTCTTACAAAATTTAAAAGATACCATCTAAAAATTTGAAAAGAAGAAGGAGAGAAAATCATGAAGAAAAAACTCTATATTCAAACATTGGCGGTTACAGGATTTACGGCTATCGGACTATTTGCAGGTGCATCACATAGCTTTGCGTTAGAAAACGAATCTTCGGCAAAGATAGGAATAAACGAAGTAATATCACTTGAAAATATCGGGGATTCCATCAACGATAAACTCTTAAAGACAACTTACTCTGATGTTGGGAATATTAATCTATCCCCAGCAAATCTGGATGTGTCGATCAATGGAAAAACAAGTATTAGCAGCACAGTAGAGGAAACAACCGGGGCAGAAAGCTCATCTGGCAATTTAAACATTACTAATGGATTATCTGCAGAAAAAACTGATGATGGCTCATCAACAGATGTATCCGGCGCTAATACGATCCAAGTTCACAAGGAAGCCTCAGCTGCTGCAGTTAACACTGGAGTTGATTTGGATATAACAAATAATGTGGACATAGAGTCTTCCTCATTGAAGCTGGATGCCGCTTCTGTGGAGCTGGAGGAGGAAATGTCTTCTTCCCGACTAGACAGTGGGCTTAGTCTCGCTGCCACGAATAGCGAGGTTGTCGATTCCACCTCATTGAATCTAGATACGAAGTTAGACGCAGCTTCAGACGTGGTGCTGGATCAGGCAGGGGTTTCTTCTTCCCAACTGGGCTCTGCACTGAATCTTGAGGCGACTAACGACGAAGTTGGCGTTTCCTCTTTATTGAATCTGGATGCTAATTCCGGCGCACTTGAACAGAGATTTGTTTCTTCTTCCCAACAGGGCACTAAATTTGAACTTGGAATAATGAGCAACGTTGACAAAAATTCATCCCTTACGCTTAATTCTGATTTAGAAGTTACTTCTGAAGAGCAAGAATAGGATGAAGTTTTTCTTATAAATTTCAGTTTTTACTAGGACTCTAAGTAAAAGGCTAATCCGATTTCTCCTGAAGTTGGCCACTTTTGGAGAAATCGGATTTTTGATTGGCAATCATCCAATTGATTAGGATGATTGCCAATTGCCCCTTACCCTACTCTTTTTTAAGAATCTTCTCATGCTGGAGCAGCCATTCTTTTCTCCATAACCCACCGGCATAACCAGTTAATTTCCCATTTGTGCCGATGATTCGATGGCACGGAATGACGATGCTCAACCTATTTTTCCCATTTGCACTTCCAACTGCTCTAATCGCTTTTTCATTCCCTATGGAAACGGCGAGATCCTTATAAGAGGCTGTATACGCGTATGGTATACCTTTCAGTGCTGTCCATACTGTTTTTTGAAAGCTTGTTCCCTCAAAGGTATAAGGGAATGTAAATTCATGGCGCGTCCCCTTAAAGTATTCATCCAGCTCCTGTACGCAAAGGTTTAAAACCAAAGGGGTATTGAGCCCAGTGGGATGCTCTTGATTCATCTTTTCAGAGAACATAATGGAACAAATCGCTTCCTCCGTTCCAATGATTTCCATCAGGTCAATTGGTGATTCGTAGTGTATTTGATGGAAGCTACTACCCATATAAAGACCTCCATAGATAGAAGGTGGCATATGCCTGCCAACCTTCCCAATTTTTTGCAAGAACTTCAATTTCCTCAAGGGTAGGTTTTCGTTCAAGTCCCAATTGTATCTTTAAAGCGTTATGAAGACCGACATCTGCAATCGGAAACGCGGACGTGAAATGTAGGCATTTCATCATTACATAATCCGCCGTCCAAGCACCTACACCCCTGATTGCTGTTAATGACTGCTTTATTTGCTGATAGTCTTTAAGATGGAGCAAATCCTCTTTTCTAATCTTTCCACTCGTCATTAATTGTGCGATCCCAATAATGTATTCTGCTTTTCTTGTTGAGAATTGGAGCATTTTTAAATCCCCAATCGAGCAATTTGCAATTGCTTTATATTCCGGGAATAACCAGTAGGTACTACCTTCAAAAGTTAAACTTTCCCCATACTCTTCAACAAAACGCTTCTTTAACGTATAGGCAAAAGCTAGGTTGATTTGTTGCCCCAGAATAGCCCAAGTTAAAGCTTCGAATAAATCGGGAATGCCAATCAGTCGTAAACCGCGATATTCATCCACAATTTTGTGCAAGATCATATTACTAGATGCCATTTCATAAAAAGGTTCTAACTCTTGACTCAAATCAAACCATTCCCATAGATAGGTTGCCGCTTTCCTTCGTGCTTCCAAAGTCGGTGCACTTGCTGGGAACTCGACCCGAATCAAGTTTGCGGCCTCCCCTATTTTCAATAAAACCAATTCATCCTTGATTTTTATTAGCTTATATAAATAGCCGTCCCTAATTTGGTGTAAATTCTCATGTTCAGACCTTCCTAAAAATACAAGACACTCTTGTAAAGTAAAATCTTGCGGTGGCGTTATCTCAATATACGAATGGTAATCGTTCCAATTCATTGCACCATCTCTTTTCTGATTTGACTTCGATATTCACTTGGAGAACAGTTTTTGAGACGGCGAAATACTTTATAAAAACTCGATGGACTTTGAAAGCCTACCTCATAGCAAATCTCAAGATTTGTTTGACCCGTATTTTTTAGTAGATAAGCAGCTTTGTCCACTCGTATTTTTTCTAGATAGGTACGAGGGGTTTCTGAAGTTTCTTTTTTAAATAGCCGCTCTAGATAAAAAGTGCTGATTCCTACATGATTTGAAATATCCCGTAATTCCAGCTTTTGTTTATATTGATTAACTAGGAAGGCAGTCACCTTTCTGACAAGTTCCGTATTTGGGGAGAGATCTGCTGCTGGTTGGCATCTTTTGCATGCCCGAAAGCCCGCACTTTCGACTTCCTGAATATCATAATAGAAATCCACATTGATTTTCTTTGGCTTTCTAGATCGACAGGATGGACGGCAATAAATTTTGGTCGTTTTCACTGCCGTAAAAAACAGTCCATCATACTTACTATCACAGTCAATGATTTTTTCCCACATTTCTTCAAAAGTAAGCTTGATACTAGCCTCCATGCACTCCGTCCTCCCCGGTTGATATCCGTATAAATTTGATGTACTCATTGTTCTCTGCAATTGCCCGGCTACTATTTTTAAAAAACTAGTAACTTGTCCGGTAGTGTGTACCAATATAATTCCACTTCCGCTTCATTCTTTTAGCTTATTACAATTCGCAAGTCGGGGTAAAGACATACACTAGGCTGCAAAATAATAAGTCATGCGTTTCCGTTAAAACCTATTTTACTAGAAAAGTTTACCTCCTTACATCCTCATTCTTGCTCTTATGGTCCCTGTTCTCCATAGCCTACCCGGACTCCTGAATTGCGCGGGAATTGTGTGAGTGCCTGGCACGCACTGAATTCTGAATTGTTTTTGAATTGTGTGGGTGCCTGGCACACACACAATTCAAGAACAATTTTGTTTGAGAGAGGCTGGTCCGGGTATCTATTAGGTGAATTCGAGTAATTCATAGGGATGTGTACAATGGATGTTTGGGCTGTCTAATCTCGTTTCTCTTGTTGTTTCTGCTTTTATCATATTGCCTATTGTAATTTTCCTTCGAGAAGTGAGTTATTTAATCGTCAGCTGGCTATTTGGGGTCGTCAATCCAAGGTTGACGATCGGCTCCGGACCCCGGATCATTAAAATAGGGATAATTGATATTCGCAAATATTACCATATCTATAGCTGGTTCTCATATGACGAGTTAAAAAACGATAGTAAGTCCGCATACATTTTCATCTATTCGAGTCCGATCCTTATCAACTTATCCCTTGCCCTTCTCATTAATTTTCTGCTCGCGAACGGCTGGGCTGAGGAATACAAGACGTTTTGGGACCGCTTTGTCTTTTATGCCTTTTACTACATTTTGTTTGATATAGTCCCCATGTTCACGATTAATGGGAAACCAAACAACGGCATGATTATTTATGAAATGATTCGCTACGGAAAACGGGTAGATTTTAATACAGAGTCCTTCCTGCCGAAGACTTCAGACATGGAGCAACAGCACAAGGAATATATGAAGAAGATTGAAGAATTAAAGAAAGAACGGGAGAAGGAAAGTGGCAAATAGATGTTCATATGAATACTTGAAACTCAAGCTTAGGCAACTAGTGAAACATGAAGCCTAAGCTTGAGTTATTTATTTGGTGAAATAACCTATGGATTTGCTCATTATGGAGCCCAATCATTTTTATTCGTATCGTCAAAAAGCCAACTCCCCATATCGAATGGAGTGTTGGCTTTGCAAAATATCTATAGGACACATGCAGAATTCAGAATTGTTCCTGAATTGTGTGTGTGCCTGGCACCCGAAACATACCTTAAAACGGATTTGTCGCGATGACGCTTGCTGTTTTTACGTAGATACGCGGGTTTAGTTTTAGTTGGTTGACGATGATTTCTGCAATGTCTTCTGGCTGCATTAGTTTGGATTCATCGTTTTCTTTGATTAAGTTCGTTTCCACGGCTAAATCAGTCGCTACCGTACTTGGAGTGAGTGCCGTTACACGGATATTGTTGCGTCGAACTTCTTGGGCCAATGATTCAGTAAAGCCGATGACGCCAAATTTCGATGCACTATAAGCACTTGAAGTTGCAGCCCCGCTTAAGCCACTCGTTGATGAAATGTTGATGATATCACCAGTTTCTTTTTCCAGCATGTGTGGTAAAACGGCACGTGTCACATAGTATGTGCCCATTAAGTTTACATCAATTATCGCTTTCCAATCTTCCGGTTCCATATCTAACACAGAACCGAATGTCGCAATACCTGCATTATTAATTAAAATGTCGGCTTTCCCTAATTCTTTAGTCAACAATGTAACCGCTACTTCCACTTGCTCTTGAGATGCAACATCCGCCATTGCATACGTAACTTTTACACCTAAAGCTTCAATTTCTGTAGCCAATTCTTTTAAACCCGCTTCAGATCGTGCAATTAAACCAAGGTTAACGCCTTCTTTTGCTAAAGCGATTGCTGTCGCTTTACCAATCCCTCTTGCTCCACCTGTGATGATTGCTACTTTCCCTTGTAATGATTGTGCCATTATATCGGCTCCCTTCCAACTTCAGATTATACTTTCGCCCCTATTATACTATTTCGCGATAATGCGGGCATGGAATTAGCTTGCAAATTGTGTGTGTGCCAGGCACTCAAACAACTCCAACACAATTCTGAATATTCATATTTGTTTGAGTGCCTGGCACGCAAAATATTCTAAAAAGTCTTGCAACTTCTCTTTGTGTACGTTACTATGTATCTAAATGATATGTATCTTTTAGATAGGCGTGAAGTAATGAAACGTTATAACGATACTACCTATGCGATTTTAGGTATATTAACGACTGATTGTAATTCCGGCTATGCCATTAAACAGTTTATTGACCGGAGTTTGAATCATTTTTGGAAAATCAGCTATGGACAAATCTATCCCACTCTTAAATTAATTGTCCAAGAGGAATTAGCGGAGGTTCGTGCTTCTTCCAGCCCCGGGAAGCCTGAAAAGAATGAGTACCGTCTTACCGAAAAAGGAAGCCAAACCCTGCGGGAGTGGTTGGAGGCGCCCGTGGCACAGTTGCCGCACGAACGAAACGAGATTTTGCTGAAGTTGTTTTTTGGCCGCTATCAATCACAAGAAAACAAAGTTTTACTCCTGCAAAATTATCGGCAAGAGCTTGAGCAGCGTTACCAAACTTACGTAACGATCGAACAGGGGATTATGGCTCACGCCAATCAAGATGAAGATTCAATCTATTGGCTGATCACCTTGGATTATGGAAAAAGAACTACCCAAGCTGCAATTGACTGGTGTGCGTTTACTCTTGAAAAACTAACGATGGGGTGAAAATTATGACCAACCAAGTTTTTAGTGGGCGTTATACAATTGATAATTCCGAAGACATTGTCGTTTTCATCATCGGGATGAGGATCAATAAGCGACTGGCCGTGCACAAGTGGTTGCCTGTTTTTAATGCGATGCCGGGCATGATTAAAGAGCTTTATACAAACAAAGAGGAACTGGGTTTCCTGTCGCTGGAAAGTTATTTTGGCCTCCGAACGACTACGATGATTCAATATTGGCGGTCAACGGATGACCTGCTTTCCTATGCGAAAAACGAAAGACATCTTGCCGCATGGAAAAAATTCAACCAAATCGCAAGCAACACGGATGCAGTTGGGTTTTATCACGAAACGTACCAAATAAGCAAAGGACAGTATGAATCCATTTATGTCAATATGCCTCAGTATGGATTGGGAAAGGCTTTAGATCATACACCGGTTGCTCCTGGCTTGAATTCCGCCCGTCAACGTCTGAAACAATAAAAATTAGGTCCGCGAAGAATCCATGAAAACTTGCGGGCCTAGTCTCCTATACCGTGCCGGTCAAATACTTCAAAATTTCATTCATTTCCTTTGCATCCTCCGCACCATCCTCCACTGCCCACAGAACCTGGACCGTCAGCAGTGCCACCGCCACTTTTCTTAGGCGCAATTCATCCAATGCTTGCGCTTGTACAATCTGCTTCACTCGGGTTTCCAACAAGACCATATTTCCATGCAATTCATTGAATAAGAACGAAATATAATCAAAATAACAATCCCCCTGAACCCCCTTCGGATCAATGGCAAGCCAACCCCGTTTTCGGTCATACAGGATATTATCATGATGCAAATCCCCGTGTAGATGCACATTCCCTTCCGAAGACTTTTCGATTTCCTCTTTATACCGAAGTGCGATTTCAACCCTATCATCCGTGATCAAATCATTCGGAAGCGGATTTCCTAGCACCTGAAACCAATTATGTATGGGAGGCAAACCTTGCGACGGCTGTCTGTTTAACTTATTCCACACCTCCAAATAGATGTAAGCTTGATTTTCCTTCTCCACCTCTTTTAACATCCTGCCCGGCTCCAGTCGCTCGAGCAACATCGCCCCAAGCTCTGTCTCCTCTTTATACAACTTTACAAAGCCCTCTCCTTGGAATGCCTTCGCCGCCTTTATTTCATTCGAGAAATCATACCCCGGTATGCCCACCTTCAACACGAGCGACCGATCCATTGCATCCTTCACATATGCCACATAGTTGTATGACAGATTGGAAGACTCCCCCTCAATTGTCAATCCCCACTCAGTGCATAATTGTTCAACCTTCTCGGGCAATTGCTTCAGCCACTGTTCCCCTGCATCGCCAAAAGCCCTCTTTACCTTCTTTACAAATTGACTATTCATGGTTTACTCCTATTCTTTTGCCAAGTTATCCACTCCAAGGATTCCCTATGTATTCGATAAACCCCTTTTTTAAGGGCGAATCAATAATAAAACCTCTAACACAAATAGTATTAGAGGTTCCAGAGTGTAGACAAAGCCGATTTACGACTTTGTCTACACGTTTTTAGTCTATTTCCTTCAATGACAAATTACCCAGACTGTCTTGAAAACGCTTGGCAGACAAGGCGGGCAGTCGAGTGAAGACCCGAATAGAACAAAACGTTCATGAGGGGACGAACGAGACAACCAACGCAGGATGAAAGCGTTTTTCAACAGTCTGAAACCTCTAACACAAATAGTATTAGAGGTCCTTCCTATCTACAGCCTATTCATCATCGATTTCGCCATCACCGATTTCATCTTCCTCTTCCACATCTTCAATTTCTTCATTTTCATCGGGTGCTTCGTCACCGCAAGCAATCAACGAGAACATCGAAAACGTCAAGAACATCATCAACAATAATTTTTTCATTACAGGAAAACCTCCCTTTTTTACAAAGGTTTCCCCTATTCCCCCTAAAATAAAACCCTAATAAAACGAGTTTCCAGCTTCAAAATTCAATGGTGGGCTTACCGGACTTAGCACTTTTGCCTGCTCATCGGCTAATCGATTGACAGCGGAAACTAAATCCGTGAAATATGGTTTTTCAATCACTTGCTGGGCACCAAACTCCATTAACTCATCCACAATCCATTTTTGCCCGCCCATGGAGGTGCATATAAGAACACTGGCCAGTGGATTGATGTTCATAATTTCCTTCAAAGCACCAAGACCATCCAACACGGGCATATTGAGATCCATAATAATCAGGTTTGGCCGGTATTGCTCATACAATTCAATCGCTTTCAGTCCATTTTCCGCTTCCAGAAAATCAGTATACCTGGCCTCACTCAACATTTTCATCAGATAATTTCTCATAAAGAATGAATCATCCACTACCAGAATTCTCATGGTTTTCACCCCTTCATCTCTATTAGGATACTATTTCATTTATCCTTCATAACATAATTATGAAGGTAAATGTTTTGATCGGTAATCACCCACACTTCTTATTTCCAAGTCCTAATTTCACCATACGTTCTAAGAATCTCTTCTCATACAATTAATTTCATAATGAGAAAAAGCTGACTCCACACAAGGAATCAGCTTGCCATATTCATTAAAAATAGCGTTCTTCCAGCAGCACCATCTTGACGTTGTATCAGCTGGTTCCCACGCCCATCAATACGTGGCCGAATGAATTGTAGAAAAAGATAAGCCCTATCTATAGAAATTAAACAGCGCCCCGATTTGTCTGACGATATTGATCCCTTCGGATATTTTGCCTGCGTGATCCATCATTCGATTCATGTCCGGCATTCTTCTTCTGGGACCTTGTTGTTGCGGGAACCCTTGCACCTGTTGCGGGTAGCCTTGTGGCGGTTGTTGATAGCCTTGTTGCGGGAACCCTTGTGCTTGTTGCGGTGGTTGCTGGTTATAAAGGTATGGGTTTTCCGGTCTTCTCATTTCGTTGGGCGGCACAAAACTTTGCCTATATGCAGGCGGCACCGGTCCCCTCCTAGCATCTTGCGAGAATCCTCTTCTTCTCGGTTCAGGCGGAAAATACGACATTTCTCTACTCACCCCCTATTAGGATTATTCTTTTTACTCTAGTATATGAGGGTACTTTTTTATGGCTTAGACTCTCCAAACATTTCGCTCAAAATTAAAAACCATTATTTATTCCCTTGAGCATAAAAAACAACCCATCCAGACTTCAGATGGGTTATCTCAAATTCAGACTGTTGACAAACGCTCGCATACAGCGTTGATTGTCTCACTCGTCCCCTCATGAACGTTATGTTCTATTCGGGTCTTCGCTCGACTTCCCGCCTTGTCTGGAAAAGCGTTTTCAAGTCAGTCTGGGGATATTTATTTTTTTTGTATTTCTCTAATAATGAGTGTAGACAAAGTGGATTATCGACTTTGTCTACACTCTGGAATTATTAACCACTTTTTCCTCATGAATATAAATCAACCGGGACATCCCACATATGGCCTGAGTTGTCGGCGAATACCCCCATTATCAATTGCTGGTCGGCAAACTTGTAAATATAGATTTTTTGGCCATTGTACATCGTCGTCTTCAAAAGCTCGACGTGTGAGCCTTGCTGATCCATATAATCTTTTATTTCTTCCCATGCCAGCTCAACCGGTTCTTCTTCTATCGAAACCCATCTATATTGATCCATCACCCACTTGCCGTCTTCCTTCACAACCGTATAGTAGACCGTGCTTCCACTTGAAATCATATTATCCAGTTCCACACTGGAAGCTACAAAACGATCGTTCGCAACTTCATGCAAAGTGAATTGAATATTCAGATTTTCACTCGGGTAAGGTGGCATATCACAGGAGCAGAAAAATTCATCTTTGACCAGTTTCAAAAATCCATCCGTAAAGTCTTTCGAGGCATAATTTAATAATTGCGGTCTCAGTATCGCAAAATCGGGATGGTTCTCAAAAGACCAATTATGTTCTTCGCCTAATCTATAAAATGTGTCAACAATTCCTGACATTAATTCACCGACAATTTCTTTGGCTTCCTCTTCAGTCAGGGCATTTAATTGTTCATCGACCTTTGCATCATCTATTTCGACTACTTCCTCGAATGAACGTCCTTTGTCCTCAAGAGAAGCACCCGAGGCCGCTTCATTGATTTCATCCAATTGCTGCTCCTTCATTTTGTATAAAAAGGTAACAGCTTGTGCACGGGTTAGTTCATTGTCTGAACCAAAATACCCCGGCAAATTCGTTTGCTCCAGATTTTGACCGGTTGATATTTTATTTTTCAGTAAAAATTCTATCGATTGTGTTAAATCCAAATCATCATGACTTAAATACACCAAGGCCTCTGCCGCCAACCCCCGTTTGACTGGTTGATTACGGACAGATTGGTCGAGGTACCCGCCAAGAGGTGCACCGTATACAGCCAAAGCATGGTACGCTTCATCTGCCCAGTGCCCAGTTTCCGTAAAGCGATTGTCGACAGGCTCCAAATCAAAGAAGCGTTGTAACATGGCAGCGAATTGCGCTTCCGTGACGTTGTCGTCAGGATTGAATTTCCCATCGCCATTACCGTTGATGATTCCCTGCTCCATTGCCCATACCGCCGCTTCATATGCATAGTGGTTCGGTTTTATATCCGTCGGGGCCGAGACAAGTTTGTTTGAAAGTCCAATTACAGAAGAGTCCACTGCTAGAGTTTGTGACTGGAGACCAATAAAAAGACATATTGCAACCATCATTCCTAAAAAATTTTTCATAGAGTCCTCCCCTAGAACCTATCTATTGTATTGTTATCCATTATGTAAATCTATGTTTCTTCTATCCAAAATATTCCTTTCACTACTTTTATTCTAGCAACTTAAAAATGACCCGAAATCCAAAGTCACATGGTACTCCTACTTTAAACTTATTTTCCCCAAAATAGCCTATATAAAACCTATGGCCCTTCCCTATGGGATATAATGGATATGTAATTCTATTCCAAGTATACGGAGGGTCTATGAAAACATTAATTCGAGGCGAAAAAGTAAATATCTCAGACTATACGTCCGCAACACAGCTCGAAGTAGAGGTGAATGTCTCATCAAATTTCGAGATTGATATAACGTGTTTTGGACTGGATGACAAAAAACAGCTGACAGACGACCGATATATGATTTTTTACAATCAACTAAATTCCCCATCCAGTGAAATCCAGCTTCAGAACCTCGGAAATGGCAGCGGCACATTTTCCATTGATTTAGCGAGCATCCCTTCTTCCATCCAGTACCTCGTTTTTACAGCAACAATCGATGGCAATGGAACAATGGGGACGATCCAAAGCGGTTTCCTTAAAGTAAAAGCGAGCAATCAAACATTATTGGACTATTCCTTCAACGGCAATGATTTCAAAAATGAAAAAGCCGTGATCATAACGGAAATATACAATTATAAGTCTCTTTGGAAAGTTTCATCAGTCGGAAGTGGATTCGACGGAGGCCTGGATGCTTTATTGGCGAGCTTCGGTGGTACCGCTGCGGAAACGCAATCCCAAAATAATGCCACGGCACCAGAAACCTCAACTGTGCCGCAGACCACGTCGGCCCCGATTCCACCTGCTGCTCCAGTGCTGGATAAAAAAGTACTGCTCGAGAAGAAGATGGAACAAACGGCACCAAAGCTGCTCGACCTTTCCAAGAAAGCCAAAATTTCATTGGAAAAAGTAGGGCTGCAAAATCACACCGCCAAGGTTGCCCTTTGTTTGGATATTTCCGGATCCATGTCGAAAATGTACCGTTCCGGCAAAATCCAGGAATTCGTTGAGCGCATTTTAGCTTTGGGCACGCGCTTTGACGATGATGGTTCCATCGATGTGTTTTTATTCGGTAAAAATGCCCATGACGCTGGAGAAATCACCATTGATAACTTTAATGGTTCCGTTGACCGCTTGATCCATCGATACCCGTTGGAGAGCAATACGTACTACGGAAAGGCGATGAAAGTTATCCGCAAACATTATTTCGGCCATAGTGGCAAACGCGACAAGCCCTATTCCCAGGATCACCCGGTTTACGTCATGTTTGTTACAGATGGCGCCCCTTTCGACAAAGATGATGCAAAGGCCCATATCCAGCATTCATCCTACGAGCCGGTTTTCTGGCAATTCATGGCGATTGGCAAATCCAATAAGAGCGCCAAAAAGAAGAGTGGCTTCTTCAACAGCATTTTCCAATCCGATTTTGCCTTCTTGGAACAATTAGATCATTTAAGCGGCCGCTATCTCGATAATGCCAACTTCTTTAGTGTGGAAGATCCGCTGGAGCTATCGGACACGGAACTTTATGATTTATTGATGATCGAATATCCAGGCTGGGTCAAAAACGCTTCACAAAAGGCATTAATTCAACAATAAAAATTTCAGCAAATATGGAGGAACCAAATGTCCACGATTTCTTTAAGAAAAGATAAAGTGAAAGTCGTTCTTGAAAAGAAAAAACTAACCGGTGTCCGGGCAAAAGTCGGCCTTGTTCTCGATATTTCCGGTTCGATGCGCCGTTTGTACAAAATCGGCGAGGTGCAGGAGGCGGTCGAGCGGATCGCCGCTGTCGCTTCCCAGTTCGATGATGATGGTTCTTTGGATATTTGGGTATATGACAATGAATTCGCACGGCTGCCCGAAGTTACTGAACATAACCTTTTCGGCTATGTAGAAAAGAACATCCTCAATAATGAAGCCATTCATAAATTCGGCCGCAACGATGAACCGCTCGTTATGGCGGATGTCATAAAAAAATACACGATTGAGGAAGCATCCGGCGAACCCGTTTTCTTAATCTTTATCAATGACGGCGGTTGTAAACCTGGAATTAAAAAGTTCATTGTGGAATCTTCAATAAAACCAATTTTTTGGCAGTTTGTAGGAATTGGCGATTCCAATTTCGATGTACTGCGCAAATTGGATACAATGGAAGGTCGCCTCATTGATAACGCGAATTTCTTCCACTTTGCGGATATCGAGAAGATTACCGATGAACAGCTATACGAAAACTTACTGGACGAATTTCCCTCCTGGCTTCACGAAGCAAAGGAAAAGAGAATTTTGAAATAAGAGCAGCTGTGTGAACCTTCGGAAGATTCATCTTAAAAGAGTTTCCTTGTATGGTGACTTGCTTTAGCTCAATCGCATTCTGGAGAATGATGGAAATTAAATCGTGAGTATTTTAAGAATTGTAAGGTGTTTCGAATTTTGGATAAGGAGAGAATTTGAATGAAAAAATTAGTGTTTTCTATCTTTGCAATATTGTTGCTGGGCGGCTTTACTGCAGAAGTATCGAGTGCAAAAACTGCGGTTGTGATGGATGATGGAAAGGTAGTAAACAATCGGACTTTGGTTCCACTACGTTCCATATTTGAAGAATTAGGGGCGACAGTCAAATTTGACCAAAATTCAAAAACTGTTACAGCCACAAAGGGAACAACAACTGTATCGTTAAAAATTGGTTCGAAAAGTACAAAAGTCAACGGGAAAACTTTGAGTATTGATGTCCCTGCACAAGTGATCAAAGGAAAAATGTTTGTCCCATTAAGATTTATCAGCGAGTCGTTGGGAGCAACTGTTAGCTGGAATAAGCAATATGGAACTGCAATCATCGAATCAACCGATAAAGTGCTTCTTGTTGTCGCCTTCCCTAACCCTGGAATTGCTGACGATTGGGAGAAATATTACACGAAAGAGGATTTAAAGAGATACATCGAGAGCTTCGTCATTGGTGGAGGACAGTTAGAGTATGGCAATGTCAAAAAAGATTATGGTGTTAACTGGAGTCAATACGAAAATGAACGATTTGGATTCAAAGTGAAGTTCCCTCTTGGTTGGCCAGTCGGAGCCGGGCCGACAAATGAAGATGGTATGGTTTTATACGAGGATAAAAACAATTCAATCATTGTCTACGGATCGAAATCAGGGAACAAAATTGATCGTTCCAACTCACAAGCCATTAAACTGAAAGATGGGACACCAGCTTATTTAACAACAGATGAAAAAAACGGGCGCGTATTTTATGCATTTGATGTTACTTATAATGGCGTTCAATATGTTTTTGCAGCCGATGTGACGAAGACCTTCTACCAGAAGAATAAAGAATTGATGGATGAAATGATCGACAGTTTCAAAGTGTTAAAATGAATGGGCCGTTCCGAAATATCGGAATCAACTTATAAAATAGTATAAATTTACCACCTAAAATGAGAGCGTTCCTGCTCTCATTTTTTATTTGCATAATTGTCAAAAAGTGGCGATTAACGCAGTGTGATGGTTGCTTTGTTTCCCCACTACACGTTACAATGCTCTATTTTGTTCCTATTGAGAATATATCCTTTTCATTATTTTATGGCTTTTCACCTAACATCTAACAATTATTGGCCGTATAAAAATCCGATTCAAAATCAAAATAAGAACTATCAAAGGAGGTGTGAAGAATGAAAAAATTAGCGAGCTTACTTCTATTCTGTGGTCTTTTCCTGTTTTCATTCAGTGATCCCGCCCATGGTATCACCATGTACAAGGAGCCGCCTTTCGAGTATTACAAGGTTTCCAAAGGGGATTCTTTCTGGTTCATCGCCAAAAGATATGGGCTGGATTATAAGGAATTGATGAGGCTGAACCCAACCGTCGATCCGTTGAATATGCAAGTCGGGTCAAGTATCCGATTAAAAGAAACGGGTAAATCGGTCGCAAGCTTCGAAGAAGAAGTCGTTCGCTTGGTGAATATCGAAAGACAGAAAAATGGTCTCGGTGCCGTTGTCCATCGTGCCGATGTGAAAAACGTTGCGGAAAAGAAAGCGATGGATATGATCAACAGCAACTATTTCAGCCATACGAGCCCGAACTATGGAAGTCCTTTTGATATGTTGAAAACTTTCGGCATTTCTTACAGAGCTGCAGGTGAAAACATCGCAAAAGGACAAAAGTCTCCACAAGAGGTTATGAATTCCTGGATGAACTCTTCCGGGCATAGAGCCAACATATTAAACGGCCAATACAATGCGATTGGTGTCGGTTATTATAACGGCGCATGGGTGCAGATGTTTATCCAGTCTTAATAAAAAGTAGCCGTCCCACAAGGCGGCTACTTTTTATGCTAATATTATTTTTTTCCTGCCACCCAATTCATGCCCCAATCATAGGTCCGGTCCATATTTTTGTGGCCATTGAAGTACTCGACAAGACGTTCCACCCTGAAAGTCTCGTCGTTGACATTTTCGATCATGGCGATGGCACACATAATTTGCCCATTTTTATGTTCATCCAGCTTCACTTCGATATCCGGTCCCGCCGGGTATTTCAATGTGACAACGCCGTCCGCTTGCGACCAGTTGGCCACCCCTTCATAAATAAAGGCATAAACCAAAACGCGTTTAATCTCGGAAATCTTATTCCCATTGATGCGCAGATTTTCCCCGCCAGTAGCTGAACCGGTCCGATCATCTGCATCCAATTGAACATACGGATGGCTTTCATAGGAGCCAAAGGCATTGCCCAATGCTTGCACGGAGCCCTTTTGCCCATTTTTCAATTCATATAAGCAACCCAAATCAAGATCGACTTTATTATTGGTATTTGTTTTACCTAATAATGAAGAAAGAAAGCCGCCCGATTTTTTTTCGCTGTTTTGCTGGTTCCAATTCAAATTGACCAAAATTTCACCAATCACTTGATTATTTTTTGCCAGGTTAATGGATTGGCCTTTTTTCTTTAACTCGATTTTGTCTAAGTTCACCATATCATGTAGCCTCCCGTTCTTCTAGGTACTTTCATTCAGTATCTTACTCGGATCAAGCTTCTTCATGTCTTGCTTAACGGTTAACGGTGTGGGCCTTGATTTATGACATACTTTTGTGAGCTGCTTTGTGGAAGAGGTGACCACAATCGTTTTAACTTGTGCAGTTTCCGGGTAAGTTATTTCGTGCAGGATTCAAGGGGTTACCCGGCTCCTCCTTTAGACTATCCCAATCATCAAGCCATAAACAAAGAGGCGCTACTTCACCACATTCAACTCCAAAATATTGCGCAGAAGTTCTTCCGTCGAAGTTGCGCCCATCCCATTCAAAAAGATGACCTTTTCGTCATCCGGCTGTTTTTCATAGAGCTCGCCATGCATGGGGCTATAGCCATGGTCGGCTTCCACAATCATGTCGTAGTCCATCATGGAATCACCCGCTGCCACATGAAGATCATACTCCACAAAATTTTGCACGTATCGAACAGCCAATGCTTTATTCAAGCAAGTCGGCAACACATACAATTTTCTCCCATGAAGGAAAATGCTCCAGCCCATCGGCAAAAGCTCGGCCTGAAATTCCGCCAGTTCCCCCCGAGGGACAAGCTCCCGGTTGACGCGGAACATAAAGAATAAATCATCTATATAAAATTCCCCTACCACCCAGGATTCATGACGGATTTTTGCAAAGGCCCTGATCATGTCTTCCTTTGGCTGAGATTGCTCTGCCAAACGATTTTGCACAATTTTGTTCCATTCTAAATCGGGCCTTCCATCGATCAAAACATTACCGCCATTGGTTGTAACCGCATATTTCGGCTTGATATCCTGCGCGATGGCATGTATCCTTTCATACTCATGCACGGCCCTTGTCGTAACCGGAACGAAAAGATGTTCTTTACTAAACTGCTTTAATAACTCGATGGAATCCTGGGACATATAAGACATGATGCGCTCTTCTTTATGTTCCACTGGAATGATGTCACCAGCTATCGGATATGTCTGCATCATCGTATTTGAATAAATTAAAGTACGATCTAAATCGGATGTGAACAGTATCAAAGTAATCCCCCTATAATTCCTTAATTATTCCACAACAAGAGTAGGACATGTCTTCATATTCTTCAATCGGCACATTGCGCTCTTGGGCAAGCATTAGGATATGGGTTAAATCACTCGATTTTTCTGGATTCACGAGTATTTTCCACGGAACACGACGCAATAAGACCCTCGTCGTCTCCCCCACTCCGGGCTTGATGAAATTCGTGTTGTGGATCCCGAATCGCTCCTGTATCAGCTCAACCGATTTCATTCCTTCCCATGAAGGGGTTGGATCCTCTTTCCTCAACCTTTCCAGCTCTTCAATGATTTCATTGTGCACATGCCCGAATTCTTTTGTGATCGTATCCACGTAGAGATTAGATACATCTGCGCCTTCCAGTTCCTTATAATACTTTGCGCCATGGAAATCATTTTCCGCCAGGATGTCATAGTTCAGCACAGTACGGCTTACTAAGCCTGATACGGTTGAGTTGAGGCAAGCCGATGGAATTAGAAAATCATCACGCGTCCCGTAAATACTCGCACAATGGCCTGGGTCCGCCAGAACGCTTAAAGAAGAATCCAGTTCTTTGCCGCGACTCTCTTTATACGCCATACATGATTGATCCAACTCGGAAGTAATGGCCCCTTTTCCTGTCCAGCCATCGATGAATTGGATTTTTGCTTGTGCATGCTGGTCAAAGATATAGTCAATGGCCGTTGCATCAAATCCTCGGCCGCGAATGATGGAAATGGAATAATGCGGAATATCCACTTCATACTTGAAGGCCAAATATCTTTTAATAAGGATTCCAATGGGTGTGCCGGCCCTGGCCAAACTAACAAGCACGAGATTCTCAAGGCCATTCCGCTCCTTGATTTGTTCGGCCACGACCCCTGCGGCGATGGCCACTCGTTTTGAATACTGCTCCAACGTGTTATAAAATAGCGATAAATATTCTTCTGTCGGTTGGTATTCGACAGGCAGCATTTCCGAATAGTGTGTACCCGATTGAATTCGTTTTTCCTTCTCTTCTGAATCAATCTCAATCTGGTAATGGCTTATATCCCGCAATAAAAAAATGACATCTTCCGGGCGATAGCTTCCCATTTTATCCGGCTTCAAAATCGGTTTATTCATAAATTCACCCTCCACGCTCTTCCAGCTTGGCGTTTGCAGCTTTACTCGATGATTTCGGTCATATTTACAATATGAATTGTTGGTATATTTGATTTACTTAACGCCTTAATTAGTGAGCTTGTGGCGTTCAAGGAAGACATTCGTTCAAAAATGAGGAACACTTCATCATATTGATTCACTTCGATATTGTACAGATAATTGGTCACTCCTTGATTTTCGGGGCTATCGAATTCAAATTTTCGCTTTATTGTATAATCATTTGAGTTCGAATGATAGATGGGACTGCGTGTCGTGGAGTGGAAATAAACACCCTCCCCCATCCGGGAAGCAATGTGCATAGGCAAATACATAAATTCCCCCGTTCCGATGACCAAAGTTTTGTTCCCGTTTCTGTGCGCTTTCACGAAGTCGGCAATCGCCTGGATTTGATTCGAAAACTCTTTTTCCTTTTCAATCGACAGGCCGAATCTCCCTGTTGCTTTAAGGTAACCTGCTTTCGTTTCAATGCCGCCAACACTAGTGGAAGAGCTTTGTTGAACGGTTTCGGCAGGCAGCAGATGCGCAACCGATAAATAATTCACTTCCGGTTGGAAATTGTTTTCTGTTTGCTCTATATTCTTTTCTATAGATGGCTTCCCGGCAATCGAAACGACCCCGTCTATTAAGGAAACGGTATGGATTTGAACGTTCAGTTCTTCCTCCAATTGGCGGTACCTTTCTCGATACTCCTCAGTACGCCAATCCAAGATGGAAACGACGGTAAATTTATTTTTCGAAGGATACTCTTCCTTAATTTTCCGAATGATGTTGATTGCGGTTTTTCCCGTTGTCACTTCATCGTCCACCAGTACCACTTCACTATCATCTTGGAAAAATTCCGTATCAAGAGCATATACCCGATGGCTTGTTGCATGGGAGTGCTCTTCTTCAAAATTGATGATGGATGTAAGCTGGTCGATTTGTTCCCTTGTTGTATGGATATATTTTGCATTATTGCGGAATGTACTAAATACTGCGTGCCCCAATGCCGTTGCGGTTTCCGCAAAGCCAATAAAGCTAGCCGCCCTTTGAAGGGGGATTGGATCCTTTTGAAGCGAGTTCCATATCTCGTCCAAACCTTCCTGTGTCTGGATGGCTGTGGCGATTTTTTCGGCACGCGGATCACTTTCCCCATGCACCACCTCCAAATAGCGAAGTGCCAACAAGCTCCCTGCAAGCAATGGAATCTTGGGATTGACTGCAAGATGCTTCCCCAAAACCTTGCTTACAAATAGGAAGCTTCGGTTTTTATTGATTCGTGCTGCCATTTGAAATAACTGTTCCAACCGGAAATTGTATGGATTTTGCATCACTTCCACTTCGACAGTTAAATCTTGTAATACGTGATAGACTTCCCTTTTCTCGACAGGTTTCAGAATTTCTCTCTCCTTCATGCTACTCTTCATCATCTTCTATAATAAGACTCGTATAATCCTGGTCTTCATTGAATACACCAAAGGCTTTTGCTCTGAGTAAGATGCGGTTCGCCCAGTAATAATGAGGTTTCACTTCATTCATTTTATTCTGGTACTGGCTTTTCAGAACGCCCACGCTTCCTTCGGCATTATTGACTATACTTAACGCGTCCATATATTCCTCATGCGTAACGGTATATAAAGCATGCACAGGTTTGATATGAGTCGGGTGGATAATGGTTTTTCCGATAATGCCATTTAGCTTATCTAAAATGACTTCATTGATAAGACCGTCCAAAAATTCGCCAATCAACTCTTTGCGTTTCCTCACGCCCGTATTCCCGTGCCTTTCTTCAAATGGGCTGACACGAAGTTGTGGTTTTAAAATGCGCTCGTCCTTCGAAAAGTACTCCCAAACCGGACCGGAAATAATATAGCTCTCTTCCCGCCGATTGAATACATTCAGGATATCGGCCAAACAATCGCGAATCACTGAAACGTCATAGATTGTCGTATCGACATTTCTTCTAATTCCGTATAAACCACAAAAGTCTGTGCAGCCTACCCGGACATTCAATACATACTCCTTATAGGCATCCAGTATTTCCTTCGTCTTCAGGAGCGATTCCATCCGCTCCTCTTTATAGATAAATTCGGAAGACTCAAGGATTGGCATTGCATAAAGAACCGTTTCTTCCGAGTTCATGCCGGCGATTGTTTCCATAAACTCTCTACCGTTCTTGTAGGAGAATTTTGGGAAAACATAACCAGTCAGTACTTTATTTAATACGCCAAATTGGGCATTCATTCTTTTTAGTTGTTCAGGAGTGCGTACCCTTACAAAAATCAACGGCAAATCCTCGATTAAAATCTCTTCGTTTTCCAACGCAGTATAGATGGTTTCCAAATGCTTTACCAAAAGCTCTTCCGCCTCTTCCAGTTGGTTATCCCCTACCGCGTCCTCCAAATCGATCACCATGGAAACGAGATCTTTGAATTTTTTCGTTATCACATCCTTGGCAATACTATCCTTTGTTGCCGGCATATATAGCGTGGCACCGAGCATGTATGAAAGGACTTCTCTCTCTGAATACTTAGTAAAGGACTCTGGTTGTTTATAAAAGATTTTCTCCAATCTCTCTGGAGTTTCAAAACTAAAATGTTTCATCCCATTCCCCCCGACTTTTGCGCATAATAAAAATACAACTCGACCCAAGTTGGCCGAGTTAGTGTGTTCTTATGCAAGATATCATCTGAAAGTATATTCTTTTCTATCTATCCTCTAAAGAAAAGCTACTGTTTATCCAACAGTAGCCCACCTATAGATTTTTAAACAATAGAATACCCGCCTGGAAATCCCTAGTATCCGCTAAATTTCCCTTATTTCAAAAAGGAAGCACAGTTGTAATGCAATTGGCAATATGATGACAATGAAGAAATCGAGTGTCTTAGGTACATCCAATACAAACCATTCTATACGTTCGTGTCATACAAAAAATGGAGGCCCTTCAGAAACTGCTAATTTCATTTCTCCTCAGCAGCCTTGTACCCCTAATTTCCTTAGCCTTTTACACACTCAACCCATATGCATTCACTAACGCTTGCAATCCACCTTGGTAGCCTGAACCAACAGCATTGAATTTCCAATCATTCCCGTGCTTGTAGACCTCACAGAAAACAACGGCAGTTTCAATACTGAAGTCCTCACCTAAATCATAGCGCAATACTTCGGCACCTGTGTCTTCGTTTACTAAACGGACAAATGCATTCGATACTTGTCCAAAGTTTTGATGGCGCATTTCCCCATCATGAATTGTTACCGTAATCGCAATCTTTTGTACGTCATGAGGAACTTTCGATAGGTCAATTTTAATTTGTTCGTCATCCCCATCCCCTTCTCCAGTCCGGTTATCCCCTGTATGAGTAACTGAACCTTCAACACTGCGAAGGTTGTTGTAGAAAATAAAGTCTAAATCATTTCTACATTTCCCACTCGCATTTAAAAGAAAGGCAGAAGCATCCAAGTCGAAATCTTGACCACCATCAAATTGTTTAATATCCCAGCCTAAACCGATGATGATTCGCTGCAGGGATGGATCATTCTTGGTTAAATCAATACGTTGACCTTTACTTAATTGAATTGCCATATTCCCAAATTCCTCCTAACACAATAATGAATGATACAACTAAAAGCAACACAGTAACTCATTATCCAAGTTACTGTGCCACGAAGAAATTAACCTACTTGCAATCCGAAGTCGTTACATAATGCAGCCAGTCCGCCTTGGTAGCCTGAACCGATAGCACTGAACTTCCATTCGCCATTATGACGATATAGCTCTCCAACAACTACCGCTGTTTCGATACTGAAGTCTTCACCTAGATCGTAGCGAATTAGCTCTTCATTTGTATCTGCATTTACTACACGGATAAATGCATTTGAAACCATGCCGAAGTTTTGCGTTCTGCTCTCCGCATCATGGATAGTTACTGTAAACGTAATTTTTTGGATGTTGGATGGCACATCTTGGATCGAGATTGTTACTTGTTCGTCATCCCCATCGCCATCACCAGTTAAGTTATCGCCGGAATGGACTACCGAACCATTTCCGCCTGTTGTGTTATTATAGAAGATAAAATCTTGAGGACCAGAAACTTTATTCGATGCTTCCAACAAAAATACGGATGAATCCAAGTCGAAGTCGTGCCCGCCGTCATACTTATTTGTATCCCATCCAAGCCCGACAATCAGTTTAGCTAACCCCGGATTTGTTTTTGTTAAATCAACTTTTTGACCTTTTGCAAGAGAAACTACCATTTTTGAAATCCTCCTAGTAATTGAATAATTTAATTTTACTTTATTTCAACATCATGTATAACGGTTACAGATCGCCGACAGACCAGGATCTGTCGTCCCAGTTCCAACAGCAGCAAACTTCCACTCATCGTTATGGCGATAAATTTCACCTGTTATTAATGTTGTCTGACCTGAGTAGTTATCAGATAAGTTATATCGTACAATTTCTTCATTCGTTTGTGGATTGACCACTCGGATATAAGCATTTTTAATCATGCCAAAATCTTGCTTTCTTCTTTCGCAGTCATAAATATTTACGACGAAAACAAGCTTGTTATACTGGGTTGGGACATTTTTCAAGTCCACCATGATTACTTCGTCGTCCCCGTCGCCTTCTCCTGTCAAATTATCGCCGGAGTGAGCAACAGATCCGTTACTGCTGCTTTTGTTGCCGAAGTAAATGAGATCTTTTTTATCTTTAAAATGGTCATTTTGGAGCATGATGACAGACGCATCACAGTCAATATCTTGCCCGGAAGATTTAAAGAAACTGAATCCACCAGTTTTTCCGACAGGATCCCATCCCAATCCGACCATGATACGGCTTAAATCAGCCTTCCCTTTTGTTAAATCGATGCGTTGACCTTTTTGCAAGTTAATTGTCACGAGCAAAGTTCCCTCCTTAAAATACCAATAAATGTAATTTTTAAGTTCGCTAATTCAGTATGTACAATATCTACTTATTCAAAACAATAAATTAAAATACCCGATACTAGTTTAGTATGAAAAAATTAGTAAGTAAATGATATTTCCTTTTTTTAACATACATTTAACAATTTACTATTCATTTTTGATTTTATGCTTAATCTAACTAAATTCGGGTAATAAATGTAGACCTTTAATTATCAAGTAGCGGAATATAGCTTTGTTTTTCTGCAAAAATGCTATATTAAACGCTTTTTTCTGATAATTAACACATCTTTAATGCTACCATATCAAGCATATTTTTACAATTAATACACCCACCCAAATCCTTGCAAGTATTGGGTTCTCGATTTTGACGATGATTTTATTGATAAAAAAAACTGGCGTCTAGGAGACTTCCTAACACCAGGTTCTTATGTTCTTGTTATTAATTGTTTGCCAACCTCTTATATATTCACACCATTTGTGCCTTCTATTTTTTGTGTCATTGTTTTCTTTCCACGACACTTTTTGTATTGCATTTTACTTCTCATCACTTGTTCTATAAAACTTCTTCTCTTTTTTGCACCGTTCTTTTGATGACCCTCATTGCCTTTTGGAAAAATTACACCGCTCTTAACAGAGAATTGATTTTGTCGGAGGAATCGGTCGTTTTCTTTTCTGTCACTTCACTTTTTGCCTCCACCGGCGTTTCGTCCCCATTATCGGTACACGCTGCCGTGAATGCCATCGTACACATTAAACCCATGATGATAAAAAACAGTTTTCGCATAATTCACCCTCGCTTTTGTCATTTCGTTTATTTTTTGCAATAGGTGTTAAAATATGCGAATTATATTATTTTTTATAGTAGTTAAAAAAATTTCATTTAGAAGCTTTTTCGTTTGAAATATTTATTTTCGCCCATTTCCATTCTTGAATATTCTATAAAATCGAACCTTATACCCTTTAAAAAGCGAACGTATGTGCTATAATTTAGTTGTAATAGTGTAATCCTGGCAGGAAGAAGTTGGACCACACTTTCCGATGAGAGGTGGTGATGCCTTTGACAGTTGCTGAAACGCTCATGTTTGCCGTCGGTTTTTCAGCTCTAGTGGTTTCGATTTTATCTTTTAACCATAAAAAATAACCCACCTTATGCGCAAAAGCGACAAGATGGGTTAATGCTTTGAAATGCCAATCTCCCTGCCAAGGGGCGGCTATTACACTTGATTGCTTGATGTTGCAGCATCAGGCAGTCATTTCCAATGACGGAATTCTTAGTCTTAGTATAACAGATGTTCCACTTTTCTAACAAGATTGGTCTTGAGTGGCGATTGATTGATTTTAACGTATGCCCGTTATGATTTAATTATCCCATCTATCCTTTTAAATACTTTAATAAAAAATATTTTTCCGCTTTATTAGATACGAATTTCTTATTCCGTAGCTTCAATTTGCTATCCTTAAACGTTCTGGAAACATAGGGATTTGCATGGCGTAATGTCGATGAGTTATCTTCATTTTAATTTCCCAATTTCCAATGTCAAACAACCCAAAACGCCTTATTTCATTTACAAAAGTATCCACATTTCGTATGTCCCCTATTTTTTCCGTTTGAAATTTAACATTTCATTACTAACCATTTCAAAGATTTATTTTGGCAATAGTTAGACGCAAAACTAAAAGCCTCCCAAACTATTTTGGGAGGCCATCGTTTACTATTTAATCGGAATGACAACCGTTACCGTTGTCACGTTATCATTTGTGGAATGTATTGAAATTTTTCCGTTGTATTTTTTTATAACTTCTTTCACTATAAACAAGCCTTGTCCGCGAACTTTCCCATCTTCGGCTTGTTTTGTTGAAAACCCTCTTTTAAAAATCTCAATTTCCGATGGGATTTTTGGTCCGGTGTTTATCACTTCAAAAAGATAATGCGTTCCCTCATCATTTACATCACAGGAAATGGAAATTCTCCGCGATTGCTCAGGCAACTCCCTCGTGGCATCGATGGCATTATCGATTAAATTTGATAGTATTTTAATCATATCCGTCGTTTTAATGCGTTGGAATGTATCATGCGTCACGTTCGTTTCCATTGCTATTTGGTGATTTTGGGCGGCAAGTTTTTTCGATTTTAATAGAATTGCCAGACCGGGATGTTCAATGGTTGAATTAATCGACTCGATCATCTGCACTTCGTTGGATAACGAGTTCATATATTGGAGTGCTTTCTCTGTTTCACCGATTGTCAACAGCCCGTGAATCACTTGAATATGGTTCGAATAATCATGACGCAAAGATGAAACCGAGCTTAGTAGATTTTGTATTTCTCCCTGGTACGTATCTTCCGTATTCTCTACTTCCTTCGCCACTTCCCTCTGATACCAGCTCTGAATTAAATAGGACGAGATAATGACAATGAGAAGGAATAATGAATTGATTAAGAAGATAATGACATTGTTCTCTTGCACAATCTCGTTAATCCCGTTTATCTTCTCCGTACTGATGTCAATGCCAAGAAAACCTATTACATTATTATTCTCATCCAGAATCGGGGTTCCTACTGATAAATACTTACCATGCTCGGGATCATCTATTATCCCCGAAGTATAAGGTGACCCTTTATAAAAGGCATGGCTTACTTGCTCCTCCGGAAGAGTACAAATAGAGCCGATGCCGATCAAATTTTGCTGACCTTCAGGCAACCCATTGATCATCACATACGATACATTGGGATTGTCGATTTTCAATGTGTAGACGAATAACGCATTTATATCTTCCCTAATATCATTTAACTGATTATTGATTTTCCAGTAATGTTCATTTTTTTCTGGATTGCTTAGAAACTTTTTATATGAATCAATATCAATTCTCGCCGAAACCGCTGTCGCCGTGTCCAAAGTTTGATTTGCAATGGCCTCCGTAACAGTGGTCTCTATATTTCGGTCGGTTACATACAGACTGAAAACATTAAAAATAACCAATAATACAACGGATATTAACAAAATCAATTTTATTTTATTGTTTTTCATTACGAAGTACTTCCTTAATTTATTTCACTCCGTATTATAGTACTATAGTAATAACCTTTTTAAAACAAATAAATATGGGGCTAAATTAGCCCCACGTTCCCAAGTATTAGAATAGCCCCACAAACTGGGCGGAAAATAGCTAGTTCCAGGCAGTTCGTTCACTTACCGGACGCTTACTCCGCTTATCGTTTTGTGTACCATACGCGTTTTTCGATCCATGGATTTCTAAATTGGCATCTTTATGAATCTCAGAAGCAAACTCCTCATTGTTTTTGGTTTGTTTGTTGCGATGAAGATGCAGTTTACTCATTTTTCAAACATCCCTTCCATATTGGAATCACAATTCGTGTTGTTCACTTCCACTTCTGGCATAACGGCTATCTTTTCGCACTTGAGCGACGGTACAAACAGCACACTCTTTTTTGTAAGCCTGTCCTATTTGTACTTCCATAGTTTGTCCAATAATGTGTAATTTATATTAGTTCAAGTTTTAAAAATGGGTTTGCCTATTGGTTTATGTTATACCCTTCATATCTATCGACAATTTCTTTTGCTAGATGATAGAACGCATGATATTGACCATCTCCATCCCATTTTTCTTTAAAAGTAGTATATTGCTTATAAAAGTTCGCAGCAGTTGCCACCTGGTTATTCTCTTTAAAAATTTTAGTAAATACGTATGGGGCTAGTCCGTTTTTCAGCTTCCTTAATGTTTCCTTATGTACTTTTGAATCTTCCCGGAACTTCGTCACAACGATTCCCAATGCTTCAATTTTAATATCCATATTTTTCGAAAACTCATGGATGCGATCTACCACATAAGGAATGCCATATGTAGAAAGGACATCAGGGATTGTGGGGATGATATATCCGTTGGCGATGCGAAGACCGTTCAATGTGATAATCCCCATATTTGGAGGACAATCAATTAAGATGTAGTCATAATTATATTTGATTGGACGGATAGCTTTTTTCAAAATTTCGATAGGATTATCCGAGTAGAAAGGCCCTGTCGGCATTTTTGCCAGTACATCTTGAATATTGATCAGATCCAGACTGGAAGGAAGCAAATCAAGATTTTTTATAGAAGATATATTGGATACACTTTTTTGAAGCGTTTTTTCCAGGACAAATTTTGTATCATCCGGGTCCAACGCTTCTTCAAATAACGTAGCAAGTGTATGGCCATTTTCATTCAGTTCTTTCCACCGTTGCTCACCAATTAACATTATAGTGGCATGTGTTTGTGGATCCAGATCAATCAGCAACACTTTCTTTTTAAATTCCGAAGTCAACACCTCCGCCAGTCCCACCGTTGTTGTTGTCTTTGCTACGCCGCCTTTTAAATTAATCGTCGGTATAACGATCGCCATTTAATCTCCCCTTTCCCTTATCCTATTCGCTTTAGCCATTTCTCTCTGCAAGCATCCACAGTCCAATTAGTCTTCCGTTAAGTACGCCAAGGTTAAAAATGCCTTAAGACAACGTATGTCATCTCTCTTCATTTCATTAATCATTCAAAGGCTAAGGTTTTTACAAGTTTTTTCCTCAAACGCAAATTAAGACATTTCTCGGGAAATATAAATCAAGATAGTACGGAATATGTAGAAATATAGGGGAATAAAAGGGTTAATGGATTAGTGCTATAAGCTTCGGGTCTCGGTTAGATATGTGCGGGTTTTTAATATGCAGCGGGGTATTTACCTATTAAGAGTTTCCGCTATCTATTTGCAACTTTATTTCGATTTACTTTCACTCGCGTATTTCCGTCTTTACGCGCAAAAAAGCCGCCAACCCATTCCTCCTAAAGAACAAGTTAACGACCGCAAATACAAATTATTATAGGAAAAATCCGCCGATCACCAGCCCTGCCATGATGACGAAGGCGGGATGGATTTTCATTTTTTCCAAAGCAAAGTAAGCAGCTGCCATTAGAAGAACCGTCACTAACAAGCCAATTGCGTCATAAGACGTGTTGAAGAAGTCTAGGGTCATGTCGGCTAGTAAAATGGCGATCGCCGGCAAAACAAAGCTTGATAGGCGCTTCACTCTTGGCGAATTACGGTTGCGGTACAAAATATTCAATAAGAGCAGCATCAATACAAGTGACGGTCCAACTGTCGCCAGTAAGGCAATTAGCGCCCCCGGGATCCCCGCCACTTCATAGCCTATAAAGCCCGCCATTTTCGTTGCGATTGGTCCTGGCAATGTGTTTCCCAATGCCAGCACCTCGCTAAACTCGCTTGTTGTCATCCAGCCATAATTATCGACAACCTCATGCTCTATTAACGGAATGGAAGAAGGCCCTCCACCATATCCTAGAATGCCAGGATAGAAGAATGCCAGAAAGATTTGCACATATACCATTATTTATTTCGCCCCTCCTTCTTTTTAATTGGAAGCGCTACAGCAAGCACCAATAATACCGCTATGACAATTCCGGGATGAAGGCCCAATAACATCATTGCAATAAACGAAGGGAGAAGGATTAGGAAACCGGTTTTCCAGCCGAGCGATTTCTTTGATTTCTTTAAAAAGTCCCATGTCATTACCCCGAGCATTACGGCCAAAATCGGCACAACACCCTTCGTCATGCCTTTTACGAAATCAATATCCTTGAATTCATTTAATGAAGCAAGCAAAACAATCATCAATACAACTGTCGGCAATACTGTTGCAATCAATGCCGTCACCAAGCCGAGCCAGCCGCCGACCCGATAGCCGATATATCCGGCCATTTTTGTGGCAATCGGACCCGGCAACGTATTCCCGATTGAGAGTACATCCGAAAATTCTTCATCATCCATCATTTCAAAGATTTCCACCACTTCTTTTTTCACCAACGGAATAGTGGAAGGTCCCCCACCAAAACCTAAAATGCCCGAACGAAAGAAGGCGATGAAAATATCTTTTTGCTTGGTTAATAGGTCCTTTTCTTCAAACGGCACATGCACTTTCTTCGTAACCAATTCCAACTCCATCTCCTCTTCGTTTTGTTGCCTGCTATTCTTATAATTTATTTTCGCCTGGATATAGAACCAGTTTATCGTTAAGTTTACGGTATACGACTTGCATCTCCGGTTCCGTGCTCGCTTCAACGGCCTTATTCAATTCAAACCAGCCAATGGCACTGTTCTCGTCGGGTTTAATGTGCAGCAATTCGTTCTCGCTTGCCTGCAATAAGTACGTGACGTTCAAGTGAACGTGTGTCGCTACATGTTTTCCCTTCTTCTCATGTGCGGGGACGCCTAGAATCTCGATGGAGTAAATTTCTTCTAAAACAGGCTTCACCTTAGTCAGTCCCGTCTCTTCTCTTGCTTCTTTCAAAGCCACCTCCAATAAATCCGTTTCCCCGTCCGCATGTCCACCGACCCAAGACCATGAATTATAAATATTGTGATACGCCATTAGCACTTTTGTATGCTCCTCATTGATAAGCCACGCCGAAGCCGTAAAATGGGCAAATTCATTTTCCCTGGTAAATAAATTATTAAAATTGTCCATGTAACGCAAGATCATCTCTTGGTCTTTCTCTTCTTGCGCGTTATACGGTTTGAATTGTTCAAGCTGTTGTCTGATGTTCATTGAGTATGCTCCTTAATCCCTTTATGTTTATACCTTCAGCTGACTATAAATTTTTTGAATGCGTCTTGCTTGCGGCTTCGTCATATATGGTTCCCGTTCTTTCAAGACGTTTAAAAACTGGACTTTCGTTTCATCATCCGCAACTGCCAGCAAAATACTTTCCGCATGCTGGGGAATTTCTTTTGTTCGGCATGTATTCAAATGCCCGAGCAGAAAAGGAAAGATAGCGTCATGGTTATATTCATTTACCGCGGCCAATTTTGCCAAAGTGAGGATCCCCTTATCGGTGGTAATGACAGTTCCCGTTTTGACAGCGTGTTTAATGGTATGCACATGTTTCATTAAAGTGATGGCGCTGATTTCTGCAATCGTCGACAATACCTGCATCGCTCCCCAAACTAATCGGTTGTTTGGACTCTTTAACAAATCGATGAAGATTTCCGCATAGTCACAAATCAATTCGGGTTTCTCTTTTCCAATTTCATAAGCAACTTTAACGCAATCCGACTTTATCTTTTGATTCCGACCCGCCAAATTCTCTATAATTTCCTGGATTCCCGCGATATTATTGGACTCCATCAATTCCCGGGCGAGTTCTATATTGGGTCGTTCGTCTTTCCTATCAAGTTGAGATGCCAGTCTTGTTAAAACGGTCATTTTCGATCCCCCTGAAAATCGTTCTATTCCACTTTTTTATGAGTTCCTCGTTTTTTTATAGCCTACTAAAGTCATCCGGTCATTGACAACCTGTTCAAATTCTGTACGCTCGTACCCAAGTTTTTCATACAGGCAACAAGTTCCCGTTTCCTGCTGAATCGTTTGAAGCTCCCAAGTATCCCATTTCGTGAAGAGTTGTTCAACTTGGCGTATTGCCTGCTGCGCGATGCCCCTCCCCTGATATTGTGGGAGTACGAAGATCGGACTGATCCAGTAGCTGTTATTCTTCGTCACAATCCGGATCCCGCCCACGCACTTTTCGTCTGCAATGATTTTAAAAAATGAGCTATATTGTATTTTTTCAAATAGTCGGTTGATAGGTTCGTTCGCCGGATTCGTCTCATAATCCAAATACTTCTCCAATATGGGTTGGAAGGCTTCCGTTTGCACCTTGTGAAGCAAAAGGACATCCCCTGCGATCGCCTTTACTAACTTTATCTCCAATAGACTCCCTCCGCACACCAAAGCATATCTTACTTAATTCGACATACTTCATCCCATTCCTTTTAATTATCGAAACATGGAATAGAAAAAAAGTGCCTGGCACACACACAATTCCGGAACAATTCAGAATTCAATGAGTGCCTGGCACACAAACAATTCCAGAACAATTCAGAATTCGATGAGTGCCAGGCACACAAACAATTTCAATAATTCGACTTGATATCGATGCTTTTGGCAAAATTGAACATTTCTCAGGAAATAAATCGACAATTTCCTTCATATATATTGGCGCTACCCATTGCTATTCACTAAAAGCCGAGGTGTTACGCTTGGATTAGCTTCCTAAATTCTAAAATAAAAACAGAATGGTGATTAGCCATTCTGCTCATGCTTTTAGACGTCGCTCGCACTACACGTTGCTTTCGCTGTTTTTTCAAGACTTTCAACTAACCCGTTTTTTCATTGAGGCAACAGCTATCACATCGCCACTAATAAGCTTGACAGCCTCTTCTTCATAAATTACATAGCCGAGATTTGTATATAAGAGAACATTTCTTTCCACATTTTTTCGAACTTTGCAGTGCACTTCCGGGATGGCATTTTGGTTTGCATACATTTCGAGAGCTTTTAATAGTTGCTTGGCATACCCGTTGCCTTGGCACTCCGGCAATACGGATAAACGATAAAAGTACAGATAATTCTTATTTACCTTGAAACGTACCATAGCTACCGGTTTTCCGTTCCCGTCATAGCCGACAAAGGCCTGCTCATCATTATCCAAACCTTCTTGTATTGATTCGATCGTTTCTTTTAACGCACTGGAGGGCAATCCGGCTTGATCATACTCAATGAACGCTTGTAACATGATGTTGTGAATAACGAGTGCATTTTTCGAAAGTTCGACGTGCATATTAATCACCTTTTTGTTATAAATATACACACCCTCCAATAAAAATACAATAAATATTGGAGTTGAATGGTCCCTCAATCTTAAAAAAATGCCTGCCCAAATTGATTGGTAGGCATTTTTGGCATTTAATCCTGTTTTTTGAATAGTTTACCCGGCCAGAAAGAGTAGCGGCCCAATACCATCGTGATTGCCGGCACTAACAATGGTCGGACGATAAATGTATCGATTAGCACCCCGATTGCCGTGATGACCCCGAATTGAACCAACACCTGGATTGGCAACGTTGCAAGGATGGCAAATGTCCCGGCTAAAATTAACCCGGCGGATGTGATGACCGAACCGGTTTGAGCAACCCCATTTTTTATCGAATTTTTAATGCTTTGTGTTTTGCGGTTCTGCCAAACTTCCGAAATCATGAAAATATTGTAGTCTTCGCCAAGTGCGATCAAGAAGACGAAGGAATACAATGGAATCGAGCTTGCAATGGATTCTGCTCCGAAAAATGAAGTTAATACCAACCAGCCCAACCCCAATGCTGCAAAGAATGAAACCAAAACAGTCCCCACCAAGTAAATCGTTGCAGGTACTGAACGCAAATACACAAGCAGTAGAATCGCGATGATGGCCACCATTACAGGTTGGATGATGGATTCGTCACGATCTTGAACCGTCCTCGTATCTACCTGTGCACTTGTTTCCCCACCGATCCAGTAGCTTTCATCGGCTTCTTCAATGCCTGCATCAGTGACGATTGCTTCCATTTCTTCTTTTAGTTGCGGTATAAGGTCCATCGCTTCATTTGAATACGGATTTTCATTTAAATCCGCCTCATAAAGCTGCATATTTGCGTCATTTTCCCCGACAGTCGGTTCACTCACAACATCAATGAAGGGAATTGCCGCAATTTGTTCCGACAAATCGATATCCTTCCCTTTTGTATCCACGATGATTTGAACAGGTGCCAATTCCCCAGGCGAGAAGTTTTCGGCGATAATCGTAAATCCTTCGCGTGAATCCATATCCTCCGGGAAAGAAGACAATAAATCATAATTGTATTTAATTTGAGTAGAGGTCAGGGCTAATCCCCCTAGCACTACTGCCGTAACAATGATGACCAGCCAAGGTTTATTTGTTACAAATTCACCGATTTTTGTCATGACTGGATGCTTCGGTTTCGATGATTTATATGGTTTACTTTTTGCTTGTGCATATTTTTTTGCCATCTCTTCTGTACGAGGCGAGAATGGCCAAAACGCCACACGGCCCAAAATTGCCAAAATTGCCGGTAAAATCGTTAACGCAGCGATTCCCATAATAAGAATCGCAAAACTGAACGGCACAGCAAATCGTTGGAAGGCGCCATAATCGGCCAATCCCAATGTCGCCAAACCGATGAAAACAGTCAGCGCACTCATCACGATTGCCCCACCAGATTCTTTTACGGCAAGAGCGAGAGCCTCAAATTTATTTTCTACTACTTCTAATTTTTCACGGTATCGCGTAATCAAGAACAAGCAGTAATCGGTACCTGCTCCGAACAATAAGACGAGCATGATCGAGACCGCTTGTGCATCTTTATCGATCCATCCATTTTCGGCAAACCAACCAAGCAATGGACTAATCGCACCATAAGCAATCCCCACCACCAGTATAGGGGTGATCGCTAAAATAGGTGAACGGTAAATGACGACGAGCAATACCAAGATCAAGATTACCGTTGTAATCATCAACTTCACGTCCGCTTGCATAAAAAGATTGGTCGCGTCCACCGAGATGCCGGCCGGACCGGAAAAGCGGGCGTGCAACCCATCGTCATCGAGATTTGTTTCGTATGGATTTTCCCCAAATTGTTCTTCTGTAATGTCGGTAATTTTCTCCAAGTTCTCTTTCAGCGTATCTGTATTCGCTTTCTCATTAAAAAACACCGGTGTTACAATGGACGTCCCATTTTCGGAAACGCTCCCTAAAAGGGCTTCCGTCGGGATGTCACCAAATGGCGGAAGTGTCGTTTGATCCTTCAGCGGTTTTTCGGCCAACTCTTTATAAAGGGCCTGGATTGATTGCAGATCCTCCGTCACAAGGCCAGATTGTTTATACCAGACAATTAATAATGGAAGTCCGGAATCAGAGGAAAATTGCTCATCGATGATTGCACTTGCCTGTTCACTCATAACATCCTCTGGTAAGTCACTTCCACCGTAGTTTTCAACGCTGTTGATTTGAGGCAGCGTCATCGATAACACTAAGACGATGAGTAGCCATAACGCAACGGTTACCCAACGTGAGCGTTTATTACCAACGATATTCCCCCACTTTTCTAACGGGTGTTTAGACATGCTCGCATCCTCTTTTCAGTATTTTAGTTTAAAAAAACGCCAGGGCTTTAGCTTCCCTAGCGTTTATTTTAGACTATTCAGTAACACATCTCCTGTTTTACAAACGATGAAAACTGGAGATGGAATACAACGAAAATAAAATTATTATCCGAATAATAGCTGTCTAAACAGCAGAACAATTACTTAGAAATTCAATTACAAAAAGAGTATTTCACGCTCATTTTTATTATATCAATATAACTGATTTCGACATTCTCCATAATCTATCATCAAATATTGTCTTCGTTTTGCCCAAAAAACGTCACAATTTCGTCACTCTTTTTCCGTTCCGCTGCTTTCGGTATATCGTCAAAGTATCCCATTTGCAGCATGGAAATAATTCTTTCCCCTGATTTTACACCAAGCGCCTCACGGAATTCCGGCGCATCCAAGAAGTCGGGGGTTTTCCAGCAAGAGCCGATGCCATAATCCCAAGCAAGCAATTGGATGTTTTGGATAAACATACTCGCCGCGGCATAATCCTCCAAACGCTGCTTTTGACGAACATCTTCCGGAACAATAATAAAGGCATATGCTCCGGGCAGCGTGAATTTTTGCATTTGCTTATCCAGCGCTTCCTCAGAAAGCTCTTTCCATTTCGGTATCGCAATATCGCGCAAAAGCTTGTGCAATTCCAGAATTTCTTTTCCACATGCAGCAACTAGTCGCCAAGGTTCTCTATTTTTATGATTTGGTGCCCAAACAGCATCATTGACTATTTGTAGCAATACTTCGCGATCAACTGGTTGACCATTGAATTTTTTAATAGAACGTCTTTCAATGATCGCCTCGCGAACAGATAACGATTGTTGGTTCATTTGTTTCTCTCCTTAAAAGAAATTAACTGAATATAGAACGATTGTTATACGTTAACCTCATCACTAACCTTAACATACATTGTGGACATTTAAAATACACATAGCGCTCAGCCATTTTGATACATCCAATGCAAGTGTTGTTGCAAAATTTTAATTAAACACATCATCGATTTTATAGAAGTAGTATCGGATATTTGGTGTGTAGGCCAATGAGTTCGAATAGTCATAATGTCGATCGGCACTATCTGCTGTATGGGCATGGATGTAAGGAACCCCATCCACCATGCTTGTGACGAATGTCGTATGGTCCACTACGCCATTGCCCTGAAAATCGTAACAAATGACGTCCCCGATCTGCAGCTCGGAAGGGGAGCTCACCCGTGTTGCAGTGAGACCGGTCTTCGCATTTTCCAAATACCAGCGGAAGCTATGGGCAACCGACCAGCTATAGCTCCACGATTCTTTGGAATAATGCCCCCCCTCACCTCGTCCGCCCTTCCATGCGTCCGTAATCCACCATCCTCTTCCCCGATTCGGCGCACCGGACATAGGCGCCCCACCAGCCCGGAGACATTGCGAAACAAAATTCGTGCAATCCACCAAAAATGCCGGGTAATTGGGATTTTTCTTATTCCACCACGCTCTTGCATACTGTACAGCCGCCACACGATTATAATAAATTGCTATTTTGCCAAACCTCCTTTTCTTTAATTCTATGCGGATTTTCATCCATCTTTCGTCTTTCGGGGAGCGTTCGGCAGAATTGTTACAATTATTTAATAATTCGCTGTACCTAAAGAATTAGCACGGTTATTTTGTTACAATAAAACTAATTCGTTTTTACTGAGGGGTTATAATTTCACCCATAAATCCAGCTGGGAAGAAATATCTTGTAGTGGATATCCACTATTGGGGAATTCGGCTAATCATTATTCATACAGATTACCTTGGATGCACTTTTACGGATAAGAAAGTTTAGATGCCTTATCCTTGAGCATTTGCTTATATTAGATCACTTGAGTGAGAGGATGTTGGAATTGAGCCAGCACGCTGAAAGAGAATTAACTGAACTTACGAGGCTCTGTGATAAAAAGGGAAACTTAAATCCAGCAGCTATCGGTTTTGCTCGGAAACCGATCATCGATTGCAATTTATCTGGTCACTATTTAAGGAAGAAGAAGTGGAACAATTGGTATATTTATGGCGAGGAAATTTTATTTTCGATAAAAATTCTCCATTTTGATTACGCAGCGATTTGCTCTGTGAATTTCCTGGAATACGAAACGCAACGATTCTTTGAAAAAACATTGATCATCCCACTTGGCATCGGCAGTAAATTAAAAATGCCAAACAGGGTTTTGGAGCCTATTCAATTTAAAGACGATGAAGTTCAAATTAACATTACGTACTTTCAAAACCAGACCTTTTTAAAAGTAACGTCCGATGATTTTGATAGCGAACCGCTTCTTGCCGAGTTGACGATTCATCATCCACAAGAAGATGAATCGTTGAATGTTGTTGTGCCTTGGAACCGTCAAACATTCCAGTTCACTGCAAAACATCATACCTTACCAGTGTCGGGCTTTGTAAAGTTAGGATACCGGCACTACCATTTCAACGAGGAAGATTGCTTCGGGGTACTGGATTTCGGTCGCGGAGTTTGGCCACGCGAGGCGAGATGGAATTGGGCGATGGCTTCTCAACGTATCCGCAATCAACGAATCGGCATCAACTTTGGCGGTCAATGGACAGATGGAACGGGGATGACCGAAAATGCCGTTTTTGTTAATGGACATATGTTCAAAATTCATGAGGATGTCGTATTTAACTATGATCCTGCAAATTTCATGAAGCCTTGGTACATTACATCGAAATTTTCGGATACTATCATGCTAACCTTCCACCCATTCTTTGAACACAATTCACTGATGGATGCAAAGTTCGTGAAATCCAGCAAGCAGCAATTGATGGGCTATTATAATGGCCAAATCAAGCTCGAAGATGGCTCCACACTTTTGATCCAGCAAATGCTTGGGTATGTAGATGAGCAACAGGCAAAATGGTAAAAAAGAAGGCGATTGTTTATCCTATAAACGGTCGCCTTCTTTTATTATGAATTTATAGGCTTTGCTTGTACGGATTATTTATCGTGTTTCGTAATGATGTATGCAGGTTTCATCCCCACTCCAGGGGAATTACCCTTCTACCTGCACACTAGTATGTTTTATAAATGCCAGCATTTTCTCAGGTTCATCCGTGAACAGTGCCTCCACACCAGTACCAATCAGAAGTGCGGCATGCTCCTCCTCATTGACTGTCCATACACGTACGATGGAGCCCTTTTCAATGGCTTCCCGCACCGGCTGGCGAACGGCTGAAGGCAAGAATACATGTAACGCCTTCGCAGGAATCTTTTCTTGATAAGAAGCCACATCTAAAACTGTATTGACGAAAAGTGCGGCATTTTCAACATTTGGAGCAAGACGCGCGATACGTGCGACCGCCTCATGATCAAACGATGAAATGACCACCTGATCCGTCATTTCCAGCGCCTCTACTTCTTGAATCACCAATTCCTCCAATCCCGGGTAAGCAAATATATCGGATTTCAACTCTATGTTCACTCGTAGGTTTGTAGCTCGGAAAACTTCCAATGCCTCGGCAAGAGTCGGAATTTCCGCGCCGGCAAACTCCTCATCAAACCAGCTCCCATAATCAAATTCGCGTAACTCGGGCAGCGTCATATCTTTTACATAGCCGACCCCGTTCGATGTACGATTGATGGATTCATCATGAATGACGACGACTTGCCCATCTTTAGTGAGATGCACATCAAACTCCACCCCATCAATAGGCAGATCTGCGGCAGCTTGAAAAGCAGCCAATGTATTTTCGGGGTACTTTGCAGAATAGCCTCGGTGAGCATAAATTTTCATAACAGGACCGTCCTTTTAGCTTGATTTTTTTTGGTTTATCTCATCAATAGTTAATCCATGGACTATCTTATCAATATAAAATTAAGGATTCATGGTGGATATTTTAAATTTATGTAAATATCCTTTCCAATTCTCTTTCAATTAATGACCGGATCCGCTTTTCATCCAACTCCACCAATCCCATCAATATATGAAGCGCCAGCCCATCGATCAATGCGTGCAGATGTACGGTTTCTTCCTCCAAATTGATATCCTTCTTCAAAAGACCATCTTCATTTAACTTGTTCATCATCGTTACTATCCCCACATGAACCGATTCTTCCTGCAGCTCCTTTTTCCGTAATTTGTAAGAGATATATTCCAGCCATACTTGCATTTCGATTTTGCGTTTTCCAATCGGAATGAACTCCATCAGCATATTCAATACGAGTTGTTTTGGCGGCAAAGGGTGCTTCGTATGTTCCATCATTCGTTCAGTTACCTGTTCCTCGACTAACCGCATCGCAAACTCAAGTAACTCTTCCTGGGTATTAAAGTAATGTCGAACTGCCCCAAGGGAAAGATTCGCCTCCTTTGCAATCGAACGTACAGAAGCCCCCTCCAGTCCATCTTTTGCGATAACATTCCATGTTGATTTTGCGATCAACGCTTTTCTTTCTTCATGATTCACTATTTTTGGCATAAATTTATTATAACATTATTTAATACAGTTGTATTATTTAAAACATCATGCTATCATTTTAATACATTCGTATTAAATAAAACCATAAAAGGAGATTTCATAAATTGATTAAATGGATTATTGCTGCTGAAATATTGTTTTGGATTGCAATCTTGGCCGGCCTCTTTACACGTTATGTACTAAAACATAAACAGTTAAGTTACTTATTCTTTTTATTGACCCCCCTGATCGACCTAGCTTTGATCGCATTGACAGTCGTCGATTTGCAATCCGGTGCGGTGGCGACAACCGCACACGGCATATCTGTTATTTACATCGGCGTCTCGATTGCCTACGGTAAAACAATGATCGGGTGGGCAGACGATAAATTCCAAACCTATTTCCTAAAAAAAGAATCAACAAAAAAGGCTCTCTATGGCATCGAAAAAGGATGGCATGAATTAAAGATGTTGGGCCGCCACGTTTTCGCTTTCGCAATCGGCAGCGTAATCTTTTGGTTAATCCTTACGTATATCGATCCGAATTCTACCGAGGCAATGCGTAATGTTTGGAGAATTTGGTCCATCGCTTTACTGGTTGATGGCGTGATCAGCATCTCGTATCTTCTTTTCCCCAAAAAAGCCGATTTGAAATAAGCTTGAAAAGGTGTATGCCAGGAAATTCCACTTCCTCACATGCGCCTTTTTTTGTTTCCTATTTATGAAGTATGGCAGGCCCTTGCAAACGTCCAAACGGCTTTTGACAGTCGAATGTGCTACAATTTATCCGAATTATAATTCTGGAGGTCCTTATGGCAAAAAAGTTCTTTATCCTTTCGTTTATCTTCCTGTTATCTTTCGGGAATTGCACATTTGCGCATACACATATCGAAAGCTCTTCTCCCCAAAACGGGGAGGTACTGACCGAGCCTTTAAATGAAATTACATTGACTTATGAAGGTAAAATTGAACAGAGCAGCTCCTTCACGCTTGTAAATGATGAAGGTAAAGCAGTTTCTGTGGAAAACATCACTGTATCGGAAAATGTATTGTCCGGCACGCTCCCGGCACCTATCGATAACGGCGAATACCTCATTAAGTGGAATATTATCGGCGTCGATGGTCATTTAATCGAAGGAGAAATCCCTTTTACAATGAACGCGGCTGAAAATAATGAAAATGCATCTTTGGATGTGGAAGTCACAGATGAAACGAACAATTCGGCAACGGCGGAAACAAATCCTGCAAGTGAAGACACGGCGGATGATGAAACGTCCGACGATACTTCAACATCCTATTTAGTGCCGACATTTATCGGTATCCTTATTCTGATTGTTGTAGGAAGCTTCCTCTTCATTGCCAAAAGGAAGCAATAGAAGATGGTTGTTCTAGGGTTTTTAAGTCAGGCTTTCGTTTACCTATGTTTTTCCATCATCATGGGCAGTTTTATTCTTACGTTAATTCCTGAAGACAAGCGTCCGGCCATCATCATTCCAAAAGGTGCTCTGCTTATTACTTCAAGCGGGATTGCCTTGTTTTCATTTTTCCCGGTGCTGCAACTCATGGTGTATTTGGTGCCCAATATGGGACTGGGCGAAACTTTGCAATCTGTCCTATTGACGTTTGAGGTTGGGAAAGCATGGCTTTTCACATTCATTGTATCGATTTTCCTGTTCCTTTTTATATGCGTGATTGATTACCAGCACAATAAATTCATCAATTCCATTGGGATCGCAATTATCTTCCTTTTAATTCTTGCTTTAGGCTGGTCAAGCCATGCCAGTTCATATAATGTGCTGCCAGGTTTTATAGGGGATACTGTCCACTTCACTGCCGTATCCGTCTGGGCCGGTGTATTGATTGCCATCAGCATGTTTTCAAAAAGCCATGCCAACTGGGCGAACTTTTTAAAATGGTTCACCCCTGTTGCCATAGTATGCTTTACACTTACCATCGCAAGCGGACTGCTTTTGATGGACATCATCGTGGATGACTATGCTAATTCGCTGCCTATTTCTTATGGACAAACATTGTTGCTGAAACATTTATTGATTATTCCGCTCGTCGTTTTTGCTGTGGTGAACGGCCTATTGATGAAAAAGAGGGTTCAATCGGATGAGCGTTTCAACCCCTTGCCATGGATAAAAGCGGAGGGTGTCCTCATGCTGCTTATTTTTTCCGCTACTGCCGCTCTCGGCCAGCAATCACCGCCAAGAGACACCGCCATTTCAAGCAGCAATGTTTCGGTTTTCTTCCGCCTCGTTTACCAAGGGCACATCGAACCGAATATGCAAGTTCAATTCGCACCAAACGCGACTGCCATCATGCTTATGGTCGTCACCCTTCTATTCTTGGGATTAATGCTTTTTTCCTTCATAAAGAAAATGCCGGCCATCATGACTTTTCTGATGGGTATGTTCCTTGTGATCGGTGGATACCTGTCCGTGATGCTGAGTATCAAATAACTAACAATAGCCGCTTTCCATCAACATTGGGAGCGGCTTTTCATATGAAAAAAATTCATTGGCAAAACACAAGTGTATCTATAAAAAGATTGGACAAAACTTCACTTCATAAGGAAAATTTAGTAAGATAAATATCTAGCTTTTATGTACGTTATCCCAATTGAATGGAGGATTGATCAACAATGGGCGACCAAAATGAACGAAGCCAACGTCTGCTGCCGGAGTTCCAAAAAGAAGCTGAACGGCTGGAATACACCAAACAGTATATGGGTGAACTGCTTGAGGCGTCACAGCGGGATTTGAAAGCTGTCCAGGACAAAATAAAAGAATCGATGGCAAACCTCGAATATATCGATTCCAGTGATAGCTATATCAATATTTTAACGAATTCACGCTTCTTTGAATTAGCGTTAAACCAAAAAGAAAGCTTGGAAGCCATCAAGAAAAAACCTTATTTTGCGCGTATTCACTTCCAGCGAACCGGCGAACTGGAGGAGCTTTTATATATCGGTAAGACCTCCCTCTTCCATAACGAAACTTTCGAGCCAATCATCGTGGACTGGCGGTCACCAGTGGCCAACGTCTATTATGACGGCCGGCTTGGCGAAATTTCCTACCCCGTCCGTGATGAAGTGTTTACAGGGCACCTATTCTCAAAACGCCAATACAAAATTGAAGATGGCGAACTGTTAAGCTTCCAAGATGTCGATTTAACAACGAATGACGATCTCTTGCAGGAGGCGCTTTCTGGAAAAGCCGATGTACGATTGACCGAGATTGTCGCTACCATTCAAAAAGAACAAAATGAAATTATCCGCGCCCACCTGAAGCAGCCCATTCTCGTGCAAGGAGCAGCAGGAAGCGGAAAAACAACCATCGCCCTTCACCGAATCTCTTACTTCCTATATACAATGGGCGAACACTTCAATCCTGAGCAGCTTATGATTCTCGCACCTAACAAATTATTCATCGAGTATATCGGTGACGTCTTGCCCGAACTTGGCGTGGAGCAAATTTGCCAAACAACCTACGCCGAATACGTTCAAAATGCGACAGGGATCAAGCTGAAATTGCAAAACCCAAATGAGCAGCTTGAAACAATTGTAGAAGAAGGACTTGACGCACTCCCCTCTTTCAATATCGCTCAAATAAAGGGGTCCTTATTTTACAAAAAACTGTTGGACCGTTACATCAAGATGCATGAACAAACGTTGGCAAACTTATTTAATGAAGATGTATTTATTGAAAAATACCGCATCATGCGTGGAAGCCACTTGAAGAAGCTGTTTTTGGAAGAGTTTGCTTATATGCCAATTGAAAAGCGGATTGAACGCATTAAGAAGGTTGTGCAAACCGAGGTGAAACGCAAATCAAAAGCCGTCCTGTCTTCCTTGAATACCCGTTATGAAGATATGATCGGAAAAGCATTGAGCGGACTCCGGGATCCGGACAAAAGACGCCAAACCGTAACGAAATTCATCGATGAACGGGATGAGCGCATTCCGAAAATCACAGCCGAGGCAAAATCAACTGCCACTGTCTATATGAAACGCTTCGAGAAAGCGAAAATCAAGCAAATGTACCGCAAACTTTTAACCGATCGCCAGCTCTTGCAAGAACTGGCACCTGAATGGACATTTGACGAGCAGGAGAAATTTTTGCAAGCCCACGTGAAAGAAAAATGGGCATTGGAGGATTTAGCGGCACTCTATTACATGCACGCAAAAATCAAGGGCATTCAAGATCAATGGAAAATGCGCGTAGTGTTTATCGACGAAGTACAGGACTATAGTTTGTTCCAGTTAGCTGCTCTCTCGGATGGGCTTGAAACAGACATGTTCACTATGGTTGGGGACCTGGCTCAAGGCATCCACAGCTATCGCTCACTGACGGAATGGGATTCAGTCCTTGAACTATTCCCTCGCGCAAATTATTTCACCTTGCAGAAAAGTTACCGAACGACGATTGAAATTATGGAAGTAGCAAATAAAATCCTGGAGAAAATGGATGAAAGCCTGCCACTAGTTGAACCCGTTGTCCGTCATGGCAATGAACCGACTTTTGTGCAAAGTGCCCTCTTTGATTCAGAGAAAATGAACGAGTTATATCAAGCCATTAAACAAAATGGCCACAAATCCATCGCCCTTATTTGCAAAACTACGGCTGAGGCAACAAATTATACGAAGTTATTAAATGAAGCGGACGTTCCTGCCGAAATGCTGAACGACGACTCCGTGCTCGGCGGTGACAAGCTTCTCATTGTTCCAAGCCATTTGGCGAAAGGGCTTGAGTTTGACGCTGTCATCATCGCGGCATTTGACATTCCCTACTTTGATACAGCCATTGACCGGAAGCTTTTATACGTAGCCCTGACCCGCGCCATGCATGAATTGTATTTGGTAGGACCGGAATTGGAATTCTTTTTGCTTGAAGCAATTTAATAGCACATAGTTTAAGGGAAAGCCAGGGAGATTGGAAGCTGTTCAAAGTCTGTTAAGACCACGAACAGCTTTATTTCCTAGGGGGAATTCGGACGAATGAACGTTTCTTGGCATGTTTTTTCGGAAGAATTTGTCGGAGAAGCCTAAAAACGATACTTCTTCTTTTTGAATCTATCTCTCTTGTTTGAGGTAAGGCAGGAATTCTCATATGTCTCCACTCCTTTATTCTAAATATATTAAAAAAAGTTCCATATTATTCACTTGGCGCAAGTTTTATTATTCTATTATAGAAAAAAGGCCGAACCCAATAAAAATTGAACTAGACCTTCCATAAAATATTTATTCTACTTTGCCTTCCCACTTAAGCATGCCGCCACTCATATTTGTTACATCAAACCCTTGGCTTTCCAAGTATTCCGTTGCTTTTCCGCTTCGGCCGCCAGAACGGCAGACCATGATATACGGTTTGGATTTATCCAGTTCATGAGCCCGGAATTCGAGTAACCCCAACGGAATATGTGTTATTCCCGGAATATGCCCTGCTTGCACTTCATCCACTTCACGTACATCGACCAAATTCAGTTGTTCTCCATTTTCTAAACGCTGTTTCACTTCTTTAGGCGTAATTTCTTTCATCTTATTTCTCCCCCTTGAAATTCCAGTTGCTTAACCCACCACGGACATTGATAATTTTCGTATGCCCGCGTCTTTTTAGTTTTTTGCAAGCTTGGTTGCTCCTTATACCGGTTTGGCAAATGACAACGATTTCCTTATCTTTCGGCAAATCATTAAATTTCGATTTTAGTGGGATGTTTTGAAACTGTTGAATATGTTGCGTTTTGTATTCCATCGGAGACCGAACGTCTATAAACACCTTATTCGGGTCATGCAAGACATCTTTTAATTGCTTTGCGTCAATCGTTTGAATTCCCTTCGCCGGCGTCAGGCGATATACGAGAAACCCAACGAGAATAATGATCAAAATCCACTCTATCACTGGTTCCTTCACTCCTATTTATGCCTATTCGGATATACATAATTGTTTGTTTAAAACTATTATACACGAGAATTAGGATAAAACCTTCAGGAGATGTTTGACTCATAGTGATAAATTGCTCAAGGGATATTAACTAGTTTGATTAAATTTTGACTTTCCTTATTCCCCTTCCGCCAGGGAAAAACGGGCATATTCATGATATTTTGGTGTTTTGTCCAGATGTGTCTCATAAAGTACCACTTCATTGACCGTAAAAGAAAGCGGGTTTTCGAAATCCTTTAATGCGTCCATATTGAAGTCCCTCTCCCCTTGCCACTTCCTGGCCAATGTAATGTGGGGGCGAAACGGTTTTTTATCCAACTGGAAGCCAATATCGATGCACTGCCGGTGGACCTTCTTTTGTACGCTGTTCAAGTCCACCGATGCTTCAGTATCCGCCCAAAAAATCCTCGGCTTTTTATGCGGCCCAAATGTTCCGGTTTTATGCAGCCTTAAAGGGAACGGACGTTCATCTGCCAACACTTGCCCCATCGTTTCAACGACTTCCTGTTTCATGCTTTCTTCCGCAAAGCCTAAAAATGCCAACGTGATATGATAATCTTCGGAATGCACCCATCTGGCAAAAGGAAACTCCTGTCGGTTGTGCTCAACCCATTCATTTAAAAATCCCTTCACTTCTCCTGGCAGCTTAGCCGCCAAAAAATAATGATGTTTGTCCAATTATCTCCACTCCCCAAGATTCGGTCTGACTACATATTATTATAGTTCTCATCTCGATGGAAATTATGAAGAGATTTTATTTATTTTCCCCAGATTGCCCCTATCAAAAACCTAGTGAAAAGTTCAATATATGATGAATGAACTAATCTCAAAATTAAATTACCGAAATTCTATAAAAAAGAAAATAATATTTTCAAAACTATTACATCTGCCTTTTTTAAATTTCCCCTCCTGCATTTAATGTAATTAGAAAGAATGAAGGAGGTGAAATTGTTAATGTTTAATCTTCCTATTAACCCGAACGACAATCACAAACATGACTGTCATGATCATGACCATGACCACAACCCTAACCCTAGCCCGAGTTGGCGTGAACTTGGATTAAGACCGTTCGATAGAATTTCTGTAACATCTACATTTGGAACTGGTCAAGGTCTATTTCTTCGTGCGGAGGGTAATGTACTAGTCTGGATTACTGATATGTTTGGACCTGTTGCTGTTACCCGATCCATTTTAGAAAATGCCCACATTACTAAACTATCATAATGCCCTTCAAGTCAGACTACGAACTGCGTAGTCTGACTTTCTTTATATTCAAGCTTAGGCTCCTGCCCTGTCACATCCCCCCAAAGCTTCCATATAGTATGAATAACTATGTGCTTAAAAAGACAGGAGAATTCACATGGATAACCCCATTTACTTTTCACCGATGGCAAATAATTTGTATAGGTTAAGTGATGATTCTCAAATAGAAGCCAACAACCAAAGCTATTTTGCGTCGGATCGACTAGGCGAGTTTATGCTGAGCACACAAGAACAGCATGAGCAATTATTGGAACAGCACGACCACATGATAGAACAGCTTGAATGCCTCAATGAATGCCTTCAGCAAAATTCCTTGCAGCAGCAGTTCCAACAAGGCCGTCTAAACTCCAGCTTGGATATGCTATCGAACGGCTATCATTCATTGGAAAAAAAGATCACCCATGAGGTGCAGCACGTAAACATGAAGATGGATTCACTCACGGAAGCTCAACGCCTGCAGCGAAGCCTCATGATGAATAGTCAATCGATGTTGTTGGATTTAGGAACATTGCCCGGCCAAATGACTACATTATCAAGTCAGCTGCAAGAATTAAGGTCACTTCCTAACCAAATTGAAGAATTGAGAACATTACCTAGTCAAGTTAAGGAACTAGGAAACTTGCCTAATCAAATCAAAGAACTGAAAACATTGCCTGACCAAGTCAAACGGGCACAGGATAGCTTGTTATCCAGTCAAAAGCTTTTGCAAAGCCAATTGATGGAACAACTGAACAAATTGACTGACGCCTTGCAATCCAACCAAGGCGATTTGCAAAACAGCCTCGAGGATTTGGAATCAGGATTGCTTGAGGAATTAAATGAACACCGAGAAGGAACTTATAACTCTATTTTAGACACTATTAATCAGTTAAAGGTACTTATAGAGAAACAAAGCCCTTACGATTATTTTCAATTCGGGGACCGCATCACCATCATTGATAGAAACGGCAATACACTAACAGGCGTTTATATTGAAAATACGGAAGATGATATCATTTGGGTAAATGATGCTACGATGAGACTAAGCTTTACGAATACTAAAGGAATGACAATCAGTAAAACTTAGTGAAACTTCACTTTCACTTTTCGGTGGATGTGTTTTTTTATGGAGTATGAATGTCTTGGGGCATTACCGTCTTTTCAAGGGGCAAAGCGAAGTTTTCTTATGACTTTCATGCTCTTGGCCACCTTTTGTTGAAACCGAAGAGATTTGTCCATTAGCAGCTCTCTATTAGACACTTTCCTGCATTACCAAGATAACTTGTCCATTAGCAGCTCTCTATTAGACACTTCTTTACGAAACCAACAAAACTTGTCCATTAGCAACGCTCTAAAAGACACTTCTTGCAATACCTACAAAACTTGTCCATTAGCAGCTCCCTATTAGACACTTTCTCGCAATACCTACAAAACTTGTCCATTATCAGCTCCCTATTAGACACTTTCTTGCAAAACCAAGAAAACTTGTCCATTATCAGCTCCCTATTAGACACTTTCTTGCAAAACCAAGAAAATTTGTCCATTAGTAGCTCTCTATTAGACACTCCTTTACGAAACCAACAAAACTTGTCCATTAGCAGCTCTCTATTAGACACTTCTTTACGAAACTAACAAAACTTGTCCATTAGCAGCTCTCTGTTAGACACTTCTTTACGAAACCAACAAAACTTGTCCATTAGCAACGCCCTAATGGACATTTTCTTCCGAAACCAACAAAACTTGTCCATTTGCAGCTTTCTATTAGACACTTCTTTACGAAACTAACAAAAATCGTCCATTAGCAGCTCTCTATTAGACACTTCCTTACGAAACCAACAAAACTTGTCCATTAGCAACGCCCTAATGGACACTTTCTTACGAAACCACCAAAATTTGTCCATTTGCAGACAAATTCCATTCGTTTACTAGCCGCAATCCTACTCCAAAACAAAAGCTCTGAGCGTCATTTTTGACCTCAGAGCTTCCCTATTATTTACGACACAATCTTCAGCCCGATACTTGCACAGAGAATAATGAAAATACATAAAATTCGTTTCCACTCTTTGGATTCCCCATAAAACAGCATCCCGACGATTGTGCCCCCGACGACCCCGATTCCGGTCCAGATTGCATATGCCGTCCCCATTGAAATGGTGTTCATTGAGTAGTCTAGAAGAAATAAACTAATACAAAAGCCTAGCACTAAAAAAACAAGAGGCTTCCAATTTCGGCTGACGCTGTATTGATTCATCATGGCCACACCAAATGTTTCAAATGCCCCCGCTACGATTAATGCAACCCATGCCATTATGCCTCCGCCTCCTTTTGATCATCTGTTACTAGCTTCAATCCAATGACGCCTACTAATAACAATACGATTAATAAGATTTTTATAATATTGAATGGTTCCCCGAAGAACAGGATTTCGGAAAGAACCGCCCCCGCCGTCCCCAGACCTACAAATACGGCATAAACCGTCCCTGTAGGAAGTGTCGAGGTTGCCTTGATCAATAAATAGTTACAAATGACAATCGCGATGATCGTCCCTGCCCATTCCCAGAACTCATCTGCGTGCGCCAAACCAATGACCCAGAATACTTCAAGCAGTGAAGCCAGTAAAACTTTCAGCCAGGATTTCATGCTAAATCCACTCCTTCATCTCATTTTTCACGAAAAAAAATCCCGGAAGATATTTTAATAATATCTCCCAGGATTTTGGCCTTCCGTGTCACGCTGTGCGTAGTTTTCTCTCGGACCAGACCATCGCAGCACGATACGGAACCCTAGAAAACGTTTCTCTTCATTCAATTGTCTTGTATTATGTCACATAATCCCGGCAATTTCAAGCTCGCATCTTTAGGATTCCGACCTTTGTAACCCCTCTGTTAGGTTAACAATAGTTTTCAAAAAACAAAGATTTCCGATATGATTAAAAGAAACGATGCGTGCAAGGAGGGGCGAGATGGATAGAGAGAACGGGAACGATTTTGAACCGATCAGTGAAGAGGAATTAATTGAATTAGTCCTTGAGGAACAGAGAAAAGCACTCGAAAAAGAACGGGAAAAGAGATTATCCGGAGTACAGGAAACGAAGAAAAAGCCCAAGCCTGTCCGCCTTTTTGCCTGGGTCATGGCCCTGATGCTCGCATTTAGTACATTCGCTGTCATTTTTGAAATCTTCTCCATCCCGGCGATCGAGTTTTTAAAAACATCCGCAAAACTTTCCGGGCAAGACGATATTCAAACCTATAAGCAAGCCGTTGTAGAAATTCAAACGAACGATAGTAAAGGAACGGGATTTGCCATTTCAGAGGATGGCCATATTGTAACGAATGACCATATAATCGAAGATGCCCTTACTATCACTGTTATTTTCCCGGATGACCTTTTATTAAAGGGAGAAGTGATAGCGAGCTATCCGGACATTGACTTGGCTATCGTGAAAGTGGAAGGGGAAGAAAAGCTCCCCTATTTGACGCTCGCTGATTCTTATACACCTACTGAAAATGAGCCGATTTATTTTATTGGAAATCCGCTATATTTTACCGGGATCGCCAATGAGGGCAAGGTGATCGATTATAGGAAGCTTTCCGATTGGGATGAAGAAGTGATCATGTTGGATGCACCGGTCTATCGCGGGAATAGTGGAAGCCCGGTGATCAATCGTGAAGGACAAGTGATCGGCATTGTGTTTGCAACACTTGATGATGATACATATGGACGCGTCGGATTATTTGTCCCTGTCGACCTATTACAAGAGCAATACCCATTTTAGTTCAATCTGAAAATAATAATATCCCTCACCTTGATTTCATTTTATAGCTCGTGGGATTTGATGGATTAAGCCCTTAATCCGGAATTTTTGTCAACCACATTTACAAAAATGGTTTTTCAGTAAAATATAAAGTACTTGCATCATCTCTATATGCAAGTACTTTTCTCTTTAAATTATTTCGCTACGCTTTCCAAAACGTCATCAATCATTTGATCATTTGCAATGGCCCCGGTGTATAACCAGCTTGTGTCCGCCCCAAATTCATACACATTTCCTGCTTTCACCGCGGGGATGCTTTGCCATAATGAATCACTTAATGCCGCACTTTCACTGCCATCGCTGTTTACCAAGAATAGATAATCTGCATCAAGTTCCACTAGTTTTTCAAGCGATACCGCGTTCCAGTTATTCTCCCCACTGGCCGAAATCTCTGCCACCACTGCAGGTACTTCAAATCCTAAATCATTATATAAAACATCCCCGCTTGATAATTCTTTATTAACCACAAAGAAGCTTCCTCCAACCAACCAAATCGCAGCGGCCGATTTCTTGCCTATTTTCTCCTCAATCCGAGCTTTTGCTTCCCCTGCTTTTGTTTCATAATCAGCAATGACTTGTTCGGCTTTATCTTCCTTTGCAAAGATGCCGCCTATTGTTCGCAGCTCTTCTCTCCAATCATTGTTCATCTCGGCCCCAATCACATAAGTAGGAGCGATTGCACTATATTGGCCATATTTTCCGCCCTCCACCATACTTGGCGAATCCATAATGATTAAATCAGGCTCAAAACTTTGTACTTCTTCAAAAGGAAGATCATAGTTGATTAAATCGACATCTTTTAAGTAATCCTGTAGATATCCCTGGATACTTGCCCCTTCATTCAGCGACCATTGTGCAATAGGTGTGATGCCGAGTGCCACCAATGGATCTTCCAAATAAGATGCAAGTACACGTTTGGGATTCTCGGGAATTGCGACCTTATTCCCCAATGCATCCGTTAATGTGCGGGTACCGGGTTGTTCTTCTCCTGTTGATACTTCACTAGAGGTAGAATTATCTGTTTTGGGTGTATCTTCAGCTTGATTTCCACATGCTGCCAATCCTAATGCCAAAACGCCAAAAGATGCTATTGTTAATAGATTTATTTTGGGGAAAATGCTCATTTTATCCCTCCTGATTTAGTTAATACTTGATGATTGTCACTTAATACATGCTAAGTTTCATTTTTATCAACTTTCATCTTTTTTGTATAAGTATAAGAAAGTAGGCTTTTATATGGTACAGCCAAAAAAGACAACTCGACATTTACATGTCAAACCCTTCGTTTCAGTGATCCTTGGATGTGTTGGAATCCTTATTTTATTATTCCTGGGCACTCTATCCATCCTATACGGAGCTTCCTCTATCGATGTTGCAACGATTGTTCAAAGCGTTTTCCATTTCGATGCAGGAAATAGCCAGCACGTGATTATCCGGGAGCTGCGGATTCCACGGGCGGTCGCAGCGATTGCTGTAGGTGCAGCATTGGCAGTCTCGGGTGCGATTATGCAAGGCATGACGAAAAATCCACTGGCTTCTCCTTCTATCATGGGCGTCACAGCCGGATCATCTTTTGTTCTCTCTCTTGCCATGGCGATCTTGCCATCCCTGCCCCACCATTCCCTTATACTCTTCTCGTTTTTAGGTGCTGGACTAGGTGCATTTTTAGTATTCGGAATGGTTGCCTTGGCCAAGGGGGGCATCACACCATTGCGCTTGGTATTGGCTGGATCGGCAATTACATCCCTACTAACTTCGCTGTCGACCATTATTAGTATTCGCTTTGATATCGCGAAAGATATTAGCTTTTTTTATGCCGGCGGGGTTTCCAGCATTCAATTGCACCACTTGAGTTTCGCCATGCCTGCCATTGCCATCGGTTTAGTATTTGCAATTTTATTGTCCCAATCCATTACTGTGTTGAGTTTGGGCGAGGATATTGCCAAAGGTTTGGGGCAAAATACAACACGAATACAACTGTTCGGGACGATTACGGTCTTGATTTTAACCGGCGCCGCTGTTTCCATTGCTGGCATGATTGGATTCGTTGGTTTGGTCATTCCGCATATTACGCGCTTTTTTGTAGGGTTGGATTACCGTTTTATCATTCCGTGTTCTGCCATCTTAGGTGGGATTTTGCTATTAGGGGCTGATATCGTTGGACGCATGGTCAATCCTCCATTCGAAACACCTGTAGGCGCGATCACGGCCCTCGTCGGTGTACCTTTCTTTCTTTATTTAGCTAGAAAAGAAGGGAGAACATTAAATTGAACTCGCAAATGACGTTGAATACGCGTAAATTCTTCGGTTACATTTTATTCTTTTCCATTCTGATCATGATTCTTGTGGTATATAGCATGAATGCAGGGTATATACATATCCCTCTTTCCGATGTGTACGCGGCCTTAACCGGAAAGGGCACTGCTGCAAACGAACTGACAATCCTCAGTTTCCGGCTGCCCAGAATTGTAATCGCCCTATTGGTAGGTGCTGGAATCGCCGTTTCCGGAGCGATTTTGCAGGGGGTTACTAAAAATCCGATCGCCGACCCCGGAATTCTCGGAATCAATGCCGGGGCAGGATTGGCAGTTGTGCTCTATATGTTCTTTTGGCAAGGATCTGCATTTTTTTCAGGGCCTCTATCGATATTTATCATGCCCATCACTGCTTTAATCGGGGCGTTTTTGGCGGCCATTTTCATCTATTATTTTTCGATGAAGAATCGTGTTGTGACCGTCTCCCGTTTACTTTTGGTGGGAATTGGCGTAAACGCAGCATTTAACGCTGGATTGATTATTTTTCAGATGAAAATGGAACCTGCCGATTTTACTGCTGCACTAGTCTGGATTTCCGGCAGCATTTGGGGAACCAATTGGACATATGTATTGGCACTTTGTCCGTGGATTTTCATCTTCATCCCCTTGGCTATTTATAAAGCAAACTATCTAAATATCTTGAACCTGAACGACTCAATCGCGATCGGTCTGGGCATGAAGCTTGAACGTGAGCGCCGGCTGTTATTATGTATTGCGGTTATTTTAGCTGGTGCTTGTGTTGCCGTTGGGGGCGGTATCACTTTTTTAGGTCTCATCATTACACAAATTGTCCGTCGCCTTATTGGTGCCAATCACAAAAAGCTGATCCCTCTAACGGCACTGGCCGGTGCATTATTCTTATTGCTCGCAGATACGTTGGGCAGAGTATTCATGGCTCCTGCCGAAATACCTGTGGGCTTAATTGTCTCACTACTCGGGGCACCTTATTTTATGTACTTATTGATAAAGGGAAGATGACCCTACGAAAACAATCCCGCTCACTATAAGTGTGAGCGGGATTGTTTGTTTAGATAGGTTCTGGTAAACGCTTTTCTGCAATTTCTTGTAGCAGTTCACGTTTGAACGCTTCTAATGAAATCGTTTGTTGGTGTTCTTTTCTATATCCCCGAACCGTTACAGTTTGGTCTTGGATCTCTTGGTCCCCTATTATAAGCTGGTAAGGTGTCTTCTTTAATTGAGCATCTCGAATTTTCCTTCCCAGCTTTTCGTTTCGACCATCAATTGAAGCGCGAATTCCTGCTTTCTGCAAATGAAGATAAACTTCCTCCGCATATTGTTTATGCACCTCAGAAACCCCTATCACTTCGACCTGTTTTGGAGCCAACCAAAGCGGGAAAGCCCCACCGAAATGTTCGATCAGGATTCCCAAGAAGCGATCGATCGAGCCAAAAACGGCACGGTGAATGACAACCGGTCGCACCTTTTCATTTTCTTCGTTTATATATGTCAAATCGAACTTTTCAGGTAGTTGGAAATCAAGCTGGACTGTTGCACACTGATGACTTCGTTTAATGGCATCTTTAATGTGGATATCAATCTTTGGACCATAGAACGCCCCATCTCCCTCATTGATCTTAAATAAATAGCCCAGATTGCTCAGCACGTTTTCCAAAGCACGTTCAGCCTCATTCCATAAAGACAGGTCCCCCATATAATCCTCTGGCCTTGTCGATAATTCAATTTCATATTCAAAGCCGAATACTTTGTAGACATGATCAATAATTTTTAATGCCAATGTAATTTCATCTTCAATTTGCTTTGGTGTCACGAAAATATGTGCATCATCTTGGCAAAATGTACGAACGCGCAATAATCCATTCAACGCGCCACTAAATTCATGGCGATGAACTTGCCCAAATTCCGCCATCCGAATTGGCAAGTCGCGGTATGAATGCAAATCGTTTTTATAAATCAACATATGACCAGGACAGTTCATCGGTTTTAGTGCAAATTTTTGTTCATCCACCTGTGTAAAATACATGTTTTCTTTATAATGGTGCCAGTGTCCCGATTGTTCCCACAAACGCTGATTCATCATTAAAGGCGTACGCACTTCCTTATAGTCATAGGTTGTTTGCAAGTTTCTCAGGAACGACTCAAGTTCATTCCGTATGATTTGCCCATTTGCCAGATAAAACGGCATTCCAGGTGCTTCCTCGGAAAACATAAACAGTTCAAGCTCTTTCCCCAACTTGCGGTGATTGCGTTTTTCCGCTTCTTCAAGGAATTCGAAATGCTCTTCCATCTCTTTCATACTTGCAAAAGCCACCCCATAAATCCGTTGCAGCATTTGATTATTACTATCCCCCCGCCAATAAGCACCCGAGATGTTCATTAGTTTAAAGTGCTGCAATTTTCTTGTCGAGGGAACATGAGGCCCCCTGCATAAATCGTAAAAGTCCCCTTGTTCATAAATTGTAACCATCTCATCTTCAGGGATTGCTTCAAGCAGCTCTTGCTTCAATGGATCATGTGCGAAAAGTTTTGTCGCTGCTTCTCTCGATACTTCTTTGCGATAAATGGCAAGATCCTCAGCTACGATTTTCCTCATTTCTCGTTCAATTAAAAGCAAATCCTCAGGCACCAAAGTATGTGCCATTTCGATATCATAATAAAATCCGTTTTCGATGACTGGTCCTACTCCGAAATGGGCATCTGGATACAATCGTTTTACAGCCTGTGCCAACAGGTGTGCTGTGGAGTGACGAATGACCTCCAGCCCTTTTGCGGAATCGGCATCATGAATAGCAATTTGAGCATCGGTTAGAATCGGTCTTGTCAAATCATATGTGGTTCCATTTACACTTCCCACTACAGCTTTCTTCGCCAAACCCGGGCTAATTGCTTTTGCAATTTTGGTTAGCGATACGCCTTTCGCAAACATTGCTTGTTTGCCATCTGGAAATTGAATTGATACTTGTTGATTTGACATAATCATTCTCCTCTTCTATCTTTTTTTACGGGCAAATAAAAAAACACATACCCGTCCACAAAGGGACGAGCATGTGTTATAACCCGTGGTTCCACCCAAATTCCTACTCACACAGATGCATAAGTAGCTCATTCAAATGCAGATAACGCCTGCAAACGTTGCCGGTTTCCCGGCACAGCTCAAAGGTAGTAAACCATTTCGTCCAAATAGGAAACTTTCAGCCTGTGATTTCCCTCTCTTTTAATCTTCTCTAAAATGATTCGTATCCTCTTCATCGCTTTTCAATTGAAATTAGTACTTAATTTAAAACATCCATTAAAAATTGTCAACTCTTAAAATTTTTGGATATAGGTTCGACAACGATGGTCTGTAGTCATTTTTAGCCGTACATTTTGGTATGGCTTTCTTCGGTCGCATAGCTATTCACTTGAGAGATTGTGCCTCTAACTTGTGATTTCTTCACATTTACTAGCGAATTGTCACGCTCGCTTTGCGCCTTTTTCAAATCAAGCCAATTTCCATCCTACTATTTCCACAACATAATTTTGACTAGCTTCATTTCACTTCACGGTTTATCCAGCCCGGCATTATAAGGCTACCTCTTATTTCTTCTGTCAACTTGATTGACAATTTAACTTTATATATAACAATTAATCCTTACAAATGCGATTATTTCAAATTGGTCCTTAAAGAATAAGTACTTTTTTACTGAATAGAAAAAACACTTGGAAGTATTTATCCAAGTGTTTGACTCTGTCATTTTACATTAACTCCTGCGCCAATAAACGATATACGTTCAATCTTGCTTCCTGTGAATGCGGGATGGTACAAATCATGGCTTCATCAAACCCGTATTCTTCTTGTTCCTGCAACAAGATATCTGCCACTTCTTTAGCCGTTCCAACAAAATGTTGGCTTCGGTTCTCCTCGATCCATATACGGTCCATCTCGGTCAATGGGTAATCCTTTGCTTCTTCCGGAGTCATCCGGAGCAAGTCAACTTGCCCTCTATTAAATAAAAGTCGCGCGATATCGGCCGGCTTCGCTTGATACTCAGCTTCTTCCCTGCTTTCTGCAACCGTTACAAAATAGGAAATCATAATTTCAGGCTTCTCCATAAAAGGCGATGGAACAAAGTTCGTTCTATAGGCATCGAATACCTTTTTGTTCATATATCCATTGAAAAATTGTGCATAGGAATAACCTAGTCCCATTTTTCCCGCTTGGACGGCACTATTGCCACTTGAACCTAATAACCAGCTTTGCGGCAGTACCACTTCGTTTGGTGAAGCAGTCACCCGTTGATAATATGGATTTTGAGGTGCTTGGTCATTTAGAAAGTCCAACGTCCATTGCAATTTTTCATATAAATTATTTACTTGCGGCTGCCGCCCCTCAGCCAAGGCATACATGGAGTAATTATCGCCACCCGGAGCTCTTCCCGCCCCAAAGTCCACCCGTCCAGGCGCCAATGCGCTTAAAGTTTTAAACACTTCGGCTATTTTGTATGGCGAATAGTGCATAATCATTGTTCCACCGGTACCTACTCGAATTCGGTTCGTTTTGGCCGCGATATACGAAGCAGTAATTTCCGGTGCTGAGCTTGCAAATCCCTTTGTGTTGTGATGCTCAGCCATCCAAATTCGCTCATACCCCAGTTCCTCCGCCACAACCGCTAATTCCACCGCTTTTTTCAAGGCATCTGGTGCAGTATTCCCGCTCGTAATTGGCGCTTGATCTAATACACTTAATTTCATCTTGAAGACTCCCTTCTATATAAGCATCCCCAAATTTGATCTATTCATAAAAAACATATCAATACTATCGGAATTAATACCATTGTAAGGAATTCAGGATCAGAAATCTAATTTCATGCTTTCCCATTGATATTATGTCGAATACTTATCTGGCATTTCATTTTCACGCCATTTATGCAAAATCCAATTGACATAAACCGACACCCCATCATCATCAATATACCTTTTCCGTAAACTAGGTTGACGAAAATTCTAGACCCTCGTTTGATTGCAACAACTTATATTGATTACACTTCGCATTTCCTATTACTAGCAGTATTATTGCAGTAACATAATTTCACTCATTCGCTATTTCGACAATTCCATTTCGCAATATAGTAATATAGTCAACTTGGTTGACAAAAAACCACGGATCTTAACTGATAAAATCAACGCTCTGGGGACTCATCACTAGAAAACTGTTTGACGAGTCACTTTGGCAGACCATTTTCTGGATGCTCTACTTTTATCGACATGGATATTTTTCTGGAATAACTATATCGTAAACCAAGTTGACAAATATTATGAACATTAACTTTAAGTAAATAACCGTGGGCCGAGCTACTAAGAATAACTATCCTTTCAAGATATTTTCTCTAGATAACTTCAATTTTGTTTACACTTACCGACATTTTCCTATCGATTTGCCAGCTCATTCGTCAACCAAGGTTGACAAAGATTTGCGCACTCCGGATTGTTACATCACCCATGATGGAATCTGCATTTTGCATTGAATCATGATTTCCACTTTCATTTGAGGCAATTTCACTTACTCTCAAAAACCTTTTAAATTCGACACTACTGCAATTAAATAGCTGAATAACATCTCGTTTATGAAGCCTAATTATTTTATTAAGCCAGCAATATTGTATAAAATTAACATCAGAAATCTAATGAACTACTAACTAGACTTACTAGACATTTTAAATTTATACAGAAAGAAGGATGAAATCGTGGAAAATAGAGTCGTTTTGGGCAAATCGGGGCTTATTGTCAATCCGGTTGGTTTAGGTGCCAATGCAGTCGGAGGCCATAATTTATATCCGAATTTGGACGAGGAGGTCGGCAAGGATCTTGTCCGCAAAGCCATTGAAAATGGAATGAACTTCATTGACACCGCCTTTAGTTACGGCCCTGCACGTTCTGAGGAATTAATAGCCGAAGTTTTGAAGGAAAGCGGTAAACGGCATGAGGTGATTGTTGCCACAAAGATTGCTCAAAAGTTTGTGGATGGCAAGAAGTTGATCGACAATTCTCCCGCCTTTTTACGCAGCGAGGTGGAGAAGAGCTTAAAGCGTCTTCAAACAGATTATATCGATTTACTCTATCTCCACTATCCAGATGAATCAACACCAAAGGATGAAGCCATCGGAGCTTTAAAACAATTAAAAGATGAAGGGAAAATCCGAGCAATCGGGGTTTCCAATTTCACACCCCAACAATTGAAGGAAGCAAATAAAGATGGCTATGTGGATGCTGTTCAGGGAGAATATAATTTACTGAGCAGGTCTGCCGAAACAGACTATTTCCCTTATACCATCGAAAACAACATTGCTTTCATTCCATACTTCCCGCTCGCTTCCGGTCTGCTTACAGGAAAATATACTGCAGCATCCACTTTCAACGATTTACGTAATCGGCTACCCTACTTCCAGGAAGAAGTATTCGCGAAGAACCTGGAAAAAGTGGAGCGGGTCAGAAGCATAGCGAATCAAAAAGGCGTGGATGTGGCCCATATCGTATTAGCTTGGTATTTGGAGCAAGAAGCAGTTACGGCCGTTATACCAGGTGCGAAAAATTCTGAGCAAGTGCTGAACAACTTGAAAACTCTAGATGTCCAACTAACCAATGATGAAATTCTAGCAATCGACCTTCTCTTTAAAGCTTGATAAAAAAGGGTGATCCGTATGATCCATTCCATTACGGTCACCCTTTCCCATTTCACTATTTCAGTCCATATTCCCCTTACAAAGCTTCCGCATTCATAATTCATTCAATATGCATTTGGAATCTCCTAGATATAGTCAATCAAGCGGTTCTAAATTACTTTCTATTTCCTGCCTGCGATTTTCCAGGAATGGAGGCAATGCCAATTCCTCACCCAAGTTTTCGACGCTTGAATCGACTGTAAATCCTGGGTCATCGGTTGCTATTTCAAATAGGATTCCATTGGATTCCCGGAAGTAGAGACTCTTAAAATAAAACCGATCCACAATGCCCGATGTTTGGAATCCACGTTCCTTCACTCTTTCATTCCAGTGGGCTAATTCCTCGTCGTCTTTTACGCGTAACGCTAGATGGTGTATGCTTCCACGGCCAGGCTTTTCACTGGGTCCTTCCAATTCCTTCACTAGAATTTCTCCGAACCCTTGCCCATCGATGGCTTGCAACAAGATGTGTTCCCCCGAACGCTCCTTAACCGTAAAACCGAAGATTTCCGTCAAGGTTTTCTCCAGTTTACCAGCATTTTTCACTATTATTTCAATGGTACCCATCCCTAATATTTGATGTTCAGTAGGTACAGCCGACTGTTCCCATGCAGTCCAAAGCTTTGGCACCTCTTCTTCATTATTGTTCATCAACATTAAACGCAGCCCTTCAGGATCCTCAAAGGATAGTGCCTCCCTGCCCGCGTAACGCGTGATTTCATCATGTTTAACACCTAGTTCTTCAAAACGGCTTTTCCAAAATTGCAGACTTTCTGCGGATGGGACAAGAAGTCCGATCATCGTGATGGCATTCGTACCACGGTGCGTCCTTCCCACCATCGGGATTTCAAAGAACGTCAACCCTGTCCCGGGACTACCTATCAAGTCACCAAAAAACAGATGATACATGGATGGCTCATCTTGATTGACGGATTTCTTCACCCTGCGTAACCCCAGTGTTTCTCTATAAAACTGATCATTTTTCTTAGCATTTTTTGTAATCATCGAAATATGATGGTGACCTAAAATTGTTGCCATTTCTCTTCCTCCCTTTTCGTTGTACCGAGCTCCATATCTTACAGTCATTTTATCTCGAATTCGAGATAAAAGCAATCGTTTGATAACCAACGCCCCCTCCTTCCTATCTATATAAAAAAAACGCCCTCCACAATTGTAGGAGGACGCTCAAATTAAAACAGATAACTAATAAATAACCCAATGGATAATAAGAATGAGAACAGCGTATTCGTGATGGCTGTTGATTTCATCGCCACACGCATAAATTGCGGTTCCTTTTCACCTTTTTTGAATCCTTGTATCGCCGAAATCGGCTTTTTCACACTTAATAATACAACCAATGCCCATGGACTTACCGTGCCCATGAAAACAAGAACAAGTATCCAAATATATGAAATGGCAAAAGCAATTGTCAACGAATGGATGGCCTTCTCTCTTCCAAGCAGGATTGCCAGGGTTTTTCTTCCACCTTTTGTATCTTCTTCGATATCACGGATATTATTCGCCATATTGATGCCACCTACCAAAATACCGACCGGAATGGAAATTAACACCGAAGTGAAAGTCAGATCACCAGTTTGTATATAGTAAGCAATCAATACAAAGCCCGTGCCCATTAATGCACCTGCAAATAATTCTCCAAAAGGTGTATAGGCGATCGGCATGGGACCACCCGTGTAAAAGTATCCTACAGCCATACCAAATAGACCGATCACCACCAACCACCAACTGCTGCTCGCGCAAATATAGACACCAATCAATGCAGCCAGGACGTAAAGTAGAACCGCAACACTTAGGACATTTTTAGGCTTCAATCCATGGCGTACGATCCCTCCGCCGATTCCTACCGATTCGGCAGTATCCAATCCACGCTTGAAATCATAATATTCATTAAATAAGTTTGTCGCGATTTGAAGAGCCAAGCAAGCGACCATCATCGCAGTAAATAAAAGCCAGTCTATTTTCGTATCAAATAAAGCGATGACCGTTCCCAGTATAACTGGGGCAAACGTCGCCGTTAATGTATGTGGGCGAGTCATTTTCCACATTAATTTTGCGGGACTCATATTGTTTTCATTTTCCATGAATTGATTCAACTAACCTTTCGTTTATAGTTTCTCACATTCATTCATTATATCAAATTCACGGAAATGCTCAATCACAGCTCAAACAAATTACATTTGAGGGAATTGCCTTTATATATCTTTAACAATTCGATGTAACAAGTTTTACCCTGCGCCTGGTTATCTTTCTAAAAGGTGAGCAACAAGATTTTTTTACCGTTCTATTCAGCTTAATAGTTGAGTATTAGCTTGCAAACGCTTTGCAACTGTTCTTGAGTAAATAATTCGGCTGGGTCAAATTTATTCATGCTAATGTTTCCTTTGTTATTTCTGTAACATGTTCATTCTTAGTTCTCCAATAATTTCTTACTCCTTCTAATTCCTCTAAAGATAATTCAAAAAGATTCATACTGAGTTTTGTAGAAATTCCGCTGAAATAGATAGGAAAAAAATTAGAGAAAGTCAGTGAATATTATAGAAACCCAAATGCCCATAACTTCATCCCTCTTTCTAAGCAGAAAATTAGATCCGATTTAGCTCCAGTATTTTCTTCTCTATTATGAAAAACACGGTTGCACAACTGTGCTGTCACTTATCTATAGTTGTTTTAAAACGTTTTAAAAAAATGACAACAAAGTATACTCCGTTGTCACAAGTTTCATCCTTATATCAGCTAATTTTTTGTATATGCATCACTTGTACCTCTTGTATCCATTGTATCTCTTGTATCTCTTGTATCTCTTGTATCATTATTAGGAACAATACCATTGTGTTCCCCTACAATTGGGTCAGATTGTGAAATAAAGAAAAATCTTTTGAGCAATAAATTCAATTTACCTGAATACTCCAAATGTACAAAAACACCATTCCGAAAGGAAAAGTGGTCCCAAAATTTCTTCTATACTTAATTTGATTTAAGCGATTGCCATTTAAATTAATTTTCATTGATTATAATATTACACTGGTGTAATATTACGATACAGTACAACAAAGCGAAAGGATATTTTATGGAAATTACTAATGTTGAATTAATGCTATTACAGATTATCCGCGAACAGGAGACGGTTTCTGGTTATGAAATTAACCAGTTAATAAAAGAACGAGGATATAGGGAGTGGGGAGATATTGGTACTACATCTATTTATGTTGGTTTAAAAAAACTAAGTAAAAAGCAACTTGTAAATTCCTATTTAGATACAACAAAACAAGGTAAAGGACCGATGCCAAGAAAATTTGAAGTAACAGATGATGGTGTAAAATTACTGAAACAGAATACTTTGGAATCTCTATCATCTTCGCGGGAAAGAGATAATAGATTCGATTTAGCTCTTGCGGGCATTCCATTCTTAACTACAGAAGAAGTTTTGGCAGCACTTCAAAAAAGAAAAGAATTCCTTTCTGAAGTTGCTATAAACATTAATAAAAAATTTGATTCTCAAGGTGGAAAAAGACTCCCCTTTCACGTACAAGCATTATTCAAACACCCTCATTTATTAATTAAAAATGAAATTGAATTTATGGATACCTTAATAAAGGATTTATTATTGGAAAAAAGTGACGATAAGGAGAAGAGATGAATGTTAATAAAAAATTTCTCACCTTTTTCAGGCCAACACTGTGAAACTACTGCTACCGGAAGTTTGCTGAAAAGTTTAGGAATTGAAATGTCTGAAGCGATGTTGTTTGGCATTGGTGAAGGTTTAGGTTACATTTATTGGGACATGAAAAACATGGATTTTCCCTTCCTTGGGGGAAGGGTTAAACCAGATCTTCTTACCCAAAGAATTGTAAATAATTTAAATCTTCAAATGGATGTAAAGGAAACTTCATCCCCAAAAAAGGCGTGGGAATATGTTAAACAGAATATAGATACAGGAATTATAGTAGGATTGAAGCTCGACAGTTATTACTTAGATTATTTTACTAATAAGGTCCATTTTGCAGGCCATTATGTGGCTATGTATGGATATGATAATCGTTTTGCTTATCTAGTTGATACCAAACAACAAGGTGGTTTAGTAAAAACAAGCCTCGAAAATTTGGCATTAGCAAGAAACGAAAAAGGACCTATGTCTTCAAAAAATCTAGCTTATACGATCAAGAAAAAAGAAATTCTACCAAATTTAAAAGATGTGATTACAAAAGCAATCAAAAATAACGCTATTGCTTATATTAATCCTCCTATAAAAAATTTAGGCTATAAAGGTATTAAGAAAACAAGTGTAGAGATTAATAAATGGTTTGAGAGAAGTAAAAATATTGAAAATGACTTAGTATTAACAGCTACTCTAATGGAGCGTGGCGGAACAGGAGGCTCCCTCTTTAGAAATATTTACAGAGATTTCTTAGAAGAATGTTTGAGCATATTAGATAATGCCCTTTTACAAAACGCCTACAAACTGTTTACCGAAATTGCGCCTATGTGGGAGGAAACATCTAATCTTATCAAAAAGGCTGGAGAAACTCATGAAATACTATACTTAAATCAGGCTTCTGATCTTCTTTTGGAGTTATCAAACAAAGAATATGATGCAATGAAGCAACTATCAAGAATTAGTTAAATGTAGTGTATCCAGAAGCAATTGATTTAGAGAAATGTGGCATTATACTTATTGGAGGACAGCATGTTTTCTAATAAACGTAGCCGAGATGTGAAAAGGTGCTCACCCACAATTAAAGAAACTTAAAAGTATAGCGTTTATTGCATTTGGATTGTACGAAAATCGAAAGATTAGATGAAATATTTGGTTATTGATGTAGATGGTTATCTTGCCAATAGGCAAATAAGGAAATAGAGTATGCTAGAAAACAGGAAAAGCATTTCATTGTTATTATTCTATAGGAATTGATTTAGATAAACAGAAACTCCCTCAATAACTGAGGGTTTTCATAGAACATCTGTGAATTCATACTGTAATCAACGTTTTTCAGCAAACGGGCGCTTTTCTTGAATAAGGAAGGTGCTTTATTCAATTAAAAGGCCATATTGTGATAAGTTGTAATGTTGAAAGTAGAACAAATCCAGCATGGAGTTTTCCTTAAAATTCATAATCAAAATGTTGTTTAACGAATTGTTCCATGTTGTCATTTCCGACATCTAAATCAAAATCATAAAAATAGAGATAGGCAATCCTATTCTTTTCGTCAGATGTCCCAATCATTCCAAATGATTTCGGATAACCCAAAGTATTGTGTTCTTCGTCTTTTACAATCCTGAAGGTATAAGTGTTAATCGAAAATTCGTAGTAAGGAGGAACTGGTTCTTCTTTTTGTTTGAAACCGATATTCTTTTTATTCAAAAATTCATACGTTTCTTCTAATTTACCTTTCTCGCTTTTATAGGTTTCATCGTCATATTGAACTGAAAGAACAACAGAATGAGATACAAAAATGAAATATCTGTTTTTCGTATATTTATAGTCTATATCTTTATATATCGGCAAATTTTTAAGAGCAGGCATCATATACTTAGCTTCTTCATCAAGATTTGAACCAGTTGATAAGTAGTTCTCTATATTGCTACTTTTTGTATCTGAAATTCTGATGATCATAAAAACTATGATGACGATGAATAAAAATACGAATACCAACGTTTTTTTCTGTTTTAAAACTTGCATATAGCCCCTCCTTTGCGTTAGGGAGATTAATTTGAATTAATTGAACTCAAACATTCCTTCAATATAAGCATAACAAATTTTCCTAAATAAACTATAAATTCCTTTTATTTACCAACCACAATCGAAATAATGAACCTAATGAATGAATTTATCAGTTATTAGCAATTTAACGAATTAATATATACTTTCTCCACAATCAGGGCATTTCTTGAAAGGAATTGTGCCTTCTTCAACTAAAGGCCATTTTCTGGAATAAGATTTTCAATAAGTAAACTTGATAATGTTAAAATACATAGATAATTACAAATCAATTTATTTAAAAATGCAAAAATAGCAAGGGAGCTTAAAGGTGGATACTTATGAAACTAAAAGAAATTATGGGAAAACATTATGATGGACTTTCTATAACACCAGGTTTTTATCATCAATGGAATATAGGTATACATCTAGAATTAGGAAATGACATTTATCAGTTTGATGATAATAATCGCCTTAACATGCAAAGGTTTCATACGATTTATAAACAGGTATCTGCTATTGTTCCTATACTTTTCAAGAAAATGGATGACGTCTTAGTTGTGGTAAATTCATATCCACATGAAACAAACAAAGTAGTTTATCCTAACTTTTTCAAACGTTATGTAAAAAAACAAGAATTAAAGTATTCCTTGCACCTACATGAATACCAATGGCAGTTCGATGAAGATAATTTATTTGTTCAGCAAATGACATTGTTCTGTAAAGTTTCAGATTTGAAGTTGGAACACCTTTTGAAAACATTAATTCATGAGGATTTCTATCCTCTACAACCTCGATTAAGAAAAGCACATTGCCTTTATGCACCCGATGTTTTTTTAATAAATGTTAATACTAATTGTATTTTCCATTTATATGATGATAGAGGTTGTGAAATTATAAACGCTGATAAAGAGTTACATAACAAACTACTTGAAACTTTTAATGGTTGGGAATTGCAGGAAAAATCTTAATCTTTTCGTTTAACTATTTATTATTCTTTTTCAGCAATCGCGCCATATTATTGAATACCAATCTACTTTTGTAAAAAAGTTACCAAAAAAACGCTTTAAGTGCATTTTTTTATTCAATTCCCATGAAAGAACAATCTTCACTTTCATTTTCAGAAAAGAAAGCTATCGTTTTGATTAATTTTTATTCAAAACGATAGCTTTTTATATACAGTAAAAACTCAGGGCAATATAGTGATTTTTAATCAAACTTTATTCTAAAGCTACATCTGCAGGAACTTCTTTAAAATCCATATATAGTTGAAGTAGACTAAAACTCCATTTTTAAAAGTCTTTTAGGAAAGTTTTCGCACCAGCCATTCAATCGGTCCTCGATCAAATTTTAATTTCCATAGAACACTAAATATCACAGAACCAAAATAGAAACCAACACTAAAAATATAAATAAACGGGAGTTGCTGATTTTCGATTCGACCTAGAATATCTAAAATTGATAACCCAATTACTATATGTCCAATGTAGTGTGTTAAAGTCATTTGTCCAGATGCTATAATAACCTTCCATAACAAAAAATTTCGCGCTTTTTCAGTAACCATTAGAATTATTACTAAAATAATAATTGAAGAACCTATAGCAGAAAGCATATACAACAAACTCGGTAAAATTGGTCCCGTTTTAAATAGAAACTGTGCAACTTCACTCGTGAGTACAGGTGTTAATTGTTTTATTAATATAACAGAAGCGCTCTCTGCAATGACTAGCGATGCAAAACCAATGGCAAGAAGATTTCTTTGAAAACGCCAATCTTTCAAAGAATAGCAACCAATGACGAACCCAATAAGAATAAAAGCAAACCATGGGAAGATTGGGTGATATCCGTTGATAAAGAGGTTACGCGTAAAACCACTTATCGACCAAAAATCTACGTATTCCATAAACAGAGCATCCGGTTGCCATCCTGTAAACATGTCATAGGTTAACTGGATGGCTTGAGCAACAATAATAAGAACGCTTGCAATAATTATATTTATTCGTTTTTTGAAGCCAATAAAGAAAGTTAGAAAGAAAAGGTAAAATCCGTAATAATGTAAAATGTCACCGGTCCACCCAATTACATATAGCCCCATACCAAGAACAAAGAGTAATAATGCACGCTTCCAAATGGATATGCGTGCTTTTTGAAGTTGTTCTTTCTTGCTACTTTCTCTTGCTCGTTTTGTCATCAAAGCTATCCCAATACCTGCTAATAATACAAATAGAGCAGAAGCACGACCTTCAATTAGGGATGTCAACTTAATTAACCAAGATGGCCCTTTCCCTTCTGCCCCCGTAATAACTGAATAATTTATTATTAGCATTCCAAACATTGCAAGTGACCTAGCAACATCAATACCAATTATTCGTTCTGCAACTTTACTCACTTAAGTCACCTTTCGAAAATACTAGCTTAACCACTGTTATCCAAATACCTTTGTAGTTGATTGTTTCATTCTCCATTATTAGATTTCCGATATTATCTAGTACTAAAGCTAAAATATGAGCTTTCTCTTCAATAGCTTCCTCAGTAATTAATGAAAGAGATGAGGCCTTTAAGAGTAATTCCACAAATCCTTTTAAATAGAACGACTGAATTTCTAGTAAGTGATCATGATAATATTTATCTCGTGCAGCGAGGGACAAAAACTCTTTCATTACATTATCGAAATAAGGATCTTGTTTTTGGTCCTGAATCATTTGAACACCAATGTTGACTAATTTATCTACAAAGTTTTCAGCTGTAAAATCTTCTATACGAAAGTAATTATTGAATTGAATTTCTTTACAGAAGTAATCAAATAATTCTCTGATTAGATCATCTTTCGACTCAAAATAATAGTAAATCGATGGCTTTGAGATGCCCACCGCTTTTGCAATTTGTGCAAAACTTGCTTTTTGAATTCCTTGCTCTGCAATTAAAATATAAGTAGCATTTAAAATATTTTCTTTTGTATTTTGGGACATAAAAATACCTCCTATTTATTTTATTTACCTATCGTTAGGTAAATAATAAAACAAAAAAATTATAATTTCAAGTACAAAAGAAACTTCCCACCATATTAAATTTCAATATAAATCATTGGATCTGTGTAAATTTTAGACACACTCAAGTTTTTTTATTTGTTGCGCAATGTGAACGGTGTAATCAAGCAATAAAGATCGACTACTGTTTGTTTAAATTCTTTATTGTATTATTAACTAGTTTATTGCAACAGGGATTTATAACGTATACATAAATAAACCTAATATCGTTCCCAAATCAAAGATTGGTAACAAACGGAAAAGCACAAATGTTGTTAAATCAACGTTCGTGCTGAGGACTATTGTTTATACTGCTTTTCAAGCAAAGCTATATAAACATAGCTACGATAAGACTTTTCGAGATTTTGTAGAGTGTGTTATCTGAATAAAAACCTGTATATCTGCATTTTTTATCTTTCCTATACTTCAATTTAAGGGACTGTAGTTGAAAAAACGATCTTCAACAATCGGGCCATATTGTGGAATAACACATTACCTGGCAGAGTAAAAGAAAACGGCATTCAGATATATAAGGCAGGATATGTAACTGCCATAAAAAAAGTTCTTAATGATATATATAAAATACATCCATTATCTCAAAAAGATTGATTTAATGGATGTATTTTTATATAAGAGGTCCCGTTATAAAAATGCGGATTTACAATGTTAAGTCCTTAAAGCTACCAAACATCGCTTTGGGAAGGTTTGATACGTTCTATTCAATTTCCACTAACTGTTGTTTTGTAAACCTAACATGTATGGGAATGAGGATCAAATATTCGATTTCATGACTTTTATACTGTAGTGCGCAAGAAATCTGTTATAATCAGCTTAAAAAGTACATTATATATATATGTCTGGTTATTTTTTGCGAGTCGTCTCATAACTATCAGATAGATTTTAGAAGGACTCAACAATGTAACACGAAGAAAATTTAGGTGATAAAAAATTTGAGAGTAACGCTAAAAAAGGACGACTTAGAAAATGGATAATTTATTAAATTGGATTCAACATGATTCATGGATGACAAGAATAAGCAGTTTTTTTCTTATGGCAATGCTAGCATTTATACCTGCTGTGCCAATTCCTTTAGTTGCAGGGATTATAGCAGCGACCTACTCAATACCGGTAGCATTATTCATTAGCTTAGGTGGAACAGTTTTTGGCTCCATTTGCATGTTTTTTCTTTGTCGATATGCATTTCAAAGGATTGCGTTAAAACAAGTACAGAAATGGAAACGGCTAGATGGATTTTTTCAACTACTTGAGCGAAATGGCTTTTTAGCAGTACTTATCGGCAGATTAATTCCCATAATACCTTCTGCCGCCATTAATGCCATAGCGGGTGTAACAAAGGTTCGTTTTAGCTCTTTTCTGTTTGCAACCACAATTGGAAAGGTCCCAACAATGATGGTTTTTACGCTAGCAGGTGCTCAAGTTGGAAAGAACCAGCTCTTAACTGCCATGATGATAGGGCTATATGTTTTAGTCCTATTTTTACTCGGGATGAAAATAAGAAATAAATGGGTAATAGAGTAATCCAAAAGTAATATTGATCATCTTTATTAAAGAGAATTGATTTTAGAATGATTGTGAAGCCGTAGCCGTTATTTTATACTTAATTATCGAAGTCATGAGTGTGAGTGCTGCGGTTGTTCGGTGGGTGCTTTTTGCATGGCTGAATGCTTTTGATTTAGAATTTGCTAGAATTATTTTAGAGGTTTTATTAGTGACTTCTTGTATTTCAACAATAATTTTTATCTTAACTAAAAATCAATATATTTCGTATCTTTCATCAGCACCACTTTACTATATTTTTTCATGGATTGGTCATGGTTTTACACATTTAATCCTTCTTGTTTTATCGATGACTATACAAGCTGGAATAATTCTTTTAATAAATCGACAAAGTAAAAAGCTATTATTAAATGAACCAAAAGATAACATATAATAATTAGCTTTTTAAACTAATGGAATGCTTTAGTTTAAATTATACAAACACATATAAAATAATGTTCCCAAATCAAAGTTAGGGAACACACCAAAAAGGCACGAATGTTCTTAAATCAACGTTCGTGCCTTTTTGCGAGGACTATTGCTCATACAGCTTTTTATGCAAAAGTATATAACCATAGCAGCAATAAGACTTTTTAAGTTTTTCAGAGGTGTGTTATCTGAATAAAAACCTGTATATAGAGATAATTTATTAAAACTGTAAAACTGCATTTTTTTATCGTTCCTATACATCAATTACAGGGGCTTTAGTTGAAAAACGAACTTCAACAATCGGGCGCGATTCTTTAATAAGAGGATCGCGTTTTTCAATTATAGGGCAATTATCTTGAATAACTTATTGTGAAACTCATATGGATTTGAAATAATTGTTAATATGTTAAATGGTAGGTTAATGGAATAGGCAAAGGAGTTGACGTATTATTTTTACACTTTTATTGTTATTATAATTGTTTTATTATTACTGGGAATAAACCTTTCAATCGCGTATTGGGCTTTTAATCAACTCTATAAAACTACGCTAAAGTCAAAAAAGAACAGTGATGTAGAGTTAATAAAGGAATTACGAGTAGAGTTACTTGAAAGAAAATTAGATACCAAATTAAAGTAATGAATATTCATTCGTTATTCAATTTTCGGACGCGTTTATTTAGGAACGCGTCTTTTTCCTTTAAAGGGTCAAATTATTGAGCAACTTCTAAGTAAATGGTGATATGAAACATATTATAATATTTAGAAAACTTAAATCCTTCGATTGGATAGGTGGTAAAACTTATGAATGGTGAGAAAAAGGGGAAATTTCAAATTTTTGTACTTGTTTTATCGATATTACTATTAGTTGCGCCGTTTGTTTTATTTTCCTTAGGACATAATGGTGTTGCTTTTATTTTATTTGGTTTTTGGTTTCCATTTTTTAGTACTATTTTGTTAGGTAATAACCATAAAGAGATTTATTAGAGATAATAAGAATAAAGATTATTGCTAATATCGTATCTGTATCTCTAAGGTTTTAAAAATAAAAGAGTGCTTTTACTCACAATTAAAGGTAATAATCACGTATCTAATATTCCACAACTGAGCGCGTTTCTTTCAACACTTCCCACAAAAACACCCACAAATCACAATTTGATTTGTGGGTTTCCTGATTACTCACCTGTGTAAACGAAATAGTCTACTTGCATTGATTTGATAAAACCGGCTTTCTCATAAACAGCTAGGGCACGTTCATTTTCCACTTCCACATCGAGCAAGACATTCGTGCTGCCTTCTCGCATCGCAAAATCTTTTACCCATTTCAGCAGAGCTGTTCCGACACCTCGACCTTGCTTGTCTGGATGTACAGCGAGAGCGGAAATCAGTTGAGCATTTCCTTCTTTCGAAGAAGTGACAGTACCGACAATCTCACCTTCCAGTTCAGCCACCCACAGTATTCTGCCTTCGGTCATCGTATTGAAATGGATCAGCTCGATGGACTCCTCCCGTAGATCACCAAAAGCATTGCTGAGGATTTCAATCAAAGCCTCTTGATCGGTAACCTCCAGATAAGGGCGGATGTGAACCGATTCAACCGATTCTATTATTTGGGGCATCGCTTCTAAGGTTGCTTCAGAAAAACTATACGAATATCCGTACTTTTCCACAAATATCCGGCGGGCAATATCATTCTCTATGACCAAGGCCAATTCACCCTCAGCCCCTCGTTGATGCAGCCCATCACCAATCACCTTCAGTATTGCCTCATCCAACCCTATATCACGGTACATCGGGGACACAAGGATAGCCCATTCATACGTATTTAGCCCTATTTGGTCAATCGCACTCGCAACACCAACCAATTCATTGTGTTCATCATCATAGGCTAGGACAAAAAATCCTTTCACATCAAGCCTAGAGGATTCTTGCAAACTCAAAACTGAACTGTAGTTATAGTTATCTACTACCAATGCAGATTCGCATAATTCTTTTATTTCACTATAAGTTTCCGTATCAATTGGAAACGACTGCGTAATAATTGAAAGATTCATTTATAAATTTCTCCGATTCTTAAACTTATGCTTTCCATTTTAGATGAACCTCCATACAGCCGCAAGGTGCTTTGGGCAATTACATGTAATTACCTAGTAAACTCATTTAATGCCAGATTGGCTAAGCATATTAGCATAAATACCATTGTGCTCCATTAGTTCCTTCTGACTTCCTGACTCCATTACCTCCCCTTGCTGCAAGACAAATACAATATCTGCACTGCGAATCGTATTTAGACGATGGGCAATCACAAAGCTTGTTCTTCCCCTCATCAGTTCTTCCAGGGCTTGCTGGATTTTCACCTCTGTCACGGTATCAATACTGCTCGTTGCTTCATCCAGCAACAAAATGACCGGATCTGCGACAAAGGCTCTGGCAATCGAGAGAAGCTGCTTTTGACCCTGTGAAATTTCGCTTCCATCAGCCGTTAGAATCGTGTCGTACCCATGTGGAAGCTTCATGATGAAATCATGCGCATTCGCCCTTTTGCAAGCCTCCACCACTTCTTCATTTGAGGCATCCAGTCTGCCATATCGGATATTTTCATAGACACTTGCCTCAAAAAGGAAGGAATCTTGCAAAACGAAGGCCATTTGGCTTCTTAGTGTCTGTCTCTTAATATCCTTCACATTCATTCCATCAAATAGCACTTCTCCATTTTCCACATCGTAAAATCTGGCGATCAATTGCATGATAGTCGTCTTCCCTGCTCCCGTTGCCCCTACCAGAGCTGCTGTTTGACCAGGCAACACATGGAAACTGATATTTTTTAACGTATAAGCATCTTCGGCCGATTCATATTTAAACGAAACATCACGGAATTCCACTTTCCCCGATAGTTTATGCTGGGCATCTACAACTCCACTATCTTCCTCCTGCTTTTCGTCCATAATTGCAAAAACACGTTCCGCCCCCGCAATCGCGGATAAAACGGTATTCATTTGGTTGGCCAAATCATTTAAAGGCCGTGTAAATTGACGCGAGTATTCAGTGAAGATCACGATGGTCCCTATGGAAACATGGCCATTAAACGCCAGCAACCCACCAACCCCAGCGATAATGGCAAAGCTGATATTGTTTAGAAGGTTCATTACTTTCGGAATAAAACCCGAATAAGTTAGGGCCCAAAATCCGGTTCTTCTGTACCTGGCACTCTTTGCGCGAAATTCTTCCTTCATTCGCTCTTCCTGGGAAAATGCTTTTACAACCCGCTGACCGGAAATGGTTTCTTCAATCATTCCATTCAATACCCCGATTGCGGCTTGCTGTTCCTTAAACAGCTTGCCTGTTCTTTTGGTGATCCAACGGGTTGCAAAAAACATGAAAGGAATGATCAACATCGTCAGCAAAGTCAGGAAAGGACTTAAGCTCAGCATGACGATAACCGTGCCCGTCAACGTCAAAATACTTGAGAAAACTTGGATAAAGGAGGTATTTAAAGTGGCACTGACCGTCTCGATATCATTTGTTGCCCTACTCATCAGCTCTCCATGCTGCCGCTTATCGAAATAGGAAATCGGCAAGTGCAAAAGATGGTGGAACACCCTTGTACGCATTCGGTAAACTGCGCCCTGTGCAATCCCAATCATCCAATAGTTCTGGAAAAATAGTGACAACGCCAGCAACACATAGATAAAAACTAAACCGGCAATGAGAGGGAGCATGCCGTCGAATTGCTGTTTCAACACATATTCATCAATCATATGGCCGATCAGGAAAGGGCCCAACAGAGCCATCACCGAACTGACGACAACCAATAATAGGACAGCAATTAACAAGGCCCTTTTTTCATCTACAATTTTCCAAATGCGCAATAAAGTGTTTTTCCAATTGTTTGCCCTTGGTCCTTTTTTCTTTTGAAAGGGCCCTTTTACATCTTCCTTGGTCAGGATAGGTTCATAGCCAAACGGTTTTCGTATGAATTTCATCACGCTTCACCTTCTTGCTCTTGTTGTGACATGACAATTTGAAGATAACGCGCATTTGTACCGAGAAGCTCTTCATGCGTTCCGTAGCCGATTACCCGTCCTTCATCCAATAATAGTATGCGATCGGCCCCTTTTGCAGTTCGAATCTTTTGGGTTACAACAAGCATCGTTGCTTCCTCCCCTTCAATGGCATCCCAGAAGGCAGTCTCAGTTTTTACATCCAGTGCACTCGTACTATCATCAAGAATAAGGATGGAGGCATTACGTATTAAAGCACGGGCGATGGATAGGCGCTGTTTTTGCCCTCCAGAAAGGTTGACCCCTTTTTGCCCTACCCTCGTTTCATAGCCACTCGGGAAATTCACGACGGTATGATGGATTTGGGCATTCATTGCTGCCGTCGTCACTTCCTCCATAGAAGCTTCTTGTTTCCCCCAGCTTATATTTTCATGTATAGATCCCGTAAATAACATGGAGCTTTGCGGAACATAGCCAATATATTCTCTAAGCTCTTCCAATGGCCAATCCTCAATGTTTCTTCCATTTATGATGATCGCCCCTTCTGTAGGGTCGTAAAATCTCGGGAGTAAGTTGAGCAATGTCGACTTTCCTGAACCGGTTGCCCCCATTATCGCAAGCTTTTCCCCTTTTTCCACAGTGAATGAAATATCCTGGAGAACCGTCTTTTTCGTATTGGGGTATTGGAAAGTGACATGTTCAAAACGGAGTGCTTCATTATGAGTAGGCTTTACGTCCAAGGCGCGAGTGGAAGCTGGATATGTCTCCGTCCCCTTCTCGATCAACAAAATTTCTTCCATGCGCTCCGAGGAGGCTTTCGCACGGGATAAAGCATTGATAATAAATGCGAACATCGAAAAGGAGCCCGTCATCCGTAAAGCATAGTTCACGACCGCAACAAGTTCCCCTACCTGCGCCTCGCCATTTCGGACATCAATAGACCCGAACCATAAAGCTCCCAGCAAACTGATATTCATGACAAATAACAGCACCGGTTGAATCGTTTCCATTACCCGGAGTGCCTTCATTGTGTCGTCCTGCAAACTGCTCGAAACTTCTTTGAAACGGTTTGATTCATGTTTTCCGCGCATATAGGCTTTTACTAATCGAATCGCCTGGAGATTTTCCTGAAGGACGCGGTTTACTCGATCGAGCCTTCTTTGCACCTCGCTGAATAGATGCACCCCTTTTTTTACACTGACGTTCAGGAAAAAGATTAATATCGGCGTGCCTATTAATAGAAACATCGCCATTTTCGGATTAACGAAAAATGCCATGACCAAACTTCCCACAGCCGACAGCGGTGCGCGGATCATAATACGCAAGCTCATGAATAATACGGATTGCACCTGCTGCACATCACTAGTTAACCTGGTAATCAACCCCGAGCTCGGAAACCGTAAGTACGTGGCCATTGAAAAGGATTGGATTTTACTAAATAAAGCATTTCGCAGGTCAAAAGCAAAGCTTTGGGCTACATGGGACGAAAAGAAGGAATTGATCACCCCGCTTGTAAAGGCGGAGAAAGCGAGAAGCAACAAGATCAAACCCCAGTAACCGATTGTTCCGATATCCTTCGCAACTATTCCATCATCAATAATCTTGGCGATGATCAACGGTTGAATAAGCTCGACGACCAACTCGGTAAGCATCAGACAGAATGCGATTAAAGCCGGCCATTTATATGGCTTTACATAAGCAAAAATAGTTTTCAAATCATTCATCCCCCACATTCCATTATGAACAATTATTCCCGGTGCCTATATTTGTTCGAACGTTGATCACAATGTAGCTTATTCATATTCTTTCGGAATCCGTAATATATATTTTAAGCATAAATCAAAGACCCATTTGTTGCCAACCCTCAAAAGTCGCAAGTTACCTTGTTCCTAAAAAAATTGAGAGAATTTTAGATACTTCAGTATACCAATAGTAGTTGGACCCAAGGGCAAATGCTCAACCTGGCATCTTATCACTTTCTATCAGATAGTCCCTCTTATCTAAGAATATAGTATCTACAATCTCTTTTGTGAAATTACATTACTTTTTACCCTTATAGATGATAAATGATAAATTCTCGGCATTTTAATAGTGACTATTTTCCATATAATCTTTATAATATATAGTATGAATTTACGACTATTTAGGAGTGAGCAACGAATGAGCCAAGAGAACGTGAAAATGGTGATGGACGAGAAAATGGTGAATATGTCCCCTTTCCCTACTTTTGTACTAAATCAATCGAACGAAGTGCTAATTTGGAACGATTTAAGCAAAAGTTATTTTGGTTATGGAGTGGAGGACTTTTTAAATAAAACGGCCGATATCAAAAACGGTTTGCTGTCTTCCCTATCAACAGATGCCTATGAAAATATACTTGCCAGCAAAGAGCCATTGCGCTTTGAAAATGTTCGGCTATTAACAAAAGCAGATACATTGATTGAAACAACTATTTTCACATCGCCTATCACCTACAATAATGAACCTTCCATACTAGTTACTTGTATTCTTGATGAATCCTATGCTCGCATGGACGACTCTACGAAAAAGCTACAGGACCTAATCAATGGATTGTACTCTTCCTATATGGTGGTAACAGTAGATGCAGAGGGACTGATTACCAATTGCAATCCAAACTTCCTATCAATCAGCCATTGGACGCCGAAGCGTGTGTTAGGAAAAACATTTTGGCAGCTGTTTCCCGATAATGAAAACAGCAAGAAAGTGACGGATTCCATTTGGAAAACGATAAACTCGGGCCACATCTGGGAAGGGGAAGTAGAAAAAATCACCAAGGATGGTTTGCCTTATTGGGTGTATTTAACTGCCATCCCTACCTATTCGCCGACAACCCAGGACTATGAATTTGTTCTGTTCGAAAAAGATACGACCAATGAAAGAAAAATGAAGCACCAGCTTGAGAAGATCGCCTACATCGATCCCGAAACCGGGTTAATGAACTCACACCGATTAGAGCAGGTTGTGAATGAAATGATTGAGGAAAGACGCCATTTTTCCTTCGTTTATATTAGCATCGATAAATTTTATACGATTAAAGAACTGCATAGCAGCAAGATGGAAGATAACTTAATCACCGAATTTACTAAGCGGTTGAAGATCTATTTCCAGGATAGTGAAATGGCAAGAGTGAACGAACATGAATTCGTGGTCATTACACCGCTTGGCGAATGGTTTACTCAAGGTTTCTTGACATATTTAAAACAGAATCCGATCTATGCAGGGAATGTTGCTGTTCCAATTTCAATCAGCGGGGGCATCACCCGCTCACCACAGGATCAATCGACTTTCCCGCATTTAATGAAGGCATCCATCGCAACCATTGCGAATGTTCGCGAAGCAGGTGGCGATAATATTGTTTCATTATCCAATGCAACACATAAAGCCATCAACCGTAAATCAATTATTGAAAAACGCCTATTGCTTGCGCTAGATCAACAAAATTTAAAAGTATTCTACCAGCCGCAAGTCGATATTCACACTGGTAAAATCTTGGCTGTAGAAGCCCTCGTCCGCTGGGAAGACGACCAAATCGGTGTGGTGAAACCAGAAGAGTTAATACCAATCGCCGAGGAAACTGGGTTAATCAATAATATCGGAACTTTTGTTATTGAAGAGGCATGCAAGCAAGCCGTGAAATGGCATAAAGAAGGTTTGGACCTTAAAGTTACAATTAACCTATCCGTTCGTGAATTCCGTGACAAGAACATGGCAAAATCAATTTTAACGACTTTGGAAAACACACAATGTCCGGCTAAATTAATACAAATCGAAATTACGGAGAAGTTTGCACTGGAAGCGGAGGCGGAAACTTCGATTATTAAACAAATGCGCCAGCTCGAAGAAGAAGGTATCGTCTTTATCCTGGATGACTTTGGGACAGGCTACGCATCTTTCCGTTACATGCAGCTATTGCCTATCGAAACGTTGAAAATAGACCAGACGTTTATTCAATCACTTCTTCAATCCGAAAAAGCACAACGTTTGATTCACGGAATGGTTCAGTTCGGTAAATCCATGAACTTAACCGTCTTAGCGGAAGGTGTGGAAACGAAGGAACAGCAGCAACTCCTGCAAGAGTATGGCTGCGATGCAATCCAGGGCTATTTGATCAGTAAACCGGTTGCTGAAGATGTGATCACGAAACTTATGGTCAGTTCGGTCAATTAAAAAGAGGCTGGGACATAAGCCGAAAACACCATTTTCCTTTCCATGAGAAGGAAAATGGTGTTTTCTTGATGTAGCTTAAATTGATTTCCGTTGCGAAGGACGCGCATCCAATGGCTCGGCTCGACACGAGCGTCTCTCCCTCGTTCTGTTCCCCCAGGAGTCGCCCCTCCACTCCAATCAATATATAGTATCAATTTCTTAATATAGATTTTTCCATTTTTCCACTTCTGTCCAAGTTGTTAAAGTGGTCCCCAGTCATTCTTTCAACAACCGGGCCATCTACCATCTTACTTTTGCCGCCTTTTAGCACGGGCAAAAGATTGCATGGACGTCCTGCCTATTTTAAACATCCTCATCATCAATTGTATAATCACTTCCGCAAAGACGAGTCCCATTGCAATGGCACCCGAGATCATGAAGGCCCTCATGCCATTTTGAATCCCCATCGTATAGTCTAGTTCCACTATATTGCGCATAGTATTATAAGCAATACCACCCGGAACGAGCGGGATAATCCCCGATACATTAAAAATAATGATGGGCATTTTAAAGCGGCGGGCAAAAACTTGAGCCACTATCGCAACGACAAAAGCCCCGATAAAGGAAGATTGAACCTCCGTTACATCATATCGTATAAGAGTATAATAGATAATCCAGCCAATCGCCCCAACGAAGCCGCAATAAGGGATTGCTTTGGTTGGCGCGTTAAAGATGACTCCGAAGCAGGCAGTAAAGATAAAACTAAAGATCAATTGTATGATTAACTCCATATCCATTCGCCACTCCCCCTAAAACGCAACTATGACTGCAATACCTGAACCGATTGCAAATGCAGTTAAAAATGCTTCAGTCCCTTTTGCAATACCTGCTGTAAAGTGGCCGGCCATCAAATCCCGAACAGCATTCGTTATTAATAGCCCCGGAACGAGCGGCATTACTGCCCCTACTATTATTTTATCCATTTCACTTCCAAGGCCAAAATGGACTGCAAGAGAAGCAAGTAACCCTACTACCGACGCGGCCAAAAATTCAGAGAAAAATTTCACCCTTGTCAATTTCTGAAAAATGAGCATCACAATAAATCCTACCCCTCCGGCGACAAAGGCAGCAGGCATATCCGACCAATACCCATTAAATAAAACCAAAAAGCAACTGCTGGCAATCGAGGCGGCCAACGCCTGTATGTGAACAGGCAAAAAATAATTTGTTTTTTGTATCATTCTTAACTCGTCATAAGCTTCTTCTAATGTTATCATTTGAACTGAAAGCTTACGAGAAACGTTATTCACTTTAGCAATCTTATGCAGGTCCGTAATTCTTGATGTAATCGAAGTGATTTTGGTTACTTGGCTTTTTCCCAAAGATAGGATTATACCTGTTGGAGTGACATAACTTTGTGCATCTTCGATATTTTGTGAGCGAGCCATACGGAGCATAGTATCTTCAACACGATAAGTTTCAGCACCGCTTTCCATCATCATCCGGCCAGCTAATAACAAGCAATCGAGTGCTAATTCATATTGTTGTTCTTTATTCATCACTTTTTCGTCACTCCTTTTTTCTCCTTGCTCATATTATCGAACAGATTCACATAACTCAATACATATTTTGCTTATTTTTAATGAACTAGGTAGTTTTGTCAAGAACTTTTGAAAAGAGAGGAGTAGTAACATGAAACGTCAACCTTGGTTGGATGTTTTATTGCTTAGTTCCATTTTCACGTTAACTGTGCTGATCGGAATGTTTATCTTTATAACCGGCGACTCGAAATACCAGGAGACGACCGTTTCTGCCAGCAGTCGCACTGAACAAACGAAAAAACCAGTTTCCCAAGGCGAAATAGAAGAAAAGCGTGCAATTGAGTCAGCCATCGAAGTACCTTCTGATTTCGAGGGGATCCAACTTTTTAAAGAAACTTCCGATGACTCAACACCCCCATATTCCATCATGCTTCCAGTAACAAAATACGAAAAGCTGAACAAGGAAATTACACAATACATAGAAACGACTAAGCAGCAATATTTATCGGCAGCAGAGCAGAAGAAACAACATAACCCTCTCGCAAAAAGCAATCTGAAAATTCAAGTAAAGATTAGTAAATACAAACAAACCTATTATTCTATCATCTTTACGAAAAAAGAGACTTTGGACGGGAAAAATACTTACGAGACCTTCAATACGGTGGTCTTCAATGAAAAGACGGGACAGAAGATTGTACCATGGTATTTATTTAATCAAGATGTAAAAAATCTCGAAAAGCTTTCAAAATACGTATATCAAAAAATGCTGGGACAAAAAGGCTATAAAGATAATATTAATCTAGCAAAATGGAAACAAGCTTCATATCCTTATTGGGAGCGCTATAACCGCTTCGCCATCGAAAATGATTCATTGGTTCTTTACTATAATAAAGGCGAATTTTCGAACAATGCGATCGGGTCCCCCTCACTCTCTATTCCATTGACGTTTATTAATCCTATTTTAGCACCCGAATTTCAAACACAAACAAAAAGCGAGATTACGATTCTTTCACCTGGGCAAAAGGAAAAACCAGGGAAGCGCGTTGCTTTAACCTTTGATGATGGACCACACAAATCCATTACAAGCGAAATATTAAATACGTTGGATAAATATCATGCCAAAGCAACCTTTTTCATGGTCGGGAAACAGGTTCAAGAAAACGCCACTGTTGCGAATGATGTCTTGTCGAGAGGACATGAAATCGGAAACCATACATGGAAACATGCAAATTTGACAAAGCTGAAACCGGAAAACATATTATCGGAAGTCGATTCCACGAACAATATAATCTATAAAGCAACCGGACATTACCCTACCGTTTTCCGCCCGCCTTATGGAGCAAAAAATAAACAGGTGACAGATTTAATGGAAATGCCAGTCGTCTTGTGGACAATCGATACTTTGGATTGGAAGTATCGCGACTCTAGCAAACTATTGCCAATGATTCAAAAGAGTATTAAAAATAACGATATTATTCTAATGCACGATATCCATCAATCGACAGCGGATGGTTTGGAGAGCGTCTTAATCTATTTGCAAAAGCAGGGCTATGAATGTGTAACGGTAAGTGAAATCTTAAACTCCCAAAAGTAACCGACTGTTTATTGATCGAACTGCAACAAAAAAGGCGATGAAATGTATCAACCATTTCATCGCCTTCCCTTTTATGGGAATCGCACACTGCCAGTTTTATTGAAAGTTTGCAAGTCGTAACTTCGAATATCTTCCCTGGAAACCGTGTAGAGTGTATTATCAATATACATCAATCGCGAAATAACCGATTCCCAGTCCTCATATTCTTCACCTTCTGTTGCATCTTTTACAAGATTGCCTTTTAATCTTATCCCATTTTCAGCCGTGATTTCATACACAAGTGCCCCGGAACCTTTATACTCGACGTCATACTCGCCTTTCGCCTCATATATACTTACAGGGAAACCATAATAATTATACTGTTCATTTATGAACAATGCCTTATGATTATATTCCACCTCCGAATGCGTACCTCGACCGCCAATTACAACAGAGTCCTGTTCTTTTGGTTTAGTATAGTCTGTAATATCGAATAGGGATATCTTAATTCCTGCAGTTGTTGTAAACGGCGTCTTTGAAACACCATCTACCCGGTTTTCAGTGGCATATCCAATGCCTATTAAATGATTTTCGTCCAAAGGATGGAGATAGTTACTAAAGCCCGGGATTTTCAATTCGCCCAATACTTTTGGCTGCTCCGGATTCTCCAGATCAATGACAAATAAAGGGTCTACCTGCTTAAAGGTTACAATATAGGCTTTATCGCCCATAAACCGGGCGGAATAGATTTTCTCGCCCTTCGCCAGATCCGTTACTTCTCCTACTTTTTCTAAATTTTCGTTATAGATGAATAAGTGATTTTTGGAACTCTCTTGCGAATTTCCGAATAGATTCCCTTCTGTCGCTGCCACACGGAAATAACCTTCATGTTCATCCATCGAAAATTGGTTCAGCACCGTCCCGGCGAAAGATGTCGTTGCTTTAAACTCTACATTTACACCATCAATGGCGAACTTATAAATATCCGTATTTCCGGCACCTACAGGCATAATTGCCCTATCCGCCGCGATTTTTGATGTTCCGCTGCCTTCAAATGTTACAGGCAAGTAATTTACCGCTGTCAGATATAATGCATCCTTTGACATATAAAGCGCGGAACTTCCTCCCAAGAAACCTTTCGTTTCAACCTTTTTATTTTCGAAATTCTTCAAGTCTATCGCAGAAATAATTGTATAATTCGGTTCACTTGATCCTGGAAGAATCGTTAATTTATCAATCGCCATCGGCTCCAGCTCTTCGCTCTTTGCACTATCGTACATATATGGCCGAAGCTCAACTTCCTCGTTCTCCGATAATAGCCAGTAGTCCGGTGTTTTATTTGTCACGATATAAAGTGTATTATCGAATTTACGGATGCCATTCATGTAGCCGTCCTGCCCAATTTCACGTATCAAGCGCGGATTTTTCGCATCCTTCACATTGTAAAAGGCAGCTTTGGTCATACTGAACCCGCCGACATAGCCTTCTTTTTCCGCTTCGATATATTGATCTGTAATGACGATCAGCATATCGTTGTGAATCATCAACTGGGTTGGATAGCTGTCTGAATCTAATTTGATGTTGCCGGCAATCTTTAATTGTGGCTTCGTTACATCTGTTATCATAATTTGATTGTCAACTATGGAATAAATAAAACGACCATCCGTAACAACAGTGTCCCCTTCTTCGATGTCCTCTACCTGGTTATTTGTCGATGAAAAGGATGACCCGCCATCCCCACTTGCCTTATCGGATGATCCGCTTGAGTTCGACATATCCGAACTTTCCTCAACAGTTGTTGTGGATAGATGGCGATTTTTTGCTTCTCTGTTTAAAATGGTTTGGAAATAGTCTTGTAAATCTTGAACCGACGTAATGTCCTCCATTTTCTCAACAACTTTAAACTCAATCATTTGCTTTTTGGCATGAATGGATTTTTGTTTAAACGCTGTTTCTTCAACATGCAAGACGTATGAACCTGGCAACAAATCCTCAATAGCAAGAGATTGTTTGTTTTCTTGCAGTGTAATGACGGCTTTCACTCGTTCCCCATTTTCAGCGGTTACATAAATTGCTTGATCCTTCACACTATCCTCATCAATCATTTCCGAAAAGTGGACATGATATGGCTGCTTTTCCATGACCGTCGATGCACTGGTCACTTCAAGCTTTTGACCGAAAAAGAAAAAGATTACACCTGTGGCCATCGCAATCGCCACTAACAGGACTCCGCCTGCAAAAAATCTTCGTTTCAATTGATTCACTCCTTTAGTTTGCCTCTTTAATCGATTAGACTTTCAATCTTGATTTTCGTTTCAAATATTTGTAATTAATTTCAAAATAAAAATGTGTGAAGAATGTTAAGTTCTTCACACACTTGGATTATTTTTGCTTTACCATTTGACGATTGTTGATCTGTGGGAAGTTTCTTTGATCATGACTCCACGTCTTGCCATTTTTTCGATATACTCATCACCTGGTACAATGGATTCCGGCGGGAAAACGCCACGATCCTGTATAACGCCACTGCCCACCATGATGGCGACTGCGGCAATGGTGCAAGCCGTAGCACGGGCCATTGCCGTCATCGTTGTCTCGGCATCCCGTTTAATATTCAATTCGTATTCGTACGTTACTTGCTCCCCCGATTTTTCACCGGATACGATCACGCGTAATAATACCGCATCTTCTTTATCCCCTAAATCTAGCTTTTTCTTTAAAGCTTCGCGTATAACATCCCGTACGAGCAATTGCTTTCCATCAACTTCCACGATGTTGTCTTTACTTAAAAATCCTAAATCCCTAAGAAGCTTGAATTGGTCTGCATGCCCTTTATAACGGATCGTTTTGTACTCCAAAGTTTTAACATTCGGGAATGTATTGATAAGTGTTGAAGTGCCTCCTGAAGTATAAAAAGCCTCCAGGACACCATAATGATCAAAATAAATTGGCTCGACTCCAGCCAGCGACGGCACTTCTGTTAGTTTACCTCCCTGAATTACCTTGGCCGGCTCCGTATAATGGTCAAATACACCATCAAGTGAAAAGACCAACGTATAATTCAGCGGTGGTTCCGGTTTCGTTGGGATACCGCCGACATAAAGTTTAATGGATTCAACTGAGTCCAATTTCGAAACTCCATATCCCGCCAAAATGTTGATCATTCCTGGCGCCACACCTAAATCGGGTATTAACGTAACGTTCTTTGCTTTTGCCTCATCATGCAATGTTAGCAAGTGTTCCGTCACTTCCCCGATATGCCCGCCCAGATCTACCGAATGAACCCCCACTTCAATTGCCGTTTTCGCGACAATTTTATTAAACTCATAAAATAGTGCATTGACACAAACGTCGCCTTTGACCATGACCGTCCGCAGCTCATCTTCATTTCTTGCGTTTAATGCAACCACTTCGATCTTGTCGGACTCCAGGGAATCAACAAATTTTTGAGCAGCATCTGTATCTATATCCGCTAAATACACCTTTTCTACCTTTTCACTGGAATTTAAATCCCGCGCAACCTCTTTCCCCATCAAGCCAGCGCCTAAAACTACCACTTTCATCATACACATCCCCTTTCGCTGTTTAGTTTCCAGTGTCAATTTGCGCCCGTTGAAGTTTCCCGCTATAGTCCACGTATATACTTTTCCACTCTGTATAGACGTCCAAAGCCGCTTGACCTGAGTCGCGGTGTCCATTCCCGGTCCCTTTTGTACCACCAAAAGGCAAATGGATTTCCGCTCCTGTAGTGCCTGCATTGACATATACGATGCCCGTATCCAAATCTCTTTGGGCCTTGAATATTTTATTGACGTCTCGTGAGAAAATGGAACTCGACAAGCCGAATTTCACACTGTTGTTCACTTCAATGGCTTCTTCCAAATCAGCCACTTCGATGATGCTTAGGACAGGACCAAAAATCTCCTCCTGGGCAATGATCATATCATTTTTCACATTTGTAAAAACGGTTGGCTCAAAGTAAAAACCCTTATTATACGGCGGCGATGTTAACGATTTTCCCCCAATGAGTAGTGTAGCTCCTTCTTGTTTTCCGACTTGAACATAGTGATTGATTTTCTCCAGGGCAGCCCCATTAATTACCGGCCCTATTTTATTATCCTCATCAAGGCCATCGCCGATCGTTAACTTACGAATCTCTTCAACAAGCATTTGCTGCAGTTTGTTTTTCACATCTTTATGCACGATAACCCGACTGCATGCCGTACAACGTTGACCTGCAGTCCCAAAAGCACTCCAGACGATGCCTTCAACGGCTAATTGCAAGTCCGCATCTTCCATGACGATCACAGCGTTTTTTCCGCCCATTTCAAGCGAGACTTTCTTCAAGTGTCTGCCACCTAATTCAGCTATTTTGCTGCCTGTTTCAGTCGACCCGGTAAAGGAGATCACTTTTACATCCGGATGCTCTATTAATTCAGTCCCTACAGTAGAACCAGCCCCAAAAACAACATTGGCCACTCCGTCAGGCAAGCCTACTTCTTCGAATATTTTTGCCATTTCATAGGCCATCATCGGGGTTTCGGTCGCCGGTTTCCAGACAAAGGTATTTCCAGCCACAAGTGCAGGGAAGGATTTCCACGTCGCAATGGCAATTGGAAAATTCCATGGTGTAATAAGCCCAACCACTCCAATCGGTGCCCGAACACTCATGGCGAATTTATCCGCAAGCTCGGAAGGTGTTGTTTCACCAAACAACCGTCTCCCTTCACCAGCCATATAAAACGCCATATCGATACCTTCTTGAACCTCTCCACGTGCCTCTTCGATTACCTTCCCCATTTCCTTTGTTAAAACTTGGGCAAGATATTCCTTCTTTTCTTTCAATTTGTGTCCAATTTCATATAAATAATCCGCTCGTTTTGGTGCCGGTATACGCGCCCAAGATCTCTGAGCCTTTTTTGCGGCAGCTACGGCTTTAGCCACTTGTTGTTTTGTTGAAAGCGGCACAGTTGCAAGTTGTTCGTTGTTTGCCGGATTCACAACAGGAATTGTTTCAAGTTCCTCATTAGATGTCCATTTACCACCGATAAAGTTTTGAAGTTCCATAACATCCTCCTCACAATCTAGCTCGAATAGACCATTATATTGTTCTTTATTCTCCATTTTCTTCATAAAACCTCTTTATAGATTATTAATGCAAAGTAAAATTTATTAGATGAAACTTTTTAAAGAAGGAAAACGTAACCTTAGATGGTATATATTTATTATAAAAACTAGGAGGATATGAATAATGAACAATCATGAAATAGATTACAAATTGTACGGCGATGATATGCAATACGTTGAAGTGGAGTTGGACCCGAACGAAACAGCCATTGCTGAAGCAGGTAGCTTAATGATGATGGATGAAGCAATTAAAATGGAAACAATTTTTGGGGATGGTTCAAGTAACGGCGGCGGTGGCGGCTTAATGGGGAAATTAATGGGTGCCGGGAAACGCATGCTGACTGGTGAAAGTTTATTCATGACTACATTCACAAATGTCGGCCAAGGGAAAAGACATGTTTATTTTGCTTCTCCATATCCCGGTAAAATCATCCCGATGGATTTAAGTGTCTACAACGGCAAAATCATTTGTCAGAAAGATGCTTTCTTAGCTGCGGCAAAGGGAGTCTCAATCGGGATCGAGTTCCAACGTAAAATCGGGGTTGGTTTCTTCGGTGGGGAAGGCTTCATCATGCAAAAGCTTGAAGGTGACGGCATGGCGTTCATCCATGCAAGTGGAGCAATCAAAAGAATTGGCCTGCAACCCGGACAAAAGATCCTGGTCGATACTGGCTGTCTTGTCGCCATGACTTCGGATGTGGATTATGACATTCAGCCTGTTGGCGGCGTGAAAACTGCACTATTCGGCGGAGAAGGTATTTTCCTAGCTTCTTTGCGCGGTCCAGGTACTGTTTGGGTTCAATCATTACCATTTAGCCGTCTAGCTAGCCGGGTATTTGCCGCTGCACCTGTTTCTCAAGGCGGAGGGGGGCAAAGTGCCGGTGAAGGCGGAATCGGCGGCTTGTTTAATATGTTCAATAAGTAATTGTTATCCAAATGTGGAGGTCTCCTATTGCGGGAGACCTTCACATTTTTATTATAGACCTGCTGCAACTTTTTAGCGTAGATGCCTTCCAAGCTGTAGACACAGTGTCCAAGTATTCGACAACACCCTTCGCGCAAAACTACAGAGTCCTCCCTAATTCACCACCCCATTGATATCACAGATGGCCCATCCGGTACCTGAAGTAAATGCATCTCCACTAATTAAAAAAGGAACTCCTTTTATCAGGAAGTCCCCCTTTGGCGATAATATGTTCTAGTTCAGTTAATCGGAGAAAATGTACTTTTTGCCGATTTACGTATAAACTCCTGGGCAAGTACCAGCAGCCGGTTCATAATAGCAATGATTTTTAAATTGACCGGCAAACGGTTGACTGTACCAAGTATCTGGACATGGTGCATAAGGATTAAAATACCAAAGCGCGTATTTTCCCGGTTGTTGCCTCCAATAATTCAAAACTTGTCTCGCTAATCTTTGTTCGTTTTCCCTGGCCCGGTTATAAAATAAATTTCCCTTTTGCACCGCTTCAAAAGAATAATTTCCGCCCTGCACCTGAAAGATGACATCCTCAATCGATCGTAAATCCCTGAAGTCCAAACAATTGGCGGCAAGCCGGTTCACAATGACATTGCCCACATAGAGCATCCCTTGATTGCCTTCACCTTCTGCTTCCGCCCTCATCATCCTTGCAATTAAGTCAACGTCCTTATCTCTGAATTTTACTCTCGCCATTTTCTCACCCCAAACTATAGTATGAAGAAAAGTGTAAGATGATGTCATAATTTAAAAGATGAATAAGCTGAATCGACAAACCGAATGATAACAAATCATTCAACACAAAATAAAAAACGTCCCAAAAGAATTACCTTCTTTTGAGACGAACGCATTACTATAAATATAAAACTACGATTAACACAACCGCCAGAACAATACGGTAAATTGCAAATGGTACAAGTTTGACCTTTGAAATAAGTCTTAAGAAGAATTTAATCGCAATTAAGGCAAACACGAAGGCACTAATAAAGCCAAGGATATAAAAACCTGTATGGCTCGGTTCTAGGTCGCTCCAGTTTTTTATCAACGATAAACCACTTGCCCCCGCCATAATCGGAACCGCCATAATGAAGGTAAAGTCGGCAGCTGTTTTATGGTCCAGCCCAAGCATTACCCCTCCTGAAATGGTAGCACCGGATCGGGAGAAACCTGGCCATAGAGATAAACATTGAATTAACCCGATTTTGAACGCTTTACCATAGGAAATGTCGTCCAATGAGGTGATCATCGTTTTTCTTTCTCCAAACCGATCGGCAATAATCATCCAGATCGCCCCGATAATCAAACCAATGATTACCGTATTAGTGGAGAAAAGATTTTCGTCGATAAAGTCTTCAAATAATACGCCCAATACTCCGGCTGGGATAATACCGGCAATAACATGTCCCAAGTTAAATTTACGGGAGGCTGTTTGTCCTTTAATTTTATATAAGCCGACCAAACTAAGCATCCGTTTCCACATGACGAATACAACGGCCAAAATGGAACCTAGTTGAATGACAATTTTAAAGGTATTTGCCGACCCACTCCCTAAAAACTCCTTAGTATTGAGCCATAAGTCATCGACAATAATCATATGCCCCGTAGACGAAACGGGCGCGAATTCCGTCATCCCCTCAACAAATCCGAGGATAATGGCTTTCATTAAATCAAAAAATTCCATACGTTGTTTTAACTCCTCATCATTTTTTTCCATCCATTACGCAATTCTACGTAACTATTTAATTTACTTAATTTACAATACATGATGCACTTTTTGTTGTCCATACGTCCCTGGCTGCAACTGCGACTAACTCTCTTTGAATGTGATATCCACTACCCACAATTCCGAACGGCTTCCGATTCGCATCGGCGGCCCCCAAAAACCAAACCCCGAGGATACAAGGGCATGCATGTCCCCTTTTTTCATATGGCCATAATCCAATTCGAAAATCTGGTTCGTAATAAAATTATTCGGCCATAATTGCCCTAAATGCGTATGCCCCGATAAATGAAGGTCAACGCCCGCATCCTGCGGCTCATGCAAATCGTACGGGGTATGGTTCATGACAACCCATGGCATAACCGCATTTTCCGGCTTCAATTCTTGTATTTTCTTTCGTTTATCGTTTGTTGCGTCTTCCTGGCCCGTTAGATAAAAACGATTTCCAACCAATATGGTTTCATCCATTAAGATTTGGACATTGGAACCCTTCATTTCGTCGATAAATTGCGGGATTTTCCCTCCATAGTATTCATGATTTCCAAGCACTCCATAAACACCATATGTTGCTTTCAGCTGATTCATCACTTGATCCATCCCCTCATCCACAAACCAGACAGGATCATCATCCACAATATCCCCTACTAATAGTACTGCGTCCGGATTGGCCTCATTGGATAAATCCACAAATTTTTGCAAATGGTTTTTATGCGAAAGAACTCCCAGATGAAAATCCGAGGCCACCACCAATCTCATTGGCTCACCTGGCTTATCGATGGAAATCTCCAAATTTCGAACTACCGGTGAATACGCATTGTATGTACCCCACGCAAATAGAGCGACCAAAAGCCCCACGACAACAGAGCCGACAACAGTCACATTTTTATAAGGCGTAAAAGTGATAAAGAGATTGGCGATGATACATAATATAAGGCCGTACTCAAAAAAGAACATCCAATAATTCCCCACAACCGATAAAGGTCCGAGAATATCGTGCATTCTTCCAATAAGAAAACTGAATGAAATTAAAAACAAGATACTCCAATAAACGATCGGCCAACGGAACAAATGAATTGCTTCAAGCCACTTTTTCAAATTCATTCCTAAATAAGCCGTAATCGCACTATATAGAATGAGCGCTATTGTTATGCCCAGAATCCTCCCCATATGCATATCCCCCCATATTCAATATAAAAAAGTATACCATTTTGGAATTGTTTGTTCATTTCCAGCGGTTTTGTGGAATTTGGAGTCGGGGGATTTTTTGTTTTCAGAAGAATGAAGATGAAGCGAACCCGGATAGATGGAGCGTTCTTTTTCTTGGCGAAAATTCAAGACGCCCCAGTAGCATTCCGCCCTATCCACCCCATGCAGCACTTTTCACATGAAAATCCCAGACCCTCCACCTCTTCGAATAATAAAAAAAGGGAGAAAAACGATCTACGTTTTTCTCCTCAGGATTGTTCGCTATATCAATACTCAATTGGAACTAATACGGTTACTTTAAATAAATCGCCATCTACCTCGATGGTTAATCGGCCATTGTGTAAATCGACGATGGATTGCGCAATGGCAAGCCCTAAACCGGACCCATCCGTATGGCGGGAAGCATCCGCCCGTTTAAAGCGCTCAGTCAGTTCTTCGACATTTTCGGTAAGTTCATATTTTGATACATTTTTTACCGTGATTTCCGCTGCAGAACCCGTCTGCTTTAAAGTCAAATAAATCCTTGTTCCTTCCAGTGAATATTTCATTGCATTCACAAGCAGATTATCAATCACACGCCACATTTTCTGTCCATCTACATAGGCAAATAGGGGCTGTTTAGGCATTGATACACGCAAGTCAAAATTCGATTTGGCAAATTCCTCTTCATGTTCACCTATTAATTGTTTCATTAATAAAGTCAGGTCAAGATGTTGCCTCGTAATTTCAATATTGCCGCTTGCCATTTTGGATACTTCGAACAAATCTTCTATCAGAGTTTTTAAGCGCGCCGACTTCTTATCCAGCACATCTATATACTGTTTACGCTCTTCGTCTGACAAGTTCGGATTTTTCAACAAGTCCGTATACGTGATTATTGACGTTAACGGTGTTCTTAAGTCGTGGCTGACGTTCGTAATGAGCTCTGTTTTCAGCCTTTCGCTTTTGGCTTGTTCGGACATCGAATTTCGTACACCTTCACGCAAGGAATTCAAATTTGCAGCATGCTTTGCAAAGATTGATCTTCCTTTCACTTTAATTTCAGACGTTAAACGTCCCGCCGCCATCTCTTGCGTTTGTTTCATAATGCGATTGAGGTACCCCATATGGCGAAGGAAGACCAAGACAGCCGGTAAAGCGATAAAGAAAAAGAGCAAAATATAAATGATTACTAATTCTCCCCCGCCATAGCCAGCCCCGACGAATCCAATGCCCGCCAGGAACGAAACCCCTAAAATCCCGATTGCCTGCAACCCGACGGATCGGTTCAGGAACAAATCTTGCATCCCTTCCGATAAACGGTAGAGCATTGCATGTCTTATTTGTTGTTTCACTTTTTCTTCTGAATTAACAGATTCAAAAATCCAAATGGCCCCAATTATGCTGGCCGATACCGCCAGATACATAAAGAAAAGATTCATGATCATTTCGAAGACAGCACTCAATATATTGTGTCTAAAATAAAATAGATTCCCGATCGTGTTGGAGGTGCTGCTGATTAATGCCACCCACACAAATGCTGCAATGACGATAAGCAATATACGGACATCTACCGGCATTCTTAGGAAAGCATATTGAGCTTTTTCCAAACCTTTAAAGTGCTCTTTTGAAGGCTTGGCAACAGTAAATAATGCCGCGATGGTCATGATCCCCGTAATCCATACGATGAAGAAGATGATCTTGGCCATTTTGAAAGAATGGTATTCCGAAGCAAAGTTTGAATCACTTTTTACCATCGATTTCGGGAGGGTTATGGAGCCCTCAAATTTCTCGACTTCTCCATCAATATAAAGCGGCCCGCTCATATATTCATTCGAGTAACCATCAATGTAAACTGCCTTGTTGACCGTCAAAAATGGGTTATCGTCACCAAATTGTTCCCTGAACACATTATTTTTATCTTGCGGACCAGAGTCCAGTACTTCTCCTGTTTCAACATTGACGAAATGATAGTTGAAGTAAGTAAATTCGTTCAGAAAATCTTGTCGCAAGCTCGCTTGTTCCGATGCGTATTCATCAATGACATTTTCTTTCAGTTTTATAATTTTCTCTTCGACATATTCGTCACTTTCAAAGTTTTTCTTGATATCCGCTATTTTTGCATCACGCTCTGCTACAAGCATATCCTTTAGTGATGCATCTTGGGCACCTTCCGCTTGCATGATTTGTTCGCTATATTGCGCACGGATGTTTTCGACTTGCTCAGTTAGACCTCCAAAGTAATTTCGGTAATTTTCAATCTCTTCTTGTGATACACCGATTTGTTTTTTTGCTGCTTCCGCGTCAAACGGGGCTAGTACGTACTTCCCTAGCTGTTCGACGTAACTCTCCCTGGATGACTGAAAGTAGTCCGCATCAAAGTAGGATTTAAATAAGTAATTGTGTGAATGATTGACAAATGTAATGACAGCAAAAGCTGACCAAGTTATAAGAAAAAGCATGAGGAGTAATTTACCTTTTATTTTCACGGTTTGGCTTACCCCCTTCTAAAATAATTTCTCTATCAATAATACCGTTTCATCGATATGTTCATTTATGAACTGCCACGTTTTCGTCACGATAAAGAACATACCGACAACACTGGCGATGAGGCTAAGCGTTGTTAGGCTTGTCTCGATCCTACTTTTCAATTTTATATCCAATTCCCCACACAACCTTTAAGTACCTAGGATTCTTCGGGTCGGTTTCGATTTTTTCACGAATTTTCCGAATGTGCACTGCCACCACATTCTCCGCGTTATATGCCTCTTCATTCCAAACTAGTTCGTAAATTTCATTAATCGAAAAAACACGCCCTGCATTTTTTAGCAATAGTTCCGTAATTTTGTACTCGATGGGGGTTAGTTTTACGATTTCCCCATCCAAGCGCACTTCTTTGGCATCCAGATCAATCGACAATCCATTTACTTCCACCTTGGATTGTTTTTGCGGATTCCCGCTGTAGGTCCCTAGCTGCACATAGCGTCTCAGTTGTGATTTTACTCGGGCGAGCAATTCAAGGGGGTGGAATGGTTTTGTAATATAATCGTCGGCTCCCACTGAAAGTCCATGAATTTTGTCGGTATCTTCCGCTTTCGCACTTAACATGATGATGGGGATGTTGCGGGCTGTGCGAATTTTGAATGTGGCCGTGATTCCATCCATCGTCGGCATCATGATGTCCAAAATGATTAAATGAACTTCATTTTGTTCCAATAACGTTAATGCCTCGACTCCATCTGCGGCTTTCAGCACATTATAGCCTTCATTTCTCAAATAAATTTCTATCCCATCACGAATGTCTTTATCATCATCTGTAACGAGCACTGTTAATTTCTCCACTGCCCTCACCTCAACTTTTTCTTATGTTCCTATCATAAACCTTGAATCTTAAATTATAGTCTGTATAAATCTGAAGAAATTCTTAAGATTATGGTTTATTTATGTGTATTTCAAATTAATGAACCCTTATAAACAGTACATTTTCTTACTACATATTCAATTTTACATTATTTTCAATACGATACTAGTATTTATTCAATGTAGGTAAATTGGGGTTTGCTAATTTTTTAGTTGGGTTCTGTTGGGTCAGTTATTAGGACCATCCATCTCGACCTATTTTAATAAAACTTAATGACTTCCCATGGTTTCGCATTATTACGGGTAATATTTACATATGAAGAAACCATTCTATAAGTTGGTGGTTCATCGTTACCGAAGTAATTTTTTATGTTAGGTGCGATTGGATCAATAAGCGAAGAATATTTGCATTGTAACTCACACTAATTAATTCACGTATTGCTAAAAATACATCTTCGTTGAAAATGAGGTGAATCGTGTGGCTAGACAATAATTAACTCCTTCCAAGAAAGATAATGAAACGAAACAAAATTGCGAATCTTAACGAGATGCTGAACTAGCATTGACTGGAATGAAAGCATACATTTTAAAGGGCAACCTTCAACAAGTAGATAATAGTAATCTCACTATTCATCGGATTACCACCTGGTACCAACGAAATGAGCCGAAATGGAAAATAAGTACAAAGAACAATATCAAAATTCAATCGAGGGTCAAATTATTCCTAAATTAGGTCAAGTAAAGCTACAAAGATTAACATTAACTAAGTCTTAATATCAGGAATTTATTGACATGCTTACTATGAGATACTCTGTCTCTACTGTCCGTACCATACACTCGGTACTGAACGGTGCAATTCATGCAGCAGTAGAAGATGAAATCCTTATACGAAACAAAATATCAAAGATTAATCTTCCACAGTTTAAATCGAAACGTCACGAAGTAAGTGAAGAGGATATTTTAAATGAGTCTGAGATTGCTAATTTACTTAATTATGTAAAAGAAAACGAATCTGAAACGCATTTCACTTTAATATTACTTTTAGCGAGCACTGGTATGCGTAAAGGTGAAGCAATGGCTTTGCGTTGGAATGACGTTGATTTTCCAAATGAAATAATATCGATTAAACGTACGCGAGATCATCTTGGCGAACGTTCAACAAAAACAGATAACAGTGAAAGGACAATCGATGTTAGTACTTCCCTTTTAAAACATCTGAAAAAATATAAAATATGGGCAGCACAGAAAAAGTTAATTAATGGTGCGAAGTTAAATGAAGACGATCACATACTTATAAACGCCTCAACGACAGGACCAATTGCGCGTATGTTTCCAAACCAACTAATGGAAAGAGTTTTTGAAAAGGGAGTTATTAAACGTGTCACACCACATGCATTACGCCACACATATGCTTCTTTATTGATTGCAAAGGGAATTCCTGTACAACAGTGGCGAAACTCATTGGAGATTCCGTAGAGATGGTTCTGAAAGTATACGCCCATTCATTGCGCCAGAAAGAGCAAGAAGCTGTTAGAGTTATTAATGAACTGATTGATATCAATTAATATAATATAGTAAAGGGAAAATAAGAAAAGAGTAGCAATTGGCTACTCTTTTTTTGTTAAATAATTGTTATTAAGGATAAGTAATCTCTAAATTGATAGTTGAAGTTGCTGTCATTCCACTAATATGAACCTTAGCACTACTCCATGCTCTTGGTGATGCTTGACCACCGGCAAAGTAGTTATATCCGAATCCAGTTGTATAGTCGAAACTGTTTGATGTTGGAGTTTTAGATAAAACACTACCCCAAATAGAACCGGAATGTGCATCAACAGTTCTGTTAGATAAATAATAATAAGATGCAGTTGGAGTCCATTTACCCCATACTCGATTTAATTTAATTTCTTCTTTTGCTGCATTTACAGTATAGTCTACATATAATTCAGCTTTTACACCATTGCTAGTTTTAGTACCGCCACCACTATCCATAGGTTGAATTAAGCCAGAAGACTTTTCTTCTTCTAATGGAATTAACACTTCATAACCTTTGATCAATGTATCTCCATTTGATTCACTTGAAACTTCTTCCGGAGTTATAACTGTTTGTTCTCCAGTTAAATCGTTAGTAATTGTAACTTTTACTGCACTTACACTTGTCTGGGAGTCATCGCTTGCTGCAAATCCTTTTTCTGTAGATAGAACCGCAAAAACAAAGAAAACAGATAGAAAACTTAATACTTTAATAAAATTTTTCATTTAATTCACCCTTTCTAGTAAGTTGTATACAATACTAGCATAACATAATTCTAAAAAATACCATTTATGTAAAAACACTACCAACTAACTGACAAAAATAGTAAACTGTATACAATATATCCATTAATTAACTTGAAAAAATTGTAAATCTTTTACCTTTCCAACTCATATAATCACCTCTTTATTATAATCCCGCCTAATATGATGAAAATTCTGATTAATATCAGTAAAAACAGCTGTATCTAAGAAAAAAGTACCAATTTAATATGGTGTTTCATTCAGTTTCAGATTTATTGTGAAATTAATAAATATATAATATGGATAATTATGTTAAGGTTTTAGGAGAACTATTAGTGGAGGTGTATTGATTGAATAAAGAGAAAGAAACCCCCGAAGCAAGAAGAGAAAGATTAAGACAAGAAGAATTAAAAAGAAACCCAGCAGGAAGTATTCACGGTGGAGGATTACAAGATTTAATAGGGGATTTAGGATGGAAAGGAACAGGAATTCTCATTATTTTAATTATAGTTGGTATTATTATCTATTTAGCTTTCTTTAATTAAAACAGTTAAAAGAAAATCATCCGGCATTCAAAAATCGGGCGCAATTGTGGAGCAAGAAGTCTAATAATAATCAACAATATTTTACAGATACAAAAACCTGTAATTTTTGGGGTACAAATTGGGGTACAAACAATTTGTACCCCTTTTAAATGCTGATATATAGCTATTGTTATAGGTTATAAAGCTTATGAAATTCTTAAGATTATCGTCATTTATATGTACATTTATTTAAAACTTTCATATCCACTAATTTCCATTAAATTACTATTCCATTTTACTCTATTTTAAATATGATACTAGTATTATTTATGGGAGGAGAAAAAATGGAAGTACTGAGATATCGATTTAGTTGCACTAATACCCCCGGCTACTTGAAAAGTGACCGGGGGTATTAATATCTAAAAAAGCAATCCTCACATAATCATGCTCGCTATTATTTCGGCTCTATATTTTCAATATACAACTCGACATCTTTCATTAATTGCTTGAATAATACTCTGTTCTTCTTTTTAATATTTATTCTTTCACTTTTCCTTGCAGTCTTTAAAGAAAATTCTTCGTGAACGATATAACTTCTGATATCTGCCAATACTTTCGTATTATTTTTGAAACCTAAGAATTCACCAAGTTTCTCCTCAAGATCAAGTATTACATTGACATCGGATTTATTTCTATACTTACTTTCAAAAATAACTTTATAGATATCTTTTAATAGCTGTTCAATGAGTGCATACAATTCAACAGTCAGCGTTGCATATTTCCTATCTTTGCGCCGCCCATAGAATTCTTCCAATTCATAATCGCTTAGTAGCTCCACCCATTTGAACGTTCCTGATTTATTTGAAGTATTTTTAACAATTTGTTGAAATTCCTTTTCAATTAAACAAAGATCGGCAATGGCATGATCTTTTAATTTCTTGATTTCTTTCTTTTTACCCAATCCAAACACTCCTTCCAACGATTGAAATCGACAACAAAGAGAAATTACAGGGGCAGTAAAAGTTATTTCGTCATGCTCCCCTGTGCAACCGCTCTTCTACATTTCATACCCCAATTTTGCACTAATGAACTCCATAGGTTTTATTTTTCAAGTAAGACTGCGCAAGCTTTAGTTGGATAAAAAATATGTTAAAATAGAAAAAATTCTAGGCTATATGACTGATGGCACCGATCGTGGGGGCTGTCATAAACGACCGTTATACAATTAACATAGAGGAAAGACTAACAGTATAGGGGAGACAAGATGACTACAAAAAACGGGATGCAAAAGTTTCTTATTGTATTTATTCCTTTTGGGATATTATTATGGCTACTATTAACGCAAAACTCAGACATCCTTGATAAGATAGTAGCATTTATTCCCATTATTGCAGTAACAACCTTTTGGTTTTGGGTAAACCATGATAGAAAAAGAGAGGTTGAAAGGTAATTTGGGGGCGCAAAAATCCCCTTAATTATATAAGGTCAATCTATATGAAGTGAGATGTGTATTTTAGGAAACTTGCCTTTTAGGTAGATAAAACCCATCTTGAAAAAGCTGATGAGTAAGCACCTCTAACTCATCAGCTTTTCTTTAAAATCGTTCCAATGTTATATCCATGTTGATGCTTGCGGCAGCCCGAAAGCCGTCAGCTGCTGCAAGTATCAGAGAAGAAGGTCCCGCCTTTTCAGCTTCCCCTGCAATATATATCCCATTTACCGTTGTTCTTCCATCACCGTCTGTAATCATTTTGCCAATATCATCAACTTCACAATTTAGTTGTTCAGCAAATTTGTTTGGACGATAAAAACTTGGAGCTACGAAACCTCCAGTTCTCTTAATGATTTCACCCGATTCCAGTTCAATACTTTCTAACATGCCATTCTCTCCATGTAGTTGCTTAATCACTTCTGTAGAGACCCTAATTTTTTTACTTTCAAAACTATCCCGTATGTTCTCGGGCAGCTGGTGACCATTCGTAAAAGCGATTAAATCGTTAGACCAATTGAAAATTAATTTAGCCATGTGAATAAGGTGCTCTGGATTTTCTGCAATTAAAGCTAATGGCGTGTCTCTTAGCTCCCATCCATCGCAATATGGGCAGTTGAAAAGACTCTTACCGTAATATTGCCTAATTTGTGAAATCGGGAATTCTTCTTGTATACCGGTGGCCAACAGTATTTTTTCAGTTATATACGTTTTATTGTTCGATGTATTGACTAAAAATAAATTTTTCTGAACATCTTTATTTATCCCAATAACTGTCTCATCCAAAATTGAAACCGAAGGATAAGATTTCACTTCATCGATTGCTATATTTTTAAATTCCTGCGGTTTGATTCCATCTCTTGTCAAAAAACCATGCGATTCTTGCGTTACACGGTTTCGATTTGTTCCGTTATCAAACATGGCCACCTTTCTACGCGATCTCCCTAATAATAAAGTTGCACTTAATCCGGCTGGACCCCCACCAATTACTATACAATCATACAGATTTTCCAATTTAATATTCCTCCTTATAATTAATGTATATTATAGAGTTATAATATCTATGATTAGAACGAAAGAAATCTGATTTATACAGATTTCTCATTCATTTTGTTAGCCAAATCAACTATACGCGTTTGATTTAGTTCATTCAAAAGCTTTTCCTCGGCAGATTCGATTGCTTTCTGAATTAAACAATCAGGGTTATGGCTATGACAATATTCAAAAATCGGCGTCAATCCTTCAATTGCTTTAATTACATCAAGAAATGAAATTTCTTCCCACCCCGGTTTTAACTTATAGCCGCCATTTGCACCTGAGACAGATTCAATCATCCCCGCCTTGACTAACTTTGTTAGGATTTTCGATAGATATGTCGTCGAAACTTCTTGGCGTTCAGCTAATTTTGCCACGCCAATATGCTCATTCGGTGGATTCACCGCCAAAAATAGCATAGTGTGGAGTGCATAATTCGTTGCTTTTGTTAACTTCATACTCTTACCTCTATTGTAGACTTAATATATCCATAATATCCGTATAAGTTTTAAATGTCAAACATTACATCGATTCAACAAAGGCCAGGTTCTTGATTCGCGTAAGGATTGAGTGATATTTGATGAACAATGCTGCAGTATACAAAATTTGTTCCCGAACGCATTTAACAAAATTGAGGAAAAGGTTGATAGAAAAAGTTTATAGTCGAGCTGTTTCGCAGTAAGTTAAACCTTAATCGGCACGATAATCGAAGATAGTAACGTTAACTAAATGAGTCTTTGAGAATCTGGCGAGCTATTGCAATAAGAGGATAACTGTTATAGTTATTCATGCAAATCGGGGTACCGGCATTCAGTACCCCTTTTAAATCAATTGGCTAGCAAATATAGAAATAACTTCAACTGTTCCTGATCAGAGTGTCATTTAATTGAATTATTCTCGCCTACTTTTCGACTCCCCAATGTCAGCACGACAATTCCACCCAATAACAACACGACCCCTACCCATGAAGTGGGGCTCAAATATTCGCCGACCAAAAAGACGCCGAGCAAGGCGGCCGTTAACGGCTCAGCCAAAGAAAGGGTAACCGCGGAGGAGGAAGGAATTCTTTCCAATCCCCCCAAGAATAAAAGATAAGCAATACTCGTCGCAGCCAAGCCCATAAAAATCATGGGGAGAAGATTTTGGCCTTCAAATGCCCACATCACCCCATCACCCGAAAACGGCAAAAGCAGCAAGGCACATAAAGTAAAAGTCATGGCCACAGCGGGAAGCGTTTCTTCTTTCTCTGTTAATTGCTTGCTGCAGTTCGTATATAACGCGAACACGAGACCCGCACAAAGCGCCAAAAGAATTCCGAACGGATTTACAGACGTTTCCCCTTTATTTACAAATAATAATACGCACCCAATAATGGCGAGAGCTGTTGCAATGGCCCAAACACGGTTCGGCTTCCGTTTCCAAATGGCCCACTCCACCAAACCTGAAAATACAGGCGAGCTGCCGATTGTTATGACCGTCCCTAGTGCAACACCTGTAAATCGTACGGAGGTAAAAAAAAGGGATTGGAACAAGGCAATCGTTAAAGCTGCGAGAATTGTCCACTTCCACGACCACGTTTTAAAATTAATTTTGCCCATAGAAAGAGCAACGAAGAACAGCACCCCTCCCCCAATTGCCGACCGTACTGCCGCAACAGCAATGGAAGAGACATCTGCTTGCAAGAACGTTTGGGTGGTGCCAACCGTCCCCCAGAGCATTGCCGCCAGAAGAACAAATATGTATGCAACTAAATTCATCCACTACACCCCTTATGCTTGTAAATACCCACTGCAAGTTCACTGTTGACTTGCTAACTAATTAAACATCTAATTTCGTTATACTCCAAAATACTCTTGTTAAATTATACCAAACAACTTTGAGAGCGCACTAACCTTTCTAGTAAAATATTATCGCAAAAAGAAGAATAAAAGGCTCAATTGCTGAAGTGCAAATATAGAAAATGCAATATTCTCTTGGATATAACCCTTTTTCGTACTATAGGAATATATTTCTTTTCGACAAAAAACGATTTATTGCTTGATAATTTCAAGCGAAAGGTTCATTATATGAATATAGCAGTAGAAAACTAGTTACAACTTTTTATTAAACATATTTTTTTCAGCACAAATGTAAGCGCAAACATTTCTATATTTTCAATATTTTATATGTTTTCACTGTATATACTTCCTAAGGGGGAATTCATAATGATCTATGCAAATCCTAATACAGCAGGGGCAATTGTTAGCTTTAAAGAAAAATACGATAACTTTATCGGTGGCGAATGGGTTGCACCAGTAAAAGGCCAATATTTCGAAAACCGCACACCGGTTACTGGTGAAGTTTTTACGAAAGCTGCCCGTTCGACAGTTGAAGATATCGAATTAGCATTAGATGCCGCACATGCTGCAAAAGAATCTTGGGGAAAATCATCGACAACAGAACGTGCCATTCTTTTAAATAAAATTGCTGACCGCTTGGAGGAAAATTTGGAATACCTTGCAGTAGCAGAAACTTGGGAAAATGGGAAAGCTGTCCGCGAAACTTTGAATGCGGATATTCCATTGGCTATCGACCATTTCCGTTACTTTGCAAGTACAATTCGTTCACAGGAAGGTCGCACTACTCAATTGGATAACGATACGGTAGCATACCATTTCCAAGAGCCACTGGGAGTTGTAGGACAAATTATCCCTTGGAACTTCCCAATCCTTATGGCCGCATGGAAAATCGCACCTGCCCTGGCTGCAGGAAACTGTATCGTTTTAAAACCGGCTGAACAAACTCCTGTATCGATTATGGTACTAATGGAATTAATTCAAGACCTATTGCCTGCAGGTGTATTAAATATTGTAAACGGTTACGGAATTGAAGTTGGAAAACCATTAGCTACGAATCCAAGAATCGCAAAAATTGCATTTACTGGCTCAACTGCAGTTGGACGCCAAATTATGCAATATGCAACAGAAAACATAATCCCTGTTACTTTGGAGCTTGGCGGCAAATCTCCTAACGTATTCTTTGAAGATATTATGGATCAAGATGACGAGTTCCTCGATAAAGCAATCGAAGGTTTGGTCATGTTTGCATTAAACAACGGCGAAGTATGTACATGCCCTTCCCGCGCATTGATCCAAGAATCGATTTACGATAAGTTTATGGAACGTGCGCTGGAGCGCGTCAAAGCCATTAAAGTCGGGAACCCACTCGATACGGAAGTGATGATGGGTGCACAAGCTTCCACTCAACAAAAAGAAAAAATTCTATCCTATATCCAACTTGGCCTGGAAGAAGGAGCAGAATTACTGCTTGGTGGTGAAGAAAATCACTTGGGCGGCGACCTTGAAAATGGCAACTACATCAAACCGACAGTATTCAAAGGAAACAACAAAATGCGTATCTTCCAAGAAGAAATTTTTGGTCCTGTTCTTGCTGTAACGACATTCAAAGATTTCGATGAAGCAATCGAAATTGCCAACGATACACTTTATGGTCTTGGTGCAGGTGTTTGGTCCCGCAGCGGTGATATCGCTTACCGTGCCGGCCGTGCAATCCAGGCAGGCCGCGTTTGGACAAACACTTATCACAAATATCCAGCCGGTGCTGCATTCGGTGGATACAAAATGTCAGGTATCGGACGCGAGAACCATGCCATGATGCTAGATCACTACCAACAAACAAAATGCTTATTAGTCAGCTACGATAGAAAACCCCAAGGATTTTTCTAAATCGAAGGGAGATTAAACCCATGATCGATCGTGTAGTTGCGACAGAAGAGGCACTTCAATTCATAGAACAGCTGACAGAAAAACATGAATCCATCCTGTTTTATCAGTCTGGTGGGTGCTGTGATGGCTCTGTTCCTATGTGCTACAGAGAGGGAGACTTTCGTATAGCGGATTCTGATATTTATCTTGGCTCAATCGGTGACGCCCCCTTTTATATGCATCGAAGCCAATACGAATATTGGAAACATACACAGCTGATTATCGATGTACTGGATGGCAGCGGGGCGGAATTCTCATTAGATAGCATTGAAGACAAACACTTCATTACACGTTCCAGGGTTTTTACCGAGGAAGAGTATACAGCAGTAAAACAGTTGTAATAAAAATAGCGGCAGCCTGATTGAATGCAAGTTCAATTAGGCTGTTTTGTTTAGTTTCGTAGCATTTTTGCGATAATCACTTATAATAAATATGATGAGCAAGCATAAACGTCTTGAGCGAACAAAACTAAAGATGGAGGTCACCATGCATGTATAAAACAGTTGCCGAAACTGCCAAGGACATTTCAATGCCAGAGGAACAAGTACTTCGTTATATTTACACTGGCCGAATCAAGGCTGTGCATGATGGAACAGAGTACCTCGTAAACAGTTCCCAATTTGATACGTATCATGAACAATTGGAACGTATTAAAGAAGAAATTGAAATTTGGCGCAACACCCCGATCCCGGAAGATCCAGATATTAAGGACGAGGACTGAATTTTTGTAATGACCGAAAAAAACATCTTGAAGCGTGAATTCACTTTTCACGCCTCAAGATGTTTAAATCGTTACGACGAAACCCGCACGTTTGCCGATTATTTCTGCATAATCCTCCACCATGACACTTGCAGTGGGATACATTCCAGCTCCCGGACCAACCAGTGTGAGTGTACCAATATAATTCGTCTCCATCGTAACCGCATTGAATACATCATCGATTGGATAGAGTGGATGCTCTTTATCGACCAGCATCGGAGCGACTTTTGCGAAAAGTGTGCCATCCTGATGCTTTTCGACTTCAGCCACGTGGCGATAACGTAGCCCATTTTTTATGGATTGTTCAACTTGTTGGGCAGAAATGCTGTCTATTCCAACCACTTCAACATCCGCCCAGTTCGGCTGATCCCCAAACGCAAGGGATGACAGGATCATCAGCTTCTTAAATGCATCTTGACCCGAAATGTCATTATAAGGATCAGCTTCTGCATATCCTAGAATTTGCGCCTCTTTTAAGGCTTCTTCAAAAGACCAGCCTTCTGCACGCATTTTTGTTAAGATATAATTGGTTGTTCCATTTAAAACACCTTGAATTCTTGATACATTATTTACCAGAAGGATATTTTTCATGGTCTTAATTACCGGTACACCACCAGCAGTAGTGGCTTCATATCCAACAAACACACCATTTTGTCTAGCCAATTCCTGTAACTCCAGACCCCATTTTGCAAACATCACTTTGTTGGCGGTTATGACATGGCACTTATTTTCCACAGCCTTCTTTAAGTAGCCATAAGCCGGCTCCTCGTTGACAATCGCTTCAAACACCACTTGGATTCCCTTTACTGAAAGACAATCATCAATGCTGTCTGTCAATAAATGTGCCGTACCAGGTACACGCTCTTTGGTTGTATCCCGTACTAAAATTTTTGCTACTTCCAATTCCAGGCCTAGTTTATCTCGTAGCTCTTCGCGTTTTTCGTTCAAAATGTGATATATTCCCTGACCTACCGTGCCAAAACCCAAGATGGCCGCCTTGATTGTTGCCATTCCTATACTCGCCTCCATCTTCACTCTAAACCCTACATATTTTTAGGCATCTACGAATCTTCATGATTAAGGAAGGTGCTATACGATTCCTTACAATCCTACGCCGAACTGATAATAGTAATTATCAGAATAAAAACAAATAATTCGAAAAATTTAACTTAAGAGAATTTTATCTTAAATCTGGAAGGAACTCAAGAACATTCTTCCTAAGGTGGACAATTGTTTTTTTAAGAAGGTCAAAAGGTTCACGAATATTTTATAAAATACTATATTCTACAAGCCTTTTCCAATAATGTACCTTTACCTATATCTTCCTTATACTAAATCAAAAAAGCATCTCTGAGAATCGAGATACTTAATTGATTATTATATCATAATATTTTTTACCAATCAGTTAGAAAGTCTTTAATGAATATGGGACTATCGTTAAATGGGAGATGATCAGGACGCTCTTTTTGCCGCATACTTGTGAAATTCACTTAAGACATCATTAATGAGAAGCAGTTCCATCGCTGTAAAGAGAGGCACTGCATATGGGCGAAGAACAAGCTGAAATTGGCCATATTCCAAATGCCACTCCTTGGCAGGTAAAAACAGATGCCGATTCTCGAACTCCTTATATGCATCGAAAACTTCCTTCACATAATAGCCACCTTCTGAAGTGGATCCAGTTTCCTCTTTAAAGGCTGTATGTCCAAAATTTTTATACCAAAGTTTATCTATCTCAGCTAATAGGTCTTGAAGTGAATACGAATTAATAAATGAATTTTTCCCATTTAGTTCATATATCAAATATGCCGCAACATTTTGCGCACTATAAATATTCCCCATCAAACAACACTCCTTTTTCATCCTTGCAACGAGCTAATTAAATCTTCCAATTGCGGATTTTAATTCCGACAAATTTACTTTATATTAATAATTATACAAATCAGACATTTATACGTCAACAAAACTAATAGATTTACTCGGAATTAAATATATCAATAGCCGAATGAATGGCACTTGGAAGAACCGATGAAAAATTAGTTTCACGAATGGAATGAAACGTCTTTTTCACCGATTAAGCCCTTAAATTATACGTTTGCCTGAGAGACAGCTTCAATAGCTTTTGTTAACGCCTGATCCAAATCCGCTATAATATCCTCTACAGCTTCTAGCCCTACCGATAAGCGAATGAGCTCTTCGGATACACCCGCTACTTTCAGCTCTTCCGGAGATAGCTGTTGATGCGTTGTGGAAGCTGGATGGATAATGAGTGATTTGGCATCTCCTACATTCGCTACATGGGAGAATAGATGAACATTGTCAATTACTTTACTTCCTGCTTCACGGCCACCTTTGATGCCGAATGTAAGCATTGAGCCGTAACCATTTTTCAAGTATTTTTTCGCTAATGAATGCGATGGGAAGTTTTCTTTACCTGGATAATTGACATATTCCACAAATGAGTGGTGGTCAAGATATTCGGCAACCTTCAGTGCATTTTCCCCATGTTTTGTATAACGCAAATGAAGCGTTTCTAAACCTTGCAGGAAATTAAATGCGCTGTCTGCACTTAGCGTCGGACCGAAATCACGCAATAATTGGACACGCAATTTTGTGGCAAAGGCAGCTCCTGGTGCATCAATGCCATAACGCAGACCATGATATGACTCATCCGGTTCAGTGAAGCCCGGGAAGCGTCCACTTGTCCAATCGAATTTACCGGCATCTACCACAATACCTCCAATAGTCGTACCATGCCCCCCGATCCATTTTGTTGCGGAATGTACAACGACATCTGCTCCAAATTCAATTGGGTTCGATCCGTATGGGGATGGGAAAGTATTATCAATAATTAACGGAAGTCCATGCGCATGAGCAATTTCCGCTACTCGTTCAATGTCCAGAATGTTTAAGCTCGGATTTCCAACTGTCTCTGCATAGATTGCTTTTGTTTTATCCGTAATAGCTGCTTCAAAGTTCTCTGGATTGCTCTCATCTACAAATACAGTTGTAATGCCATAACGTGGTAGAGTATTTGCAAATAAGTTATACGTACCTCCATATAACGAACCTGCAGAAACAATCTCATCCCCGGTACCAGCAATATTCAAGATAGAAAAAGCGATTGCCGCAGCACCGGATGATAAGGCGACAGCAGCCGTCCCACCTTCCAGCAAAGCAACACGTTTCTCAAAAACGTCGACTGTCGGGTTCATAATACGTGAATAAATATTACCCGATTGTTCGAGTGCAAAAAGCTTCCGGGCATGCTCCGTATTTTCGAAAGCATACGCCGTTGTTCTGTAAATAGGTACTGCGATTGCTCCTGTCACTGGATCAGGTGTTTGCCCGCCATGAAGCAATTGTGTTTCTGGTCGTTGTTGTGACATGTTTCTTCCTCCTAAATTAAAATCGATGGGCCGATCGGATTTGTGAGGAGGACCTTATGGAAAAACAAAAGCCCTCTTCTAAGAAGAGGGCTGCAAAGTTGCAATTTTTCCTCCCCTTATCTCTCAGATCTAATCAAAATCTGTAGGAATTAGCACCTTTGCGTAAATACGCCGGTTGCTGGGCATCGTAGGGCCTAGTCCCTCCGCCTCTCTGGATAAAGGTATTTGATTCATGTTCCATCGTTAAAACTTACTATAATTCATAGTAATCAACTCTGTCAACTTTATTTTTAAAATATTTCGATAATATTTGAAACATCTTATATAATCATAGAGTATATTGTAAAAAGCGTGTTTTTGAAAGGAGTTCTCACTTTGCTTACCGCCATTATTCTTATACTTTTAGCAGGTTACTTGATTGGCTGTATCCACGGTTCAAATATTGCCAGGCTTATGTCGGGTGTGAATTTAAAGGAAGTTGGCCATGGCAATGCAGGAGCATCCAACGCCACCTTGTCCCTAGGCTGGAAATATGGTGTTCTCGTTGCTTTGATTGATATTGGTAAAGGGGCCGTGGCTATCGTTTTACTACGTCTTTATTTAGTAAATTTCAGCTCCTTTACCGCTGAACAGACTTCCCTTTTATTATACTTAATCGGCGCCTCCGTCATCATTGGCCATAACTTCCCGATTCATATGAAGTTTCGTGGTGGAAAAGGCACTGCTTCACTAATCGGTATTTTTATGGCACTTGATTGGAAATTTGGATTGATTGCTGTAATTGTCTTTGTGGTTGTTTCACTTTTAACGAATTATCTGCTGATCGGTGTAGCCTTTTTGTATATTATTTTCGGGGCAACTGCACTTTTGACAGAACCGGCAATATGGCCGTTTATTATTATCTTGGCGTTATTCTTGATTGCACTTTATCTTCATCTCGAAAATATCTATCGCATACGCATTGGAACCGAACCGAAAGTTACATCTGCTTTCAAGAAAAAGGGATGATCCGCAGCGTCGCAATTATTTTATGAAACGCTTCTTCTTTGAAAAAATAACAAAATATACTAATATAGCCTTATGAAGCGTTTAGCTCTGTAAGGCTTTCATAATGCACTTTTAGGGGAGGAAATGAAATGTCAGCAAAAGATTTATTACGTAGTCACACTTCTGTAAGAAAATATACAGGGGAAGTCATTCCAAAAGAAAAAGTTGTGGATTTAATCCAAACAGCACAGATGGCTGCCAGCTCTCACTTTGTACAAGCTTATAGTGTGATTTGGGTAACTGATGAAGAGAAAAAGCGAAAATTAGGTGAGCTTTCGAAAAATGACTTCCAATTTACAACAGCTGGTGCCTCTTTTCTTTTCTGTGTCGACTTTAAACGTCTCCAAGTAGCAGGGCAAAAACATGGTGTGGACATTATTGCGGATAGTGCAGAGAATGTGCTTGTCGGGGTAGCGGACGTTGGCATTTTTGCACAAAACTTTGTGATTGCTGCCGAAGATGCCGGCTACGGGATTTGCTATATCGGCGGAGCCCGCAACAATCCAGACGAGATTAGCGAATTATTCAATTTGCCTGAGTACGTGTTCCCGCTATTTGCGATGACGATTGGGACTCCTACAAAACGCAATGAGACAAAACCGAGACTTCCGGTTGAAGCCGTTTTGCACGAAAATGGTTATGACGAGGAAAAATACGATACATTACTTGATGAGTATGATGCGACGATGGAAGCATACTACGCAAGCCGTAGCTCCAATCAGAAAATGGCCAACTGGACTAAGCAAATGGCAGATTTCCTAGTTGAACAACGAAGACCACATATCAAGGAATTCCTGGCTGCAAAAGGGTTTAATTGGAAATAATATTGAACTTAGTGATACCAAAGCAAAGAAGAGATTGCTTAGTATCACTTTTTTCTTATAAGAATTGCGATACGCAATATTTCTGGGGATTGTGATATAGAATGCTTCGAACGGAAACTTGGCTACCTGCCACTCTTATCTCTTTTACTTTTTTGCACATCAAAAAACCCAAACCACCAACTTGGTTTGGGCTCGGATTGTTGACAAACGCTTTCAGCCTGCGATGGTTGTCTCGTTCGTCCCTTCACGAACCTTTAGTTCTACTCGGGTCTTCACTCGACTGCCCCCCTTGTCTGCCAAGCGTTTTCAATACAGTCTGCATTATCCTTCATTTAAGGAATTACCCTAAAAAAGAGTGCAGACAAAGTCGAATATCAACTTTGTCTACACTCTTTAGAACAATCCGACAACTTGGTTTGCGCCTTTATTTATGGGTTTACTATGCCTTCAATCCTAATTTCCTTGATTGGCAGGAATAACTCTTCCGTTGCATAATACGTGATTGCTACACGATCTCCTTCTTGCAAATAAATTGCTAATGGTGCATTTTGTGAGCTGACCACAAAGTTTTGTCCGGTATTCAGCAAGAATGAAACGACTGTGTAATCACCGACGCGCTCTTTGTAGACACGCACGACATCTCCGGAAATTGTGGCCTCCTCCGAGTTCGATGTACCGTCAACCGTTCCGCCGCCACGATTTAACGCTGTTTTATATTGCTTCAGAGCTTCGTTTGGTGTTGTACCATATGCCGATATCTCAGGATTGGCTGCCGAAACGATAAAGTAATTTTGCAAAAATCCATTCGAATCTAATACCGGTGCAAGCCAACTTGCCTCTCCATAGAAGTTATAAAGAATCGGCATTTCTCCTTGCCATTCTTTTTCAATAAATTTCTTTTCAATAATATCCAACGCACCTTGGGAGTCCATATACGATTCCTCAAGATTGCCAGTATAGTAGGTTGATTCACCTGTACGGGCATCTGTTAATGAATACCCCAGCATAGAATCGACACCTTCTTTGGGACTTGTAAAGTCCGTAAAGTAATACATTTCTCCATTTTCGTTGAAGATTGGGCTAACATTTGCCTCCGTTCCTTCATCTGAAGGAATCTTCACATCTTTTTTGCCAAACAAGCTATTCCAAAATCCATGTATATACTTTCCAAAGTAGCTATTTTGAAGACTGACCGATTCAGGAGAAACCGCTCCGTCGATAAATTCAGGAATTTCCTCCAGCTTAAGCACTTCGGAATCTCCTGATCCTGCATCCACCATCACGATTCCTTTTACATCAAAACCATTCCGAGCCGATATAAACTCGCCGTATGAACGAATATAGAATGGTTTTCCTTCATCGTCCACCTCAAGCTGCGGATCACCGTAGAAGATCAACGTAGGATACTCTAAACGGATATGGCGTTCCAAATTTTTATTGAAAAAGGCTGATGGGACATAGGTCATTTCCGTTTCAACAAATTTTGGGTTGTCTGTTGAATCTGTTGCACTCATAGTGAAATATCCGGGCGTTGTTTTTCCGTTAAACCACTTGAATAATCCGGAAAATTCAACCGGTGCAATGTAAACATACTCACCATTCACTTTTTGGATTTGCAAACTCCCAAGTTCATAGTAGCTTGTATTGGGAACTTGACCAAAGGCTTTTTTCATCTTGTTTTGTGCAAAACGCGGAGGGACACTAGCCGGTGTTTGTGTTTCATCGAACGGTTCAATTTCCACCTTTTCCTCCATTTGGGCGGAATCATATTTTTCGTCCGCGTTAAAGAATGGTGCACACAGCATATAAGCGAGCAGGAGCAAACTCGCCAAGAATAGAAATCCTTTAAACGTCTGTTCCACCCCTTTAGAGAGCAGCGCGCCAAGTAAGGCTACAACCGGTAATGCATATGCGAAAATCGTCCAATGCAAGTCAATTTTAGTAATATAAATTATCGCAAATCCAATGATAAAACTTGCAATAAGAACCGAAATAATTGAGTTCAAAAGTTGTTTATTCGTAAGTTCTCCTTTTGGCACCTTCTTTGTAAGAGGGACAATGAGGAGTGTTGCAATGGCTGAGGCCATCAAGGCCATCATTAAAGTTTGAGTCACTAGAACCACCCTTTCTCTTATATCTTTCTACGGAATAACCAGACAGATAGTTTCATAAATATTATCCAAATTAAGTTTCCCAAAATATTCCGCAATACGAAGCAAAGTGATACAATATAAACACTAATTTGTAAGGAGGATTTATAGATGAAAGAACAAGTAATTGAACGATTAATACGCTATGCCAAAATCGATACTGAATCAAATCCTGAAAGCTCAACTACCCCATCAACAGAGAAGCAATTCGATTTACTAAATGTGCTAAAAGCCGAGCTCGAAGAAATCGGGCTAACTGAAATTACATTGGATGAAAACGGCTATTTATTTGCTACTTTGCCTGCAAACACGGATAAAGAAATTCCGACAATCGGTTTTTTGGCGCACGTAGATACATCACCTGACTTTTCAGGGAAAAATGTAAATCCTCAGCGCATCGACAATTATGATGGAGGGGATATTCAGTTGAATAATGAACTGATCATGTCTCCAAGCTACTTCCCCAACTTGAAAAACTATGTTGGGCAAACGCTAATTACAACAGATGGCACAACCCTTTTAGGTGCAGACGATAAAGCCGGAATTGCTGAAATCGTGACAGCAATGGAGTATTTAGTTCAACATCCGGAAATCAAGCACGGAAAACTTCGTGTAGCTTTCACACCAGATGAAGAAATTGGCCGTGGCCCACATAAGTTCGATGTAAAAGCTTTTGGTGCCGACTACGCTTATACAATGGATGGTGGTCCATTAGGGGAACTGCAATATGAGAGTTTCAATGCAGCAGGCGTTAAAGTGACAACGCGAGGAACAAGTGTCCATCCAGGTTCTGCAAAGGGGAAAATGGTCAACGCCATTACACTCGCGATCAAATTCCAGAATTCCATGCCCTCGGATGCCGTGCCCGAAAAAACAGAAGGTTATGAAGGCTTTATACACTTAATGAGCTTTAATGGGCATATTGAGGAAGCAAAGCTTTCCTATATCATTCGTGATCATGATCGTGAAAAATTCGAAGCCAAAAAAGCGCATTTCCTTGAAGTAGAAAAAATGGTGAAAGAAAAATATGGTGATAATGCGATTACTGTAGAAATCGAAGATCAGTATTATAACATGCGTGAAAAAATAGAGCCGGTAAAGGAAATCGTTGACATTGCTTACAAGGCGATGGAAAATTTAGATATCTCTCCAATCGTTGAACCAGTCCGTGGTGGTACTGACGGTTCCCAACTATCGTACATGGGGTTACCTACACCTAATATTTTTGCCGGCGGGGAAAACATGCATGGCAAATTTGAATTTGTATCAGGTGAAACAATGGAGAAAGCTACGAAAGTTATTTTAGAAATCGTCCAATTATTTGAAGCACAAGGCAAGTAATGAATTGCTGCGAAGTAAGAAAATAATCCTTACTTCGCACTTTTTGGGGGTATTGAATTCAGAATATTAAGTCACCTAAGAGCAAGAGTTTATCACACTTGTGCCAAGTGAAATTTGGTATGAAAGAAGGTTATTAGATTGAAAGAAATTGCTTTAGGAATACTCGCGAGCATGTTTTTTGCCGTAACTTTTATCTTAAACCACTCAATGGAACTAGATGGTGGCAGTTGGTTATGGAGTGCATCGTTGCGTTTCTTCTTTATGCTCCCTTTTCTTCTTGTTATTGTCCTGTCTCGCAAGGGTATGAAACCACTGGCTAATGAAATGAAATCTCAACCAGCAAGATGGTTGCTTTGGAGTTTCGTAGGGTTTGTTCTCTTTTATGCACCGCTGACATATGCAGCTTCCTTTGGTCCGGGATGGCTTGTTTCCGGTACTTGGCAATTCACAATTGTTGCGGGTGTTTTATTGGCTCCATTGTTTATAACTGTTGTTGGAGATAAAAGCATTCGCCAAAAAATTCCCGTTATTTCTTTGCTGATTTCATCGGTTATTTTGATTGGCATATTACTGATCCAAGTTCCCCAAGCACAATCCGTCCCTTTTGATACGTTGATACTCGGTATTTTGCCTGTAATCATTGCCGCCTTTGCCTATCCATTAGGAAATCGCAAAATGATGGAAGTTTGTAATGGAAGATTGGATACATACCAACGTGTTCTCGGGATGACCATCGCCTCTTTACCTGCATGGATACTCTTGGCTGTTTATGCATTGTTTACTGCAGGACTTCCCTCTTCAACTCAAGTGTTTCAATCCTTGATCGTTGGTGTAAGCTCAGGTGTCATCGCAACCGTATTATTTTTCATCGCAACAGATCGCGTGCGGGATGATCAGGGTAAACTTGCCGCAGTTGAGGCTACGCAGTCGACGGAGGTTTTATTTGTAATTATCGGTGAAATGATTTTACTGAACGTTCCCCTGCCGGAGTCAGTTGCACTGATTGGTATTGGTGTCATCGTTATTGGAATGTTACTGCATAGTTATCATACGATGCACCTTTCAAAAAACGCTCAAGCAAAAGAAAAAGAGGCCGAACTTCAGCATTGAAGCTTGGCCTTTTCTATACCAAAACGTTCTAAATAGGGGGGAAGAACGTTTCGGCTTGAATCATGGAGAAAAGCTTATCACAATAGTCTTGCCATAAGACTTTTTTATTTATATGATAATGATAATCGTTATCAATTAAAATGTCAACTATTTGCATTAATTTTCGGAAAACTTATTTCCTATTCTTTACTATTTTTTTAAACTTCGCCGATATTGAAATTGTTTTATTTGGTAGAAGATAAAACAACCTACACAAAAACCTAGTATCGCTATAAATGAAGCGACAGCAACCATGATTGTAAATACATATCCAGCAATCGTCCAACCGGCAAGAAAACTAACAAGTCCTCCAAATAAACAAACAATCGCAATACAGGCATTAAATTTCTGCTGTGTCACATCTTCAGGAATATATTTCTTCCCCTTTTGTATGAGGAACACTCTTGCGACCTTCATAATAGGATTATAGTCAAATAATATTCCCATTAGATTCGCTATAAGAGGAATAATCAAAATCCAAACGTTTCCTGTAATCCATGACAATACTACAGATAAGAAGATTGACCATTGGTTTGTTCTTACTAACGGTCTAGGAATTGAAAGCACTTGTTCCATCTATAAAACCTACTTTTCTTATTAGTTTTATTAATTTTAATATGAAGCATGATTTTTGTATAGTTAAAACGATAATCTACATCAATTTTCAAGAAAGTGTTATAGTAAATGTAAAAAATGAAGGTGAAATAAATGCCTGCTCTCACTTATGACCAACTGCGTGTTTTAAATTCATATGGCGTTTTTATTGAAAACCCCGAACGTCCATTGTTTACATTGGAAAATCTGCACAAGGATTTCTACTTAACGGATTTTCGAACTTTAATGATGGGGATTACTCAGGCAAGTACGGAAGCAGCGGCTATATCCCACTTCGGCAGACGATATGGGATGTTCATGGCGATGCAATTTTATATGCTTTCTATGTATGATGAAATATGGGATGGCAAAAAAGTAGATGTTCGCTATAGTATCATTAATGAGTTTGGAGTAAATACACTTGGTACGTTTATTACGCCAAATGATTATCGTTATGTGGAGGACAGTGAACGGGAATATGTAATCAGCAAGCTTCTATATCAATGCCATGAAGTTTTTCAGCAATTACGAAAAACCACTTCCATCTCTCCCCTTACCTTATGGGAGAACCTTTTCGGCTATATGCTTTGGAATTATTACGAACAGCTGGAAAACCCGCTGCTTGCTGATCGTGCCTTTGAAGATTTAGAAATCCTGGAAGGTACAAAGGTATGGCAACTGTTCTCCAACAAATCTTGGTTCTATCAATACACTGGAGGAAAAAATCCCGCCCAAATTGTAAATCAACCGATTAGAAAAAGCTGCTGTTTTTCCAAGGACATTCCGGGCTTAATGCAATGCGAATTTTGTCCAACGAAAAAATAGAATTGTCGGCTGTCTAGATTAGTTCTTGACTGGGTAAGTAGAAAAATGGAATCTATCTAGTTCCATTTTTACTTTCCGTATACTTTGCAAGTCATAATGGAGGTATTTTAAAACAGGCCACCTCATTAGAAATCTATGGCCTGTTTTTTTACCACCAATATAAAGGGTACTTTCTTTTTGGATGAAGATTATTAATAACAAGCCCAAAAACAACTATCGTAATTGCACCAATCAATATTGGCTGGAACATAAATTCCCAGCTGTATCCACCCATCATAATAATAATCGGGTTGCCGCATGCTGGAGGATGAAATGTTCCCGTCATCAGCATACAGAATATTGTACAGCAAAGAGCCAAGCTCATCATGACGGGCGATGAACCAAATAAATTCAAAACAGCGATTGCGATAAACGATGCAATCAAATGGCTCCCAATTACATTACGAGGTTGTCCTACAGGAGCATTCCATGCGGTCATCACAAGCATGCTGCTGGCACCAAATGATGCGATAAACCATAATGAATCCGTATATTTGGTTAATTCAAATATGGTGAACATACATATAAATACCCCAACCGAGGCAATGGCGGCATCTGAAAATGTGGTGCGATTATTGGATGTATGATGTCCTCTTATTTTCTGGAACATCGGTTTTATATCTTGGTTATTTATCATTAGCTTATCTCCACTAATCTCTCTAAACTTGTAAACTTTGATTCCTAGTTTTCTTTAACGAAAAGGCTACCTGCCTGCTTGTCCAAAAGACATAAAGATAGCCCCGCTTTCATCTATACACGCTTTTGGTATTGTATTACCCACTCTTCCTCGATCGGCTTCATTGAAACCCCAACAAAACCTTTTTTTAACAAGTTTTGCTGAGCCTCGATATCACCCATTGAAAGCGTAATTTTCTCTTTACTAAACATCGGTTCATTATGTAAGTCCAAAGCGAAAACATAGCGTAGTTTCGCACCATACGCATATTTCAAATCGGTAATATAGAAACCTTGTGAAAACTTATCTTTTAGGCTGGCAATGTTGTATGGCATTACGGTTGCCGCAATATAGTCGTATTTTGTTGTATCAATTTGCTGCATAATAATAGCAGCTAATGTCTTTTGCAGGCCATGCCCGCGAAATTCCGGATGCACAGTTGAGATTTCTTGGTAAAGGACACGCTGTAAATCCGAGTCTTCTACCAGTCCAATTGCATAGCCTAAATGTTCGGCATCAAGCTCAGGTTCCAAAACCGCCCGAAAAGCTATAAGCTCCCCTGCCATAAATGCCCCGATCAACAGCCCTTGCCCTTCCAATATATACAAAAACTCGTCTTCAGATAATGGTTGTAAAATATCCTTATTCGGCAAGGCATCATAAACAATTTCTTGTAAAGCAAGCAGTTTAGATAGATCATTGCTATCCAGCACCTTTACTTCATATGGGCGATCCCCTAATATCCCTCTATATATTGCACTCAAACTCCCACCACCTACTCTATTAAATCCGACTGTCGAGTAAGCTCTGCAAGTATGGCTTCATCTACAGTAACACCTAACCCGGGGCGTTCAGTTAATTGGATGTTTGGTATACGATAGCTTGCCTTCAAATCTCCGAGATCTTTTGAAAATTTGACCGGTCCAGTCAGCTCCACACTTTTAATGATTTTTTTCGAAAAGGCAACGTGAAAACCAGCAGCAGATCCGATGGAAGACTCAACCATTGAACCGATTTGGCATTCAATCCCGGCCATTTCAGCCATATTCGCAAGTTTCATAGCCGGATAGATTCCTCCACACTTCATTAGCTTAATGTTCACTTTATCCGCGGCCCGTTTTGCAATAATCTCGCGCATATTGTTCATATCTCGTATACCTTCATCGATCATGAGTGGGATAGTCGATTTTGATTTAATTTCAACCATCGCATCGATGTCGTCCTGCTCAACAGGTTGTTCCAACCAATCAATCCCCAGAGACTCTAGGTGACGGATTGCCTGTAGTGTATTGGCACTGTTTCCCCATCCTTGGTTGACATCTACCCGAATTGCGATTTCCTCACCAACCTGTTCGCGTACCGCCTTGATGCGTTTGACATCAGCCATTACATCCTGGCCCACTTTCATTTTGAAAGATGTATATCCTTCTGTCACTTTTTGAGCAGCTTCGTTTGCCATGTCTTCGGGCTCACCGATACTAAGAACGTGTGTTACCGGGAATTTCTCATGGTAGCGTCCACCTAACAGTTGATAAACAGGAACGTCTAACTTTTTCCCTGCTACATCAAAACAAGCGATATCAATAGCCGCTTTTGCTGCCGGCGCTCTGTGTACAGTTTTATCCATTAGTTCATGGATTCTTTCAAATTCCATGGGGTTTTGTCCAATCATTAAAGGAGCCAATGTATTTTTTAACATTGCATACGTTGAATGTGGAGTTTCCCCCGTAATATGTTCATCCGGAACACTTTCCCCCCAGCCAACCAATCCGCAGTCGGTCATCACTTTTACAATGATCGATTGAATGTTTGGGTAAGTTGCATAACTAATAATAAATGGTTTAATTAATGGCAGATCTACTGCAAAAATTTCAACTTGCGTAATTTTCATTATTCTTACTTCCTTTTTAGCCTATACTAGTCTATTATTTAGTCTTTGCCGCATTACGCAAAGTAGTAGTTAACACCTTTGCACCTGTAATTAATGCCCCTTTATCAAAGGTCATTTTTGGGTGGTGGAGGCCAGGTGTTAAATCTGCTCCAATACCGATCATTGCTGCTTTTAAGTTCGGTCTCAATACCGTATAGTGATGAAAATCATCACTCCCGGGTGTAAAGATAGGTTTTTCTAAATGTTCTGTCCCCAATGCCTCGATGATGGATGCATTGGCAATCCGAGCCGCCTCTTCCGATACTTCGGCGCCGGGTGTTTTGTCCAACCAGTCCCATATCAACTCCACTCCGAACATCTTTCCGATGGCCTCAAATCCTGCATCAATTCGGTTTTGAAGCTCTTCTAAGACAGCGTTTTTTTGTGCCCGGACATCTATTGAAAATGTCGCGTTTCCAGGAATAATGTTAGTGCTTCCACCATCAGCAATGATTTTGGTTAATTTCGCACTATAAACATCAAATGGGTTAATGTAAATATTTTTAAGCATTTGCTGAATGGCCAAGACGACGTCAATTGCATTTTTTCCTTGGTGTGGTCTAGCACCATGTGCATCCACGCCTGTAATCGACCCGTTCAAGAACAATGCTGCTCCGTGATGAATTGCTGGTGTTACTTTCCCTAGAGGCAATTCCTCAATTGGACGCAAATGGACGCCAAACAAATAGGTTACATCATCGATTGCGCCATGCTTTACCATTTCAATGGCTCCACCGCCAGTTTCCTCAGCGGGCTGGAAGATGAATCGCACTCGTTTTTTTAATGATTCGTCCTTTAGTTGGAGGAGTGCCCCTAATACCATCGAGATATTGGCATCATGGCCACAGGAATGGTTTGCTCGCATTGTTCCATCTACTTCTTGCCATAAAGCATCTATATCCGCACGTACCGCAATGACTTCATCGCCTTCACCGATTTCAGCGACGAGGCCTGTGATGTCTGAAAAAAATTTATAATTAATATTCATTTCTTCTAATATTGCCGCTATCTTTTTTGTCGTTTCTATTTCTTTCCAGCTGGTTTCTGGATGAGCATGAAAATGATCAAACCATCCATAAATCACATCTTCGTAAGTTTTTACTTGACCCATTTTTCACACCTCGAATTAATATTTCTTTCTCTATTATACATAAGTATGCATTATTTATTAACCGCTTCTGCCTATTAAGCAAAATTTAGAAAAATGGTGTTCCCGTTTATAAATTGAAAAACGGCAATCTCCCACATGGGGTTGCCGTCACCGTTTTCGAGCATCTAATTATCTTCCTATCAACAAGTAGAAGAAGCATTTCAGGAATCATTTTACGAGAATAATTTTCTAGCATATAGAAGAGAGAGAACAGTTCAGCCTTATAAACCTGAAAAGAAGCCAGGTGGGTATTCTTCATAAATTGAAGGTTCTGTGTATCCAAATTCAAGCTCTTCCTGTTGTTTTTCTAATTCAAGTTCTTCATCTAATAAATAAGTTTCAAACTTCGATAATAATAGGTTTGTCATTTTTCAAACACCTCTTATTTAGAATTTTCTGATATTTTATATCATACACACTTCCTTAGTGCAATACAACACATTTATGTTAACCATGCAAAAAAAGTATTAAAACTATCGCAATTTGTGATAATTCATTCACCATTGTCGAAATTTTGCTTTCTTCCAACAATCAAAAAAGCCCCTGCTAGAGGGACATTTCTGAGCGATCATTCTTCTTTGCGCCATCACACTGAAGATTCTTTCACCGGTAAAAACAAATTCCGAATTTCTTGCCAATTATGCACTCGTTTGAAATCAGTGCACTTCTCATTGTAGGGTTGCGAATATAGTATACCTTCCCCCGTGAAGGAATGAAGCTGTTTTACATTATCATCAATGAGGAAATCCGCTTTCACTACCTTTTTATCTCCGCAGAAAATAAAGTGCTCGGGATTCAAGAATGGAAAATGTTCTAAAAGCCATTCGTATTTTGCTGCAAAGCAACCCGGCACATCCATGGCTGCTGTTGCAATGTAAATTTCATAGTGTTCGCTCAACTCTTTTAAGACCGGTACTGCATCTGGATCCAATAATTCAAAGTCCCGGAAGAAGTCAGGTTCATTAATCATTAAAAAGAATTTCTTAACAAGCTCTGGGTGTTGTGCTTCCAATTTTGCCACATCAAATTCTTCTTTCGAAATTGCTATATTGAAACGCTCCTCACAAGCTTTAGAAGCTTTGCCCAAGAAATCTGCCAATACCTGGTCCATATCCACTGCTATACTTTTCATTTGTAACCTCCATAAGTTTAGTGTTAAATCCCTAGTCTATTCTTTCATTGTGTTTTCAAACCATCTGGCCAATGCCATCCCGATTAGCGTGGTTTTTTACTTCTTACTAAACAGCCCAAATGCCACACCTTTATTTAGTGTAAGAAAGGTAGCCACGAAAAACAATTGCAATGCGAACTATTTACGAAAAAAATAAATCCTTAACATTTTTATTCTTTTATTTGTAGAAAAAGAGCCTGCACAACTTAATATGCAAGCTCCTTAAACTACTAGTTTATAGCTGTATTTAACTTTATATTGTTTTGGTTTATTACCTTTGTTTTTTGAAACAAGTTGAGAATAAGCGATGATTCGGATACGATATTCCCAGCACACCTCTTTACTACTCAACTTCCATACTTAAATAAACCCGGAATCATGCAGAACCCATATTATTTAGCTGATGTGATAACTCCGCATGCAATACGTGCTCCCGAGTTTCCTGCAGGATCCGTTTTGTAGTCATCAGGTCCCTCATGAATGATGATTGCACTGCCATCCCCATCCAATACGGAATTTTCCATACCAGGTTCTAATGTTATATTCTTCGCGACAAACTCCAACTGAACCGTTCCATCTTCTTCCGGTTCGATATTTGGCAAATCACCCAGATGAGGTCCTTTCGGATTATCGAATCCATGCTGTTTTTCCAGCGGATTGAAATGGGCACCTGCCGATTCGAAAGTTGGCTTTTCACACTTTCCAACTTCATGTATATGAATACCATGCTCACCTTCAGAAAGCTTTGTCAGCCCAAGGGAGATCAAGATACCATCTGTGCCTTCAGTAAGCTCCATATGGCCGATCTCATTTCCTTCAGTATCCATAATGTTCGCGGATGCCTTCAAAGCCTCCGGAGCTGCTACAGGTATTTGTTGCTCTTCTTCAAACATCCCAAATAAACCACATCCACTTAACAGAAAAGTCATACTACTTAATGCAATTAACTTTTTCCACATTTATCAAACCCTCCTATGGCCAAAGTATTGCCATTTTACTGATGAAATATTCCACCCTTACCGGGAGATGCCAATTGGTCTATTTTATTGGAAAACTTTAATCTACTACTAAATTAAGCCGATATAGAAAAAAAGGAGGGATGATTGAATGGAATTGAGTTCCTACATGTCTGCACAAGTGGCACAATTGCAGCAAACTGTGCAAATGAGCATTATGAATAAATCGCTTAACATGGGTGCAGCCAGCAGCATTCAGATGCTGGAGCAGCTTCCAGAGCAACAACCCGCTGCCCAGCATCCACATAAAGGATCGATAATTGACGTTTCTGTATAAATCAGAATCAGTATAATGGGCAAAAAACGTGTAGATCAAGGCGACAATCGCTTAATCTACACGTTTCTTCTTTTAATATCAAGCATCAGGCTAAACATAGTCCCTTCTACTGCCATAAAACCGGTTTAGCAACCATAAGCCATAGCATAACCAGCAGTATGAGTATATATTGCCAAGTCGCTTTTTTGAGCTTTTTGATAAAAAGTTCTTTATGGAATTTGTGCGTACCATATGTTTTTAACGTTGGCTTAAAGGCACGCGCCAGAAATACAATCGAACCAATCATAATCGCGATTGTCAACATAATCCATGGTGTTGTCCACGTCCAACCGCTAATGATGATAAGAACTATACCTGAAAAAACAAGCACATGCCCTGCATGTTTCACAACGGTAATAGCAGATTGAAACGACTGGATCAAACCAGCCAGATGCTCTTCATCCGCCAATTCCATTTTCTTTGTTATCGGGATAAGTGAAAATAATGGTCCAATTGATCCGACCGCGCTCACAATATGAATGTATAAAAATAATGTATGGAACAACTTGTTTCACTTCCATTTACTTTTGTTAAGCTCAGTATACCATCACGCGAATAGTACAACTTTTGAGGAATATGACAAATTTCTAAAAGTCATGCACTTTTTTTCTAATAATTGCATACCTTATAAATTAACCCTATCTTATTCTTTCTTTGTAAATGCTAAATTAATTATTTATTAAATGATTGAAATTCCCCACTATCGGGGTATGAATAATTATATGATGCAATTATAGTCATTAAACCTACGCTAATAGACTAACTAAGGAGTGATTTTTATCGGTATCCATAAATTTTTTACAAGTTTAAATGATCTGGAGCGTATTTTCCGTGCGCCAGGCCGCTTCAAGTTTGAAGAGCATAATGTTGCTGCTCATTCGTGGAAGGTTTCACAGTATGCCATGTTTTTCGCCACACTTGAAGAAATGAATGGGGCAACCATTAATTGGAAATCCCTTTATGAAAAAACAATCAACCATGACTTTGCCGAAGTATTCATTGGTGACATTAAAACACCGGTAAAGCACGCCAGTGTAGAGTTGAAACAAATGCTGGCCCACGTTGAAGAAAAAATGATGGAACAATTTATTAAGCAGGAAATACCACAGGATTTTCAGGATGTCTTCTTCGAGCGAATGAAAGAAGGGAAGGATGAAACAATCGAAGGTCGCCTTCTCGAATTCGCAGATAAGCTAGATCAATTTTATGAGTCCTTTGCAGAGTTAAAACGCGGGAATACAGATATAGAATTTGTTATCATGTATCAGCAGGCCCTCCAGAAACTTTTGAAAATGCCGCTGACGGTGAGTGTCAGGTACTTCCGCAACGAAATATTAAATGATGTCATGCACGAGGAAACACAAATCAATATCGCAGCACTGACGAATGAAGTGTTAAATAAATCCGAATGATACCCCAAAGTTTTCCAATAACGGAAAGCTTTTTATTATATCAAAAAATTACTCCTTTAATACCACTCGCGATTATCTATCCCTAGTGCAGACGATAAAACGATAAAATCATCATTTAACTTATAAATACTCATGATAAATATTTGACTTTTTTATTTGATAGTACTTACTTGCACAACTCTCCACAATCGTATAATATATCATTAAAGCTGCGTTGTTCGTACACATATTAAGTTTTAACCTTTGAACTGTAAAAGGGAGTTTTATATAGAAGATGGAATGGCGAGCGTCACACTACGGTGAATGACGATATACAGGAGATCTTTTGCGAACACCCACTTTGAGGAGTGGTGGTTTAAAACTTTCTATAATTATTACGGCAAGGCGGCTTTGCCATACATAATGTATCGCAAGGCTAAAAAATCCCCTACTTGAATAGTAGGGGATTTTTAATTAGTTTTCGAAAAAATATAACTTATCGTTTTCTTATTCCATCAACTTAGGACGGAAAAGAATGGTGCGATAATGATGCATACGGCCAGAAGAAGTACAGCAAATGAACCCAATTTATTTTTCTCTTTCCACAATATCCGGGAAAATCCTAGCGTATAGAGAAAAACCCCGATTATGAGCGCCCACACAAATAGATTCAAGCTAATCCCTCATCTCTTCTATACTAGGCACCTCACTTTGCCTGCCAAAGTTTCCAAACTCTATACTAACTTTTACTTTCACTCTCATATTTGGATAAGTCTTCATAAAGTCAAATGACTCATATTCAGGGATCGTTTTGAACTTTTTTCTAGCTGCCAATGACCATCCGAATGGCTCCCCTTTATACTCTTCCTAGGTCTTTTTGACAAGAGCCTCAATCTCCTTGGTCATCTGTTCCTCGAGATACTTTTTTAATTCTTCTCTTTCCTTTGTATCCTTGGAATAATTTTTCATACTATGATTTGCCAGAATATCTACACGTATCGGGATTTCTACATCAATGGACGGTAAATTCCCTGTAAGTTGCATATTGACCTTGTTGTCTTCCTTTTTCATTACCCTTACGCCAATTCGGTATTGCTCATTATCTGGATCAGGATAGGTAGTCAATAATTCACCCATATCCAGCGTATCATTTAAAAGGACGGCGATTCTTGTTTCTTTTGCTGTTAATTTTGCAATCATTTTGCCTTCCTTAAACAGGGCCGAGCCTATCAACTGTGTTTTATTGGTTTCTCCTTCTACCTCGAATTCCCCTGCTAAGAAGTCATCATTTAGTATATCGTTATTATTATTATTATCTTTACCACTTACTTCTGTCGTACCATAAGCTGCCAAAAATAGATCCGCATCTCCTTCTGTAATTTTGAAAAATGAATGGAGCGTTGAATTGGGAATAAAACCCGATTCACTCCCCGATTCCATAATCAGTTCAAAATATTTATGAATTCTGGTTTCTAATCTTGGATTATTGTCACTCAAAAACTTGCTCGCATTTTCTTTAGAGACAATTAGGGGCGTATCGCGTGTTATATCTCTGGCTTTTATGGAATCATATATGAGCCGCAAAAAGTATTTATCCTTCGCCAATTCTTCTGACACCACCAAAACCGTGAGCAAATTGTAGGAAATTTCCTTGGCTATTACGGTATTTGCGATTTTTTTTGCTGTCAATAAATCATTGGTATTGAAGGTTATTGTTTCTTTACCGGGCTCGTTTGTGCCAGCTTGCTGCTTGGATAATTCAGGATTCGAAATTAGATACGTAACTTTATACTGTTGCTCCTCTTCCGCTTTATCCAAGCCAATTGCCACAACATAAGCTCTTTTATCAATATTTGTCTGGTCCCAGCATCCACTTAACAAAAGCATAGAGAAAATTAGGAAGGGAAAAGGATACATCTCATTTTTCATCATTTCTTATAATCCCCTTTTATTTTCGCGGATATCCATAATAGAAAAGGTAGAAATATAAAAATCGGGGTAGATATATTTAAAAATATTTCCCGATTAGAGGTAAACTTAAAAACAGGCGTCTCCGGGATTAACCCCAAAAATAAAATTATGGTACCTAACGTTGGAATAATATATTCAAACTTCTTAATTTTAAATATACCCCCAAATAAAAAGGCAGCTAAATATAATAAAAAAGCAAATCGAAGAAATGTTGCAATCAGCCAGAAAGGGAAAAACATGGACTCCACATTTGTAATAAAGCCAAGTTCTATCAAACGGATTGTCTCATGAAAAGGGTAATTCAACAAATGCACACCCTTATAATCAAACAACAAAACATATGCGATCAGAGCGAGTGTAATTTCAACGGTAACTATTACTAACGCAAACCATATTCCTTTTTTATAGCTGGATATATTTTTAACATTTGTGGCAATTAGAGCAAAGAATAAAAATTCGGCGTATATTGAAGTAGTCAGTGCACTCTCCTTTATGATCCTCAATTCTCCCTCTCCAAACAAGGGAAAAAGAAACGCTGTCTCTCCTTTAAAGTACGCAAGAATCAACACGACCAAGAGGGAAATTTTAATGCTTGTAATCGTCATCCATGATGCGGACCCAATATTCTCCAAACCTTTTTTGGCTATATATACAGATACTCCCATCAATAGGAAATAAATAATCATTGTGGGGGTTTTCGTAAAATACATCGTTCCAATAATATCTGTATAAACTGCCGATGTGGAGACAATGGAATAAGTCAATAAAAGCCACAAACCAAATAAAACAAATGGACCTAAATGCTTTCCTAATAAATGATTTGTTACTTCTATTAGATTCATCTCTGGATAAAGTGCCATAACCCTTGTCATAAAGTAAATCGGCAAAAGTGAAAATAGAAAGATGAATAGAATCGCCATCCATGCCCCGTTACTTAAATCATCAAAAAAGATTAGTGGTGTATTATCCGTTAATTTTGTTCCTATCACAAGAATAATAATGGAAAATAACTCTTTGGTCCCTATTTTGCCTTCTGATTTGTACATCCTTACTCTCCTGATTTCTTTTCTAAATCTTTAGGTTTCAAGTAGCCTGGTCTCAAGATTTCATTTTTAAGCATTCTTCTAAAGATAGTATCTTTGGATGAAACATAAGTGGGCGTCATGGGTGCTAAATAGGGTACTCCAAATGATTTCATTGACACCAAATAGACAATGCCAACTGTAAACAATGCAGTCATCCCGTAAAAGCCGAAAAAAGCCGCTGAGAATATGAAAAGAAACCTTATTAAGCGGATTGAAAAATTCATGCTAATATCTCCGATTGCAAAGGAACTTAATCCCCCCAAAGCGACGATAATGACAACAAGGGGACTTACAATGTTCGCTTGTACGGCGGCTTGCCCCAATATCAATGCCCCTACGATGCCAATAGTTGGCCCAATTGGGCTGGGGACACGAAGACCAGCTTCTCTTATTAACTCAAAGGCAATTTCCATGAGCAAAATTTCAACTATGGCGGGAAATGGTACTATCTCTCGGGTCGCGGAGATTGCTAATAGTAAATCTGCTGGCACCATCTCTACATGGTAATTCGTTACAGAAATATAAATTGCTGAAATAAATAATGTGATAAATAGGGCAAGAAGACGTAGTGCTCTTATAAAATTGCCAAAAACAAATCGAAGGTAATGATCTTCGGCGTTATGGAAAAATGACCAGAATGTTGCCGGAACAATTAATGCTTCAGGAGAATTATCCATTACTAAAACGATAAATCCATTTTCCAAGAAAGAAGCAGTTCGATCAGGTCGCTCTGTATATAAAACGGTCGGTAATAGCGACTTTTGCCTTTCCTCTATATATTGCTCCAACACGGCGGCATTTTGTATCGCATCCACATCCAATGAGCCTATTCTTTCTCTGACATCTTTTAGAATTTCCTCGTTAGCCAAATCCTTAATATAAAGTAGATATACTTCATTATTTGATCGCTTAGATATGATAGATGATTCAACAATCAAGCTTTCATTTTTTATTCTCTTTCGCAGCAATGAAATATTTGAATTTGCCATTTCATTAAAAGCTTCCTTTGAGCCCTTAATAACAACTTCATTCTCGGCCTTTTCAATGCCCCTTCCTTCAAACTTGCTAGTAGAAATAATGTAGGCACAATCTTTTCCTTCAATGAACACTACTGCATTTCCACTATTGACCCCTTTAACCGCTTCCCCGACAACGTTTACAGTCGTGATCGTCTCGGCAGTAATTACATTTTCAATATCAACATCGTCGTCATCAGTTGAGGTCGTATTATTAAGCAAAGGACGAATAATATGCTCGTCAATTTTTTGGCCATCTGTAATGGAGCTTATATAAACAACAAATGCCTCTCTTTTCATTTCACCATATGAAAACTTTCGAATCTTGATATCGGAGTTTTTTGGTATTGTATAAAGAATTTCGATGGTATTTAAATTAGATTCCAAGCTTCTACCTATTTGTGTTTTTTTAATCGAAGTTTCCTCTTCTAACCGTGGTTCGGTTTTCTCCTGCTCTCCCTTAGGGTTTTTCACTTTAAAGAACTTCAATATTAGCAACTCCAGGCGTTTTTACTTTAGTTTGCGCATGAGAGTGCTATTTATGTATAAAGTATTAATATTACCCATAATTGACGAACCTTTGTATAAAAAAAACTATTAGAATGGAAACTCTAATAGTTGTACAAAGCCAGAATATCCCTAGTTTCTGGTATCTTATGAAGTTTATGGACTTATTTTTACGCAGTTAAAAGTGGATATGAAGTTCAAATCTTTCACTACATAATTCAAGTTTCAACTATGAAAATCGCAATTTACCGGTTCTGCTCATGATAAGATTGAATTCCAGATAAAGCAATTGGATCTTCAGTGAAAGAATTATATAGACTTTCAAAGTAGATACTAAATGTACCCTTTGTTAACTAAAAAAAGCCTTAAAGTTATGTGCTAACTTTAAGGCTTTTCTCGATATGACCCGTACGGGATTCGAACCCGTGTTACCGCCGTGAAAGGGCG
>NZ_JPVO01000055.1 GCF_000772955.1 Ureibacillus sinduriensis BLB-1 = JCM 15800 | reverse complement strand
TGAAAATTTGTCTTTTTGAGCTCTTCTATCGGACAACTTTTTCTTGGCTCTGCAGAATTTGTCTTATAGAGAGCCCCTAATGGACACATTTTCCGAGTAATTTTAAAAATTGTCTCTTTGAGCTCTTCTATCGGACAACTTCTTCTTGGTTCAGCAGAATTTGTCCTTTTGAAAGCCTCTAATGGACGCATTTTCCAAGTTTGTTTAAAAATTGTCCTTTTGACTCCTTCTATCGGACAACTTCTTCTTGGTTCAGCATAATTTGTCCTTTTGAAAGCACCTAATGGACACATTTTCCAAGTTTCTTAAAAAACTGTCTTTTTGAGCCCTACTATTAGAAATTTTTTACTTATCCGGGATGAATTTGTCTTTTAGAGAGCTCCTATCGCACAAGTTCTACTAATCCCAGAAAATATCGTCTTTCAGAAACCTCCTATTGCAAAAGCCCCCCTGTCCTTCTTAAAGAGAATTTTGTTCGCTCCGGTTCTAACTGAAAAGCTTTCTTCACTTTTGAAAGTGATCTTGAACCTCAGATTAAGCACAAAAAGCGTTAATCACTGAAATGTGATTAACGCTTTTCCGGATTAAGTCCCTTAATCCACCTATGCTTGACCCGCAGAGCCTCTAATAAAAGTTCACTTGAAAAAAATCGCCTTCAAGGTATCCCGAGGTTCCCTTATCTTCCTCGATCATCCAGACTCGATTGTCCCAAAATCGTCATCGCTTTAAGAGATTCCCCACTTTCAAGTTTGAAAAGCAAACATCGGCGCTCATCAACTGTTTTAAAAAGGTAAGCCTTTCAGAAGATAACCTTTCGGGCATTCTTCTACAACTTCTACCGTCTATTTTAGCACATACGCCTTGTTTCTAGATTACGGGGCTATGGTAGTTGCAATTTTGATTGGATGTTTAAAGTACTTGAGAGATTCGATAGGATAAAACTTGCACGAAATAACAATACTAAATCTATATCAATCACTCGGGGGTGAGGTAGGTTGCAGATTTTAACGATAAAAGAATTGGCTTTCATAGAAGATGAAATTCGTGCAGAAGAGATAACAGCAAAAACGATGAATTGGTGTGCCTCACAATGCGAAGACGAGGGATTAAAAAAAACACTCGAGGAAATGGCTGAAAAACACCAACTGAAAATTGCAGAACTTTCCCAATACTTTAATCGGTCAAAGAACATTCAATAATTAGCAAGGGATGATTTTATGCCAAATAATATTGCAGGACGCGGATTAACTGACCGCGAAATGCTTCAGCTTTGTTTAGAATTAGAAAAAGGCCGTTGTCGCAGCATAAGCAATACCTTATTGGAAACTACACATCAGCAACTCCGTGAAATTTATGAACATTGTTTTGAAAACGCAAGTTCAAACCAGTTCAAGCTTTTTGAGATTATGAATAGTAAAGGCTGGTACAAGACCGAGCTTGCATCCAAAGAACAAATCAGCAATGTACAAGCACTGATGCAAAACAACCTGCATCCGGACAATCAATTTTAATAAAATTCTGCGGCTTGACTTGTTTTCCCTCAGCCACTAAAAAAGTGTGAAGGACACAGATACAATTCCATGGTTGTGTCCTTCATCACAGTCTTTAACCAAAAATCGTTCAATCGTTACTGTGACTCAGCTATTTTCCATATGCTTGTGGGAGCCATCACAGTTCGGCATTCTTTTAGAGAAGCCGCAAGTGCAATCCTTTAACCCCTTCCCATTCAGAATCCTTTCCACGCAATTTTCAATCCGTGAGGTTTTGGTTTTGGATTGTTTGGGTGTAGAAAAATGATGAATGTATGCTTTTTGTCTACCAGGAGTCAATGCTTCAAAAGCGGATTTTAGTTCTGGCAATTCCTCAAATTTCAACTCGAGCTCTTTTGGAATAGTAAATTCCGTTTCCTTTTTGTACTTAACATCCAAGCCAGCCTTTTCAACTTCGATGGCATTATTTATATAGTCTTTTAGAACAGGTTCAAGTTCCATGATTTCTTCGATATGAGTAAAACGTATTTGACGCGCCGCCTGTACATTCTCCGTTTGCTGGATGAGCAAACCATGAGGATCCTTTAACAGGGCACCTTTGTGAAAAAGAAGCGCACAATAATCTTTAAATCCATGGATTAATACAATGTTTTTATTTCCAAATGTATAACACGGATGCATCCACTTAAAATCCTCGGTTAGCTCGCAGTCCAGAACAATCTCTCTTAGTTTTTCAAATTCCTCTTTCCACTTTTTCGTTTTATTCAAAAATTCGTCAACCTTGGGATTCAAGCTATTAATTGTCATCAAGGAATTCTCCTCTTTATTTGATTAGTTTTCAAGTATTCCACCATCTTATAACATTTAATTTTAGGACACTAATCGGTATGTTGTAAAGTAGATCCTTCATTGAAACTAGCATTGGAACATCGGGGACTCCATATAATTTTGATTCACTTAATGTTATAGTTAAAGCAGAAATGAAAGAGATTTTATATAGTCCCACCAATTACATAGAGGAGATCATGAAATGAAAATTGAATCACCTAAAATACCTGCTGATTTATCGAGTCGAAATTTTCATGATATTTTGCATGAGGACTATCCGGAATTAGAATTGTGTGAAATACAGCAGGCAAATTTTGAAAATGAAGCGCTGCACCGAGGTAGATTATCACAAATGACGCTTAAAAATTGCCGATTTAACCATACTGACTTTGAAAATATTGATTTAACCGATATCTATTTTGAAAAATGTGATTTTTCCAATGCCAATTTAAGTAAATCCTCCATTCACCGAGCAAGATTTGTAGATTGCAAGCTTTTAGGCGTTAATTTGACTGATTCCCGTTTAGGAAATGTCCGGTTCGAGGATTCGGTTTTAAATCTTTCGATGTTCGGAAACTCAAAACTTGAAAAAGTGATTTTTCACCATTCATTATTGAAAAATACTGATTTCTACGATTGTAAACTGAAAAATATCGAATTCCAAAACTGCAATATTGATGGGGCAAATTTTGAAGAAACATCCTTAAAAGGCATCGATCTCAGTACTTCCTTATTCGAAGAGTTGAATGTTTCATTACCAAATTTAAAAGGCTGCAAAGTGTCATCAAACCAGGCGATTCAATTCGTAACACTGCTAGGACTTGTTATTAAAGACTAGAAAGCGATCTATCAAAAATGAAGAGCCTGCCTAGGTAAAAGTCAAAAGCACCACACCCAAGAGCAAAATGGTGCTTTTATGACTATCTTAAATTGCTTTCCATTGCAGAAGCACTTTCCGAAATACTGCTACAGCCTGCACTTATCCCTATTGTTAAATCACAGGAGTCCCCTTTCCAATGGCAACTTACTCAAAAAAGCGCCGACCCTTTTGGGATCAACGCTTAGCAACTAGGTATTTAAGTTAGTTTTGGATATATTTTTGGAATACGTCCGAGAAATCTTTCTTCTCGTTCTGATCGTATGTTTGCTTTAACCAAGAATTGGCAAGGTTCACAATTTTGTTGAATTCAAGATTTGTTGGCGAGTCCGTATTTCTCGCACCGTAATTCACATCACGCGCAATTAATACTGCTTCTTTTGCGAATCCATTTAATCGGGCGTTCTTTTCCTGGATTTGCGAAATGGCTAACAACGACTTGTAAAGGTCCGCAATTTCAACACCAAATTTCTTGGCAATATCGATGGAAAACGAATTATGTCCGATATTAAACTTGATTTCTATATCCAGATCGATTGTACCAGCTGTTTCCAGCATTACATTCTCGATGTGGTGCTTGTAATAGTCATAACGTTTTAATACCCGTTTTTTACTTAAAGCAGAATCACCATCTAAATGCAATAAAGCCAGGTTTGTAAAACAATATTCGTCAGATTTGGACTTGATTAAAAAGAATATCTTCTCCCCGTCCTCTGTTAAAATGAAATCATCGGATTCTGTTTTATTATAATCCTCAGGCTTGATAACCTGACCGATATCGCTCAGACCTAATGCATCTCCGACTGCATTCCCTACTAAATTTTTAAACATCCAAATGGCCCCTTTCACTACTGAACATCTACAATAAGCATAAATTGAAAATCTACAACTAGCAAGAAGGACTTTACAACTAATTTACAATTCTACCCAATTACTTTGGAATCTCCCTTTTGACCGATCTTTTACAACCTTGATTGATTTTCGTGTAAATCTCACAAACGGCGCCATTTCCTTCGGGATTATTGACCTGCTTTATTTTGATTTCCAGCCACCCAACTTTCCTTCAGTAATAATACACCGACTAACCCTACGATAGAGAATAGTACTGGTGTTATAAAACCGTAAAAATAGCCATCCACAATATTCCCTGAAGCGCCTTGGAATAGATCCAGCACTTTCCCGAAAATGCTTGGCAGCAGGACCGCACTAAGAAAGCCGCCGGTGTTTGCAAAACCGGATACAAGGCCAGATTCTTTATGGGGAAAGGAAAGACGAACCGCCGAGAAGGTCAATGAATTTGAACCAAATCCAAACCCGATAATAAAGAAAAGAATGATTAGTAAGACGTATGGAGGTTGACCTTTAAATAATAAAAAGGCGGACCAACAAATCAGTATAATTATGTGGAACACTACATATGGAATTTTGATTTTTTCCAATCTGCTGGACACCCAGCCTATCAGGGGCGCCCCTATCAACGCCCCTATCAAACTAATCATTATGAGTTGACTGGCATCAAGGCGTGTCATTCCATATAGATTCATCCCATAAGGCACTGCCCATGACCCGATAAATCCAATATACCCCCCACTACTCCGAAATGACACATAAATAACGCCCATGCCTGCCTGCTTGAAAATATTCTTCGCAGTAGGTCCATCGTTTTTTCATTATGAGTTTCTTGTTTTTCAAAAAATGCCTGTTTTGGTTTTTTCACGAGGAAAAGATAAAGAAAAATTGCGATGAAACATAATAAAATACCGATTGATAGAAAGGACGCCCTCCAACCATGCAGATCAACGAATGCCGAAAATGGCACCGTTGCCAACAGAAACCCAAGGCTTCCAGTCATTCCTGCTACTCCGATTAATCGGGAGAACTCCTTTGCATTAAACCATTGACTTAAAATTAATACTAAACTTACCCAAATGGTTGCATCCCCTACACCCGTGAAAATTCTTGCCAAGAATAGGACTACCTCATGTGTACCAAGACTATATGCGATCGTACCAATGCCTGTAAGCATTGCCCCGGTTATCAGGAAGAAATTAGGCCCGTAGCGATCAACGAAAATCCCCATCGGAATCTGCAAACTGGTATAGACGAAAAATTGTATACTTGAAAGTAAACCAATTGTTGTAGCTGTCACATTAAAATCATTCATTAATTGGTCCGTTATTAATCCCGGCGCTGTACGTTGACTGGCCATTATTAAATAAGCAAAAATGACTGAAGCAAAGATAACCCAGCGGAATCTGCTATTTTTTTTGTCCAATGATTCCTCTCCTGTTAGTTTTTTCTATATATATATGATGTAACTTATACGGGGGAACCCAATAGCCTTTAAATAGATGCAATCACTTACTAGACCATTTCCTCCAGCCAGAAGATAATGCTCTTGTATGACGTGTTCAAATTCCATATTTAGTTTCTTACACAATCTTTTTTGCTCCTACAAAACCAAAAGCACAAAAAAAGCATCAATCCCTAACCGATTAATGCCTGTTTTTTCGAGGGCCTTACTTTTTATTAATTAAATGTGTTCGCTATGTCTATTAAAACTTGCACCGTATTTCCATTGTCAACATTTCTATCGAGCCCGACTATATACTGTAAGTAATTTTTTTCAAATGCCAAATAATCATACAGATTGTCTTTAAAGTAAATCCCTTTAGTTCCTCCTTGCAGCATATATTCCGTCCCTTCAAAATCCACCTTGTCTTTTCGGACTTCAATCTTGAAATTATTGCTTTTTATCTTCCTATTGACAAACCGAACTTGCAAAATTTTGTTGGAGCCATGTATTTTATCTTTATAAAGAGAAGCAAATTCATGTGTAAACGTAATATCCGGCATCAAAGAAGGTAATTTCACTCCACATTTGCAATCCATTTCAAATTCCATAACCGCCTCATTTACATTTTTATAGCCGACTCTTTTTGAATGGTCCTCATAATATGGAACTGTATGTTGCGAATTTGCCATAACCTTCCCAGCCCCGGTTCCCAAAAATAGCAAGCTGACTGAGAGAAAGCAAACCGTTAAACACTTAATCAATTGACCCACACCCTAATAACTTTTTATTACTAGCTTGCCCAACTTAGTTAATATCATCCTTAACCCTTTGGGGCACTCAATAAACAATAAGGAGGACAAGGTTTGATCCAAAATGAATCGAAACTTGTCCTCCTTTTATTTATTTCCGATAAGTGTTACATATCTAAATCCGTAAAAGCATATGGAAGAAGTTCCTTTAAAGTCAATTCTAGGATTTCTTTCTTCTCATTTGTAAGATAAACCGGCATATCAGGTAAACAAAATTCAGCCAGAACTTGTCTGCAAATGCTGCAAGGTGGAAGAAAATCTACTGTATCTCCCGCAACTGCTATCGCTTGAAAGTCTCCTTTTTTGTATCCATTTGCTACAGCAGTGAATACCGCCGTTCTTTCAGCGCAGTTTGTTGCCCCCAACGACACGTTTTCCACGTTAACACCATTCGTCACAGTACCATCTTTTAACAGTAAAGCCACCCCAACCGGGAATTTTGAGTAAGGTACATAAGCATGTCTCTTCATCTCGCGAGCGCTTTCCACTAATTGTTCTTTATTCATCGTATCCATCCCTTTCAAAGAAGAATGAACTTTCAAAAGTTCCCTAAAGACCAACCGTTCGATTGGCAGGATTATCATAATATTATTTTTTGAAACTTTTGTCAACATTAAAAACAAACACCAATTCAATTAAGTAGTGGGAAACTGGGTATTTATATGATTGTCCAATCAAAATTTAGGACATAATTATCTTGGAATCCGTTCAAACTAGTTGATTCCTGTGGAAATGGAGGATATATGCTTAAAGAATTATTCTATAGACCGTTGTATAACCCCATCTACTTTCGATATGGTTTTTTTTTCGTACTGGCTTTAAGTGTCATTTTAAATAGCTTTATTTTACATGGGGAAAGCATTTTTTATATATTGTATATATTGTCTGTAATATTCCTTGGTATCGGTTTCTATGATAAGTCTATTTGGTTTTTGACTTTACTTACTTTTTTCACGGTAACTTGCAGGTATTTGCTAATTCCAGATTCAAATTCCAACCTGGGCATTTTTTTGATCCATCTGATTACCTACCTCTTGATAACGCTTATCTCTGCTGGATTAATGAAGTATGCCCAAAAGGTGGAAGCGGATAACTTGGAACTAACAGTGGCTTTATCCAACACCTTGGATTCGAGAGATCATTACACACTGCATCATTCCGAGAACGTAGCCATATACTCCGTTCAAATAGCCGAGAAAATGAAGTTATCCAAAGTGAACTGCGAAATTATTCGTAAAGGCGCATTGCTGCATGACATCGGAAAAATTGGAATACCCGAACATATCCTTGGAAAAGAAGGAAAACTGACTGAAGATGAATATACCATTATTAAAAGCCATCCAACACTCGGACATAACATGCTAAAGCATATCGGGGATTTTCACAAAAATGGTGTTTTGGATATCGTCCTTTATCATCACGAAAGATTTGATGGAAAAGGTTATCCTTCTGGCCTTAAAGGACAGCAAATCCCCTTGTTTGCCCGAATTGTGGCCATTGCCGATACTTATGATGCCATCACGACAAAACGTGTTTACCGGGAAGGATATGATTTGGAATATGCACTGGAGGAAATTCGGAAAAATAAAGGACTTCAGTTTGATCCCGAAATTGTGGATGTGTTTTTAAGTCTATTTGAACAGGAATAAAAATTATAGGGGCTTCACTCTAGATGGTTGCTCCTTCTAATTTATATCCCTCGAAGAAGTGCCTTAAATACACTATTATTGCTGCAACATCACTATTCGGAATTGTTCCTGAAATGCGTCATAATGTAAGTTGACCGCTATTTTTGTATTTCCCTTTTTACTTGTGGGCCGATAATCAATGTAGGACATTCCCTTTGCATCCGACTCCTCTATCACTTTGGCGTCATATTGTATGTAATCAACAATTGCAGGGTTTACCACTACCATAATCGTCAAAAGATCATGTATTGGAGCTCCGGGTATTCCAGGTACTGATTTTTTGTAAAACTCATAGTAATACTTGAAAATCGGATCCATCATGAAAGCATATACGTTTTGACTATTTCTTGATATCTCATTTACCATTTCTTGCGTAAGGACAGCGGATCGGGTAACGTTCAACGGTGTTATGACGAGGTTATGTGCATACTTTAATACGAAATTAGAAGAACTTGGATCACCATAGAAATTGGCTTCCGCAAGGGCTGTTGCATTACCTGGAACAAAAAAAGCACCCCCCATCACATAAAACGAATGAACCATTTTCATCTGTTCAGCAAATAGTGTGAAGGCGGTTGCCAAAGAAGTGGAACGCCCAGTATCTACTATAATGAGTTCATTTTTATAATTTTCCATTATTGTACGGATGCTGTCAAAAGGGTAAATGTGATAATGGAAATTGCTTGGTGGCTGGATTGGGCCGATGCCATTTTGACCATGGATTTCAGGATAAAATACCGTTCCTTCTTCCTGTACTGGCATGGATGCGCCTGGAATTATGGGTATATCATTCCTGCCTGCCAGCTGCAACAAATAGGCAGCATTGGCTGTAGCTTGATCTTTTGTTACATTCCCATAACTTGTTACAAGTCCGACAAGCTCAATTTCGGGATCAAGTATGCAATACATGATGGCCAACGAATCGTCAATACCTGGGTCACAAAATAATAAAATTTTTTTTGTGATGGCTGTTCCCTCCTTACACCCCAAATATATTCCAATATTTGGATTACATTCCTAAAAAGTGAAGGAACGAAAAAAAGGCATTGACCCATTTTGGATCAACGCCTTCGTTAATGTATTACATTTTATTGTGATAATACCGGCAGCTTCAGTATCCCTCTTGGTCGCCTTCTTTAAGGGAAGCTTTCGCATGACGATCGGCTTCTTCGACTTTTTGGAAACCTTTATCCAATCTACCTGCATTTTCAATATCTCCCGAAGCCTTATATCCTCCAACTTCCGCATTGGAAGTCGTCCCGAACAGATCCATTCCGCCCAGTTCTACATTGATTCTTTGTTTGTCATTTCCTTTTTGTTTACTCACTATGATCACCTCTAAATTGTAATATACCCAAACAAGGCGATAATATAGTTTTTTTCGAATAACATTTTTTGCTTTACGATTGCTGTCTTTATTCCTTAAACTTTACTTTTCATTTTGCACTTGTGGCCACAAACATTGATGCATTTTGATTCATAAAGATGCGGTCGCCATGATGGAAAGTACGGATGTCGATTGACCTAAAACCAGTTTCAGACAATTTCATTTTTAAATCCTCATGCGAGAAACCATTATGAACTTTTGGGTGACTTATTTGATTGTTTTTGTCGAAATCAATAATGATCAACATGCCATCACTATTCAGTATATTGTATAGTTGTTGCAAAATAGTCTTCGTATCCGGAATATGCAATAGGACAAGAGATACTAAAATTATATCTGCCTTTAGTGCAGGAGTGGCTTGAGTAAAATCCGAATGAAGCACTTTTGCGTTGGTGATTCCTAATTGATTGATTTTAGCTTGTGCAACTTCAAGCATTTGTTTTGAAGAATCAACAAGCAAAACCGAGTCCACCAAATCTGTAACTTCTAAACCAACCAGACCTGTGCCACTTCCATAGTCAATTAAAGAACCGAGTCTGCTATTTTGTAATTTTTGTCTAACTTCCTTCACTATTACTTTCGCCAAATCAATCCTTTGATCTGTATCATACCTTTTTGCCATTTGTTCAAACACATTGTTTTCCATAGTTTCCCCCGATTCAAGTATCAACCAAGTTCCTTTGTAGCTAAATCAGAACGACTCTTTTCTAACCTATTACCGAATAACTTTTAAAGGTGATGCCTTCATATTACTTTATTTTCATTTTATATCCAATGTAAAGAATGATAAACCAAATAGGCGCCACAATCAGTGCGATCCGCATATCTTCTATAAACGCCATCAAGACAATGACAAAAGCCAGGAAGATTAGTGCTAAATAGGTCGTAGCCGGAAATAAGGGAACTTTAAATTTTAATTGTTCGACTTCTTTTTCCGTTTTAGATTTCCTGAATTTTAATTGGGTAAGCAGGATGATGGTCCAGCTCGTAATAACAGCAACCGTTGCGACTGCGGAAATATATAGAAAAACCTTTTCAGGAACGATATAGTTCAGCGCGACGGCCACTAGCAAAACTAGAGATGAAAATAGGATTCCACGTCTTGGACTGCCATTTTTGTATAGTTTTCCGAAGTACTTCGGGCCATTTTTTTGAAGCGATAGATTGTATAGCATCCTTCCCGAACTGAATAGTCCGCTATTGAAGGCCGATAATGCCGCCGTGATCACAACAAAGTTAATAATATGCGAAGCACCAGGAATGCCGACATTGTCAAAGATCATTACAAACGGACTGCCATCCATCCCGACTTCATTCCAAGGATATAAAATCATCATTATCCCCAATGCACCAATGTAGAAAATCAAGATTCTCCATACAACATTATTGATGGCAGACGGTATTGATTTTTGCGGATTTTTCGCCTCTCCGGCTGTAATTCCGACTAATTCCACTCCTCCAAATGAAAACATGACTAGTACCAAAGATAATAATATTCCTTCCATGCCATTCGGTATGAAACCACCATGAATCCATAGATTATCCAGCCCAATTGGCTGACCGCCATTTCCTATACCAAGAAAGATGATTCCCAATCCAAGAAGAATCATTCCGATTATAGCTACCACTTTTATCATGGCAAACCAAAATTCAAACTCGCCGAAAGCTTTGACATTTGCTAAATTTATCAAAGTCATTACAATGAGGACAACAAGCGCAGTCAACCAACCGGGAATTTCGGGGTACCAATAATTCACATAGACGCCAACCACCGTTATCTCAGCCATTCCAACGACAATCCACATAAACCAATAGGTCCATCCGGTTAAGTATCCGGCAAACGGTCCCAAATATCGATTTGCATATGTACTAAATGAACCTGACACCGGTTCTTCTACTGCCATCTCTCCAAGCGCCCTCATAATGGTAAAGATGACCAATCCTCCAATTAAATATGATAATAAAATAGATGGGCCCGCCATTTGAATGGTTGCACTGGAGCCATAAAACAGCCCGACTCCAATCGAACCTCCGAGAGCTATCAACTGTATATGCCGGTTATCGAGCCCCCGCTGAAGCTTTTTGCTTTTATCTTCCATTTGTGTTTTTCTCCCTTCAAAATCTGTTTCTCAAATCTCAACTCTATAAGAAAAAAAGTTAAAAAAAAACGCCCTTTTGGATTAACCAAAAGGACGATTCAACTCGTGTTACCACCTTATATTCATAAGCAACTTCCATTACTTACCTTAGCAAGTACAGTCAAATGACGATACTTTAGCACAAGATGACGGGTGCTTGACCGGTGTAGCCTACTAAGGATTCCCTATTCAGTACACAGCTCCAAGATGAATTCGCTATCGTTCAACATGCACCTCTCATCAACCGGTAACTTTCTGTTATGTTTACATGATTGCTACTATTTCTTTTCATAGCTTTTATTCTTATAATACGAAATGTTCAAAACAAATCTTTCGTAATGCAAATATTGATTATTTACAATTCTATCGTTTAATTTTTGTTTGTCAATTGAAATTTGAAATTTCGCCACTTTTGAAAGATTCAAGCAGCAACATCATCAAAGTTTAGCTCATGGCACGAATTTTAATATTCTTTATTGATAGATAACTCTTTTGTCCAATAATCCACTATGACATTGGCATGTTCAACCCCTGCATTCTCTTTTAAAAATGCAATAAATGCATCAAAATCAGTAGCTGCTATTTCTTTATCGTTGGCATTGAATGTCACAACAATCATTGGCTTTCCAGTCACTAAATCGTAACTAGTATCTATATATCTTGGTTCACCAAACTGTTTTTTGATATACTCCTCTATTTTAGGTTGCAGATCACTAGTTAACAGTTTTTCTTGTCTTTCTATATTGTTGGAATCTTCCATTCAATCCATGTTTTTATCGTAATATAAGGTAAAAGTTTCCCCAATTTCCTTGTTTCTTACTGTGGCCTCATGTTCAAAATAACCATAATGTTTAAAGTCAGTGGAAGATGAAATATCACGTATTTCAAATTTCTCTCCTTGAAAGTTTTCAGCTAAATATTGTTCTGTTTTTACTTGAGCTTTTTCTTGCTCATTCTTTTTAAGGTTTGAGTTGAGTTGCATTCCAAGAAGAACTAGCAAAAAAACAGAAATTAACCCGCCAAGTATGTATGATAATCTTTTCATATGCCTACCTTTCACCTAATATTTATGTTGTTGCGGCTAACGCGCCCTTTATCCAAAATAGCAGTTTCATGATATTCTCTTTCTGCCTCATACACAATAGCTATTGTATTTTATACCGAGGGGATAAAGGAGACAATCCATTATTTGAGGATTGTCCTGCTAATGAAATGTAGGGGAATAAACGTTCAAACTATCCTTTGAAAATACTAGTATACCTAAGTATCTGGAACTGTCTATGAAAATAGGCAACTACAGCAAGATGGATCAATAGTTTATAATTTATTATATTTTAAGAAATAGAGCACATCCATTGCTAGCAAAACAGTTCCTACACCTGCTGAAATCGACAAGTTTATCATAGCATTTAATTTAATCATTATTCCAATCATGTAAAAGGCTGTCACTCTTGTCAATGATAAAGAGAGAATGGCATAAATGTTCTCACCCATCAGAAATTTAAATACCTTTTCTAAAATATTATCAACTGTTAGCCAGTAAACAAGAAAAGAAATGGCTATCACAATGATTTGGTTGGTACTTATATCAAATGAAAACAGTATTTCGATAACATTTGTGGAACCTATAATAAGAAAAAGGAAAAGTGCAATGACCATGGTGATGACCAATGAGAATATTATTGCCATTACGATCAAGGTCAGAAGATTATCTTTTTTATCGTCTTTTTTATTTTCATATTGCAAAAACCAAATTAACAAGAGAAAAGCAACAAGAAAAATAACCGATAAGAACGCCAGTATTTTCAACATATTTACTCCTCAATTCTTTTGAAGCTTAACTATAGGCTATACATTAAATTACAAAGTGCCTCCCATATAGAACTACGTTTCCGAATTCGAAAAGGTTCCATATTTTCAATTTTTTCCAATATTAATGCGTAATTGAAGTAACTTGCAACAAGCCAACTTACAGACTGTATGTAATTAATTTATTTTTCTAACCCAATCAACGCGTCCTTTAATATGCTAGTTAGACACTCCTCAGCTTCATAAAAGCCAAATAATTCTTTATTCTTTTCTATTTCTTTCAAAACTTCCGATAATTTTCGAGAGGCTCCCTCGGTATCGCCTTTTAATTTAGCAAGGATGGCTTCGCTTCTTTTAAAGCTAATCGGATCTATCGGAAGCAGACATTGATGGAGTTCTTGAATAGTCGCTTCCTCAAAATCTCCGCTAACTATATAATCTATCTGTCGGATATGACTAATAAATTGCAACGACTATTTATTTTGCTTGGTGACCGGTTTTCTCTAGAACGGATCAATCAAAGTTGATGCTTTTTCATACCCTTCCCTTAATAGAGTATAATAGAATAATGTATAACTAGCAGTCACGCATATTCCTGGAAAACGTTCCATCTTACTGATATTTCGATATAATATCAAAAAGGACGATAATTAACAAATTATCGTCTCAGAGTGTAGACAAAGTCGATCTTCGACTTTGTCTACACGTTTTTTAGGCTATTTCCTTCAGTGAAAAATTACCCATACTGTCTTGAAAACGCTTGGCAGACAAGGCGGGTAGTCGAGTGAAGACCCGAATAGAACAAAACGTTAATGAGGGGACGAACGAGACAACCAACGTAGGATGAAAGCGTTTGTCAACAGTCTGGGACGATAATTAAAAAATTATCGTCTCTTAATATTTACTATTTAATAAATCGTATAAATCTCTTTTTACCGATTTGCAGAACTTCACCATTCATTACTACACGATCCAAATCATCCTCGCTTATTCTCTCTTTATTGATTTGCACACCGTTTTGCATAAGTAGACGTATAAACTCGCTTTTACTTTTTACAAATTTTCTTTCAATAAGATGGGGAATGATATCCATTATTGTTTCCGACCCGATTTCAATTAATAATTCCGGGATATCTTCCGGGATTCCTTTGTTACGAAAAGCAGTTTCGAAATATGTCATCGCCTTTTTTGTCTCTTCTTCTCCCCAGTACAAACTTGTAATGATTTTTGCCAATTTCAATTTAATATCCCGTGGATTTATGCCTGTATTAAGTTGGTGCTTTATGTTGTCAACTTTATCAGGATGTTCATCCGTTGCTAATTCAAAGTATTTGATAATTAATTGATCCGGCACTTCCATCACCTTTTTAAACATGATTTGCGAAGGTTCATCGACTCCAATGTAATTTCCAAGGCTCTTGCTCATTTTTTCCGTACCATCAAGCCCTTCAAGCAATGGCATAAAAATCGCCACCTGTTTCTCTAAGCCCCCATGTTTTTGAAGAGTCCGCCCCATCAGTACGTTAAAGGTTTGATCGGTGCCACCTAATTCTATATCTGCCTTGATTTCCACTGAATCGTATGCTTGCATCAGTGGGTAGAAAAACTCATGAATCCCGATTGGTACCTGGTTTTCGTAACGATTTTGGAAGTCATCCCGTTCCAATATTCTTGCAACCGATGTAGTTGCAGCAAGCTTTATTACTTCTTCAAAAGTCAGCCTTGATAGCCATTCACTGTTAAACCGTACAATTGTTTTGTCTGCATCCAACACTTTAAAGATTTGTTCACAGTACGTTTTTGCATTTGCCTTGACCTGTTCATCACTTAGAGCAACACGTCCCTTGGCTTTTCCGGTTGGATCACCAATCCGGCCCGTAAAATCACCAATGATAATGACAACATGATGGCCTAGATCTTGCATTTGTTTAATTTTTCTCAATACGACAGCATGACCTAAGTGTATATCCGGAGCAGATGGATCAAGCCCTAATTTTATTGTTAATGGCTTTTTGGCATTATAGGATTTTTCCAACTTTGCAAGCAATTCTTCCTGGTCTACAATTTGGTGCGTACCTTTCCTAATAATTTTCAACTGTTCTTCGGGTTTTATAAACATACTAACATCTCCTTGAAATATTATTTCTAATATTGCAAGTTCTATAAGAACTAGGCATGAAAGATAAAAAAAAACGCCCCTTTGGATTAACCAAAAGGACGATTCATCTCGTGTTACCACCTTAATTCGCAAGTAATTCACATTACCTGCCTTTGCAAGTACAGTCATCAGACGATACTTACAGCACATGATTACGGGTGCCAAACCGGTGCAGCCTACTAATCGAAATGTTCGGTACACAGCTCCAAGATGTATTCGCAACCGTTCAACATGCACCTCTCAACAACCGGTAACTTTCTGTTTGTCTACATGATTGCTACTTGTTCTTATCATTGCCTTTGTTCTTATACTCCGAAATGTGTAATACAAATCTTCGTTATGCAACTATTAATTGTTATTTATTTTATCCCTTTATTACATTTTGTCAATTAAATTTTTCTAGTCTTGTGTTTTAAAAACAATCTTGTGATAGTTGGTAACATTCGAATCCATCATCCAAGTACGAAACTCTTAAAATCTCAAACTTATCACTAATTTGCTATAAACGGCGCTTTGTGTACATACTTTTTAGTTCCAATTTGATTAATGAGAAAGGTGGCTATATCTTGGTTTGTTATTTTTGTTCCGGGCATGTTTGTAAGACTTTCTTTGATGGTGCCTATTTCGGGGCCTTCCGCTATAAACGGAAGCCTGATAAGTGTCCAATCAATATCTTTCGAACGATTAAGAGTATCCCATTCGGCTTTTTTATCCTTCATCATACCGCAATAAAGGATTTCAAACAGCTTTGCCCCAATCCTGTTTATAAAGCTTTTTCGATCACCTTCAATTGTTAGTGATCCGCCCGTGACGCCGATATATCGCGGGATTTTCAAATCAGCCATGACCTCAAGTATACTTTTCGTTACACTGCTATAAATCTGCTTTTCTTTGAGGGGCTGACCGAAAGTATTAATGACCACTTGGCAATCGTGCAGCAGGTTTTTAATATCCTCCTGATTTTCAACATTCCCTCTTACAATTTCGACCCTGGCATCCTTAAAAGTTAATTTATCCGGATTCCTAACAAACATACGTACATGATGGCCATTTTCCAGCGCTCTTTTGGCAATATGACGTCCCACCTTCCCCGTCCCGCCAATAATCGCTATTTTATATGACTGCTCCATAATAACCTCCATAAAGAATCTTTATAATATATGCTCTTATTTTTTCATGTAATTGGTTATCGTCTCACTATTCAACAATTTACGTAACGATAAAAAAGCAACCCTACTAGATGGATTGCTTTTCATCGATTATTTTATTGAAGATATATATTCACCTAAACGGTTCCACGTTTCAATGATACCTTGTTCCATGCCCATATCCAAAACGGTTTTGAGCGCTTCTGCAGAATGGTATTCCGCACGGTTAATCAGTTTCGTTTTTCCGTCAATCTCTTGAAATATTAAAGTGCTCAATGTTGAGGGCATTCCCTCAACTTCATTTCCATCGGCATCCGAAAAATAGTCGATATAAACGATTCTTTCATCTTGCACAATTTCTTGGTAGACTCCCTTTCCCCAAGATTCGAAGCCATAAAAGTCACCTAAATTCTCGTCAACACACTTCATACAGTAATGCCAGATGCCATCCACTCGAAAATCGATATGACAATGTGATAGTATCCAACCACGAGGTCCCCACCAATTTTTCAGATGTTGCTCTTCTGAAAATGCTTGAAAAAGAAGAGCCTTTGAAGCATCAAATTCACGTTCGAATACAATTACATTTCCGTCAACTGTAGAGATCAATTTAAATCCTCCGTATCTTTTTCTTTATTTGCTAGCTTCTGCGGACTTCTCTGGATGGTCAATCGCTATGTAATAATAGATTCTAGATAAGACTTCAATTTCCTTCACGATGAAATTACATATTTAAAATGTCTTGGATGCTTTCTTCTGCTCCTGCACAGAAGGAAAGAGTTTGTAATTCAATGCTGGCAGGTACATAGTTAGAAAGATGGATCGACCTAAACTAAATACTATGAAGGACAACCAGAGCCCATGATTATGAAGCGTCGGTAACGATACGAGCAAAATTAATAGAAAAACACCTAAAGCATAAATCATTGAATTCCTAATAGGTTTTGCTTCTGTGGCACCGGTAAACACACCATAAAGTACGAGGCCCAAGCAGGCAGTTATGGGGAATAATAATATCCATAACTCATAGGTGGCCGTCAGCTCAAGGACACTCTGCGTCTTGGAAAAAAGCGGCATGATAAACCCTTTACATAAATAAAATACAAATGTAATGAAAAGGGAGGAAATGAAGGCCCACTGGATAGACAATGACACTGTTTTTTTATACAAATTTTCATCCTGCGATCCAATTGCTTTACCAACATATATACTCGAGGCGTTGGCGAAACCATCAAAAGTGTATGCCATCATGTAATGAATTTGTATCAGTACAGCATTTGCAGCTAACACCTCTGTCCCAAATTCGGCTCCTTTGGCTGTAAATAGATTAAAGACGACAAGCAAGCAGAAAGTTCTCATCATCAAGTCCCGGTTCATTGCCACCATTTTTTTAAAGGGTTTTGGATCCAGGATCTCTTTATAGGAAGGAAAGCGAAAAGATTGAGGAAGCAACCTGATTACTATTAACATACTTAATATAACCGTTGCTATTTCTGCTATAAGAGTGGCAGCAGCTACTCCGGATACTCCCCAAGAGAAGACTTTCACAAACACAATAGCAAGTATAATGTTTATTAGATTCATAAGGATCTGAAGTGATACCGTTAGTTTTATACGAGCTTTTCCAACCAGCCAGCCCATCACGACATAATTTGCCAATGCAAATGGTGCTCCCCAAATCCTAATTGAATAATACTCTGTTGCGAATTGAAGTACATTAGAATCAAGACTCATTAAAGCAAGAGTTGCTTTTAGAATTGGCAACTGAAGAATTAGAAAAACCATTCCTACTATCAGAGCAATATATAAAGGCCTAATGAGCGCTAATATCTGTTGTTTTACGTCATTTGCCCCTTCCGCTTGAGCAGCAAAACCGGATGTACTAACTCTTAAAAATCCAAACAACCAATAGAGTGTATTAAAAATGACTGTTCCGACAGCTACGCCTCCGATATAAGCCGGATTGGCTAGCTGGCCTACTACAGCCATGTCCACGACACCAAGCAATGGTGTGGTAATCGTCGAGATGGTAAGTGGGATTGCTAGGGCAAGGTAGGTACGGTGTTTCATCAGAACACCTCCATAACTTTTTTCATCTGTCGTTTCCCTCTTAACCTTTAACTAATATAACTAACAAATAGATTAGTGGAGATATTTTAATTGTTCCACTTTTTGCTTATTCGTTTTCTGAAAACATTTTTTCTTAACCTAAAAGATTGAAATAAGTTCTTTTGTATATGAATGACGCTCATTATCGAATAATCGGTCAGTATTAAATTGATCTACCAGTCGACATTCTTTCATCACAAGTATACGTTGACACATTTGACTCACAGCAGCAAGGTCATGGGAGATAAACAAATAAGAGAGATTTAAAGTTTCACGAAGCTCCGTCAATAATGTAAGCACTGCCTTTTGTGAAATTACATCGAGGCTTGCAGTTGGCTCATCTAAAACAATAAGTTCCGGTTCAATACTGATAGCACGAGCAATCGTTACGCGCTGCCTTTGTCCACCACTTAATTCATGCGGGTATTTATGTGCTAAATCAGCAGGCAACTCAACAGCTTCCAGAAGTTGTTTTACAAAAGCATCAGTGGATGTGTAGGAGAAATGGCTAAGGCTAAGTTCCTTCTTAAACTGGATAAATGGATCAATCAATGAATCTTTCACTTTTAATTTTGGATTTAACGCGGCCGTTGGGTTCTGAAACACAATTTGCATTTTTTTACGATAGGGAAATAAATTCCGAGCATGCAGGTTTTCAATTGCTTCATTTTCAAAAAAAATTGACCCGCTATCAATGGGTTCAATCCGCAATAAGCAACGAGCCAATGTGCTTTTGCCGCAACCACTCTCCCCAACAAGACCAAGACACTCTCCCTTGTTAAGGTGAAATGACACATGGTCGACCGCTACTTTATCAGCTTGATAAAATTTGGTTAGTTCTTTTATAGTAAGTAAACTCATCTTTTTTCCACCTCCTGCAAACCTGATGGAAGACCTTGACCCAGTATAGGTGCAGCTTCGATTAACTGTTTTGTATACTCATGCTTAGGATGATCAAGAATACGGTGTTTTCCGCCAGACTCAACAATTTCCCCATCCTTCATGACAGCTAAACGGTTCGCATATCGTCTGACATGACGCCAATCGTGTGTGATAAATAAAATTGCACAGCCTGTTTCTTTTTGTTTTTTGGCAAGCAACTCTAAGACTCGATGTCCGGATACACTATCAAGTGCGGTTGTTATTTCATCAGCAATTAATAGGTCCGGTGATAACGTGAGTGCTATTGCGATTGATGCTCGCTGAAGCTGACCCCCACTTAACTGAAATGGATACTTTTTATATAGATTCTCATCTAATCCAACAGAACCCAATGCATAAATCGATTCAATCCTTCTTCTTTTAGCATCGGATACGCCATGGGTCCTTAAGTATTCATCAAAATGCTGGCCAATCGTTCTGAATGGTGTAAAAGAACTTTGATAGTCTTGAAAAATATAGGCTATTTTTTTCCCGCGAATCGTTTGAAATTGCTTTCTTGATAATGAAAGCAACTCCGACCCTTTAAAATGGATCTTTCCTTCTACCTTCAAGTTTGTAGGAAGCATCTGCCCAATCGCCTGTGACAGCAAGCTTTTTCCGCTGCCGCTTTGTCCCACTATCGCAAACCATTCACCTTCACCTACAGAAAGTGATACGTTATCCACTATTTTATTTTCTCTACTACTTATTGAAACTTGCTCTATCGATAAAATCACTACTGCACCTCTTTTTTTACATCAAAATGATCACGTAGATAATCGCCTGCCATATTCGTTAATAACACTACCGCCACAATAGCTAATCCCGGGTATATCATAAGTTCAGGTCTCGACTGAAAGTACGGTCGTGATTCATTTAACATTGCTCCCCACTCAGGTGTTGGGGGCTGTACACCAAGACCTATGTATGAAAAAGCTGAAATAAGCAGAATAATTTTACCAAGATCAAGACTTGCAAGGACAAGCACATGTCCCACGATATGGGGCAGTATATGCTTGCGTATAATCTTTGAGGGAGATAAGCCATTAGTACGAGCAACTAGTACATATTCCTTTTGGGATTCAGATAAAACCGTACTGCGTACAAGTCGCGCATAACTCACCCATTTAATCATAATAATAGCAAGCACTAAATTACCGATACCTGGCCCAAGCAATCCACTTAGAACGATTGCAACAATCGTATCTGGGAAGGCTAAAAAGCCATCTCCAACACGCATAAATACACGATCGATCACCCCTCGTTTATATCCCGCAATAAGACCAAAGGGGACCCCAATAATTATGGCGGCAAAGAGCGCTAATAAACTATAACCAATCGTTTGCTGAGCACCAAGCAATAGCCTAGTCAGGACATCTCTTCCAAGCTGATCTGTGCCAAATGGGTGCTGGATGCTCATATTTTGGAGGCGTTCATCGAGGTTTGTTAAATTTGGATCATGTCGCAAAAAGACAAAAGTATAGATGACAACTATTAAGATAATGATTAAGCCTATTAATGCCGCGATTCCCCGCCAACTCAACCTTTTCAATTTAGGTAATCGCAAAGTTAATCCATTCATCATCTAGTCCCCCCTTTCTTTCAGCTTCATTTCGGGATTTAAATATCTGTAGGATAAATCCACAGATGCATTTACAACAAAAACAATAATGGCCATGATTAAAATATATCCTTGTATAACCGGGTAATCGCGTTGACGTATGGCATCAACGACGAGTTTTCCTAAGCCTGGATATGCAAACAATACTTCAACTACTACAACCCCGCCGATCAGACTGCCTAGACTAACCCCAAAAACAGTGATGACCGGTGGGAGGCTATGCCGAAATGCATGCAATACAAAAATACGCTTTTCCGATATGCCTCGTGCTCTTGCTGCACGGATAAATTCCTGACTGAGCGAATCTAGCAGGCTAGAACGAATCAAACGGACATATACGCTTGAAATAGCCAGGCCAAGTGTCAATGACGGTAAAATTAAAGAAGTGAACCCATCTCTTCCCATAGTCGGCAGCCAGTTTATACGGACACCAAATAGTTCAATAAGAATAAGTCCAAGCCAAAAACTTGGGATGGCTGCCCCAAGAACTGACAGCGTCCTCCCAAATTGATCAATCCAGCTATTGCGGTATAAGGCGGATAGGGACCCAAGAGGTATCGATATAACTAGCATTACAAGCAATGCTCCAATTGCTAATTCCATCGTAGCGGGCAAGCCGGTTAAAATCATTTCCATTACAGGCTGACCTGTTACATAAGATACTCCGAAATCCAGTTGAATAAATTTTTGCAGCCAAATTCCATATTGGACGAGCATTGGTTCATTGAATCCCATTTCTTCCCTTAAAGCCTCAACTTGCTCTTGATTAACAGATAGCTCATCAACATTCAAAATAGTCAAAACAGGATCTCCCGGAGCCAGTCGAACAATTAAAAAACTAACAAATGTAATAAATAACATGAAAATTAAAATTTCAAGAAATTTTCGAGTAAGCACTCGCAACATCTACTTCACATCCAATAGATTTGTAATCATGTAATATTCGCTTCTTGTTGTCACCCAATTCTTAACTTTCTTTTCGTTATAGGCAACAATAGTAGATGGGTGCAATACAAATGTATTAATCACGTTTTCATGAACATAATCTGCCGCCTGCTCTGCAAGTACCGCTCGTTGTTCCTGGCCTACGGTTTGGTTAAGTTTGTCGATGATTGTTGTAAGTTCAGGCTCATGAGCACCACTAAAGTTAAGCGCACCCGTTGGATGATAGGTTGCATTTAGATAATAACCTGCATCCCCTCGTGGAGCTGTTAAATTACTATAGGTTGCTAAATCCCAATCCCGGTTACTCGCCATATATTCTTCGGGAATATCAATTTGACGAATTTCTACATCAATCCCGATTTGTTTCGCATCGGATTGAAACACTTGAGCGATTAATGGCAAATCTGCTCTGGCACTATATGTTAATAGGGTAAATTTCAGCTGTTCCCCATCTTTTTGCATTTTTCCATTTTCAAGCGAATAACCTGCTTTCTCTAGAAACCTTATCGCAATGTCTGCTCCAGTTTCTCTTTGCTCATGGGAAGGAGCAAATGGCAAGGAAGGTAAAAACGGGCTAACGGCAGGTTCAGCATAACCTAACAGAATATTATCTACAATTTTTTGGCGGTCAATCAAGGCATCAATAGCACGACGAACATTTATATCTTGTATGCTTTTTCTCTCCATATTCATTGTCATTTGATGAACACGGAACGTGGCAGTTGATTCCACTTTAACTCCATCTAGTGTTTCTAACGATTCCAAACTCTCAAGTTCTGGACGGTAAACAATATCGACTTGGCCTGACTTCAAAGCAAGGGAACGAGCATTTGCATCCTCATTAAAAGAAAACGTGACTGAATCGAGGTTGGAAGCTCCGTCCCAATAATCATCATATCGATCAAGCTCCAGCTTGCTGCCTGGTGAAAATGACTTTAATACAAAAGGTCCGGTACCGATTGGTTTATTGATAATATCCGGTTCTGTCACATCAATAATTGCAACATTTGGGTTTACTAGCTCAGATATGAATTCAGGAAAAGGTTCCTTCGTAGAAATATGTAATGTATACCCGTCCGCTTCGATTTTATCTATTTTAAGAGCATTTTGAATCGCTACACTCTCTTTTAGTGCCCGTTCAAGTGAAGCTTTTACCGCTTCTGCATCCATTTTTTTACCGTTGTGGAATGTAACATCTTCACGAAGTTTGATTGTCCAATTTAGACCATCCTCACCTTCCCAACTTTGGGCAAGCCAAGGGGCAACAGTTAAATTTTCTTCATCTAATCGTACTAAGGTTTCCGTTATCCCAGCTCTTAGTGGAACATAGCTTGAATCTACATGTGGATCCAAAGAATTTGTAGCAAAATTATAGAGAAAATTAATATGCTTCTCTGTAGAATTTTCTTCCATTGCACCTTCAGAAGAACCAGTACATGCACTTAATATGCAAATACTTACCAGAAAAAACCCAACTTTAAGTAATTGATTTACACATAATTTAGGGAAACTCGCTAAATTAGAAAATTTGTACCCTTTCTTCCCATTAATAGATTTCATAGAAACCTCCTCATATTCTATTAAGTATTTACAAATCGTAATTATTACGTTTTGTATTATATAGTAATGATTACGGTTTATCAAGGATAAATTATCCATCTAAAAATTTTGAATCAGTGTAAATGAACGAAACATACAATGTCCCTTATTATCTAAATGTACGAAAAATGTCCGATAAATGAAGTTGTATAATACTAGAATTATCTACATTGGATATAAACTTAGTGGAAATAATAATTTAAAAGCTTGGTATTTTTTGTGAATAAGTTACAGTTCTATTTACTTTGAAGGAAAAATACAAATTAAATAGAACAACCTCCTTCAGGAAAGACAGGAGGTTGTTCTATTTAATTTATTTTACCCTGTAATTATATCTTTCTTCTTCATCCCATGAATTTGATTCAACATTAATGCACCAAACATTTGAATAACCGTTTTTACGATTACTTGCCCTACAATAGCTGCTGGAACGGCTTCCCATGGCAGGAACCCTGCGCCAAGCGGACTTAATCCGACAATAACGAAAACAACCGAATCCAATAGCCCTCCCACAATACCGCTATAAAATACTCGCCATGCCATTGGCAGTTTTAGTCGAGTATAAATTTCTGTATCAGCCGTTTCCGCAATTAAAAATGATAGTGCCGATGCCGCAACAATCATTAAAGTGTCCCCCAAGAAATAGGAAACTAAGGCCGATAGTAATAAAGCAGTAAAAATAAATACATAGGTTTTACCGCGGCCATATTTATTTTGCACAAGATCTCGGAAAATGAAAGTTGCTCCAACAAATAATGTCCCCATAGGAACGATAAACATGCCAAATTCCAAAGGAGCAAATCGTGCAGTGACTACGTTGGCAATCACAATTGATAATAAATAAAATAAAATTCTCATATGTCTCTCCTTACATAATTTACATATTATTTAGACGCCTCTTTGATTTCCGCAAATAAGCGTATGCAGCTGTGGCAAAACTCTAACATTTTTTAAGTACTCACTAGTCACTACTTTGTCCACCAGTAATTCGTATTTTTTCAACAAGTGATTGATCAAATGCTCGGTGTCAATGTTTGCAATGTTGTCATTTCCAATTTGAAGGTAAAAAGGAAGTGTTGGGTATCCGAGATGTATCGCCTTCTGTCCCACGCCCATTTCCTCACTTTGAATGGCCGGTCCAAAATCTCGATTACGGGATTTTTACTCAAAGCCCATCCATTCCCCGTCTTGCTTCAGAGTGATATTTTAATTGACTACGTTCTATATCAACATCTATTTTCAGCAGTTGATCGACAATTCGAAATTCACCCATTACTTAACTCCTTTTGAGTGCTTAAATACGTTTCTAGACCTTTTTGACGTAATTTACAAGAAGCACAATGTCCACATCCGTCTGCTATTACACCGTTATAGCAAGTTAATGTTCTTTCACGTACAAAATCGAGTGCACCCAATTCATCAGCGAGACCCCATGTTTCGGTTTTGTTCAGCCACATTAGTGGCGTCTCGATCACAAAGGTTTCGTCCATTGATAGATTGAGCGTCACATTCAAGGATTTTATAAAAATGTCGCGACAGTCTGGATATCCGCTGAAGTCTGTTTCGCATACTCCGGTAACGATGTGTTTTGCTCCTACTTGACTCGCCAAAACTCCTGCAAATGACATGAAAAGTAAATTTCGACCAGGGACAAAAGTAGACGGCAGCTCCCCATTCTCTCCATCAGCCACGGAAATGTCATTTCTCGTCAACGCATTTGGTGCCAGTTGACTTAAAAGGGACATGTCCAGAATATGATGCTTCACACCTAGTTCCTTCGCAATTTCTTTTGCACATTCGATTTCAAGTCGATGTCTTTGGCCATAATCAAAAGTCACTGCTTCTACTTCTGAAAAACGTTCTTTTGCCCAAAACAGACACGTCGTACTGTCCTGGCCACCGCTAAATACAACGACGGCTTTTTCTTGCTTCATCCTATAAAACTCCTTTTTCATGAAAAAAACAGCATTCTAAGAGAAATGCTGTTTCTTCTTAGTTTTTTTAAGAGGGTAGCTAAAACCTCTTCCTTCTTGTAAGAAGGACTATTTAATTAACGATTGTCGATTTTTTCCGGATACAGATCATGATTCATCAATCGGTAATCCGCCATTTCTTCATACTTCGTCCCAGGCTTTCCATAGTTGCACCATGGATCGATAGAGATTCCTCCACGTGGTGTAAATTTACCCCAAACTTCAATGTACCTTGGATCCAACAGTTTAATTAAATCATTCATAATGATATTTACGCAGTCTTCATGGAAGTCGCCGTGGTTTCTGAAACTGAATAAATACAGTTTCAATGATTTGCTTTCCACGATTTTTTGATCGGGAATGTATGAAATGTACATCGTGGCAAAATCAGGCTGCCCTGTAATCGGGCAAAGACTAGTAAATTCCGGGCAGTTGAATTTCACAAAATAATCACGGTTCGAATGCAGACTTTCCACAGCCTCCAAAACTTCCGGTGCATAATCAGTCGCATATTGAGTCTTTTGGTTCCCCAATAATGTTAAATCATTTAAGCCTTCTGTATCTTTTCGGCCTGACATAAAAAAACCTCCTTGATAATGTTTCCCAACAATTAGCAAGAGAGGTTACAACCAACGTTATAAAAAAATAGGCAACAAACGAAAAAAAGCCACGTCCTGTTATGGACATGGCATAATGTCATGTTTCCATAGTTTTTTATAGAGGGTATCAGCTATGAACCTCTCCCGATTCGTTCGGGCATTTTATTCTACATAATAATATAGAAAATAATGGGGTAAGTCAATATATTTTTCCAAGTAACCTATATTACTTGTTGCTTTTAGTACCCTTTTATTGATTTTGATAGCATTCCTCATATTCATCTTCCATTATTAGACTCGTACATGCCAATCCATTTTCATGGTAAATTTCTTTGCCAATTTTCAATTCAATGCTCCTATCGGAATCCGGATAATTTTGCCCTCCATGGCTGATTGAAAGGACCTCCTCCCCTTTCCAACTCATTGAAAAATGACCTTTTGCTTCACTATAATAGACCGTTTGGACGCGATCATTTTCTTCATGATGGATGACGTTAACCCATATCTTTACCCCCCCAGTTGCTCCGCCATATGGCTTGGCAAAAGCATTGGCTGTATATTGCCCCGTCGGCGAAGCCACGGGGAACCAAAACGGTTCTCCTTTTAGATTGCCAAAAGTGAAGAAGTAATTTGTATAGACAAAAATGCAAAAAAACACGACGGTCCCGCTTAATGAAGCCAGTAACATCTTTTTGGGAAAATCCCGCTTCTTAAAAAAGAACAGAATTAGCTTTAAGATTAAAATTAGATACAACAATCCTGTAGCGATGAATATGAGAAAGCCAATTACGTTTAATACAAGATTCATAGTACCTCCAAAAACTCAGTCTATCTCTGAAGCTCTTACATAGACTTCATTCAAAAATCACAAACCAGTGTCAGGGAAAAATCAGGAAAGCAATGTTTTCAATTAGCTGAATTGTACTCTGATTCGTTATATTTATAAACGAATGATATGGAATAAAGTTACATGCGAGTATTCCTAAAAAAGAAACCTTTTTCAGGTTTCCACTGTTTTGCAATATAGCCACATCATTGTTTTTACTTGCTGCTTATTTACATAGTAAAAATCAGTAAGTGACTGGGTACGCCTCAACCCTACATCCTACCTGTAGTTTCTCCTTATTTCTCCGGATTGTTAGAATTGCCGTGCTATCAGGCGCTTTTTCATTTACGGCTCTTTCAAAAGATGCATGGTCCCAAATCGCCACCCCATCAATTCCAACAACTATATCATTTTCAACAATTCCTGCAATGGCGGCAGCCGATCCTTCCCTCACTTCCACAACTTTAGTCCCTTCAATGGCATGATCAGTTGTGTGAATAATGCCAATCCACGCTTTCCAGTAGTTCGCTCGGTGATCGATGCCTGTTTCATAAACACTTTTCAAGTTTTGCAAAAATTGACCTGTACCAAACAACATATTCTCGATATCCGATAGCTCCATCTCGCCAATAAAAGAAGCTTTATATTCAATCGTTACTTGAATGCCATGTTCAACTTTCTGCAAAGAAGTAATGGTAGTAAAATCTCCATCAACATTTTGAAGAATAAAAAATTTCATTGGATCGATTTCTGTAAATATTCCTTCTGTTGTGGCTCCCCATCCATGATTCATGTACCCTCTGCCACCTATGCGAAAATCAATTTCGGCATTTTTTGTGTACCACCGATTTAAATGCTCGGGCTTTGTCAATGCATCCCATACTTTTTCCAAAGGTGCATCAACTACAATCTGTCTCATTACGGATTTCTTACTGTTGTTCATCCGGAAACTCCCCTTTTTCCACATAATTTTTTAAACTTACAAGTTGATCATCCAATAAATCACCGATGTATTGCAGCATTTCATTGTAGGCAGATTGAAGCGAGGTTCGATTCAACGAGTAAACTCGATATTTTCCATTTTTTCTTTCTTTAATAAGTCCTTCTTCCATTAAGATCTTTAAGTGCTTTTTAATCGCTGGTTGCGAAATTGCAAAGCTTTTCTATTAGACAATTTTCTTTTTCACATTGAAAATTTGTCCATTAGCTCTCTTCTATTAGACAAGTTTCTTGCTTCTCTTCTCGATTTGTCTAATAGACACCTCTTTTGGACAATTTTCTCTTTTACATTGAAAATTTGTCCATTAGCTCTCTTCTATTAGACAAGTTTCTTGCTCCTCTTCTCGATTTGTCTAATAGACACTTTCTTTTGGACAATTTTCTCTTTTACATTGAAAATTTGTCCATTAGCTCTCTTCTATTAGACAAGTTTCTTGCTTCTCTTCTCGATTTGTCTAATAGACACCTCTTTTGGACAATTTTCTCTTTTACATTGAAAATTTGTCCATTAGCTCTCTTCTATTAGACAAGTTTCTTGCTCCTCTTCTCGATTTGTCTAATAGACACTTTCTTTTGGACAATTTTCTCTTTTACATTGAAAATTTGTCCATTAGCTCTCTTCTATTAGACAATTTCCTTGCTTCTCTTCTCGATTTGTCTAATAGACACTTTTTTTTGGACAATTTTCTTTTTTACATTGAAGATTTGTCCATTAGCTCTCTTCTATTAGACAATGCTCCTCTTCATGATTTTTCGAATAAGTCCCTTCTTTTGGACAATCTTCTTTTTTACATTGAAGATTTAGCTTGTGTCCTTTCTTTCCAAAGGCGTGAAAATAGATTATACTTGACTGACTAGCTACCAAAAGGAGGAAAACCTATGTCAGAAAATAATCAAAATGAAGCGCCGAAGAAGAAAAGTTTGCAGGAGCTTGTAAAGCAGCAGCTTGAGAATAAAAAGAACAACTCCAACAGTGGTAAGGGTAAAATGAAAACCGACTTATCTAGCCAAAAAATGAAAAGTCAGCAAACTAAAAAAGCCAGCAATACCCGTAGAAAAATGGGTGTTTAATGAACGGGCAAAATCGTAAAGATATACAACCTGGTACCGCCGTGGATATCGTTCTTAAAAAGGATCAAAGAACCGGAACTCTCACAAGGGGTATTGTGAAAGACATTCTAACCAATTCACCCAACCATCCACACGGAATTAAAGTGAGGCTAACGGACGGACAAATTGGTCGCGTGCAAATAATACATTCTAAATAGAACTAAAAAAGCATTCAAGAATCTCATACTCTTCTTGAATGCTTAATTTTTGTACCGACTTTTTGTTTACATAATATTATTATGCCAACCTAGCAGCGGACATACTTTCTTTTAAAGCCAAGTGCTCCGCGATCAAGATCCTTTTGAATATTTGCGGAAGTATCAATCAAACTATTCTTTTTGTTTTCCCTTTTGATTTCAACAATTCCAATTGATTTTGCGATTTCAACCGCCTTTTCATGGACAGGTACGTATGAAATTGCGGCAGTATATACAAAATTACACATCGAAGCTTTTGTGCGTTCGGGAGAGTTGTGGATTGTTTTTTCGATTTGCTCCAACATGTTGGTGATTTTGATTGGATCGAATTCAGAGTCCGAACGATTTCCAAATAACCAGCAATAACAACTCCAGCCTGCCGACATTCGAAGCTCTTCCCCGCTTTCTATCCAATGATCCGACACCTTTTGTGCTATATTGGTCTCAGCCAATGTGACTGCCACTACATAATCTGACAGCATATAAAAATAAGCACCATCGATCCATCGCTCAAAATCGTTTTCAGTCATGATTTTTGGGTCGGCAATCATACCCGCAAAATACATGGCATCATAGTTTCCCGAGGCGTATAACTGTTCGGCTAAATCCTGTTCATTTTTGACCTTTTTGGCAAGTGGTTTCATTGCACCTGTTGCCACACCGAATAGAGGTTCATGTGCCCCATTACTTATGTAAGTTTTTTTCGTTCTTTCCTTGCCCAGAGTTTCTAATTCCGCCAAAATTGTTTTTGCATCCAATCTATCTGCACTTCCTTCCTAAATAAAGGCCACTCAAAAAAAGAAGCCCATTTTCGATAGTTAATTAGCTAATTATAATTGTGGAAATTTGCCATGTCACACCATACTTATCTTTTAATTGTCCATATGCGGGGCTCCAGGAAGTTTCCTGAATGGGCATGATTTCTTCGCCGCCTTCTAGAAGCTTTCCATAAACCTCTTTCGACTTTTCAATATCCTCCAGAATAATTGCCACCTCCACCTGTGAACCGGGTTGGTATGGTTGGTTAGGCAAAATATCAGACAGCATCAGAAAGGAGTTATTGATTTTTAATTGTGCATGAATAACACGATTTTTTGCTTCCTGCGTCAGAGGGAAATGTGGATTTTCAGGCAACTCACCATATGTTTGAACCCCGTAATTTTCGGCTTCTAGTGCGTTTTCATAAAATCGTATCGCTTCGTTCGCGTTGCCATTCAGCCGAATATAAGCATGTACACCTAATATCATTCACTACACCTCATGTTTTGGATTCAAGACAGCATTAATTTGAAATGGTACTGCATAATACAAGTAGATTACCATAAATATCATGTCCATTTTCACCTATTTTAATTGTGATAAAAAAATGTATAGAAATTTTCAATCGGCCTATACTATAAATGATTTCACTTCAACTCCAATGATTAGGAGGGTTAACCCGATGACTGGGATTCATTGTTTTTACTAAAGAACATTGAACTGAATAGCTAAAGCACGGTTTTCTTAGGTTTATCTTAAGATTCTATGCGAAAGCGAGGCAGTGTGTCGTGGATAACATGATGTAAGTGTAATCAAACCCGGAATTTATTCCGGGTTTTTATTATTTCTGGCCAGATTCTATCGGCAATTAAACCTTGTATTCACAGGAACTGAACTGCTTTCTATAGCTTCTAAAACCCATTATCATTTACCCGGGGCTAAGAAACATCTCCTTATCGATTGCAATTCACGAGCAGCATTCAAATAATTGGAACAGCTATATTCTCCTAATGAATTTAAGTCACCATTAAAGAAATGTTCCACAATAAATTTTTGCGCTTCGTCGAATGAACAGTTCTTTGCAATCATGATAAGTTTGAGATAAGCAATGAAATATTCCTTCGATAAGTTGCCTCCATTATTAACAACCATGATAGTTGCCTCCCAATCAACTGCAACAAGTCGAGTTGAATTTATTTTCCAAGTTGATACTGCAAACACCCGTTTCTGGCAATTCAAGTTCTATTTTCCTTGAAGCTTCGATATCGCCTGAAAGATAAGAAACAATTGAGCGGATTTGCTCGTAACCTGTAGCCATTAAAAATGTTGGCGCACGGCCGTAGCTTTTCATTCCTGCAATATAAAAGTTTTTCTCTGGCTGTCTTAGTATTTCTTCGCCATGAGGGCGAACTGTGCCACAACTATGAAGATTAGGATCGATTAAAGCGGATAGTGCCCCGACACTTTCGGTAATTGAATCCACATTCAATCGAATTTCCCTCAAAAATGAGAAATCCGGTCTGCTCCCAGTATTCGTAATGATTTCATCAATTTTTGAAAGAGTAAAATCTTTGCCTTTATATTCTCCCCTTAGTTCAATGCCATTGTTTTTTCGGTCTAACTTATGAATCATGAACGGCGTATACACTTTTACCTGGCCACTATCAACTAGTTGGTGGATACGACTTCCTAATTCTCCCCTAGCTTTGAGTTCGTCTTTTTCTTCCCCACCATAAGCAAGCTCAACATTTTTCTTTCTCATCACCCAGTATATCTCGATATTGTCACCTAATTGCGCAAGCTCCAGTATTGTATTGATTGCTGAATGACCACCACCCACCACGGCAACTTTTTTGCCAATATAGCGTTCACGGTGTTGACCTTGAATATTGGGTATACCATAGAAGATTCGATCTTCAAATTCTCTTTCTTCTGTTGTCCAAATGCTATCGGCATTCACAGGGTTCGGATGCTTCCAAGTGCCTGTAGCATCAATCACGGCCTTTGCCTCGATTCTTCTGATGCTTCCTTCCTGTACAATATAGAGAATAAAAGAAGTTTGCTCTCTACCAGAACTTTTCATTTTATCGAAACCTTTTTTGCTTACGGAGATGACTTTAGTATTCAATTGAAGATTCCTTTGAATTTGAGGTAAATTTGATAAAGGAATTAAATATTTTTGCACCAGCTCATTCCCGGTTGGAAGTTCCTCCTCCAACGGTACTTGCCACCCTATCTTTTGCAGCATCTTTTTGGCAACTTTATCGATATTGTACTTCCAAGGTGAAAAGAGACGCACATGTCCCCACTCGATTATGTTGCTTCCGACACCAGAACCGGACTCCAAGAGGATAAAATTCTGGCCACTATAGGCTAAATGAGCCGCTGCAGCCAATCCAACGGGACCCGCACCTATGACGGCCACAGGCAAATGATTGTTGCCGTCTTCATGTTTCACCACAGAAGAACTAACCTCTAAATTTGATGTACTATAATATCTTGCTTTCTCATTGTTTTTTCCAAAATTGTTCATTATACAACCCCCAGTTATTTTTACTTGCATACTGCAACTATTAGATAAAAATTAAAGCAAGATTTCTCTTGCTTAATACAACGGTTTACAACAAACAGAGGATTTAGACATGGCTTCATTTAATAATTGTAGTGAACGAAGAACAGTTTCTCTCTCAAACTCGTTCAAATGCGAAAAAACCTCGTCTAAATATGCATTCATCGAATGGTCAATATTCGTTGCCACAAATTTCCCTTGCACTGTTAAGCTTAAAATTGATACCCGTTTGTCAATCGTTGACGGTGTTTTCTTCACAAGATCCATCTTAACGAGTGTTTGAATTTGCCTGCTAAATGTCGTTATATCGATTGCCAGTATTTCTGCTATTTGTTGCATGGATGGTTCAAAGTGTTTATCGATTTCATAAAGGATGTGGCTCTGAACTATCGAAATTTCAAAGTTCCCTACAGCACAACAATTTTTATCCAATAAACCCAATCTTCTCGTTAGCACATGGAAAATTTCACGTTTGTTTTCCATTTTTTCACCTCTTGGTTTATTTATACACATTTTAGTTGTATAATGCAAGTATATATTATATTAATTATTCATTTGGAGGTATTATGTCAATCAGGATACGGGAAGTTACAAAGAATGATTGGGAACAAGTAAAAGTCATTTACGAAGCAGGAATTGCGACAGGGTTGGCCACTTTTGAAACACAATCCCCCGCTTCATTTGAACTATGGTTAGGTAATGCAAATCCTTCATGCTCCTTGGTTGCCGAAGAAGACTCATTCGTACTGGGATGGTGCAAGCTCACTCCAGCATCTTCGAGAAAAGTATATTCAGGCGTTGGAGAGTTGAGCATTTATGTGCACCCAGGTGCAAAAGGGAAAGGTATTGGCAATTTACTGCTTACTAATTTGATTCGAAAATCGGAAGCTGAAGGATTCTGGACTTTGGAGGCCAAAATTTTTCCGGACAATGAAGCAAGTATTCAATTACATATGAAAAACGGTTTTAGAATTGTAGGCATCCGTGAAAAAATCGGTAAACTAAATGGCATCTGGAAAGATAACTTGCTATTAGAAAGAAGAAGCCAATCCATTGGAGAATGAGTAATGGCTATTAATAAATTCCAAATAATTATGGCAACCTAAAAGTTCTGCCCCAAAAATACCTCATAAAAACCACAAGCTTGGTTAAGGATATCCGTCTTTTATAATCGATTGGTATGTACCACTTTACATGGAGGGGAAAACTAGTGAATTTTGTTCTATCGCCCCCTCCTTGTAAAAGCTGGCGCATGGCCTGTGAAGCATTCCAGATGAATAAGATTTCGAAGTCAGATTGGATTTGGTAAGAGTGTACTATCTTATACGTACTCTAATAGTCCATTTTTAATTTGACTGCAGCAGCTTTTGTAAAAACCGCTCCTTAATTTCTGGCCACTCTTCCTTAATGATGCTATACATCACCGTATGCCGAATTTTTCCTTCTTTGCGGATCATATGATTGCGCAGGATACCCTCTTTTGTTGCCCCAAGTCGTTCGATTGCTTTCTGGGAGCGAATATTCTCGTGCCCTGTCTTGATTTGGACTCGATTAAGCTCCAACTCCTCAAAACAATATTTTAATAAAAGATATTTGCAATTCGTGTTTATATCTGTTCGCCAATATTTTGGAGCAAGCCACGTCGATCCTATTTCGACCCTCTTATGGTTTTCGGCTATATCCAAAAAGGATGTACTCCCTATAATTTCATTCGTTTCACTTTTCACAATGACAAATGTATAGGATTGATTTGCCGTCCTTTCTTTAATAGCCTTCTCAACATAGTTTTGAACAGCTTCCTTTGTTAATAACGACACCGACATATGCTCCCAGATCCCGGGATCGTTTGCAGCATTCAGGATACCTTCCACATCTTCTTCCTGTATAGGTCTTAAGCGAACTATTTCATTTTCTAGATGAATTATTGGTTTCATTTTATTCCCTCCCTATTTCAAGTTAACCGTAAATTTGATACGATAAAAAGTACCAAAAACGAAGCATTCAACCATACCAAAAAGGAGGCAAAATATGGACATTCCCATTATCTTTTCAAACAAACAGCCAAAGTACCTGGATATTTATGAACAGATCAAACAGAGGATTATCAATCAAACATTAGCCGCACATCAAAAACTACCTTCCAAAAGAAGACTCGCCACAAATCTAAGTGTAAGTATCCATACGATAAAAGAATCTTACGAGCAGTTGGCAAGTGAGGGATATATTTATAGCGTAGAGCGGTCTGGCTATTACATATCCCCTTATGATTCGGAATGGGAGCAGCCGATTTATGAAGAGGAAAAAAAGAGGGAGCAACCAGTCCAAGAAATTCTTTACAATTTTAAAAATGGGCAAGTCGATCAGCAAGCGTTCCCTTTAAAGGATTGGTTAAAATTATATAAAAAACATTTGAACTCCGACATTGTACCTAATGGATCATGGCAAGGTGAATGGTCATTGCGGGAGCAAATTGCCTTATACATAAAAAAATCAAAAGGCTTCACTTGCGACGTCGAGCAAATCTATCTGTATAGCGGTACCCAACATCAACTAAATGAATTGTGCAGGTATTTCGGAGACGTGAATGTAGCTATTGAAGAACCTGGGTTCAGGAGGGCCTCTGCAATTTTTCAACAAAATCAACTCAATATCCAATATGTGCCCATTGATGAAAAAGGGGCGGCTATTCCGGAAAATGCCTGCCAGTATTACTACATTACCCCTGCCCATCAATTTCCTTTGGGGGGCGTGATGCCATTTGAAAGAAGAATTGATTTACTCAAATGGGCGACAGAAAACGATGCTTTTCTAATCGAGGATGACTATGATTCTGAATTCCGTTATAAAGGAAGTCCCATTCCCCCTTTAGCACAAATTGATCAACTACAAAGAGTCATCTATTTTGGAACATTTTCGAAAACATTGATGCCCTCAATCAGAGTCAGCTATATGATTTTACCCACATCTCTTGTTGATGGGTTTAATTCGTTTTATAGCAATCACAAAACAACCGTCTCCAAAATTGATCAATCTGTGATCGCGGAGTTTATGGAAAATGGCTTGTATACAAAGCATATTGCCAAAATGAGGACATTATATCGCAAAAAAAGACAAAAGCTAATCGAAAGTATTCTGTCACATCTAGGAGAGGATTATGAAATCATAGGAGATGATGCAGGTCTTCATATCGTCTTGAGGTTACCCAAATCTTTGAATGAATGGAATGCCATAAAACTTGCCCAAGATGTCGGTATTGCTCTTGATCCCATTTCAAGCTCCTATCAGCTTAATCCGGTGGATAATTGCGTCATGATCGGCTACGGAGCTATCCCATATGCCGTAATTGAAGAAGCTGTATCCCTGCTGGCTTCTCAATGGAAAAGCAAACAATAAACGATTCACCCCCATATGAATTAGCAGGCTTGAATCCAATCATCTATTTGGGTTGGATTCCACACTATTCAATTGGAGGGTCTATTTCCTCCACGCTAAAAGTGAATATTGAAATGCTCGAACAGCAATTTTTGAATCCCCAGAAAAACACTCCAGGCAATGATTCCAGCTACCAGCGCCAAAACAATGGAGTATGAATGTTTTATCATGATATAAACTACCAGCAATAAGACAATTGTGGCTGGCAGCCCGATAATGACACCCATAGTGAACGTTTGAATTTGCTTGGCTGTTTCTCCTTGGATTGTTAACCAAAAGATGCTTAACAGGCTAATTAATGGCAGTGCCGCAATCACTCCCCCATAAAGAGGGAATTTTTTGGCTAATTCAGTGACAGTTGCAATAATGAGAGCAGAGGTTAAGAGTTTCATCCAAACCATCATTTTGCTGCCCCGCTTAGTAAACGAAAAGCATCCATCACCTGCTTTTTTTCCGTTTCACTTAACTTGTTCAAAGCAGCTTGTAATTTTAGTTCATCTAATTCTGTGTTTTGTTTTACTATTAGTAACCCATTGGACGATAACTCCAAGATCACTTTTCGTTGATCCACATTACACCGTTTTTTAATGATCCATCCATTTTTCACTAGCTTTTTCACGTGTTCGGACGCGGTATTGTGGGATATGTTTAGCGCATCTGACACAAAGCGAACAGTAACTTCCTGTTCTTTCTGGATCATTTGCAATATCCGAATGCTTTGGTGGGAAATTGTCTGTTCGTGTGTTGGGTGAAGATAGTAATAAATATCTGTAAAGTAATTGTTCAGCTCCATAAGACACCTCTTTTTATATCGTCTAAACAGATTATATCGTATTAACCGATATAAAATAAAGAAGTTTTTTACTTAATATAAGTTACTTAGTACATAAAGCTGATATAAAATACTCATATTAGTCAATGAAGGGAGCTGAATGTATGACAAACAATCAAGAAAATGGCGAATTCAACACGAAAAGCAAAAGCCCAATAGATGTTTCCAATGAAGAAGTTCGTTTCAGTAAAGATGAGGAATTTGGTCTTATTACAGTTGAGCATCCGGGAAAAAACAACTCTAAAAAGCTATCGATGAAAGATGTAATTAAAAATATGGACAATAATCAAGGTGGCATGGCATAGAAAATTCTTAACTCTATGGGATTGCTATAAAAAAAGCCTGTCAGGAATGGATTTTCCAACAGGCTTTTAGTAAAGTTATTTAACTTTTAATATTGGGTAAAGGTTGAGATTGGTACACTCGTGAATTTTCTGGTACGGATTGCGTCAACCAGATATTCCCTCCAATAACCGAATTTTGGCCAATGGTTGTATCTCCACCAAGAATCGTTGCACCGGCATAGATAACTACATTATCTTCAATATTCGGATGGCGCTTGATCCCTTTGATAGGATTTCCGTTTTCATCGAGCGGGAAGCTTTTTGCCCCTAGAGTAACGCCTTGATATATCTTTACGTTTTTACCAATTGTACACGTTTCCCCGATAACAACCCCAGTTCCGTGGTCAATGAAGAAATATTCCCCGATGGATGCACCAGGGTGAATATCAATGCCTGTTAATTGATGTGCATATTCCGACATAATCCTTGGAATCACTGGCACACCTTCTTTGTACAGTTCATGCGCAATTCGGTGTATGGACATTGTTTGGATCGATGGATAGCTGAGTAAGATTTCTTCCGTTGAAGTAGTTGCCGGATCCCCGTTATATGCTGCTTGGATATCTGTTTGAAGCATTCTCCGAAGTTCCGGGAACTTATTGATCAAGTTCATGACAATCTCTTCAGCCCTTGACGTTATTTGATTCAATGGAGTATCGCTATCATTCAGAAGTACCTTTTCAATTAGATCTTTAAGATTCAAAGCGGACATTCTTAAATTGTTGCCGATTGTAATGTTCAACCTTGTTTCATCAAATGTGATTTTATCACACAAGCATGGGAAAAGCGCAGAACGGAAATTCCGCAATATTCTATAAATTGTCTCTTGTCCTTCAAAACCGATTGTCTTATCAATCGAAAAATAATCTTTATGTATATCCTCAAGTGATTTTGAAATATTGGGTATTTCACTATTCAGCCAATCATTCAATTTCATCTTACTTTTCCCCCTTTTACGGACTTTTCTAGTCTGTCTTTATTCTAAGACACTCTTAGTCTTAAGTAAATAACTTCGATTTGAAAGAATCCAAATAACTTTATTCGCTATTGCCAATATTCTGAATTGGCAACATGCGCAAAGATGAAGCTCTACTATTAGTACACTTCTTTGTTTACTGTATGCAATAATCGCTCATTGTTTAGGCCATTCAAGATATTTTTTAATGCAATTTCAACCATCTTATCCCTTGTTTCCTTAGTGGCACTGCCAATGTGCGGCAACGCAATGACATTATCCAATGAGAGCAAAGGGTGATCCTGCTGAATTGGTTCTACTTCGAAAACATCCAGACCAGCCGCAAAAATTTTATTCTCTCTCAAAATTTGGTATAGACCAGCCTCATCTACTGTAGATCCTCTTGAAACGTTAACAAAAATACTTGTCGCTTTCATCAGGGAGAATTCCCGATATCCCATCATGTGGTAGGTCTCATTTGAAGCTGGAGTGAGCATGACTACATAATCGGACTCCTTTAAAAGGCTATCCAATTCACGATACTCAACGTTCAGTTCCTTTTCGGCTTTCTCATCCCTACGTCGATTCGTATAAATGACATCCATATTTAGTGCTTTTGCCTGCTTAGCAAGTATTTTTCCGATACGCCCCATTCCAATGATCCCCAACTTGGCCCCCGAGATTTTTTGACCTGCAAATAAATAAGGCCCCCAGCTTTCCCATTTGTTCTCTTTAATAAATTGCATGCTTTCAACGACGCGTCTGGCACAAGCAAACATCAGTGTCAACGCAAGTTCCGCCACAGCTTCCGACAATACATCCGGTGTATGGCCAACTGGTATTCCGCGCTTTGTTGCCTCCTGCAAATCAATGTTATCGAAACCAACGGCCATCGTACTGACAACTTTCAACCTCTTGGCATGTTCAAAAAATTCAGCATCCAATCGGTCCGTCAAATTAGTAAAAATAGCATCGGCATCCGCTACTTCTTTCAACAATTCATTTCTTGGCATGACACTATTTTCTTCATTCCACATGACTACTTCATATTGTTTAGAAATTTGCTCCAATAGAGGAGATTGAATTAAACGAGTAAATAAAATCTTCATTTTCTTTCACACCCTTTTCTTTTTTACCATCTTACAGCAATTTCCTCATTGAAACCACATTTGGTTTCTTGATGTTTAGCGGTACCGAAAAAAGTCAGTCAACAAGAAAAAACCGTCCCATACATAAGGAAACGGTTTTCATTTAATTAAATCAACGAATTGATCCACTCGGACAATCTAATCAACAGGAAGCTAATCGCCGTTGCCAGCATTCGGATTAGCCCTGTTTTTACAAGTATAAAAATAACACAAACAATTATTACTATAGAATTTACCACTGCAAGCAAACGGGTTACCCCATTAAATACATTCATTTTTGCCAATAAAAACAAAATGGCATAAAGTATAATGCCAATGAAAAAAAGCTGAATCACCGATTCCCTCTCACTTTCAAAAAACCTCTCTATCAATGCCGTTGCAAATCAAATTTACAGCGTGGTTGCGACATTGCTATCTCCCTTTAAATATACGACTAGTTCCTGTCGATACACAGAATCTTCTAAATAGTGGTCCAAAGTATGAAAATCATATTTAAAGCTCCCAAAAGGGAATGTCACATTCTCCCCTTGGACTGCAGCGAGCAAACCAGCCACATCATTTGAAACCATTTCCAGCACTTCTTCTCCGGTTGCCGTTATGACAAAGATCACCTTCATATCTACATCCCCTTCCTTATGCCCCGACAAATAACGTCGCCTGGCATATTGCTATAAAAAACTGCGGTTGTTGAATTGGGCTGTTGTCATTGATTTGCAATGTCATATGAAATTCCCCTTCAGTTTCGCAATATTCAGCTTTCCATCGCGCTATCTCTTCTTGATTAAGCAGAAATTTTGACCAATCTTCCAATTCTTTTTCAAGCTGGATTTTCATCTTGTGGTCTGTAATATAAAGTGTCGGAAGCCCTATGCGCCAATTCTCGTATGATATGATATATTTTTTCTTGGTCTCAGCTTCAATTCCTTCGAACCATAGCTTTCCTCTTCTACTGATTTTTTTCACCGTAAAAAGCTTTTCACCATCATAATCGAGCACATCATATTTTAAAAAATATCGAAAATCAAAAATTTCATCAAATCGCTTTTTTAAAAAGTTATCATAGATGCGTCTGGAATAAGCAACAACCTCGCCAGTTTCATTTAAAATCGGGATATCCCCCGTATATTCGATTGCTTCCGGATGGCAATATGTATATGTTTTCATTCTATCCCCACCCAATCCATCATTATCATTCATAATAGTAGTAGATATTTCAACTTTTTTAAAGCTTCAACAACCCTTAATTTAAAATAACTCGAAAATTAGCCTTAAACATGTGATTTACATTAAAAAAAGGTTCTACAGCTCATAAACTGTAGAACCTACCGACAGCGCCAGGGTTTTCCTAGCCTACTGTAATGGGAGCGAAAAACTCATCGTATAGTGCACGAAGAATTTGATTTTCTGTTTGGGAAAGAACACCAAATACCAAACTTACTTCAGAAGATCCTTGGTTAATCATCTCGATATTTGCACCAGTTCTGGAAATCGCCGCTGCTGCACGAGCAGCAAGCCCAGTATTGTTGCGCATACCCTCGCCAACGATGACAATCATCGAAATTCCATGACGGAAGTAAACATCATCCGCATGCAATTCTTCTTTAACACGTGATACAATTCTTTTTTCTTTTTCTTCCGTCAGTTGATTTGAACGAATAATAATAGATATATCATCCAGTCCGGAAGGTGTATGCTCGTATGAAATTCGCTCCTCTTCAATAATTTGAAGAAGTTTACGACCGAAACCAATTTCACGGTTCATGAGGTATTTTGAAACATATAGGATTGAAAAATTGCTATCTGCAGAAATTCCAGTCACCGGTCGTCCTGTCAGGGTACGTGTTGGAAGTATTTTCGTTCCTGGTGCAGCAGGGTTATTTGTATTTTTCACATTAACAGGTATCCCCAGTTTATATACGGGCATCAATGCTTCATCATGGAATACCGAAAACCCTGAATATGATAATTCGCGCATCTCACGGTAAGTGATTTCCGAAATGCCTACAGGATCATTCACAACTTTAGGATTTGCCGAAAACACACAGTCAACATCGGTAAAGTTTTCATAGAGATCCGCCCTAACGCTTGCCGCCAAAATAGACCCCGTAATATCAGAGCCGCCACGGTCGAATGTACGTAAAGTGCCATCTTTTGTATAGCCGAAGAATCCGGGATATACAACGATTTCTTCCCCATTCGCCAAATCTTTCAGATTATCGTATGTTTCAGGGAGTGCATACGTACGCTCCGGAGGATCATTCAATACTAAACCATCTTTCGGACTTACATACTTTGCAGGCATTCCAATAGAATTGAAATACTCGGCAATCAGTTTCGCGTTGTTGTCTTCCCCGCTGGCTTTAATATTATCTATGAATACAAATTCATCTGATTTATCGTATGCGATACGTTCTTGCATATCTTTTGCAATCACTTCGCAGATTGTATTGTCGAGACCAAGGTCATCCGCAATTTCTTTAAAGCGGTTCACAACAACCTGTAGTTTTTGCACTACATTACCATTATGAAGTGCTGCATCAGCCAATTCGATTAACAGATCCGTTACTTTAATATCGTCGCCGAAACGTTTACCTGGAGCTGATACTGCAATGATCTTTCTTGCAGGATTGGATTTTACTATATTTGCTACTTTTTTAATTTGTTCTGCGTTAGCAACGGATGTACCACCAAATTTACATACAATCATTTCACCAAATCCTTACTATTAAAATTGTATTTCCCGAAAAAACAATTGATTGTTCACAGTGTACAAATTTTACACTAAGACGTCAAGACTATTTATAGATATTGATAATATTTGCATCATATAGCGGACCCGAAAAAAGATAGGCGCTATCAATTTGTGTTGAAGGATGCATGTTCTTTAATTGAGTCAATATATAATATGTAACATCTAATTTCAAGAAAGCATAATTGCCTAAAACCAAAGAAATCCACAGGAAAAGAAAACCGTGTACATCGTTTGCATACGATGCACACGATCGATTATTAATACGTTTACCGGTATCAGTAATTTAATACGTCAATTTATTATATAATATCTTGACTGTTTCGCAAGACACAATAATTGTAATTTGTATACAAATTATTTTAGATTGATAACTTTTATATAACAAATCTCCCCAAGATTGATAATTATCTCCCCTCTATTATTTATAAGGACGATTTGATCCATATCAACCCCGCTTATTGTCCCTTTGACCATTCCCATCGTTGTAAAAGCAATTGCTTCTTTACCACAGTACTGCTTTAGCATATAGAATAACGGAATTCCGAAAAACAAATTGAGAAAGTTTGGATTCTTTGCAACAAATTCACCAAAGTTGAAAGCCAACTTTCTTCTGAGATTTTTTTCTGCATCAATAAACTCGGGCTCCAGCTCAAACTCATCTTTACAATCTTTCCTACTTATAGAAAGGAGATTTTTGTAGAGGATAAAAACCGATGAGCCATTTTGATTCACTTGCAAAAAATCTCTTCCGGCCGTAGCAATTTTCCCATCCAGACAAATTGTTTTTTTGATTGTCATATCGTCATTCGGAAGATTGGAAGATTCCTCGACATCGAACCTTTCAAATTCGCATATAATTTCGACGGTTACAACCTCCCCCCTCAGTTCGAGGAAATAAAGCTGTAGTTGTCTCTTATTTTCTTCATCTGGCCTGGAACCTAATGAACGCAGTAAGTCATTTGCCCCATCGATACAAGATTGTAAGTCATCCAATGCTTGTTGATCTAAAGGGCTGTTTGGTGATGCAAATTTTCTTGTTCGTATGCGCCCTTGGCAAAGAAAGGGCGAACCGAACAAATCCTTAGGCTGATGGCATCTGCATGGATTACTTCCGCAATTTATACATCTTTCCATAACGCTGTACCTTCATTCCCGAGTTTTCTTTCTTCTTGTATATTTCTTTTCACCCTTGCTTTGATCGTGCGTCTGGACTCATTATTGTCCTTGTTGTTTTGCGGAATTGCATCAACTCTAAGTGTTTTACCTGCTCTTACTTTGATTTTCTTTAATGGGGCCAAATCTTTATGCCTTCTTTTCAGCACACGCATTATACCCCATAAGCCGAGCTCAACATCCCAACGAATGTTGCCCGAACGATACATGTAATCACCAGGTCTGTTTAAGAATCCACCTGCACCATAAAATAGTTGGAGATTATCATTCGATCCGACTGTATTATGATCCACTACTGAAACAACAGCTGAATTTATATCCCTTTCACTGTTAAGGAATTTATGGCCATGGATTGCAAAGGAATGGGCTCTCGCACGATCGGCAGGGAACGTCAACCTCATCGTAATTGGGTCTCCAGGGTATGCCAAAAAAATTGGGGTGCTTGGATCTCCAAATTTCTTCGAACTGAACACTTTGTGAACATCCTTGAATTTTTTGATTCGATTGCTAAATCTTTCATTTCGGTAGTTGAATCCCCTAGATCCTTGATCTTCGAAATCAGGACGTTCTTCTTCATCCTCATCTTCAAATAGCACTTGAGGATCGATGATCAAATTGTCATTCTTATCTAGTAATCTAACACCATCATGCATTAGAAGGCAAAACTCCCGAAACTCGGGCAAAATCGGAACGGAGACTATCAATTGTTCTCCTTTAACGACTTCTTCTCTTGTTTTGGCATCTAGATAACTTGCTCCAAGCGGTTCGGCTATTAACATGCCGAATGCTCCATGATGTCGATGATTTCGGATATCGGCCATATCCCAAAGATTTGCAGCACCAAAAAGTTGATCGATATACCAATAATAGGTTCTGCACTCCCCTTGGCCGATGGTTTGGTCATAATTAAAGCCAACCGTTGCGCCATCCGAATGCCTTACATCATACTGTGCCAGCTGTGCATGCAAAGAGATGCGGCATGATGGCGGGAAGAATGCATCCACGGGCACATCTGGATAGCCATGTCTGCCATTGTGATGATCTATTCCCGTCAGCAGGTTTGTTACCGTCACCTCCACGTACTCCCCGACATTTGCCCGAAGGATTAGCGGTTCCGGATTTAACTTTCCACATAAAATATCTTCCACATCCTCCTTGAAGGCGAATATGATACCAAATGGATCATGATCACCATCATCGTTATAAAAGATGTTGGAGTTGAGTGCAACGACATCGTATTTCCTGACTTTTGAGCCTTTTGGATAGCCCACCCTATCCACTATGGCTGGCAGTGGCCTTTTGCCCGTTTTTTCCGGCAAAGGCTCTTCCCTCCATGGGATTTCCGGGCGGTCGGGTAAAGGTTTCAAATGTTTTACCCGACTCCCAAAGGTACGGAAAATTCCCCAGTTGCCGAGCCAAAGATCATCAATGGATCCATAATGGTAGAGCATATCGAAGTCCCCTTTCCCTTCAATACTAAATTCAAGGGTGAAGGATTCGGCAATGACAAGATGCCGTTGCTGATCAAGCTCGGAATCTAGATCGCCACGTTCCCGATGCCATCTTTGTCTATGCAGATTGAAACTATGCGACTCCTCGTGAGAACCTTGCAGCAAACGGACACGGACGGGATCACCATTATAGGTTTCCAATAAAGGTGTTACCGGATCACCATGCATCCACGAGCTAAAAACATAGGCTGGGTCGCAATCAGGCTCTTTTAGCCGGAACTGCAAAGGTTCATTCCGATAATTGATTCCCATGACACCGGGATCATCGGGTGAACCAGGGAATGGTGGTGGGTTCAGTGGATTTCCGTTCTTATCAAACAACAGGGCAAAGTCGTGAACAAATAGGTTAATTTCCCTGAAGTCCGGGATGAGTGGGTTAACAATCATGCTTTGGGTGCCGGCATTCATTAATTCACCCGTAAATGGATCGAGGTATACGGACCCCCTAGGCTCTATATTGATGCTTGCAAATACACCGTGCTGTTGATGTTCGTTTGCGAAAAGATGGTCATGCCAGAAGGCGGATTTCAACTCGACATCTGCAAACCATTGGTATTCGATTGTCTCTCCAGGCAAAACGGAAGAATCATAGTTCCAACCAACGTTTGCCCCATCGGATACAAGGACATCGAATTTTACGAAATGGACATGCATACCGGCTTCATACGTTCGATTAACCAATTGGAAAGCATTTCCCCCGATTGTTTCCGGTAATTTATTGGTGAACCTGAAACGGATCACTTCACCTGCATTGGCCCTAATTACAAGCGGTTCAGGTTTCTTATTGCCACATCTGATATCTTCTTCATCTTCTTCCAAAACATAAAGCCTGCCTTCCGGGTCATACCAGCCTTCCTTGTTATATACAATCGGCATTTGAATCAAAGCAACATTGAATTCCCGGATTGGCGTGTTCGGACTTGCAGGATTTACGAAAACCGCGCCAGGAACAGCGTTTTTGGCAAAATGATTTTCTTCCAGTTTAGTCGACATTCTGCCACCCTCGATTCCAAGTGGCGGTCTTGGTGCCTTGAAACCGGGGATACCGGGGATGAAGTTCGGAAAACCTGGTTTTTCAGGGGTCGGTTTTGGTGGACATGGTCTATCCGGCAGAGGCTGAAGCGCCTTTATTTCCACACCGTTCGGATAACACATACTGCCATCCTGCAATGTATCGAAAATCCTCTGCATGCCCCACATCCCCTCCCCAAAGTGTGGGTAAAGGTGGCAGTGAATGATGGCATCTCCAAAGGCACCTTGATAACTTCCGGAGCCATATGCCGGGGAAACTGTATATTGTGCCTGTGGTGAAATTGCCTGCACATCAAGAACAGCCGAATCCATGTCATTTTGATCAAACAACCATTGGTGAACATGATAGTGGAATGAATGGGTTTCTTGCACTCCTCCGTGTACAAGACGGATCTTAACGGGATCGCCTATATAGCTGCGCAGAATCGGTGTATCCGGGTCTCCAAATACCCAAGAATCATGGTGTACCTCTTCCCCTTCACAATCCGGGCATACTACGCCTTCTTGAATGAGGCGCAACCGATTCCTCATTGGTTCAGAACGATAGTTTACTAAGTGTGTTGCTTCCGGCTGAAGTGTATGTGGACTGATCGGCGCCTGCCCTGTCAAATCGTCAACTTCCATCTCATCATGGAAAAACCAACCATATTCCCGGAAAGAAGGCAATAAGGGATTGTGGATATCGGCGTATAATCCACTTCTTAACGGTTTGCCTGTCGTTGGATCTGTCCACCACGAGCCCCTCGGTTCCACAAATAGTGCACCAAACAATCCATGTACATTGCTCCCTTTTTCGCTTGATAAGGGATTTCCTAAATCCGAGAAGAAATGAACTCCTTCATGATCCACTTTCCATTTATAGAGAATGGCCTTCCCTTTAGGAACGGTAGTATCCGGATTTATACCGACAAATGCCCCGTCGGACGTAAAGACATCATATTCCGCATTTTGAATATGCATCCCTGTGTTAAACGGGAGTTGGTTTTCAAACAGAACTTCAATTTCATCTCCGACGTTTGCACGAATGACTAATGGTTCAACTAAATCTACTGTTGAAAAAGGATTTAAATCTACTTGTTTCCTTACAAGACTTTCATTCTCTTTCAACACATACATCATGCCATCTGGATCATGATCTCCAAAACGGTTGACCACAATACGAATCGGGATTGCGACAACGTGGTACTTTCTAAGCATGCATACCATTCCTTATGTCGGGTATCGGCCGCTTGTGATCTTTTTCTATATAAAACACTTCAATCTCATCAATATGGATTCGGAATTCTTCCCCATCCAGCTCATTGATATTCGTCACCTCAGCACAAAGGATCAGATAATCGGTTACCACATCTTCGATTGTGCCAATTATTAAAAATGGAAATGGAGCGATCAAAATCAAAGCCCGCATTCCGATATGTTCCCGAAATTCCTGTGTTACGCCTGCTTCGCGTACAGCGTTGATATCAAATATATTATTTCCAAACCCAAACCCACGATTTTTTTCCACTCTTATACACCCTCTCTTATACTCTTTATCTACTAGATTAATGGAATCCTTCTATCCATATCAAATTCCGTAAACAGTGCGATATGCTCGATAGGAAAGCTTAGTGGTGTAGGAAATCGGTAGAACGGTGCATTATGCATCTTAATGATGACTGGATCTAAAGTAATGAAGCCATTATCCACCGTGGTTACGACCCCTGTAAAAATCGGCCGAAATGTTTGACCCAAAATATTCAACTGTTTACTTTCCGTTACGAGCAAAATGGACTTTCCGAGCACTTCCTGAAACAACTGATCACCAAATACATCTTTGCATTCTTTCATCAAACTTCCTCCTCCTATTTCTATAAACCCATTGTATGGAAAAAAAAGCTAGCCGTTTAAGCAAAAGCACAATCATCATCAGATTCAATGGCATTCCAAAAGTAAATGTCCCAAAAGTTGAATGATCGACCCTTGGGACGTGTTTGCTAACTTTCGTTTGGCACTGTCTATTTCCGTTTTCTGAATATCTTTTCAAAGAAAGAAAGAATTCTTCCTTGCTTCATATAATTAATCTTGCTGACAGCAACCTCTTTTTCTTTAAATTTCAGCTTGCCCTTCCCTACTCCGCGTAGTTTTCCGTTAAAGATAGTACTAGTGTGGATGGTCAACTTGGTGCCAATCCAGCTTTTCAAGTTGGTCTGCAGTAATTCCTCGAAAAATTGCTGTCTAAGCGTTTGTTTCTCCGCGACGGTTACAGCAAAATTCGTTAATAACTTCCGTCTTAATTCCTCATCTATCAATACATTTTGATGCGAACCAGGCATATCAGGCAGACCAAAAGGCGATTTTGCGGAATGGATCGCCCTGTACGGAATCCAGATTCTCGTTAACAGTGTCCGCACCATGACGAAATCCCTCCCAACAACCGATACTTTCCCGATGGTATGAATGACCTCATCCCCATTTCTGGAGTAGATTTCAACCAATTGATTTTTTTTCGATTTAAAAAATTTCAGTAAAATCATTTGTTGTTTGTAATGAGGCAATATGGTACCTAAATTTTGCAAATTTACACTATGAATATACTCCTGCAGCATTTTCAATTCATGTAACGGCTTGGGACTTGCCGGTGAAGTATATCTATCCTCTTTTTTTAATTCCGGGTAATCATTTTCGTACATACAAGCAATCCTCCCTTCGCTGTTTTACAAGTAACCAGCTCTCTTGTCTTTTTCATATACTAACTTCGAGGAGGAGATAGATCATGAGTTTGTTAGTGCTTTTTGTTTTGGTCAGTTATTTGTTTGTATGTAGCTTCACTTATTTATACTTAAAGAAATTGCAGTATTTAATCAGCTATCATTTAGGAATGAACCTAGCCATGACGAGCAGTGGGGTGATGGGAATTGCCGTTGGAACACTTCTTGGGTATGCATTCCCATCACATTATTCACTGATCACGATCATCGCAACCTTGCTGGCAATCATCATTGGTGCCATTTTTGGAGCGCTCGTCGATTACCAAACGCTGCTTTCAGGAGTAACAAGTGGCCTCATGGCAGGTATTATGGGACCTATGATCGGGGTTGTAGCGGATTTGACCCTTGTTACATTTTGTTCGTTGCTTGTGTATGCGATGTTTGGATTACTCTGTTTTTCCATTAGATCTTAGTTCAAGGTAGCGGGTTTAAAGAAGTCAAAATCGCAACGATGATAATCAGCATAATCATAAAAATAAAATCGAGCACAATCGGTGATCTTAAATCCGCTATTTTCCCTCTTTTCATTCTCTTGCGAATGATTCCCCCCATAAGAAGGACCCCTAATACGATGGCGATTTTCGATAATAAAACGATTCCCCAATCGGTTAACAGCGACTCCCGATCCGGTAAATAGAAGTAAGCAATCATGCTTCCGGATATGCTTAATAAAAGAATGCTCATCAAGGCACCCTTTGAAAAAGTCGGTAAAAAGGATTTTACATAGAGCTGCTGTTTTCGCCAAAATAACAGAATAAACACTAAGCCCGCCACCCAAAAAGCCGCTGCAAAAATGTGGACACTATTCAATCCTACTAAAAGTGAAGAAGGTTCAAACTCTTGTGTGTGTCCACTAACACTTTTCGCTACGCCTATCAGTACAATCCACAGATAATCAAACCATTGATTTTTAAACAATGTTAAAAAACCGATCAATGATAAGACGAGAGAAACAATCCATAACTTCCCAAAATTTGTATCTAAGGGAAAATCGAACTCGAAACTGATGCCGTGAGCGGTGAAAATATTCATTTGGACTAATAAAAAAGCTACAAGACCGATCAAATGAAGGAATTGGAAAATCATCCCATAGAATAAAAACTTCTTCCTAAGTTCATATGAATAGGATTTTACGATTTGCCAAATGATTAACCAGCCTAGGAGCAATAGCATTCCGAAATAATAGATCGCTTTTGCACTATAATTAAAAACTTCAGTAAGACTGACTAGTCCTTCTTCTTCTTCGGTAATTAACGTGTTTTGTTCTAGTCCTAACCCTTCTTTGTTAATGGTTCCACCAGTGGTTTCCTCTTTCATATAATCCTCATTAACTAGTGGCCCTTTTTTCCAGTTCACCTGAAATAAGTATGAACCTTCAATCGTATGTCCATCATTCGATGAAATGACATAGTACTTTACCTTGTAATGTCCATTCGGCAGTGTGGGAATTTGAATGGATATTGTTTTCCGATCCTCACTAATGGAAGATGAACTTGTGTTGATTTCTTGGTTATTTTGGTCGAATACTTTCAATGAGAAGCTTTTATCTACCTCCCCGCTGAACTGAATTGAAACTTCACTCGGCGACTCTTCCGATACACTGTTGGACGATGGTGATTCTTGTTCAACAAAGACATGCGCATCCACCGGCTTGCTCATCGAAATAAAAAGAAAAGCAATGAATAAACAATAGATGATAAATCGGGGAATTTTCAGAAACATCTTCCTTATCTCCTTTTCTACCATCTATGTTATTCATTGCCTTCATTTTTGGAATCGATTTTTTACGAATTAAAGTTCCTCTTCGGGGTTACCAACTTTTATCTTCGTTATTTCTTTGTTTCTTCCAATCAATATACTCGATTTTATCCTTTAATATTGTTGTGACTCTTCCGTTGTTCCCCTTAAGATCTACATAGTCGATGCCAACATGCTTCGTTCTACCTCTAAAACGCCTATTGCCATCAGTTACCATTTCCAATGGACGATGCTGGTTTTTCATCAATTTAAAATTCAAATTATCGTTTAAGCGTGCCAAGTTAAGGCATAAGTGACATCTGCAATCACACCCTTTGTGGGAATGAGAATAGTCGTGATGCCTATTGCAACTATCACACCCGAACAAAACATAATGATTTTTTCTACCATGGCGACGGCAATGGCAGTCATCGTGATGCCCACGGTGATCGCAGTCACAGTCATGGTTATCATGGTGATCACATTCACAGTCATGGTTGTCGTGTTTTGTTCGATGACCACACTCACAGTCATGGTGGCAATCTTCATGATGACCGCATCCACAGTCATGGTGGTGATCATGATGGTGTCCACATCCACAATCGTGATGACGGCCATGATGGTGACTACATCCACAGTCGTGATGACGATCATGATGATGACCGCATCCGCAGTTATGATGGTGTCCATGTCCATGGCTCATATAGTTAAAATCGTCTCTATCAAAAAAGTCGTGATCATTAATTCTTTGTTGATTGCGTTTAGCACGGTTTCTTCTGAGCGTCGATTTCCTATTCATCAAAAATACCTCCCTTCTAATTTAGAATCTGCATCTAATATATGCAAATCCTTTTAGACCAAGGGAGGCATAAACATATGATTCAACTCTTTTCTTTCGTGGAAGTAGTGAAAACAAATTCTAGTTTCTCATTGACCAGTTTTAATTTTGCTTTCCCCTTTTTCCCGCTTTTCCATGTAAACCGGATTTCACGTGTTTCTTTACCATTCAATAATTTTTTTGCATCTGTTGGGGTGATTTTCCCTCTCATAATAGATTTGCTGATAAAAAACTTACAAGATTTATTGGAACAAGAGTAGCCTTTAAATCCTTCCACAACCGCTTGCCCGCATTTCAGACACTTACCTATAACGACAATTTGCTTTTCAGCTACATTCATATTCAAGGAAACAAAACCGTCTGTCGTTTGTTTTACATATGCCAACATTTCTTTGTAAAATTGGCTTGAACTTAGATGTCCATCGACAATATCCTTCAGCTTTTTACTCCAGATGGCCGTTAATTCGGGCGAAACGATGTCGTGTTCACCGATACTTTGGATGACATCGATTCCAAACTGTGTTGCCTTAAACGATTTTCCTTCGCGGGTAATCATGCCGATGGAAATTAGCTTTTCTATTATTTCGGCACGTGTAGCAGACGTGCCAATTCCTTCGGCATCTTTCAAGATTTTCTGAAGCTCTTGATCTTCCACAAAACGGCCGGCATGGAACATCGCATCCAGTAACGTGCTATCTGTATAGCGCGCAGGTGGCTCTGTTACCTTAGATAAAACTTTTGCATCCTTGATAGGTATTTCCATATTGAACTGGAGCTGCGGCAATGGTAGTTCCTGCTTTTTTTTGAATGCATCATAAAGAACGGTGTACCCTTTTTCAATAACCATATTGCCGCTTGCTTTAAAGAACTCTTCATTTGTTTTTAATACAACAGCAGTTTTATCAATTACATAAGCAGGCATAAAAATAGCCAACAGCCTACGTGCAATAAGATGATAGATTTTGGATTCCTGAGGTGTTAACTTTTTCCTTCCAATCGGCACTTCTGTCACCGTGATGGCATGGTGATCGGTTAATTTCTTGTCATCCACATATTTTTTTGAATGAATTGTTCTTTGTATTCTTTCGGGACGGTTGAGGACCTCTTGTACAATCGAACCATATTCTTCCAATGATGCCAGCGTTTGCAGTTGAACTTTGATGTTTTGGGCAAAGCCTGTCGGCAAATGCTTGGACTCTGTTCTAGGATAAGTTATGAGCTTTTTCTCATATAAACTTTGAGCTATTTTTAAAGTTTCCGAGGAAGTGAAGCCATAAAACTTATTCGCCTCCTTCTGCAATTCAAGAAGTGAATGTAATGGCGGTGCACTCATCGTTTTCCGTTCCGTTTTAATATCCTCCACAACGGCTGTCCGTCCAATGTTCGAAAGGATGCTTCGGGCTTCTTCCAAAGTTCTTAATTTATTTTCATTGTTTTGCTCATTAAACCATAGAGCTTTAAATTGACCTAGGTCCAACTCGACTTGAAAGTATGGCTCTGGTTTAAAATGCCGGATCTCTATTTCCCTTCTGACAACAATCGCGAGCGTCGGTGTCATCACTCTTCCAACTTTAATGATACGGCCGCCCTTGACTGTAGCTGCCCTTGTTAAATTAAGACCGATCAGCCAATCGAAAATCGTCCGGTACATCGCTGCATTACGCAAGTTGCGTATCAGTAGGTCTTGTTCATCTATCAAATTTAATAGCGCTTTGGAAATGGCACTGTCTGTTGTTTGAGAAGTCCAAAAACGTTTCACAGGCAGCTTGCACCCTGCACGTTTATAGAAAGAATAAAAAATATTCTCTCCTTCCATACCAGCATCACAGGCATTTATAATAAAGTCATAGCGACTCGTCTTTAATAGTTGTTCGATTTCCTTATAAACTTTATAGGCAGTTTTTTTTACCCGGAATTCATAACGTTCAGGAATCATCGGCAATAGATTCAAGTCCCACTTTTTCCATTCTGGCTTGTATTCATGTGGTTCTTTTAGTTCCACAACATGGCCGACAAATGAGGTGAAATCAATTTCATATGGTAGTTGCATCTTTTTATAGACTTTTTGAATATCGCGCATGAGAGACGGCTTTTCTGCGATTAGCAATGCTTTCATTAGCTTATCCCCCTTCTCATTTAATAATAATATAAAATAGAGCCATTTATTAAGGGAAATCTATTAATAGACAAAATTAAATATTTCATGCTTGATAATTGGAGTCTTGGAGATTAGAAGCTAAGCTATTGGGGATGTATTTTCTTTTTTTATAAATTATCTTCTTTTAAGGTGCTTCACACAATATACTATATATGGAAGGTCTATTACTGTAACAAAGGGGTGAATTTTATCGTATTCGGTCTATGGTTAATCATTTTATTCACTATATTCTATGAACCGATTATCGGGTATTTTGAATATCAAAAGTTTAGGAGTATTGTGAAAGATCATGCAAATGTAAGGTCAAAATACTATATGAAACTGATTATCGGTCTTTGGATTCCTACCATTTTCATATTATTATTGGCGAGTTTCACAGAATTAAATTTAAAAGATATCGGGATCACTTTTCCAACTATCAATACAGAGCCTTTAGGAACAGTGATGACATTTTCCCTCTTGATGATAGCGTTTCTATACTTATTAATTGTTTTGTATTACTGTGTAGGCTACCATTTCAGCCACAAAATTAGAACGAAGTTTATACAAGCAAAAGAAAATCAATCCAATACTGCCAGTTTTTCAGAGATTATGCCTGTTTCCAGTAAGGAGAAGCATATATGGAACTACGTATCTTTGACAGCAGGCATTACAGAAGAAATTATTTATAGAGGTTTCTTAATATTTGCATTCTCTTACCTGTTTCCTGAGTTGTCAATTTGGTTAGTTCTCATATTTTCTTCCTTTTTGTTTGGACTTGCCCATACCTATCAAGGACTTGCAGGAGTTGTGAGAACAACGGTGGTGGGGTTCCTTTTTGCTGCTGTGTATTTGGGGTTGGGTTCGATTCTACCTTTGATTGTTTTACATTTCCTAATAGATTATGTAGCCAAGCTGGGAGATTCATCTGATAACGCTATTTAGATCATCAAATGGGGTGTGCGAAAAACTCACAGCTCGGTTTAATTTTTTATATTTATTGTTGTATTATTGTTTTACAATTGCATATATGTTCTGCTACTTTCACCACAACATGGCCATAATCGCAATAAAGGACACTCTCCTTTTCAAGGAAGGAAAGTGTCCGATTTTGTGGATTCAGACCCGTTGCTTGTACTGGAAAAACACAAATTGGGTGGAAATAATAGCTGTTAAACTTTTTAACACAAAAGCAACGTTAGCAAAAGCATATTACGGTTCCTTAATAATTCTTCATGCTTACGAGAACCTATCAAGATTACCATCTTTCATTATTTTTGTGAATTCGCTTATGAATGTAAACTGCATTATCCGTTGCTGCTGAATTACCAACAAAGCCCATAATCGCGATCAAAATTCCCAGTAAAATAAATGCCGCAGTATAATGACCTAAGAAAAATGTAACAAACGCCGCTACCATCAACAATAGCAGGATCACTATTATCGCGAGTTGAAATTTCCCCTTCTTCTTATCACTCATCTATTCAACCTCCCATCAAATCCAACCATCCTACTTTGCTCGAAACATGGTTTATTTTACCATATAATATACATTATCCTCCAGAACAGTTTTTTTCAACCATATTGCATAAGTAGTTGCCTATAGTCAAAAAAAAACATGCAGGAGATCAATTATTCGTGTGTTCTGTGTTGAGAAATTTATAGTATTCATTGTATTCATGGGAGGCAGCTAGCGAGTATTCCGACTCCTTTCTCAATGTCTTCAATTGATAATCCCCCGAATCCTAACATAATATAGGAATTGCGTTTGGCGTTTGGATTCATCCAAAACCTTGATGGGGAATATACTTTCACCCCCTTCTCCAGGCCATTCTCGATCAGCTCGGACCCTTTTACCCCTTTCACTTTTAATAAGATATGTAAACCTGACTTTTCCCCAACAATTTCTACTTTCGTGCCCATCTGTTCTTCGATACTTTTTAGCAAAGCCTGATGTTTTCTTTGATATAGCTTCCGCATTCTACGTATGTGCCTTTCGAATTCACCGGATTGTATGAATAAGGACATGGCCCTCTGTATAATGGGCGAGACAGATTGGTTGTAATCCTTGGACTTTTGGGAGTATTGAATCATTAGCGAAGGCGGGAGTACGATATAGCTTAATCGGACTGACGGAAGAAATGATTTAGAAAATGTCCCCAAATAGATTACGTTTTCTTCTTCATCCAGGGATTTTAATGAAGGAATCGGCTGTCCCCGGTACCGAAATTCGCTGTCATAATCATCTTCAATAATGTATCCCCCTGTTTGATAAGCCCATTTCAATAATTGTATTCTTTTCGAAATCGACAGAACCATCCCAATTGGAAATTGGTGGGAAGGTGTTACATAAACCGCCTTTACCCGGCTCGATTGAATATGTTCCATCGACAAGCCGTCCTTTTCAAGAGGCACTGGCTCTATATAGCATCCCTGATCTTCAAAAACAGTTCGCACGCCACTATAACCTGGTTCTTCCATGGCCACGTGTTCTTCCCTTAGTTCTAGAAGACGGCAGATCAACGCTATGGAACTTTGTGTACCAGACGTAATCACAATCTGTTCAGGTTTACAACGAACACCCCTGGATTGCAGTAAATAGTTTGCAATCTCTCTCCTTAATTCAAACTCACCTTGTTTTTCACCGTACTCAAATAGCCAGTTGTTTTCTTGATCGACAGCATCTGTTAGACATTTTTTCCATTGCTTTACAGGAAATTTATCAAGGTCCACATTTCCATATTCAAAATCTACAACAACATTGCTAGATGGCTTACAATCTGACTTAACGGCATGTATCTTGTCTTCAGGTTGGAGTGAAGGCTTCTCAATCTCGGCCACCCATATCCCGCTTTTAGCGATACTTTCGAGATATCCTTCTGCCTGCAACTGTTGATATGCTGATTCGACTGTATTTCGACTTACTTTTAAATGAGTTGTCAGCTGGCGGATGGATGGCATTTTCATTCCTGGCAATAGCCTGTCATCTTCTATTTCTTTCTTAATCCATTGATACAACTGACTATATAATGGCTCTGGCAACTCCCTGTTCAAAAAAGGGGTAAATTCCACTTTCAACCCTCCAACTGTCCCTATTAAACTTTTAATTTCTGTCACTTTCATCATGTACAGTATTTTCTTAGAATGATTGTATCACTTAATAAAGAAGGATGAGATAAAAATGCAAAATATCCGACAAGAAAAATTAGTATGTAAAGATGATGAACGCATTGATCAATTTTTAAGCCTTGCACGGACCGGTTACCTGGGATTAACGGACGGTGAGCTCCCTTATGTTGTCCCTTTGAATTTTATCTGGATGAATGGGGCTTTATATTTTCACGGGGCAGCTCATGGAAGAAAAATAGATTTGATTCAGTCCAACGCCAATTGTTGTTTCACGATATCTGAAGATTACGGGACAATGGTCAGTCCTATACCCGCGAAAACAGATACGGCTTATATGAGTGTGATGCTGTTCGGAATACTGGAAACGGTAAGTGATTTAAATGAGGCTACTTCGGCTATGCAGGGAATGTTGGATAAATACGTACCCGGCTACTATGAACATAGCCTTTCGCAAACACATGTGGAGAGATATCGCTCCTCATTAGGGAGTCATACAGTTGTTTTCAAGCTAATTCCCAGCTTGCGAACGGCTAAAGAAAATCAATTGGATCCTCAATCGGCTTTCTATCCAGGAAGGAACGTTAAAATGGATATGTAAGATCTTCAAATCAGGTATTTTAAAAAAAACCATCAAATTGAAAGTAAACAAAATCTACTGAATATACTTGTCATCGTCACTGGTGAATCAACTGGACAAAATCTGTTCAAAGTAGATATATCGTGTTTTTAGAGGCTATTGAAAATATTTCAATAGCCTTTCATCCTGTCAAAGTGACACCTCTTTTGGTGTACCACGGTGTAACTTCAGTAATAATGGAATAAAATATAATGGATAGAGTAACAAATAAAGATTTGGTATCCACCACATAAGGTCAAAATCTTGCTTTATAGTCCAAAAAACAATTGCCTGCAATCCAGATGTAAAGGTTAAAGTTAGCGAGATCAGTGCAAAAGGCATCCATCTCGAATCTTTTTCTCTAGATAGATAGAGACTTATTAACCCCGTTATGGAAATTAGAATATCCAGGGGGAAAAACGACCAATTCCAGATTACTAATAATTCATTTTGATAGTCTTGATATACATACTCCTTTGGAATTAACCCAAATACTGTTACAATCCAGTAAACTATAAAACCTATATCCGTAAGCAAGAATAAGATCTTCAAAGAATTTCTCATATAAGAACCTCCGCATAATTACTTTTGGAATATCACGATTGTATGTTGATGATTTAATTCCTGCCAATATCTTCGCTATGTTCAACTTGCTCACGAAACGAACTTTTATCATCTTGTTGTTCCCCCAGGTTAAGGCCAACAACACCTAGAATAATTAATACGATTGAAATTATTTTTATAATTGTTAGGTTTTCCGAAAAGAAGAAAACGCCGATTACTACTACTAAAGCAGTCCCAACTCCAGACCATATGGCATATGCTATGCTAACTTCAATTCCTTTCAATGAAAAATTCAAGAGAGATAAGCTCAATACATAAAAGATAATAAGCGATATAGAAGGGATGATCTTGCTAAAACCTTCCGATAATTTCATCGATAATGTACCTGCGACTTCCGCTAATATTGCCAATAACAATAGCACCCAATGCATGTTCCATCAACCTTCTTTCTCCAGAATTCCTACTAAAAGAATATCAACCATTTCCTTTAATGTTTCGAGAAGTGTACTCCTATTTTCGTTTCGTGATGAGTTTTCCATTAATCGATAAAGTCCCCCGATATATAAATCAATAAAAGTTTCCGTATTAAAAGGCCGTATTGTTCCTGATAGAATTCCTTCGTTGATTAAAGCAACTATGCCCGTCCACTGTTCATTAATAAATTGATCAAGCATTTCCCATTGTTTCGGATAATAACGTTGGAGTTCCTCTAAATGGCTAAGTTGCGCAAATTGAAACTCTGCCGGAACTAAGATAAGGCACTTCCTGAGCTTTTCTATATTATCCAAACTTGGATTATGCAAAGTTTCTTTTTCCTTTAATTTTAGTTTATCGATTGCGTCAGTTAAAATATCCCCAATTAGCTGATCCTTCGAAGGATAGTACCCGTAAAGTGTTTTGGTACTTACCCGAAGATGGCGTGCCAATTCACCCATAGTAAATCGAAACCCTTTTTTTTCAAATGCTCTTCGCGAAGCGTCCAGTATTCTTTCTTTCATTCTCCACCTCACCATTGGAAAATATAAAAAATATAATATTTTCCTTATTTTCTACGTAATAATATAATTCATTTCACCAAATGTCAATAAATGCTATCTAACTTTATCCATTTCATTTCCAATTGGATAAACTATTCAATTCTTTATTATTGCCGGTTAAAAGAGGCTCAGGTCATTTTGCCAGCCGTATTCAGCAACTTTCAGGCGATCAACCTATAACAAAAAGGGCATATCCTTTTTGGATATGCCCCTTCGTGTGTAGTGTCAAGATTTTGCCTGAACTTCCCAATCTAAAAAGTGACTTAATATTTCCTTATGCCTCTCGATATCGGTATTCATGATTTCGCAGCCCCTGTCATTGTATAAGTGGCAAATACATTTCGTATGACTTGTTTATAAATGTATTAAATAAAATTCAACTTCGTACCTCTTGTTTCTTTTGTTACCTCAAACAACTGACTAACACTATGTATAAAAAAGTTATAAATTCCTCGCATTATCTAAATTAGGATTCATTGAATAGACAATAGTTAGTTTCCAAAACAGTTCAAAGACAAAACTTAGAGCTTTCCTTGCTTAATCTGTTGTGCAAATTCATTCAGGAAAGTTAAAAGCGCCTTTTGAAATTCAATTACCAGTACCCTGTCATTAAAGAGCAATAAATTATCTTTTTTTCTTAAGATGTCTTCTAAATTCCAAGAAAGGTACTTAGGGTTCGTTTTTTTATCCGTTTTTTGCTCCAAATAATAGAGATAGTTTGTTTTAAATAACCATTTCATCGTAATGGGTGCCGGTCTTCCGGTAAATAAAACACGGTCCCTGATTGCAATCCCGATAAGCTTTTCATAGAAATCCAAGTCACCTATATATTCTACGTATATACGATAGGATAACTCGGAGTTTAGAACTTCTTGAACCATTATTTTGAATTCATATGAAGGGTTAATATTTTCCAATAGGTCCCGCCCTTTCCATACTATAAGACTGATATTCTAAAATATAACATAGATAACAAATTTCTTCCTGCCATTTAACAGTTTAGCGATTGCACTGTGAGACAGCTACCGACTTTTCCGCTCCAGTATTTGGAAATCCGTATTGAACATTGCAGGACATAATTCTTTGGTGAGCGGGGAAAAATAAGAACGTCAAAAATTCCATTTAAATTGATTAAGGAGAAAAAATGAAAAGACGCTATTTTAAATTCCTTTTACTGTTATCAAGTATAGTGTTGTTGATTGGGCCATTTGCTGCATCCCCAATGGTGGGTTCAGCAAAAATGACTAAGAATGAATTATTTAGAGCAATAGAGAAGTTCAGTGATGAAAACAACCGTGAACCGATTGATGCCAAAATTGATTCTGTTTGGAAAGCAATCCCCGGCTACAATGGACGAACGGTAGATATTAAAGCCAGCTACAAAAAAATGAAGTCCAAAGGTACATTCAATGAAAAAAAGATCGTTTATAAAGAAATTCCACCCAAAATCCATCTAAAGGATTTCGATAACCAACCAATTTATAGAGGGAACCCACAAAAGCCCATGGTTGGTTTCTTGATTAATGTGGCCTGGGGGAACGAATTTATCCCGGGAATTCTTGAAGTTCTGGAAAAACATCAAACAAAAGCAACATTTTTCTTTGATGGAAGTTGGGTGAAAAAGAACCCAGAGGTCGCCAAGAAAATAAAAGATGCCGGTCATGAGATTGGAAACCATGCTTATAATCACCCGGATCTCCAACAACGTTCGATGGAAGAAACGAAAGAGGAATTGGTCAAAACAAATCAAGTGATTGAAGAAACACTTGAGGTAAAACCGAAATGGTTTGCGCCTCCAAGTGGCAGTTTCAACGAGACAACAGTTCAAGTCGCCGAACAATTAAATATGAAAACCATTTTATGGACAGTCGATACCGTGGATTGGAAAAACCCTCCAGCATCCGAGATGGTTAACCGCGTTGTTTCTAAAGTAGAAAATGGTTCGATGATACTCATGCATCCCACACAGCCTGTTGCTGAAGGAATGGATGCCATGATCACAGAAATCAAAGGGAATGGCTTTAAACTGGGGACAGTAAGCGAGCTGTTGAGCGAGAAACGGATTGATTAAATCGGAAAAATATCAATTCATACCTACCAGATCAATGGAGGGGTTTACTTATTCAAGTAAGCCCCTCCTTTTAATTTGGTAAACTAGCATTATCACCCATTCCCCTCTCATTTGAGAACTTTTAACACTCTCCACTTTTTACTCTGCCACAATAATTCAATTCACTATACTCTTAGTAAATTTCCAGAATATTTACTTATAGAGTAAACAAAAAGAGTGTAAACAAAATCTTAGCCGATTTTGATTACACTCTTTATTAATTAATAGCTTTATGTATGAGAAGCCGCCTTGCCGTAATGATTATAGAAAGTTTTTAACCACCACTCCTCAAAGTGGGTGTTCGCAAAAAATTTCCTGTTTATCATCATTCACCTCGGTGTGATGCCCGCCATTCCATCCTCGATCTAAAACTCCCTGTTACAGCTTAAAGGTTAAAACTTAATATTCTACGTACAACGCAGCTTTAATATTATATTAACAAAAAGTATTATCTTTTTCAAGTAGTTATTCTGCAATAACTATATTTTGATGTTTATCATTTTAGGAGCCGCCTTGCCGTAATGATTATAGAAAGTTTTTAACCACCACTCCTCAAAGTGGGTGTTCGCAAAAGATTTCCTGTTCATCATCATTCACCTCGGTGTGATGCCCGCCATTCCATCTTTGATCTAAAACTCCCTGTTACAGCTTAAAGGTTAAAACTTAATATTATACGTACAACGCAGCTTTAATATTATATTAACAAAAAGTATTATCTTTTTCAAGTAGTTATTCTGCAATAACTATATTTTGATGTTCATCATTTTAGGAGCCGCCTTGCCGTAATGATTATAGAAAGTTTTTAACCACCACTCCTCAAAGTGGGTGTTTGCAAAAGATTTCCTGTTCATCATCATTCACCTCGGTGTGATGCCCGCCATTCCATCTTTGATCTAAAACTCCCTGTTACAGCTTAAAGGTTAAAACTTAATATTATACGTACAACGCAGCTTTAATATTATATTAACAAAAAGTATTATCTTTTTCAAGTAGTTATTCTGCAATAACTATATTTTGATGTTCATCATTTTAGGAGCCGCCTTGCCGTATTGATTATAGAAAGTTTTTAACCACCACTCCTCAAAGTGGGTGTTCGCAAAAGATTTCCTGTTCATCATCATTCACCTCGGTGTGATGCCCGCCATTCCATCTTTGATCTAAAACTCCCTGTTACAGCTTAAAGGTTAAAACTTAATATTATACGTACAACGCAGCTTCAATATTATATTACTATTTAGTATTTTATTTTGCAACTCTCTTTTTAAACATAGTACATTCCATCGTATTAAGTGACGATTACTATTAATAAATCATGCAGAGGGACTTTGCGAACTAATAGCATAATCTTCATGGCATTCTATTCCACGGAAAACTTATAAGTCGTTTTCTTATAGTATCTTTCCCCTTTTCGTAAAATCGAGCTTGGAAAATGCCTATACTTCATACTATTCGGCAAATTTTGGACCTCTAGACAAAGACCCAAGTAATTTTGTGCTTGTGCTTTTTTAAAGGAAAACCCATTTCCAATCTTGCTGCCCGTATAAATTACAACTGCAGGGTCATCTGTTTTGATAGTTAGTTGCCGACCGCTTTGTTCTTCGGATAAATGGATTACCCCTGACTCCAAAAGAAACGGATGGTCGATACCACCGTTTGCTAAACTTACTTGAGAATGACGACTACCAATTATTGAATTTAAAGTTCGTTTTGTATTGAAATCAAATGGTGTGCCTACTACTTTCACCAGTTCACCTAATGGCAGCCCTTCTTCATCGAGATAAAGCATATGCTTGGAGCAGAATTGCAGTTCATGATCATGTATCGTTCGCTGCAGATTCCCGCTTAAGTTAAAATAGCTATGATTTGTACAATTCAGGAGCGTATTTTTATCCGATTCTCCATTATACTCAATGATTAACTCGTTATCGTTTGTCAATATATAGTTGATTGTCATTGTAAGGGTACCGGGAAAGCCATCCTGGGTGCCTGTTGACAAATATTTTGTAAAAAGGCCCTGTTCTGTACTACCTGTCTCATACCTCCATATTTGATTATGAAAACCTTTATTTCCTCCATGAAGAAGGTGTTTTCCACCTTCATTTGGTTCAATGGAGTGTACGACCCCATCAATTTCGACGAGTGCATTTTCTAAACGGCCTGCAAAACGTCCAATTGCTGCCCCAAAATATTGAGGGTTACTCTGGTATTCATTAGCTGAATCAAATGAGCAAACAACATTTTCAAAGTTTCCTTCACGGTCTTCCGTCATAATTTCCGTAATGATGCACCCCAGTGTACAACTGCTTATCGACATTCCCTTGTTATTCGTCATCGTAATTTCTTCAATAGGTACACCATTTAAAGATCCAAAAGGCTGTACTGTGATCATAAATTATCCCCATTAATCTCAATTTCTCTATTTTCCTTAAGAGAAGCTTGTGCCGCTAAAAGAACTTTTACATTGCGCTTGGAATGTTTGTGGTGCTCCTCCAAAGAGCCGCCTTTAGCCACGATATTTGAGAAGAATTCGACTTCCAGCTTGTAAATATCGCCAGAAACTTGTTCTTTTCGCTCCAGCAATTTGTTAGTGATGATAATTTGGCCATTCCCACTGACATGATCCGGGCGGAACGCATATTTTACTTTTATCGTGCCTTTCGTTCCGATAATTTCATATTCATTACGGTCCGTCATGTCAAAACTGCAATCAATTAACCCATAAATATTTTGTTCAAGTTGTACCGTTCCAAATGCCGAAACGTCTACTTGAGCTTTTGGATCGGTGATTGCACTGAATGTCACTTTTTTTGGTTCGAGATTTAGGATTAAATTCATCGCGTGAACCGAGTAGCATCCTACATCCCATAGAGCGCCGCCTCCTTTTGAAGCGTCCATGCGGATATTGCCTTCTCGATTTGTAAAGTCAAATGAATGGCTGGATTTGTATAATTTTACTTCCCCAATTTCCCCTGCTTCAATGATTTCCTTCACACGCCGATGCTGGGGATGAAACTGATACATGAAAGCTTCCATTAAATACACATTATTTTCTATGCAAACCGTCAGCATTTCTTCCAAATCTTCCTCCGAAAGGGCAATTGGCTTTTCACATAGAATATGTTTTCCTGCTAGTGCAGCTTTTACGACCCATTCTTTATGCATATCATTCGGCAACGGAATATAAATCACCTGGATGTCCTTATCTTGCAGAAGCTCTTCATAGGTTTCATAAGCGCGTTTGATATGATGGATTTTTGCTACTTCATGAACTTTCGGCCCTCTGCTGGCTATGGCAATAACCTCTGCATTTGATGCTCTGCCTATGGCCGGAATCAATTGGGTCTGTGCAATATCAGCCGTACTTAAAATCCCCCACTTTACAGTATCCATAAGAATCGACTCCTTTATCTATATTGTTTAAGCTGTTCATTCAACGCTTTTGTTTGTCGATATACTTGTGTATAAATGTTATAAAGTTCATCATATTTTTTTACATTTTCCGGTATTGGTTCATATTTTTCGCCAATCTGGATACATGCTTCCTGGGCCATGGCAAAGTCTTTAAAAATCCCCGAGCCGACTGCCGCAATCATGCACGCTCCAATTCCTGGGCCCTGCTCGTTTTTCAATTTATAGATTGTAGCATTAAAGATATCAGCTTGCATTTGCAGCCAGTGTTGATTTTTTGCTCCTCCGCCGATTGAAATCAGTTCCTCGATTACCTTTCCGGATGATTTAAAAATCTCCAAAGTATCGCGCAATGAGAATACAATTCCTTCCATCACCGCTTTTGCGAAATGTTTTTTTGTATGGATAGCATCGATTCCAATAAAACTTCCGCGGATATTGGAGTCCGCATAAGGTGTACGCTCCCCGGCAATATAAGGAGTGAAAAGAAGTCCATTGCTGCCTGGAGGTATATCGTTGATTTCGGATAATAGCTCGTCGTATGATTCCTCTTTTGCAAATGTATCATTGAACCAGCTCAATGAATGACCTGCCGAAAGCGTGACCCCCATCGTATAATACGAATCTGTTATGGCATGATTAAAATAGTGTACCTTTCCATGATAGTCCTCTGTTTTTGATTCTTCGAAGGTTAACATAACGCCTGATGTCCCAATACTAACCATTGTTTTACCCTTCGATATTACACCTGAACCGAGGGCTCCACAGGCATTGTCTGCACCCCCTGCGTATACTTTAGTTGCTGGTGATAGTCCACATGCAGATGCAAAGGATTCCGTAAGCATACCTACTTTATAAGTAGAAGGCACCAATTCAGGACAAATCTCCGGATCTATTCCTAGTTTTGCAATAATTTCTTTGCTCCAGTCCCCTTTTTCGATATCCAAAAGGAGCGTTCCAGCTGCATCTGAATAATCCATATGAAGTTCCCCGGTCATTGCAAAACGCAAATAGTCTTTCGGGAGTAAAAATTTCTTTACTTTCCTATAAATTTCGGGTTCATGTTGCTGAACCCATAAAATTTTGGGCAGTGTAAATCCTTCCAGGACCCTGTTTTTTGTGATCCTTAAAATGTTTTCCAGTCCAACAGTTTCGGTAATTTGTGCACACTGTTCCGTTGTACGTGTATCATTCCATAATATTGCAGGACGCAATACTTCATTGCCATCACCAAGCAAAACCAAACCGTGCATTTGTCCCGAGTAGCTTAAACCAACTATATTGGAAACATCTTCTTGAAATCTTGCTGTAATCTCTTCAATAGCTTCTCTTACACTGGATATCCAATCCTGTGGATGCTGCTCCGAATAGCCAACCTTTTCATGGATCAAAGAGTAGCTGCGCACCGATTCATCAACAAGTTCACCCTTCTCATTCATCAACAAAGCTTTAACTGCACTTGTTCCCAGGTCAATACCTAACACATATCTCATTCTCATACCCTCCGCTTATAAAAAGTGGCTGCCCTGATTGGACAGCCGACTTTAGTTGCTTAACCAAATTATCAAGTCAAAGCATTTAAAATATATTGGTTGATGATCATTTTCAGTTTTTCTGTACGTCCAGATGTGTTCTGTATTTTACCAAGTCCTAAGGCATATTCTTCAAGCTCTTTGAAATTAGTATTGCCTTCAGCTATTCGTTGACCGATGCCTGATTTATAACTGTCATAACGTTCCTCGACAAAGTTTTCCAGCACTCCATCTTCAAGCAGCTTAGATGCCACTTTCAATCCAATTGCATAGGAATCCATTCCAGCGATATGAGCATAGAATAAATCGCTTTGTTCAAATGAACCTCGACGCACTTTTGCATCGAAATTCAAACCGCCTTTGCCAAGTCCCCCGTTTTTAAGAATTTCATACATTGCCAATGTATTTGTATAAAGATCTGTAGGGAATTCGTCTGTGTCCCAGCCGAGTAAAGTATCCCCTTGATTGGCATCCACCGATCCCAACAACCCATTAATCCGCGCTAGATGCAATTCGTGTTCAAATGTATGTCCAGCCAGCGTTGCATGGTTCGCTTCAATATTGAATTTGAAAGAATTCTCTAAACCGTAAGTGCGCAGGAAGCCGATACCTGTTGCAACGTCAAAGTCATATTGGTGCTTCGTCGGTTCTTTTGGTTTCGGTTCAATTAAAAATTGACCGTCATATCCTATTTCTTTCGCATAATCAACTGCCATGTGGAAAAATTTAGCCAGGTTATCTTGTTCTAGTTTCATATCCGTATTCAGCAATGTTTCATAGCCTTCACGCCCACCCCAGAAAACATAGTTCTCAGCATTTAGCCGTTTAGCTACTTCCAAGCCTTTTTTGACTTTTGCCGCCGAATAGGCAAAGACATCCGCGTTTGGAGAAGTCGCTGCACCATGAACGAAACGTGGATTTGTGAACATGTTCGCCGTGTTCCAAAGCAGCTTCGTCTTGGAAGTCGCCATGTACTCCTCAATCATATTAACAATCTCATCCAAGTTTTTATTCGTTTCCGTTAAAGTGTCTCCTTCCGGCGCTACGTCAACATCATGAAAACAGAAGAATGGCACATTCAGTTTCTCATAAAATTCAAATGAAGCTTCCACGCGTGCTTTTGCTAAATCCATTCCGGAAAACTTATCCCATTCACGTTGCATATTGCCAGCGCCAAATGGATCTCCTCCGTCATAAGTGAATGTATGCCAATACGCCACACTGAAACGCAAAATTTCTTCCATTGTTTTTCCGTTAATTACTTCTTCTGGGTTATAATATTTGAATGCCAAACTATTATTTGATTGTGGACCTTCATATTGAATGTTGGACAAATCCTTGAAATATACCATTTTTACAATTCCCCCAAATTATTTATTTTTGGATACGATATCTACCCATACTGCCAATATTAAAATTAGACCTTTCACGATATACTGCCAGAATGCCCCAATGTTCATCATAGACATTCCGTTATCAATACTCGCCATAATTAGTGCACCTATTAAAGCACCTATGATTTTTCCTTTACCGCCCATTAGACTTGTTCCGCCAATAACACACGCAGCTATGGCATCAAGCTCATAGCTATCTCCCGCAGAAACTGTCGCCGCATTCAGTCTTGCCGTTAACAGCACCCCTGCCACACCCGCCAGAGCACCCATGATGATGAAAACGCTTAGTGTATTTTTTTTAATATTAATGCCTGACAAAGCAGCTGCTTCCGGGTTGCCGCCGATGGCATAGATACGCCGCCCGAATGCTGTTTTATTTGTGATGAAAACAAATGCCAGTGCTACGATTATGACAATTAAAAATGGCACGGGAACGCCATAATAGCGATTCAGCATGTAAGTAATCGCGATCAATATTACTGAATAAATGACAACCTTACCGTAATCAACCATTGCCGGCATTAGTAAGAGTCCCATATTTTTTTTGCTTTTGCGGCTGTTCATCGTAAAAGCAACGAGCAACACGATAGCGATTGCTACGATAACGTAGCCCGGCAAATATGGTAAGTATTTTGTGCCAATATTTTTGAAACTTGGATCCAAGGACGAGATGGTTTGACCATCCGATAAACCGATCAATATACCCCGAAATATCAACATCCCGCCCAGAGTGACGATAAATGCAGGCACAGCACGGTATGCAACCCACCATCCTTGCCATAGACCAATAAGTGCCCCAATAATTATCGCAGCAAGGACAACAAGTGGAGTACTCCAACCTTGCCAAACTTGCAACATAGCGGCTATCCCTCCAGTAAGACCAACTATCGATCCTACAGACAAGTCAATGTGACCCGCTACAATCACTAAAGTCATCCCGATTGCCAATACAGCTATTACCGACATTTGCGTAAATAGATTAGATAAGTTGCGGGATGATAAAAACTCCCCACCAGTAAATACACTAAAAATAATTGCGATAATAATTAAGGCCAGGATTAATGTATACGATTGCAAATCTAATTTAAAAGATAATCTACTTCCCTTTTCCATCGCTGGATTAGCATTAGCCACGACTTCCGCCTCCTGTTGCACACACCATAATTTTTTCCTGTGTAGCTTCTTTTCTTGAAAGCTCCCCTGTAATCTTTCCTTCACTCATCACAATCACACGATCTGACATACCCAGAACTTCAGGAAGCTCCGAAGAGATTAAAACAATCCCTACACCCTGTTGGGCAAGCTCATTTATGATTTTATAGATTTCATACTTGGCCCCCACATCGATGCCCCGTGTAGGCTCATCCAAGATTAATAGTTTTGGATTATTCATGATCCATTTGCTTAAAACTATTTTTTGCTGATTCCCTCCACTCAGCTTCCCTACCTCGATATCCAAATTTGCGGCCTTTAATTTCATGCGCTCCGTTATCTGCTGTGCTGCATTGACTTCAAGGGCTTTGTCGATAATATTCAGCTTCATTACTTTATTCAATGCAATTAATGTTGTATTTTTTGTAATATCCATTCCCAAAATGAGCCCGTAACGTTTCCGATCTTCCGAAACATATGCCAAGCCTTCTGAGATCGCATTTGCAGGGGACTTAATATTCGTGGTCTTGCCATCAATTTTGACAGTGCCTTCTTTTTTTCCATTCATTCCGCCGAACAAACTTATGAATAGTTCAGAACGACCAGCACCCATCAAACCCGAAAACCCCACTATTTCTCCCTTTTTTACATTAAAATTAATATCAGAAACTATTTTTTTGCCTGACTTATCATATGAAGTGTAATTTTCAACACGCAAAACCTCTTCATTTGCTATTTCACGTTCTTCATATGGGAATAATTCAGTCAGTTCACGACCAACCATTTTCGTAATAATGCTCTCTTCAGAACATTCCGAAATTTCATCCGTCGAAATGGTCCGTCCATCGCGTAATATTGTAACAGAGTCCGCCAATTCCAAAACTTCACTTAATTTGTGAGAAATATAAATGCACGACACACCTTGATCCCGAAGTTCATTCAACAGTTTTATCAAGATGGAAACATCACTTTCCGTTAGAGCTGCTGTCGGTTCATCGAGTATTAATACTTCCGGCTGTTTTGTCAAGGCTTTGGCAATTTCTATTAGCTGTTGCTTTCCTACAGTTAAATCGGATACTTTCGTTTGTGGGTCAATATCCAAGCGCACTCTTTTTAAAGCAACTATCGCTTGCCGATAAATTTCATTCCAATCGATAATGGGGGCGCGCATTAAATCATGCCCTATAAATAAATTTTCCGCCACCGTCATTTCCCCGACCAATGCCAACTCCTGGTAAATAATCGTTATTCCGGCATCTTGCGATTCTTTAATATTTTTAAAATTCATTTCCTTATTATTTAGAAAGATACTCCCTGAGTACGTCCCTGAAGGGTACACCCCACTCAGCACTTTCATTAATGTGGATTTGCCTGCACCATTTTCCCCGCATAATGCATGTATTTCACCTTTTCTCACAGAGAATGTGACATTGTCCAATGCTTTGATGCCTGAGAAGTCCTTTGTAATATTCTTCATCTCTAAAACTAAATCATTCATTTTTCCACCACCCTCATAAGTGACTTGCCTTAACAATTGTAGAACCGCCGTTACTTATTCAGGGAGAAATCTGTAATTCGTGATTCTTTGTTGATCATGTATAATACAGATTTTTCCCTGAAGGGTATAAATCAATTGCTACTTCTATTTTTGGGGACGTTCATTTTCCGCTACATTTTTATATACATCTTCGTAAGAGTGGAAGCCATCCTCAATAACAGTCGTCATCAATTCGTCTTTGCCCACCGATATCGGATCCAACTTGATGAACGGCACATCCACCTGGCCATTATTGACCGTATCATCTGCAGAAACGTCCTCTCCTTTAGCAAGTTGGACAGCAACTTCCGCACTCTTTTCGGCAATAGCCTGGATTGGTTTATAAACCGTCATTGTTTGCAATCCCTCGGCAATTCTTTGCACACCAGCCAAATCAGCATCCTGTCCAGAAATAAGTACTTTTCCTGCCAAGCCTTGTGCATCTAACGCCTGAATTGCTCCACCTGCCGTATTGTCATTGGAAGCCACAACGACATCGATTTTGTTTTGGTTTGCTGTCAACGCATTTTCCATAATTTTCAGAGCTTCATTTGCATCCCAATCTTTAGCCCATTGGTCCCCGACAATCGTAATATCCCCTTTGTCCACCAATGGCTGGATGATATTCATTTGTCCTTCACGGAACATTTTTGCGTTATTGTCAGTTGGTGAACCACCCATTAAGAAATAATTGCCGGTTGGCTGAAGGTTGACTAAATACTCTGCTTGCATTTCCCCCACTCGAACGTTATCAAATGATACATAAGCTGCGATATCAGCACCATTGATTAATCGGTCGTATGCTAAAACTGGAACACCTTCAGCATTTGCTTGTTCTACTACTGTAGATAGTGAGTCCGAATTGATTGCTATGATCACCAATGCATCCAAATCTTGAGAAAGCATATTTTGGATTTGCGATAATTGCTCCGCCTCATCACCATTAGCGGATTGAACAATTACCTCCGCTCCCATTTCTTCCGCTTTCGCTACGAAAAAGTCACGGTCGTGCTGCCAGCGTTCCAGCGTCAAATCGGATACAGATAAACCTATTTTCAGTTTTGACTCCGAAGCACTATCCCCGCCAGTTTCATTGGATGTTGAACTAGAAGATCCAGTATCCTCCCCGCAAGCCGCTAAAATCATTGTCATAACGAGCAAAAAAGTTAAAAGTAACCCCTTACATTTTCCCATTTTATTTCCCCCATCCCTAAATAGATGTAATTTTTTCTAAATAATAACACCTATCATTCTATTTGTCTATCGGATAAACAAAGTTTTCTTGTACCATTTTAAAATTTCTTATATGATAGCTGTGGAGGTGTTCATATGTCGTGGAATCAACAGCTCGGTAAAAAATTCAATAAAGAATTGATTTTAAAGGAAATATTTCTTCATTCCGATATTTCTCGTGGGGATATTATTAAAGAAACAGGCCTAAAGAAAGCAACTGTTGCGAATCTAGTTAATGAACTGATCGATGAAAATTTGATCCTGGAATCAGGCGAGGAAGCCTCAACAGGTGGCAGACGTTCCAAAAAGCTGAAATTTAATGAGAAAGCCGGCTTTGCTTTAGGTGTTGATATCGGTGTTAACTATATATATGGCGTTGTTGTCAATCTGAGGGGGGAAATAATTTTCGAAGATGTTCAAACCATTCACTCGGCAGCCTTTGAAACTTATTTTGAGAGAATCATTTCCTTGATTCATCTATTAATGAACAAGGTACCCCCATGTCCATATCAAATTGTAGGTCTGGGAATGGCTATTCCAGGGATTATCGATACAGGCGGCAATGTTTTGGATGCACCGAATCTTCAATGGAAAAACATCGAATTAAAAAGGATGCTGGAGGAGATATTTCAGTTTCCTATCTATATTAGCAATGAGGCAAATGCCGGTGCTTACGCTGAATTTACATTTACCCAAAATAAAGAGGCAAATAATCTGCTCTATTTAAGTGTAGGAATTGGATTGGGAGTCGGCATCATCATAAATGGAAAAATATATCAAGGCAATAACGGGTACTCGGGAGAAAATGGGCATACCATATTAAATTTGAATGGAAAAACTTGTACGTGCGGCAGAAAAGGATGCTGGGAAGCTTATGCTTCTGAACATGCTGCGCTCAAAGAAGCTGAAAATCTTATCAATGAAACATCATTGACCCTGGAGCAATTGGTTCAATATGCAGATGAAAACAATGAAAAAATCAGAAAACTGTTCCAAGAGATTGGATTCTATATAGGGATTGGAATAACAAATTTGATACACACATTTAATCCGGAGAAAATCATTATCGGCAATAGTATGACAAAAGCTCAGCGATATGTGGAACTGGCCTTGCTTGAAACAATTGAAGCCAATACATATCCCGCCCATTTTGAAACAGTTTCGGTAGAATTTTCTTCGCTGCGTGGACAGGCAATCGCGATAGGAGCTGCAACATTTATTATTGATCAATTCATCGAGCTATCTTCAAGCTAACTTTATATTTTCTATTTCACTTTTCAGAATATTAGATAAATAATCTCCCCTAAACAGAAAATACCAACATATCGTAGAAATAGACTGCATTGATTGCTATAATAATCTTACAAAGGTAAGGGAGAGGTCTGTCATGCAAAATGTATCGAAGCGAACAATATTATGGATAGTACCAATCGCAATCATCGCCATTTTTTGGTACTTTTATGGTCCACAGGAGGAAATTACGGACAATGAATATATTACATACATAAAAGAATCCCCTATGGAAGAATCTGAAACATCATTTGAACACGCTTTTACTGATGCATGCACAAATAGTAAATGGGTATATTTCAAAACACAAAAAAATCATAATGTCGTTGAATTCAAAGGGACATGTGAAGTGAATGGCCAAAGTAGAGAGGCCAATTTACAATTTGTGGTTGAGGATGATCAAAAAGGCTATACAGTCGGGGTGTTGCTACTAGATGGGAAGCAGCAGAGCGATGAACAACGCAATAGTATATTAAAATTAATTGCATCAAACTAAAAGATTGTTACCTATGGAGGCATTCGCTTATCTTAGGTAACTTTTTTATTTCCTTAATATTTATGCGAAAATTTGGTATATTTTAATAAGATAATAATGTGAAAGTAGGAAATTTTATGAATGTTGCAGCTATCACAAAGCTTTCAATCGCAATGGCGATTTTTGGCTCCATCGGTTTTTTCACAATTCACACCGGCATACCTGCAGTTGAGCTTGTGTTTGTCCGATGTATTTTTGCTACACTTTTTCTTTGCGCGATGTGGTTCCTTACTGGCGGTCATAAAACCGAAGCCTGGAGCAAGAAGGAAGTTCTGCAAACATGTCTATGTGGAATTTTCCTTGTGTTGAATTGGGTCTTCTTATTTAAAGCTTTTGAAGAAATGTCCATCTCCATAACTATTTCAATCTATAATTTGGCACCTATCTTTGTATTGATATTTGGAACGCTTTTCTTAAAGGAAAAAATGACGATTCAAGGGCTCCTCGCAACGGTTGTTTGTTTCATCGGCAGTGTTTTAATCGTCGGAATAGAGAATTTCCAATCGATTCATCAATTAATGAATTCAGGGTTTTTCTGGGCTCTTTTGTCTGCACTCTGTTATGCATTAACAATGATTACTAGTAAAACGGTGCAAAACTTATCACCCTATTCCATGACGTTCATCCAGACAGCAATTGGAATAATCATGCTCTTGCCTTTTTGTGATTTTGCAGTATTTAATGGTTTATCTACTTCCAATTGGATATATATTGTTGGAACCGGCTTGATACATACTGGTTTTGTCTATTATTTATTCTTCGATAGCATCCGCAGCCTCCCAACATTTCTAGTATCTGTTCTTACTTTTGTCGATCCGGTTGTTGCGATTTTACTGGATATTGTACTCTTGTCATTTAGTCCAACATTATTGCAGGCACTTGGAATTCTATTCATCTTTGGAAGTATATTTTATACAGTTCGGCCAAGAAAACAAGTGGCTGGTTAATTTTCTTTTCGATTGAGTTGCCTCCACCCTACATTTATTTGTAGGGTACAGACTGTTGACAAACGCTTTCACCCTGCGTTGGTTGCCTCGTTCGTCCCCTCATGAACATTTTGTTCTATTCGGGTCTTCACTCGACTGCCCGCCTTGTCTGCCAAGCGTTTTCAAGACAGTCTGAATAGTTTTTTATTGAAGGAAATAGCCTAAAAAAACGTGTAGACAAAGTCGAAGATCGACTTTGTCTACACTCTCCACCCTACATTGATTTGTAGGGTATTTTTCAATACCTCAATCCCTTCTTAACATTTTTAGGAACAAAAAAGATGAAGAAAAATTACTCTTTTCTTCATCTTCTGAATAGATTATCGATCAGTCATTTGTTTCCAGACAGAGCCTTTCGCTTCTTCTCCTTGTTCGATGCGGGCAATGGCCATTTTTATTTGAAGTTTTACTTCAAATTCTTTGTCATCTTCTGCCTCACGTAACGCAGGAAGACAGTTTTCTGTTCCCGTCTCAAAAAGGTACATTGCCGCGCGCCAACGGACAAGCTTATTTTTATCCTTTAACGCTTCAATCATGAAAGGCTCAAATTCAACAAAGCCCAAGTCACTCATGCAATCTCCCGCTGTACGGCGCACTGCGGAGCTTTTGTCTTTTAACGCGCGCGCTAAATATGGTACAACCGCTACATCTTCAACCATTCCTAAATAGACAGTTGCCAAACGGCGGATTGACATTTGCTCATCTTCCAATGCTTTTTCGAGCAATGGCAAGTCGTCACTTTGCGGGTCAGGTAGTTGGTCTAATAATTGATACCGTTTTTGCCAGTCTTCAGAAGCCAAGTACTGTGCCAATGTAACTTTTTCTCTTTCAAGTGTGACTGTATTTTTTTTGCTGGCTCCTTCGATGATTTGAGCGACTCTATCTTCTGGATATGTCGCATTTATTTCTTCAATAATTTCTTTTGCAATATCTTCTTTTTCGCCATAACGCACACCGAAATCCACCCACTTGCGTTCAAGGAGATAATTGTCATCGAATTTGTCGACTTCTATTTTTTGGAATGCTTCGACAAAACGCTCCCCTGCAGATACCCGATGCTCAAGCGCCGAATCAAATACTTTTACTTGAAGCGGGAGGCCTCTAAACATCTGTACGTGAACAAACACTTCACCAAAATGGTCATCTGCTTGCACCTCTTGTGTATGATGCCCGCCTTTTTCGCCCAATACCGCTCCCACACTTGATAAAATGGGTTCCCATTGAAATTTTGCGATTCGTTCTACCGCCAAGAAGTCAGCAACGTGGTAAACGCCTTTTACTCCTTCAATGGCTAAAATCTCCTGAATTTGTTCTGGGGCACCTTCTGCGTTTTCCTTTGTATAATTATATGCCTTTCCAAATGGCAGTTCTTCGTTGACCACAACTTTCATCGAATTCGGACTTGGTGTCGGTTCGATTGTAACGATTTTCATACTAATCCTCTCCTACCCATTCACGATGTCGTCTAAATACGTCCATCTTTCAATTAGCCGTTCATATTCTTTATTTAATTCATCCAGTTTTTCCGTTAGTAGTTGAAGTTTCGTATAGTCAGCACCTGCCGAACCGATGCCTTCCTCAGCAGCTTCAATCTCTTCTTCCACTTTGGCGATTGTATCTGAAATCGTTTCCCATTCTTTCTGCTCTTTGAAGGACAGCTTTTTCTTTTCGCTTTTTACTTTTTGTGTTTTTGGCTTCTCAACCTTTACTTCTTTTGCTTCCTCTTTTTGGGTGTGTTGTTGCTTTTCCAAATAATCACTGTATATATCCAGGCTTTCTTCTACATTCCCTTGTCCATCCAATATCCAAAGCTTTTTCGCGATTCGGTCCAGGAAGAAACGGTCATGGGAAATCGTCAGTATAACCCCAGGGAAATGTTCAATAAAATCTTCCAGAACGCCCAGTGTTTCAATATCTAAATCATTGGTAGGCTCATCCAGCAATAAAACATTTGGCTGTTCCATTAGTAATCGTAATAAATGAAGTCGTTTCCGTTCTCCACCCGATAATTTTCCGATTGGTGTGCCATGGGTATGTAGCGGGAATAAAAATCGTTCAAGCATTTGTGCTGCGGAATATCGAACGCCTTGGGCATCCGTTATATCATTGGAAGCTTCTCGGATATATTCAATAATCCGTTCATTTTCGATCATGGCAGGGACCACTTGTTTAAAATGTGCCCTTTTTACTGTGGAACCAACAATTACTTCCCCTGCATCTGGCTCCAATTCGCCTGCAAGTATATTCAATAATGTCGATTTCCCGTAGCCATTGGCACCGATAATCCCTATACGATCTCCTTGCTGCAATAAAAAGTTAAAGTCTTTTAGGATAACACGCTCGCCGAAAGTTTTTGATAGTTGTTCACCTTCAATTACTTTTTTTCCAAGACGTGACGTTGCAAGGGATAGTTCCAGGTTAGCATCATTCGAACCGCGTTCAATCTTGGTATCTAATTCTTCGAAGCGTTGGATTCTCGCTTTTTGTTTCGTCGTACGTGCTTTAGCACCACGGCGAATCCATTTCAGCTCGGAACGATAACGGTTTCTTAATTTGTCCTGGGTTGCTGCATGCATTTCCTCACGTATTGCCCGCGACTCTAGATAGTCTGCATAGTTTCCTGTATGACGGTACAGTGTTTGGTTGGCAAGTTCATAAATATGTGTTGAAATTTCATCCAAAAAGTAACGATCATGGGTAATGAAAATAACCGCACCTTTTATGCGCATCACCATTTCTTGCAACCATTCCGTGGACTGCACATCCAGATGGTTCGTCGGTTCATCAAGTAAGTATAGGTCAGCCGGTTCAATCAGCACTTTTGCCAATGCAACCCGTTTTTGTTGCCCACCTGAAAGAGTCGTTACTTGTCGATCATACATATCAATACCTAATTTGGTCAGAGCTTGTTTTGCGAGCGCATTCACATCCCATGCTTTGTCGTTGTCCATTTGCTGTTGCAGGCGAAACAATTGATTTTGCAAATCTACCGAATCGGGATTTTTGGATAGCTCTGTTAGAGTATCCTCATACTGCCTGTTTAATTGCAGGATGGGAGAATTGCCGGAAAAAACCGCTTGTAATACAGTCTCCCCCTCTTTGAATTGAGGATCTTGTGGAAGGTGAGAAATACGATATTTATTCGGGTGATCCATATCCACCGTATCGGCATCCTGTTGTCCTGCCAAAATGGACAGCAATGTTGATTTCCCCGTCCCGTTAATACCGATCAACCCAGCACGTTCTCCCTCATAAATAGTAAACTCGATATTTTCAAATAGCGTTTTATCGCCGACGGTCTTTGTTAAATTTGAAACAATTAAATGGCTCATGAAATCCTTCTCTTTCCTTTAGGCTTTTTGTAAAATTTGCACTTTACAAGTTAAACGCCAATTTTATATAAACCTACTATAATGGCTAGTTTTTCTCCTTCATTATAATTGATTTTTACAAAATAGTGCATTGATTAGCATTATATAAAATTGGCTATTATTATGGAGGATTTCAAGAGGTACCTATTTTAGCTCAATCGTAATCAATTTTCTTCAAAGAAATCCAATAGTTCGTTATTGAAAATAATACTAAAATCCAAATGAACTCAACGAATACGATAATGATGACACTAGTATTAAAAGTTCCTGTAGCAAGTACTTCCGAGGCATGTTTACTCAAACTTGCCGGATTAATAACATCAATAGCAGGAATGAAATTAACGATTATTCTGCATCCTGTAAGGAAGATGATCGAAATTAATGCGATTATTCCTTGGCTCCTAAAAATCGCACTTATCATCAAGGTGAAGGCAACTAGAAATAGAACCCATAATAAATAAAGTAGCAGAGCTATCAAAAAATGTGAAAACGGAACCATTGTAAATAAACTATTTACATATAAATAAGAAACAAAAAACCCGATTGTCACACTCAGTACAACCACTATATAATTCGATACAACTTTACCAAATAAATATGAAGATATCGAAACTGGCCTTGTTAATATGAATGCCAACATGCCATTTGATTTATCCGACTGAATAATCCCCATCAATGCAACTACAAGAATGATGATACCGAGCTGATCGAATTGGGACCCAAGCGTACTTGCTAATACCTCCCCGCCCTCTTGGCTGATTGCGCTCGAATCGATCGTTATTCCTTGCCCACCTCCCAGTGCCTCCAATATTGTTGGCAGATAGTAGGTGATAATCGGTTGAGTACAACCCAAAAGGATAAAAACAATGGGCAGCCAAACCATTCTCAAATCTCGAGCCATTTGAACAAATTCTTTTTTTATAAGCAAGATGCCTGCATTCATTCACTCACCACCATTTTCAGGAATATTTCTTCTAGTGTATCTCTTCGAATTTCGAACCTCATAATGTCGACGTTATGTTCAATGGCATTGCTTAATAACTGTTTTTTATTGTTAGAGAGATTCTCCACCATGATTTCAAGTCGCTTTCCCATGACCTTTACCTCTTTCACATAAGGCAAAGTTTTCACGATGTCAATCCACACTAGATCATTGGTGGCAAGTTCCAAGCTTAACCGGTCTTCATTCTGACGATAAATGAGCTGGGATGTGGTAGTATCCTCCAATTTCAGTCCCTCTTTCATAACCACGAACCGTTCGCAAATTTCCTCTGCATCGTTCAGGATATGGGTTGAAAATAAGATGGTTGTTTCTTTTTTTATATCTTGTATTATGTTCAAAACTTCCCTTCTGCCAATTGGATCCAATGCCGATACCGGCTCATCCATGATGACGAGAGATGGCTTATGCAGGAGTGCCTGTGCAATACCGAGTCTTTGCTTCATCCCTCCGGAAAAAGTACCCACTTTATCATTTTGGGCACCGTGCAACCCTACTTTTCTTAAAATTTCCGGTATACGCAAGGTTAGTTCTGCTTTTTTCACGCAAGAAAGCTGACCCATAAATTCCAGCGTTTCTTTGGCAGTCATCCAATTATAAAAAGCGGGGTATTGCGGCAAATATCCAATCTCTTTTTTCATATTGGTTATTTTAGTTCCATTGAGGATAATTTCGCCATTATCGGGTTTGATGATATCCGCAATCATTTTAATGAGTGTTGATTTACCTGCCCCATTCGGACCGATTAAACCGACGCATTCACCCGTTCGCATCTCCATATTGAAGTTATTGACAACTTTTTTGTTTTTGTAGGCTTTCGCCACATTTTTTATTTCCAATTTCATGATCTGCCACTTTCCTTTCTGCCTACAACGAAATAGAGTATAGCTCCTAGTGTATTGACAAATAGAATCACAATCGTCCATAAAAGAATATTTTCCCTTGATTTTCTATGCCGATATAAATCCTGTAAAGCAAAGACTACTAAAAACATACCGATTGCAATAAAAGGAAGTATTACCGGAAGAAAGTCCATAAAATTAATGTTTTTTAAATCATCTAAACCGTAGTGTAATTGCATTTCTGCACCTCTTTTCATTATCATTATTGATAATGATAACTAAAAAGGGTAATATTTGCAATGTCTATTCTCATTTTTTATAATGAGATTAAAATAATTAGTTAATTGGGTGAAAATTATGACGAATAAAGTTGATATTTTAATGCATCCGGTAAGAATGAAAATCTGCCAAGCTTTAATGCGAAATAAGGAAACTGGCCTTACACCATTGGAAATGGTCAAAATCATTAAAGATGTACCACAAGCAACCCTATATAGGCATATACAAATTTTGGTCGACTCACATATCATCCACGTAATTAATGAGAAAAAAGTGAAATCTGTTTCAGAGAAGTATTATGCTTTGAATGAAGTAGAAGCAAACCTGGATGGGGATGAGTGGAAAAAAATCTCTAACGAGGAAAAGCTTAATTATGTTTCCTATTATCAATTATCTCTTTTGACACAATATCAAAGTTATTTGAAAGGACTTGAGGAACAAAAACTTAAGGAAGATGGCGCTACTTTTTCATTAGTGGAGCTTAAGATTAGTGACGAACATTTTTCTCAATTTCAAAGTGATTTAAACGAGTTAATGAAAAAATATTACCATCATCAAACAGAGCAACATGAAGAAAATGTGCCCATCCGTACAATCGCCATCACCATTATTCCAGATGTCTAGAATGAAAAATAGGCAATTGAAAGTACTTCTAGTAAGGTACTATCGATTGCCTAAATTATTATAGATTATGATATGCCGTCTCTTTCATTCTTTAGCTGTTGCAGGAAAGCAACCATAAATGCGTGGCGTTCTTCAGCCATCTGCTTCCCTTTTTCCGTAGTCATTAAATCTTTTAATAAAAGAAGCTTTTCATAAAAATGGGTAACAGAAGCTGTACTTTTTGAACGGTAATCTTCTTCAGACATCTGAACACGCACTTCTTCCGCATCATCATATAGTTTTCTGCCCTTTGCCCCGCCATAGGCAAATGTCCGCGCGATTCCAACTGCCCCTATTGCATCTAATCGATCTGCATCCCTTACTATTTTAGCTTCTATTGATTTTGCAGCAACTTCATTCCCCCCGTTGAATGAAACACTTTCAATGATTTCCTTGATCTGTTGCTTTTGACTATCTGAAAGATTCAACGAGTTTAGTAGTGCATCTTCATTTTCTTTCGAATCGGTATATTTCTTATCACTCACATCATGCAACAGGACAGCAATTCGGACAATTTCTTGATTTGCTCCCGGCTCTGTTTCAAGGATGCTTTCGGCATTTTGGAGAACTCTCTCGATATGTTGAAAATCATGACTCGCATCAAATTGGTCATAAATTTCTTGAACCGCAACTTTAAGTTGATTAATCATATTTATCACTCCTATTGTTTCTATTATAAATAGAATAAAGATAAAGTGCTATACTAGGAACTTTTCGGTATACTAGTGAGGATCCACTTACTAGTTCAATTTACTATGAGCGGGTTTTTTCTTTTTACGGGCGAATTTCTCTTCCTTTCGGGCGGCTTTTCTCTTTTTACGAGCGCTTTTTTCTTTTTTATGAGCCCCTTCACTTGTTACGAGCGTATTTTTCTTCCTTTCGGGCGACTCTTCTCTTTTTACGAGCGGTTTTCTCTTTTTTATGAGTTCCTTCCCTCGTTACGGGCGAATTTTTCTTCCTTTCGGGCGGCTTTTCTCTTTTTACGAGCGCTTTTCTCTTCTTTATGAGCGCCTCCTCTCGCTACTAGCGTATCCCTCTTCCTTTCGGGCGACTTTTCTCATTTTACGAGCGGTTTTCTCTTTTTTATGAGCGCCTTCCCTCGTTACGGGCGAATTTTTCTTCCTTTCGGGCGACTTTTCTCATTTTACGAGCGCTTTTCTCTTTTTTATGAGCGCCTTCCCTCGCTAGGAGCGAATCTCCCTTCCTATGAGCGCGCTTCCCTCATAATAACTAGCTCCTGCTATGCCTCAATTTCCGAAACTATTTTACTTAAGCAGTGTTATATTGGGACGAGCCGCAATATGATAGTAAAAAGAAGTGTTGGAGGGGAGTTTCAGTAATGCGGAAAAATGAAGTTGGCGGCTTTGTTCTGAGAATTGTATTGGGGGGGATTTTTTTATACCATGGATTTATGAAGTTCAAAGAAGGGATTTCCGAAACTATTACCAAGTTTGATGAATACGGTATTCCTTATGCCGAAATTGCTGGATTTGGGGTAGCCGGAATTGAACTACTTGGAGGATTCTTTTTGATCATCGGGTTTTCCGTTCGTTTTGTTTCGTTTCTGCTAAGCTCGGTAATGGTCGGGGCGATTATCTTTGTAAAGTTTGACCATGGTTTTTTGAATGGCTATGAATTTAATGTAGCATTGATTGCAATGGCTTTATACCTTCTATTTGCTGGTAGCAATCTAGTATCACTCGATCAGTTATTTGCCGAAAAAGACAAGAGTTCAAAAGGGAAAGGAAAAATACAATTTCGGGACTAAATAAAAAACTGCAGCTCTAATTGTATTTCACAATTGAAACTGCAGTTTTTGCTTTATTTTATTAACTCTAATTCAACTGGAACAAATTCCTCTACTGTTTCGCCATTCAAATAGGCAACCGCTGTTTCGATCGCTGCTTTCCCGATTTCTTCCGGTTTTTGGGCAACTGTTGCAGCAAGTTTACCTTCCTCTACCTTTGCAATCGCATCGTCCGTTGCATCAAATCCAATTACTTTGATCGCTTTTCCGGTAGCTTCAATTGCCTCCAAAGCTCCCAATGCCATCTCGTCATTTTGTGCAAAGACGGCTTGTATCCCTGGATTTGCTTGAAGCATATTTTCCATTACCGTCAAGCCTTCACCGCGATCAAAATTGGCTGTCAAGCTGGAGACTAAATCTACTTTGCCTTCCACTGCCGTCAGGAATCCTTCCCCTCGATCGCGAGCTGCCGACGAACCGGCAGTCCCTTCCAGCATGGCAACCTTTGAACCTTCACCGACTAATTCTAGCAAGTATTCCCCAGCTAAAACACCGCCTGCCACGTTATCGGAGGCAATATGTGAAACTACTTCACCACTTTCTGCCGAACGATCGACTGTAATGACCGGGATCCCTGCCGCGTTGGCAGATTCTACCGCAGATCCTACCGCTGCAGAATCTACCGGGTTAATCAGGATCATATCCACACCTTGTTGAATCAAATCCTCTACGTCAGATGCTTGCTTGGATGCATCATCCTGGGCATCCACTATTGAAATTTCTGCACCTTGTTCCTGTGCATTCGCTTTTGCCCCTTCGCTTAAAGTAACAAAGAAAGGGTTGTTTAATGTTGAAATAGAGAAACCTATTTTAAATGAAGCATTTCCATCTGTTGTATTCTCTTTTGCATTTTCTAAAAATGGAGACTCCATTGAACACGCTGAAAGAACCAGTGTCACCATTGCAACAAGCAATAACGCAAATTTTTTCATATATACTGTTCTCCTTAAGCCGTTTTTTTGCGATCCATTAGGACAGCGATTAAGATAACGATCCCTTTAACTACCTGTTGCCAGAAAGAAGAAACCCCTATCAAGTTCATACCGTTATTTAACACACCAATAATCAAAGCACCGATTAGCGTACCAAAAATCCAGCCTTTCCCGCCATTTAGGCTTGTACCTCCCAACACGACGGCCGCAATTGCATCTAGCTCATACGATTCCCCTGCTGTAGGCTGGGCTGAATTTAAGCGGGAAGTTAAAATTAACGCTGCAAGTGATGCCAACAACCCAGTGATTGCATAAACAGCAATCTTCACCCGGTCAGCATTAATGCCTGATAGTTTTGCAGCTTCTTCATTACCACCCACTGCATACACTCGGCGTCCGAAAGTTGTTTTTTGTAAAATGAAATAAAGAACGATGAATGCAATAACCATCGTTACAACCGGTACGGGGAATCCTAAAAAATACCCTTTTCCAAATAATTGAAACGAGTAGTGATCGCCCAGTTTAGAAATAGGCCGACCATCCGTATAAACGAGGGTTAGACCTCGATAAACCGTCATTGTTGCCAGTGTTGCAATAAATGGAGCAACCTTCCCTTTTGTGATAATCACACCATTGATTGCACCCAAGATCAAACCGATGATTAATGCAATGCCCATTGTCAAAAATGGATCCATCCCGCTCGAAAGTAGGCTGGCTGCAATAGCACCAGTTAAGGCCAGGGTTGAACCGACTGACAGATCAATTCCACCTGTCAGGATAACGAATGTCATACCGAAGGCAATGATCGCACTAATTGAAACTTGACGTAGAACATTGAATATATTAGCGATTGATAAGAAGCTTGGATTTAAAATTGAAACAACGATAATCAATAAAATTAAACCAAATAGTGGTCCAAGTTTAGAGACTAATTCCTTTGATTTATAATTGGACACCTTTTTCTCCTCCTGTTGCATATTGCATAATGACCTCTTGAGTCATTTTTTCTTTGTTTACTTCACCCGTTAAATTGCCTTCTTTCATGACAATGACACGGTCCGCCATTCCAATTACTTCTGGTAATTCGGATGAAATCATCAATATGGCCACGCCTGCTTCGGCAAGTTGGTTGATAATATGATAGATTTCCTTTTTGGCACCGATATCTACCCCGCGTGTAGGTTCGTCCAATATCAAGACCTCTGGATCAGTTCCAAGCCATTTTGCAATGACGACCTTTTGCTGATTACCTCCACTCAAAGATTTTGCACTCTGATTCGGGCCTGAAGTTCTGATTTTTAAATCCTCTATATATTTCGCAACCATTCTGTTTTCTTCTTCGTTTTTGACAATTCCGGAAGAAGAACACTTTTCAAGGTTGGCTAAGGTTATATTGTCTTTTATCGAGAAATCAAGAACCAAGCCCTCCGTTTTTCGGTCTTCAGTAACAAAACCAATTCCGTACTTCATGGCATCGATTGGTGATTTAATGCTAACTTTCTGCCCATCAATGAAGATCTCACCGTTATTTGCTTTTCGATAGCCGAAAATGGTTTGAGCAACCTCAGTACGTCCTGCCCCCATCAAACCAGCTACACCAAGAACTTCCCCTCTTCGCAGCTTGAACGATATATCTTGGAATGAACCATTTACAGTAAGGTTACGCACTTCTAATTTCGTTTTGCCAATAGCACAATTTCTCTCCGGGAACCGTTCTCCAAGCTCACGGCCAACCATCATTGCCACAATCTCATCGAAATTCGTTTCCGGAATATTTCGCACACCCACATATTGACCATCGCGTAAAATCGTAATGCGATCGCAAATCGCAAAAATTTCTTCCATTCGGTGTGAAATATAAACAAATGAAATTCCTTTTGCTTTTAGTTCGTGAATGGTTCTAAATAATGTTTCAATTTCCCGATCGGTCAAGGCAGCTGTCGGTTCATCCATAACGATATATTTAGCATCGCTTGCAATGGCTTTGGCAATCTCGATGATTTGCTGTTTCCCTACCGATAAATCTCCTGTGCGTGTACGAGGATTGATATCCAGCCCAAGTTTGGAGAGAAGCTCTGCAGCTTCCTTTTCCATCTGTCGGTTCTTTAAAATACCGGTCTTCCCGTATGTAAGTTCTTTGCCTAGAAATAAGTTTTGTGCAACTGTTAAATCAGGCAGCATATTGAGTTCCTGATGAATCACGATAATTCCAAGTTTTTCTGCATCCTTGGGTGATTTAAGTTGAACTGCCTCTCCATCCACTTTTATTTCTCCGGCATCCTTAGAGTAGATGCCGCTTAAGATTTTCATCATCGTAGATTTCCCTGCACCATTTTCACCCATAAGCGCATGGATTTCGCCGTTAGCTAATTCAAACTGAACATTTTCCAATACGACATTTCCATTAAATGCTTTCGTTATGCCTGACATTTGAATCATGCAACTTCACCTACTTTTATAGTTTCTAAAAAATAACGCCACATTGTAAAATCACATTCGCATATGGTGTCGTTTCACCGGTACGAATAATTAACTTTGCTTGTTTTGTCTGTTCTTTAAATTGTTCGTGAGATACATAAGAAAGATCTGGTAAGCTGTTCTTCAATTTTGCAGCAACTCTTTCATTCTTTGATTCAACTTCCGTTGCTGCTACGGCAGCTTCCACGACCAAATCATCCAAAACTACTTCCAAGATTGTAAGAAAAGAGGGTTCAGAAAGCTTGTATGCAAGATCTATGCAAGGAACTCCTTCGGGTATCGGCAAACCGCAATCTGCAATAACGATGCGGTCGGTATGGCCTAATTTGGCAAAATGTCCTGCAATTTCACGGTTCAAGATTCCATGTTTTTTCATTTCATTCCCTCCAAACGTTCATTCACTTTTTCAATTGAAGGCATGCCGCCTTGTGCACCAAATTTTTCTACAGAAAGAGAAGCTGCGATATTAGCAAATTGAACAGATTCTTCAATGGATTTTCCTTCCGTAATTGCATGGGCGAAAGCTCCGTTAAATGTATCCCCTGCACCCGTCGTATCGACTGCTTTTGTTTTAAAACCCGGGACTTTTACAATATGAGCGCCATCATAATAAGCGGCTCCATCTCCACCCAATGTCACAATAATTTTATTTGGGTATTGTTTTAAAACCGTTTCATAGTCAGCCCCAAAAATCACTTCGCATTCAGTTTCGTTTGGCGTCAAGTATGTCACTTTTTCAATCCATTCCGGTTTGTAATTTGCTGCCGGAGCCGGATTTAACAAAATGGGTATTGATAATTTTTCGCACAAACCAAGAACATACTCGATTGTGTCTACCGGTATTTCCAGCTGAAGCATCACCAATGAGCTTTTCTTTATTAAATCCATATTTTGATCAATCAAAGATCGGTCTACATCAAAGTTTGCACCAGGTACCACAATAATTCGATTATCATTATCATTTAATAGAATGTTGGCAATCCCAGTAGAGCTGTTTGTTTTGGCAATGCCTTCTACATGGACATTTTCATTTATTAAGTTGCCATGTAATTCCTTGCCAAAAGCATCTTGCCCTACTGCACCAACCATTTGTACCTGGCTTCCAAGTCTTGCTGCCGCTACAGCCTGATTTGCTCCTTTGCCGCCTGGAATGGTTGTAAATAAGTTCCCTAGCACGGTTTCCCCTTGTTTAGGGAAAATTTCTGTTTGAATAGCGATATCCATATTAATACTGCCGATAACAGTGATCATTCAAATCGTTCCTTTCTTGTTGTTTCTCTAATAATGAGCTCCGGATCAATGCAAATGGACTCATTCGTCAATTTTTGGCCCTCAATTTGCTTGATAAGCAACTTTGCTGCCGTTTGTCCTAACTGATAAATATTTTGGGCAACTGTCGTCAAACTGGGCGTGACAACATTGCCTACTTGAATACCATCAAACCCTACAATCTGCATGTCCTCAGGAACGCGTATGCCTAGCCGGTGTGCAGCCTTTAACGCACCGATCGCCGACGCATCACTGCAAGCAAAAATGCCATCAACGGAAGGGTTATTTTTTAAATAGTCATATATAATTTTTTCAGCTATATCGAAATCATAAGCACTCTCAATAATATGTGTCGTGATGTTTTTTTTCCTGGACGCCGTTTGAAAACCTTCCACCCTTGATTGAGAAGAAACAAAAGCTTCAGGGCCACTGATACATAACAAGTTTGTCGCTCCGCATGCAATCAAGAAATCTGTTGCAAGCTTTGCCCCTTTTTGATTATTTGTCGTCACAGTAGGGACATCCGAATCAATAGGTCTATCCAATGCGACAATCGGTAGCTTTACATCTTTCCAATGACTTTCCTGCTCAAGTATCGTAGTTAGTATAATACCTGCAACATACTTTTTTGTGAGCTTTTGTAAGTAATGTTTTTCTTTCGTCGGATTCTCATCTGAATTACAAAGAATAACAGTATAACCATATTCAAAGGCGGTATCTTCCACGGCCCTAGCCAATTCAGGAAAGAATGGGTTCTTTATGTCCGGAATAATTAATCCGATAATATCCGACTGTTTTGTTGAGAGGGATCGTGCCACTTCGCTAGGCACATAATTCAATTCTTTTATGGCAGTTTCGATAGACTGTCGCGATTTCGCACCAACATATCCGCTTTCATTCAAATACCGAGATACTGTAGCGACGGATACCTCTGCCAACCTTGCAACATCACTGATTGTTGTCATCATTTTCTCGCTTTCAAAAGATTTGATTATCAATGTGGTATCGGTTACACAATAGTTTAAAAAAGAAAACCTCTATGTAACCGGTTCCACAATGTTGTTGATGTATTACTTTTTATGATCATGTAACAGCATTGTTTTTTTCTCGTATCATCATTATTATATGAAATTTGTTTAAAAATTCGCAGCTAAAAGAGTAATAGCAATTAAACTTTTTATAGTATGTCACATTTTAATCATTTAAGCTATACTTAAATTGAATTTCAAACATAATTTCATAAAATACATGTAATTCCTCCTCTTTATAAGCAACATTCAAGCAAAAATCCAAAACATTTGAATTTATGAATTTGTAATTGAAACAATCCTGAATACAGTATGTAACATTATAGGGATGAAAGGCAGCTCAAATAAGTAAGTAGCTACCTTTTTTACTTACCTTCTATTGAATCTAATTACTAACAGATAACTGGCAATAATTATCAATAAAACAACTACTGAAAATATAGAAATGAGGATGTCCATCGAAGGTTCATCTTCTGCCCCAAGGTTCATCACCCCTGAAGGCTTTTTCCCCTCCCCTAACTCCAGCAAGTCATCGGACGCTTGCGCTAAATTAGCCGTGTTTGAGCAGAGGTTAACTGATTTTTTCCCATCTAATGAAGTCCCATAAACTAGATATTGAGTATCCATGGAAAATTGAAACCCACAGCTAGCTGAATCCCACTCTGTATATAAAAGGACTTCAGATTCATTTACTCCCTTCCATATATCCAATACTACAAATTTTATTTCCAGCAAGTTTGTTGATGACTTGAAAATTGCATTTCTGTCGGGATCGTTGATGTTGATAACTTCACCTAAAAATACGAAATCACTTTCAACCAATTCCTCAACAGCTGAACCAGGCTCTACACAAGAACAAGCGGAACTGGAATTAGATTGAAAATGGAGTACTAAAGGAAATATGAATAGAAAACCAATTAGCAGTTTTAATTTCACGTTTTATCCCCCTTTATATATTGGACACAATTAAAGCACAAAACGTTACATTTATTTTGAATTTTCCAAATATTAAGGAGATAAGTATGATTTATCAATGGATAATAGGGGACTTCCTTAAGAAAAGTCCCCTTTCCATGAGTATTTACTTAAGATAGCTTCCATGCTGGGATTAAAGAATGAAACTTAAAGAAATAACTCATTGGTAAATGCATTATTGTATAGATTATTAGTGTAAGTAAATAGTTTAGAAACCATTCCGTCACTGTTGCATCAAGAAATAAGTAGAGTAAGAGCATCCCTACAGGAAAAGGAACAAGAACAATTAACCACATTGGGCTTCCCAGAGCTTCAGTCATAGCCCCCAATGAAACAACTATTAAACCTATTAATAAGGCTTGCCATATTGCCAGCTCATTATCGAGGAGAAAACTGGCAATATAGTAAGAGAAACCATTTAACGATACCGCTAAAATGAAATCGAAAAGATATTTCACAAAAATCACCCACCTCTCACTGTTGTACAATTAAATACAAATACTAAGTTAATTGCTGCTCGGCATATTTCCGATAAAGCTCATGAGTTTCTGTTAACTCTGAGTGTGTACCCACCCCAGTGATTTGACCTTTGTCAATAAAGATAATTTTATCCGCATCTACAATTGTTGATAGGCGATGGGCGATTACGAACGTTGTACGACCTTCCATTAACCTCGTAAGTGCTTGTTGAACAACACTTTCTGACTGACTATCCAGACTGGCTGTTGCTTCATCCATCAGCAGGATTTTGGGATCTCGCAAAAATGCACGCGCGATTGCAATGCGCTGTTTTTGACCGCCTGACAATTTTACGCCCCGTTCGCCGACTTCAGTGTCTAGTCCATCTGCAAAGGAACGAATAAATTCGTCAGCATAGGCCATTTTAGCGACTTCCCATAGCCGTTCATCCGAAGCCTTCTCTGTTAAGCCGTAGCAAAGGTTATCTCGGATGGTACCCGACATCATTGCGCTATCTTGTGAAACATAGCCAATTTGACTTCTCCAGGATGCTAATGAAATTTCATTGATAGGAGTATCACCGACCATAATATAGCCGGATGTCGGAAGGTAGTACCGTTCCAGGATTGCAAATAGGGTGGTTTTTCCCCCACCACTCGGACCTGCAAAGGCGATCATTTCTCCTGGATTTGCTTCAAATGAGACATCTTTAATAACAGGCTCATCTTCACTATAGGCATAGGATACATTGTTGACTTTAATTGGCTCATTCTTAATATCCATTTCGATTCCTTCCTGACCTTCCTCGGAAGTCATATCCAGAATATCAATAATCCGCTCTGTCGCTCCTTGTGCTTTTTGCAGCTGTGTAAAGAACATGGCAAACGAGGTAATAGGGAAAATAATTTGGAAGAGATATAGAAGGAACGCAACCAGGGATCCTGTTGACATTGTCCCTTCTGCAACACGTATTCCTCCGTACCCGATGATCATGACAATAACAAACATGACTACTGTGTACATAAAGGGACCGATTAATGCAAAGATTTTTGCTTCCTTCAATCCGAAACTTAATAGTGAACGTATTCCAGCTTTCCCCTTTTCCTCTTCGAAGTTTTCGGCATTTGAAGATTTCATAAGGCGTATTTCACTTATAGTTTGTTGGATATTCCCTGAGAACGCAGCTGTTTCATCCTGCAATCCTTTTGAAACTTTCGCCATCTTTGAACCAAGCGGGACCATAATAATTACTGTTACCGGTACAGCGATCAACATGATTAACGTCATTTTCCAATCCATGACGAACAGAATAATAACTGCCCCAATTATTGAAATAAGTCCCGAAATGAATTGTGGGAAATGCTGTGAGATTAAATCCTTTACAATCCCAGTATCGTTGACGATTCTGCTGACGGATTCTCCGCTTTGCTGGGCATCAAAATATGAAACCGGCAGCCTTATCATTTTCAGCCACATTTTTTCCCGCATATTAGCTACGACTTTTTGTCCAACAAAAGCAAGTAAATACGTAGAAACGCCATCAATCACGGCTTGCAAAATAAAGACGACTACAATGAGAATGATCAAAGTGGTGCTTATGGACGAAAGAGAAAATCCGTCCACAAATTCCCTTGTCAGCATAGGGATTGTAAGGCCTACAATGGTCGTAATCAAACTAAAGATCAACCCAAAAACAAGTGCCGCTTTTGGGATGCCGATATTAAATATGAGCTTAATGAAAGGTTTAAGACTGTTATTCTGTTTTTCCATATTATAAAAGACTCCTGATTCATAATTTTTGTAAGTATAATCTTGCACTTTCCAAGAAGTTCTCGCGACCGTTTTTCATATTGTTGTGCCCCATAGATCTCCTGTCTTGCAATTTAACTGTTATACTGAGTTTATTTACACCTGTATAACATATAATATCACTATCCACTACAATGAATCTTGTTGAGCCTTCGCCTTAGGGCAAAAGAGCTGTTATCTGTATTGTAAACAAAGTGCCCACATTTTGTTGAAATGTCAAAATGTTGACACTATTAAAACAATCATGTATATTTTAATTCGTAATAGCTCCATATTAATAAATGCCATACTAACGAAATAGGAGGAGATCGCCTCTATGCACCAAGGAAAAGTGAAATGGTTCAATAATGAAAAGGGCTATGGTTTCATTGAATGCAATGATGGTGAAGACGTTTTCGTTCACTTCACTGGCATACAAGAAGAAGGATTTCGAACGTTGGATGAAGGACAACCCGTATCATTTGATATTGTCGAAGGAAATCGCGGTCCCCAAGCCTCAAATGTTGTTAAACTATAAGTTGGTGCCAGTCAGACAAACAAGTAAGACTGGTTTTTTTATTGTCTAAATATCATTTTATAATCCTCAAATGAAGTGAGGTATCGAAAACTCGATACTTCATTTTTCATCTGCGTGGTTCGTCTTCAGTACTGAGTTCCCCGAAGAAGCAACGTTTGATTTTCGATTTCAAATCACCGTATGCTTATTTTTCCACTGGAACATAGCCAGCCTTTTCAACAAGTTGCTGTCCTTGTGGCGACAAAACCCAATCGATTAGTTTTTTGACATTTGAGTTTTCTGTACCGGCTGTAATGATATAGATTTCCGCCGAGATTGGATAACGATTATTGCGGATATTTTCTTTTGTCGGGGCCACCCCGTCAATTTCAAGTAATTTAATTTTGTTATTTTGTACCATTTCGGTTGAATAAAAGCGGAATGTATAGCCAATTGCATTTTTAAAGTTTTTATATTGTGCAACTTCGTTAATAATGCCCCCCATTCCAGAAGCAATATCTTCTGTCGGTGCCTCCATTATTTTCTTCTCACCCATAAAAGACTGTAATGCTGACTGCGAACCGCTATCTTCAGGACGTTGGAATGCACGAATAGTATCTTTCTCTCCCCCAACTTCCTCCCAATTAGTGATTTCTCCGGAATAAATACCCTTTACCTGCTCACTTGATAACCCATCTATTTTATTCTTCCGATTGACAAAAAATACAAAGGCTTCTCTTCCGATTGGAGTAAGCTTAAGATCTAGTCCAAGCCCCTTTGCACGGTTTAATTGCGAGATTGATGGTGCAGCTGCAAAGATCATGTCGACTTTCCCTTGAAATAAATTTGTGTAGGCAGTCGGTGTAGTGGTTACTATCACTTCACTATCATATGGATCATATTCCTTTTGGGGATAAGTAGCTTGCACAATGGCCGAATACAAAGGATATAGTGCGGTAGCACCATCGATTTTTGGTAGATCGTCCTTGATGGCCAATGATGAGCCCTCACTCAGCGTCGCAACTTTTGAATTGTTTGAAAATGGCATATATTCATAGATATTCACTTCAGAATCCACAGTGGCCAATTGGCTTTTATATCCTTGATAGATCGGTTGTATTGAGGCCAATCCAAGTGTAAGGGGTGCGATTGAAAAAAATATTACCCTAGCTTTTTTGTTTTTAAAAAGTTGAAACAACTTAAAAATATAGAGTAAAAAAAGCAAAACTCCAATAGTGATTATTAACCCTATGTAATGAATCTTCCCGATCAGTAATGCATAAAGCACGGCAATACCTGTTACAAAAGCCGTACAAATCAATATGAAACTTATTTTAAACAATAATTCGAAAACAGATTTCTTTTCCACATTTAAACCCTCCCCCTTTTAAGTTCGATTTAAGCAAAGAGAAGTCCTTTTTTCATAAGTAAAGTATTGTAAAAATCTATCAATATACAATCACCAGTCACAGTTAAAATATTTTGTGCGAGTATGTATCATCTCGCTAACAAATTCATAATTATGGTATAGGTGTTTGCTCAATTTTTATTGTATTGACTACTATACAAGTAAGGAGTACGTATTTGCGATCCAAACAGCTCTATAAAATATATATTGTGGACTTATTATCAAAAATTCCATGGATTATCATAGGCGCTTTTATGGCAGCTATTAGTTTGGAAGTAATTCTTATCCCGAATGGGTTAATTGACGGCGGCATTACAGGGATATCCATGATGCTTTCAGATTTACTGGGTTTATCTTTAAGTGCGCTCCTTTTCATACTCAATATCCCTTTTATTTTCTTGGGCTATATTCATTTAGGCAAGCGCTTTGCATTTTCCACGATGCTAGGGATTTTTGCATTAACGGTGTCAACCGGTTTCTTGGAGATATTTCCTCCGTTCTTATTTGGAAGTTCCCTATTACTGATTTTCATCGGGGCCATATTACTTGGATTGGGTATCGGAATCGTGCTTCGAAATGGTGGTGCATTGGATGGGACTGACGTATTGGCTATCCTTATTTCTCGCAAGACGTCCTATTCCGTGGGGGAAGCCATTTTTATCATAAATATCTTTATTTTCATTTTGGCCTTTTTAATGTTCGGGTTGATGGGTGCAGTTGTTTCAATAATTACATACTTTTTTGCAACTATCGTTGTCGATATGGTTCGTACATAGAACATAACAACACTGTTCATTAGTTTAAGAGATAGCATTTTTATTTTTGGACAAATGCTCCCGCTCACATAAACATTCTCGCTCGCCCTTAGCTGATCTAGGAGTTTTTTCAAACATCCCGGGACTTCTGCGATTGCTCTTTCATAGCTATTAGCTGTACAAGTTTTATTTCTTCAACAGTGCTACTCTTTAGAATGGGAATTATTTCAGCAGCCAATTGTTTCCTTTCGTCCTCTGATAGGCAATAAATTAATTCAGGCCCTGTCATTGTCATGTTTATGCTTCCCCTTTAGCTCAGGATCGGATTGAATACTTATGTCAATTCAATTATACGAACACACATTCCCTTTTGCAAGTATATGTTCTAGACAAATTAAAAAAGAACATGTCATGAAATGAATCAAAACATGTTCTTATTTTTAGTTTTTATCTGGCAGACTTTTATTTTTTAATGAGATAACTCGAACCTTCCAAGGTTAATTCCTTCACTTCCTTGGCACCAGAGATTATGATTTGCAGTATTTTATTCTTTCCTACAATTTTTTTAAATGTCAATGCACAGTTTTCCATTTTTATCCTTTTGAACTTATCTGTACCATGAACCTCAAGATCAAAAACCTTTCCCCATTCACTGGCAATCGATAAATCCGCTACCCCAATTTCGATTTCCTTTATTAGAAGGTTCCCTAAAGGATGGGGCTTAATTGTTCCTCTCCCCAATAGATCTTCATAACGTTCACTGTCATTTCCTTCCCACTCGATAATAAAAGGCCAATCAAGTATTTGATCTCTTTTCCCAAAATGTAGCAACTTCCATTTGAGTATAGAACCATCCGGCCGTCTTCTTGAAAATTCTTCGGGACCAAACACATCATAGTTTAAGGAGCGAAGGTTTTCGGCTACCTTCTCGATACACTCGGTTCTAAAAGCCATTCGTACTACACCATTTTGAAATTTCCCGTTTTTATAAGTTTCATGTAATGTAAAAGGTTCCCCCGCTGCCTTCTCAAATAAAACCTCATCAAAAATACCGATAAATTCGATATAGGATAAGTCAAAATAACATAATGAATTATAGGTTCCCCACATTTCATGCTTTCCGCCATTAACAGTATGCAGACCTAGTTCTTTTGTTGTTTCTACTAGCTGCTCGGGTTTTTTCACGAAATGAACAAGATGATCTAGTAAGTACATAATGATTCCCTCATTTATAGGTTTATCGTATTTTACATTCGTAGTCGCTATCCTTCCGAAGTGCATGCCAAAATTTCAATCAACTTTTTGGCAGTCTTTTCTTTACCATCTACCTTCACCACTTCTCCTTCTTGCGCAACGATGAAATGCGGCTCGTCCATTCCATAAAGGGATTTTGAGCTATTGGCCACCATAAATTGCGCGTTGGAAGAGTCCATTCTTAATTTAGCCCTGTCAATCAGGTAATCAACATTATCGGTTGCTTCTAGTTTAAAGCCAATCAACGTCGTATCAGGGCTCCACTCTTTAATATGCCCAAGCACTTTTGGCGCTTTTTTAAAGTGAATGATAGGGGGGACATCCGAAGGCATCTTCCCTTTTTCCTCCAGTACATTCCCTGATTGGTCGTATACTTTATCAATAATCCAATCCGAACCGGCTGCAGCCATTATCACGAAATCAATAAAACTTGCTTGGACGATCGATTGGATTTTTTCCCCTAAATCTTCTATTCCCTCGAACATCATTAACTGCATTTTTGATGCACTAGCCGGAAGTTTGGCAAAATATCCATGCAAATAAATCACTTCCGCCCCTGCTGCCAGTGCCGCCTCCGCAAGGAAGCAACCCATTGCCCCTTTCGACAAGTTTGTATGGCCACGTACATTATCCCATTTCTCCAATGTACCTCCACTTGTAATTAAGACTTTTTTGCCACGTAATGTTTTCATTTAAAATCACCTAATTTTGTATGGTATCGATTTTTTCATTATCACCATTATATATTAAGAATTACCAATAAAGTTATTATAAAGATTAAAAAGTGTGCGTGATATTAATAGCAAAATGCTAGATTCTTTGCGAAGTACACCTCATTTGGCCAATAAATCAAAAATAAAACTATCAAATCATCATTATTGATTCTATTTCAGATGTGCAAAACATATAAATAACTATATGTCCGATATTTCTAATAGTTTTAAATAAACTATTATTTTTCATCAGATAGTAAAGTCGGTATTATTATAATTGGATAGTAATATCGAAATGTGGCTAAAACATTCAACTAGAATTATTGAAAAGGAAGTGTTGTTCATGATAGGACGTAATGACCCTTGCCTATGCGGTAGCGGAAAAAAATACAAAAAATGTTGTGAAGGAAAGCAGCAAATTACAACTGAAAAAGTGTTTTTAGATGAAATTGAACATGTTCTTCAAACGTTTTATAATGTTTATCCCGAAAAAAAGGATATTAAAGATTATATCAATATAGTAAGCGACTGGTCTCCAAAACTGGAATCCCATTTACAGCGCGAATTAATCGAAGCCGTAGCTTTGGACGATTTTTTCTTCCATAAACGCTTGGATATTTGGACAAATTATATCAAACGGACGATAAAAAAAATGATCCGTCCTAAGATGGTCGAATTATTAAATAGCTGGAATCAACCTTTCTTGTTTATCGGTGAAGTGGTTGCCATCGAGGAAAAATACTTTAAGGCCGTCCATGCTTTGACAAAAGAAGAACTCTTTATTCGCCGGGAATCAAATCGAGTCATTCCGGAAGGTATGCAAGTTTTTTCTTTCTTGCTCCCTGATGGTTCTGAAGTAGACAACCAGTTTCTGGCAGTTTCAACATTGATTTTCTTCCCGGAAAATTACAAGCAGGCATTCAGCAATTTCGCAGCTCAATTTGATGAAGCAAACGAGTCTGTTGAGCAGTACTTACAAAACAATCATTTAGATTTTTGGGTCGGCCTTGTTGATTCTGGATATAGTGGCGAAGAATATTCCTCCTTCGAGATAGAAGTTGTGGATCTTGCAAAACAGTTCCTGGAAGAGAAGGAAATCGACGCCCCTCTACTACTCGTTTCCCTGGAAGACTATTTAGTCGAGAAGAAGCCAAAAGCGAGAAAACCAGCGGCGATTGCTGCCGGTGCAATCCGATTTGCACAAGAACGAAATCTATTAAGCGGCGCTTCCTTCACAATCAAAGAAATCGCTGAAAACTTTGGTGTTTCCTCTTCTTCTTTAAACAAGTATTACCAGGAACTGTTGGAATACAATGCAGTACTAGTATAATGATGAACACGAAAAACCCCGCATGACTTTCGATGAGAGGTTTCAGATTGTCGACAAAAGGCTTTCAGAATGGTTTCATTCTGAAAGCCTTTTGCCATTTTTATAAATTATGTGTAGGCGGCGACTCCAGCGGAATAGTGCGTCGGTTGATACCAAAGGCTGTTCGATTTGCACTAATACAATTGTTTAAAAGGATTATCCTTGCTGTAAATACCAATAGATTGTGTTCTGAAGGAACTAATAATAGAAATCACCTTTAAATTCTCGCCATAAAAAAGTCGTCTCAATATATATCCTAATTATTTTCAAAATCGCATTAACATATTTTAAATATCTTCATTAGACAATACAACCGCCTTTTAATTTACTCCAGGCGGTTTTAAATATCTCAATATAATCTATATAATCTTCACTGGATTGTTTTCAGCTTATGAATCACTGATGGACAATTTATCGTTTCTCATATATTTTAAGCAATTCTTGCCCTAAAAACTGTAACTGTTCCCCTACAGTACATTGTTCTATGCAAAATTTGTGTGCACCCGATTTCCCTCGTTTTTTGCGTAAATCCCCTTTAATGGGACAGTCGTTGCAATATATGTCCGTTAATTCATCTATATCTTTTATAACTGTATTTTTATTCACGATACTCCCCCTTTACACAAGCATTCTCCTATTTTACTATTTACATTTTTCATTTGTCAAAGTGACTACACTAATAATTACTTATTTTTTATTCAATAAGATATAATATGGTTAAAATGAAAGTATTCATTCGAAAAAGTGGGGATCTTATTGCTAGAAGTCTATATTGATGGTGCAAGTGCCGGTAATCCGGGACCAAGCGGAATTGGTATTTTTATTAAAGGTGAAGGTCAACATATTAAGATTAGTGAGTTTATTGGTGAAACAAATAATCATGTTGCCGAGTTCATCGCTTTGATCCGTGCATTGGAGGAAGTAAAAAAAATCGGTTCTTCCCTTATCTCCATGCGCTCTGATTCAAAAATAGTCGTTGCTTCAATTGAGAAGCAATATGTGAAAAACGAAGAATATAAACCATACTTGGAACAAGCACTGCAAATAATCGAAACAATGGAACTGTTTTTCATTAAATGGATTCCTGATAGCCAGAATAAAGCTGCGGATGCACTTGCAAGAGAAGCTATTTTCAAGGGTAAATAGCAGCTATTTTCAAATGGAACGCAAGATTGTGATTGTTCTATGTTATGCACTATCGAACCAAAATGTATAAGCGAAGAAAAGGAATGTCTTCAAAGTTCAACCTTTGGACATTCCATAGTGTTTTTTTAGGATTCGGTTGTTTTAGAAAGTTCCACTTTATATAATAAAGCCCCAATTGCTCCTGTGAAACCACAGTCTTTCAGGAAAATCGGATTATGTTTTTTCAAAATAGTATAGTTAGCAATAACCTGTCTCAAATGGTCGTTATTTGTCAAAGTTGAGCCAATATAGATAATGCTTTCACACTTCTTTTCTTCAGCAAATTGAATACTCAGCGTAGTAATCACCTCTCCAACCAATCCTTGGATGGTTGCCAATAGGTCATTTGTTTTGTATTCAGCATTCTTCAATATGTTAACGTTTCCAAAATTACTTGCCGTTAAGTGTCCTTCGATGGGGGGCTCCATACCCTTGAATATATCTTTTACAAATAAATCTATGCCCTCTCTGCTTCCCGTGCCGGCATTTGAAGTGATTTGTGCAAAGTCTGAAATACCCGTCATGATTGTCGCAAGGCCGGTTAAAGTACCTCCGCCGACGCCTGTTCCTCCTACACGAACATGATTTTGCGCATCCATATGATGGATGGAAGTACCTGTCCCTATGTTTGTAATAATGGCATTATCAAGTTTATGGCCATTTTTGTGCAGTAAATACTTTACCCCTTTAAGTGTTGCTTCGAATTCAACCAAATATTGGATCGATTTCATCGTCCTTAAAACATCTAAAAGCTGTTTAGTCCGGCCGCCTGTCAATCCAATTTCTTCTATATGTGGATGATTCTCAATCCAAGCCTTCACTTGGGAGAAGTCATTTGAAGGAAATACGACAAATTCCATCTCATCTTGCTCATTTGTATAAGCAATTTTCGTTAGAGTTCCCCCTGCATCGATACCTATTACATTTTGCATAACTGTTCTCCTTTTACCCCGCATTAACTTGCAGTAAATCCCGAATGTATCGTAGAACTCACTAGTAAATACCCGATTGTTGCAACTTACGTACAATTGGGAATATCCCACTTCTGATCGTTATACCATCCATTTCCCACAATAAACTTTAACTTTCTTTGATTTATCGTGCAATTATTTTATCCTAGAATACAATTCGGTAGATTCACAGAGGATCATTAGTAAGGAAACCTATACAAATGAAACACTGAGCTTTCTTTTGCATAGCCATTAGATATGGATGGCTTCCTTAGTTAAGAGATGTCTCTTTTCAAATTCATTCACGATGTTTGTTTCATATTTTTTTAGCAAACTATAGAGTTTTTCTTCGTACAATGGGATTGTGAGGCTATTTATAGAAAATTCATTGACGGCTTCCTCGGAATAGAGGATTTGTTGCAATGTAATGACTTCCAATTTAGGGAAAACCACTTGATGCAATCGATTTATCTTTGACAGCTGTTTTAATCCACTTCGACTAATTAGTACTTTATTATGTAAATCGGATGTAATATTATTTAAAAATTCCTCTACTTCATCATTGGGATGAATGATCGTTCTCTGTACCGTCTCGGTTACACCCTCAGCAATTTCCCGCTGTTCTTCCTTGGTGTCAAAGGACAGTTGTTTATTCATCGTACTAATCGAATCAATCTCTACCGACCCTGATGGGGAGATGGTACCAACAATATAGGATAACAACAAATCATACGCCTCTTCTTGTTGCCTGAACTCACTAAGCAGTAATCCAAATTCGTTTGTTTGCTGTTTTTCAATCAACTCAGCACCGTTGGTTTCTTTAAAAATATTAAATAAACTTATTGCGTCAGCTAATGCCCGATGTTGAATAGTCGTTGTTATTTCAAATGCTTCTAATAATTTCGAAAGACTTGGCTGCTCCTTCAGCTGGTTTTCTATCATATATTTTTGCTGAAAATCGATAAAGGGATATAGGAAACTTGAATCCATCTTATGGCGCGATAATTCGTCTTCCAGCACTTTGCGGTCAAACTCACCAAAGGCAATAAAGATCGTGTTTCCCTCACACCATTTAATAAACTCAGGCATTACCTCTTTTATTGAAGGAGCGCATAATAATTGTTCTGTTGAAATTCCAGTAAGTTTTTGAATATGGAAATTTAGTTTTCGAAATTTATATGGTTGAGTCAGTTGCGAAAATTCTTCAATTGTTCCATCCGGCAACCATTTGATTGCTCCGATTTCAATAATATTTTGTTTACCACGTATCAATGTAGCCTCCACATCGACAAATATGTAAGTATATTTACGCACCATCATTCCACCTTAACTGTTCAAACAGGATTCAACCTGTTTTTTGTATAATCTAAGAAGTCTCAAAGCAATCAATGTAAATTCATCGATAGCAATTTATATTTACAATCTATTAACCTCATTGTAACGAAATAGAAAAAGTATGGCACTTATATGACACAAATCACATTATATCATTCATAAATAATAGAATATAGAGTGAATCTCCAGCACGTCATACTTATTACCTGTCAAAATATCGGATTATCTATTGTTCATTTCAAGAAATTTAATGTACCATTAGATTGATGTACTTTATGAACGAAAGGAAAATTCAAAATGTCTGACAAAGAACTCCTTAAAGATGCAATGAGAGTATTGAAAGAAACGAGCCGCACGTTTTATATTCCAATCACATTTTTACAAAAAGAATTAAAAACAGCTGTCGCAACTGCCTATTTAATGATGCGGGCGATCGATGAAATTGAGGATAATGAACACCCTAATGTCACAAGTGAATTAAAACATACGATTTTAATGGAAGTAAGCGGACTATTAAAGGAAAAACAATTCAATGAACAAAGGTATTTTGAAATCATCAAACCTGTACAGGAATATCTGACTGAAGTGACATTGCGACTTGCCGATTGGATTCATCTTCTTCCTGCCGGATCCGAAAAAATTGTAAAAGATGCCACTAGTGAAATGGCAGAAGGTATGGGGAAATGGGCAAAGAATGATTTCCAAGTTCGTACAAAGGAAGACTTGGACGAATATACATACTATGTAGCAGGATTAGTAGGGGTCATGTTATCCGAGCTTTGGGAATGGAATGCCGGAGTCAAAACTGATAGAGAACTTGCAATCGGCTATGGCCGTGGACTGCAATTAGTCAATATTTTACGCAATCAGGAAGAAGATTACCGTGAACGAGGTGTAAGTTTTGTTCCTGAAGGATGGACACGAAATGATCTATTCCTGTATGCGGAGGAGAACCTAGAAAAAGCCGATCGTTATATGAAGGATATTCATAAACGATCCATTTTATTATTTTGCCGGCTTCCTCTTGCATTGGCACATAAAACACTCAAATCTTTAAAAGAGGGCAAGGAAAAGATGTCCCGCGAAGAGGTCGAAAAGACAGTTGAAGAAATACAGGCTGACTAACAGCAAAAAGAGATGCCCCAAACTCGTCTGGGGCATCTCTTTTATTATCGGGAAAGGGCTGGGGGAAATTGGGATTGATTATACACGTCCAATCTATATAGATGAGGAATTTTCTGTGTTGAAGTTCTTGCAGAAGCGTCATATCGATCGATACGTGGATTGGCTACAAAGTCGTTCGGATTATGTGACGAAAAATGGTCCCTACAACCCATCTATCCTATCACTAAAAATCTCTGTCATCAAAAGTTTTCTTAAACAATTATTTGAATGGCAATACATACACTTCCCCCTTCATGCTGCCTTTAAAAGTGCGACGATATCCGAGACGGACCGAATCGAGATGCCGGGCCGCAGCATATCAAGTTCTTGCTAGACAATTTACTTAGGTACTATATAGTGGAAATAAAAGGATATAGTAGTATAATGTATTTATATTTAAATTTTTCAGAATAAATAGTTTACTAATTTACAAATAAATGTAAAAATGTATATATAAACCAATAGGGGTGTTATACATGACAATTTTCAAACCATTTACTAGTGACTATGACAATCGCATTAACGAAGAGTATGGTGAAACATCTCCTCAAAACTAAAAAAGTTAAAATGGCTGGCATAATTTTATTATGCCAGCCATTGGTCATTTTTCATATATTAATAAGTTAGGAGAATATAAATGTTGTTAAAGATAAACAGTAATATAGTATTTTTTTGGAAAGATGGACATTTTGTTTGTGATGACTTTATACATCACGAACAAAGAAGTATAGATTCCTCGATTTATCCTATTCTTAATTTGTTTTCAACTTGGAAAGAGGAAAATGAAATTTTCACTTTACTCAATCATAATGAAACCTTTACTGAAGAATTTTTAAAAGTTGCCCTTTTCCAGTTAAAAGAATCGAAAATTTTAATTGAAAATTATTCTAAAGAATATGAACAAGAAGTTAATCTAAAACATTGGGATACCTGGGGTTCCTCGAGTAAATATTTCCACTATAATACTCGGCTCTTAAACAAAGATCATTATATAGATAAAGATGAACAATATGAGCGTTTGAGTAGTAAGAGAAAAAGTGATACACCTCCAAATATATATAAAAATATTAATGATAGCGAAAAAATTAAGTTGCCGCTTCCTTCCTACAAGGAAAAGAAGGGCTTTTTAGAAACGTTATTGGGACGTCAAACAGTGCGCTCTTTTAACGATAAACCAATTTCTTTGAATGATTTATCCACTATGTTGTATCTTACTTATGGAGCACAAAGTTGTAAATATGAAATTGGAATAGACAAAATTATCTTTAAGACGAGCCCTTCTGGAGGATGTAGACACCCAATTGAAGTATATCCAGTAATCTTAAATGTTGAAGGTTTAGAAAAGGGGCTTTATCACTATTCTGTAGAAAACCACGAACTTGAAGTTATACATAAAAAAGATATGACCGACAAAGTTGTTGATATGGCTGCAGGTCAAAACTTTGTTAAAGGCGCTTCGGTATTATTTTTTTATACAGCTTGCATCGAACGTTCTATGTGGAAATATCAAAGTCCTAGAACTTATAGAGTTCTAATGATGGATATGGGCCATTTAAGTCAAACCTGTTTTCTAGTGGCAAATTGGTTAGGATTAGGTACCTTTTTTTCAGGTCACTTAAATGATCAATATGTTGAAGAGGAATTGAAAATAGATTCCAACAAAGAAATTGTAATGGGTGTTTCAGGAATTGGCTATAGATCAAACGATTCTTTGGAATATGGTCGTGATTTAAGATTTTTAAAGGAATTGAATTATGAAATTTGAGAAGGAATTACTCAAAAACAAAAATCTAGTTATAGTACTGACTAGTCAATTACTATTTCAATTAGCTTTATGGATTGGGCTAATTGGAAACCTTCATTTTTTACAAAAAAATGTTGAATCACACCTCTTACAGTCTATTTTTCTGGTTTCAGGCAGTGTTTTTAGCGTATTAATTGCTCCGTATGCTGGTAGATTAATTGATGGTGTGGCGAAAAAGAATATTTTATTAACAGTGGGAATTCTAAGAATGATTTCTGTTGGTTTTATGTTCATTGCTTTAGCTACAGATTCAGTTTGGTGGATGTTGGCCTATAGTATTGGTGTAAGTTGTTCAGCTTCATTTTTCGAACCCGCACTGCAAGCTATAATAGTTGAAATCACAGAGGAAAAAGATTTAATTATAGCTAATTCATTGAATCTTAATATCGTAACATTATCAAGGATTTTTGGAGCAACTATTGGTGGATTGTTATTAACCGTTATATCACTCTCCTCTCTTTACGCTATATCATTTGGAGCTTTTTTATTTGTTTTTCTAATAACATTTTCTTTGGATATGAAAGATGATGGCTTTATAAGAAAGATAAAGAAAAAAGTTGAATTTAGGGAAGTGTTTTTGGTTATCTCTGAAAGATTCGATATAAAAATGATTCTTTTTTTATCTATAATACCAACAATATTTATTGCTGGATTTAACTTATTTATAGTTGAGATTAGTTCTATACAAAATAACTCTTCAATAAAAGGTATTTTATATGCTGTTGAAGGTATTTCACTTATATTATCTAGTACATTTATAAGTAAAAGAGTAAAAAATATAAATCGTATTTATTGTTTATTAGTCTCTAGCTTTTTAATTGTTGTAGTACTATTTTTACTATCGTTTTCTAATATATTATTATTACCAATTCTTGCTTTCGGATTATTTGGATTTGCTTATGGAATATTTAACCCTATTTCTAATACTTTCAGTCAAGAGACTATTCCAAATGAGTTTCACGGACGTTTTTTTGCATTTAAGTCTATGATAGATAGAACATTAATACAAATATCTATGGTTTCAATAGGTTTTTTACTTGATTTAATAAGATTTAATAAAGTAGTTATAACACTAGGTTTCCTTGCTTTTATCTTAGTGTTAATATTTACGATTATATATATTAATAAAGAATTATCGAGTAAAAGAAGAGAAGAGACATCAACGAATTCAACTCGGTAATAAAGTGCTAAAATATAAGTATTTTGTTTCAGCAGTTGTTTGCGAGTCTATATTTTTTTCTTGCAAAGAAGGGATATTCCAATTGATGGAATATCCTTTTCTTTAAAACTAATACTTAACTTTACTACCATTCGGTTAAGCGTAAGGACGCAATAACATTTTAGCCATTTCAGCAAGAGTTAGTTTGTTTTGAGGATTGAAATTCGTTCCGTCCTTTTCTGAATTTATTCGATTTTCTCTTGTTTCCTACGAGATCATTTCTTTGCATTTGTAAAATTCCCAAAAGGAATACCCCGATTTAAACGTGAAAATATATTGCTCCTTACTGTTTTTATTATACTAGGAATATAAGTAGTGATAGTAGTTTCTGTTATGGAAGATACATCAACATCTCGGATAGACGTGGTTTCATCAAGACTTTCTTCACTTCAGAAGGTACAGTCTCTCTACCTTCTTCTACCTCATTTACCGGTTTATTTTGCTCAACTGATTCCTCATTTGAAGGTACCTCTTCATTTGGTGTTGATTCTTCATCACCAGCTTCATCGATTTTTCTTCAAATATCGGTTCATTTGTTTCCAATGTTTTTTCCGGTAACTCTTCTTCTGTATCCTCTTCTGGCTCTTCTTCAATATTTTCTACAATAACTAGCCTCAGTGAGCTAGGCCATTTGCAACTGTTCTTTATGGATTTGAACATTGTTTCTTCCATTATCTTTCGCCATATAAAGAGCCTGGTCGGCATATCGCAGCGCTTCTTTAAACGCCTCTGTTTGGTCTAAACTTGTCACTTCTATTGGTGAAATTCCGAAGCTCGCTGTTACCTGAATACGATGATCATGAAGATGGATAAGACTCTCCGAAATTTCTTTTCTAATCGAATCCGCCAACTCAACCGCCCCATCCATTGTCCTTCCGCGCAATAAGATTATAAACTCTTCTCCGCCATAACGAGCAATTAAATCTTGTGGGCCTAAACTATTTTTTGCCAAATTTGCGACCTCACATAAGACGATATCCCCTGCCACATGTCCGTAGGTGTCATTAATCATTTTAAAATGATCAATATCAAACATAATCAGCGCGGCATTACCTTTTTGTGCAAAGAGGGATTCCAGTGCGGCTATCGTTTGATCCATAAAATATCTTCTATTATAGAGTTTTGTTAGACCATCATAATTCGCAAGCTCGCTAAGCCTTCTTTGCATCTCTACCCTATCGGTTATATTGACAAAAGAGATGATCGTGCCAATCTTGAAACCCTTTTTGTTTACCAATTCTGAAAAGCGAACCTGATAGTGTTCCGTCAAAGTTCCTTCGACACACTCATATACACATTCCTTGCCATGCGAGATGAGTTCAATCAAGCTTTCACTATGGGATAGTACGGAATTTATTCCTTTGCCAATTGATGAAGCATTAAGCCAAGGCAGGATACGATATATTGCCTGATTGTAGTCGATGATAACTCCTTTGTGATTTAACACGATAACTCCTTCCAGCATGTTGTCAAACACCCTTTCCCTTGCAATAGGCACAACACTGAACATTTGAAAGGAAAACAGTGCTACCCCATGAAGAATAAAAGAGATACTCATAGATACCGGTCCCAAGTCTATACCGTAAGGGCTCAGATCATTTAAATAAAAGGAATTGGCAAGAATCGGCACAAATAAACCTGCAACCATTGTCAACAGTTGAATCCGGAACCGAAAGATCGATTTTTTCAACTGCAATAACAATAGGATAATACTGATAGCAAGACATAGGAATAGATAGAGAGAATGAACATAGAAAAAAGGCCCGTACTCTAGTTGAATGATTGGAAAAGGAGCACTCTCTAATAGTCCGACCGAAGTATAATAGAGATGATGAAGCTCGTTTGTATGATGCATAAACGCTGTTACTAATGGGATGCTAAAAAGAATAAAAAAATAACGTTGTCTAAGTTTGATGCCGATATAGTCCAGGCACATCAATAATATAAAAGCAGGTATGAAAGGCATCACAACATACTCTAGCCCCAACCAGAATTTAATTTCCCTCAGTGTTGTTGCTGATAATTCAAGAGCATACAAAAAAGTAAAGATTGCCGACAAAAATGTAACAAACATATATTGTCTGGCACCAGGAGCATTTTTTAGTTTCCAATATGAAAAAAGAGATAAGAATAAACTCAAAATTCCTGCAAGGATGATTAATAGTCTATAAAACAGCAGCTCAGTACCCATTTTTTATCTCCAGACGAATTAAATCAATTTTCTACTATTATATAATTGATTTCCTACCGAAGACTAGTAATTTTTTCCTCAGATATCTGTTTTTAAAAATTGTTGTCTTTGTTTTTCTGGTACCATATTACCACCTGTTGACCATATTAAATGTGTAGCATTTTCCATGTGCAATTTATGTTGTTCCATATATGATTTGCCCTTACTGAAAAGTGAGATGGGGCCAAAAATGGCTGCATGGGCGGATGGCTCCATAAAAATTTGCTCCAATTCCCACATCGCTTTTAGACTTTTAAACAAAAAAGAATCATCCACTGTATAACAGCCACTTAAAATTGGCTCCATCAATTTACCGACAAATTTCGAGGCCCTGCCTACCGCTAATCCGTCTGCTTCTGTTTGATTTGTTAACCCTATATCCGTTACAGAAATGCCATCATGAAGGCCAGTCATCATTCCAAGAAGCATACATGGCGATTGGGTTGGTTCCCCGAAGAATAGGTGTATATGTTCACCATAGATTTTCTTCAATCCATAAGCGACGCCACCTGGACCTCCCCCCACCCCACACGGCAAATAGACGAATAAGGGATGAGAAGCATCAACGATTATGTCCGCATCACGTAATTGTTGTTCCAGTCGTAAAGCTGCAACTGCATATCCTGCAAAAAGGTCCTTCGAATTTTCGTCGTCCACAAAGTGACATCCTGGATACAAAGCCGCCTGATTCCTTCCTTCTTCAACCGCTTTACTATAATCAGAGGAGTATTCAATGACTTCAACACCTTTTTCTCGAAGCAATCGTTTTTTCCATTCTTTTGCTTCACTGGACATATGCACGGTAACTTGAAAGCCCAGCTTCGCCCCCATAATACCAATACTTAAACCAAGATTGCCTGTGGAGCCGACAGCAATTTTATAGCCGTTAAAAAATTGACGGAATGCCTCATCGCAAAATTTGATGTAGTCATCGTTACTTTTGATCAATTTATTTTCAATTGCGAGCTTCTCAGCAACCTTCAGCACTTCATGGATTCCCCCACGAGCTTTTATTGAGCCCGAGATCGGCAGCGCATAATCACATTTCAATAAGAGTTTACCGGGATATTCATCTCCAGTAATTTCTTCCATCCATTTCTTCATGAATGGTATTTCCTTAATTTCGGATTCAATAATGCCATCGAAATTTTCTGTTTCAGGAAAGGCCGCCTTTAAGTAAGGTGCAAAACGTTGCAACCTTTCTTTTGCTTCAATCACTTCATTAAAACTAAATTGTTCTCCGGTTGACTGATTCATAGGATGATCATTCAACCAAAGGACTGGGTTTGACATACTAATGTCACTTAATAAATCGTATTTCTCAATAAGTTTACTTAGTTTTTGTTTTTCAAATTTCACTTATTTCATCCCTCCTTTAATTTTGCCGAAATGGCTTGTTCACAAATTTGTTGAAATTTATTTGCGAAGGAAATATTATTTTCTTCTGTACGTTTTTTCGGTCCTTTTGTACGGCCGCCCGATCGCCTAATTTTTGCACTTTCATATCGAAATGCCAACAACTGGTCAATATTGTCCGATGTCATTTCTCTTCCATTTTGATCTACGACAAATGCCCCTTTCGCTAAACACATCGCAGCCAATCCATAATCTTGAGTAATGACAATGTCATGATTTTTTATCGTGTTGACTAGCTTGAAATCTACTGAATCTGCACCCTTTGGAACGACAATTGTTATTGCGTTCTCTCTTTCTATCCGATGGGATGTATCGCAAAACAAGATGGTTTTAATCTCATATCGAGATGATATAGATAGCGCCAAATCAATCACCGGACACGCATCTGCATCGATTAATAATTGTAAAATGATTCTTCTCCTCCTACATAAAAACATCCAAATTAATTATTCTAAAAAAGTATTTTTCTTCATTTTTTTAAGCTAACATGAAAACGTAACAAAAAAACTGATTGAATTGTTTGAAAAATCATACTAATATACATTCAATAACAAATTTAGGAGATGACATAATGGCGACACATACTTTGGGATCTAAGACACCAGCTGAAAGCTACATTCATGCTGTATTTGAGCAATTAATAGCAAAGAACGCACACCAGCCTGAGTTTTTACAAGCTGTTGAGGAAATATTTATATCGTTGGTACCCGTATTCGAACAGCACCCCGAATACATCCAGCATAATATCCTTTCACGAATTGTAGAACCTGACAGAATTGTTTCCTTCCGTGTTTCTTGGCAGGATGACCAAAACCAAGTACAGGTAAATCGAGGTTACCGAGTACAATTCAATAATGTAGTAGGTCCTTATAAAGGGGGATTGCGTTTCCATCCGTCCGTTAATGAATCTATTATGAAATTTCTAGCCTTTGAACAAATTTTTAAAAACGCTCTAACAGGCCTTCCAATCGGGGGAGCAAAGGGTGGATCCGATTTCAACCCGAAAGGAAAGTCGAATGGAGAAATCATGCGATTTTGTCAAGCGTATATGACAGAATTATACCGCCATATCGGCCCGGATGTCGATGTTCCTGCCGGGGATATTGGCGTAGGGGCAAGAGAGATTGGGTTCCTATTCGGACAATATAAACGTATCCGCAATGCTCATGAAGCAGGCGTATTGACAGGGAAAACACCTGGCTACGGTGGATCCCTGGTCCGAAAGGAAGCAACAGGCTACGGGCTAGTATATTTTGTGGAGGAAATGTTAAGGGATATAAGCGAAACTTTTTTGAATAAAACCGTCGTTGTTTCCGGATCGGGAAATGTTGCAATTTATGCCATAAAAAAGGCTCAGGAATTAGGTGCTAAAGTTGTAGCTTGTTCTGATTCGGACGGTTATATTTTCGACCCTGATGGTATTGATTTAAACATAGTCAAAGAAATTAAAGAAGTGAATTGCGAACGCATCAAAACGTATGTAAATTACCGTCCAAATGCAATTTATACGGAGGATTTCCGCGGCATCTGGTCCATTCCTTGCGATATTGCATTACCTTGTGCTACCCAAAATGAAATTGATGGGGATGCAGCACGTACCCTTTCGGCGAACGGAGTAAAAGTCGTTGCTGAAGGCGCCAATATGCCTTCCAATCTGGAAGCAATTAACGTCTTTTTAGAAAATGGTATCCTATTCGGGCCCGCAAAGGCGGCAAATGCTGGTGGCGTGGCAACCTCCGCTTTAGAAATGGCGCAAAACTCTGGACGCAACTATTGGACTTTCGAAGAAGTCGATGAGAAACTACGGGATATTATGAAATCTATTTATGCAGTAAGTAAGGAAGCCGCTCATAAATATGGCAGTGAAGGAAATTTGGTAGTTGGCTCAAATATTGCAGGATTTGTAAAAGTTGCTGATGGCATGATTGCTGAAGGAGTTTACTAATTTAGCAGTTCAATAGATAATTTTTTTGGAGGGCATCTTATGCTCTCCTTTTATCTTCTCTCCTAGCTAAATAAATCTATATTCCTCAAATTATGAATACCAACCACAAAGTTTAGAATTTTCTATCAATAGATTTCCAATTCAGCCTATATATGTTACAATTTATTTCGTATATCGGAATTACGGGAGGGAATGAAATGCTTAAAAGAAGCGAAGTGAAAGTAGAAGAAACATGGGATTTAGCTCCCCTTTTTGAAACAGAGCAGCTATTTGAAGAAGCTATTGAAACTGTTTTAGCAAAAGCAAATATGATTGAAAACGAGTTCAAAGGAAAAATAACGAACGCCCAAGATGCTGTAAATGTGATTGCTGCCTATCAAAATTTATATGAAGCACTCGTTCCAATTGGTACGTATGCAAGCCTTTCACTAAGTGAAGATCAAACTAATGATGTCGCACAAATGCGTTCGGCAAAAGTAGGCCAACACTATTCAAAAATTGGTGCACAGCTTTCTTTTATAACTAGTGAACTACTATTATTAGAAGAATCTGTTTTAACAGAGGCTAAAGGCCTGGCACCACAATTTGAGCGTTTTATCGACAAACTCATTCGCAAAAAGCCTTATCAATTGCATCCGGAAGCAGAAAAAGCACTGGCTGCATTCGGAACAACGTTTGACGCACCTTATGAGCTATACAACACGACAAAATTAGTAGATATGAAATTTGATAATTTTGAAGCAAACGGGCAAAGTTACCCGCTCAGTTACAATTCCTTCGAGGGGGATTGGGAACTCGAAAGCGACCCAGAAATCCGCCGCAAAGCTTTTGAAGCATTTTCAAGTAAACTGCGTGATTATCAGCATACAACAGCCAAAACATATGATACGCACCTGAAAATTGAAAAAACAGATGCCGACTTACGTGGATACGATACAATTTTCGATTCCCTGCTGTTTGATCAAGAAGTAGACCGTGACCTTTATAATCGTCAAATAGATTTAATTACAACAGAATTGGCCCCTCATATGCGCCGTTATGCAAAACTGCTGCAAAAAGAACATAGCTTGGAGAAAATGACATTTGCTGACTTAAAAATCTCCTTGGACCCAACATACGAACCGAAAATTTCCATTGAGCAATCCCGTCAATACATGAACGATGGTTTATCGATCTTGGGAGAAGATTACCAAAACATGATAGACCGTTCTTATGATGAACGCTGGATTGATTTTGCACAGAATGAAGGAAAATCAACAGGTGCTTTCTGTTCGAGTCCCTATGGAAAACACCCATATATTTTGATATCCTGGACAAGCCGCATGAATGAAGTATTTGTTCTTGCCCATGAATTAGGCCATGCAGGTCATTTCTATTTAACTCACAAAGAACAAAACATCTTTAACTCCCGACCATCTTTATATTTCATTGAAGCACCTTCTACCATGAATGAGATGCTGATGGCCAACCATCTTTTAGCAAATTCGAATGATGCTCGTTTCAAACGCTGGGTTATTTCAACGATTGTTGCACGTACTTACTATCACAATTTTGTAACCCACTTGCTCGAAGCCGCTTATCAACGTAAAGTTTATGAAATCATTGATGACGGAGGCAGTGTTAATGCTTCGATTTTAAACAAGTTGAAACGTGAAGTTCTGGAAGATTTCTGGGGTGACTCGGTCGAAATCAATGAGGGTGCCGAGTTAACTTGGATGCGTCAACCTCACTATTACATGGGCTTATACCCATATACGTATTCGGCAGGTTTAACGATTGCTACACAAGTTTCCCAACGCATTCTTAACGAAGGCGAGTCGGCTGTGGAAGACTGGCTTAAAGTATTAAAAGCCGGTGGAACGAAAACACCGGTTGAATTAGCTAAAATGGCTGGTGTTGATATTACAACAGAAAAGCCATTAAAGGATACTATAGCTTATATCGGCTCTCTTATCGACCAATTAGAAGTACTTTCAGAGGAAATTGCTCTTGAAAATGCATAATTCATAAATTAACTGAGGTGTCTCGTCTTGCTAGAGACACCTCCTTTCTACCTTTTTGCGCTCCAAAGCTAATACATACCCATTGTATTGCTTGCTACTAAACTATCCAATTAGGCGAATAAATCCACAACAGCCTAACGATCGAATTTCATTGCAAGTCACCTTCTCACATTACGAGATGACAACGCCATCTTCAAGCACCTCGGGGAATAATTCAGATACACCAGATTGAATGGCTGCCTCCCCTACCGCTTTTGCTACTGCCAATGCCACCCTTTCATCCATCGCTTTTGGAATAATGTATTCTTCCGAAAGTTCTTCGTCAGCCACGAGAGATGCAATTGCTTCCACTGCTGCCAGTTTCATTTCTTCATTAATATCTGTAGCCCTTACTTCTAATGCGCCCTTAAAGATACCTGGGAAAGCCAATACATTATTCACCTGGTTCGGATAGTCGGATCGGCCCGTCCCAATAATCCGCACCCCCCAGCTTTTTGCATTCTCATAAGTGATTTCGGGATTCGGATTGGCAAGTGCAAACACAATTGGATTGTCATTCATCGATTGAATATGGTTTTGTGTAAGTAAGTTTGCAACAGACACCCCTATGAACACGTCCGCCCCTACTAGCGCTGCATCCAGGCTCCCTGATAAGTTGCTTGGGTTTGTCAAATGTGCAATACTCTCTTTGATTGGATTCATTCCATTTGGTCTGCCACTATAGATGATGCCAGTCGAATCACAGACGACAATATTTTTATAGCCTTGATGGAGCAATATACGAAGAATCGCAATCCCGGCTGCTCCAGCGCCATTTATGACAATCTTTAAATCTTCCTTATTTTTTTTCACGATTTTTAAAGCGTTTTTCAAGCCCGCGCCTACAACAATAGCTGTTCCGTGTTGATCGTCATGAAACACAGGAATATTGCACTCTTTTCGTAATCGCTCTTCAATCTCGAAGCAACGTGGTGCAGAAATATCTTCTAAATTGATGGCTCCGAATGTTGGAGCGATGAGCTTAACTGTTCGTACGATTTCATCCACATCTTTTGTGTCCAGACAAATCGGAACCGCATCTACATCACTAAATCGTTTTAATAATAAAGCCTTTCCCTCCATTACAGGGAGTGCGGCTTCCGGCCCGATATCACCTAAGCCCAGTACTGCCGTCCCATCTGTTACAACCGCAACTAAATTGCCCTTAATGGTATAGTCGTATACGAGTGAACGATTTTTCTCAATCTCAAGACAAGGTGCGGCAACTCCTGGCGAATAAGCCAAACTCAAATCATATGAGTCTACTACCGGGACTTTCGAGTTAATTTCCAGTTTCCCCTTATACTGTTCATGCATTTCAATCGATTTTTTCATTAAATCCATTTTACACACCCCGTTTGTTTTATTTTTAAAACTATTATATTTTCGTATCATAGCGCTTCAATGCATTAAAGTCAATATAGAAAACGCGCTTAAAGTAGCTAATAACGCGCAAAAACGAGGTGTATTTTGTATTTGAGTTATATAATAACAAGCTAATTGCGAGATGAAATTTGAAAATTTTATTATATCAACAAAATATATGAAAACGTTTTTATTATTCAATTGCTTATTGATTAATAGTTTCGATTTGTGAAGAAAAACACGTATTGTTTTACAGAGCGTAATATGAAACATTTCACAAAGTCTCTTGCTCATTTATTCACAAAAGCATTATTTTTTCACAAATTTTTCAAAAAAAAAAAAACTACATACCCGTTTAAAAGTATGTAGCATTTAGGAATGATTTAGTTTATCTCGGTTAATTCAATTAGCTGCTCCAACAATTCATACGGGACATAAGTTTTGCCTGTTTCCAGTAATGCCGGTTCTACTTCGAAATAACGGAGTGCTTTATTGTAGCCGTAATGCTTTACACCCAACGTAATGGTGAAAGACATATTGCCTTTAGAAATGACGGTTACCTTTCCATTTGATTCAACTTTGTAACCCAACTGTTCTGCCACTCTTCTGAGCGGTACCATTGTGACGCCATCGACTTCGTAAGAATCCTTGTTCGCGATATCAATTGCCTTATCTATTGTGGATTTCTCCTTCTCCAAAACTACTACCTTATTTGGCCCTGTTTGCGCTGGGTAACTCTCCAACACAATTTCATAAAATATTAGAACATCTTTATCTACCATCGCATCCTTGGATACTTTTTTTCCTGATAAATTATGGATTTTCGTTTCGTCTGTTACATGAATAACTAAGTCGCCTTTTTCATTCAAAAGTTGCTTGTTGAATCTCTGCAGCTCCACAGTGCCCGGATTTTTTGATTGTACAATGATGACATCAGGCGAGTACCTTGGAGGATAAATCATAATCATTGGCTTTCGGGCATCTACAAAAGCCATAAATTCAAGCCCTTTAGCAAGTTCTACCTTATTTCCGGCATTATCCAGAACCAAAGTCTGGTTATCGAAATAAAAGCCGAACTCCTCCTTATCTGTTTTAACTGTTGCATAGTAATTCCCTTTTGATTCTTGTTGGATCGAAACAATTTCTCCTGTCACTTTAATAAAATGATCTTGTTGTTTTTCTTCTACTACCGAATCTTCGCTACGCTCAGCAAATACAGCCGGCTGAAGAAATACACTGCTCATCAGGGCTGAAGCCATGAGTATGGATGCATATTTTTTCATTTTCTCTCTCCTTGTATTTTCTATTCGAAATATTAGTCGATTTGCTTCTGTAAAAGTTACAGATTGATTCATTATTTTCGGACTATCTGCACATTCAGCTATTAAAAATTGTAAAATGCCTTCCGAACATAAAAAAGAAACGTATAAATTTTACATTATACGTTTCAAGAATAAGTTATTTATTTTCCCCGGTCTCTACTTCATATTGTGTAATCCAGTCGCTATAGCTTCCAACATAAAGCTTCAAATTTTCATATCCTGAATGGGCCAGGATGGCGTATAGAGGGGAAGCTGTAACACCCGAACCGCAATATACGACAATTTCTTCGTCACGGCCAAATTTTTCGATCAGTTGGTCATTCACATAAAGCTCCGACCTCTGTTTTAACTGTTCCCAATCAAAGTTTTTCGCCGTTGGTATATGTCCAGCCACTTTATCCAAAGGCTCGGACTCCCCGCGGTACCTTTCTTCTGAACGGGCATCCAATAATACGGCCTTGCGGACCCCATCAACAACTCTTTTCACATCTGCCCGATTTGAGTAGATAGCTTCATTCCATTGTATCGCCAGTTTTGTCGGTCCAAAATACGCCTCCTCAGATGTTACGGTATGGCCAGCTTCTCTTAATGCCTCAAAACCGCCATTCACAATATAGACATTTGGGAAATTCGCATATTTTAGCATCCACCACGCACGGGCAGCAAATGGTGAAGCACCTTGATCATAAATATAAATCAAATCACCCTGCTTCAAGCCTGATCGTTCGAATAATTGTTGCAGCTGATTTTTTGAAGGCATTGCATGGCGGCCTTCATTCTTTGCCATATCAGACAAATCCCGCTCCAAGTCCCAATAAAGGGCGCCTTCAATATGCCCATCTTCAAATGCCTGTTGTCCCCATAAACGATCCTGTAAATGAAAGCGTGTATCAATATATCGGCCAGGCCTTACTTCATGAGCAGAAACGAAAACTTTTCCCATTTACCTTACCTCCGATTTTTGTAAATCTTGATAGATCGATTTCCACATATCCAGACGATTTACCTCTTCAAGAAGCATTTTTTCGGTTTCAATCTGCTTTAATGCCTGTTTAAGTAAATAGTTATTTAAATTTAACGATTCTTGTTCAATAAGATTATTTGCCCAATCGGTAATCTTTTCTTTTTCTAAATCGACATAATGTTGTGCATCCGGTCTAGTTAATTCTTCCAAGGCCATTTTGAGATTCTCTTTTTCATTTTTCTCAAAGAATGATTTGGTGTTTTTAAAATATGATTTCACGGAAGCATATTTCTTTTCATCCTCAAATGGTCCTTTAAAGTCCAACAAATTCGGTTCTTCTGGCTCAATTGTAATGAAAGAGAAACTTGGGTTTAATTCTTTGAGTGAACGTACTTCCTCTTTAAAACGTTCGATGATTTTCTTTTGAATAAACTGTGCTAAACGGAAATTTGTCACACGTAACTCTTGCGCAAAGTCAAATCGAAGCGCACTAACCGTTTCCTTCAATGCCTGTTCTAGAGCTGATTGAATTGGCTTGGAGGAGAAAGTGGACGGGTTATAGCTTTCCCTAAAGAAATCAGGATAACGATAGTAGACGCGCTGCATTACATAGTAAAGCAGTTCATCCAATTCCTGCTTCATATCACTCTTTAGCATGTTGACCGTTGGATCGCCATACGTTTTCTTGACATACTGTTCCAATTCAGTGAGCTCTTTTAGCCGTTCATCTTTTCGTTTTAAATTCTCTTCTGTTTGAGAAATTAAGTCTGCCAACCGTGATTGTGTTTTCTCGACTTCTTCATGCAAAGCCTGTATTGCAATTGCGGCTAATTCTTCATTTAAGAAATGATGGAAGGATTGCTCAAATGGAGCCATACCCGAATTGAGAGAACCACCTTCAACTTTTTCACGAAGCGCAAGCAAACTTGAAACACCGAATAATTTCGGGAAACGGATTCCGAAACGTTGCAATTCGGATTTCACATAGTTTTTAACATCTTCTTCTTCATCCGGTGTTGAAGCTAAGTCAATGGCGTTTACAATGAAGAACATTTTATCCAGTTCGAAAGCATCCTTCACACGCCCTAATTGAATCAAGAATTCCCGATCTGCCTTGGCAAAAGCATGATTATAATAAGTGATAAAAAGAATTGCATCGGCATTCCGGATATAATCGAAAGCAACCCCGGTATGGCGGGCATTGATCGAGTCGGCCCCCGGTGTATCTACAAGTGTCACACCCATTCTTGTAATCGGGCTATCATAGTAAAAGTCAATGTTGTCTACAAAACATGAACGGTTCTCTTCCGCCACAAAGCGCTCGAACTCGGCACGCTCCACACGTAGAGTTTGCCCAAGGCTCGGTTCATAGGTTTTAAATCCTTGGCTGAAAGCACGAATAAAGGATTTATGGACATTTAATCGCTCGTCTTTCAGCTGTACAGACAGCCCCTCTTCCGTACGCTCAAATGCTTCTTGTAAAGATTGAATTGTAATTCCGATCTCCGCATAGGAATCCTTAATATCTTCCAATAACTGATCCGCTGTCTTTAAATGCACATCTGCAGTTTCATGTAGATGATCTTTCGTCACAGGCCGGATTTTATTAATGGCAGCAGTAGTCGGGTTAGGCGATACTGGCAGCACCTTGGAGCCCATCAAAGCATTGGAAAAACTTGATTTTCCAGCACTAAATGCTCCAAATAGTGCAATTGTAAAATCTTTTTGCTGCAGACGTTCTACTTTTTTCTCCAAGAATTGGGCTACTTCCTCGAATCCATCCACTTTCTTAACTGCATTTGCGGTACGGATAGCCGCCTCAATAACTTCCTCGCCTTTTTGCGAGTCAGTTGCCGATTGCCGCAGTTCTGTGGAAGCCACTTCAACTTCGTTCTCCTTTTTTACTAACATCGAAGAATCAAAAGGACGAATTTCTTTAAGAGCTTGCTCGTAATCATCATGCCATTTTTGGAACTGCCGTTTTGCTCCTGAACGAGTATCCTTTGTCGCTGCAACAATTTCTTTTTCAGCCATTGCTTTAAATTGATTTAATTGCTCGATGGATTGGATTGCATCCACTTTTTCTTTCAGCACTTTTATCTTTGCCTGGACGGGAGAAGATAAATTTTGTGAAGCTTCTTTCAGAACTTCCTGTTGTTGGTCTTTCCATTCATCCGTTGCTTCGATGAAATACCGCTTCGTACTTTCCGCCACACGATTTGCAAAATTTAACAAAGCATCTCCAGTAGCTATTGAACCTTGTTTAATTTGACCTTCGATTGTCGAAAAAGGTACATCAAACTGGAGTGCATCAATCTGTGCAGCTCTTTCATCCGTCAAAACCCCTACTTCTTTCAAGGATTGCTTCATCAGACTTTTTAGATGCCCGATAATTTGAGATTGCAAAATGACTTTATATTGCTCATATACTTCTTCAATACGGCGCTTTTTCTCTTCCTCTGTTTTCTTTTTAGCTGAGAATAGTCCGCCAACTTTAAAGCCTTCTTGCGTACTTTCAAGGTAGGCACGCAATTTTTCCCGGAAATCCGCCGGAATAATGGCAGCATTATCTAATAGCTCTTTCCGTCGATCCTTAAATGTATCATTCCACGTTTCACTGGAGAACAGCTCAGTTTGAAGCTTTAGTTTCTCATATTGCTCTATTAAATCGTGGCGATTTTCCCATTCATCCGTACTTAATACATTTTCATAATCTGCTAGTAAAGTTTGTTTTTCTTCTTCTAAATAATCAAGATGTTCATTGTGCAGTTTGCGTAGTGTATTTTCAGCTGTTGATACCAGCTGTTCCTGCCAATCGTTCATCGAATCCATGACGATTTTCTTTACTGTATCAAAGTCGTTATGAGGGTGGTCAAATTCCCTTAAGGAAGTGAAAAAGATTCCTTTCGGCTCAACTCCCCATGCGGCAAAGGATTGCTTTACAGATAGTTTAAATTCCTCAAAAGAAAGTTCATTATCCTTGTGCTTATCAATCTGGTTTACAATCAAATAGACATTCTGATTATATTTCATTAATTGCTTGGTGAATTGGAAGTTTAATTCAGATTGTACATGGTTGTAATCCATTGTATAAAAAACCATGTCCGCTATATGTAGCGCGGATTCAGTTGACATGGCATGCGCATCGTCTGTAGAGTCGACTCCAGGTGTATCCATTACCGTTACACCCAATGGAAGCGAAGATGTGCTATGCCCAATTTCAATCTGGGATACAAGCTCCCCATTTTTGCTTAATTCCTTCACCGTTTTAAAATCATATCCTGCTTCAAATTTAACAGGTTTTTCATGGTGCATATAAACGATTGCATAATCCTCTTCCGACTTATGCACTTTAACGATATTGGCACTTGTGGGAATTGGACTTGCAGCCAGGATATCTTCACCGGAGAGTGCATTAATCATGCTCGACTTCCCTGCCGAGAAATGACCTGCAAATCCGATCACATATTCTTTTTGCAATAATTTTCTAGCGAATAAATGTAGCTTATCCAGACGTTCTTGATCTTCATTGTTTTGGTAGATTATGTATTGTATCGAAGATTGTTGCAGTAAATCTTCTATTTTTCCTTCAAAAGAATTCATGCAAATAAATACCCCTTTGCCTCATTAATGTCACAATTATATACTATTATGATTAAATAATAAAATCGAAGAAAAAGAAAGAATGAAAGGGAAAGTTTTTATATTTTATAAGGGAAGATTTTTTGAAAGAACATCTTTCATGGAAGATTGGAAGCAGAAAAGGAATGTTGTTTTCAAAATTTTGTCGTTCTCTTCACTAAATACGCACCCATGCAAACATAAATGACAATCGTTATACCAATAAATAGATAAATCATTTTACTCCCCCTAAGATAATGAGAATCATTTTCATATATTATAATACAGGTTCAAGATAGCAACAAGCGTGATTGAAGAGGGTAAAATGGTACAGATTGCCATTATTTTACATGTACTAATGTACTATATACGTGGTAATATGGAAAAAAGTCGAAAAAGGGGTGATTATATGAATAATTCACAACATATACAAACGATACTAAACGGATCAATCCACTCATTAAAAAGCATTCTTCCAATGGAAATGGATATCCAATCCCCTTCCATTTTAACAGAACCGTTCGTTCAACAGGAAATGGGCGTTTTAATTGGATTGATTGGGGACATCAAAGGAAGGATTATAATAGATAGTACAGCATCCTCCTTTAGTGCCATTGGCGCAAAAATGTTCGGCATGCCTCTTGAAGGAGAGATGTTGGAATCCTTTACTGGAGAGTTAGGAAATATGTTTGCCGGCAACTTATGTACGCATGTAGGTCAACAGGCATTGAGTGTAGACATTACTCCCCCAACAGTGATGGTTGGTAATACAAAGCTTTTCGGATTTGAAAGAGCTTTCAAACTTCCGGCAGTTATCGAAGAAGTCGGGACCCTTACAATTCTATTTACGATAGATGAAGAATAATCACCTATACATAATCCCATATATTTCAAAAGTAGAATGGCTTATCGATTTATCCCAGTAACGCGCTAACGCATTGATTAGCGTGTTTTTTTGTGTTTTTCAAACTTCGCTGACATGATTATTTTTTGTTTGGAGCTTTTTTCTCTCGAGGGCTATACTTTAATTCATTCTATGTTGGCACCATAGTTAACTTAAGGAGCCAGCATTATTTCCAGGCATCCCCTTTGTCATTTCTTCTTTTTCACAATCCATAACTTTATCATTTAGAAAACACAGCAAATTTATACCTTCACATTAAATTCACATTTTAGCGTAGGATGTGTGATTTTTATCACATCATCAACGTTTCAATTTATATATGATTTGTCTTGTAAATAACTTCATATTTTTCTTCACTTAGGAGGGAGAACCATGGCAAACAAAAAAACATCTGACAATAATTTGAAAGGAACGCTTCTTGCGACTTTTGGCATCGGAATAATAATCATTGTCATTTGGGCTATTTGCTTCAACTTATTCATCGAGCGTTTTTAATTAAACCGAGATATTTACTTGGAGGTAAGATACATGCACATACACAAGTATGAGAAATGGTGGTTGATATTTGGTACCACTACACTCATTTCATTTCTAATAATCATTGGCGTGAGCGCCTTTCATGCGGGTGCACACCCAAATAATTCAAAATGGACAATTGACTATGAGAAAGTGGATGAGATATCACCATTTGACAATCCAGGTGTCCATAAAGTGGAAGGTAAGGATTGGGAGTATGAAGTCGTATTGGTTGCTTCTGCATTCAGCTACAATCCACCGGAAATCAAAATTCCCGTTGGTTCAAAAGTACGGTTCATAGCTACAACCAAAGACGTTATTCATGGCTTCGAGGTTGCTGGGACAAATATTAATATGATGCTGGAACCCGGATATGTTTCCGAACTCGTTACAACGGTAGATAAAGTCGGTGAATTTACGATCGTTTGTAATGAATATTGCGGTGTCGGACACGCGATGATGTATTCTACGTTAAAGGTGGTGGAAGATGATGATAACAGCAAATAAAGAAGTTGGTAAAAAAACGTTATTGCCAAAAGGAAACTCGCATGAAACAAAAGGTAACTTAATCAAAGTCGATTCTAAAGATGCAAAATTGGCATTAGCACACATTTATGTTGCGTTCACCGCTCTTTTGATCGGTGGTCTCGCCGGTCTATTGCAAGTATTTGTACGCTCTGGCGCCTTCGAATTGCCCTTCGGCATCGGATATTACCAAGTTTTAACAGTGCACGGTGTATTACTGGGACTTATCCTTACTACTTATTTCATTATGGGCTTCCAAATAGCCGCAGTGAGCCGTACAGCAGGTGCCCTTTCAAGTACCCAACGCAAATTGGGGTGGATCGGGTTCTGGCTTATGACAATCGGTACAATTGCCGCAGCTTCAATGGTGCTATTGAACGAGGCTTCCGTACTTTATACATTTTACGCCCCGCTCCAAGCACATTGGATCTTCTATGCCGGTCTTGCTCTTGTAGTTGTCGGCTCCTGGATTGAAGGTATTGCTCAAATTATGCGTTATGCACAATGGCGCAAGCAAAACAAAGGACTCACTTCACCACTTCTGGCCTTCATGGCTGTAGTGAATAACCTGATGTGGTTTGTTGCTTCATTAGGGGTTGCAATCGAAGTATTATTCCAATTGCTTCCCTGGTCATTAGGCTTGGTTGACCGTATTGATGTGTTGTTATCCCGTACATTGTTTTGGTATTTTGGTCACGCACTTGTATACTTCTGGTTATTGCCTGCCTATATGATATGGTACGTAGTCGTTCCTAAAGTAATTGGGGGCAAGCTTTTCTCTGATTCATTGGCCAGACTTTCATTTATGCTATTCCTGTTATTCTCAATACCTGTCGGTGTTCACCACCAACTAACTGAACCGGGTATTGATGGATTTTGGAAATTCCTTCAAGTAGTACTAACTTTCTTTGTCATTGTTCCGTCTCTTATGACTGCCTTCTCCATGTTTGCGACTTTTGAATTGCGCGGACGTGAACTAGGTGGCAAAGGTATTGTAGGCTGGTTCAAACAATTACCTTGGAAAGATAGTCGTTTCCTCGTACCGTTCATCGGTATGGTGGCATTCATTCCGGGCGGAGCTGGTGGGATTGTCAACGCTTCCTATCAGATGAATCAATTAATTCATAATACGATTTGGGTTACTGGTCACTTCCATTTAACAATTGCTACTGCCGTCGTTTTGACTTATTTTGGTGCCGCATTCTGGTTAATCCCTCATATAACTGGCCGAACACTGACCGGGAGAATGAACAGCCTTGCAAATATAGCAGGTATTCTATGGGGAGTTGGTATGTTCATTATGTCTGGTGCTATGCATGTCGCAGGATTGCTTGGTGCACCCCGTCGCTCGGAATACTCTACCTACGGAGGGTCTGAGCAAGCTGCTGAATGGATTTCCTACCAGTTGGCACAAGCAATTGGCGGCACTATTTTATTCATTTCCATTTTGTTCATTATCGGTATAGTCATTAACCTTTTATGGTTCGCCCCAAAAGGGGAGGAAGAGTTCCCAGTCGCAGAAGCAACCGAGGGCAGCGGTAAAACACCGGCAATCCTGGAGAACTTTAAAGTTTGGGGAGTCATCTTGGTTGCTTTAATTTTGATTGCTTATACTTTCCCGATTTTTGAGATACTTGATAATTCGCCTGCTGGTTCTAAGGGCTTTAAATTATGGTAATTTAGGGAAAAATTGAAGCCTCTCCCTTTTTTCGCGGGAGCGGCTTTTTTACTCGGAAGCTCATGTTCTTCTTGAACGCTTTGGGATAAGGTTTGATTGGAATAGAGGCATCCTTAATAGCCAGTCGTTCATCTTCGCCCTTTAAAGATCTACTTTAGCGCAATTTCCGATAAACTACTAAAAATAAAAAGCAAAAGTCCAAAAGTGAACTTTTGCTTCAAATTTTATACTGGCTGAACTGGCAATATATTAACAAACTCAGATTTATATTGAATCTCGTTTTCATTTAGGAAGATATGAATATCCCCATAATCATTGGAAGTTCGAATGAGTCTTCCAATACCTTGTTGAAGTCTTAACTGCATAAATGGCAACTCAACTTCTTCAAATGGATTTTCAGAAAATGCTCTTTTTGCATCAAATAAAGGATCCTGTGGAGGGAACGGTAAATCATAAATGATGACACGCGTTAACGCTTCTTCCGGTAAATCTAATCCTTCCCATAAATGATACGAACATAGAGTTTTCACATTGCCTTCCTGGAAATCACGTACAATCGCAGATAACTCACGATCCCCTTCAAAGGCCATTGTTAGTTTGGACATCATGGATAATTTGGATTTAAATTGAAGCATGGATTGCTTGGATTTAAATAAGATTAACGTCTGTTGCTGCCCTTCATTTAACAACTTCTCTGCAGCTGCAGTTTTTTCATCTCGCTTCAATTCATGCAGGTGCACCTTCATCACTTCTTCGTAATCAAAAGGCGATGGCACACTGAATGATTGATATTTTTTAATTCCTAAACTATAAGCAATATAAGAGAAATCTTTGCCTACGGATAAAGTAGCCGATGAGAAGACAATTGGTATCTTTTTAGAGAATAGTTTTTCTTCCAACACGTCGGTAATCAACCGAGGCATAATAACCAATGTTTCTTCGCCATCTGTTTCCTCAAGCCAATCAACTGCATCGCCTTGAGCAATAAATATGCGGATTGCAGCTTGATATTGTTCCAAAAATTCTTCAGCCATATTTAATTCATATTCCGGTATCATATATAATTCAGATTCAAAAACAAACTCTTCCAACAAACCCTCGACATCGACAATCAACTGTTTCCCGATGGCAAGAAGACGTTCAGATTTTTTGATCGTTTTTCTGTCTTCCTCTGAAGGGACGACATCATCACGTAGTTGGTCAAAGAACAGTTCATGGTGGTCCTGTAATGTTTCCATTGCATACAATGTTTTTTCACGGACACCATCAACCATCAAGCGTTCCAATAAATTAACAATCGTATAGCTTTGGACCTTTACCGTCATTGCATTTTGCGCTGCGTATTCAAGTAAATGCCCTTCATCCAGGACGATCATGGATACTTCAGGGAGCAAAGGCAACTGCCCTTCCCGCTCGCGGGATTCTTTAGTTGCCAAATGCTCCATCAAAAAATCTTGCGAACAAATGATCAAGTCATTGGAACTGCGATAGTGGGATCGGTGCAGTGTTTGGCCACAACGGTTACGCATATCACAAACCGAGCATTGCATGATGGCATTGTAATTCACACTTTGCCAATCTTCATCACTTATAGCTGAATAATCGCTTCGAGCACCATATGGACTGACTGTGAGCATCGATCCTTGGGCATAGACACCATCAGGGATGGACATCGCAATATCGTCGATCCATTCCTCGGTCACTACCTTTTCGGTTTCTTCAAAGCGTTTCAAACATAAATATTGGTTTCTTGATTTTGCTAAACGAACATCAATCGTTAAGCCAAGATGTTCCGTCAATTTATAAATATCGCCGCCCTCTTTGACGAGCTGATCGATTAACGTTTCATCTGCACATGCAATAAGTGCTGGACGGCCTGTATAACGGGCATATGAAATGGCCGGCAAGAGATAGGCAATTGTCTTTCCGGTTCCTACACCTGCTTCAGCAAATAAAACATTTTTTTCTTTTAAAGCCTGTTCAATTTGATAGGCCATAAAGATTTGTTCGTCGCGGCATTCAAACCCCTTTTCAGGGAGTTCATCGTATAAAACATCCCCCATCCAATCGCCAAGTGAATCAAAAAAGGAACGATCTTTCGAAAGTTCAAACGGTAAAGACTGTCTCATTCTTTTAATCTCCTTCATGAAAAGCGGAAGGTGCTTGCGTTGCCTCACAACACAGCCCGAGGAATAGATGGAAGGACATTTTTGTCCTTGCAGTAGATTCCAAGGGGTTTTGGAGAAGCTAGCACCTGTAGCTAGACACTGTTTCGTAATGTTTACTTTCATATCATATTAGTGTATTTGTCTTATGTGGAAAAGACACTGAAACGGAAGGAGAAATCCTCCTTCCGTTATAATTTGTAATTAATCTTCACGTTTTGACTTTTGACCCCAATATTGGTAAAGGTCTGTACGAATGAAGCCATTAAATAATTTACGCTTCTTCGTCGCCTTTTTGCCATATAATTCCTCAAAATTTTCCATGGAAGAAAGCATATAAACAGACCATGTAGGATAGTCTTTCATAACTTGTCCAAAGTCACTAATAACTTTTTCGATTGCTTCTTTCTCACCGATACGTTCCCCATAAGGAGGGTTCGAAATAATTACACCATCTGTTAGTCTAGTAGTAAAGTCTATCGCTTGCATCTGCTTGAATATAATCATATCGCCAAATCCTGCTTCCAGAGCATTCTCCTGGGCAATTGATACCATTCGATGATCGATATCCGAACCGATGATCTCGAGAGCTTGATCATAATTGGCTAAGTCATCTGCTTCATTTCGGGCATCATCCCAAATTTTCGCCTTCATCCAGGACCATTCTTCTGAGATAAATTCCCGGTTGTAGCCAGGTGCGATGTTTTGTCCAATCATTGCTGCTTCCAGCGCGATAGTCCCTGATCCGCAAAATACATCTGCAAATGGTCGATTTGGGCTCCATTTAGAAACTTTCACAAGTGCAGCTGCTAATGTTTCCTTTAATGGAGCTTCCCCTTGCACTTGTCTATATCCACGCTTATGTAGACCGGCACCAGAAGTATCAATTGTTAAAGTAGCCACATCTTTTAAAATTGAAACCTCGATTTTATATGTTGCACCAGATTCATCCAAAAAACCTAGTCGTTTGTAATGAAACTTCATGCGCTCAACAATTGCTTTTTTAACGATGGCCTGACAATCGGGAACACTATATAATTTAGATTTCACCGATTTTCCGGATACAGGGAATGCGGCATCTACCGGTAGGAATTTTTCCCATTCAATTGCCTTTGTACTTTCGAAGAGCTGGTCAAAAGTGTGTGCAGGAAATTCTGCTACGACTATTTTAACGCGATCTGCCACTCGGAGCCACAGATTGCATCTGGCAATGGCTGTTTCATCACCTTCAAAATAAACTTTCCCGTTATCAACACGTGTTTCATATCCTAAATCCTGCACTTCCTGTGCTACAATTGATTCTAGGCCCATTGCAGCTGTTGCTACTAATTGAAATTTTGTCATAATACAATTTCTCCTTGATATTCATATTCCAAGAATGAAGGGATTCGTTTATTCCCCCGACGGAATTAATTTACTAAAAATAATAAAAGTGAACAAACTCACTCATTTTGCTTGAGTTTCCGAGATGCGTAAAGCGCCCTACTCCATCAGAGGCCAGTAAACTTTTAAAGTTTTTTTAATGATTGCCCTATATTGCTTGCTTATCTCCCAATTTCACATAATGTTTCATAGAGCCTTTTAAAATCCATCGGAAAACGGATTAAGTAACATAGATGAATAGCCTCTTTTTCGAAAATGATAGTTGAGTTGCACTTTTCCTAAACTTGCTTACTGACTCCTTAATGCATGAAACAAATGCTACATTCCGCTAATCTCACAATTGATTTTAATTGGAAATACAATACAAAACCCCGTTTATATATAGCTTCCTAATCTATTAGAACAAGGCATTGGAATCTGTATTTGTTCATCAGATCAAATGAAAAGCTACTTTTACCCAGCTATCCCCTTGCTTGAAAGATTTTCTGTTGTATTCCCATCATGCGGATAAATAGTGATTCCTATACTTGTAGAGAAGAAAATTTTACTTGCTTCAATGGTTTGATCTTTCTTGAACAAATTCCGCTTCTTTCACAAAAGAGGTAATTTCCCTATTTATTTGGACATTCAGTTGAGAGACACCATTTTCGCACGCCGACAAATGCATTATCCAAGTGAATATCTGATCAGATAAGCTTAACCTACATATACATCTTTTCGCTAAAAGAAAAGCTCTCCAATTTAAATGGAGAGCCTCTTATGTGACAATTATAAACTCTATTCGAATTTACCTTCTTTACTTGTATGCTGTCAAATATGGATCCACTTAAAAATAGGATGTTAAACCTTTATTAAGATTGATTCATATATAAGAATAGAATTAAATCATAGAAATTCATAAGCCATGTTTTGTTCCCGGGTACTCAAACGGCTAATTGCCTCGTACGTATCGGGTAGTAATCATCTATCTACGGGAATTAACCCGTCCCTCCATCTGTTTAATTCCTTCAGGAGAGTGCCCCTACCATAATTTGGGTTTCTCACTCGCGGGGTTTACCTCGTTCCACCTTTATAGTTTCCTATAAAGCTCCGTCACTGTGGCACTTTCAGGAAGTGTCAACCATATCGAAAACGACTTAGGTTTTCCTTCCGCCGTCAAGGCACTGCCTTGCCTTACCTTATTTTTTCAGTAAGCACGAACACTACGGTCATCTCAGATCCGTGTGAGCATGGACTTTCCTCTACAATAAAATTGCAGCGATTACTTGAATTTGACTATGATAAATATTACTATACTAAAAAATCTTCGAAATGACAACAATTTATTAACGTTCGGCAAAAATTCATCATAATTATGGACCAAATATGATTACTTATTTAAATGATATGCTATTCGAATAACTTGCTTCCAAATACATGTTTTTCTAAATTAGAAAGACGTTTTAAAATATCAAAGTTAGTATTTCCTGCAGCTGGAGGGGAAACCTGTGGCCGTCTTGCTGTATTGTTTTCTAGTTCTTCTTTTAATTGCTTATTTTCAGCTCGTAATTCTTCGACAATTTTTTCAAATGTATCATAGTCTTCCATTATTTGATCTAAAAATTGGTCAACTTGGTCTACACTGTAGCCTTTCATCGCCTTTTTAAATTCTTTTTCCAAAATGATTTTTGAATTTAATTTAATTTCCATTCACATCGCCCTTCCATCCCATACGGTACATATTTCAATTATATCATATGACTGTTGCAAAGGGGATTGAAAGTAACTAATTTTATAAAACTTGGCCTATCGTATTTTTTCTATGGTAGGCCATAAAGGTTTCAGATAAAAAAGAATTTTTTAGAGATAAATCTACTTATTTGTAACTTTTTTGACTTTTATCGACATCAACGCATCATATTGTCAAATCATGCGCTTGCCCGGGAAATTAATGTTTAAATATTCTGGAAATATCTCTTTCTTGTTACGTGCAAAATCCAAATTTATCTTCTAATCAGCTTCATTTCAATCCTTGTCAGTCTTTTTAACCACTTATCATATAATTTATCGGTTTGCTCTTTCTTCATAAATTGATTGGACTTTGTCAAATTCAAGCCTTGTTTTGTATAGTTCAATGCCTTCTCATAATTTTTAAAACGATGTTCATAAACAATGGCCAGCTGCTCCAATGCCTTTAGCTTTTCTCTTTTGCCGATAAATAATAAGGCTTTTTCAAAAGATTCTGCCGCTTCGTTATAAGATCCATCCCGCTTCTGTTGCAAAGCTAGATAATAATGGGCCAAACCAGTATTATCATCGTCAAAATTTGTGGTCACGCTTGTTAGAACCTGCTCACTTTGCTGGGCATGCTTTAAGTCCCCATACCATTTCCCGATATTTGTATAGGTAGTGGCCGACTCATCCAATTCATGCTCCAGTAATAGATTGGTAGAATGGATGTATAGTGTTACTAATGAGAGGAGATCCCATTCATTATGATACAGGACTTTCATTAATGCATCTGCATTTCCACTCTTGATGGCATCCATATAAATTATCGGTGCCAAAAAACCTGGGATGTCCCCCTGTCTACTAAACCCCAACTTCTCTTCTTCTACCTTTGTTAATTTCATTCTTTCCAAATTATTTTTCCATATTCGCTTAGAACTATGTAATAAGTCAATTTGTTTTTGTGAACGCAATTTCGGTAAAACGTGCTGATTTAATGTCCACCTTGTCTCCAATTGAGGCCAATCGAAACTCTTGCCATTATAGGTAACCACCGTTCTTGCATGTTGCCAAAATTTTGATTCAAATAAAAAGGCTGCTTCATTGGCAGGATCCGCCAATACATATTGAGTCAACACAAACCGGTCTTCTAGTGCTTCTAGTAGACCCAATAAAAAAATATTTGTTCCAACACCTTTTAAACCCGTTGTCTCCGTATCAAAAAAAACAATCGATTCATCAAAATCCATCGCATATGGATGCTCAAAAGCTGTATTTCCCCACTTTCCGATAGCATCATACAACAAACCAAGGCGGTAGGAACCATGCTGATAATCAAGTGGATAAGTCACTTCGCGCTTAAATAGGACGCCAAGCTCATTTTCCATTACTGTTAATCCTGCTGATTCCCAATCTTTCAGGTAGAATGGTTTTTCTGGTTTTCGGAATGAAGGAGTTTCTTTTGGTTGCTCTTTCTTTTTTCCAAGTTTTTGCTTTAATTGCAGCATCTTATTTTCATACGACATGGGAAATCACCCTATTTCATTCAGTAGAATTGAAAGTACCTTGATTACTTTCTCCTTGCTTTCATTTAGACTATCTTGTGCACCGATACAGGACGGACAACCATCTTTACACGGGCAGTTTCGTACATGCCCAATCGTTTCTTTCAATATCGGCCCTATAATATCATAAACTCTTTCAGCTAACCCAATCCCTCCTGGATAGCTATCATATATAAATAGAGTCGGCTTATCATTGTGGGTCGATTTCACTTGTGGCACTACCGATAAATCACTTCTATCGCATTGTATATACAATGGGATAAACGAACCAACTGCATAGGCCGCCCCTGTCAATGCATCGGTTAACATTTCCTCCGACCAGTTTTCAGGCAAGTTAAAGGACATCCACGTAGCATTTGTATGCATTTCCAATGGTGGAATATGAATTTTCCCAGAACCTATATTTTCATGGGTCTGGAAACGGATTTTCTTGAAGATTGTTGGTATTGCCAAAATACTTATATCTCCATAGCTCACAGTCGCTGAGTTGTAAACATCGCTTTTATCTTCGTTAAGAATTTTTAATTCTACGGCTAAATTGGCATCTGTAAAATAGTCTACATCCACTTCACGCACATATGCTTTTTTCTCTTCCCAGTCCAATATTTCAACTTGGAATTGCGTCCCCTGATGCAAATAAATTGCCTCTTCGTGCAAAAGTGTCATGGCACTGTATGTATCCATTTCACCGATGACTTTTGTACCTGCCGGGATGGTTTGATCAATAATGACAACATTTTCCTGCGCTGCTGAACGCAAACTGATTTCATGTGCCGGAAAGCGTTCATTCATCCAATACCATGTTGCACTTGTTTTGACCAGTACCCCTTCGTCTTGAAGGAATTCAAGCAGTTCCTGCACCTCAAATTCCCCATACGTATCCGTGATGGAAAAAGGCAATTCAAACGCTGCGCATTTCAAGTGATCCATCAAGATCAAAATATTTTCCGGGTTGACCAATGCTTCTTCAGGTGAACTGCCCAATAAATATGTTGGATGATTCACGACATATTGGTCCAGTGCTGTTGAGTTCGCTACATAAATTATTAATGCAGAGTCCTGTCTTCTCCCCGCTCGTCCTGCCTGCTGCCATGCACTTGCAATATTGCCTGGGTAACCTGTCATAATGCAGGCTTGCAGCTGACCGATGTCGACTCCCAATTCCAAAGCATTTGTACTCACCACAATCTGGATGGTTCCATCCCTGAGGCCTTTTTCAATCTTTCGCCGCTCTGTTGGTAAATAGCCGCCCCTATACCCTCTGATTGATTCATCTTGTATTTTGTTTTTTGTGAGACTTTTTAAATAGGTAACGAGCATTTCAACCCGAACACGGGATTTAGCAAAAACAATTGATTGGATACCTGCTTCATATAACCTTGTAGCTAAATCACGGACCTCAAGCACACTACTCCGCCTTACTCCGAAAGTTGGATGCACGATGGGAGGGTTATAGAAGAGGAAGGTTTTTTTCCCCACCGGCGCACCAGAATCGGCAATCAATTGATGATGTGTGTTCGTCAACTTTTCCGCAAGTTCTTTAGGATTTTTTATCGTTGCAGATGTACAAATAAAAATTGGGTCACTTCCATAAAAAGCACAAATTCTTTTAAGCCTGCGGATGACATGTGAAACATGGCTTCCAAAAACTCCCTTATATGTATGCAGTTCATCAATCACAATATACTTCAAATTTTCAAAAAGCGACACCCATTTTGTATGGTGTGGCAATATTCCTGAGTGAAGCATATCTGGATTTGTCATGACAATATGACCTGCTTTTCTAATTTTTTGTCGAATGGCAGGTGCAGTATCCCCATCATAGGTATAACTTAATATTTCTTCCCCCATTTCCTCGATTAACTCATTTATGTCAGATTTCTGATCTTGAGCTAAAGCCTTTGTTGGGAATAGATAAATCGCCCTACTGGATTTATCCTCGAGTATTTTTTGCAGCACAGGCAAATGATAGCAAAGTGATTTACCAGATGCAGTTGGGGTTACGGCAGTAAAAGAGTTTCCATTAATAGCATAGTCAAATGCTTGTCTTTGATGAGTATATAACTGTTTTATCCCTCTTGCTTCCAACGCTTTTTTTATCGAAGGATGCAGTTCTTCAGGAAACGAAGCATATTTTGCGGCTCGGGCTTCCAATGTGTGCCAATGCAATATATTTTGTTTTAGCTCTTCGTCAAATCGCCATTCAGTAAGCAAATCATCAATCGACCGCTTTTTATTGAACATCCGCTCCACTCTCCTCCTCCAGGTATCTAATAAAGAAAGACAATGTATAGTGCACAGATTGAACCGATTGAATGAAACGTTTCTTACTTGTTTCTTTATAAAAGGATTGGACGACAAATTGATTCATTGCATCCACTACATTTTGAATTTGCGATTTATGCATATATCTAGGGTTATTTTCCTCGATCCACTTTAAGGATTGATGTTGCCAATCTTTTAAAATGGATTGGAAATAATCGGCATGTGGTTTCACTTCTTCAAAAAAGAGAGGCGTTGCGTCAAGTTCACGCTGTTTAAAAAAGCGACTAATTGACGCATCACACTCGTTTAATAATTTCTTTGATAGTTCTATTAGTTGCATTTTAGTCCCTCTTGAAATTCTATATTTCTTCTTTTAATTGTACCAAAATTTCTTTGCCAACACTAGTAATAGGGGAACAGGCATTCTTTACATGAAACTGCTTTTCTGCTAAGCTTACTTTTTGATAAGTAGTTCCTAATTGAGAGAAAATTTGGTTGTGTATATGAGACCTTTCATTCTCGATTTTCGCAGTCATTATGTGATCTATACACTCAAGTTGTGAAATTAGCATTTGGATTCGGTGCATGGTCATTCCTCCCTTTAGGATTTAAGATTCCTTGCAATTATTCAAATCCCTTCCACTTGTCAAAACTAGACAAAGGTTGCTAAAACAACAAAATTTTCGATATGTTTTTTATGCTAAAAATGGGTATCATTTTAGGAAGGAGTGTTTTCCCGATGATTCATTATCCAAATGGCAAACCATACAAACCCAGTGAGCCGTCAAAGGAAAAATCTACTTCGAAGAAAAAAGATTTCTCCTTTAGCAATCGGGGAAAAACGCTTGAAGAAGAAATTAACGAGACAAATACTTATTATTTAAATCAACAAATTGCAATTATCCATAAGAAACCTGTTCCGGTGCAAATCGTCAAAGTAGAGTATCCGTCGCGGAGTGCGGCAGTTATTCGCGAGGCATACTTCCGGACACCTTCGACTACCGATTTCAATGGTGTTTGGAATGGATACTATATTGACTTTGAGGCAAAGGAAACAGAAAGCAAAACTTCCTTCCCTCTGAAAAATGTCCATCAGCATCAGGTGAATCATATGAAAGACGTGACAAGTCAAAAAGGAATTGCTTTTACAATTGTCAAGTTTACGACTTTGGACCGCTATTTTATTGTTCCATTTTCCGTTTTGTATGAATCCTGGCTCCAGATGGAAAACGGAGGCAGAAAATCAATACCAATAAGCGTATTTGAATCAAAAACGATGGAAATCAAACCCGGTTACAATCCGAGGATTGACTACATAACCGCCATTAAAAAAATGATAACAAACGAACAATAATTGTTTGCTAAAGTGAGGAGATTAATTTGGCTGAAAAACGTCGGACTCGCGAGGAATTAAAGCGTGAGCGTGAATTACAAAAGAAAAAGCAAAAAAAACCAGTTGGGATGTGGGTAAAGCGAATCATTCTAACGATTGCCATTATTGGCGTAATAGGATTAATAGGTGGTGCAGGACTTTTCGCAGTCTATGCAAGCTCAGCTCCAGAACTGGACGAAGAATTATTAAAAGACCCGGTATCATCGGAATTTTATGATAGGAACGGCGAGATCTTTGCCACTATTGGTGCTGAAAGTCGTAAATACGTTGAATATGAAGATATACCTGAGAACATGATTGATGCAATACTTGCAACGGAAGACGTTCGTTTCTTTGATCATTTTGGAATAGATATTTGGCGTTTGGGCAGTGCCGTTGTTGCAAACGTTACACAAGGCTTCGGTTCACAGGGAGCCAGTACGATTACGCAACAGGTAGTGAAAAATTCATTCTTAAGCAATGATAAAAAGTTGAAACGTAAAGCACAAGAAGCATGGCTTGCGATTCAACTTGAAAGGCAATATGAAAAAGAAGAAATATTCGAAATGTATTTCAACAAAATACTTATGTCTGGCCGAATTTACGGATTTGGCACTGCTTCCGAATACTTCTTCGGCAAAAAGCCTAGTGAATTGGAACTGGATGAAGTCGCGTTATTGGCCGGCTTGCCGCAAAGTCCAAATAGATACAACCCATATAAAAATCCTGAACGTGCCCAACAACGAAGAGACTTGGTTCTTGACCTGATGGTGCAGCATAAGAAGATAACGGAAAAAGAAGCTGCAGCTGCAAAAGAAATCGATGTCACTTCCCGCCTTCTTGCGGAAGAAGAACGTCAAACAGTTTCAGGCACTAAATATGATGCATTTTTGGATGTTGTACTAAGCGAACTTGAGGAAAAAGGTGATGGAGAAGCACTTGCTGAAGGGATTAAAGTATATACAACACTTGATGCAAACGCTCAAACTACTGTTGAATCCATCATGAACAACCCAGAAAACTTCCCTACTGAAGACATTCAGTCAGGTGTTTCTGTAGTGGATACGAAAACGGGTGAAATTTTGGCAATCGGCGGTGGCAGAAACTACGGTGCGGACCGAGGATTCAACTTTGCGCACGATTTAACTACCCGTTCACCGGGATCTACAATTAAACCACTCCTTGATTATGGTCCAGCATTTGAAAATTTAAAATGGTCTACTGGTGAAACAATCTCGGATGAAAAAATGACATACTCAAATTCGAAACAAGTCATTACCAACTGGGACAATAAATATTTGGGTACCATGACCGTACGTGAAGCACTTTATACGTCACGAAACGTTCCAGCCGTAAAAACACTGCAAGAAGTAGGTCTTGAAGAAGCAGAAAAATTCATTAATAAACTTGGAATAGAAACCGAAGATGTATATGAATCCGATGCTATCGGGGGCGGTGATATCACGATGAGCCCTATTGAAATGTCTGCCGCATATGCTGCTTTTGGAAATAAAGGTATCTTTTATGAGCCTACTTCAATCAAGGAAGTTGAATATCGAGACGGTTCCAAGAAGTCATATGCTTCCAAACCGGATGTTGCAATGAATGATTCTACAGCCTATATGGTGACAGACATTCTACGGGATGTTGTTAGTTCAAAACCTGGCGCTTCAGGAACTGCGGCAGCCGTACCGGGGCTGGACATTGCCGGTAAAACGGGTACAACCAACTATGCAGCAGATGAGTTCGACAAATTTGATTTACCTGCTAGCAGTGTACCTGATTCTTGGTTTGCAGGTTATACGACCAACTATTCCATTGCGATCTGGAGTGGATATACTACACGTGGCGAGCCAATCACGACTTGGGATGAACGCCGTTTACCACAGCATTTGTTTAATTCGATTATGTCTGAAATCTCGGACGGTGTAGAAACGGCTGACTTTAAAAGACCAAGTTCAGTTGTCGAAGCAACAATTGAAGTAGGAACAAATCCATTAAAATTGGCTAGTGAATATACACCTTCTGAATTGAGACAAACCGAATTATTTGTAAAAGGCACTGAACCAACACAGATATCAGAAGAGTTCGAGCAAATTGAATTAAGCGCACCTACGAATTTGCAAGCAAATTACAGTGCTGATGGCGGTCTTGTAGAATTGACATGGGATTTTACACCTCCGGGTGAAGAAGACTTGAATGTCTCATTCGAAGTTTCGATGTCTGTTGAAAACGAGGAAGCTGTCATCGTATCGACTACATCAAACAATGAAGCCGTCATTTCAAATATTGAAGCTGGCCGTAATTACACGTTTTCAGTAGTTGCAGTTTCTGAGGATGTTCGAAGCCAACCAGCAACCGTCTCTATTTATATTGAAAATGATCTAGAAGAACCCGAAGTTGACTCACCTGAAGATCCTGAAAACCCTGAAGATGGAAATAACGGAAATGAAAATGGGAATGGCAACGACGGAAACGGCAATAACGGTGACGGGAACAACAATGGAAACGGCAATGGAAATGGAAACGGCAATAATGGGAATGGCAATAACGGTAATGGCAATAACGGTAATGGCAATGAGAACGACCCTGGAAATACCGATAGTAATAATGATTTCGAAGACTGGTTCGGACCTGGTGATGAGGGCGAAGTACAGACCCCTACCGAACCAACAGATCCAACTGTCTCAACAGAATAATCTCAAGAAGATAGTTGTTTGAACACATTATCTATGGCGATGAAAAATACTATTTTTCATCGCCTTTTTCTTTAGATTAGGCAAAGATTTAGATTGTTTAGGGCTGTGTTTCTCAACAATCTTACAGTAAAAAGTTACATAATGACCACTCATCGATGAATGTTGCTCGGTTGGACCGATTAGAACATGCATTTGAAATCTCATTAATGCCCGTTACGCTCTCCCCATTGACCTCTCCATATATAAAAAGACCCAAAGCAAAACACTATCGCTTTTGGGTCAATTTATATTGATTAACTAATCCATTAACTTCTAATTCTCAACCGTGCTAGCCGCTTCTTCAACTCTTTAAATAATTCATCTAGTTGTCTGAAACAAGCATATTGGCCCGGCCGAACTTTAATAAACTTCAAACGCTCCATCCCGTTAATTGGAAGAACCTCATATTCTTCAAATTCAATGATAGATTGTGAAGATGTTTCGGAGCAATGTACAATACAACTTTCGAAAAGCTGAATTCCTTTATCCATCAGTATTTTGGCTTCACCATTTCGGGCATCATGAGCCTGATGAATAACGTTACTTAGTTCATCCCATTGTTCAAAGAAGGGTTCTACTAGTTCCCGTGCAATGGACTCCCTCTTCACTTTTATCATGATTGCTTCACCAATCCTTTTTTTAGACGTTTCTGCCCTTCTCTACAATCATCAAGTAGAGGACAAATATGGCATTGAGGATTCTGGGCTTTGCAGTGATAGCGGCCAAAAAAGATGATTTGGTGGTGGGTTTTCGACCAATTTTCTTTAGGCGTCTTTTTCATGATTGTTTCTTCCACTTCTAGTACCGTGTCCTTCAGTCTACACAACCCCAAACGTTTGGAAACCCGTTCCACATGGGTATCCACCGCCAGCGCAGGGATATTAAACGCTACAGATAGAACAACATTTGCCGTTTTACGGCCAACTCCGGGCAATGTGACAAGCTGTTCACGGCTCTGTGGGATTTCACCATTATATTCCGTTAACAACTTTTGGCATAAACTTTGGATGTTTTTGGCTTTGTTTCGGTAAAGGCCAATTGAACGGATGTCATTTTGTAATTCCTCCAATGGCACGGCCAAATAATCTTCCGGTGTTTTATATTTTTGAAATAATGTCTTCGTCACTTTATTGACAAGTACATCTGTACATTGCGCTGATAATAGTGTCGCGATTGTTAACTCAAATGGGTTATCGTGAACAAGCTCACAATGAGCATCGGGGAACATTTCGTCCATTATTTCCAAACAATGCTCCCACTGTTTTTTCGTAAGCATCGTTACACCCCCTATTCTCTTTCCTCGAGCCAATTATAAAAGGAAACTTTGTTGTTTTTTTCCTTTATTGCAGTTGTTTTTGGTAAAACTGCAGTTGTTTTACTATGGAATTGCTCTGAATGTTTTTCGACCTGTTTAACGGATGTAAAGTTTTTCTTTTTCCATTCAAACAGTATTCGGTCGATATAACGCAGCGAAATTTTACCCGCCAGCACCGCTTCCTTCAGCGCCGCCTTTATAATGGCGGGAGAATGACGGTCTGAATCTAACCACATTGAGATCGTTTCAATTTCCATTGGGGACAAAAGACGGCCGAATTCTTGTTCAAAGATTGTAAAAATTTCGCCCTCTTCGTTTTTTTCTTCTTCGAGTTCATGTTGTAATGATGAAGCTTCCATATAATCCAGAATTCTTTCCCATAATGGATATACTGAATATTTTTCATAGACAATCCCGTTTCCATCGATTCCTTGGGTAATCTCTATAAATCCTTTTTGCATCAGCCTTTGTAATTTTAGGCTGATTTCATTTTCACTGAAATTTATTCTTTTCACTAAATCTCCGGGTGTCGGAAAATCATTCTGTTCTGAATGAAAGGCTAGTAAATGTAATAAAAGAAGTGCTTCATCATCCGAAATCTTTAACGCTTTATAGTATTGAAAGAACAGCTTGGGTATTGACACATTCCCCTGCTCTATCCACATATGGAGTCGTTGATATTTCCTATTCATATGAAAGACTCCTTTCTTCTGAAATATACGTCTTGATGGGTTGTCTTTGTCTTTATCGTTTACTACTTGGCATTGCGTAATACTCGATATTTTAATGACAATAATGGAAATACTAATGAAAGCGCCCGTACGATACGAGCGCTTTGATTTTTATATTAGGAAATGTGACTTGCTTTGACTGTCCATTTAAGGGTATAAACGATTTAAAAGTCTAGGGAATGGGATACTCTCACGAACGTGTTCCGCTCCACTGATCCATGCCACCGTACGTTCCAGTCCTAAACCGAAACCGGAATGTGGTACCGAGCCTTGTTTGCGCAATTCCAGATACCAAGCATACGCTGTTTCATCGAGTTTATGTTCAGCTATCCGCTGTTTTAATAAATCGTAATCATGGATACGTTCAGATCCACCGATAATTTCACCATAGCCTTCCGGTGCAATTAAGTCAGCACATAAAACAACATCATCGCGTTCTGGGTGCGGTTGCATATAGAATGGCTTAATTCCTACAGGGTAGCATGTGATAAATACAGGTTTATCGTAATGTTCTGCAATCGCTGTTTCATGAGGAGCCCCGAAATCGTCACCCCACTGGATATCTGTAAACCCTTTATCATGCAGGAACTTGATTGCATCATCATACGTAATTCGTGGGAATGGTGCTTGAATGTTTTCAAGTTTTGAAGTATCCCGGCCAAGTCGTTCTAACTCAAGTTTGCAGTTTTTCAATACTGATTGAACAATGTATGCAACATACTGCTCTTGCACTTCTAGATTTTCTTCGAATTCAACAAAAGCCATTTCCGGTTCAATCATCCAAAACTCAATCAAGTGACGGCGCGTTTTTGACTTTTCTGCACGGAATGTAGGTCCGAAAGAGAATACTTTCCCTAACGCCATCGCGGCTGCTTCCATATATAGTTGGCCAGATTGAGAAAGATACGCATCTTCATCAAAGTATTTTGTCTGGAATAGCTCGGAAGTTCCTTCAGGAGCAGAACCGGTTAAAATTGGCGGATCAATTTTAACAAAGCCATTATTATTGAAAAATTCATATGTTGCTCTAATTACTTCGTTACGTATTTTCATAATTGCGTGTTGTTTTCGTGAACGTAACCATAAATGACGGTTGTCCATTAAAAATTCTACACCGTGCTCTTTAGGCGTAATTGGATAGTCTTCAGCTGCATGAATGACTTCAATGCCTGTAATGGCCAATTCACATCCAAAGCTTGAACGCGTGTCTTCTTTCACAACACCTGTAACGTACATAGATGTTTCTTGAGTTAAACCTTTTGCTGTTGCAAAAAGCTCTTCCCCTACTTCCTCTTTTACAATAACTCCTTGCACGAAGCCTGAGCCATCTCGCAGTTGCAGGAAGGCAATTTTACCGCTTGAACGTTTGTTTGCTAACCATACGCCCAATTTGACAGTTTCGCCGATAGCTCCCGGCATATCTTGAATCATGATTTTTTTCATAGTTGTTCCTCCATTAGAAAACTTGGCTAATCGTACCGACTATGGCGATTAGCCGTAGATGAACTTATACGGCAAAGCAAGTAAGCATGCACCTTATTACTTCGTCAAATAAGTCATTTTGCTAGTACTCATTATAAAAAATTAGTCTTGCCATTTTGATCTTACGAAATTATCCATCCGACGAACAGCTTCTTCCAGGTTTTCTAAAGAAGTAGCATAGCTTAGACGAATAGTGGATGGCAATCCAAAGCCAGAGCCCGGTACCACTGCAACATTTGCTTCAGTAAGCAGGGCAGTTACAAATTCATCTACCGATGTGTATCCAGTTTTTTGTGCCGCCTCCGATACATCCGGCAGTAGATAAAATGCACCATGCGGCTTAATTACCTTAAAACCTGGAATTGCGTTTAATTTTGGATAGATTGTTTCCAGTCGAGACTCAAAAGCCGCCCTCATCTCTTCGACCGAATCTTGTGATCCGTTGTAAGCTTCAATCGTAGCATATTGGGATGTCGTAGTTGGATTCGAAGTTGAGTGTGAAGCAAGGTCTGTCATCGATTCGATGATTTCCGCATTTCCTGCCGCATAACCAATCCGCCAGCCTGTCATAGAGTGCGATTTCGCTACACCATTTATTAAAATTGTACGCGCTTTTACTTCTTCAGATATGGATGCTACAGAAAAATGTTCTAATCCATTGTATAGAAGTTTCTCATAAATTTCATCCGATACGATTAATAGATCTTTCTCGACAGCAACCTCCGCTATAGCAATCAATTCTTCACGCGTATAGACCATGCCGGATGGGTTGCTTGGTGAATTAATAATGACAGCCTTCGTTTTAGGCGTTACCGCATTACGTAATTGATCGGCCGTAATTTTGAAGTTTTGTTCACTCGTACTCTCAACATATACCGGCACACCACCAGCAAGTTTTACTTGTTCGGGATATGACACCCAGTATGGAATTGGGATAATCACTTCATCCCCTTCATTTAGGATGACTTGAAATAAAGTATAAAGAACGTGTTTTGCTCCAATTCCGACAAGAATTTCATTTGGCTTATAAGCGAGATGGTTATCACGCGCCAACTTGTCAATAATCGCTTTCTTTAAAGCAGGCAGCCCACCAGCAGGAGTATATTTTGTATGTCCTTGATACATCGATTCTGCTGCTGCATCCAGAATATTTTTTGGTGTATTGAAATCTGGCTCTCCTGCCCCTAAACCAATCACATCAATACCGTTCGCTTTTAACTCTTTTGCCTTTGCAGTAATGGCTAAAGTTGCTGACGGTGTTAATGTTTTTACACGATTGGCTAATAATTCTCTCATGAAACATCTACTCCTCTACAAGTTCAAAATGCGTTTCCACCATTGTCCGTCCTCAAACATAATATAGACGTAGTTGAGTTTTTCATCTCCGTTTGTATAAGTAATTTCCCAAACGGGGCCCACTTCTTCTTCATAGCCCAATTTTGTATGAAGGATTTTATTCACTTCTACTTCCTTATTTAAAACCGACAATGCCTGTTCCTTAGTAACACCGTCCTGCAAAACTACTTCCTGAATCGATTTTTCTTCCAAACTGATCGGAACAAATATTGCTTTTTCGTTACCATCCTCGTCTTCCCCGAACACGGTAACGTACGGTTTATTACCATTATAAACGTAAGAATCCGATACAACCGACAATGAATTTGTAGTTAAAGTAAGCTCTTCTGCCTTCCCCTCAATTTCATTGAATGGTTCGTCGGATTTCCAAATTACGAGAACAGAAATAACAAGTGCCAAAGATACAATAAAAACGGAAATGAAAATTATCCAGTTCTTCATCGAACCACCTTCATTTCTGCTGTTTTTTTATCCGTCATGTTTGTCTACCTGCTTTCTTTCCTCATCCTTGTTATTATACCAATGTTCTACCTCTAAGACCATATCTTGTAGCGGTAGTTTATTAACAGAAATTTGCGGTAATGCACGCAAAAATTCTATTCCATACGATTTTGTTTCAATCCGGCGATCTAGAACGACAAAGATGCCTTTATCTTTCGAAGACCTGATCAATCTTCCAAATCCTTGTTTAAATCGCAGAATCGCTTCTGGCAAAGAGAGCTCGGAAAAGGCGTTCTTCCCTTGTTGTTGCAAAATTGCCGATTTAGCTTTGAAAGTTGGTTCCTCGGGTGCGGAAAATGGTAACCGTACGACAATGACGGATGATAGGCCGTCACCGGGTACGTCCACCCCTTCCCAGAAGCTGTTCGTTCCAAATAACACGGAGTGACTGAATTTCTGGAAAGATTTTAATAAACGCATCCTGCTTCCATTTGTAACACCTTGTGCAAAAATCATATAGTCGTCGAGTAGTTCACTTTCTTGAATCAGCTCGACTGTTTTTCTCAACATATCCTGGGAGGTAAACAATACAAAACATCTACCCTCTGTCGAACGCACAATCTGGGTGATTGCCAAGGCTACTGATTCAATATAATCGGACTGTGAAACCGATTGAATATCCGGCATATCATTGACGACGAATGCTTTTGCTCCTTTGTAATAATGTTTTGGCGCTTGCAGCATTTTGAGCGGCACACTTTTCTCAATTCCTAATTGTTTTGCAATGAACCGTTCATTGTTGGGCACAGTTAAAGTACCCGATGTCCAAATGATTGCGGCACGCTCTCGCAATGGGTAAAAAAGTTGTTCAATCGACCTAGAAATCGTAATCGGTTTTTTTAGAACCCGGATACTGCCGGGAATGTTCCTTTTGTCCATTTCAATCCAAGTTGTGAAATCTTCATCTAAGCCGATAAAGATTTCATCCCATTCGCTTGCCTTCATTTTATACTCACGAACAAAAAAGTCCCACTGTTCCAGAATCAATTTATGCTCCGGTGCAATTTGTTCAATATCCTTTTTAAAAAGCATTGAAATTTCATCCGCCAAGTCGATCCAATGTTGCATTGCTTTAGAAAAATCGACATAAAGATCTCGATCTAAGTTTAACTCATGGAAAAACGCTATTCTCTTAGGGTTTGATTTTATAGGCTGGGCCCATTCTTTCATCTGGCGAACGATATCTTGCATGGACCGATCAAACAATTCAACCATTTGAATGAATGCTTTTTCCAATTGTTGAAACGACTTTAAAGGCACTCTTTGTTTTTTTATTGCAATCTTTTGAAACGTAGAAAATAATTCCGGATCTGATGAAAGACCAATTTGCCCGAATAAATACTTCCAATTCGTGAAGGTGAAAACAGCTTGATCCCTTTGCTCAGCCGCTTGAACAAATTGATGGGCTTCATCAATAATCCAACCGTCAATTTCATCAAATATCGGTTCATGACGAACAAGGTCAGCGAGAAGCATGGAATGATTTGTAATGATAAGATCAGCATCCCTGCTCTCTTGAATAGCACGGTCGTAGTAATCAAATGATTGTTTGTGTTGTGCGCTCTCGGGATTTTTCCGGATTTTATCAATAAACAGCTGTCCGCCACCAGAGCAATTCAACTCTGAAAGATCGCCGTTTTGCGTTTTGGATAACCAAACCAATACCTGTAATGTTGTTAGCGTTTCATCATAAGATAAATCCTGGCTTTTCATTAACTGTTCAAAAAGGCCAACATCCACATAATTTCTCTTGCCCTTTAATAATGTCACATTGATTGGACGACCAATGATTTTTTCTATTTTTGGAATCTCATTGTTAAGCAGCTGTTCAAGTAAGTGTGTTGTATACGTACTAATACATACTTTTCGCTTATTCTGTTTTGCGTAAAAGATAGCGGGCAATAAATAACCAATTGTTTTTCCAATACCTGTGGAAGCCTCGATCAGCACTTCTGATTTGTCATTTAGATTTCCCCAAATAATATCCATCATCTCAAATTGTTCCGGCCGCTCTTCAAATTGTTCCATTGCTCCTTTAAAAAGACCAACTTTCTCGCTGGTCGTCAATGGATACTCTATGCCGCCTTGAACGTCTCTTTCGCTTTTCACCGGTTTTTTTAATGCTAGTTTGTTGTAGTAAACAAAGTCATCTTCTTTTGCTGCTCTACTTCTTTTGATTTGTAAAGCATCAAAGAACAGTTGAGAAATATTCGACTTAAGCCGGAAAGATTTCTTATGCATTTGTTCTAGAGTTACTTGTGGCAATGATAGGAGCTCTTCCCAACATTCTTTTAATAATAGCGCACACGCCTTCGCATCATCGTCAGCACGATGGGCATTATTCAGAGGGATATTTAACTCTGCAGCAAGGTCCCCTAATTTATAGCTTAATGAAGACGGAAAAAGTATTTTCGCCAATTCCACTGTATCGATTTTTTTCCCACTCCAGGTTGGCAATCCTACACGTCTAAACTCACCTTGTAAAAAAGATAAATCAAAATCTGTATTATGCGCCACAAACACCGCATCCTGCAATAATTCGTATATATAATCCGCATGTGCTTCGAAAGGAAGAGCATCTTGTACATCTATATCCGTTATATTCGTTAAATCTTGTATAAAAAGCGGGATGGACTTCCCCGGATGAATGAATGATGTAAAAGTCTTTTTGATACACCAATCCTTCATGATGACAATTGCGATTTGAATCATCCGGTCACCATTTGCTTGGGAATGACCTGTTGTTTCAATATCGACAATTGCATATTTTTGACTTTCCACCATTTTTCTCAACTCACAATTTTAAATTATTATATTCCTTATCTAGATAAGCGAATTTTATCATACCTGGCGCCATTCGGTCACCTCAAGCCCTATTAGAAATAAAAAATAAAATCCTATTGTTGCCTCGGTATATAGTTTAAATCCAAAACATTCCACAACTTAGCCTTTAAACTATAAAATAATAAGACTCCATTTTGATAAAAGTGCAATCAAAACGGAGTCTTATAATGGGATTAATTTTTCCAAAAGAAATTGATCGATTTTTTCACTGTAGTTCATCAATTCCGATCTATTAAAGATAGTTGCAACCTGATTTAGTTTGAGTGTTTGCTAGCCTCGACCAATCGTATCATTCAACTTTTTGCGATATTTGTCATTCCAAGTTTGCTCATCTTTCACTAGATCGTCGCAGAAAGCAGCCACATTCTCACCGATAAGGTCCGTTACTTTTTTGCCTTCCGCGGCGCCTTCCTCAAATAGGTCGAGAATGCCCCCAAAGATACGATTCGTGTCCTTCCAGTCGGTTGGACTATCAACAGTCCAAAGATAATTTTGTATGGCCTTGTAGGCATTACTGTACTCGCTCGGAAGTGCCTTTGCCCGCGACTCCAACGCCTTCCACTCCCGCTTGTCATCCAGACTTCCAATCATTTTTTCAAAAAGATTCATTTTACTTCGCCCCTTTAACTTTACTTGTTTTAAGTTCGTTAATCTTGCTTGATACAAAATTCCAATTCACCCAAAACTTCGCAAGTTGCTCTTGCCCTGCTGCGTTGAGTTTGTAGAATTTTCTCGGCGGTCCCATAGTGGATGGTTTCTTCTCCATTTCCACTAATTTGTTTTTTTCAAGTCGCATTGTAATCGTATAAACTGTGCCTTCAACAACATCAGTAAATCCTAGTTCCCGGAGTTGTTGTGTAATCTCATAGCCGTAAGTCTCGCCACGGCTGATAATTTCAAGCACACACCCCTCAAGCACTCCCTTTAGCATTTCCGTAATATTTTCCAAATGTCCTCCTCCTATTATTGTAACTTATAGTTACGTACTCTTTATCACTTATATTCAGTATTACTTACTACCAGTATATAGTATGACAGAGTAGATGGTTTTGTCAATGCAGGGAGTATATTTTTTCCATAAAATTCATAATACTAATTCCCTTATTCTAACTTTGTGTTCTTCGGCAAGTTGCTTCGTTAATCGAAAAAGGACGTGATTCTTTTGTCGAATCACGTCCTTTTGTAGATCTTGCCCTTATTCAGTTTTCACGTTAAAATAAAAAACCAAAATTTCTAACTGAACCTTTGGTGAAACTGTCATATGGAGTTAATGGTTATTATATTGCCTATTTGTGGCTGAACTAGGCATTGGTTCATCTATTATTAAAAGTCGAGAAAAAATGGACAAATAAAAAGAGCAGGGGCTCATCTCCCTGCTCATAAAAACAAAGTACTCCGACAAATCCGTGTCGTAATGAGTACTTTGGCTGTAAAGTATAAAACTTTACGTAGGTTTGGCACCTAAATCTTATTCTATATTAAAATAGTTAAAAACTCAAGAGGAAAAATACTCCTCTATTTTTATTTGATCGTCGCTTCAGGCTCGCAAGAAATCATTTCTTTAATTTTATTGTCCTCGCCCATTATCGCGACAGTTGGTTTATGGCCTATCGCTTCTTCATTTGTAACATATACATAGGAGATAATAATGACAATATCGCCTTTTTGCACAAGTCTTGCTGCAGCTCCATTAACACATATGACCCCGCTGCCTCGCTCGCCTGCTATAATGTAAGTTTCAAATCGCGCACCATTGTTATTATTGACAACATGCACCTTTTCATTCGGCAGCATCCCAACAGCATCCAAGATATCTTCATCGATTGTTATGGACCCTACATAGTTTAAGTCGGCTTGCGTCACTTGTGCGCGATGGATTTTACTGTTCATCAGCATTCTAAACATTGGCTGTTTCCCCTTCAAAAGAAAAAATAATATTATCAATTAACCTCGTTTTTCCTATAAATACGGCACTTGCAAGTAAAAAGTGATTTGTATCCCCCGTAACCTCTTTTAAATCCGGATAGGCTAACAGCTCGATATAATCAATCTTTCCCGAGCTATTCCTTGTAATATGGTTTGATGCGAGTTCAATCGCCGCATTAGCGTTCCTGTTCACTAAAAATTCTTCCTTGGCCTTGATCAACGCTTCATAAATGGCCGGGGCTTCTGAACGTTCCTGCTCGGTTAAATAAACATTACGTGAGGACTTAGCCAACCCATCGGCTTCTCGGACTATTGGCAGACTTCTAATCTCTAGTGGGAAATTATAATCCCTGACCAAAGTTTGAATGATGGCAACCTGTTGTGCATCTTTTTGGCCAAAGTATGCACGGGTAGGTTGTGCAATATGGAATAGTTTTGTCACCACCTGCAATACGCCATCAAAATGGCCCGGTCTAGAGGCGCCACATAAGATTTCAGATTGTCTACCTGCTTTTATGGAGATGCCGCCATTTTCCGGATACATTTCTTCGACTGATGGGGCAAAAATGATATCAACCCCTGCCGACTCCGCCAATTGCGTATCACGTTTTAAATCACGAGGATAGGTTTGAAAGTCTTCATTTGGGCCAAATTGGGTCGGATTCACAAAGATGCTCATAATAACCAATTCATTTTCTTCTTTTGCGGCGTTCGCTAAAGCTAGATGGCCCTCATGCAGGAACCCCATTGTCGGAACTAGACCAATTGATTTTCCCTCCCTTTTCGCCTGATCAACGATTGAATTCAACTGGGAAATTGTGTTTAAAATCATCATGTGTCAGGCTCCCCCATAAATTTGTGTTAGCTCGTCATCCTTCATTGTAAAGCTGTGCTTCAATGTGGGGAAGGACCCATTTTTTACAGCATTCACATATTCTTTAATTCCGCGTTCAACCTCTTCGCCCACAAATGAAAAGCTCTCGGCAAATTTAGGAATATGGTGCTTCCCATATCTCAATAAATCATGATGAACAAGTACTTGCCCATCCGCCGGAGCGCCCGCACCAATACCGATTGTCGGAATCGATAACGCATTTGTAACCGCTTCCGTAAGTTGGTGTGGAATACATTCCAATACTAGGGCACAGGCCCCGGCCGCTTCGCAGTCCTTCGCATCTTGAATAATTTTCTTGGCTTGTTCAGCGGTTTTCCCTTGCACTTTATAGCCACCTAACACGTTTGCCAATTGTGGCTGCAGTCCTAAATGTGCAACAACGGGAACTCCTGCACTCGTTAACTTTTCAATGACTTTTACTACTTCACCGGCACCTTCCAGTTTAAGGGCATTTGCACCGGTTTCCTGCATCATTTTTACCGCAGTTTTAAATGTCTCATTTAAGTCGCCCTGATAGGAACCAAATGGCATATCAACAACGACAAATGTATCCTTCGCTCCACGTCGCACCGCTTTTGCGTGATGCACCATGTCTTCAACTGTAACAGGTAATGTCGTCTCATAACCGAGGACAACCATTCCTAATGAATCACCCACCAAAATCATATCGACTCCAGCTTCTTCACTGAACGTTGCAGCAGGGTAATCATAAGCCGTAATCATGACAATCTTTTCGCCTTGTGCTTTCATTTTCAAGAAATCACTCGTACTTTTCATTATTTTCTCCTCCTTTTAATTAAGAAGAAAACATGAGAAGAACAGATTATCGGAATCTAGCGATAATCGATGTTTTTCTCTTATACTGTTGACCCTGCACAACCAGGTTTCTCAGCATAAAAAATCCTTCCGTCTTCAAAATAGACAGAAGGATTGCGTCGTTAAAATCTAATGATAACGCAGTTGTTTTCTTCCGTCCCTGTCTCTCATTGGATCAAGGCAGATCTTTTTAATTGTTTTGTTTAACGCCTAGAAAGGTACAGTTCGAAATGATACTGTCCATACCGCTACTATAACAAGTTTTGCGCTAAACGTACACAAATTTATATGATTCTCTGACACTATTTTAAAAGGCTGTCGATGGAACAAGAAAGCTCCTTTTCAAAAGTGTTTTTCACCATGAAAAAGAGCTTGAACCCTATCATATTTATTCGTCCAATTCAATGTCCGCTGAATAGACACTGCGTATTTCTCCATTTTCCAGTTGTATTTCAAGGACACCCGATTCGGTTATGCCGATTGCTTTTCCTTGAATCACCTCAGTCAAAGTCGTTGCTTTAATTTGTTTGCCGATTGTTCCGGATGCCTCTTCCCAAAGTATTTTTATTGGGCTGAATCCCTCCGCTATATATAAATCACTATACTTCTCTAAATAGTTTAAAATTGTTCCAACCAACTGGGCCCGGTTCAACAGTGAACCTTCCTCAATACTCAATGAAGTGGCAATAGAGTGAAGCGATTCCGGAAAATCCTCTTGCTGTTGATTAACATTGATTCCAATTCCAATCAGCAAAGCTTGAACCCGATCCATTTCAGCAATCATTTCCGTAAGGATACCTGTGCATTTACGTCCATTGATTAAAATATCATTTGGCCATTTAATGACCGGAGTGAAGCTGCTATACAGTGATTTCATCGCATTCACAATTGCTACTGCGGCAACTAATGTAAATTGAGGTGCCTGATGTGGCAATACATCCGGTTTAATGATAACGGTCATCCAGATGCCTTTTCCTTTCGTCGATTCCCAAGGGCGGCTCATTCTTCCTTTCCCGGCGGTCTGAGTTTCGGCAATGACGACCGTTCCATCCAATGCCCCGTTTCTCGCCAATTCATGTGAAATTGTTTGAGTCGTGGCACACTCTTCCATATAATGAATCGTTTGACCGAAACGTTTTGTGGACAGCATGGATGCTACACTCGCAGCATCCACCCTATCCGGTTTGCTTAGTAGGAGATAGCCCTTCTTCTTGATTGTATCAAACGCATACCCTTCTTCTTGCAAGGATTGTAGATGTTTCCATACTGCAGTTCGGGAAATTCCTAATTCTTCTGCTAAATGCTGGCCCGAAATCGGTTCACCCGAAGCAAGAAGGAAACGTTTTAGTATTTTATCCTTCATCGATAAAGTCATTTATAAACCATTCCTTCAACTTCTCTTCGTCATTTTTTACATAGCCATTTAAAACGGCAATAATTGCTGCATCTAATGCTACTTTTATCCAAGGGCCTCTTTTCCTGGTGGACCAACTCATCAAATGATTGCCATTGATTGCAAGCTGATCTACTGATTGCAAAGGCAAGTTATTTTTAATTTCCTGAATTTTTTCCTTTTTAAAGGGCAGCCTGAAATTTTGCCACTGCGCGAAATCATAGGCAGCTTCAAGCACATCCAACTCATTGATAAAGTAATCCATTGCAGTCCAATTTTGGCGGAGCGAATCAAACGCACTTAATACTTTGCGGATATAAGTTTTTTCTTTATTCGACAATCGATAGAAATCAGCAATGTTTTGAACTTCTTGACGATTGAGCAGACAAAGGTAGGCCCAACCGACCACAGGGTCTTCGGTCTTAAATGTCCGCCAATGCTCGAGCTGGTCTTCCAATTGCCCAACTAAAAACTTCGATAAATTCGTTTCCACTAGTAGTTGAAGTCCATAGTAGACGTATTTACTTTTCCATATTTTGGACATCTCCATTGAAATTCGTTCATTCGCAATAAAATCAATTAGATCGCTATCCATTTGTATCGCTTTTAAAGTGCCCTCTTCAATAGAAAATCCTAATTGTGCACCAAACCGAATTGCCCTTAACATTCGTAAGGCATCTTCACGAAAACGAACATTGGGATCACCAACTGCGCGAATGATCTTTTTATCAATATCTTCTTTGCCGCCATATAAATCGATAATCGTGCCTTCCTTTGTAAAAGCCATCGCATTGATTGTAAAGTCGCGTCGTTGCAAATCCTCCTCCAGATTTCGAACAAATGCTACTTCTTCAGGTCTTCGGTAATCGCTATATGTACCTTCTGTACGATAGGTGGTTACTTCAATTGGTTCCCCTTCGTCCAACACCAAAACGGTTCCATGCTCGATTCCAACATCCACAGTAGATGAAAAAATTTCTTTCACCTCAACAGGCAATGCACTTGTTGCAACATCTACATCATTGACGCTTCTTTGCAATAGGTGGTCGCGAACTGCCCCACCCACAATAACTGCCTCGAAACCGCTATGTTCAATCTTGTCAATTACCCGTAAGGCAGCTTGCCATTCTTTATTCACATTCATACACGAAGAGCCACCAATCGTTCATATAGTTGCTCATAATGATCAATAATCGGTTTTGCCAAAAATTTTGTTTGGATGGAAGTAATGGCGGCTTGTCGGAATTGAATCAGCTTCTCTTCATCTTGTAATAATTCGATTGCGTATCTGGCTGCTCCCGCAACATCACCCGGTTCAACGATAAAGCCATTTTCTCCATGCTGAATGACTTCAGGTATGCCGCCAACATTTGTTCCGATACCAGGTACACCGCAAGCCATCCCTTCCAGCAGAACTAAACCAAATGACTCCGTTTCCGACAATAATAATTTTAAGTCGCTCAACCCATATAACTCCGCTACGTTTTCTTGTTTTCCTAAGAATAGGACATCTTCTTTAAATGGTGAGCACTTGACCAAATCCACCATTCTTTGTTTTTCCGGTCCATCTCCGACCAAAAGAAGTTTCGCAGGCATTTCTTCCCGAACTTTAAAAAACGTATTGATGATATCCGGCACGTTTTTAATTTTGCGGAAATTTGATACATGAATAAGAACACGTTCATTTTCGCCTATCCCATATTGCGTCTTTAAATTACTCGAATCAATTGGTTTGAATACGGACTCATCCACGAAATTGTATACGGTCTCTATCTCCTTTTTTGGATCAATCAACTGATACGTCTGTTCCTTTAAGGCATCTGAGACAGTCGTCACAATGTCAGATTTTTCAATCCCATACTTTATTGCCTGAGCCATAGTCGAGTCCTGGCCCAAAACCGAAATATCCGTTCCATGCAATGTTGTAAGTATCCCGATGTTTTCACCAGACATTTCGCGAGCCAGCACCGCACAAACTGCATGCGGAATTGCATAGTGAACATGTAAAACATCTAATTTCTTTTCTTTAATAACATCAGCCATCTTGCTTGCCAGTGCAAGATCATATGGTGGATACTGGAAAACTGAGTAATTATTAACTTCGACTTCGTGAAAAAATACATTTGGGTAAATTTTATTCAGTCGAAAAGGTACACTTGATGTTATAAAGTGTATTTCATGTCCCCTCTCAGCCAGCATCTTTCCTAGTTCTGTTGCAAGAACTCCTGATCCACCGACCGTTGGGTAACATGTAATACCGATTTTCAATCTTCTCATCCGACGTTCGTCCTCTCTATACAAATAATTAATTACTTAAACCTAGAAAACAAATTAATTAATCAAATATGTGTAGATTCATTTATGCTATATTGTTCATAAAAATCAAAAAAGCATCCGTCAGAAGTTCACTATATATTTAAATGATTAACAGTATTTCTTCATTCTTAAGTTATCTCTATCTTTAATTGCGTCTTTCTTGGATTAATCGCCAATCAACAAATCCTTCTTGCAGACCTTTTAGCAAAATTTCTGCCGTTCCCATATTTGTTGCCAAAGGAATATGGTATACATCGCATAGTCGAACAAGTGCCGTCACATCAGGTTCATGTGGCTGGGCAGTTAGGGGATCCCGGAAGAAGATGACCATATCCATATCATTGTTGGCGATCATGGAACCAATTTGTTGATCCCCACCCAAGGGACCTGAACGGAATCTTGTTATTTTCAGGCCGACTTCATCCGAAATGCGTTGCCCCGTCGTCCCTGTTGCGAAGAGTTCGTGCTCGGACAGTATCTCTTTATATGCAATGGCAAACTCAACTAGACTATCTTTTTTGCGATCGTGCGCAATTAGAGCAATTTTCATATTAAATCTCCATTCTTATAGGATATTTTCTAATCCGTATACTAATTCTTCCAGTGTCATAACTTTCTCAACACAGTAAACCACGCCACCCATAAAGGATTCCCGATTATAGGAATCGTGACGAATCGTTAGCATTTGCCCTTCTCCACCAAAGAGAACTTCTTGATGCGCCACTAAACCAGGTAAACGTACCGAATGGATGCGCATTCCTTCAAAATCCGCGCCTCTTGCTCCCGGCATTGTTTCTGTTTCAAATTCATGACCCTGCTTTGTTGCTTCTCGCACTTCCGCTATCATCTGTGCTGTTTTCTTGCCCGTACCAGATGGAGCGTCTAATTTACGATCATGATGTAATTCAATGATTTCAACATGCGGCATATATTTCGCAGCTTCTTTTGCGAATTTCATCATTAAAACGGCGCCTATTGCAAAGTTTGGAGCGATAATACATCCGACCTTGCCTACTTTTGCAAGATTAGTCAGCTCTTCCAGTTGCTCATCGGTAAAACCGGTTGTCCCCACAACCGTTCGCACATTATGCAACATTGCTTCTTTTGTATGCTCATAAACAGAATGTGGATTTGTTAAATCAATCAGTACATCCGGTTTTGATTCGGTGATTAATTGAGTTAAGTTTGTATAAATAGGTACATCCAGATTGGAAGGAAACATTTCGAGCTCTGCCAAACTGTCCCCTACGTGTTTGTAATCCAAGGCTGCGACAAGCTCCATTCCTTCACGGTTACAAACAGTTTTTACTGCTTCCGAACCCATTTTCCCTCTACTTCCTGCTATTGCCACTCGAATTGTCACAATTACCCATCCCTTCATGTCCTCTAATTAAATCTTCCATAAGTTTTTTCCTCTGGGCTAAAAAAGGGTCATCTAATTGGATACCTAGCACAGCTTGATAGCATACTAAATTGAAAAAGTCTCCTAAATTTTCCGGAGGTGTCCACCGACCAAATAACCGCTATGTATCTCAGTAGATTCAATCTATTACCTAAGTTTAAGAGTTGTTTTTATTAGCCCTAAGTCGGGAAGAAATAACTAGTTCTTAATTTCAACTATGTATTCATCACTAATTTTACGCGAGTAAATCCCTATTCGACATCATACCACGCACTTACTAACATCGTATATAATAAAGGGCTATGTTGTCAAAAGAAGAAAAATACAACATAATAAAGTGAAACTGCAAATGGTTGGTTATTTTATGTAAGCACTTCGTTAGACCAACCCTCTTCGTTTAATTGAGTCGACGCCAATGGATGACGCTGCAAAATATTGTTATTTCCTTCTATAATCGTGTAGGTTATGGCATACATCCCACCCTGTTATTTTTATATAAATAAATAGGTGGGGTCATACTACAAGTTAGCATCCGGAATTTGAACCCGGTAGTGATATAGATTATTTATTGTGAATGTTTGGAGGTTTTTTATTGAAAGGTCTAAAAATCAAAAATATTATCGGAATCTTATTAGGTGCGGCAATTTATAGTTTTGGCTTTGTACATTTTAATATGCAAAATGAGCTCGGTGAAGGTGGCTTTAGTGGAATCACATTGATTTTATACTTCACACTGAACTGGGATCCGGCCATATTGAATCTCATTCTTAATATTCCAATGTTCATTTTGGGTTGGAAACAATTTGGCCGCAGGGAATTTATCTATACCATTATTGGAACGGTAGCAGTTTCAGTCTTCCTTAGAATTTTCCAAGTATACCAATTCGCCCTTGACCTACAAAATGATTTATTACTTGCTTCCTTGTTTGCAGGTGTATTTGTTGGAGTAGGCCTCGGGATCATATTCCGATGCGGTGGAACAACAGGTGGTGTGGATATTATCGCACGCGTTACGAACAAACACGTCGGATGGAGTATGGGCCGCACAATGTTTATATTTGATGCGTTCGTCATTTTGGCGTCCTGGATGACATTTTTAGATGCGCGTTCCATGATGTATACACTTGTTGCTGTTTACGTTGGAGCCAGAGTTATTGACATGGTTCAAGAAGGTGCTTACACTGCTAAAGCAGCACTTATCATTTCAAACAACCCCAATGAAATTGCGAATTTGATTTCTGAGAAAATGGAACGAGGAGTAACGGTCTTCCATGGGTATGGTCATTACACAAAACAATCGAAGGATGTTTTATACTGTATTGTGGCGCGAAATGAATTAGTAAGACTAAAATCGATTATACGAGCCATTGATTCGAATGCGTTTGTTTCCATAATTGATGTAAAAGATGTTACCGGGGAAGGCTTCAGGATTGATGAGTAACGGGTCACTTAAGTTTCCGATACTAACTGAACTAGCCAGAACTATGGTCAATTAAAAAATAACTAAATGAGAGCGCTTGGATTTATTTATTCCAAGCGCTCATTTTTACACGTCATTATTATTTGGAAAGGCTGTCATCATTCATCCGCTTTCGATAATACTTCATTTACATAACGCGCAACTTCTTTAACTTCTTCTTCAGTTAAAATCGTTTTGAATGCCGGCATTGTGGATCCCCCATTATTGATTCTATCTACAACACCGTCATAGTTTTCTGCCAACTCGGATAATTGCAGATTTGGTCCGTTATGGCCATTTTCACCCATATTTCCATGACAAGATAAACAGTTACCCTCATAAATGGAAAGACCTAACTCAAATGAATCACTGGTGTCACCAGTCGTATCAGTTTCTATCGGGTCTTTACCTGTCAACGCGCCACCATCATTTTTTTCCGAAGCATCAATTGGTGTACCATCCCAGCTGCCATTCATTTTGAATGTATATACTTTATCGCCATGGACAGAGCCGGCTAAAGAATTCCCTGCTGCAAAGATGGAAAGATATTGTTCACCATTAATTTCATAGGTTACAGACGGAGCATTCGCACCGGCATCCATTTTGTAACTCCATACTTCTTCACCGGTTTTCGCATTGAATGCAATAAGGCGTCCATCATTATGCCCCACAAAAATTAAGTCACCAGCAGTAGCCAGCACTCCCGAATATGCATTCGCATCCCAAACAACTTGCCAAGCTATAGTATTGGTTTTTACATCCATGGCCGTTATTGTTCCCCGCATCGGTGCATCATTTACAGGAACAAAAATACTGCCAATCCACATCCCACCTTCTTCATATGCATCTTCATCTTGTCTCGATAATGCAACATAAGCATCTGTACCCAACACATAGAAGTACTCCGTTTCAGGGGAATAAGCGGAAGGTGGCCAGTTTGCTCCTCCAAAAGAAGATGGTTTTAATGTAATCGGTTCATCCCAGAAAGGAGTGAAAATAGATCCAATCTGCCCTTCAAAATCATCTGCTAAATCACGTTCTACATCTTCTTCCGTAATGGATTGTGGTACAAAGGAATCGCCCACTGGGAATGGCTGTGTCGGCGAAGTTTTTTGCTTCGCAAGCTGAGGTACTTCTTTTTCCTCGATGCCTATTAGCGGTTCCCCAGTTTCTCGATCCAGGAAGTATATCCATCCGGTCTTCCCAGCTTCGCCAAGTGCTTTTCTAGTTTCTCCATCGATTTCGACATCAAATAATATCACAGGATTTGTAGGATCCAAGTCCCAAATATCATGATGAACTTGTTGGAAATGCCATACATACTCACCTGTTTCAGCATTTAAAGCAACTATGGAGTTTGCATAAAGGTTATCCCCTTCCCGCTTACTTCCATCCAAGTCAGGAGCAGTATTGCCTGTTACAAAGTAAATCGTCCCCAGTTCTGGATCTACCGCAGGGGTGTTCCAAACTGGCGCTCCACCATGCAGCCAATTTTTATCTTCGTCATCCGGCCAAGTATCCCCATTTTTTTCGTAAGGTGTTGGAATTGTATACCATCGCCATACTTCATGTCCATATTCAGCATCATAAGCCATTATTCTTCCTCGAATTCCATACTCTCCACCTGCAACTCCTGTGTATACCTTGCCATTATAATAAAGTGGCGCACTGGTAATCGTATAACCCTCTTCCCAATCTGCCACCTCAGTTTCCCAAAGCAACTCACCAGTTTGTTGATCTAAAGCCACTAACCTCGCATCTAATAAACCGGCAAACACTTTCCCATCTGCAACCGCCACCCCGCGAGTGGTCCAACCACAGCAAACGGTATCAAGTTTTTCTTCAATTTCAGGGCGAAATTCCCAAATCTTTTCACCTGTTTTTGCATCTAATGCCAATACATCATTTTCGGCAGTTGCAATATACATAATCCCATCCACCACAATCGGGGTTGCTTCGCCAGAAAACTTCATATCGAGGCTTGCCCCTAAACTCGTAACCCACTCAGGCTTCAATTCATTAATTGTTTCAAGATTAATCTGCTCAAGCTCTGAAAAACGTCGATTAAAATAGTCTCCACCATGAGTAGCCCATCCTTCTTTTGCATACTCCACTTCTATATGAGGTTGACTAGGACTTTTACCACTGTTTTCTGCTTCATCCGTCGTTGTTTCGAAGTGGAATGAACCCGTATTTTCTTCAGTTTTCATATCTTCCAAACTGTTCTTAGTTAAAACACCCGCGTAAAATGCAAGACCAGCAATAACAATTATCACAATAAAACTGAACAACAGCACCTTGGATAAATTAAATTTCAAGTCTCTCCCCCCTTATATTGGTTATGCAAAGCGCATGATTGCGCTTTCATAATTTGAGGAATAGTTCCCTATATTCTATTAATCTATTGAACTAGTTATTATTTATAAGTAAAAATTTTTCTGTTCCTGCTTAGCGGAAAAATTGTCTGGCCATTAAATGAACCTTCCACTTATTTATGCCTAACAAAAAATGCCCCAAAGGTTTTATTGTTCAAACCTTTAGGGCATTTTTCATATTTGTTTAGTCGTCAGATCTCATTCCCGTGTAGATAAGGACTAAACGTAAAAGTTCCAATACTGCTACCGCTGCAGCCGCTACATAAGTCATGGCAGCTGCATTTAGCACTTTCTTCGCGGAACGCTCTTCATTATTAGCAATTAATCCTAAAGACACCACTTCATTCATTGCACGCTTGGAAGCATCAAATTCCACTGGCAGTGTTACTACCTGGAATAAAACACCTGCAAGAAGCAAAGCTATACCTAGCAATAATAAGCCTGAACTGGATGCGATAATACCAATCATTACAAATAACCAGGATGCATTCGACGTAATATTAGCCACTGGCGCCAATTTAGAACGTATATTTAAAAATGAATAAGCTTCTTTATGTTGAATTGCATGGCCAACTTCGTGTGCGGCGACAGCGACTCCAGCAATTGAAGATTCGTAGAAGTTCGTTTCGGATAGCGCTACAGTTTTCGTTGCTGGATTGTAATGATCCGATAAAACCCCTTGTGTCGGCACTACTCGAACATCAAACAATCCATGTTGATCCAAAATCTGTCGTGCTACTTGAGCACCAGTCATCCTTTTTGTAGATTGCACCTGAGAAAACTTCTTGTAAGTACTTTTCACTTTCATCTGTGCATAAATCGGCAAAATCAAGATGATTAGAAAGTAAATAATATACATTCCTGCGGTCAATTAATCTCTTCCTTTCTAATAGCTTACTATACTTCTAATTTTAATAGTTGCCTATTCGTTATGCAAATATTCACACCCATTATTAAATACAATAAGGATCAGAAAAGTTGGGAATTTTTAATTGCTATCTAGATTTAATCTGATCCCGATAGAGAGTTCGATTATTAGTATAAACAATATAAGCTATCGCAATGCAAGTAATTGAAAGCCAGAATGTAAAATAACCGATTTGGCTGGAGTATTGGCTTAAAACACTATAAGTAGGCATTTGTCCAAATACATAATCAATCACATCATTATGCAATGTCCATATTGCTGCGATCACGATATGAATCATGCTGAACCGATAGTTCGTCATATAAAGGATTGCTTGTACCGCCATCAATCCATGGGAGGCAACGAGCATCCACCCAGAAGGGCCGATTGAGCCAATTTCCGCCAAAGTCAATAAATTCATGACAACTGCCCAAATACCATATTTTACAAGCGTAATTAATGCCAATGCTTCAATTAATTTAAGATGCTTACCGAATATCCAACCTAGAACAGCAATAGAGAAAAATAGACTTGCTGTTGGACTATCAGGAACAAAAATCAGAAATATAGGTTCGGTTCTAGATAATTGAGAGCCATACCAAATATAACCATATACTGTACCAAGCAAGTTAATTATAAATAATAACGACAAAAATGAGCGATGTGACAATAGTAACCATACATGACTAAAAAATGACTTCATTTTCTATTCCCCTTAGTATTCCTCAAAATTTTTAAAAATTATGTATATTTTGTTACAAATGTGCATATGTAATTAAAAATAACTAAAAGAGAAGAGAGCCAGTTTCCCGACTCTCTTTTTTTGAAATGGATATATTATTCTTCAGCTTTTAGACTAGCGATGAATTCCGCTAATACTTGAAGTTCTTCATCAGTACCTGCAAATTGACCTGCTGGCATTGCGCCACGACCATTTTTAATTACTTCTGCAACTTCTTCAGCTGTTAATTCGTTACCTACTAAAGCAGGTGCTGCTCCTCCACCTTGCATATCAGCACCGTGACATGCGATACAAGATTTACCTTGTTCACCAGAGAAAATTAAGAAACCTTCTGCAGTTTCATCAATCTCAATGTCAACTTGTTCCTTGATTTCACCTTGCGCTTTTGCTGCTTCCCAGTCATGGTTTACAACAGATTCCCAAGTTAAGAAAATCATTGCAGCAAGTGATAGCAACATGAACACAGTTGGCAATGGACGTTTTGATGGACGACGTTCTGGACCTTTGTCCAAGAACGGCATTAACATTAATGCGCCGATTGCTAAACCAGGCATAATAATCGCACCAATTACATTGTATGGACCTGATGCATAAGTGTATTTTAATAATTGGTACAAGAATAGGAAGTACCAGTCTGGTAATGGAATATATGAAGCATTAGTTGGATCTGCCGGACCTTCAAGTGGTGAAGGATGAGCGACAGTTAATAATAAATATCCAATTAAGAAAACTGCACCAACCATCCATTCTTTTAATAAGAAGTCAGGCCAGAAAGCTTCTGTTTTACCTGGATACTCGGAATAATCTTTAGGCATATTCACCATACGGTTGTTTGCTTTTACGCGTGAATCACCTACGAATTTCATCCCTTTTCCGCGATGCATAGTGTCCCCTCCTTTAAAAAATCATAGACCCTTACAATAGTTCAAATTGTATTAAAGTGGTCCAGAAATACCTTGACGACGAATCATGATAAAGTGTGCTGCAAGTAATGCAAATAATGCTGCAGGTAAGAAGAATACATGAATTGCGAAGAAACGTGTTAACGTTTGAGCACCAATTATTGTAGCATCCCCAGCAAGTAAAATTTTAATAAGTTCGCCTATAAACGGAACAGAAGCAGCAATTTCAATACCTACTTTAGTAGCGAATAGCGCTTTCATATCCCAAGGTAATAAGTATCCTGTGAAACCTAATCCCAACATTACACAGAAAATTAAAACTCCTACAATCCAGTTTAACTCACGAGGTTTTTTATACGAACCTGTGAAGAACACACGAAGTGTATGTAAGAACATCATTACGATAACTAATGAAGCTCCCCAGTGGTGCATACCACGAACGATTTCACCAAAAGCTACTTCGTTTTGTAAGTAATAAACTGATTTCCATGCATTTTCTACGTCCGGTACGTAGTACATTGTTAAGAACATACCCGATAAAATTTGGATAACTGTAATAAAGAATGTTAATCCACCGAAACAATAAACAAATGCAGAAAAGTGATGTGCAGGGTTAACGTGCTCTGGCACTTCGTGGTCGGCAATATCACGCCAGATTGGAGTGATATCCAGTCGTTCATCGACCCAATCATAAATTTTATTTAGCACTGATGTCTACCCCCTTACTAATTAAGCTAAATTATTTGCGATTTTTTTCCCAAGCAATAAAAAGCCATCTTTTTCTGATACTTCATACGCATCTAATGGACCTAATGGTGGTGTACCTGGAACGTTCTTACCAGTTTTTTCATAACGTCCACCGTGACAAGCACAGAAGAATTGATTTGGGTGCTCAGTATCACTGTTCCAGTTAACAGTACAGCCTAAGTGTTTACAAACTGGCGATAGTGCAACTATTGAATCTCCACTTTTATAAACCCAAGCAGTATCAGTAACTTCAGATGTATACCATGCATCAACTTGTTCATATGAAAAGTCAACTTTTACAGGCTCCTCTGTAATATCTGCAACTTTTTGGCTAGTTTGTACAAAATCTCCCTCAGCTTTAGTCTGTAAAGCTGGATCAATTGCAAAGCGTACCATTGGCATTAAAATACCCGCCGCCATAAATCCACCAACACCAGTTAAAGTGTAGTTAAGAAATTGACGTCTTGAAACTCGATTGTTACTCATCCTTTTCCCCCCTCTAACTAAAAGGTCAGTCCAACGGACATACTTTTACAAATAGTAATTACTAGGACATATCTATGATATATCAAGAAAATAGGTTGGTCAATATTGGCTTTCTATACTTTCGACAAGTTTGTGAACATTTAATGAAACAATTTACTAACTTTAGTACCATTTGGAAGTTAGTACTGGTATTATTTGCTTTAATTGTTCTTCCAGCACGGTTTTCTTTACCCCTTTATCCATGGACTCCAGAGGAATTGGGGGCAGCCATATTACGTCCAGTTGTTCACTATGGCTTGTCCAAGTGTGATCGGTTGTGATAAAGATGACGTATTTAAAGCCTGTACTTTGTAACTCTTCCTTTAGTAGGTTGACTGCCAAACCATCTTTTGTTTGATTCGTATAAGAAAATGGAGGGACAAGCATCAATCTCCCTTTGAACTGCTGTTCAACAAATGCTGTCAGGGACATTAAAAAATCTGTCGCCGAGCTACTCTGTCTTATCCTTGCATCATCGAATTCGAGAAAAAGCAGCGGGACCAGCGCCGTATCTATGAAATCCTTCTGTGTTTGAAATTGTTGTACATCATTCCCATTAAAAAACATTTCTTCTCCTCCATATATCAATATTTACTATTGCCAAAAACAATAAAAAATAACAGTTTAATTTTCAATCGATTTTACAAGTTTGACTCAATCCCACAAATAAATCTCATCCAGCCTCTATACCTAAGGCTGAATGAGACTGGGACTACCGACAATCGATCGCATTTTGAACTAATTGTCCGTTCGTCGCATATGGACCTTGTCAAAAACCAGTGCTTCAATGTACCCCGGTTTGTATGACAGCACTTCAAGATTCGACCGTTCTAGCGCTTATATCAATTGAATTTTTAAAAACTCCGTGCAGATCAATTTCGACGAACAACTTGATCCTCACAACGAAACTCTATCATTAATCATAAAGTCATAGCATAAACATTAAAATTCAATACTAACTTACGATTTTATTACACATTTTTAGTAGTTTGCTTCAATGCCTGTAATAAGTTGGATAGCGAATAAAATCTTTCTTTATCTCCTTTATCCAACGCATCATCGATTTCTTTCAATAATTTCTCTTCTTGAAATGCCAACAAACTATTATTCAACATTTCCTCTGCAATAAGTCGATCTTTCTCGCTAATATGCAAATACTTTGGCATAAATGGATTTTCCTCCAGCACAGCCAAATACTGTTGACTCGGCGGTATATTGGGAAAGTTCAATTGGATATACATGCTCTCACCAGGATGTAATCGTAAATCATGAAAAGACTTTTCGGCATCGCTTGTCATGATATTTCCTTTATAAAACCGAAATGGTACTCCAGTTGAATCTACCGAGGACATGACAATCGCTCTCGGACAATAATGCGCTTCTTCAACAAAGTGGATATTTTCAAGCAGGCTATCATTACTTAATAAATAATTCAGTATCCAAACACATTCTCTTCTTTTTAATTGGTAATTTTTTAGAAACCAACGAACAAAAGTTTTTTTATCAATAATCGGAATGGAAGAAGTCACTTTGCTATCCCTCCTTTTATTCAAGAGTGTAGAGAAGATCTAACCATTGTTGCTCTGTAGGTTCCAAAGCAATTAACTGATTAACGATACTTCGTGCTTCCTCTCTTTTTCCTTCTTCAATCAAGAAATAACAATATTTTTCTAAAAACGATGGTTCGTCTTTAAAATCATTATATGCTATCTTATAAATTTCGCATGCACGTTCATAGTCCTCATTCTTGGCATAAGCATCAGCAACGAAGGGATATAAAGCACTCCAGTCGAAATCGTTATTTTTTAAATTTTCATATAATTCTATAATTTCTTCGTACCGCTCTTGATTTGCGTAAATTGACATAAGGACTAGAATGGCTTCCATATATTCCGGATCAAGTGCGATGGCTTCCTGCAAGTAATGGACAGCCTCGTTTGGCAAATTATTTTTCAAAGCCATTTTGCCTGCAAATAAATAGAAGGATTTTTCATATTCATCACGCTTCAAACCTTCTTCAATGATTTTTAGCGCTCTTTTATTATCTTCCATCATTGCATAGCTTTCCGCTAATAATAAGTAGGCACTAAAATAATCCGGATCCAATTCTTTTAGGTCCTCCAGCTGTTTAGTGGCCAGTTCAAATTTTTCTGTTTGGAAAGCCGCATAGGCAGACCCAAATAATAAGTCGGGTGTTACAGTGTCCTCCAATGCTTCCATATAGTAATCCATGGCAGTTTCATACCCACCGCCTGCACGAAATACTTCTGCCAACCTCGAAGCCAATAAAACCCCTGCGATTTCTTTTTGTTTTTCATGCAACTCTTCGTAGATGCGGGCTGCTTCTGTAAAGCGGCCAGTTTCAAACAATAGTTCGGCTTTTGCAAATTGCAGCAACGGTTCATTAGGCAATAATTCCAGCGCTTCTGTAATACGTAGTTCGGCTACTTCATATAAACCTTGCATTTGGTAATAATCCGCCAATAAGAGCAGGCTTTGTGGGTATTCCGGCGTTTCTGAATCAATCCCCATCAGTAACTGCAAGGCCTCATCTTCTTCACCCAACTCAATTAATACCGATGCACGATCAATGGCTACTTGAGCCTCATCCGGGAATAAAAACTGCAAATGTTCAAAAACTCGATCTGCTTCAGATAAAAAACCGTATTGCATTAATAAGTCGGCAATCTCGTATTGGACATCAGCTTGTTCATTCAGCAAAAATGTTTCTAATAAAATATTAATTTGTTGTAGTTCGCCATTTTGAATGGCTTGGATCATTTCGTTCGCTGTATTTGTCAACTTTTACTCACCTTTTTATGTTTAGTCAATACTATGCTACTTTACTTATTTAATTGAAACAAGAAAAAGGACCTGTCCTGCTGGAATTCGCAGGAGGTCCTACTATTTAAATTTCATCTCAAAAGTTATGCATTGTTCAGAAGTCCTTCTATATGTTCAAAGAAGGTAGGGTATGAAACAGCAATACATTCCGTATCATCAAGATCAATAGGAGAGCTTGATATCAAAGCAGCGATTGCGGACATCATACCGATACGGTGATCCCCGTATGCTTGCAACTTGGCTCCATGGAGTTTTGTAGGTCCATGAATAATCATCCCATCATCGGTCGCTTCAATATTTGCACCAAGTTTTTGGAGTTCAGTCACCACAGCAGTAATTCTGTCTGTTTCTTTAACTTTCAACTCTTCCGCATTACGGATGATTGTAGTTCCCTTTGCTTGAGTTGCTAAAAGCGCAATAATAGGGATTTCATCGATCAAACGTGGAATTATCTCCCCTTCCACTGTCGTTGCTTTTAGATCAGAAGTACGGATTGTAAGTGTTGCGGTCGGTTCGGAAGCATGGTTATCCTCCATTTTTACCGATAATTCCGCCCCCATCTTCTCCAGCACTTCAATTATTCCTGCTCTCGTAGGATTTACACCGACATTTTTCATAACCACTTCGCTGCCAGGAACAATGGCTCCGGCCACCAAGAAAAAGGCGGCTGATGAGATGTCACCAGGAACATTGACATGTGTTGCTTGGAGCTGTTGGCCGCCTTTGAATGCTACAACGCCATCCGCCACTTCAATGTGGGCACCAAATTGTTTCAGCATTCTTTCAGTGTGATCGCGGGAGATTTCCTTTTCTCTTACAACGGTAGTCCCCGCAGCCCGCAGCCCTGCCAGCAATATTGCTGACTTCACTTGCGCACTGGCCACAGGCATTGTATAGTCGATTGCTCTCAACTGTGTCCCCTGAACTGCCAATGGTGTATACTGTCCATTGTCTCTGCCAGCAATTTTTGCACCCATTAATCGAAGTGGATCTGCAACTCTACGCATTGGCCGTTTTCCAATTGACGCATCACCCGTCATTACGGTATGCAATGTTGTACCGGATAAGATTCCCAACATAAGTCTAGTTGTAGTGCCTGAATTACCCGTGTACAACACTTCTTTTGGTTCTTCCCAGTTATCCATGCCCGGACTTATAATCTCAACATTTGTTCCTTCGACATGTATTTCTACACCAAGCTTGCGAAAGCAATCGATTGTACTAAGACAATCCTCCCCTAAAAGAAAACCGCTTACAGTTGTTTTGCCTTTTGCAATCGATCCAAACATGACAGACCGATGAGATATGGATTTGTCACCAGGAACAGTGATTGTTCCTTTTAGACTTGCATTCTTATAATATAAACTTGTTGTAGAAGACATACTTATGCTCCTTTCAATAAATCGATACTTATTTATGACATATACATTTCATACTTTGTTCTTCTGCTGATGCATCCTTGTGCTTTCTCTCGATCTTCTGCATTTTGAAAGCTTATTACCAAAATACCAAATATATCCTCACGTGCTTCAACTACTCGAATATTGGTGATACTTATGTGTTCCTGAGCCAAATAACCAGTTATTTCGGATATTACTCCTGGATAGTCAGGGATATCCACATATAAATCATAAGTTGTATAAAATGCTCCTGTGTTGATCGGTAATTTGTCTCGAACTTCTTTTGCAGACGCAAAATAATCTTCAATAATTTCCCCGTTATGGCTAAGGATTATTGATTTGACTCGTTCCATTTCATGCTGCCAAGCATTTAACTGTACTAGCAACTCTTCACGATTTTGAAGCACAATATCCTTCCACATAAGTGGATTGGAAGAAGCGATTCGTGTGACGTCACGGAAACCGCCCGCAGCAAGCATACTTGTCATCGGATAATTTTGCTGTTCACTTTGCAGCTGATGAACTAACGATGCTGCAACAATATGAGGAAAATGGCTAACGACAGCTGTCATATGATCATGTTCATGTGCATCAAGCAGCACTATTTTTGCTAGTGTGAATTTTAGCAGATCTTCTAGTTTTTTGATTGATTCTTCGTTTTCATTTTTTAATGGGGTCAACATGTAATAAGCATTTTCGAAAAGATATGTTTTTGCGGCTTGCACACCACTTTTATGGGAACCGGCCATTGGGTGACCGCCAATAAACGTAATTCCTAGTTCCCGTAATTGGGCAGCCTTTTCCATAATTAATCCTTTAGTACTTCCAGTATCCGTCACGATTACATTTTTCTTGAGTGGCCAGTTCTTCATTTCCTCTAACCACTCCAGTGTCGCATTCACCGGTGTTCCAAAGATGATGATATCCGCGGTACTTGCCGATTGTATGACATCATCCACCACTTCATGGACAATACTTAGAGTTTTTGCTTGATGACAAGTATTTTCGTTTAAATCAAATCCGAGTACTTTCGTGTTCGGTGCTTTTTGACAAGAAAGCGCAATAGAGCCCCCTATCAACCCCAATCCGATGACAAGGACATTCCGTGTCATGCGAAAACTCCCTGTTCCGTAAGAACTTCCTCAAGTAAAGATAAAAACTTGTCATTTTGTTCTTCAGTCCCAATCGTAACGCGAATATAGCCAGGGGTTCCGAGCGCATTCCCACTTCGGATAATAAAGCCTCGCTTCATCATCTCTTTAAACACTACATCACTGTCGGCTTTTACTTGAAATAATATAAAGTTTGTTTCCGTTGGGTAGTAGTCCAAATTATGTTTTTTGCAAAACTCAATGTATTGTTTTTTTCCGGCATCATTTTTCTCTTTGCATTCCTCGATAAAAGTCTGGTCAGCCAAGGCAAGAATTGCGACTTTTTGGCTTAGGATCGTGTTATTGAAAGGAGCCCGAACAGCATCCAATTTAGCGATTACTTCCTCTTGTGCAATGCCATAACCTACCCGGAACGATGCAAGTCCATATGCTTTGGAAAAAGTACGCAAAATAATTACATTAGGATATTTATCAATATACGGAAGTGTGTCTTTGTGGTCTGATGAGTTTACGTATTCGAAGTATGCTTCATCCAATACAACTAGCACTTCAGAGGGAACCTTATTTAAGAAATCTTGTAGTTCATCATCACTGACGATTGTCCCTGTTGGATTATTGGGATTGCATACCCAAACGACCGATGTATTCCCATCAATCGCTTCCAACATCGCAACCAGGTCATGTTTTCCATTTCGCATTGGGATTTCCCTAGTTTCAGCCCCTTCTATCTGTGCATTATGGCGATATTGCGAAAACGATGGAGTTGCCATAACCGTGTTAACCCCGGGGTAAAGCAATGCTCGTGTAATGATTGCAATTAAATCATCCGATCCATTCCCGAAAATGACTTGCGTTTCTTTGACATCTAAATGAGCGGCAACGGCTGTACGCAACTCCTGTGCATAGCCATCTGGATAAAGTGCATGATTTGAATGATCATCAGATAGAAACGCTCTTACCTTTGGAGAGAATCCATATGGGTTTTCATTGGAGGCAAGCTTTACTACTTCACTTAGTCCAAATTCTCTCTTTACTTCCTCAATCGGTTTACCCGGTTGGTATGCTTTCATTCCGTATATTTGCTGTTTCCATTTCATAATTAATGTCTCCTTACTTTTTTGTTTCTTGTACTAAGTCTGGACGTAAACTAACCGCTTTGTTCAAATAAATATGCCGTACATCTTTTTGATGCAACTCTGTATTCACATGCAGCAAAACCCGAATACATAGGGGAAGCGCATTCGGAACATTCATTTCATGTGTACACATTGTCGGTACATATTCCCAGCCTTCAATGGAGCGTACTGCTTTTGCAGGAAAGCCGGAAGTGATATCCGCCGTTGTCGAAATTAGTACCGAGATGATATCTTCTGCCAATATTCCATTGGCACGGACTATTTCCTTCACCAAAATTTCGGTTTCTTTAAAAATAAGCTCCGCCTTATCCTCGGTAACTGTGGTTGCGCCTCTTACCCCTCTAATCATTTACACACCTCCAAGAGTAAAGCCCGATACTCCGAATCTATTTCTCGACATACCGATAATGATATGGATTGCATAAATGGCTCACCGATAGCATTAAGTAGAACGAATTGCAGTTCGCCATATTCAACCTTCTTATCTTTAACTAAAAACGGTTCTAGCGAATCAAATGTATAACTTGAGACTGCTTCAAACGGGTATCCGTTATTGTATGCAAATTGCAGAAAAGATTTTGTGAACTTCCTTGAAACATTTCCATACCGCTCACTTAAAAGCAAAGCGTAGACGATTCCCATTACAACGGCTTCCCCATGAGCTATTCCTCCATACCCTGCAGCAGCTTCGATGGCATGACCGTATGTATGACCAAAATTCAAATATTTCCGCACCGATTGCTCTGTTTCATCTTCAGCAACAATTTTTGCCTTCACTTCAATACCGGCCTTTAAATAAGATGCCAGTTTATCAGTTTCGATGTTGGCAATCGAATCGATCAACATTATTTCTTTTAGCCATTTTTCATTGGATATCATTGCATGCTTGATGACTTCTGCCATTCCTGAGCGAATTTCACGTTCACTTAAAGTACTTAAAAATTCCATATCATAAATTACTGCCTTTGGCTGATAGAATGCACCGATTAAATTCTTTCCTTGCGGGTGGTTGATGGCTGTTTTGCCTCCAACGGCCGAATCGTGAGCCAAAATGGTCGTAGGGATTTGCACAAAAGGAACCCCACGCATATATGTCGCTGCAACAAAACCAGTCAAATCCCCAACCGCTCCCCCACCGAAGGCCATTATAAGTGATTTGCGGGTGCATCCATTTTCGATTAAAAACGAATGAGCCTCCTTATAATTATCAAAGCTTTTGCACTCTTCACCCGGTGGCATCACAAAGACTTCAAAAGGATATGGGAAGTTTGCAGAAAAATAGTCCTTTCCTGCTTCCCATACGTTTTGATCTGTCAATACGATGGTTTTATCTATTTTCGGTAGTCGTTCATATAAGGATTCAATTGCACTTTTTAAAATGTTCTTCCCAATCACAACTTCATATTGGTGTGATGCTGTGTTTACTGGAATTTTCATTTTTAAAACTCCTTTGAGTATTTTCTCATTTCTTCAATCTGTGCTTTCAACTGCGGCAATTGATCACTATGAAACTGATTTACTAGCACACTTGCCACTTCCCAAGCGATCACATTTTCTGCAACAATGGACGCCGCTGGTACTGCACAGCTATCAGATCGTTCTACACTTGCTTTGAAAGGTTCTTTCGTTTCAATATCAACACTTTGTAAAGGTTTATATAATGTTGGAATTGGTTTCATTACACCTCGAACCACTATCGGCATACCAGTTGACATTCCGCCTTCCAGACCACCGAGACGGTTTGTTGCTCGAGTATAGCCATCCACTTCATCCCAAAGAATCTCATCGTGAACTTCCGATCCTTTGCGACGGGCCATTTCAAATCCAATGCCAAATTCAACACCTTTGAAAGCATTGATCGATAACATTGCCTGAGCAAGCCTGCCGTCCAGCTTTCGATCATAATGTACATAGGAACCGATTCCAGCCGGGAGTCCTTCAACAATTACTTCCACAACACCACCGATGGAGTCTCCTGCTTTTTTAGTATCATCAATCATTTGAACCATTTGGCTAGAAGCTTCCGCGTCAACACAATAACACGGATCCTGTTCCACTATTTTACGGATATCATTTACAGATTTGCCTTCCACTTTTGTTGTATCTGCCTTGATGCCGGCAATCTCTGTAACGTGTGCGACAATTGAGATACCTAACTCTCTTAGCAACGCCTTCGCAACGGATCCTACCGCTACACGAACTGTTGTTTCTCGGGCACTGGAGCGCTCTAAAACGTTGCGTAAATCTCTATGGCCATACTTCATGCCACCGACCAAATCTGCATGCCCAGGACGCGGGCGGGAGATTTGACGTTTGATCTCGTTTGGATCAACATCTTCGGGAAGTGGTTCAGCCCCCATTATTTTCGTCCAATGTTTCCAATCATCATTTTTAACAACCAATGCAACCGGGGAACCCAGTGTTTTTCCATGACGAACACCACCTACAATTTCGACAGTATCAGTTTCTATTTGCATCCGTCTTCCTCGGCCGTGGCCGCCCTGACGTCGTTTCAAATCATAATTGATGGCTTCTGCTGATATTGGCAGCAAGGATGGAAGACCCTCGATTATTGTGGTTAATTGTGGTCCGTGAGACTCTCCTGCAGTAAGGTAACGCATAAAACACTTTCTCCCTTCAACTCGCTAAAGTATGTATTTTTAAATATAACATATTACAATCCAAAAAACAGTGCTATTTTTGAATTAACACGCAAAATAGTACCGAATATTCAGATATTCCATTATATATCAATATCTCAAAAAATCCCTTAACCTGTTCATACTTACTTCAGAAAAGGTCATTTTATAGTAAAATACGCTTTCCGTACAATCCGAAAAGCGAAGTTAAAAGGACATATAAATAAATGTTATGGCTATTCCAATTATTTTTTTCGATAAAAGAAAGTATCTTCAATTTCGAAGCCATATTGAGCAGGGTTAAAGATTTGTTCCGTAGAGCCAACGAACAAAATCCCGCCTGGGCGTAACGCCTTGCTGAACTTATGGTATATTTGGTCTTTTGCTTCCTCTGTAAAATAAATCATGACATTACGGCACACAATTAGATCATAATTTGATTCGTATTGATCATTCAACAAATTATGCTTTTTATAATTGACCGTTCTTTTAATTTCATCTTTGACTTTAAAGAAAGAACCTTCCTGGATGAAATACTTCATCTTCACATCATTTGGAACTTCCGCAAGGGAACGTTCTGGATATAGGCCTAATTTAGCTTTCTGGATGACATTTTCATCAAGATCTGTTGCCAGTACTTGAATTTGAGAAAGTGGCAAATGTTCGGATAATACCATCGAGATTGTATAGGGCTCTTCCCCCGTTGAACAAGCAGCACTCCAAATTTTCAATCTTTTATTGGACTGAAGCAATAACGGAAATATTTTATTTCGCAAAATTTCCCATCGTTTGCCGTTACGGTAAAATTCCGAAACATTAATTGTCATCCTATCTAGAAATTCATTCATTAGATCCCGGTCTCTTTCAAGTGCCAGCAAGAATTCGACAAAATCACGATATCCCTTTTTTTCATATAGAGAAGTTAATCGTCTCTTCATTTGCGCTTCTTTATAGAGAGCTAAATTGATACCTGTTTTTTTATTTATTCCAGTAATAAATTGTTCATAATCTGACATTGGTTATCTTTCCCCTCGTTAGTTCCTCATTTCATTATATAGGAAATACAGAAAATCGGAAATATATATCATTTCGACTATTTTACATAGCCAAAGAGGGTGGAAAAAGTGACTTTTTTCACTACCTATCTTCCAACTTGAATTGGACTGGTTGATCCAATGTTAATTGCTGTCTAGTTTGTTCTATTTCTAATCGAAGCTTTTCTGTTTCAATGATATATCCTTCTTTTCTCACTTTTTCCAGTTCGATTTCTTGCTTCAGCACTTCCAGCTTCAATTTTGATTGCTTGCTTAGATGGCTAGTCAATATTGCCGTGATTGGTATTGCAGCACCTATCAATACAATTCCTAATACTAAAATTACGTAATCTTCCAATTCTTTCACCTCCAAAACCGATTATATACCAAATTTCAACGAAATTGTTTCCAAACAACCAAAAAATAACTATTGCATATGCGCAATAGTTATTTTTATTTTCATATTATTGCAAAGCAGGAATTAAGCTAATTCTCCGCCGAACCATAAGCCAATTTCACGTTCTGCAGACTCTGCTGAATCTGAACCGTGAATTATGTTTTCAGAAATTGTAGTAGCGAAGTCACCACGGATCGTTCCTGGTTGAGAATCAGCTGGTTTTGTAGCACCCATCATCGTACGGGCTAATGAAATTGCGCTTTCGCCTTCCCATACCATAGCGAATACAGGACCTGAAGTGATAAAGTCAACTAATTCGCCAAAGAATGGTTTGTCCGCATGTTCTGCATAATGAGCTTCAGCAACTTCACGTGAAGCTACCATTAGTTTAGCACCTTTTAATTCGAACCCACGACGTTCAAAACGGTTCACGATATCTCCGATTACTTGACGTTTTACTCCGTCTGGTTTAATCATTAAAAAAGTTTTTTCGATTGCCATAATTATAAAACACTCCTTAAGTTTGTCTAAAGGCGTTACACCTACCGATAAATATTACCAAAAGAACCGGAATACATCAACTTTTACTATTAAAACCTTGTTATTTTTGTTTAAAATTTACGTTTCCCAATAAATAAAGCCACGTCTCTTAGTTTTTTCTTCATAGGGTGGTTCGGTAAAGCGTCCACTTCTTTTAACGCTTTTCTCAAATACTGATTACTTAAAGCAATCGCTTTCTTGATTGCATCAGAATTGCGAACCACCTTTAACATTTCCATTCGATCCGATTCCGATACACTACCTTTGCTTGCTTTTTCAACAAAACGCAAAATCGTGGGATGATCTTTAAGCAATAGAATAGGCAACGTAATGTTGCCCTGAAGTAAATCGCTTCCAGCAGGTTTGCCCAGCTCTTTATCCGTTGCAGTGAAATCCAAAATGTCATCGACAATTTGATAGCTCATCCCTACAAAATAGCCAAATCGTTTTAAACGTCTTACGTTTTTAACATCAAGTCCACCAACGACAGCCCCAAGTTCACAGCTTGATTCAATAAGCAATGCTGTTTTTCGCTTTATACGGCGGAAATAATCTTTTAGGTTTTGATTGTTACGAAACTTATCTTCAATTTGAATAACTTCACCATTACAAATTTCAACCATTGTTTTGGCTAAAATTTGATGAACTTTTACATTGTCGATAGATGTCACATACTCTAAAGCCCTTGCAAAAATAAAGTCGCCGGTATACATGGCAACACGGTTATTCCATTGCGCTTTTACAGTATGCCTACCCCTTCTCAAATCCGAATCATCAATAACATCATCATGTACAAGTGATGCCATATGAATTAACTCCAGCGGTACGGCAATATTTTTGATTTGATCGATATTATACTGCCCAAATTTTGCACTCATTAAGACAAAAACAGGGCGAATCCGTTTGCCGCCAGCCTGCAACAAATGGAGAGAGGCGTCATTTATCAAGTGTGAAGACGAGTTTAACGCAGTTTCTAATTCTTTTTCGATGATGTCTATATCCGATTTCAAATCGGAATAAAGTAATGTTAGCTTCATCTTTTCCACGCGCGAACCCTTCTCCCCCTAGTTTTCTTTTTTAAAGCCCATATGCATAGCGGAAGCCCCACCACTATACGGCTTATATGTTACTTTTTCAAAGTTTGCTTCCTCGAACATTTTCGCTAACTTTTTCATCCCTGGGAAATCATTTGCGGACTCCTGCAACCATGAATATTCTTTATAGCTTTTTGCAAATAGCTTTCCGAATAATGGCATGATGTGGTTGAAATAGAATCTAAATAATTGTCTGTATACTGGAATTTCGGATTGTGATGTCTCCAGACACACAGCCATCCCACCAGGCTTCAACACTCGGTTCATTTCTTTCAAGACTTGCATATAATCCGGAACATTGCGTAAACCGAATCCGATCGTTACATAATCAAATGTATCATCTTCGAATGGGAGTTCCATGGCATTGCCGTGAATCAATTCGACCTGAGGATAAGGTTTAACTTTGTTCTCCCCAACTTTCAGCATATTTTTACTGAAGTCCAAGCCTTTCACGACACCTGTTTCCCCAGTTGCCTTTGCAAGCGCTACTGTCCAGTCGGCTGTACCACAACAAACATCCAGACATTTGGAACCTGGTTCAACAGCCATTCGTTTCATCGTGTCCTCACGCCACTTTACATGCAGTTGAAAGCTAATTACTGAATTCATTTTGTCATAGCTATCTGATATGTTCTCAAAAACTTCGTGTACGTGTTGTTCTTTCGATTTAGCCATTTTTTCATTACCTTTCCCGCGTTACTTTCTCATTTAACGCAACTTGATGCTGTATGTATAACTTTAAGTCGTCCTTTAATATTGTGGACGTCCTGATATTTTCGTTTAACAAGCTTTTGAGAGAATCAATTTCTTTTTGGATGATTAACTCAATTGAACCTTCTTCCCCCAGAACACTATCCTGCATTTTAGCAAACAGGTTTGAAGTTGTACCGGATTGATGCAGTTGAAGTTCCTTCTGCAATTGAAGCAATAATAAACCCGTATGCATAAATGAACCATATTGTTCATACTCGTATACTTGATAAAAACGCTTAATCAGCTCTGTTTGAATGACGGAAATAACTTGATACCACTCATTGATCGTGTATTGTGATGCTTCATATTGCTTAATTTGATGCTCACACCGGCTCACGATCCCTTCAGAAAGCTGTCGAATGAGAGAAATGTTGCCGGAATGCGCCAAAATCTCATAATAACGTCCACTATAATAATCACCCGAAAGAACTGTAAGCTGCTGTTCCTTACTAGTTGCATTTTTTTCGCTAATTTTATCGTGTTCGTTTAGTGAAGCATGAACGATACCTACCGTAATCGCACTCTCAAAAATTTGCTCATCCCACTTTTCTCCATTTAGAAATGGTAATAACAAATAAAACAATTGATTTTCATCGAGCACTGGTGATCCCGTATGTTGAATCAAAGTTCTATGACGAACATGCATGAAAATATTTGTTTTTAATTGTTCAATTGACTGTTGAATGTATGTTGCATCCATAGAAATTACTCCATTCTACTTAAAGTGCAATGTGTGGCTCCATTGCATTGTTTCGTTTGGTTCACCAATACAAATTAAATTAACTTTCGTATATAACAATTACTGTTAGTCATTTTGTGTAAAAAAACATTTAAATATTACTTTTTCGATCCACTTTCAATCGTGCCATGTGACGAAAAAATCTTTGCTTTTCCACGAATTTTCATTGCAGATGTATGTTCCGTAAACTGGGCGATCATTACTTCCCCAGTATCCAATTTTTCGGAATGATGGAATTTAGTATCCGTACCGCGTGTCAAACCTATTACATGTACGCCATCTTCTTGAGCTTCAATAATAATATAATCAGGTTGAGTCATCTTGTTTTGTCTCCTCAAAATCAAATTATGCCTGGCTATTTCGACAGTCGTTTAAATATTTCTTTTCGTCACCATAGCCAAAATATTTGCGCCAAGGGTTTTACCCGAGCTCGAGGCCTGCACGATGCAGGTGAAGTCAGCAAATGTCCGCATGGTTGCGGAAGCTTTTATCCAACTCCCTCTCTCTATTAGCCCCATGTCCAATACGTTTCTTCTAGAATGAAGTTAAAACATTTTCTTGTACATCATATCATATTAAAACTATAGTTTTAAGACATTTGAATAAATGAAATTACTTCTCTTCGCAAAACGTCATTTTCGGCATAAACACCACGTGCCACTGAAGTAACTGTTTTGGAGCCAGGTTTTTTTAATCCCCGCATTGTCATGCACATGTGCTCTGCTTCGATTACCACGTACACACCATAAGGCTCCAGCATTTCCATAAGTGTATCTGCCACTGTCGATGTGATTCTTTCCTGCAACTGAGGTCTTCGAGCTACAGATTCGACACATCTGCCGAGCTTGCTCAACCCTGCAACTTTGCCTCCTTGAGGCAAATAAGCGATATGGGCTTTCCCATAAAATGGAACAAGGTGATGCTCGCACATAGAATAAAACGGAATATCTTTCACTAATACTAGTTCTTCATGATTTTCATGGAATACTGTACTGAAAAATTCTCTCGGATCTTCATCTATTCCACTAAACATTTCAGCATACATTTTAGAAACTCGTTGAGGGGTATCCAGCAGTCCCTCACGTTCGACATCTTCGCCGACAGCTTCCAATATCATTTTTACAGCTTCTTCTATTTTTTCTAAATCTACTTTCGACATCTTTCTTCCTCCTAGTTAAAACGGACAGTCGCTACTCAAAAGAATCGTAGCACATCCTTCCCCTTTACGCAAAATAGCCTTTCGTTCGACATATTAAGTGTTATGTATGTATTTATTTTAGTTATTTACCGTTATTATGGATCCACCCATTATTTGAACTTCGCACATAGATGTGAGAAACCTACAAAACATTATTATAACAAGTTTTTCAACAAGTAAAAAGAGCAGCCATCATGCTTGTCCATGACGACTGCTCTATGTAACTGCTAGACGCTTTGATTATTTTACAGCATCTTTAAGAGCTTTACCTGGTTTAAACGCAGGTACCTTGCTAGCAGCGATTTCGATTTCTTTACCTGTTTGTGGGTTACGCCCTTTACGAGCGGCACGTTCACGTACTTCGAAGTTACCAAAACCAATTAATTGTACTTTGTCACCCTTTGCAAGAGCATCTTGAATTGTATCAAATACAGCTTCAACTGCTTTAGAAGCGTCTTTTTTCGAAAGACCTGCAGCTTCAGCAACAGAGTTTACTAATTCTGTTTTATTCACACCATTCACCTCCTCTCAAAGGGTCATGAACCTAAATCATGTAAAAAGATTAACATATAGAAAATCCCTGTGCAACTGTATTTATCCATGTTTTTCAACAATAGCACGGTTTTTTTCATTCAAAACATAAATAACAGGACTTTTCACCTGGTAAATGAAAAGTCCTGTTCCTAATTTATACCATTTTTATTCATTTTATACATTAAGGTTACACGTTGGCATTAGGCTACTAAGTTCAGATGGAATGTTAAAATCCCCTTAAAATTCGCCCTTAGCTACTTTCAGAAAACATTTCTTTCGAATTAATCCAGAAGCTTACCATACCACTCCTATGCTACCACGAGATGTAACTAAAGATATAAGTGCATAAATATTCACCTAACTGTGGTAATGAAGCGATTATTCCTAGATTATGAATGTTACTAAACCACGTTCGCCTTCATTCACCATTCTCTCAATCGTTTGGCGCATTCTCTTTTTGGCACTTGGAGGAACAGCATTCATTTTATAACGAATTCCCTCTTGAAGCACTTCATGGAGCGTAGTGCCGAATAGCTGCGTTTGCCATAATTGATCTCGGTCATGCTTATATGAATACTGCAAGTCTTTTAGTAATTGATTTGCATAGAATTCCGTTCCGATTAAAGGCGCAAATTCCGTTTCCATATCGACACGGATAATATGGTAAGAAGGTGCACTTGCTTTCATGCGGACCCCATAGAAATTATTTTGTTTAATGATTTCTGGTTCGCTCGGCTGGAATTCTTCCAATGTCGGTAGAGAGATACCATATCCATTATCACTTGCTTCATCAATCGCTTCGCGGAATCTTCTTTGCGCTTGCTTCGCTTCTGCCGCTTCTTTAATGAAGAGCAACCAATCCTTTTTTGTATCGATCGGTGCGTCCAACCATTCATTACATACAGCTTTATAAATTTCCGGTTTCAACGTTACACGTACTGTTGCTACACCTAAACCAGCATCGACACGTTCAATTTCACTTTCTTCTACAAAATCAATCTCACGCAACTCTGAAGCTGCCTGGGACACATCACGGATCTTTGTTACCGAGTCCAACACATTCCCTACTGCATCTGAGAGCGTGACATTCAACGGATGCGTATAATCCAATACATCCAGCCAATCTGGTTTCTCCACCTCGATATCTTCAATAGGGAACTCATATAGTGCTTCTTGAAGGATATATTCCATATCCTTGGTATTCATTTGATCAATTGCAACCGGGATAACCGGAACCTCGTATCTTTCGAGTAACTCATGACGAAGGGCCATTGTGTTATTGTGTGTCGGCATTTGACAGTTCAACACAATAACAAACGGTTTCCCAATTTCTTTCAGTTGTTGAACAATTTGTTCTTCTGCTACTTCGGCAGCTTGCCGGCTAATGCCATTAACCGAGCCATCTGTCGTTACGACAACACCGATATTCGCATGGTCGCGAATGACCTTATCCGTACCGATCTTCGCTGCTTCTTCAAATGGAATGGCTTCTGAATGCCATGGCGTATGGACGTATTTTGGACCGTCCTCATCCTCGTAGCCCCTTACCCCATCAATTACATACCCAACACAGTCTGCAAAACGAATACGGAACGGTATTTCGCTTTCACCAATTGTAATTTCTGTTCCCTGTGCAGGAACAAACTTCGGCTCAGCAGTCATAATAACAGGACCCGGTGAACTTTGAGGCAGCTCGTCCAGTGCTCTTTTGCGATCTTCATCGTTTACGATATTCGGGAGCACAACCGACTCCATCATTTTCTTCACAAAAGTAGACTTACCAACTCTTACAGGCCCTACAACACCGATATATACGTCCCCATTCGTTCTTTCCGCTATTTGATGAAAGATTTCTTCGCCTATTGTAGCTCCTCCTTTACGTAATTTAGTCTATGTACGACATTCTTCAAATATGAAAACGCCTTGTACGAAAATTTTCAGATAGGGAATGAATAATCGATATTGTTGGCCAAATTGAAGAGTTCTATCGTACAAACAAAAAACGCTTACTCATACATATGAAAAAAGTGTTTAAAAAATATGTAAGTAACCATATTTTTTAAACACTTTTATTTTCATTAACTATTATTATCTTTACTGCTTGGCTTCGGTTGTTTCTTGTTCATCTTCTTTGTCCGCAGTCGGGTCATACATAAAGATCGGTTCGTTGTTTTCATCGACTGTGTAAGGCAATGAATACGCAGGAACAACTGGGTACTCATTTACTAATAACATTCTGATATCCTCGCCTGGTATAGGCTTTACATTATTTTCTTTCAAGAAAATATTTAGATCCAATGAATAATCAATGTAGACTTCACCTTCAGTCGTGACGATTAAAGGAAGCAAATTATTCGTATAGGGGCTTTGGACAGTTAAGTCTTCCTTATAACCTATCTTTTCGAAATCAATCGAATACACGTAATCTGCAATTTGCTCCTTGAAAGTTGGATAGTAGGTGCTCATAAATCTAATATTTAATTCCCGGATTCTTTCAGCAGATCGCAAATCAACCAATTTCACTGTGGGCTTTACTTCCGGGTCCCAAATAATATATTGAAACAATCCACCCTTTTCAAATGAATTGGCTGGTGCATTCGCTAAATATTTTGGAATAAGTTTTTCAAAATCGATCGGATATTTAATAAAGATATCAGTATCCATGTCTCGTGTTTTAATTGGAAGTACACCTGTATCTGCTTGAAATTCCTCCACAGCCTTTTGAACAGAGGCTAATTGGAGATCGTCAGGTACCTGGTTTTCTGCTTTTTCCTCTTCAGGGAAGAGGCAACCTGATAACAAAACGGTAGTAAGAGCTAGTACGAAAAACAGGCTCCATTTTCTCTTCATTTTCTACTCACCTCGGGTACATTGTTTCACTAACAGCTACCATTTAGAAGCTTATACTATGTATATAATTTAGTTCGGCCATGTCAAAACTACGAGCACCATGAGGATGGAACCGATTGCAAAAATGACAAAAGCGATTAATCGCAAAACCAAAGATAGACACCCGTTGTTTACCCACTTTCTTGTAATTCCCACAATCAGTACAGATAACAACATGGCACCAATTGAATAAAATGAAACCCACATGACATCCAAGGCATGCATCGTTGCAAGTGGTCCCCTCGCCGTTTGCAGCGCTAGGTAGTCCATGGAAGATAACAAATTTTGCAAGTTGGAAACTCCTTTCACAAGAAGAGGAGGTAAACGTACTACCTCCTCATACCCTTTTATTCCGAATGAAGCATGATGACAAAATTAGTAAAGATCAATCTCACGTTTTTTCATTCGAATCATCAATTCATCCACCGCTACTTTTGGTTCTTTCTCATTGAATAAAATCTCAAAAAGTGCCGTAGTAATCGGCATCGGTACGTCATATCTTTCAGATAACTGATGGGCCGCTTTTGTTGTACGCACCCCTTCAACCACCATCCCAATTTGAGACAGCACCTCATCAAGTTTCAAACCTTTGCCAAGCATGTTGCCTGCTTTCCAGTTCCGTGAGTGGACACTTGTACAAGTTGCAATTAAATCACCCATACCAGTTAAACCGGCGAAAGTAAAAGGATTTCCGCCCATTTTCACACCCAGTCGAGTGATTTCTGCCAATCCCCTTGTAATAAGCGCAGCTTTTGCATTATCTCCATAATCAAGGCCATCTGAGATCCCGGCAGCCAGGGCGATCACATTTTTCAATGCCCCTCCCAGTTCCACTCCCACTACGTCGTCGTTCGTGTACACTCGGAAGTAGTTATTCATGAATAGGTCCTGAACCTTTTCAGCTGCGTCCAGATTACTGCAAGCTGCCGTAATTGTTGTGGGATGATGCAAAACGACTTCTTCCGCATGGCTGGGCCCTGAGAGGACGACTATTTCCTCTACTATATCCGGTGAAAGGCTCTCAGATAGAATTTCGGAAATACGCATAAGCGAATCCGGTTCAATTCCTTTCGATACATGGACAAACAATTTTTTATCCTTTAGGAACTGTTCCATTGAGCCGCAGACTTCACGAATGGCCTTTGTAGGCACCGCTACAACCATGATGTCTGAATGATGGATCGCTTCTTCTAGATTGCTCGTGGCAACGAGTTTCTCTGGCAATTGGATATTAGGTAAATACTTTTGATTTGTATGATGTATATTGATTTCATCCGCTTGTTCTCCACGATGTGTCCAAACAAGCGTATCATGATTATTACCAGCCAGTACTAGCGCCAATGCCGTGCCCCAGGAGCCCGCTCCTAAAACCGTAACATTTTCCATATTCTCTCCCCCTCAAAGTCGATTAGTCGCGTGCTCTTGCGATTAATCGAATTGGTGTTCCCTCAAAGTCAAAGGTTTCACGAATTCGGTTTTCAAGGAATCGTTCATAAGAGAAATGCATTAATTCCGGATCATTTACAAATGTAACGAAAGTTGGCGGCTTAATTGCCACTTGTGTTGTGTAATAAATCCGTAAACGTTTCCCATGATCAGATGGTGCCGGATTACGTGCTACTGCATCTTCAATCACTTCATTTAAAATTGACGATTGGATACGCATTGCATGATTTTCGCTAACACGCTGAACAATGTTCAAGATTTGATGTACACGTTGTTTTGTTTTCGCAGATACGAAAATGATTGGAGCATAATGCAAATATAAGAAGTGCTCGCGAATTTGCTGTGTATAATGTTTCATCGTTTTTTCATCTTTTTCAACAGCATCCCACTTGTTCACAACGACGATAACTGCCTTACCCGCTTCATGGGCATAGCCGGCAATTTTTTTATCTTGCTCTTGAATGCCTTCTTCACCGTTTAGAACAACTAAAACAACATCGGAGCGTTCAATGGCTCTTAATGCACGTAAAACAGAATATTTTTCTGTTGATTCATACACTTTTCCTTTTTTACGCATACCCGCTGTATCAATGATGACATATTCCTGATCATCATAAGTATAAGGTGTATCAATAGCATCACGCGTTGTTCCAGCGATATCGCTTACGATTACCCGTTCTTGTCCCAAGAATGCATTCACTAATGAAGATTTCCCAACATTTGGTCGGCCGATTAAACTGAATTTAATTGTATCTTCCGAATATTGCTCTTCTTCTTCCTTAGGGAAGTGTTTCGCACATTCATCGAGCAAATCTCCAAGACCTAAACCATGGGAACCTGAGATCGGGAATGGTTCGCCAAATCCTAAAGAATAAAAATCGTAAATCATTTCACGCATGTCCGGATTATCAACTTTATTTACCGCTAAAACAACCGGTTTTTTTGTTTTATATAAAATTTTTGCTACTTGCTCATCAGCTAATGTAACGCCTTCACGCCCATTTGTCATCAAGATAATTACATCGGCTTCTCGAATAGCAATTTCTGCTTGTCCGCGAATTTGTTCTAAGAAAGGTTCATCTCCTATTTCAATTCCACCTGTATCAATGATGTTAAATTCATGTGTTAACCAATCTGCCGAACTATAAATACGGTCACGTGTTACGCCTGGAATATCTTCCACGATTGACACGCGTTCACCAACAATACGGTTAAATATTGTGGATTTTCCAACGTTCGGACGACCTACGATGGCGATTACTGGTTTTGTCATCTGTACTTCATCCTTCCAAATTCTTATCTTTAGTATTATACACGAAAATATAAATTATATCATTTTTTCAATTCTAAGCAATTAATTTTGGAAAACTTAACCACCCGTCAAGACGAAACAACCCCACTGTCCAGCGAAAAAAAGTCAGCTATTTCCTCGATGAGAAGTTTTCTTTGCCAAACTAATTGAACTTAACTTGGTATGAACTTACTATTTGACTTCAACTAAAAAAGACGCACCTTTATGGTACGTCTCTTGCTTGGTTTTATTTATTTGTAAAACCTTTTAACTTGTCTCCAATTACATCACTCAACGAGAATCCAGTTGTTTCTTCAGGTAATTCATAGTCGAATTCTTCTTCTTTTTCGGGATTATTTTGAAGCTCTTTAATGCTCAAAGATAGTCGTTTTTCTTCCGCGTTTACATCCAATACTTTCACTTGTACCTCGTCGCCTTCTTTTAGTGCCTCGTGAGGTGTATTGATATGCTTATGAGAAATTTGCGAAATATGAACAAGCCCTTCAACTCCCGGGAATAGCTCAACAAAGGCCCCAAAGGATACTAAACGTCTAACTGTACCAGTCAGAATTGACCCCTTTGTCACCTGTTGTTCCACTTTTGACCATGGTCCAGGCAATGTATCCTTAATCGATAATGATATGCGCTCATTTTCTGGATCAACCGAAAGCACTTTTACTTGAACAGCCTGACCCTCTGATAAAACACTGCTTACATCATCTACATGATCATGTGAAACTTGGGAAATGTGGACTAAACCATCCACCCCACCGATATCGACAAATGCCCCAAATGGTGCTAAACGTTGAACTTTACCCTCTATTACATCACCAGCATGAATTTCGTCCAGTAAACGTTTTTTATTTGAAGCCTTCTGTTCTTCCAGGACAGCACGGTGTGATAAAATCAAGCGTCCTTTGTCTTTATCCAGTTCTGTAATTTTAAAAGTTAATGTTTTGCCTTTATAATCTTCGAAATCTTCTACGAAATGATCTTCCACAAGTGATGCAGGAACGAAGCCACGTACACCCAGATCAACCACTAGGCCACCCTTCACGACATCCTTCACTTCTGCTTCAAATACTTCTCCTGATGCAAATTGCTCTTCAAGCTTATCCCAAGCTTTTAACGCGTCAACTTTACGTTTTGATAATACAAAGTTTTCTTCTTCCACTTTCGTTATCATCAGCTCCAGCTCATCACCTACTGATACTACGTCAGAAGCTTTTTCAATGTGCAAGCTTGAAAGTTCGCTGATTGGTAAAATCCCATCGAAAGGAGCACCTTCAATAGAGATTGTCACTGCTTTTTCATCTACCTGTGCAGCAACACCTTTCACAATATCTCCTTCTTGAAACTCTTGGTTTGATCCTAAGTTCATTTCTTCAGACATATGTAACCCTCCTTCGCATCTTCCAATTTCTATTTTATTCTAAATAGTTCATAAAAACAAAAAATTTTCCTCTAATATCAATAATTTCATCAACTTTTTTCTAAAGTTGCACTTTTGAGTTTCATTTTACTCCATTTGCTGCTTTGCCAATTTTAGTATTTCCTCTGCCGCTTGTTCTATTGAAAGCTCGGTTGTATCTAGATAAATCGCATCTTCCGCCTGGATTAGGGGAGAAGCTTCCCTCTGGCTGTCCAGTTGATCTCGTAGTGCAATTTCTTTTTTTAGTTTTTCTATAGTCGAAGGTATCCCCCTCCGTTCATTATCTAGAAATCGGCGTTTTGCTCTTTCTTCTACAGAAGCGGACATGAAAATTTTCAGCTCTGCATCTTTTAATACATGTGTGGCGATATCTCTGCCATCCATTACGATTCCACCGAGTGCAGCTAATTCTTGTTGTTTTGCGACGAGAATTTCACGGATGCTTGCATGTGCTGCTACTTCGCTTACGTTTGTTGTCACCTCGTTTGAACGGATCGCTTCGGTTACATTTTTCCCATCAACAAAGACAAGTTGTCCATTTTGCGAAGGTTCTAAGATAATAGAAGTATCCAGCAACATTTTTTTTAGCGAGTTTGCATCACTTAAGTCTATGTTTAGAGACATAGCTTTATTCGTAACCGCTCTATACATCGCTCCAGTATCGATATAAGTGAAACCTAGATTTTCTGCTACAATTTTGGCGATTGTACTTTTTCCTGCACCCGCTGGTCCATCGATTGCAATTTGTATTTGTTTAACCATAAAATCCCTACTTTCCTACAACATTGTACCATATTCGATTGATGATACTCTTGCGATAAGCTTTCTTTTCCTATCTAAAAATGACCCAAAAGTTTGGAAATCAAACCTTTGGGACGCACCATTTGTTGGCTTATTTAATTCGCTTCCATTTTTCTTCTATTGGACAGTTGTCTTTCAAAACAGAAACGCACTATATATTGCTTATCTAGATCATCTGTCTCCATAAACTGAAGAGACGCTAACCTTACACGGTCTTTTTCAATAATCCGAATCAACTTTGCCGATGTTTTGACATAGCGAATTTCCCCATTGATAAAAGGCAGTGCAATCGTGAGGTTGACACTCTCATCCTCCATAAACGGCAGATCTTTATTCAGGTGTATTGCTACCCCGCCGGCACTTATATCATCCGTGACATATTGATAGAATTTATTATTATATTCTATCGCGATATCAACAGGTGTATTCACTCGCACAAACTCACGTCTCTGGATTTTCACGAACTCTTCCGCGGGAGGGCAAGACAACATGATGGTTGGAATGTTTCCTAATTTCCGCCCTAATACTTCTGTATTAAATGCATAACTAACTTTATCTTCTGCTGTATATGAGGCCCGAAATTGTGAACCGTCCACTAAAAAAGCAGTCTTATTTGTAACAGTATTAACCGGATAGTCAATATATAGAATGGTATTATCTTGTTCTACAATTTTACACCGGAATTTTTCAACTCTGTCCGTATAGGTAGGTTCCAACATTAGCGTTGTCCCTAGTTTAAGTTGCATAATCTTCGCCTCGCACAATCATAATAGTTTAATTATGGCACGAATATGAATTTATTTCTATAAACATCATGATTTTTTACTTCATTCTCTTAGATATTTTGCAACAACTGCTAAAACGAATCTAAGAGAATGAAGTGAAAGAAGCTCTGTTAAAGATTACATTTTCCGGTGCACATTTACTGCATATACTCTACTTTTAAAACATCATGGTTCTCAGTATCGACAACTACCCTGAATGTCTCATTCAAATCGTTGTCAAAGCGCGCGATGACTTGATAACATTTTCTCAGTTGGAAAGCTTCATTTTCTGTGTAGATCAATTGTTCCTCTTCCACTTGTGTTCCAGGTCTAAAGAATGCCTTCCAATCAATCGGCACCACTTCTTGATCTTCATTTATCTCTTCTTTTTGAACATACTCCATAGCATTTAAACCTAGTAGTTCACCACTATCTTTCGAAATTTTCATTTGAACTCCATCCGCGTAAACCAACGCCTTATCCTCCCCAACTACACGAGCTAAAGACATATGCCACGCTTCATGGTTTTCACGCATTTCGACCAATTGCAAATCTGTATAACCTGCTTTATTTAAAATTTGAGTAACTAAATCCCGGATTTGCTGCTGCGTTATCCCCGTTTTTTCTTGAACTGGCCTTTCAGACAAGAAGGATAAAATATAACCGCCCTTTACGGTAATATCTGCATACCCAATACGGCTTCCTTTAACAAATTGGATATGATAGAAAGGATACGGAGCATTATCTTTGCTTTTCGTTACCGTATATGTCGCATCCTTGATGCCAGGTATAAGCGACTCCAATTTTTCAATCGCTTGATCTTTCGTGATTTCTTGATCATCCAAATTTTGAAGTTCTTTTTTCTTCAGCCAATCCGATTCACTCGCTGTTAAAGGAAAATCGGTTTCACCATAGGTTTTTAAATTTGCCGCAACGGTTTTGAAAGGCGAGTCATTTGCTTCTTTTTCAGCAACAGAAGCCCATTCGCTAATACTGGCATCATTTTGGTAAAAGTTTGATGTCGCGACAGTCCATTCATCCGCCAAAGCTTGCAAATTCTGATTGACTAAAGGCATTCGCTTATGCCATGATTCAAAATCGTCGTTATCTGCGGCAAACTTGGCTTCTTCACCGATATTGCCAACATACCGCAACCATTCATTCGATACTTCCCTGCTTAATGGAAGGCTACTAATTGTTGAGCGAAATTCGTTACTGATTCGCCAAATATTATCCAATTCATTTTCCAGTGCTACTTCATCTTGGAACAACAAAGATTGAGATACTGATTGTTGTAAAGTCGATAATTTTTCAGATGCATTGGTCAACGAGTTTGTATATTGTGCGTGTATTGTCTGTTGTAAATGTTCATTATCCTTTCTCACTTCATAAGAGTATAAACCTAGCGCCAACACAGCGATGGAAAGTAAATAGATAGCACTCTTCATATTGTCCCTCCTTTAGTAGCAGAATATATGTTCACCAATTTGTTTTATTTGCGGTCTCGACCAAATCCACTTACTTGTAGCGGTAGCTGGATTAAAGTAATAAAGGGCGTTTTCTGTAGGATCCCACCCATTCATGGCATCCAATACCGCTTGTTTTGCCCTTTCGTTCGGAGTTAACCAAATCTGCCCATCTGCTACAGCTGTAAACGCACCCGGCTGGAATATAATATCAGAAATCGTATTTGGGAATTCCGCAGATTCCAATCGATTCAATATAACTGCAGCCACTGCCACTTGCCCCTCATATGGTTCACCGCGAGCCTCGCCATATACCGCATTGGCCATGAGCTGTAAATCCCGTTCGGAATACTTTACCGGAAGCTGCACATCTGTACTTTCAGAAGAACCTGCTCCTGCGCTAGTTTGTTGTGCCAGTGGGATCCCTCCATAATGAGTGAATCGATTTCCTTTCTCAATTTGTTCATGAACCCAGTCTCCATGATAGTCACTCACCCGCACTAAGGCATCTTTTGATTTTGTTCCCGCAATCCCATCGACCCCTAGTTCATATTGATCCTGGAAATTGCGCAAAGCCCAGTATGTTCCATATCCAAAAATTCCATCTATTTTCCCTTTATAGAATCCCAAATATTGTAATCGTGCCTGCAATTCAATCACATCATCCCCAAATGCGCCCCGTTCAATGGTTTGTCCCGAAAATGCTAATGGTTCATCTGGCTTTATTACCGCAAGTGTGCCAAATATTAAAATAACAGACATAAAAATACTTCTTACCATTTATTTCACTCCTTTCTCATAGCATGTAAAAAAGATTTGCTTTTATACGTTCCCGATAAGAAAAACATATAAAAAAAACTAGGAGTATCTTGCAAAAAAAAAAAAGCTCCCATTTTCATAAATTCAATGAAAATAGAAGCTGCTAAATTTTATTTTGTTCAAATAAATGCTGGACGAGATGCTGGTGAGCTAATTTTACTTTCCTTAATGCAAACCACCACAGGAAGAACATGAATGGTGCAATGAGATATACCCAATATCCTTCAAATGTCAGAATAGAGTTATATATAATATGTAAGAATAATGGTGCAAATAGGGAGAGTACTAAATACTCTGTTTGCTTATCATTTTTTGCAAATTTACTTTTTCCATAGTAATACCCCATGACAACTCCGAAAAGGGCATGACTGGAGACAGGTAATATCGCCCTCATCAGGGCAGTGTCTATTCCAAATGTGAGTAGATACAATACATTCTCTACGGTGGCAAATCCAAGCGAAACACTGGCTCCGTACAAAATACCGTCATAAGGATCGTCAAATTCCACGTGCCTGAAAATTAGCGTAAGAATGACCAGCCATTTAAAAAACTCTTCTAGCCCACTTGAAAATAGTACATTTGCAAGAAATGGATTCGCAATTGCTTCCTCTTCTTTTACCACATATTGTATAAACATGATGGGAAAGGTTATTAATGTCCCAAAGAAGAAAGATTGCAATAACGTCTTTCTTGGTTCTGTTGCCATTTGATTACGCAAGTAGAAATAACTCAACAAAGCTAGACCGGGAGCTACTGCAGCTGATAGCAATATAAACATAGGCTACACTCCTTCCATAAAAGCTCATTAATGTTATTATAACATTAGTAACTAAAGAAAAGATGGGTAAGAGAGGTTTTTCACATGAAGAAAAATATTTTATTAATTCACACTGGTGGCACAATATCCATGAAAATGAATGAAACAGGCGCGGTACTTCCGAACGAAAAAAACCCCCTTCTGGGTGTAAGCGAACAACTCGGCAAATACGCCAATATTGTTGAGATGGAAGCATTCAATCACCCCTCCCCCCACATTACACCAAAAGAGATGCTTTACTTACGCAACGTCTTAGTTGAACATGTAAAGGATAAGCCTGTGGATGGGGTGGTTATTACTCACGGAACAGATACATTGGAAGAAACAGCCTACTTTTTGGACCTAACCACAAAATATGAATTTCCAATCGTTTTAACGGGAGCAATGCGGTCATCCAATGAACTGGGTGCCGACGGTGTTTATAACTTGGTTGAAGCAGTACGGGTTGCTTGCAGCGTTGAGGCGAGAGATAAAGGTGTATTAGTTGTGATGAACGACGAAATTCATCAGGCATTCAACATTACTAAAACATCAACATCCAGTGTCAATACATTCCAAAGCCCTCAATATGGTCCTATCGGTTTAGTGACAAAGAAAACGGTCCATATACATCAAGCACCAATTAAGCGCCGTTATGTTGAAGTCAATTCAATCGAAAAACGTGTGGCTCTTTTAAAAGTATATGCTGGAATGGAAAGAGATTTGATTGAAGCAATCTTAACGTTGGGGTATGACGGTGTCGTTCTAGAAGGCTTGGGCCAAGGAAATGTCCCTCCAGATGTAGCCGTGGGTATCCAAAAATTGCTCCAGGCAAATATCCCGGTCATACTGGTATCCAGATGCTTCAACGGAATTGCTGAAGGCGTTTATGGCTATGAGGGCGGCGGAAAAAGCCTTGAAAATTGCGGGGTAATATTCGCTAACGGAATCAATGGTCAAAAAGCACGATTAAAACTGTTGATCGGCTTAAATCAAGAACGTACGCCGATTGATTTGAAGGAATTTTTTAATTAGAGCTTCCAGTCATAATTATGACAAATTTATAGAAAGAGGGTATTTTATCAGGATTTTTTCATCCGCTAAAATACCCTTCCTTTCATAACTTTCCACGTAGACTCCATCTAACTATCACACATCGATATCCCCAATTACTCTAAGGGCGTCCAACATGAGCAATAATTCATATGCGGCTCGTGGATCACGCAATTGTTGGTTTAAGAGTTTTTCAATCCTCGAAATACGGTAGAGCAAACCGCTCATTGATAAAGAAAGATCATTGCTGGATTGCTGTAAATTCCCACCGTTCAGCAAAAATACATACATAGTTTTCAATAATTCGTCTCTCTTCGAATCCTTTAATTGAAGAATCGGCTGCAATTCTTTTTGGGCTTTCCGACGTATGGTGGACATATTTTTTGAGTTGATTAAAGCACCTATCATGTTTGTTTCCTCATGGAACACAATGGGATCTTTTTTGTTTATTCTCAATACTTTTTGGGCTTCTTCCAGCCTTTCGGAGATGTGGGAAGTCGTTTCACTTTCATTGCTCAACCCTATACGGAAAATTCCTTGCCAATAGTCGTTTGATAAATAATTTATGATATTTTCCAAGTTGAAATGCAGTTCTTTCACTTTCGGCATCAACATGACGAGCTGATTTTCGTATTGGGTTATCAGGATCGTATAATTTTGCATTTCTAAATATCTTGTTATTGAGCTAAGCACCTGTTTTTGGAATTCGCCAATATTTGTGTCTAGCCCGTTCGGAGTAAACTGCAGTACAGCGATATAGAATGCCTTTTTCAGATCAATGCCCATGCTCGAACATTGATTAACAATACTGGACTCTGGTTGATAAGGCTTAGACAGTAACTGTTCCAATAAGTAGCCCTTTATCTTTGCCGCTTCCTTGATACTGGCCTTTTCAGCTAAAAACCAATCGGCAATTGAACTAGCTGCTCGCTGCAGCAACATGCTGTCCTTTTCAAACTCCACTGTTTTATCGGCATAAATAAAAGACATATACCCAATTGTCTCATTCTGTACAACAATTGGTGCAATTAAACGATTGTGCAACATCCCACGAATGATGTTGTTTTTATCATTGGTTGTTAATTTGGGTTTCCCGCAAATTTTCCTTGGCACAGATCCCAAAAAGTCCTCCTTCAACGCGTCGTAGGTATCTTTATCCATGCCTGCATAACACCTTGCTTGAAAATTTAAGTCCTCTATTGTGACTGGAATTTTCAGGATTCGGGATACAGTACGAGCTAATTCCTCAACGGAACGGCCTTCTGATGAATTCTTCGTCAATGTATCATGGAAAGTAGAAATTTTTTCAATATAGTTTTTTTGGTCAATCAATTGCTCATAACTGTGATTCAATTCATCCATGACACTTCTTTCTCTATACAACCCTATTTCCTCCAGCATATCCGGATCGTTATGCCACTCTTCTTCTATCCTTATTTCATAGGCACATTCATCATGACCCATGGCACGACATTTAACTTCTTTGCAATATACCTTTCTATTTGTCATCATCGTCACAAATCCACTGCTGATTCCGGCTTGTGTATGACACACAGGGGTAGTTGACAGACCAAAATTCTTTATATGCTCTTTAACCTCAATTGAATCCGTCCATTTCCCGGTTGAAAAGATATAGACAACTTTTCCATCCACATTCGTTTTTAAAGTTCGTTCTGCAGCCATTTTTGAGGTTTGTCCAGTTTGGATTTTTAAAAGATCCCCCTTTGTCAACATATCTTCAAGATTTGCTGGATTTTGCAGCCACTTCTTTGCATAGGCGACACCTAAATTCCACCCATATCTTAAAAGAAAGGCTTTCGCCCGCTTCATCCCCAAATTGCTTATTAACTCTTTTCTCAATAATCCCAAAGTTACGGAGGTAGTTGATATTTTTTTGTCAGAGTGATATATTGTGTCAGAATTTACCATAGTATCCTCCTATTCTATTGAAGCTTTATGAAATAATTATATTAACACTAACGACATAATATGATACTTAAAGAGAAAAAACTAGATATTTTCGAGAAAAAACGGTTTTATTTCTTTATCGATAATTATAACGCACTAAATTAAAATAGGTTGCTCAACAAAAAAACAATGAAATCAAAGCCATTACAGCTTTGTTTTCATTGTTTTACACGAACTATCTAATTTTCATTTGACAAAATATGCTTGGCAATAAAGCCCCCATGGAATTTCCCGTTTTCTATAAAAATTTCATTGGCATTATTGCCCGCAGCCAAAACTCCCGCTATATAGAGGTTCTTTATGTTCGTTTCCATCGTTTCCGGATTGTAGTTCGGTCTTCCTGTTTCCTCATCGATTGTTACTCCCATACTGCGTATAAACTGATGATTTGGGTGATAGCCCGTCATTGCAAAAACGAAATCATTTTCAATCACTTTTTCTTCACCGTCCACCGATAAAACAACTTCATTTTCTCTTATTTCTTTTACAACTGTGTTAAAGTGCATAGAAATTTCTTCATTTCTTACCAAGGAAGCAAATTCAGGCAAAATCCAAGGCTTAACCGATGTCGAATAGTCGCTCCCACGATAAGCCACTGTAATTCTTGCTTTTGCTTTATGTAGTTCCAAGGCTGCGTCCACTGCCGAGTTTTTCCCACCAATCACTAAAACATCTGTATCAAAGTAGGGGTGTGCCTCTTTAAAATAGTGCTGGACTTTTGGTAAATTCTCCCCAGGAATATTAAGATAATTTGGCTGATCATAGTAGCCTGTAGCCAGAATGACATAAGGCGTTTCATAAACTTCTTTATCGGTTATAACGGCAAAACGGCCGCTAGGTTCTTTTTTAACAGATTGTACTTTTTCGAAGCGATTTACCTGAATATTTTTCATCTTAACTACTTCACGATAGTAAACAAGCGCTTGGTTTCTTCGTGGTTTACGTTCCTCAATTAAAAACGGAACATCCCCTATGGCTAATTTCTCGCTCGAACTAAAGAAAGTTTGATGAGTAGGATAGTTATAGATCGCATTGACAATATTCCCCTTCTCAATAACGACCGGTTTTAGACCGATATTCCTTAGTTCAATCGCAGCGGATAATCCGCACGGCCCTCCCCCTACGATAATGGCATCCACATTTTGCATTCATTACATCTCCTTTAGAAAATCTCAATTTAAAACGATTCGCGAATCATTTCCTCTCTGTTAGCCGGACTTATCACCTGCAACAATTAGTATGTTAGATCGGTCTAATGCCGAATTTAAGTTTCCCGGTTATTTTCGCCTTCAAAACGTACGTCAATGATATGACACTGCGGCTTTGCGCCAAATCTTAAAGGGATTGCTGTTGTCCCGTAGCCATTGCTAATTAGCGTCGCTACTCCTTCGCGCATTGAAAAAGACCCATGAGGATGTATGCCATAGGGTCCAAATCTGATTTGTCCACCATGTAAATGTCCGCCCATCATGATTTTGGCTTTGTATTTTCGTCGGACATATGAAAAAACCTCAGGATTATGGGAGATAAAAAATACATGATCCATTTTTCCACACTTTTCGAAGGCTTGGTTGTACCGGGCATTTTTTGTGGATGTATCATCAATTGCACTTAGCCAACAGCGGTTACGCAAGGATGGTATCAAGGTTGAATCATTTTCAAGTATTGTGACGTTCATCTCGTCGAAGATTTTTCGTAAATTGTCTTCCCCAACTTCCCGATCATTATTTCCCCAAACAAAGTATATTGGCCCCAAATTTTGCAGCAAACGAATATTGTCATAGATCCTGCTGGTTGGTGTACGTTTATCGGCCAAGTCCCCGCCAATAATGACGGCGTCGATTTTCCCATCAATTTTCCGGAGCATTTTTTGATTAATTTTCCTTAAATGCACATCAGAAATAAAAAATAGAGATACTTTTTCCTTTTCTCCATTTAAAGTTACTTCATGGAATAGTATATTGTTTTCTGAAGCTTGCTTGAGCATAAAAAGTAAAAAAGCAAGTAAGATGACAGCCACGATGATAAAAAGCTCAAACACTCCAATTCCTCCTTCTGAAAATATAAAAAATGAACTCAATTTTTATGATTCATTATTTTCAACTGTCCCTTAAATTTTTCTTCATTATATTTTATCATATTCCTTCAGGTAATTACTTAAAATTGCCATGATCGTAGAGGTAGCTTAAATTTCACTAAAAAAAGACTAAAGGAATGGTTATACCATTCTTTTAGTCTACTCTAGAATCATTTTTTGCTCGTTACGGAATAATCAATGTTTGTCCAACAGATATACTGTTTGAAGAAAGATTATTTGCCGCCATGATTTTATCGACTCCACTCGCATCATTATAATACTTAAGTGCGATGCGGAATAAGTTTTCGTTCGGTTGTACAGTATGGGTCTTGCCACCTGGCTGCTGTTCTTTTTGTTTTTGCTCTTCTTGTTGCTTTGCAAGCTTCTCTTTTTCCAATTTGGCCTGTTCAGCTTTTTTAGCTTCTTCTTCAGCCTGCTTCGCAACTGCTGCTTCTTTCTCTTTAGCTTGTTCATTGCTATTCGTTGTTGAGTCAGCATCAGTTTGTTCTATTTTTGGTTCATCCGTCTCTTTATTGCTTGCGGAAACTGTATTGTTCTTTTGTACTTCTACAATCGAGCCATTCTCTTCCACTTCAGCCATGTCGGTATCTGCAGGCGTATAAAAGAATGAAACGTAAATTAATAAAGCAAAAGGAATACCCAATAGAACAAACAGCAAAATATTTAATAGTGGATTCTTTCTATTTTTCTTTTTCTTTTTTACTTTTTGACGTGAGCGTGACATTCTAGAGTTTTGTTGGTCTTCTAGTTCAATCGATTGACGATGCTCTTCAATTTTCTCTCTGTAATCTCCATTACTCATGAGTCCCACCTCCAACACTATCTTTCCCTAATTATGACGAAATTTCTATGAAAAGTAAATGATAGGATTGGAAATTTTGAGAGATTTATGTCGATAAATTGATAAACTTAGTAGAATATGTGATTTCTCCTATTGAATCCTTTTAAAGCTGATAATTTTCAAGAGTTTCCTAATAATAATATTTCAATTCTATCTTTCCAGTTCAATAAGTGAGGGTACGTTGCATCATTCTCTCGTCGATGGATTATCTTCCCATAATCCATCCCGCAGCACTGGCAGCAATCATTCGGTGTATTGTCCAAAGTTTGACCGAAATAATGGACAAGTTTTTCCCTCATACATTTATTCGTATCGATCAATTCCATTACTTCTTCAACAGCTCTCATTTTCTCATATTTCATGGATGTTAATTGTTGTCTAACTTCGGCAGGCTGAAGCTGATTCATCCAATAATCCAATACACGGAAAGCTGTCTCGGAAATTTCGCCATTTTGAATCATGGAGCTCGGTTGTTCATTTCTTGACCGATAACTTAAGTAACTATCCACATGCGCGTCTACCGGGTAATCATCGATCCCTACAAACTTGGCAAACTCTTCATCCCCCTCTGCATAAAGCAAAATGGCGAGAGAGTCTTTGCCATCCCTTCCTGCCCTGCCGATTTCCTGCATATAATTGGCCATATTGGAAGGTAGCGATTCGTGGATGACTTGACGAACATTTTGCTTATGCACCCCCATGCCAAAAGCGTTGGTTGCAACAATCCATTCTAGGGAACCATCTATAAACTGTTGCTGTATAAACTGCCTGTCCAACGGGTCCATCCCACCATGATAGGCAGCACAAGAGATACCCGCTTGAAGCAACCTTCCACTAAGACTTTCTGTTTTCGACCTGGACTGTGTATAAATAATGCCAGGTCCCGCACTTTTTGATACATGGTCCATAATCCAGTCAATTTTGTCTTCTCTTCCTTGGAACAACATTTTCCCCAAGTGAATATTAGGCCGATCTACTGAATGAATGAATTTATATGGCCCATCCATATTCAAATAACTTTCAATATCACGAAGAACCTTTGTTGTAGCGGTTGCCGACAGCGCCAATATTGGCGGGCGATTGACTTTTCCAATTACTTGTCCGATACGCAAATAATCCGGTCTAAAGTCAAAACCCCACTGAGAAATACAATGTGCTTCATCCACAACAATCAAAGAAAGTTCCATAGAATTTAGTTTCTGTTGCACATGCTCTTGAAGAAGCATTTCAGGAGAAATAAATATAAAACGGTAATTATGCAAATAATGAATTGTTGTTCTTTTTTGTGCAGGGTTTAAAAATGAATTCAATGCTATGACCCGCTTTTCCTTAAATTGCTTCATTTGGTCGACCTGATCCTGCATCAATGAAAGTAGCGGGGATATGATTAATACCGGTTTATCGAATATATAGCCAGGAAGTTGATAACAAAGAGATTTTCCCATTCCAGTCGGTAACAGGGCAATAACGTCTTGACCCTGGAGTACGTTTTCAATAACTTCTTTTTGGCCGGGGCGAAAATTAGAGTAGCCAAAATATTTATTCAGGATTGATTCAAGTTGCATCTTGTTCACCTCTCGCCAGTACAAGCCTTAACTGAAAATATGTAAGATGGGGAACAACTTCATGTAAGACTTTTAACTTTCTTGTATTATAATCATCCACTGCGGTGAAAACTTTTTTGATATCTACTGTTGAAACGAATTGCTCTAATTTGAAATGCGGTTCGTTCATAGCAAGTTCCACAATATGATCTTCTATCGTACTTAATTTCAGATTTCGAATCTTGCTAATTTCTTCTATGGAATGTCCATTATTAAATAGCTCCGCCGAGTGAAAGGCAGATCCCGTCAAAGGGTTTTTAATACGGAGACCATCAGCCATTTGGTGTAGTAGAGGGAAATATTCACTATTGGCCAATATTATATTCATCCAATTATGTAAGGTGGCGATATAAATTACTTGCAGGTCGATATCGTTCATATTTTCTTGAAAACCAATTTGTTGCCAAGTTAGCCCTGACGAACCATAACCTGACAATCGAAGAATGAGTATATTTTTTCCTGACTCTTCAACATTGGTTTGTTCTAAACTGCTATGGATTTCATTTAATAATCTCGGTTGCAATTGCCCACCCTTATACTGATTTGCTTTTAAAAAACCTTTAGCCCATTGCTGAACCTGTTCATCTTTCTGGATGGGCACAAAGGTCATTTGGCCAGCTCGTTGATGGGATAATGTTTGAATGATTAACGATAATCTAGCAAAATATATATGCTCATTCCCTCGGTAATGCCAACCGTCAAGTGAGAGTTTTTGCATCTTCTTCAATTGTTCGTCTGCATTCCTTGTTAATTCATAAAAACCATCATCTTTAACGATGAGGGATTGATTTTCAATAAGAGTCGACAATTCCTCGTTGTACTTGGTTCTCGTTAATTTCGGAAGTATTCCAAAGTATTGATGCAGTTGGTAGATTCCGACATCCTGCACGGTCTGTCCCGATCGTTTCCCTCTTAGTAGATGGAATGGTGCAGAGATGGATCGTTCCTGATTGAAATTGTGGAAAATTTGTAAAAGAATATGATGGAAAATCAAAATCAACCCTCCATTTCAAACTATTAGGTTGAAAAGTAATTTAAACAGATTTAGAATAGATAAGAAGCTTTAATTGGAAGCGCACGTGAAAAAGGAGAGAAAAACATGCCAAAATTTACAATTGTAGATAAAGATACATGTATTGCTTGTGGCGCTTGTGGTGCTGCAGCCCCGGATATTTATGATTATGATGATGAAGGAATCGCCTTCGTTATTATTGATGATAACATGGGTACAACTGAAGTGCCAGAAGATTTACTGGAAGACATGCAGGATGCATTTGAAGGCTGTCCTACAGATTCTATCAAAGTGGCCGATGAATCATTCGAAGGCGACCCATTGAAATATGAATAATCAAAAGAGGTTGGCGGATATGTGCCCAACCTCTTTTTTTCACTTAGATTCCCGCATTTTTTTAAACAGGAATGCCGCCAATAGAAAGAAACAGCCTAGTCCGAATTCAAACATAAAAGAAATAGTAAGGGATGGTCCAAATGGATCAAAAAAGTAATTTACACTGATCCCGATTCCCAATAATAATACAAAGAGTAACCCGAATAGCCAGTGAACCTTGCTTTTCGTGACTTTGTCTTCAAATGCATTTCTTTTAATAACCCTAAATATAAAGTAAATTAATAGGATAATACTTGAAATTAAGCATACTGCTGAAAGAAAAACCGATCCCAGATGTATCGTTTGATCCTGTCTTGTAATTAGCGGGAATAAACCACTTATCGCTAGATACCAACCGAATAATGTAAATGCAATTTCAAATCCAAAATCCAGCATGTCCTTAAATGTCTCTTTTGGTAGGGTTTCAATAATTTCTTCCGCCAGCTCTTTTGGGGTTTTACCAAAGACATCCTCTGCACTCTTCCCTTCCTTCTGCGCCTCTATGAGATGATCCAGCATTTCAAGCAAGACTTCTTCTGTTGCCCGCTCACTTTTTAAAGCATTTGTTCTTATATATACGAGCATATTTTCATAATACTTTTGATTTTCGGATGTCAAAATTTTTCGCTTTTCATTATTTTGCTTCACCAACTCTTTAACAGTTGTTTGCATCCTCATCACCTCTTAATATTTTAGTAATTGGGTCGTTCAGTAAATTCCACTCGCTTCGTATTCGTTTTAAATTCTCCTTGCCTTCATTTGTTAACGAGTAATATTTCCTGTTTGGCCCATTTCCGGATGGGCGCATTGTCCCAACAATCCAATTGCTCTTTTGAAGCCTTAATAAAACAGGATAAATCGTCCCTTCACTAATTCCCATTAAGCCAAACGCCTGTAATTTTTGGGAAAGCTCATAACCATAAATCTCCTCCTTTTCAATCATTGCTAATACACACCCATCTAAAACGCCCTTCAATAGTTGGCTTCGAATGGACATATTGTTCACCCCATTGTCTGATTTAGTCCGGAACATACATCTCTAAGTTGCCATGAGGAAAGCACAATTCTGATAACTTAAATACTTATGTATCCACTTAAAGTTTAGAACGCCCATGATTCTATAGTGCCTTATTATTTTTCAACGCTTCGCACATACAGATCACTACATCTTCAAGAACTTCTATATTACCTCGCTATATTAACTAGGTACCTCAAGTATATTGCAATACAATATAGCTATCCACTATTTTGTATTGCAAGTTACCAGACTCTTCTTGATTTTTATTTATCAAGCTGTTAAACTTAATTTTAGTAGTTGGTACTAATAACTGATGTAAAATTATATTTTGTAAAGGGGATCATCGGATGGATTTACTGCAAATGAAGGACAAGAATATCGTTGTAATGGGCGTTGCCAATGAACGAAGCATCGCATGGGGAATTGCAAAAAAGCTTCTTGAAGTTGGGGCAAACGTTATTTTCACTTACCGCAAAGAACGTTCTAAAGGAAAAATTGAAAAAGTGCTGGAAAATTACCAGGACTATAACACAGCTGTTATCGAATGTGATGTAAATAGTGACGAAAGCATCGCCAGAGCGTTCTCACAAATCGGTGAACAGTTCGGTGTTATTCATGGCATTGTACACTCTGTAGCTTTCGCACACGCTGAAGACTTAAAAAACCGCTTTGTGGAAACAACTCGTGAGGGATATGCATTTGCACAAGATACAAGCGCCTACTCATTGGTAGCTGTAGCGAATGCCGCACGACCATTCATGACGGAAGGCGGCTCGATTGTCACAATGAGCTACCTGGGAGGTCAACGTGTTCTCGATGGCTACAATGTAATGGGTGTTGCTAAAGCAGCACTTGAAGCGGCGATGCGTTATTTAGCCGCGGACCTCGGGGCAGATGGAATTCGTGTAAATGCGATTTCAGCAGGAGCAATTCGTACACTGGCTGCTAAAGGCGTACCAAGTTTCAACACAATTCTTCACAAAATTGAAGAAACATCCCCACTAAAACGTAATACCAACCAGGAAGAAGTAGCAGATATGATGCTTGTCATGCTGAGTGCCCTTTCGCGAGGCGTAACAGGTGAAACAATCTTTGTGGATTCTGGTTATCATATTTTAGGTTAATTAATATAAGGACTAGCGATTGCAAAATGCAAAAGCTAGTCCTTTTAGCAATCCCTGGCAGATTTGCTAGAGCAACTTCTCGACCAACACTTCCTCCGTCACCGGCCCCAATATTTGCTCAACAACGATTCCCTCTTCATCAATAATCAAACTCGTTGGGAGTGTAAGGACTTCATAATTAAGTAGGACATCTCCGTTTACATCCAACAGAATCGGGAAGCTGATGCCGAATTCACGGGCAAACCGTTTGACTGCATTTATGCTTGATTCTTTATCCGTAGCATTCACAGCAAGGATTACTACCCCCTCTTTAGCTGCATGTTCATCATGGAACTTCTGCATGGCAGGCATTTCCTTCACACACGGTGGACACCAAGTAGCCCAAAAATTGATCAGCACCTTTTTTCCCTTGAAGTCGGACAATCTTACACGTTCGCCATCCAAATTTCGCAATTCAAAGTCGGGAGCTTCAACACTTAATGTACGCGTTTCGCTCTTCCGGCCGACTTGTTCGTAACCACGGCTAGAATCAAGGGCTCCCGACTCTTCAGCATTAACGGGCACACCTTGCTCCGACATTTCACTGTAACTTTCCTGTAATCCATCCCATTCCTCACTTTCCCCTTTTCTCTCGTATACCATCATCACATTTGTGGCAATCGTGTATATCACTCCCGCTAAAATGACCAGCGAGAAACATAACGTTACTATTTTCTTCGGGGGCAATCCACTCACCTACTTCGTTCATTTTTTTACAAGTATATGAGCAAAGCCCAGTTAAATGAACGTGAGTTTAAGTAACATTTCCAAAAGCAATAATGAACAACGAAAAAACCGCCCCAATTGAGACGGTCCGATGCATTGCTCATTAATACATTTTTAAATATTGATCGCGCTCCCAAGGATGGACGACAGTTCTGAACATATCATACTCAATTTCTTTTGCTTCTTTGAAGTTAGAATAAATATGCTCACCAAGTGCCGATTTGATTACTTCATCTTGCTCCAAATAGGAAAGTGCTTCAAGCAAAGAACCTGGCAAGCTTTCAATTCCATTTTCGATCAGTTCAGCAGAATTCATCACATATATGTTGCGATCAACCGGTGCTGGAGGTGTTAAATCGTTACGGATACCATCCAGTCCTGCTTCCAGGAGAACAGCTAGAGCTAAATAAGGGTTAGCAGATGGGTCAACAGAACGTAATTCGACACGCGTAGATAAACCACGGGATGCTGGAATACGGATTAATGGTGAACGATTACGAGCGGACCAAGCAATGTAGCATGGTGCTTCGTAACCAGGTACTAAACGTTTGTAAGAGTTTACCAACGGGTTCGTCACCGCTGTAAATGCTTTAGCATGTTTCATGATACCAGCCATGAATGAACGCGCAGTTTTTGATAATTGCAGTTCTGCATCTTCATCGAAGAACACGTTCTTGTCACCGCTGAACAACGAAAGGTTTGCGTGCATTCCCGAACCATTCACACCGTAGAGCGGTTTAGGCATAAATGTTGCATGCAGTCCATGCTTACGTGCAATCGTCTTAACCACAAGCTTGAATGTCTGAATATTGTCGCATGCTTCAACTGCATTAGCATACTTGAAGTCAATTTCATGTTGACCTGGAGCAACCTCATGGTGAGAAGCTTCGATTTCAAAGCCCATTTCCTCAAGTTCCAACACGATATCCCGACGGCAGTTTTCCCCTAGGTCCGTAGGTGCTAAATCGAAGTAACCACCATCATCATTCAACTCCAATGTTGGTTCTCCTTTTTCATCTAACTTAAATAAGAAAAACTCTGGTTCCGGTCCTAAGTTGAAGCTAGTGAATCCCAACTCCTCCATATTGGCTAAAACACGTTTCAAGTTTGCACGTGGATCCCCGGCAAATGGTGTACCATCCGGATTCGTGATATCACAGATCAGTCTTGCCACTTTCCCTTTTTCAGCAGTCCAAGGGAAGATTACAAATGTATCCAAATCAGGTTTTAAGTACATATCAGATTCCTCTATACGTACGAAACCTTCAATCGATGATCCATCGAACATCATTTTGTCATCGAGCGCTTTATCCAATTGGCTTAATGGAATTTCTACGTTTTTAATAGTACCCAGAATATCAGTAAATTGTAGACGGATATATTTTACGCCCGCTTCTTTCACGATTTGTTTTATGTCTTCTTTTGTATACTTAACCATTCAATCCACTCTCCTAATATTTGAAATTATGAAAAAATTTAAAATATAATTCACTCACCCTTCGATTGGAAAAAGCGAGATAAATCTCCTTGTCTTATTGAAGCTTTCTGCATGATTTGTGCTTGCTGCATTTCTTCACGCAGTATTGCTCGTAGTTCGGAATCTGAAATGGCCATTTTGTTAGAAGAAATTACATGACTACTGTTCACCCTCATATCGAACACTTTCTTGATACCCGCCATATTAATCCCCTGGTCAAGAAGCTCCCGAATTTCCAATAATGCATCTACATCGTCTAGCGAGAACATTCTGCGGTTCCCTTCCGATCTTGCAGGTTCGATCAGTTTATGTTCTTCGTAATATCGAATTTGCCTAGCAGTCAACTCCGTTAATTGCATAACCATGCTAATAGGGAGTAACGGCATTGCTCTTCGAAACTCTCGACTCATCGACATCGCCTCCCTTTCATATTTTTATTTTAATCTATGTTATTTATAATATCAATTACATGTTAGGAAAAATAACATATCAATATTCGATTTTATTCATCTATTTTCTAGATAAAAAAAATCATCAACGGATAGCAAGGTTTACAGTGTCCCCTCACTTTGTTATTCAACTTTTTTGCTGACGGAGTTAAGAAGGAGCTTTCATTTGGTGTTAGTTAAGCTTCGGAAAATGGAGTCATGCGCACATTTTTAGTAATGATCTACGAATGTTCGATATGTCCTGGTAATTCAGGATGGATGGATTGTTGCTTTCCTGATTCTTCATCGACATCTCCAAGTTTTGTTCCTGAAGTTTCTATTCCCGCCCTACTTCATAATCCGCCAACCATTTTCCAGTGCTGCTCCCAGAATTCCAGCCTGTTTATTTTCCAACAGCCAAGATTCCTTTACGGACATATAAAAAAGCTGTTCATTAAGACGATTTTATCGACTTAACGAACAGCTTCAAACATGCTATTTATAATAAATACTGCGCTCTTTGATTTTCAATCCAAACCTTCATTGTGCGGAACAGCAAAATGATGATCACCATAAGCATAATGCCTTTAACAATGTTGAACGGCAGAATACCTAATACAATCGTTTCTTTCATATCGAAAGTACCCCATCCAAGGAAGTAAGTATACATAGGTAAAAACGCTACATAGTTTAGTAAACTCATACCCACCGACATGATCACAGTGCCGACAATCAAACCAAAGCTTAAGCCTTTGATTGTAGGAAACTTTTTATAGATATAGTAGACAGGTAGAATGAATAAAATCCCCGTTGCGAAGTTTGCCATGTGGCCTACAGGAACCCCTGTTGGTGTACCGGAAAAAATCCAATCCAAAATGTTTTTAAATAGTTCCACTAAAATACCCGCAACCGGTCCCATTGTGATTGTTGCAATCAGCGCAGGTACATCACTGAAATCAATCTGTAAAAATACAGGGAACCATGGTAACGGAAAGTTTAGCAGCATCAAAATGAATGAAATACTACTTAACATTGCAATCGTTACGAACGAACGTAACTTAAGCTTTTGATTTACCATCAAAATCTCTCCTCTTTGCTGATTCAACTAAGCAAGAAGAAAGGACAGCCTTCCGGTTATCCATCTCAATGCACAATAAAATCCCTTACGCTAATTTGCATAAGGGAGAAAATAGGTACATTGAAAAAACAGTAGCTTGCACGTCAAGATGAGCATCTGATCCAAAAAAACGATACCCAAAAAACAGTAAAGAAAAAGCGAATTTCCGCATTTGCATTACTTTAAACGCACAGCTTCCATCGAATAACGAAAAGAGACCGTACCTTCACCTTCTCCCATCCAGACTATACTGTCGGCTTTGGAATCGCACCAAATCCTGCTCAAAAAAGCTCGCGGGCTGAAGAAACTGTATGCAAAATCCTCCAAGTAAATGGTCGGAAGTTGCAGCTTCTATTACCGCCGATCGGGAATTTCACCCTGCCCCGAAGATGAATCAATATTTAATTTAATGTTACAGTCTCATTATATCTCGATTCTGAGATGATGTAAAGATGTAAAACGATATAATCCCCACTCATATGGTTGGAATTTTTTCGTTAATTATTGAAAACAGTCCAATAAGAAATTCCGTTGGGCCCAACCGGCTTTGGAAGAATTGTTGTAAAATCAAACCCTTGCCAATCGGCTTGCAGTACATTTTCAAATTGCACTTGCATATCAAAATTGGCTGCTGTCAACAAAATCCCCTCAATCATTTGCATCGCTTGAACTTGGTCGAAACTGTCCAAATCCACATTTTCTTTAAACTTTACAGTTACAATTTGATTTTCCACATTTACCTCATAATCCACTTCCGGTATAATAACAGACTGATAAATATCATTCGTTTCCTCTTTCATAGCCGAAATAGCTTCCTCCACAGTCGAGTAGGACTCCCTAAAATTTGGAGCTAAATAAGTACTACCATCCGCCTGTGTATGTCTGAAGTAATTATACTGGGTAAGATCACTATTTAACTGAATTGGCGTACTCGCTTCCCCAACCTCACTAAATGTAAAGGCAGCACCTTCTTCATTCAAAAGCGCCACTTCTTCATAAGAATCGCTGAAAGTATCCACTAATGATGCGAAATAAGTAGTAAGGGCACCACTGGCCAGGTCATACTGCTGATCATCTGGCAGGGTATGGATGACTCGATCGTCTAACTCCGAAATCGTGCCCATATATGGGTGATAATCCGCAAATCCTATCGCACTTTCATTAAAGAGTGGTGCGTAATGATTATACAGTTCTACCCCGCTTGGTGCGACACTTCCAAAATCCTGCTGGATAATGTCATTTGGAATTAATACAGTTATCGGCACGCTGTCCGCAGCATCACTGGCTAACCCCAGTTTAAATAAGGTATTTCCTTCAACTTCCTCAGGGTAAACCGCTGTACGAAGATCTGTTTCCATCGTATTGAAAGTACGCATTTCCGACTCTTCCGCTGTCGACTCCGAAATCTTCATCTCCTGCATATCGCTTGACTCAGTAGTACTTGTTTCCATGCTTTCATTTGCCGTATCCGATGAAGAATCGCGATTCATAAATGACGGTATTAAGACAGCCAGTATAAATATTGCAGCGATTGAAACAACAATGGGAACCCAGTTCAACCTTTTAGGCTGTTTTGTTTTTAAAGTATTAGTATTTAAAGGCTCATCATCAAAGAGACCGTCCTCTTTAAGACGTTTTAAAACATCTTCTTTTGAACGTTGATCATGAATCTTCGGTACTTTACCTAGTAAATCTTCAATTTTACCGTCTTCCCATTTATCATGATTCATCCGCGATTTGCCTCCTTTGCTTCTGTCGTATCTGTCAAAATTTCTCTTAGCTTATTAATTGCCCGATGCTGGGTTGTTTTAACCTTGCCTTCTGTCCAATTCAAGATAGCTGCTGTTTCAGCTATCGATAATTCCTGGAAATAACGCATAATAATGACCATTTTTTGGTCACCTGTGCATTTTTCCAATGCCTCCAATAATTCGCGCATTTCATCATTCAACTCGGTTAGTATCTCTGGTGACTTCATAGGAGAAACAAGATTGTCGGTCTCCCAATTGAATGCATCGAATGCATGCGAAGAGCGCACCGCGTTTTTTCTGAAATAATCAATTGCTACATTTTTGGCAATGGCAAATAGCCAAGTTTTTTCAGAGCTTCTCCCTTGAAATCGCTCATAGGATTTTAAAACCTTTACATATACCTCATGTGATAAATCTTCGGCAACTGAACGGTTTTTGACCATATAAATTAAAAACTGGAAGACATCCTGATGATATAAATCATATAAACGATGGAAAATGGACTCTTTCACCACGCCACCCCCGTTCTAATAGAATTCGTCGTTGTTTAAGTAAAAAAGTTTCAGGAAAAATGTACCATATAATTGCTTAAAACCGCAATCAAATGCAGGTTCTCAATTTGGTATTGTCATATAAAAAAAGGGCATCTCCAAAGTCATATTCACATACTTTAGAGATACCCTGATTGACTGCAAAATTAATCAGCTTTTACCTAGATGCGCCAGTTCTGCTTCTATACTTGCTTGATGGGTACGTGAACAGCACAGCTTGCCGGTACAAATATTACAGCGGCAAATAGAAAGTAAAGGTTGTTCCTTGCCCCAACTCACTATCAACACGAATATTCCCTTTATGCGCTTCTACGATATTTTTGGCAATGGCAAGTCCCAAACCCGTACCGCCTTTTGAACGTGTTCTCGCTTTATCCGCTTTATAAAAGCGCTCAAATACATATGGCAAGTCCTCTTGGGGAATTCCTTCCCCGGTATCTTTAACCTGAATTTTGGCGTACGATAATTCCTGTTCTATAGTAACCGTTACACTCCCTTGAGTAGAAGTATGCCGTATTGCATTATCAATGAGATTTGTGAGCACTTGTTCTATTCGGTCTTCATCCAAACTAATTTGTACATTTTCGGAAAGACTTGTTTTAAATTGCAATTCGACTTTCTTTTCTTTTGCAACTTGAGTAAATTTCTGTGTTATACGCTCCACCACATCCACAACATGTACTTCATCCTTATAGAGCGTCGTATGACCATTTTCCATTCTGGCCAGATCAAGCAAATCGTTAACAAGACGACTCATCCGCTTCGATTCATCATAAATGATCCGGGTGATTTCATAACGTTCCTCCTCATCTGATACTACATCATCCAATAACGCTTCGGAATACCCTTGCAACATCGCAATAGGAGTACGAAGCTCATGGGATACGTTGGCGATAAAGTCCGAACGCAATTTCTCCAGACGAATTCGCTCCGTCATATCACGAATGACAGCGATGGCACCACGAATCGATTGTTCACTGTTTTTTAACGGACTGATTGTAATGCGATAATAGGAACCATCGATTTCGATATCTTCTTCCAATTTATCTTCAAAACTTAACACATGCTCCAACATTTCAAAAACTTCCTGTGGAATCGGGCGATCATTTTCAAATTTTTTATCAATAAACCATTTTTGGAGCAACTTATCCGCAGGTGGATTACTCAAAAGAATCGTTCGGTCACGGTTAAATGTGATGACACTATCTGTCATGGATGTTAAAACGCTTGCCAACTGCTCTTTTTCCTGGTTGATCACTTCCAAATGGTGCTTTAATTGCCTTCCCATTTGGTTAAATGCTACCGCCAGTTGCCCAATCTCGTCATTTTGTGTCGTCGGCAAAGTTTCATCGAATTTTCCTTTAGCCAGTTCAAATGCATGTTCACGCATTTTGCGAAGTGGCCATGTGATTCGAGAAGAAAGAAAGAAAGCAAAGAAGGTCGTTAAGACAAAGGCAATAAAGGCCGAAAGAAAGACAATTTTTGTCGTTTCTTGGGATGTTTTATGGAGTGCGCTAGGATTTTGATAGATAAATATCGCGCCATGCAATTTATCATCGCTTTTTAACGGATAGCTCAGCACAATATACGTTTCCATTTTCCCCTCTTCTACTTGTGAAGGTAATATCATACGCTCTAATATTGGCTCGGTAGATTCAAAGATATCATTAAAGTTTTTATTTTTTAAAATATTATTTTGAATTTCTATACTATTTAAGCCCGTTTGAAAAGCGGATACGACTTCCTTTTTTTGCGAGACGATAAATGCATTCGTATCTTCGGTAATCATTTCATTAATAATTTCATCTGTTAACTGTTCCAGATCGTAATTATCGACAATGCTCGCAATCGTTGAGGCGGTTTGCCTTAAGGAACTGTCCGCTTGTTGTTGGTGATAATCTTCCAAAAACTCCAGCATCAATACAGTAAAGACGAATAATACAAACGAAACGAGAAGCAATATGGTTAACCATAGCTTCCCGACAATACTGCGCCATATTCTATTCATTCACAACCTCAAATTTATACCCTACGCCCCAAACAGTGACAATCATTTTCGCTGCATCTTCCGACACTCGGTTGAGCTTTTCGCGCAGTCTTTTTACATGTGTGTCAACAGTACGCAAATCTCCGAAGAAATCATAATGCCAAACTTCTTTTAGAAGTTGCTCACGGTCAAATACTTTGTCAGGAGCTTTTGCCAAAAAATATAATAGCTCGTATTCTTTAGGCGTTAAATTCACTTCTGTCCCGTCTGCTGATACTCTGTGTGCGTCATGGTCGATTGTAAGATGTGGAAAGACCACTAAATCTTTGGAAGTAGACGGAGTTGAAACGGGTGAAAATGCAGAAGAACGGCGTAAAATCGCTTTCACACGTAAAATCACTTCCCGGGGACTGAATGGTTTTACTATATAGTCGTCTGCACCAAGTTCAAACCCTTGTACGCGGTTGGCTTCTTCACCTTTCGCAGTCAGCAAGATAATTGGTGTTGTCTTATTTTCACGTAATTCCTCACAAACTTGCAGGCCATCTTTTTCCGGCATCATAATATCCAAAAGAATGCAATGGTAATCTTTTTCTAAAGCCATTGCGAGAGCCATTTCACCATTTTCAGCTTCATCTACTTCATACCCTTCACGTTCAAGGTACATTTTTAATAAGCGGCGAATACGGTCTTCATCATCTACTACTAATACAGATATATTTTCAGACATAGGTTTTACCCCTCTCATTCTTTCTCTTTCCTATTGTACAATTTCATGTCATAAATTTAAAGGATATATTAGAAAACTTAGGGTGACGCAGGGATGATAACGATTAAAAAGTACATTGGATGTTAATAGAATTTTTATAAAAAGAAAGTCCTCCCCAGTCAACGGGGAGAACTTTCATGATTTCAGTTTGCAGCGTAAGAGTGCAAGCCAGCGATTACCAAGTTCACAACAATTAAGTTAAAGAGGATGATGGCAAATCCGACTACTGCAAGCCATGCTGATTTTTTTCCTTCCCAGCCTTTTGATAAACGCAAGTGAAGGTATGCAGCATAGAAAAGCCATGTAATAAGAGCCCAAACCTCTTTCGGGTCCCAACCCCAATAACGACCCCACGCTTCCTGTGCCCAAATCATCGCGAATACTAGCGCCCCTAATGTGAATACAGGGAAACCAATTAATACAGAACGATAACCAACTTCATCCAGCAAGTTTAAATTAACTTTCTGCACTAAAGGATGCAGCATGCTCAAAATGCTTCTTCGTGCAACTAATCGTACGATTATATAGATGACCGAACCGATAATGAATGACCAGAAAACAGTTGTTAATTTTTTCGCATTTATTACTGCAGGCATTTCCACAATTGGATTCATTACATTTTCAGTTAATAATGTATAATCATTCATGCCGAAGACAGCCGGCATATTATATGTTATTTCTTGTTCCGCTTTTTGGGTATCAATATAAGTAAAGTCCGCTTCGTACCCCACGCCTTTAAATAGAACCGTTGCGAGAATGAATCCTATTACAAGGACACCAAAATATAATACCGCTTCCATCCAAAAACGACTCTTAGACTGAATTTTAGGATTAATGGATTTCAATAAATATAATAAACCTGCCACCGCACTTATTGCCAAGATTGATTGCCCCATTGCAGCGGTAATAACGTGAATTGTCAACCAATGACTCTGAAGTGATGGCACAAGCGGATCCACACTGTTCGGGAACATCGCTGCGTAACCTATTATTAGTAAGGCAACAGGTAATGCCACTAGTCCGAGTGCTGTTAATCGATACATATAGTATATCAGGATGAATGCCGCAATTATGAACATGCCGAACGCAGTAGTAAATTCGAACATATTACTTACAGGGGCATGTCCTTTATGAATCCAACGGGTGATGAAATAGCTAAGATGTGCCAAGAATCCAATAATCGTAACGATTAGGGCCAATTTACCCCATTTGTCCGCCCGACTCACCGCACCATCCGGTTTAGAACTTTTTATAGCTCCGCCAAATAACAGGGTCCCCACTAAGTATGCTATAAATGCTACATATAGCAGGTTGCCACTTAAACTAATTAAACTCATAAGGTGCTGTCACCTTCCTTTTCCTTTTCTGCATCATCATCTGATTGATCAATATATTTGGGAAGATGTGCGAATTCAACCACTGCATCTATATCTTTCTTGATACCAAACCAATTTTTGTTTGTATGTGCAGCAAGACGAATTGACCCATCATCTAATTGCTCAACCCATAAACGGCGATGATTCCAATAAGAACCAATTGCCACCCCAATCATGAAGATCGCTCCACCAATTGCCAGGAATGGTATTGAACTGTCTTTATGCACTGTTAAACCAGTCATATTTCTTGTTTCAACACTTTTGAATGCCATTTTATATGCATTATCACCATTCGGTTCGACCGTTTGCTGAATTGCCACAAAACTTACTTCCCCCTCTGGTTTGTCCGGTGTCGTCATTTTAAAAATAAAGGCTGGGTTGTTCGGATTTGGTGTTGCCGTTTGCGGCTCGCCATTCTCAAATCCAGAGAAGTCAGGATAGTAACCAAGTAATTGAACTTTCGTTTGGTCATTTATTACATACTCATCTTGGGGATTTGTTAGATCAACGTGCACTTCCCCAAAAGATTCGCCTGTTTCCTTATTTGTCAGGACAAAGTTCATTGCTTTAATTTCATTTAATCGAAAATCCATTTGATAGAATGAATAGCCCTCGTGTTGCAGTGGGTGATTTACACGTATGGAGTATTCTTTCACCAATTCTAAATCATCCGCTTTACCTGGTACCGCATCATCCGTTTGCTTATATAATTTAGCGTTGGTTTGATAGTTTTTCGCAACAACGTTTACTCCTTGAAGTTCCTGGTTTTCAGTCTTCTCATTATCATGCATCTCTAGAATGAATTTCTCATTTTCAATAAAGTAGCCTTCCATGCCCGGCACTGCACGCATTTCGCCTTCACGGACCCACATGGACTCATCCACGTAGAATCCCGGAACAAGTCGAAGCATTACGGCAGCCAGAAAAATGATTAGACCTACGTGATTTATGTATGGACCATAACGGGAAAAACGCCCCCGCTCAGCAAGGAGAGCATTTCCATCACGCCGAACTTTGTATTTCAGCTTTTTCATTTTTTCTTCGATCAAGTTCAATGTATTCGCTGAATCACCGTTTATGATTGGACCTTCAGCAATGATGCGTTGACGTTTCAAAAAGCTTTCATGCCGTTTTACCCGCTGATTTTTTAGGGATCGGTGCAATGGAATTCCGCGGTCGATACTTGCAACGATAATTGAAATGGCCAGCATTCCTACTAGTATTTGGAACCACCAAGAACTATAAACATCGGAAAGTCCAAGTTCATAGTATAATTTTCCGAGCGATCCATAAGTATTTTCATAATAAGCTTCTTTTTCGGCATCCGTCGAAACACTGATATAAAACTCTTGCGGGAAAATCGTCCCGATAGATGCTGCAATAAGGTTTATGATAATTAGTGAAATTCCTACTTTCACACTCGAGAAGAAATTCCAGATTTTATCGACCATCGACTTGTTGCGAGTTTTTGAACGAATCGCAGCACCATCATATTTCATATCAACGATCTTGCTCGATTTTGCCTCTTCTGTTAGTGGTCGACCACACTTTCCGCAAAGTTTGGTACCAGCTGGATTTTCATGACCACAAACACAAATAATTTTTTCCATATAAATTACTCCTGTTCTGGCTTGATTGACTCCATATATGAGGCGATTTGTCTTTCGCTCATTTCACCAGTAATGATTTTTTCAACTCTACCTTCTGGATTAATTAAAATTGTTGTAGGTAAAGGATTGACATTATATGCCGTCATAACCGCCTTTGTTTGATCAATAACAGCAGGGAAGTGTACATCTAAGCTTTCAAGAAATTTTTTCACTTCAAAATCTGTTTGAGCAATATTGACTGTTAACACTTCGACACCCTGCTCTTTATAATTGGCATATTGACGGGACATTGCCGGCATCTCTTTTTTGCATGGTTCACACCAAGTTCCCCAGAAATTCAAGAAGACTCCTTTGCCCTCGTAATCGGAAAGGCGATGCTTTAAATCGCTTTCATATAGATCCACCAATTCAAAATCAGGTGCTTTGTCGCCTACTTGCAAAACTTTAACCTTGTCATTTGTCGCAGAAGTATAGACAGTATATACAATTGCTGCTAAAAGAACAACGAGGATAGCACCACGGGTGATTGATCGTTTCTTTTTCTTATCCATTTGTGTTTCCTCCCTGCGAAAACTGTACAATCTTTTTTATTATAGCAAACAGAAAAAATTGGTATGCTATTGTTTTTGACTGATTTATGAACGTTTTCTAGGACTTTTTCTATTCAATCTTACCTGTATCGGAAAGGACACGAAGTAATTTCACTTCATGTTTAGTCAGTTCTCTATATTCTCCAGGCATCAATCCCGCTAAATCCAGGAAAGCAAAGCGTTCGCGTTTCAGTTTTACAACAGGTGTCCCGATTGCTTCAAACATGCGGCGCACTTGGCGATTTCTGCCTTCATGGATTGTAATCTCGCAAATGGCTTTTTGTGCTTTTTCATCAAATGACGTCATACTAACCTTGGCAGGTGCCGTTTTACCGTCCTCCAATTTAATTCCGCGCTGCAATTTCTTAAGTCCTTCAATTGTCGGTATACCTTTTACACGCGCAATATAAGTTTTATCGATTTTGAACTTGGGATGCGTCATTTGGTAAGCGAATTCGCCGTCATTAGTTAACAACAATAAGCCTGAAGTATCGTAGTCCAGTCGTCCAACCGGGAAAATACGTTGGTGCACATGTTTTTTAAATATGTCTGTAACGGTTTTTCTACCCTTATCGTCCGTGACAGCCGAAATAATCCCTCTAGGTTTATAAAGCAGGAAGTATACTTTATCCTCTTTTTCAAGTTTGATTCCATTGACTTCAATTGAATCCGAATTTGAAACTTTCGTACCGAGTTCTTTTACTACTTTTCCATTTACCTTTACTTTACCTTCCAGAATTAATTGTTCTGCCTTTCGCCTTGAAGCGACACCGGCATATGCAATCACTTTTTGTAATCTTTCCATTATTCCACCTCATTCATCCGAGTAAGCACATATAAGTCTGCCTAAAAATTATGTCATATTCTACGGTATTATTAAAGAAAAACAGCTTATTTACTAAGTTGTTTCACTATTTTGACAGGAATTTATAGTTATTTAGCACTTGTCCATCCTGAGACCCCATAAATATATTTCGACAAATTTCTCAAATTGCACAAAAAATAAGACTGCTTTAATGCAGCCCCAGAGTGTAGACATAGTCGATACTCGACTTTGTCTACACGTTTTTTAGGTTATCTCCTTACAAATAAAGGATTATTCAGACTGTCTTGAAAACGCTTCGCAAGCAAGGCGGGCAGTCGAGTGAAGACCCGAGTAGAACATGACGTTCACGAGGGGACGAACGAGACAACCAACGCAGGTTGAAAGCGTTTGTCAACAGTCTGAGACTGCTTTAAATGCAGTCCTAAAAACTTAGCAGTGCCATAGTACTTTAAATTATTCTTTCACATTCACTCTTGTTGCATAAATGCTTTCATCATTCAGCATAACATGCCAAATGCCAAATTGCCCCTGTTTCCTAGATAAATGGAGGACATTCCGCACTTTCTTCTCTTCCTCTTTATTAAGAAGAATAGAAATCGGCTTTGATAATTCCACTGATTTCTCCTCTGTCGCTTGATAGTCTCCTTGATCTGCGACAGTGACATAATCGTAGTTATCAAAAATCTTGTTCGCAAGCCCTCTATGTACTTGCCAATCATTTGATTCGCTCAAGGTTACGACGATTACTTTTTTGTCACCCTCCTCAAAGTAAGTTGCCAATGTTCTTCCTGCAACTTTTGTAAAACCTGTTTTCCCGGCAACTGCACCCACCTGCTGGCGAAGAAGCCGATGTTTGTTTTGCCATGTCACACCTTTATCTGGACTCTTATAATTGATTGTTGAGGAGATTTTCTTAAATGTTTCATTTTGCAAGGCGATTCTTAGCATTTGCGCAGTATCGTATGCGGAAGATAAATGGATATCATGATGCAATCCAGATGGGTTTGTAAAGTCGGTATTATTCAGGCTATATAAATCCGCCTTTTCATTCATCAAATCAACAAATCCCTCGACCGAACCTCCCGCATGTTCCGCCAATGCATGAGCTGCATCATTTCCCGACCTAAGCATCAACCCATACAACAAAGTTTCGACTTTGATTTTCTCTCCGGGTTCCAGATAGATGGAAGAACCCTCACTTAAAGCCGCTTTCTGGGAAATTGTAACTTCATCATCCAGTTCACTATTTTCAATCGCGATAAGAGCTGTCCAAATTTTCGTCAAGCTTGCAATCGGCATACGACTATGTGGACTGCTGCCTTCTAGCAGCCTCCCCGTCTCTGCGTCAATAACAGCGTAGGAAGCACTTGCTGCTTGCGTCACAGAAAAAAATACAACCATCATACAGATAAACGCAAAAAAGACTTTTGCAATTTTTTTCAACGAGCCACTCCTTTTTTAAATCAAATGCAAATTATAACCACATCATTTCGGGTCTCATAAGAAACACTCCATGAATGGGGGAAGTTATTCTTTAGAATTGAATGCTTCTTGGAACTTTGTCATAAATAAATCTGTTTCTTCATTGTCATCCACCGTAGTTCCTTCAGGCAATGGCGGGAGTTCGTTCAAGTCTTTCAGACCAAAATAGTTCAGGAATTCTTTCGTTGTTCCATAAAGTATGGCACGGCCCGTACCTTCTGCTCTTCCGACTTCTTGTACAAGAGCGCGGGACACGAGAGTTTGAATCGGCCTTTCACTTTTCACCCCTCGCAAATCTTCAATTTCAGTTCTGGTGATGGGTTGCTTGTACGCAATGATTGCCAAAACTTCCAGTGATGCAGTAGTCAGGACTTGGCTATTTGGATTTTCTACTAGTTTTTTAATCGTATCTGCCAGTTCTGGTTTCGTTGTCAATTGGTATGTACCCGCCAACGTTTTTAATTCGAGACCGCGCTCTTCGTTTTCACTGTAATTGGTTGCAAGTTCACTCAATGCCGCCTCGATTTCCATCATATCAACTTCCAATAGTTGGGATAGTTGTTTGGCCGTTACTCCGTCGTCCCCTACTACGAAAAGTAATGCTTCAATTTTGGCCATCAAACTGTTCAAGTTCATCGTAGGTTGCCTCCTTTTGTAAAGTCACCGTTAAATCTTCGAAGTTGTTTTTTTGCTCTACAAAAACGACATGTCGTTTCATTAGCTCGAGTATCGATAAAAACGTTACAATAATTGTAGATTTATCTTCGTATGGGAATAAATCGGAGAAGTTAGATTTCCCACCATTCAGTTTCAAAGAATCTATGACGGCAATCATTTGTTCCTTTACCGATATTTCCTGTCTGGCCACTCTGGTTGATAATGGCTTTTTTAATTGTTTACGGCGGAGCAGCTTTTGAAAAGCACTCAACATATCGTAAACATTGACATTCAAATCAAAAAGAGCAAGTTGTTCATCTGGAACAAAGCCTGATAGATCACTTGGTGGACGAGTATAGACTTGGGCACGATTTTCTTCGAGTTCCTTTAGCTCCACTGCAGCTTCCTTGTACTTTTTATATTCGATTAGTTTTGTTACGAGCTCTTCACGTGGATCTGGCCCATCCACCTCAAATTCAGCCTCTTCCATTTCACCCTCATGAATGGGAAGAAGCATACGGCTTTTGATCGCCAGCAGTGTTGCAGCCATTACCAGATATTCGCTCGCTTCGTTCAGCTCCAATTCTTTCATTGCATGGATATGATCAATATATTGTGAAGTCAGCTCAGCCATTGGAATATCATATATATCAATTTCCAAGCGATGAATTAAGTGCAATAATAAATCAAGAGGTCCGGTAAAGGCTTCTAATTTTACTTCATACATGTGTCAACCACCTGACGTTTGTTCGTTTTCTTTTATATATTATGAGTATGTGTACCTTATGTATTTTAAATCAAATTTTAGCAATTAGGAAAGAGGATTGTTATGCATCCATTGTTTCACCCATTGTATGTAGAATTTTGTACATATTTTAACGGCAATCAAGATTATTTTGAATGTCATGAAGTGTTAGAGGAATATTGGAAAAGTATAGCCCCTGGCGAAAAAAATCATCCCTTGGTAGGATATGTCCAACTTGCAACCGGCATGTATCATTGGCGCCGAAACAATACAATTGGCGCTATGAAAATATTAAAAAAGGCACAAAAGAACTTTACCATGAATCACTCTTCAGCGTTCTTTGAATTTATTGGCTTCGATGAATTATGTAAAGACTGCGTAATGAGCTTGAAGGCAATTGAGAATGGTGAACCGTTTAAAGGGTTCCAAATCGTATTGAAGAACGAAACTCTCGCCTCCTTGGTTAACAAGAAAATGAAAGAACTACCATCGATGCCAAAAGACTACCTTCTTCATAAACATATGCTGCGCGATCGCACAGATATTCTTGAAGCACGAAACAATCGGATTCTGGAAATATCGAGAAAAAGAAGTACATGAAGCCTCGGGGTTCCTGCCATTTCATCAATGCTGCTATTAAAAAAGAAGAAGAGGCTGACGTTACTTCGAGTCGTCTGCCTCTTCTACTATGGGTAAACATTTTTCTATAAAAGGTTTTGTATGCTCATTTGCATTTAACTCACTGAATTGCCCTGTATTCAATAATTCCTTCAGCATTGTAATCGCTATGCCCTCTCCTCTGTATGAAGGGACAACCGTGATATGTTGGACAGTCGCCACCATGTCCTCCTCAATCACTCCTACTATGCCAATATATTCTTCATCTTTTTTCCATAAATATAAATGCCAATTGTTTTTCTCTTCATATGAATGAATTGTTTCCATTAAATGCTTTACATCCTTCTCAGAAGGCATGAACGAAAGCAGACCCATTGCTATTTTTTCAAAAGATTTTTTATAGCGTATTAACATGAATAACATTCCCTCGTTTTCTATCAGTACAACATCTTTAAATATACTACATGATTTAAAGCAAGGAATCAACTTTGCCACTATTTATTAACGATTGATGAAGATTACACTTAATCCATTGAGACATTTGGAATGATGAGGAAAATATAAATCAGAGCCCAAATGATACTAAAAACTACCAGCAACCCGAGGACCCACCATCTTGACATTTTCATAAACGGACTCACCCTCTTTTCAAAGATAGCGCAAGATCGTTCTGAATAATATTCTCGTAGCTTTCTCTATTGATTGCTAATTGATGTTGACCTTCTTCTACAAACACGACTGCCGGCCGGGGAATGCGGTTATAATTCGACGCCATAGAATAACCATAAGCACCTGTACAGAAAACAGCTAGTATATCGCCCGGTTCTGTAGGTTGCAATAATGCGTCAACAATCAATTTGTCACCGGATTCACATAGTTTTCCAGCTACCGTGTAAGTATTGGATTTATCTTCATTTGCTTTATTAGCGACAACCGCCTCATATTTTGCTTCATAAAGTGCTGGACGGATATTATCACTCATTCCGCCATCCACTGCTATGTATTCGCGAATATTTGGAACAGTTTTATGCGAACCGACTGTATATAGAGAGGTACCAGCATCCCCAACAAGTGAACGGCCTGGTTCAATCCAAATCTCCGGCATCGACAAATTCAACTTGCCTGCAAAACTTTGTACTGTCTCAATCATTTCTTTTACATATACTTGGGGTTCCAAGGGTGTGTCCTCTTCCGTATAACGAATGCCGAATCCGCCACCTAAATTTAACACAGTACAGTGGAAACCATATGCCTCTTTCCACGCACTAATTTTATTCATCAATTTTTCGGCGGCCAAGCTGAATCCATCCGTCTCAAAGATTTGTGAACCAATATGACAATGTAGACCTAGAACATTTAAGTATTCGTCGTCTTTCACTTTGAGGAATGCCTCGTCGGCTTGTCCATTATTTAAGTCAAATCCAAATTTGGAGTCTGCTTGCCCTGTTGTAATAAAGTCATGTGTATGTGCTTCAACACCTGGTGTTACTCGCAGTAAAATACGCATTGATTGCTGCTTAGCTTGCGCGATTTCTTTCAACAGTTCAATTTCATAGAAGTTATCAACGACGATGCAGCCTACATTGGAGTCAAATGCAAGCTCTAACTCGAAGGAAGATTTATTATTTCCATGGAAGTGAATCCTTTCAGAAGGAAAACCAGCTTGAATGGCCGTATATAATTCTCCGCCTGAAACAACATCCAAAGATAGATTCTCTTCCTTGGCAAGTTGGTAAATAGCTATGCATGAAAAAGCTTTTGATGCATAGGCCACTTCAGCTTTCACCCCGAGTTGATGGAATGTTTCGATAAATCCACGGGCGCGCTCTCTTATTAGTTGTAAATCATAAACGAAAAGTGGAGTGCCGTATTCTTTTGCAAGCTCGATCGTATCAACTCCACCAATCGTCAGATGACCGTTTTCATTTACTTTTTGTGTCCCATATAAATGCATGTCGCTCTCCTCCGTTGCGTGCGAAACAAGGTAAATCATCCCCAATATCGCAATTGTAGTACCTTATGATGAACTTTATCATAGGTAGAAACTTAACGCAACGGCACTTTTATGCACGTTTTCGTTGCTTTGCACCGACGATATATGGTCTGAGTGCATCATCTGCCATCGGAAATCGGATGAATATTCGGCTAAACGCTTTAGGGAAGAACGGAACAAGCGGCCACATATATGGCACTTTCATCGGCTTTAATGAGCATAGGTACGAGAAAATGACCCAGATCGATATGAAGAATCCGCTAGGTCCTGCCGCAACGGTGGCAAGCAAAATGAAGAATTGAAAATACTTCACTGCAGTACTGAGCTCGAAGGTCGGGATAGAGAATGAGAAAATCGCTGTTACAGCCGAATAGAGGACAACTTCCGGAGAGAATAACCCTACGTCAATCGCAATCTGCCCGATTATAATACCGGCTACCAACCCCATGGCGGTCGAAAGTGGCGTGGGTGTATGAATTGCTGCTATGCGCAAATACTCTAATCCTAAGTGAGCAATAATGATTTGTAAAAATAATGGGATTTCGGATTTCTCCTTAGCCCCTATAAAATCCAGTCCCGCGGGCAAGTATTGTTCATTCGTGGCTAGTAAATACCAAATTGGCAACAATGTCAGACTGAAAAATGCAGCAAAGTATCTTAAAAAACGAAAGGTTGTCCCGATAAGCGGTGCTTGACGGTATTCTTCGGCATGCTGCAATAAATGGAACATGGATACCGGAATGATGATGACTGAAGGTGAAGTGTCGACAACAATGGCAATATGCCCTTCAAGTAAGTGTGCAGCAACAATGTCGGGCCTTTCCGAGTAGCGAACAAATGGCAAAGGATGAAACTTCTGTTTAAAAAGCCATTCCTCCAATGATTTATCCGCCATCGTAAGACCGTCATGTTTTATCTCCTTCAGTCTTTTATGCACCCAATCTAAATGCTTTGGGTTCACGATATCTTTCATATAAGTAATCGCTAAATCGGTTTGACCGAGCGACGATACTTTGTGAAGTTCAAAGCGTAATTGAGGGTCACGTATACGACGGCGGATCAATGCGGTATTCAGCATAATATTTTCTGCAAAACCATCACGTGAACCTCGAATCACTTTTTCATTATCCGGTTCTTCCGGCTGGCGGCCAGGATAATTTCTCAACTCCAATAAATAGCCAAAACCATTTGCCGTTATGATACCGACTTGTCCGCTTAATACGCCTAACATGAACTCGTTTTTATCTTTCGGTTCGGATTTCCCATAAAAGTTGAAATGGTCATTAAAATATTGCACTTCATCTTTAATCGCAATCTCATGCTGTTCATTCTCAAAAGTATGAGTGAAGAGAGGCGTCAGTTGAACCGTAAGTGTGGCTGCATCCACAAGCCCACTTATATAAACACAGAGTATGGGCAAAGTTCTGACATGTAGGTCCTTGATACATACATCAAAGGATTCGTCTTTTCCAAATTTACTATACAAAAAGTCTTTTGCTTCATCAATTGATGCAAAAACCTGATTACTCATTTACTCACCGTCTTTTTAGTAGTTCGTGATGAATTGGTTTCCATCCAAGACTTAAGTTGCGCCAAAATCTTCTTTTCTAAACGCGAAACTTGAACTTGTGATATTCCTAACCTTTCTGCAATATCGGTTTGAGTTAAGTCTAAGTAATACCTTAAATAGATAATGGCCTGTTCCCGCTTATCCAGCTTCGTCAAAACTTCCTTCAATGGAATGTACTGGAACGGGAGCTCCGACTTCTCATCTTTCATCTGGTCCATCAGCGTGATGGAGTCTCCTTCACTTTCGAAAAGCTGTTCGTGCAATGAAGCCGGATCACGCATAGCATCAGTTGCCACAAGCACCTCGTCCTGGGTTACACCCAATATGTCGGCTAATTCAGAAATGGAAGGAGGCTTTTCATTTGTTTTTAAAAACTCATCTGTCGCATGACGAATTTTATAGTTCAACTCGCGTATCGACCTACTGACTTTCACCATGCCATCGTCACGCAAAAACCGCTGGATTTCTCCAATTATCATCGGAACAGCATAGGTTGAAAATTTCACGTCATAAGATAGATCAAACTTGTCCACGGATTTCATCAATCCGATACAACCAATCTGGAACAAGTCTTCAAGCTCCACCCCGCGAGAAGCAAAGCGTTGAACAATCGACCATACGAGCCGTGTATTGCCTTCAATCATTTGTTTTCTGGCTTCAACATCACCTATCTGCGCTTTTTCAATCAGCCCGCGCATTTCCTCTTGTGTCAACAAAACATTATTGGACGGCTGTTCGATTGTCCTCATCCCCCTAACTTCTATCAAATACCTCCGTATTTGCGTCCACATAAAATTGATTGTTATTCCATTTGATAAGTCATTTGATTAGCTGCTATACACCATTTAAGTGACGACTATTTAAAAGCTGCACTACGAGATTTGAGGCATCTTTACTGAAAAAAATTTTTTTGAAAAAGTAATAACAGTCCCTACATTGGGCTCTGATTCAACTTGCAGATTGTCTGCAAAGCTCTCCATGATGGTAAAGCCCATCCCGGAACGCTCCATTTCTGCCTTCGAAGTGAATAACGGCTCCATCGCCTTTTTCACATCGAAAATTCCTTTCCCATTATCCTTCACGGCGACAGAAACCAAGTCTCCATCCCTCACTGCATGAACAGTAACGATCCCTTTGCCATCTTCGTCATATCCATGGATAATTGCATTGGATACAGCTTCTGAAACGATCGTTTTAAACTCTGAAAGTTCGTCAATGGTTGGGTCAAGTTGAGCAACAAAACTAGTAATTGCCATTCTCGCAAGACTCTCATTTTCACTAATTGCTACAAATGAAAGCGTCATTTCGTTATCCATTCACAATCCCCCTTGCATGTAAAATTGCATCTGCTTCTGTACCCTCCATCATGAACGAAGCTAAACCTGAAAATTGAAATATTTTTTTCATTGTATTAGATGGATTTAAAATGAGCGTTTGTCCATCAACTGCACTTAACTCCCTCATCCGCCCTAGTATCAAGCCAATCCCTGAGCTATCCATAAAGTTCAATCTTTCCAGATTCCAAATTATCGTCGTCAAATTTCCTTGTAAAATCGTTTTCGAAATATGCGTGCGAATTTTTTCAGTTTCGTGATGATCCAGTTCTCCAAAGAGTCTGATGACTGCTATATCGTTTAAGTGCATATTAATTTCGTAGTTCATTTTGTTAATTCGCCTCCTCTTAAGAATCCTAAATTCCACATTTCCTTGTCATATCCTTCTTTGCTGACAAGACTAGAAGAAATTCGCCGAAACTAGAGAAAATGCGACAAAATTGATAAGCAATCAAGCTGCATATTCGGATTTATCTACAAATGAAGTTTGTTGTAGGATGTTCAGTCCTCGTACTAATAGTTCCTTTTCGTTCTCAATGTTGATGGAGGTCTCTTGCAAACTTTCAGTGGAATTAAAAGTGTGCCAATACTATACGGGTAATAACGATCAAGCGATGGCCTAAAAATATAGCCATATCTGTCCTGTATGCAAATATGCAAGTTTCTTATATATTTGCTAAAATAATATTGCTTTACCAAAATTAAGTATGGTATAAAACCTTCTTTTTTAAACATAAAAAATGGCTGTGACACCAACTTTTGTCACAACCTTGTTTGTCCCAATATTTCCGGTTTACTTCCAGCCATCCGATAAATACACACGCATACTATCCTGGACGTCAAATTGAATATTTATTCATTGTTTTAGTTTACATTTCAATTGGGGGTTCATCCATTTTACTTTTGGCATGAAACAAATTAATAGATCACACATTTCTTTATTTGGCGGCCATCGGGTATGAAACGAGCAGATTATTAACATAAGTCTAAGTGCAATTTGGTATTAAAAGAGAAAAAAAGAAGGTAACCCCTACAACTTGTTCTCTCAACAAACAGCAGGCTGCACCTTCTTTTTTCTATTAACTTATTTTTGCTGCATTACTGGCCGAACTAGTTTTGTACATTCCTTGAAGGCGAAATGTTTGCAGCCATGACAGGCATCATGGTTTAGGCTAGATATTGCCCGGTCAATGGCATCTCCCGTATGAGCATAAAAATTCTCTTCCCCGATTTCCGCTGTCAAACCGGTTTGATCAAAGCTTTTCATTAAATTAGGCCGGACGCCCGTAAGCAACATTGTGCAACCGCGACTTTGATAATCCCTTAGTATATTACGGAAGTATTCTTCCCCTGTTGTATCAATTAGCGAAACTTTGCCTAAACGTAAAATGCACACTAAAGGACTCCGATTCATAGATGGTAGTATGGATTGTTCAAAAGTTTGGGCCGAGCCAAAGAATAGCGGCCCCTCCACAGAATAGATACAGACTTGCGGACAGTCATGGCCGGAACTGACGACTTCGGCATTCACTTTACCGGCATCGTTAGAATGATCCGGCAGCACTTTAGAGACAACAAGCATCCCGCTCATTCGCTTTGTAAATAAAACAAGCGAAGTCAATAGCCCGACTTCAACGGCAACCGTTAAACTTGCAAATACAGTTAGTAGAAACGTAACCACTAATACTAACGAATCGCCTGATTTCAACTTTAATATATGTGCAAAGTGCTTTCTTTCACTCATGTTCCAGGCTACCATCATTAAAACAGGTGCCAAAGATGCAAGAGGAATATGAACGGCAAATGGTGCCAACACAAGCAAAGTCAACAAAACAAATATGCAGTGAACTATACCAGATATTGGCGAAGCTGCACCGGATTTAATGTTGGTTGCTGTCCGGGCAATCGCCCCTGTAGCGGGAATACCACCAAATAATGGCGTCACAATATTTGCTATTCCCTGACCGAGCAATTCTCTATTGCTATTATGTTTGCTTTTCGTCATGCCGTCTGCAACAACAGCGGATAGAAGCGACTCTATTCCCCCGAGCATTGCTATTACAAATGCCGGACCTAACAACATCATAATCTTGTCCATAGTGATTTCGGGTATCCCAAAATTCGGCAATTCATTAGGGATGGAACCATATGTCGAGCCGATTGTAGCAACTTGTCCATTAAAGAAAAGCACTGTTGCAACAGCGGAAACCACAATACCAACTAACGCGCCAGGCACTTTTGGAAGCACTCTCGGAGTCCCTAACATGACGAGAAAGCAAATCATCGCTACTAAGATACTGTAAACATTAACTGTATGAAGATGACTTCCGATTTCCAGCATATTATCCAGGAATCTCTCGTGCTGTTCAATGTCCCTTAAACCAAGGAAATTAGCTAGCTGACCTGCAAAAATAATAACTGCTATTCCTGCGGTAAATCCGATTGTTACTGGTCTTGGAATGTATTTTATAAGGGAACCCAATCTGAATAGCCCCATTAAAACGAGCATGATGCCGGCCATTAACCCGGCAAGCAGCAAATTTTCGTATCCGTAAGCAATAACAATCCCTAATAGAATCGGTACAAAGGCACCTGTAGGACCCCCGATTTGATATTTTGAACCACCTAGTAAAGAGATTAAGATCCCTGCAATTACTGCGGTATATATTCCATATTCCGGTTTCACTCCTGATGCGATTGCAAAGGACATCGCCAAAGGAACTGCTACGATTCCGACAATCGTTCCGGATAGTAAATCCTTCTTGAAATAATCCAACGAATACCCTTCAAATCTCCCTGTCCATATCTTGCTCATATAATCCCTTCTTCAATCTTATTTGTCCTAATGGTTAAAGCAGATAAAATAGTTATGAATGACCCTTATTTTAACATAATTAAACAAATTATCATACTATAGTTTCAATGAGTGCATCTATTTTCCAGACAAGGAGCTGATTCTTACGTGTGAAGCTTTAATTGACTTGATTCGCTCACAAAGCCAGTCGAATTCTCTCAAGACAAAAATGAGGCCGGAACAGAAGTAGAAAAATTTCTTATAATAATGGATTAATTAATATTAAGAAATTGATATTATATAAATTGATTCGAGTGGTGGGGCAACTACTGGAGGGACAGCCGAGTGAGAGAATACAGGCTCGAGCGGTGCCGTTTGATGCGCGTCCTTCGCAACGGAAATCAAGTTAGGCTAAATCAAAAAAACCATTTTCCTTCTAGAGGGAAAATGGTCAGACTGTTGACAAACGCCTTCATCCTGCGTTGGTTGTATCGTTCGTCCCTTCACGATTGTTTTATTCAACTCAGGTCTTCTCTAAATTGTATTCCTTCTGTCTGCCAAGCGTTTTCAAGCTTTCTGGGCTATCCGGAATAACCTAAAAAAGTGTGGACAAAGTCGAATATCCACTTTGTCCACACTCTGAACTCAACCAATAAAATAAATCAAATCGTCACTTTGTAATCACTTGTTTAATTAATGTTGGTGCTTCAACTTTTTCACTTGAAATCACGATATGTTGATAAAGTTTTTCTTTGATTTCATTGATGTCTTCAGTATTCGTATGAATCGTTACTAGCGATTCGCCTTCTTCAACGCGGTCCCCTACTTTTTTGCGGAGAACAAGACCAACAGATAAGTCAATTGTTGATTCTTTTGTAGCACGTCCTGCTCCAAGCAGCATTGCAGCCACACCTACATCGTCCGCTTCAATCTGTGCAACATATCCCGACGAGCGCGCAGGAAGTTCGATTTGATATTTTGCCTGAGGAAGCAAGGCTGGATTTTCCACAACCGAAGCGTCGCCACCTTGGGCTTCAATGAATTTTTTAAACACTTCCAATGCTTGGCCGTTTGCAATTACTTCCTGTAGTTTTTTGCGGGCTTCTTCGATTGTCGTGGCTTTGCCGCCTAAAACAACCATCTGAGAGCCGAGCGTGTAGCAAAGTTCCATCAAATCTTCAGGACCTTGACCTTTCAGAGTATCGATTGCTTCCTTTACTTCCAAAGCATTGCCGATTGCAAAGCCGAGTGGCTGACTCATATCAGAGATAATGGCCATTGTGTTACGGCCTACATTATTGCCGATTTGAACCATGGCATGCGCTAGACTTTCTGCATCTTCAAAAGTTTTCATAAACGCGCCATCGCCCGTCTTCACATCAAGTACGATCGCATCTGCTCCAGCGGCAATTTTCTTAGACATAATCGAGCTTGCGATTAAAGGAATGCTTGGTACTGTACCAGTAACATCGCGCAATGCATACAACTTTTTATCTGCAGGAGTCAAATTCCCGCTTTGTCCAATAACAGCTGTGCCGATGTCATTGACCTGTTTCATAAATTGTTCTGTTGTCAATTCGACATGAAAGCCTTCAATCGCTTCCAGTTTATCAATCGTTCCCCCTGTATGGCCCAAGCCACGGCCACTCATTTTGGCAACCGGTACACCACATGCCGCAACCATGGCAGCCAGTGAAAGGGTTGTCGTATCGCCTACACCGCCAGTGGAATGTTTATCCACCTTGACACCTTCGATTCCGGATAAATCAATTTGGTCTCCGGATTCCACCATCGCCATTGTCAAGTCCGCTCTCTCGCGATCATTCATATCTTGGAAATATATTGCCATCATTAAGCTGCTTACTTGATAATCAGGAATTGAGCCTTCTGTATATCCTTGGACAAAGAAACGGATTTCTTCCTTTGTTAATTCTTCCCCGTTACGTTTTTTTTCAATGATATCGACCATTCTCATGTGAATGTGCCCCCTACTTTAAATTTGATAAAAAACTAGTGCCAAATTGTGGTGCTTCAACGTTAAAGTTGTCCGCAATCGTAGCAGCAATATCTGCAAATGTTTTACGTATTGGCAGTTCGCGGCCCACGGCAAATCTTTTAGAATAAACAATTAATGGCACATATTCACGTGTATGATCCGTTCCTGGGAAAGTGGGATCATTCCCATGGTCAGCAGTGATGATCAGTAAATCGTCTTCGCTTAAATTATTGATTACTTCAGGCAAACGGCGGTCAAATTCTTCCAAAGCTTGTCCATATCCTATAGGATCGCGGCGATGCCCGAAGTTAGCATCAAAATCTACAAGATTCAAGAAGCTGATTCCATGGAAATCGCGCGCTACAACTTCCGTAAATTTGTCCATTCCATCTGTGTTATCTTTTGTACGGATACTTTCAGTTACCCCTTCACCATTAAAGATGTCCGAGATTTTCCCTACGGCAATGACATCCAGTTTCGCGTCTTGCAATTCGTTCATCGTTGTACGTCCGAACGGTTTGAGAGCGTAGTCATGACGATTCGATGTACGCGAAAAGTTGCCTGGCGTTCCTATGAAAGGACGTGCTATGACACGGCCAACCAAATATTCCGGCTCAAGTGTCAATTCCCGGGCGATTTCACAAATTTTATATATCTCGTCCAGTGGAACTATTTCTTCATGGGCTGCAATTTGCAATACCGGATCAGCTGATGTATAAACGATAATCGCACCAGTTTCCATATGCTCAGGTCCTAATTCATCTATAATTGCTGTTCCGCTAGCTGGTACATTCCCAATCACTTTACGTCCAATTTTGGCTTCTAATTTCTCAATGAGTTCAATAGGGAACCCTTCTGGATATACTTTGAATGGTTTATCGATATTTAATCCCATAATTTCCCAGTGCCCAGTCATTGTATCTTTTCCGACGGATGCTTCTTGCATCATGCCATAGAAGGCTTTTGGCTCGGCAGCTGTTTCAACGCCTTTTATTTCACGAATATTTGATAGGCCTAAAGCGCCCATATTCGGCATTGTTAGCCCTTTCATTTCCTCGGCGATGTGACCGAGCGTGTCTGCACCTTGATCCCCAAAAATGTTTGCATCAGGCGCTTCACCGATACCAACAGAGTCCATTACAACGACATGTATTTTTTTAAATGGTTTCATAGATTTATCCTCCTCTTTCAACTAACTAAAAAGTGTTGATCATCCACACCTACTCACTATTGCCTTATAAGTGCAGCTCAACACAAATTAGTCTAGCAAGGCTTTTTCGCACTTACTGTGCAATGGGCTTTAGTTTCATTTAACACTGTCTATAGAAAAAAATTCCACAACCTTTATTTTAAACAAAGGTCAGACATCTTACAAATATAATTTCGCATCTTTTTATAATTTGACAAATCCGGCACCACTTACATTTCAATCGGATGGTTTTTATCCAACTAAGCTCTCGGATGGAATTGCTTATAGACTTCCGAAAGTCTTGTTTTGCCAATATGCGTATAAATCTGGGTAGTAGAGATATCCGCATGACCGAGCATTTCTTGAACGGCTCGCAAATCTGCGCCATTTTCAATTAAATGCGTTGCAAAGCTATGCCTTAACGTATGGGGTGTAAGTTCTTTCTTTATATCTGCTTTGGCAGCATGCTCTTTTAATAATTTCCAACATCCTTGCCTTGTTAAACGTTTTCCTCTTTGATTGATAAAAAAAGCTTCCGTTTTGGGGTAAGCTCCCTGTAATTTTGAACGGGCGTTTTGCAAATACGCATCAATTGCACGAATTGCTCCTTTCCCTAAAGGAACAATTCGTTCTTTCCCACCTTTCCCGAATACCCGGACGAAGCCCATCGTTAAGTGAACATCTTCGAGATTCAATCCGATAAGTTCACTGATGCGCATTCCTGTTCCATACAGCACCTCCAGCATGGCCACATCCCTTAGCCCCTGCGGCTTGCTGCGATTGGGCGCCCCAATTAACATATCGATTTCTTCAATAGATAAAATTTTTGGCAGTTTTTGTTCGATTTGGGGTATTTCCAAATGAATCGTCGGGTCGATGTCGGTTAATTTCTCACGCAACAAGAATTGATGGAAAGAACGAATCGAAGAAATGTGCCGCGCAATTGTTCGTGCAGAGATTCCTTGAGTTCTTAATGCTTCCAGCCTTAGTAAAATATGTGTCCGTTCGATTTCTTTTAAAGTGGATAGCCCTAGTTCTTTATGTAAATGTTCGATATATCCTTCAAGATCACGCCGATAAGAGGATAACGTGTTGGCTGATAATTGTCTTTCTACTTGCAGGAAATGCAGATAATCTAATATCGCTTCTTTTGCATCTTTCATGGAAATCACCTATCCTTCTACCATTAACTATAGTTTTTTTTGCCATCGTCTACAAGAAATCTTCCACTCATCCCCCTGTCAATTTTTTGAACGTTCGAGTGCCTGGTCCTTATTGTTTTTCTGAATTGTTTGTGTGCCTGGCACTCATCACTAGCGTTGCATAATTGAAACAAAAATACATTTATTCTATTTTCTTACATCAGCGTGTGCAGTGATTTATTAAAAAAGGGAGCAGGCACCTGAGAGTGAATCAGTTCCCTTTTTTTACCATATTAATTTTCTTTTTCTATCTCTTATTTTCATAATGCTCTTTGGAAATTGGACTAACGATGGCACTTTTAAAACCGAAATTTAGTTCCTTGTGAGCTTTTATAGGAATTTTTTGTCTTCCCTTACTAGGCTTTAAGGTTCGATTAAATTCCTTTTCGATTTCTGACCAAGAATCCATTAAATATTGACGTATTGTTTTGAAAAACTGCCAAATGTTTTTGTTGGGCTCTTTCAAGAGCCTTAGTATTTCAAGTAATGCATACGTGATTAGTGCAATAAATAATTGATTCCAAATACCAACAGGTGAATTACTGAATAAATGATTAACTTTTATATGTTGTTTTAGCCATTTGAAAAATAGTTCGATATACCATCTATTTTTATAGGTATCTAATATTTCTTGTTCAGTTAAATCTAATCGATTTGTGAGAAGACGGTAAGAAGTCCCTTCTTCATCTAGAAATTCAATTAATTTCAGCCTTTCAGGCCGAGTTTTTATAGAAACAATCTCATGGCGTGTTACATTCGGCAGTTCTGGTGTATAGGCTCTTAGAGTTTCCATACGAAATGTTTTTTTAATTCTTACAAGAAAATTTACACCTTTTTGAAGCCAACCACCCATTTTTGTTTTTTCAGCATACCCACGATCCATCACATAGAGTGCTTGATCAGCCTCAATCAAATAGTTAACTGCATCAATATCAGAAATATTCGAAGTAGAAGGAATCATTTTTTCAGGAAAGGCACTATCGGGAGAAGCAACAACTATTCGAAGATGAAGCTTAACTCCACTAGAATCTTTAGACACAGCCGTCCAATTAGCTGCATTGTTTGGTAACTTAATATGAGATGAATCTATGATTCTTAAAAGACCCACATTTGGGTTGATTCCCTTTGATTTACTAGATTTGAGATACCAATATCTTTGAGTGAGTTGTCCTAGAATTTCTGCTAGTTGAGATGTATCCAATATTTCAAGTCGGCGACTTAATTGCGCAGCGCTTATTGATTTCAAGTTTAATTCTTGCTGGATAGCTTCCTTTGAGCGAATTCCAATCTCAATTTCACGAAGACTCTCCCAACGGAATAAGCCAGCTAAAAGGAAAATCTTCACTAAAGACTCATCGGTCATCTTTTTATAGTGATAATTGTTTATTGGACAACCGAATTTATTTTGCGGTAATAAAGATAAATATTGACGAAAGACTAAATTTTGGTCTACACTTTTCATGCGATGTTTCTCCTTTGAAGTGTAGGGAACTGATTTCCGTCATTACCTACACTACAATAGGAGAAATTTTTATTTTCAGCAATATTTAATATTAATTTACATTTTTTACTGGTGTGCAACGCTAGTGGGCACTCATTGTTTTCTGAATTGTTTGTGTGCCTGGCACTCATTGTTTTCTGAATTGTTTGTGTGCCTGGCACTCGGGGAATCCAGGCACTCGGGGATTTTATATGCAAAAAAAGGATGTACATTCGTGAATGGATACGAATTGTACATCCTTTTTCTTTTTATTATCATTCTTCTTGATTGTCATGACATCTGTGGCATATGCCGTGGAATGTTAGACGGTGGTCTTTGATTATAAAGTTCCAACGTTTTTCTACAATGCCTTCTACATCTTCAAGCAAATCTTCTTGAATTTCGTCTACTGCGCCGCATTCAATACAGACAAGGTGATGATGGAAGTGCTTAGCTCCTTCTTGTCGAAGGTCATAACGCGAAACACCATCGCCAAAATTAATTTTATCGACAATTTTTAACTCTGTTAATAATTCTAAAGTTCTGTAAACGGTAGCCAGCCCTATTTCTGGTGCTTTATCTTTTACTAATAAGTAAACATCTTCAGCACTTAAATGGTCTTCTTCATGTTCTAATAGTACTGCAACTGTCGCTTCACGCTGTGGCGTCAGTTTATAGCCAGCACTATGCAATTGCTTTTTTATACGATCAATACGGCTCTCCATACGACGCCCTCCTAAACTCACTCTATTATAACAAATGAGTAAAAGCTATTACAAGAGAGGGATGAATTATTAAGTGAAACGAACTAAACGAGCATTTTCGTACACTTTTCTGATCTTTTGTTTGCGAAACTACTAGATTTATGTTTTCGTCCTATTTAAAGACGGGGCAGTATATAGGATATTGATAAGATTTCTCCTACACAAATAATGGATAATGTGATCAGGAGGGTGACAAATAACTTCTGGGAAAAGACATATTTCTTATTTGGACCCACCCTTTTGGCAGAGTAGACAGAACACAACAAAAAAAGAAGGAAGCAATAGACTAATTGAAACGGAAACCACCAAACACTATATATCAGCAAAGATTCTTGTTGTGTCAATAAAAATACGGAACTAAAGCCAAAGAAAGTAATCTTCACACCTACAACTAGTTTTGCCAGGACATGCAAATAAGGATGCGTTGCAAAAAATAATACCAACACCATCCAGCCTATAAGCGGCAGCACCGTTTCCCAAACCGATATATCTGTTATGTCGAGCACTCTGGGATCAATATAACTTATTAATTTCATGGACTTGTCCAGTGGGAAAACTTGGAAACAAACAACACCACTGACAAAACTAATTGCTAGAATAATAGCATATTGTATAAATAAGATCGAACGAAACATAAGCATTCTCCTTTCGTTGTTACAGCTTATGCTCGTTCTCTATCAATATTACTCTTAAACTAGTCGGGATTTTACGTATAATCTATCATTCTTTCGGCACCAATGTGAAAAGCCTTTTTTGCCCTCTTATTGGTTTGCTTTCATCCAAAGTACCGCAAAAGCTGATTTTGCGTCGTATATTTTTTGCTCTTTCACCATTTCTTCTGCCTCTTCCAAAGTTACCTCTAATAGTTCTACAAATTCATCCTCATCGAGATCTGCTTTTTCTTCTATTTTATATAAATCTTTTGCAACAAACAAATGAATTACTTCATCCGCAAAACCGGGCGAAGTCGCAAAGGTTTGCAAATATTGAAGATCATGGCATCCATAGCCTGTTTCTTCCTCCAATTCTCTTTTTGCCGTATACTCCGGCTTTTCACCGGGCTCTAGTTTACCAGCTGGAATTTCGATGATTGATCTTTCAAGCGCCTTTCGGTATTGCTCAACCAGAACGAGTTTCCCTTCTTTCGTGATTGCAATGATAGCGACAGCTCCAGGGTGGTTCACAATTTCCCTTTTTGCTTCCTTGCCATTTGGCAATAAAACATCATCCACCTTTAACGAGATGATTTTCCCTTCGTAGACCAGGGTCGATTGCAGTGACTTTTCCTCGAATTTTTTCATTTCAAATGCCTCCACTTGTCGTATTTATTGTTTTCATTGTACCATTAGGGAAGAATTTGTATGAAGGAAAGAGGGTTGCGAAATGAAAAAAAGAAAACTTGGAAATAGCGAAATTGAGATATCGGAAATCAGCTTAGGCTGCATGTCGCTGCCGATGACGTTGACCGACGCGAGACCGATTGTAGAAACAGCCCTACAAGCAGGGGTGAACTATTTCGATACTGCGGACCTTTACAACAAAGGAATGAATGAAGAAATTGTTGGAGAGTTATTAAGCCCACACCGACATGACGTCATCATAGCAACAAAAGTTGGAAACCGCTGGAATCAGGGTGAAGATAACTGGCATTGGGATCCGTCCCCTTCACACATTGAAAATGCAATTAAGATGAGCTTGAAGCGTTTAAAAACAGACTATATCGATGTCTACCAATTACATGGTGGAACAATCGACGACCCATGGGATGATATCATTGAAACCTTTGAACGACTGAAAAAAGAGGGATATATTCGGGAGTACGGCATTTCTTCTATTCGCCCAAATGTGTTTAAGCCTTTTTTACAACGCAGTAATGGAATCTCAAACATGATGCAATACAGCTTGCTGGATCGACGTCCTGAAGAATGGTTTGGAGATATTGCCGATGCGAACGCCTCTGTTGTCACCCGCGGCTCAATTGCTAAAGGATTGCTAACGAATGAGTGGCAAAAACGTTCGGAAAGTACGAACGGGTATATGACCTACTCAAAAGAAGAGATAAAAAACGTCCTGACCGGGCTTCAAAATGCGTATGAAGATATTCATGCATTGAGTTTAGCATACAACCTTAGTCATTCAGCGGTCGCTTCCACAGTGATTGGAGCTAGTTCGAAACAACAATTGCTTGAAAACTTGAAAGCTTATGAAAGATCACAAACAATCCAAGACTTTTCGCCAATCCACGATATTACTAAAAAGGACATTTATACTGAGCATCGATGAAAAAATATGTTGTACTTATCATTACCGTTTTAATCTTGTTGTTTAGTGTTTCGAGCATGACTTATCAACAGCAGACCATTGTCCCTACGCTTAAACACATATTGAACAGTCAACCGTTCTATCATTTACTAAGCAAAATTGAAGTCACCTATTGGGGGCAAACCATTTCGGTGGAAACTCGCGGATATTATTATTTCATCGAATTTTTGGTCCGTAAAGGATTGCATTTCGTTGGCTATGGATTAATTGCCATTTTATTTTATTTAATGTACCGTAAATTCAAAGCAAAATTTGCTGTCATCTATGCAATCTTTACCACTTTCATAGTGGCTTCATTAGATGAATATCGGCAAACGTTCGTAGTCGGGAGAACAGGGATATTTGATGACGTCATACTTGATACGGCCGGAGCAATCACTTTTATCGTGTTCTTCAAGGTGGTGCTTGTACTCTATCACAAACTTAAAAGACCATCCTCCTTTAAGGCAAAAAGTGCAAGCGATTAGGGAAGATAGCATTTCGATGTTATGTTCTCTTTTTTGTTTGGGGGACGGTTTTTATTATATTAAATATTTTTTAATAAAACTCTATACCCCTTTCACTTTTTTGATATAATGACACATATCAGTCTTTACCGGGACAATAGTGCCGAGAAGCTGATCAGAACATTTCTGCTTAACACGTGAAATGGTTCAAAAGTAAATTAAATAGCGGTGATTGCTATGGGATGACTATAGCAGGAGCAATTTCTGGAGAGATCGCATTTGCGACGCCGAAGGGTTCACAATCTCAGGCAAAAGGACAGGAAAGGTAACAACATCAACTTGGAAGAACGGCTTAATCTAGTTTTTGACGTATTGTCTCAAATAGAATTGCGTTTTTGCTATTGTCTTTTTGTTATTTTTTATGTCATGAGATGGGAATGGTTCCTATCTCATTTTTTTATTTTCAGCAATTGTTTTAAGCTTTTGCAATGGGCTTGGGGTTATTCTTTATTAAGCAAATTTCTTTGTTGGCATGCACTCTTTTGTTTAACCTGATGGAATTGACAGCGGGCTACAGTAAACTTTGCGCAAGAATTTTGTTAATAAGTGTCGATATTTTTTCTATACGAGCCAGAATAAATTAAAAACTATTCGCATTATATTAATCTATAGCCACGAATCCCCTCCCAAATGTAACAAAAGCAGGCCGCTAAACTATTAGGGGGCATACAAATGGAACATCGAGAATTAAAAAGAGAATTAAAAAACAGGCACGTCCAACTAATTGCCATCGGTGGAACGATTGGCACCGGGTTATTTTTAGGTTCTGGCGCTGCGATTGAAAAAGCCGGACCTTCCATATTGTTCGTTTATATCATTATTGGACTTGCCGTCTTCTTTGTCATGCGTGCGTTGGGAGAGCTACTTCTCTCAAACTCCGGATATCAATCATTTACAGATTTCGCATCGGATTATGTTGGTCCTTGGGCTGGCTACGTAACGGGCTGGACATATTGGTTCTGCTGGATTATGACTGCCATGGCCGATATTATAGCTGTAGGCCTCTATGTGCGCTACTGGTTCGACATTCCCCAATGGGTCCCTGCTATAGCATGTCTCGTCATTTTGCTGTCATTAAATCTATTAACTGTAAAACTCTTTGGTGAGTTAGAGTTTTGGTTTGCCATGATCAAAATTATTACGATTATCGCCCTTATCATTATTGGAATTGTGTTATTAGTGATCGGATTTAAAACAGAAACTGGTGTTGTGTCTGTACGGAACTTGTGGGCACATGGCGGCCTCTTCCCCAACGGTATATCAGGTTTTTTATTTTCCTTTCAAATGGTCGTCTTTTCTTTTGTGGGGGTGGAATTGGTCGGTGTATCTGCAGCGGAAACTGCAAATCCGCGCAAGAATATCCCATCTGCCATCAATAAAATACCGGTACGGATTTTGCTGTTCTACGTCGGTGCTCTTTTCATCATACTATGCATTAACCCGTGGACAACATTAAGTGCGGAAAACAGTCCATTCGTTCAAGTTTTTGCACTTGTAGGAATTCCTTTGGCAGCAGGGATCATCAACTTTGTTGTCTTGACATCGGCAGCCTCCGCTGGAAATAGCGGATTATTCTCGACAAGCCGGATTATGTTCAATCTAAGCAGAAACAAGCAAGGGGCGAAATCTTTTGGAAAATTAAATAAAAATGCGGTTCCGGCAAATGCCCTTTTTGTTTCTTCAATTGTCGTATCGCTCGGTGCATTGCTAAGCTATGCAATTCCCGACGCTGCGTTCAGTATCGTGACGTCGATTAGTGCCATTTGTTTCATTTGGGTATGGAGCATTATTTTGATTTCCCATATTCGCTATAAAAAATATCGGCCAAATCTACATAAAAGATCAACTTTTAAAGCACCTTTGACACCTTTCATCAATTATGTTGTACTTGCCTTGTTTGCGGCAATACTGCTCATTATGTTTGTGTCCGAAGAAACACGCTCCTCCCTATTGTTGACGCCAATATGGTTCATCCTGGTGATCTTTACGTATGTAATAAGAAGAATAAAATAGGATCCAGAAATAAGTAAAACAGCACTCGACATGTTGAGTGCTGTTTCATTTTTGGCAATAAAATGATGTGGGACCGGAAAAATCCCGTAAACCATATTGGAATATAATTGCAATTGCCTTTATTCAACCGTAGCAGTATTACCAAATTTAAAACTTAGAGCCTTGGTCGCCGTATTTTTCCAGCAATTCTTCAAAACTCATATTCTTCTCACGCTGCTTGCGCTCAAAAACCAATCTAGCTTGACGTTCTTCTTCTTTCGCTTGTTCATCTTCTACCAAACTTTTCTTTGCCGCCTTTAGTTTAGCCAAAACATCTCCATTTAATTGGTCTTGTAAAGTTAAGGTTTCCTCCGTCTTTGCCAATTGTGAAGATGGCGTCTGCTTTTGGCCTTGTTTTCTCTTTTTCCCCATGTATATTCACCTACTTGACTCATCAAATTTCACCTATAGTTTAACACGAATAGCTGAAAAACACGATTTTCGACATTGAAAAGCCACTTTTGTTTTCCCCATACGCCTTACCTTCTAATCTATCTAGATCCATAGGTGCGTATTTAACAGTTCTCTATCGTTTAATCATTTCAATACTACTATTTTAAGTATTTTTATGTGTAAAATAGAAAAAACTAGACATTTAGAGAAGAGGTGCAGAGATTGGGAGATTGGTTAAAATTTCTTACGGCGGATGTGATTTCGCAAATTCTAGAAACAGCCTTTCAATGGTTTGTCGTTGTCGATCGGGAGGCGAAAATTATCTATATTAACGATGAATATTGTCATTTCCTCGAAGTTCGTCGCGAAGAAGCTATAGGCAAACATGTGGCGGATATCATAGAGAATACAGAAATGCATTTGGTTATGGAGCAAGGCATTGCTCAAATTGCTTCACCACATTACATAAAAGGCACATATATGCTGGCAAATCGTGTGCCAATCGTCGTGGATGGCGAAATTATCGGGGCATTCGGAAGCGTCATCTTTCGCGACATGAATGATTGGAAAAAACTAAGTTCACATGTACGTAAAACGATGGATCAAATCGAGACAAATATGAATCAATATCGTGAGTCATTTTATAATTTTGCCGATATTAGAGGCATATCCCAAACAATACGCAAAATCAAAGAAACGATTGCGACCATCGCCCCGACAAAATTGCCCGTTTTAATCGAAGGCGAAATTGGCACCGGAAAAGAAATGTTTGCTCAAAGCATCCATGGTCTATCGGATCGTGCGGAAAACTATTTTGTTAAAGTGAATTGTTCTGCCATCCCAAAAGATTTGCTTGAAGAAGAGATCTTCGGCAAATGGGAAGGGGATCGGGATATTAAAAAAGGACGTATCCAACGTGCGGAAGGTGGCACGCTCTTTATTGAAGAAGTTCATGAATTGCCTATTACCTTGCAGGCAAAATTATTGAAAGCATTGCAAGATCAAAAAATCCAGCCCCTTGGGACAGAGGAAGAAATTTCTGTCGATGTACGTTATATATTAAGCACCAACATATCCCTTGCAGAAATGGTCAAAAGCAAACATTTTCGCGAGGATTTATTTTACAAGATTCAAGCAATTACCCTGCAAATCCCTCCCCTTCGCAACCGCATTGAAGACTTGCCTGAACTGATACAGACTTTTTTGAGTAAATATAGCATCGAAGCGGGACGGCGTGGCATCAAAATCGATCGTAAAGCTTGGTGGTGTCTTCAACATTATGATTGGCCAGGCAATGTCAGAGAGTTGCAGAATGTGCTACAGGCTATCATCCATTTAGCTGATGGGAATCAAATTACGATTGATGTACTTCCTCCGCATATTCGCCGACAAAAAACTCTATCAAGAAGTAATGGCACATTAGAAGAAATGCTTTTCCAAATTGAAGGACGGATTTTACAGGAGCACCTAGAGAACGAAAAAGACAAAATGAAAATTGCCAAAAAGCTGGGTATCAGTCGATCCACTCTTTATGAAAAAATTAAAAAACACAACTTATGACCTAAATTCCGATATCTTGGACACTAATCCAGAATATCGGATTTTTTCATTGCACCCAATTCCACTTTTTTCAATAAACACCCTTCTAAAATTCCGAATTTCCGGAAAACCACTAACGATTTGGCTGTCACATTTCCGACACACCCTATTGCATACAGTAAATCATTCTGTTTTAATACACGTTATAGCGCTTTCATGTTATTTTTTTGTCAGTTTTGTATTTTGAGAGGAGGTTATAAGCAATGAAACAACGTTTTGCTTGTGCAGAAGACGCAGTGAGTTGTATTGAAGATGGAGCTTCTATTATGGTCGGTGGTTTCGGATTGGTCGGTATTCCGGAGCAATTGATTCTTGCTTTGGTGGAAAAAGGCGTTAAAGATTTGACTATTATATCCAATAACTGCGGTGTTGATGATTGGGGATTGGGATTGCTCTTGAAAAATAAGCAGATTAAGAAAATGATAGCTTCGTATGTGGGAGAAAATAAGGAATTTGAGCGCCAAGTGCTTGCAGGCGAAATCGAAGTCGAATTAATACCGCAAGGAACCCTTGCAGAGCGGATCCGGGCCGGTGGTGCTGGAATCCCCGCATTCTACACGCCTGCCGGGGTGGGAACAATCGTAGCGGAAGGAAAAGAAACGAGGACCTTTAATGAAAAAGAATACGTGTTAGAGACTGCATTAATTGCTGATTTTGCATTCGTCCGCGCAGCAAAAGCGGATACTTTCGGTAATTTAGTCTACAACAAAACGGCTCAAAACTTTAACCCGATGATGGCGGCAGCCGGCAAGATTACGATTGCTGAGGCAGAAGAAATCGTTGAGGCAGGCAGCATGAATCCAAACGAAGTTCAAACACCAAGCATTTATGTTCAAGGATTGCTGCAAGCTCAACAGGAAAAGCGGATTGAACGATTAACATTACGGAACGTCTAAAGGAGGATTGACCATGTCTATATCAATAAGAGATCGCATTGCAATTCGGGCAGAGAGAGAAATACAACATGGGGATTACGTGAACCTGGGAATTGGGATGCCCACCTTGGTAGCAAATCATCTATCACCAAATAAATCCGTCATCTTGCAATCCGAAAACGGGTTGCTTGGTATTGGCCCCTACCCCAATAAAGCAGAGGTAGACCCTGATTTGATCAATGCCGGGAAAGAAACGGTAACGGCAATTCCCGGTGCTGCATTTTTCTCCAGCGCGGAAAGCTTTGCGATGATACGTGGTGGACATATCGATGTTGCCATTTTAGGCGGGATGGAAGTGTCAGAAAGAGGAGATCTATCCAATTGGATGATTCCAGGAAAGGTGATCAAGGGGATGGGCGGTGCCATGGATTTAGTGCACGGGGCCAAAAAAATCATCGTTATTATGGAACATGTTTCAAAAGATGGTTCACCGAAGATAAGAAAACAGTGCTCGTTACCTTTAACCGGTAAAGGTGTGGTTCATCGAATCATTACTGAAAGAGCATTGTTTGAAGTGACACCAAACGGCTTGGCTTTGAGAGAAGTTTTCAAAGGGTTCACGCTAGAAGAAGTTATCCAGTCGACAGAGGCCAATTTAATTTTGGACAATGTCCTGGAAAATACAGCAATTTAAAATTAAAGGGGGTAAATGGGATGGATGGAAATGTAACATTAAGTATGATTGGTCTTATTGGTGGTCTTATTTTACTTATATGGTTAACACTTAAAGGAATGAACATTATTATTGTTGGACCATTATCTGCCCTATTTGTGGCGGTACTATCAGGTATGCCGTTATTTCCGCAGCTTGCTGAAGAAGGCGCAGCGAACTTCGTGTCAAACTACATGACAGGCTTTACAGGGTTTATCATGTCATGGTATTTGATGTTCCTGCTTGGTGCCGTATTCGGCAAAGTAATGGAAGACAGTGGAGCTGCTGATGCGGTCGCGAAATTTGTGGTGGATAAATTGGGTATGAAATATGCAACATTAGCGATTGTTATTGCCTGTGCAGTTTTAACTTATGGGGGCGTCTCACTCTTTGTTGTAGCATTCGCCGTATACCCGATGGCAATCTCGTTATTCAAGCAAGCCGATTTACCTCGGCGCTTTATACCGGCTACTTTGGCGCTGGGTTCCGTGACTTTCACCATGACGTCTGCTGGGTCACCGGAAATACAAAACTGGATACCAATGGATTATTTAGACACAACTCCTTATGCCGGCTGGGAAGTAAGCATCCTAGTTGCGGTTTTCATGGCGGTCTTCGGTTATTGGTGGTTGAAACGTTTAATCAAAAAAGCGGTCGATAAGGGAGAACGTTTTGTATCACGGGATACTGATCCATCCTTTGATACAGAGCGTGCACTTCCAAACCCGATACTGGCGTTCATTCCACTAGCGGTCGTATTGGTCATTTCATTTATTTTCCACGATTCATTAAAGCAATCCGCACTAATTTTAGCCTTGCTAGGTGGAATCATTGCAACATTCATCGTGAGCTGGAAATACTTCAAAAACGCTTGGGGTGCAGTTTCTGAAGGAACGATTGGGGCGATTATCGCGATCGGGAATACGGCTGCCGTTGTAGGTTTTGGTGGTGTCGCAAAAGCAGTGCCAGCATTTAATGTGGCAGTTGAAGCAATGACAAACATTCCAGGTTCTCCATTGATCGGCGCAGCTGTTGCTGTTTCGGTGATTGCCGGCATGACTGGTTCAGCGTCGGGCGGCCAATTGATCGCCTTGCCATTGGTGGCACCAGGCTACATGGAGGCTGGGGTAAACCAAGAAGCGCTTCACCGGATAGTGGCGATTTCTTCCGGCGCACTGGATTCTTTGCCGCATAACGGATATGTTGTTACAACAATCCAATCCGTTTGTGGTGAAAAACATAAAGATGCTTATTGGGCAGTTGCCGCAACAACCGTTGCAACTCCGGTGATCGGTGTTATTATCGCAATTATTTTATTCTCATTAGGATTCGGGATTTAGAGTTTGAGGGAGCTGCAATAACTTTTTTTGCTCCCAAAACGTAGGAGGTATTCGAAATGGTTCAAAATAAAGTGGTTCTCATTACAGGTTCTGCACAAGGAATTGGCTATGAACTCGCCAAAAGCTTCCATGATAATGGTGCAAAAATAATTTTAACCGATATTAATGAAGAAAAAGTAAAAGAAGCGGCTCTTTCACTAGGCGAAAATGCCATAGGGTTAAAATGTGATGTCACACATGAAGAGGAGATAAAAAACGTTGTTGAAGCGGCAATCGAGCATTACGGGCGCCTTGATATTCTCATCAACAATGCCGGAATGCAGCATGTTGCGATGCTGGAGGACTTTCCGACAGACCGCTTTGAATTGATACTAAAAATTATGTTGACGGCTCCATTCATTGCCATCAAACACGTGTTGCCCATCATGCGCAAACAACACTTCGGGCGCATTATCAACATGGCTTCCATCAACGGTCTTATCGGTTTTGCCGGCAAAGCGGCCTACAATTCGGCGAAACATGGCGTGATTGGCTTAACCAAAGTGGCAGCGCTTGAAACGGCAACAGACGGTATTACAGTCAATGCCATTTGCCCAGGCTATGTCGATACACCGCTCGTACGCAACCAACTGCAAGACTTAGCCACAACGCGCAACGTACCAGTAGAAAAAGTATTGGACGAAGTGATTTACCCACTCGTCCCACAAAGACGCTTACTTGATGTATCGGAAATAGCCGACCTCACCCTCTTTATCGCGAGCGACGCTTCAAAAGGTATGACCGGCCAAGCAGTCGTATTGGACGGCGGGTATACGATTCAATAATATTGATGACAAAGTGCCTCCACATATGGAATGTGGAGGCTCTTTTCATTTATAAGTAAGTTTTCGGTTATAAGCGATATTACTATAGAAAAATAAATTCTATAGGAACCATAGATGTATTTTAGGTGTAATGATTGATTGAACCCGGTTCATTGCCACATTAATATTTTTGCGGAATATTAATATTTGCAATGAACACAATATATTAAATGAAAATATATTATAATAACGCATCTTCCCTTTCCGCCTCTCCCTACTATTTACAGAAAAGATGAATATTTGATCATTCCACTAACACTTTTGCTAATAGATTGTTTGCCGAACTCCGCTAATAAGAAATCTTCCATTTATTTTGTACCATTCCGAAAAAATATCTTCTTTAATGGTTTCAATTGAATCACTTAAAAAACCCATAATGATACAATTAACATATCGGTGAATAGGGTAAGAATTATGTTAGATACTATAAATGAATCGAGGTGTTTTTGATGAAACGAAAAAATTTCTTATGGGCGTCAAGTATCATTACAACAATTCTATCAACCGGTGCTGCGATCTTCGGCTATGTTGTGACCAATCAACTAATGTATATAAAAAAGAAGGATGTTGATTTTGTCTATGATCGTGAATTAAAAGCACAACGTTTTGATCAGAACTGGTTTAATCAATGTCCAAAGGAAGAATTAAGTATTGATTCTCCCAACGGCTATCCGATAAAAGGCATTTTCTTGAAACCCCTCAAAACAAAAAATACAATTATTATTTGCCACGGTGTAACTGAAAATAAAATCAGCATGGTCAAATACGCCCGTATGTTCGAAAGACTTGGTTTCAATACTTTTGTCTTTGACCACAGGCGTCATGGCGACTCCGGCGGAAAAACGACGAGCTATGGCTATTATGAGAAGTTCGATGTCGCTGCGGTTGTACAAACTGTGAAATCCATTGTTGGCGAGGATGCACTCATTGGTATTCAAGGGGAATCGATGGGCGCCGCCAGTATGCTATTATACGCAGGCCTAATAGAAGATGGTGCCGACTTCTATATTGCGGATTGTGGATTTTCAAACTTCTCGGAGCTTATTTCGCAGATTATGTTGAAAACCACATATCTTCGTACAAAAATACCGATCCATTTAGCCAATATTTTTCTTCGGATTCGCGATGGCTATACATTTAAAAGTGTCACACCGAAAGAAGCTGTCAAAAATATCTCTTCCCCTGTCCTATTTATTCATAGTTTGGGGGATGACTTCATTCTTCCTTACATGACTGAAGAGCTGTATGAAGAAAAAGAAGGGCCAAAAATGATCAAGTTATTTGAAAAAGGCGGCCATGCCGAGTCATTTAATGAAAACCAACAAGAATACGAAAAAACCGTTTTAGAGTTTATCGAAAATCATGTCTATAAAAAATCTGGTGAAATGGTTGTTACACCGCTACATGGAATGGAAAGACGATACACAAAAATCCCACTGGAAGAACCAGAGACCCCAACAATTAAGTTGCCTCTAGATGAAAAAGAAATCTCCTAATGAAAAAAACCGTCTCACATTAGCGGAGACGGTTTCATTTTGCTATCGCATGCCTTTAGAAAGCAAAACAACAGTTATACCTGGGCAAACTGTTGTTGGATTACAATTATTTATCTTGTAATTTATTCATTTGAGCCATCATTTGACGTACTTGTTTCTCAGATGGTTTACGTCCCATTTGAGCCATCATCACACGAATCATTTGTTCGTTGATCGGTGGATTTTCTTTTAAGTATTTCATCATATATTGACGAGCAAAGTAGAAGCCTAGTGCTACTCCCCCTGCTAATGCTACGATGATAAGTACAATTGCAAGCCATAAATTCATTTGTGCCTACCTCCTCCACTTTCCTTTATACCACGAATCTACTTTTGCAAGTTTCATCCGTTACTCACTAAAAGAAGCAACTTCTCCAAAACTTACACAAAGTTAAACTCTCCATGAAGGATTATACACTAATAACAACATTGTTACTAGTTATTCAATAGTTTTTTTCCCGGGATGTAGGCGATTTCGCTTAACTAACACTACTTTTTCTCTAGTAAGAGGCATGCTTGATCGGTTTCAGCCACCCGCATTCAGAATCCTCTGCATTAAATGCAATGAACGAATCATTCATCTGGGATAGGCTATGGAACAAATCGAGATCCAACATACGTGAGCCTTCGCAAATCGCTTCCAAATGATACGTACATACTTTTATTTTCAAACCACCTTTAAATTGGTGTTCAAATTTCATATATTCATTCACCCATTGGATAGTCGGAAAACTCTTCTTTAAATGTTCATAGAGTACGCCTTGTACCATTCTTCCTTCGATTGGTTCACATAGATAGCTTAGCTGCTTGCTTACAGAGGACTCGAGAGCTGGCTCTTTTGTCGTTACCATTTCAAGAAGCTGTCTTTCTCTACCAAATACAAAAGACTGGTATTGTTTTTTTATATGAAATATTGAATAAATTCTCATCTTTCGTCCTCCTCTCTATAACCACATTATAAAAGAAAGATTTTGAATTATTTGTCAAAAGGTGTCCGTACTCTATTACTTTTTTTGTCAAAATTTCGTGAAAACATTTAATTCGTTCACTTTACCTAGAAGCACTCAGCCTCAGGACCTACTAAAAAATGCAATTCGAGGCCGTTTTAAGAAATTCAAAGCAAGAGTAACATAAAGGTATCACGAAAGGAGCTAGAAAAAATGAAAAAATTATTCTTCATTGCTGCCGGCATTGTCGCAGCAATTGTTGCCCTTAGTATGTTAGGGCCATTGGTAGGCTTTGCCTTCTCGGCATTACTTGTTTATTTAGGATTACACAATTATGTGAAATCCAACTCAGGGTTTGGTAAGGTATTTTGGGTTTCCCTTGGCTTGATCGGCGTCTTTACAGCAATCTCCAATATCCCTGCTTTGGTTGGCCTTGCTGCTATCCTTCTTATCTATGTTCTTTATAAAAAATGGAACAATGAAGAAGTCACTTTCGGCAAATCAAGCATTATGAAAGAAGCAGATCCATTTACAAACTTTGAAAACGAATGGGCAAAGTTAACAAAATAAAAATTGAGGAGAGATATTAAAATGGTAGGTTTATTAAAAAGATTTCGATACACTTTAGAGGCTGATTTACACCAATTGTTCGATAAAAAGGAAAGCAAAAATCCAATCGCTATGTTGAATCAGTATATTCGAGAAGCAGAGAAACAAACGGAGCAAACAGGAAAATTACTCATGCGCCAAGCACAGTTAAAAGAACAACTGCAGTCTGAATTAAAAGAAACGACAGCAATGCTGGAAAAACGAACAAAACAACTTGAGCTAGCACAGCAGTCGAACGAAACAGACTTAGTTGCATTTGCGACACAAGAAGTTGAAACATACAATACACGTCAATTCACTCTTTTAAATTCACTCGAGCAGTCAGATAAAGAATTTGTGGAGCTTGAACAAAAATTCGAGACGATGAAACACAAAATCAAGGATATGAAAGTTCGCCAGCTGCAATTGATGGGAAAAGAAAACGTGACACGTGCCCACCACAAAATGGATGGCGTACTAAAATCAAAAGATGAATCTGAATTTGATGATCTTTCTTCCTACATCGAAACGCTTGCTGATAAAATCGAACAAGATTATGACAGAACACAGTTGGAAGCTCGTCTTGCTAGCTTGGAAAAAACAAACCAAGTACAGCCCAGCATCGAACTAAAAAAAGAGGAAAGCGAAGCGAAATAAATTATTCGCACTAAAACTGCCGATCATTCAAACAAGAAAACCATCTATTAATTAGATGATTCATGCTATAATGACAATTGTTAGGAGAAGACAAACCAAGTCTTCTCCTAAGGTTTTTTGTCTCGAGTAGAATCGCTTACTCACCAAGAATAAAAAGGAGGACCCACTTTGAACAGATTTAGTACGAACCAATTAACCTTTGTCGCAATTGCTGTTATTTTAGTTGTGTTCGCGGAGCTTACAATTTTTAATAATGGCAGCACCTTTTTAATCATCCTTGGCGCAATTCTACTGTACTTAAGCTTTTCCAAAAATAAGAAATATTTATTTTGGAGTGGTTGTTTCTTTCTCTTCATGGCAATTTTATCGATCTGGAGCTTACGCCTGTTGATTGTCGGCGTTTTGATTTACATACTTTATAAACACGTAACAAAAGAACAAAACTTTGTGACCATCAATACGCAGCAACTTCATGCGAAAATAGAAAAAAATCAACTGATCGGCAATCTCTCTTCCCCACTGGATAACTATAAATGGGAAGACATCCAGATTCAAAAATTGATTGGCGACATCTCACTGGATTTAACCGATACCATATTGCCGGCCGGAACTTCGGTCGTGACAATCCGTCAATCCATCGGGAAAGTCACGATTGTCTTACCTTACGAGATTCCCTTCCGTCTACAATATTCAACGATTCTTGGAGAAGCAAAAATCCTGGACAATAATCCAAAACGGTTAATCAATGAAAAGCTCATATTCGAAGATGGAGAAACAGAAGATGCAAAACGCAAAGTAGTGATACATGTCGCTACTTGGCTTGGGGACGTGGAGGTGATCCGTAAATGATTTCGTTTTTATTTCGTATGATAACGCTATTCTTTTTATTAAGCAGCACCGCTTTTGGTTTTATCTATTATCTTTTAGGATCACCGACAGAGGAAAAATGGGGCATTTTGCTCGAATACGATTCATATGAACTGCCCATGATTGGGCTTATTATGATTACAATCGGATCGATCAGCTTTATTATCAGCATTTGGATGAGTGTGGTAGTGAGATCACGTGAAAGTTCCGCGACGCGCTACGTAAAGCAATTGGTGGAACCCGGATTTTCGATGAAAAAAAAGAAGAATGTTTCCTTCACTTTGAAAAAAGCTTTAACCCAAGCGAATGATTTAATCGAAACACAACGGAAAAGTTTGCAGCGAATGACAAACGAAAAAGCTGAAGCAAACGACAAAATTATCCAGGAACGAATTATCGCAGAACGCCAACGATTGGCTCGCGAACTGCACGATTCCGTCTCCCAGCAACTTTTTGCTGCGTCTATGCTTTTATCCGCTGTTACGGAGCAGGAAGAATCGCTGGGCGCATCGAAACCTACACTTCAGCAGGTGGAAAAAATTGTTCAGCAAGCCCAATTAGAGATGCGGGCATTGCTCCTCCATTTAAGGCCGATTGCATTGAAAAACAGTACGTTGGCTCAAGGGTTGACGGATTTAATCCAGGAACTCCAGCAGAAGGTTTACTTCGATATCGACTATCGAATTGAAGAAGTGAACCTGTCCAAAGCCGAAGAAGATCATTTATTCCGTATTGCCCAAGAAGCCCTTTCGAACACATTACGTCATGCAAAAGCATCAGAAGTAGAACTTTTGTTGATTGCCCGGGACAATGTCGGGATTCTTCGGATTCAAGATAACGGCAAGGGATTCAACATCGAAGAGGATAAATCAACCTCTTATGGTTTAAGGAACATTGCAGAACGGGCCGTTGAAATTGGTTGCTCGTATAAAATCGTTTCAGTTCCTGGTGAAGGCACAATTGTCGAAGTAAAGGTGCCCCTTGCAAAGAAATTGGATGTGACCACGACAGAATCCAAAAGTGTTACCGAGGTTGAACTTTCAAAAGTAGAGAAGTTAGCCGAATAGGAAGTTCGGTTTTAAGAGAAAGAGAAATCGAGAAATTGAGGTGAAAGAATGATACGAATTTTGATTGCAGATGATCATGAAATGGTACGCATCGGCGTTTCCGCCTATCTTTCCGCACAGGCTGATATGACCGTTGTCGGGGAAGCCGCAAATGGCCAGCAGGCAGTTGAGAAAGCACTCGAACTGAAACCCGATATCATCCTAATGGACAATGTCATGCCCATCATGACAGGTGCTGAAGCCACTGCTCAAATTCTAAAGCAATGGCCTGATGCCAAAATTATGATGGTGACAAGCTTCCTAGATGATGATAAGGTGTATCCCGCCTTGGAAGCCGGTGCAGTTAGCTACATTCTGAAAACGTCCAACGCCAAGCAAATTGCGGAAGCCATCCGCAAAACAATCAATGGCGAAACGGTGCTTGAGCCTGAAGTGACGACGAAAATGATATCCCGCATGCGGGGGAACGCCAATACTGCCCTCCACGAACTACTGACCGAAAGGGAAACGGAAGTGCTTTTGTTGGTAGCCCAAGGAAAAACAAACCAAGATATCGCCGATGAACTATTCATTGCACTCAAAACAGTAAAGACCCATGTTAGCAATATCCTGGCAAAGCTGGACGTTCAAGATCGTACTCAAGCAGTCGTCTATGCATTCCAAAACGGACTGGTCAAATAACGTATAACGTTGGTGTAATCCAACGTTTTTTTTTTAAAATTTTTTCGAATGAACCGGGAAAGCATTAAATTCCTGCTCTGTATCTACGTGCACTTCGTTGTATTTGACTGTTCTATTGTTTCTAAAGGACACTTCCCCTATCTTCTTGATTCGAGTTGTCCAATTGAGTGCCTCTTTTGGACAATTCAGATCCACTGCTGCCTTAAATTGTCCTATAGACTGCTTCTTTTGGACAATTTCCTTCTCTCCTTGCTTCGAACTGTCCAATTGAGTGCCTCTTTAGGACAATTCAGCTCCTCTGCTGCCTTAAATTGTCCTATAGACTGCTTCTATTAGACAAGTTTCTTCTCTCCTTGCTTCGAACTGTCCAATTGAGTGCCTCTTTTGGACAATTCAGCTCCTCTGCTGCCTGGATTTGTCCTATAGACTGCTTCTATTAGACAATTTCCTTCTCTCCTCGCTTCGAGTTGTCCATTTGAGTGCCTCTTTTGGACAATTCAGCTCCATTGCTGCATTGATTTGTCCTATAGACTGCTTCTATTAGACAATTTCCTTCTCTTCTTGCTTCGAGTTGTCCAATTGAGTGCCTCTTTTGGACAATTCACCTCCCCTACTTCCTGAATTTGTCTTATTGATTGCTCCAACTGACACTCCATCTCACCAGCTGCCCGGCTTGTCTTATACTGCTTAATTCCGACTTTCCGTTTCACTAGGTAATTTTTTATTCTGTCATCTGCTTACACTTGATAATTTATCTCAAAATGATTCTTGATTTATTTCTTACACAAAAAAACCAGGTTGAGAAAAACGGTAGTTTTCCTCAACCTGGTTATATTCATCGATCTTTAGTAAGTCCGATTTATTAAATATTATAAAGCTTTCACTTTGGCTACAACGTTTTCTACTGTAAAGCCGTATTGCTCGATAATGATTTCGCCAGGTGCACTAGCTCCGAATCGGTCGATTGCCAGAATGTCTCCTTCAAAGCCGGTATATTTATGCCATCCGAATGAAGAGCCCATTTCGATGGCTAAACGTTTTGTCACAGCTTTCGGTAGCACAGATTCTTTATACTCAGCCGATTGTTGCTCAAAACGATCCATGGATGGCATCGACACAACGGATGCATCGATTCCTTCAGCTAATAATTGTTTTTGTGCATCTACTGCTAGTGAAACTTCCGAACCTGTTGCAATTAGGATTGCATCCGGAGTTTCTTTCGTTGCCGGCGATACTACGTAAGCTCCTTTCGCTACACCGTCTTTTGCAAGTTCTGCTGATTTCTCAAGAACCGGCAAGTTTTGACGCGAAAGAACGAGAACAGTTGGAACATTTTTTGACGATACAGCTAACTTCCATGCTTCTGCGGATTCATTTGCATCAGCTGGACGAATAACTGAAAGATTTGGCATCGCACGTAGTGAAGCCAAATGCTCGACTGGTTCATGCGTTGGGCCATCTTCCCCGACGGCAATTGAATCATGTGTAAAGACATAAGTTACAGGTAAGCCCATTAATGCAGATAGGCGCACAGCCGGACGAACGTAATCGGAGAACACAAAGAATGTGCCGCCAAATACATTTAAACCGCCGTGTAATGCCATACCATTCAATGCCGCACCCATAGCGAATTCACGTACACCAAACCAAATGTTGCGGCCTTCCGGAGTATCCGGGAAGAAATCGCCCGCACCTTTGATTGTTGTTTTGTTTGAACCAGCAAGGTCCGCACTTCCTCCGAAGAATGATGGCACTTTTTTGGCTAATGCGTTAATTACATCACCAGATGAAGAACGAGTGGCTACAGACTTTCCAGCTTCATATACTGGTACTTCTGCATCAAAGTCAGCTGGAAGTTCGTTGTTCATCGCTTTCAAGAACTGCTCCGCCAACTGCGGATATTCGGCTTTATAGCTTTCGAATCTTTCATTCCATTCCGCTTCCGGTTGAACACCTTGCTTTTTAGCTGCTTCTTTAAAGATTGAATATACTTCTTCAGGAATTTGGAATGGCTCATGTTGCCAACCGTAAGCCGTCTTCGTTAAAACAACTTCATCGGCGCCAAGTGGTGCACCATGAGAATCCGATTTACCTGATTTATTTGGTGAACCAAAACCGATAACCGTTTTAACTTCGATTAACGTTGGTTTTCCTGATGATTGTTTCGCTTTCTCGATTGCAGCATTAACCGCATCTACCTCTGTGCCATCCGCTACATGAACGTAGTTCCAGCCATAGGATTCGAAACGTTTTTGAACGTTTTCAGAGAACGATTTAGCCAAATCGCCGTCCAAGGAAATATCATTTGAATCATAAAGGACGATTAATTTATCAAGCTGTAGGTGGCCTGCTAATGAAATGCTTTCCGCAGCAACCCCCTCCATTAAATCACCATCTCCGCAAAGTGCGTAAGTGTAGTGATCAACGATTTCATGTCCAGGTTTATTATATGTAGCCGCTAGATGACGTTCAGCCATTGCCATACCGACAGCCATTGCAATACCTTGACCAAGAGGACCTGTTGTTGCTTCGACTCCCACAGTATGACCATATTCGGGATGTCCTGGTGTTTTGGAACCCCATTGACGGAAGTTTTTAATTTCTTCCATATCTAAACCATATCCACCTAAGTGAAGTAAGCTATAAAGTAACATCGAGCCATGACCAGCTGAAAGAACGAAACGATCGCGATCTACCCATTTCGGATTTTGTGGATTGTGGCGTAATTGCTTTGTCCACAATGTGTAAGCCATTGGAGCCGCCCCCATTGGTAAACCGGGGTGACCGGAGTTCGCTTGCTCGATTGCGTCAATTGATAACGTTCGGATTGCATTAATTGCTAAAAGATCAGCAGTGTGTGCCATTTTGTGATATCCTTTCTCGCGCTTAATATTGTTCTTTTACAGTTTAGACAAGATTTTCTAAGAAAACAATCCATTTCCAACACATTTTTAGTATAATGTCATACTTTCGTGTTGATGGAACATTATTAGTTTAATTTATTACGTTGAATTTCTTTAACTTTCTCTGGTGTAACATCATTACCGGTTGCATCGATAATTTGGACATTTTCAATTGTATTGCGGAAAGAAGAGCGGAATGAATCTAAATATTCCTTCCGAAGCTGTGTACGCTCCTTTGCTTCGTTTTCTGTTAAATTACCTTCTTTTGCCTTTTTGGATAGTTCATTGATTCGTTTGATTTTTTGTTCTGATAACATGATTTCTCACCTTTCTATTTCAATCATCTAGCATATTGGTATTTCATAACAATTGATAACTTATATTATACTAAATGAAGATAGCTACACTTCAAAGGTAAGGAAAAAAACCTTGGAGTGCAAGTGAAAACAACTTTGGAATTCTGCATTGTAAATGTGGGGTGCTAATTTTTGCTGTAAGTTCTTGATGAAACTAGTTGCCAGTGATTTTCACAAAATCTATAGGTGATGCTTTGTCCTCCCGCCAATAATCCTTCATCCCATAAATTGGATAAAGGTCTATGCCGCAGAGCACTATGTAAGCAAGCAATCGCCACACCATGCGAAATAATGGCAATATTATTTTCTGGTCTGTGAATGAGTGCCTGCAAAAAACATAGCATCCTTTCCGTTACTTGTTGAAATGTTTCTTGGGAAGTTGCCGTGAATCTTTCGGGATGACGTAGATAAGATTGATAATTCCTATCAAGTCCTAAATCGACAATTTTTTTCCCTTGCCAATCTCCCAAATGAATTTCTCTCAAATTTGAGTCTGCATGAATTTTGTACCCCGGAAACATCAATCTGGCTGTTTCATAAGCTCTGCCTAAGTCGCTCGAATAAACAACGTCGGGAATGAAACTTTGGATTTTTGCTTGTTGTATACCTGTTTCCGTCAATGGTGAATCGAGCCACCCTTGTAGAATACCCGCTTTATTCCAAACGGTTTCTCCATGGCGGAAAATTTTAACGACTTTGCACATAACTTTTAAAAACATTCCTAAAAATTTTCATATTTGTAGGTGTTTTAATGGCAATGCGGAACCATTCCCCATCCAGTCCAATAAAGTTGTATGTATGCCGGAGTACAATCCCTTTTTTTAATAAGTATTGGAAAAAGTCATGCGCCTGAAATTTTTTCGGTAATTTAAACAAAAGGTAATTCGTCCGGCTTTCCGATACTTCACAACCGATATTCATTAAAAAGGATTTCACGTCTTCTCTCCAAATTTCATTCATTTGAATTGAATGATTCACAAATTCACCCAGTTCCAAGCACCGTTCACCAATCTTTATTGCAATATTACTGACATTCCAGTGGGAATAATGCTTTCTTAAATTTGGCGCTTTTTGCGTTAAAATATACCCCAACCGGATTCCTGCAAGACTGTACATTTTGGTCATGGAGCGAACGACAATCAAATTATCATACTTAGCAATTAAAGGAATGACGGATTCAGCTTCATCTGTCCAATCCATAAATGCCTCATCGACTACTATCGTACAGTTATGTTTCAACCCATGCCGCGCAAGCTGTTCAATTGTATCTGCCCCGATTAGCACTCCAGTTGGATTATTCGGATTACATAAGTAGACGGCTTGTGCATCATTCATTGCCTGCTTAACTTTTGCAATGGAAAACGCATACTGGCTAATATCCTCCACAATCAAAGACTCGACTTGTACATTTTCGGCCAATAAGGTCCGTTCATATTCTGAAAAAGAGGGCTGCAAGATGCACGCTTTCTTCCCCCTGAAATATCGGGCCAATACGGCTAGGCTTTCCGACGCGCCATTGCTCACAATAATATGTTCATCAGGCAGTTGATGAAACTGTGCAAGTTTTGTTCTTAAAGGATCTGCTAGCTCATCCGGATAACTCTCCAGCAACTCAACCATTTGTGGCCACATATTCTGAATCTCGATGGGCACTCCCAGGGCATTCACATTTTCGCTTAAATCGATAATAATTTCTGGCATTTCGATATTGGATGATTGGTACACTTTGTGAGGATTAGCTCCATGCAATGGTAAGTGCAATGAAAATCCCTCCTACGATTAAGTAAAATAATATTGTTGCCACATACATTTGTTGAATCGATTGTAATATATGGCGGCGATTTAACTGAATGTACGGTTGTCCCATAAACGCACGGATTGACTTAATTCCCCCATAGGAATTTTCCCCGCCTAGTTGAACACCCAGCTGAATCGCGGTAGCGGCTTCTAAATAACCACTATTCGGGCTCGGATGTTTTGCGGCATCCCTAAGCCAAATTTTCAATTTACTTAAAAATGGTTGCGGTTTATCTTGTGTCGTAAAACTTAAAATGAGAAATCCCGTAATACGGCTTGGAATGTAATTTACTGCATCATCTGCTTTGGCAGCGATAAAACCGAACTGTCCATATCGTTCATTTTTATAACCGATCATCGAATCCAATGTATTAATTGCTTTATACACCCAAGCTCCCGTTGCCCCGAAGAGCAATGCATAGAATAATGGGGCGGTAACCCCGTCACTTGTATTTTCGGACACCGTTTCAACCACCCCACGGACAATTTCTTCCTCCTGTAACCGATCGGTATCCCGCCCTACAATCCATCCTAGATATTCCCGGGCTGTTTGAACATTTTCCCGCGCCAATTCGTTATATACCTTCATTGCAGCTTGCTGAAGACTTTTTTGGGCAAGCGCCAGACTTATAAAGATAATTTCAACAAACACTCCGATTAAAAAATTCATTTTATAACTTATCCAAACAACACCAGCCACTACTGCTGCTGTCACAATCACCACAATGACAACACATATGGATCCCTTTACTTTTCGATGTTGACCGCTATTCAAACTTTTTTCCATCAACTCAATCAGACGGCCAATAAAGACGACGGGATGTGTCCATTTTTTAGGATCTCCAAAGATTCTATCAATTAGTAATGCGAAAAGACAGATTACTACATTCATATTTATACCTCTATAATCTATGTCTACTGTTTATTCTATCTATTTTATAGATAATTTACAAAAACAAGTAAGACAAAGCCCTTACATTCTTTGTCTTACTTGTTCTTATTAATGGTGATGATGATGATGGTGATGGACCGGGCCATTTTCTTTTGCATAGATACGGTAATTTTCTAAATCTTGCATTCCAGTCGAGGTACCGTTCATCGCCTGTTCTACCCGTTCAATCAAAATATGTTGAAGTTTTTCATGATAACCGAAATAACTTGCGATTTCAATTTCAACCTGTGGATGTTGTTGAACAAATTTCTCTCGCATTCTGTGCATTCTTTCCATTAAGATACCTGTGAACAAGAAATACGGCAGCATGATAATTTTTTTAGCTCCCAATTTAATACAACGCTCTATCCCTTCTTCTACAGTGGGTGTGGTCACCCCCATAAAGGCACTTTCAACCCACTGTACATCGAGTTTTTCCCAAAGCAGTCGTGAAATCTTGTAAAAATCTCCGTTAGCACCGGGATCGCTTCCTCCGCGTGCTATCAATAATATTGCTGTATCATCATATCTTGCTTCAGGATTAAAACCGATTTCTATTAATCTTGCCTTTAGTATCTCAAATATTTCATCATGGATTCCAATGGTTTGCCCATATGTAAATTCGATATGCGGAAAATGTTCCCGGGCATGCTCGATTTCAGCGGGAATATGCAACTTTGAATGCCCCGCATGAAGCAAAATGATTGGTATGACATGAATTTCCTGAGCACCTTTTTCAACGCATAATTCAATGCCTTCTTCGATATTCGGTGATGCAAATTCCAAAAAACATGTTTCAACTAAAATATCAGAACTTATTAACGCTTTTGTTCGTGTGATAAATTCCCGGACTTCTTCATTACCTTTTTCCAGCCGGCTGCCATGCCCTACAAATAACACCGCTCTTTTCACGCTTTGTTTTCCTTCTTTCCTTTGCCGTTGCTTGCTTTTCGAAATCCCCTTGCCATATTGGTCATTCACTTGCTGTAATCCATTTTGGCCCATTGTATAAATTCGATGTTTTTCATCAATTGTTTCATTGACAATCCCTCTTGCAATCGAGTCATTAGGCACACTAAACCAGTTGCCTTCAGGATAAGAAATCACAATGCATTTATCTCTGCATCTTCCATTACATCTCGTTCGGGAAGTGTGAATCTGTTCATCCAATTTTTGTTTCGTAATTTCATCGCGGATGGCAAGCGTGATTTCTTCCGCACCAGCTCCCATACAGGTGCTACCGTTACAAATTAGCAAATGTTTTTGCATGCCTTGTAAATTCCATGTTGTCATGTGAGACCTCCCTTACCGGTTTCCAAGAAATAATCGCTGCGTAAAAGTTATGAGTATAGTGGAAGCCCCCTTCATCCTCCAACACAAAAGGCTCCAATGATTGTTCGACATGAAGGCGATCGAATTGGTCACTCAATATTTTTTTACTTTGCGCCGTTATGAGCTGTTCTTTCGTTTCATAATGGTATGTCCGCTCCAAGGGCAACATCTGGCAGTCAGCGAAAATCCCTAACTGGTACAGCATATTCACTATCTGAATATAATCTCTGCGCGGATACTTTATGTCATAGCCGAACCGCTTATTCAATACTTCATAATGAGGCTGAATAGGGCCCGTCGTCATGCCGATGATGGCTCGTTTTTTTGCGACTGCATTCATCTTTTTCAGGGCATCCAACATGTAGTACATTCGGTAAAAGCAATTAACGCCCACCACAATATCATGCTCCTCAACTTGAGCATCTTCCCATTTGGCATGGATATAGCGAACATTTTGGGTATCTTCTAAGCACATTTTCAAATAATCCAGAACTGCCTCAGAACTATCAACACAAGTAACTTTTTTGGCAATCGCCTGCATAGGGAACGTATAGTTTCCCCACCCAGGACCGATTTCAAGTACTTCGTCTTCACACGAAATATATGATTGGATGATTTCAAAAATCTGCTCTGCATGCGCATCTGTTTGGCGGATGACTTTCCTTTCAATCGACTGCCGCCAGAATGCTTCCTCCAATGAATCGTCTTTCATGCGTTCAGGCATATTGCCATGCCAATCATGCATTCCTTCTTGCCAAGATGATTCAAAATCTATCGTTAGTGGTCCCTTCAAGTGACCCCCTCCAGTCATTTGTACGGTTAAAAAAAAATGCATAAATTAAAATGACGGTGTAGCTCCCTTATGATCACCAGAGCACCAATCCTCAATTGCAATGAATCTCTTAAAGGATAAACGAGTATAATTTATCCATATCCAAATGCTTTCTTACTTGAAGATCAAGCAATTCATATGCCTCTTCTCTCAATTCCCCATCACTTTTAACCTCTTCCGGATGGAGCGGCAATCCTTTTTCTTGCCTCAATTCATTGAAAAGCTTCCGGGTAAATAAACGGTTATGGAATATTCCGTGTAAATAGGTGCCGATAATCTGCCCATTATCTGAAATAACGCCATCCTCGCGGTCATCTTCCAATCGAATGAAGGACCTGATGCTTGCCGTTTTTTTAGAACGCCCCAGATGAATTTCATATCCAGAAACTTGTTGACCGTCCTCTAGAGTTCCCTTCACTTGGATTGTTTGCTTTTGATGAACAAAGGTTGTTTCAATTGGAATTAAACCTAGCCCCTTGAAAGTACCTCCATCCCCTTCAACCGCATCTGGATCAATAAGAAGCTCCCCCAACATTTGATAGCCCCCGCAAATTCCGAAAATTCTTGTTCCTTTTTTTGCCAATCGTTGAATCGCTTCAGCCAGTCCAGATTGTTTCAGCCAGTTTAAGTCTTCCACCGTATTTTTTGTTCCTGGCAAGATAAGTAAATCCGGGGTTTGAATTTGATGCAGATTTGAAACTAATCTTACTCCTACACCCGGTTCATCATAAAGTGGATCAATATCCGTAAAATTTGAAATATGCGGCAGCCTCAGCATCGCGACATCTATACTGCTTTCGCCTTGTTTTGGCTTTTTTAGTTGTAAACTCGATAATGCTAAAGAATCCTCGGCATCGATTGCAACATCGAGATATGGAATAATTCCTAGAACCGGAATATTCGTTTCCTTTTCAAGCCATTCAATACCGCTCGTCAATAATTCCTGCATTCCCCTGAACTTATTGATAATAATGCCTTTTACTCTCGCTCTTTCCTTTTCATCTAGCAACATGAGGGTTCCAATGATGGAAGCAAATACTCCCCCACGGTCGATATCGGCTATCAAAATGACCGATGCATCCGCTAAATGGGCCATACGCATGTTTGCGATATCCCGATCTTTCAAATTGATTTCCGCTGGACTGCCTGCCCCTTCCAACAAGATGATGTCATATTGTTGTCGGAGATTTTGCAAAGAAGTTTCCACTTCCGGCATCACCATTTCCACGAATTCTTCCCGATATCTTTTGGCATCGATGTTTAGACGATGTTTTCCATGAACGATGACTTCCGACATCATTTCACCTTTTGGCTTCAACAGTATCGGATTCATATCGGTCGTAGCATCCACTTTTGCGGCCTCCGCCTGTACGCCTTGTGCGCGTCCTATTTCCCCGCCATCGTTGGTGATGTATGAATTCAACGCCATATTTTGAGATTTAAATGGGGCAACACGATAGCCATCATTTGCAAAAATTCTACATAAAGCTGTACATATTAAACTCTTCCCAACGTCCGAAGCAGTCCCTTGAACCATAATCGCCTTTGCCATTAAAATTCCAGTCCTTTGACTGCTGATATATTTTGATCTGAATAGTAATGTTTCGTCGGGTCGATGGTGGATACTAGATCGGCAATCTCGAGCAATGCTGGATTGGCAGCCCGACCAGTAATCACAACATGCATATGCGGAGGACGATTTTTAATGGCTTCTATAACTTCGGATAATGGCAATACATCGTCAATCGGGAATGTTTGAATTGCAAGTGCATTATTCAATTCGTCAAGGACGAGCAGGTCGAGGGACTCATCTTGGAGTGCACCTTTCACTCGTTTCCAAGCTTTTTCCAATGCTTCACGATGTTCTTCCGGTGTTTTTGTCCAAGTAAAACCAATTCCCAGTTGCTCCGTTTCGACCCCCAACTTGCGCAATGCAATTTGTTCGCCGTAAGTCCGGTCGGGTGATTTGATAAATTGCAAAAATTCAACTTTCATCCCTCGGCCGATTGCTCGCAAAGTTAAACCAAGTGAAGCAGTTGTTTTTCCTTTTCCTTCGCCTGTATAAACAAGTAATAGACCTCGTTTGACCATTTGTCTCCTCCTATAGCCAAGTAGTTTTTTCTTCAAATGAAGTGCGCTTTTTCTCCGAAAGTTGCCCTTCCTGGGGATATCCGATAAACAGAGTACCTACTACTTGCTCGTTCGCCGCTGCGCCGATAAAAGAATGCAGCCGTTCATCGTGTACAAGACCGACACCTCTTGTACGCCAAACGAAACCTAAACCTAGCTCTTCTGCCATCAGCCACATCGACATGATGGCGCTGCAAACAGCGAATACATTATCCTTTGTAGCAGCTTCGTCATCTTCGACTTTTTCGGATGTCACTACAATTACAAGCGGAGTTGTTTTTATTACTTCCAACGAACTTTCAATTAAATTGGGCTTGGTCGGAAAACGTTCTAATAGGTATTCTGTGGCCACCTCTTCATATCTTTTTAGTGCTCCTCCTTGAAGGATATAAAAATGCCAAGGTTCACGATTACGATCATTTGGGGCAAAAGTGGCTGCTTCCAATAGTTGTTCAATTTTATGTTTTTCAACAGGTTTATTTTGATATTGCCGTATTGCACGGCGTTTTTTTAATGCATCGAATATTGTCATCGTATAGTCTCCTCCATTTGCTCAAACCAAGCGATTTTCTCCCTCACATCAACAACATCCCCTACTATGATCAATGCGGGATTGACGACTTTTTCTTGCTCGATTCTGTCGGCTATACTTTCCAGTTTTGAGGTAATTGTCCTTTGATTTTCGGTCGTCCCGCGTTCTATGATGGCAACAGACGTATTTTTATCTCTTCCATGTGCAATAAGTTGTCCTGCAATATGACGAATATTTCCCACACTCATATAAAATGCAATTGTATCGATGCCGTTAGCCAGAGCTTCCCAGTGCAAAAAATCGTTTCCTTTTTCCGCTCGGCCGTGGCCCGTAACAATCGCAAAACTTGTTGCGTAATCACGGTGGGTGACTGGTATTCCTGCATATGCCGCTGCTGCGATTCCTGCGGTAATACCTGGAACAACCTCGTATGGAATGTTGGCTGCTTTTAAAACTGCAGCTTCCTCGGCACCCCGGCCGAATACAAACGGGTCTCCCCCCTTTAATCTTACGACCATTTTTCCGTTCGTCGCTTCCTTGACTAGCAGTTCGTGTATTTCCTCTTGAATCAATCCATGCCTACCTGGTTCTTTGCCGCAATAAACAAGTTCCGCTGTTTCCCTTGCATTTTTCAGCAATTCCTTATTAACTAATCGGTCATATGCGATCACATCCGCATTTTTTATGCATTCAAGTCCATAAACTGTAATTAATTTAGGATCACCTGGACCAGCGCCCACTAAATAAACCTTGCCTGTCATAATGGTTGAACTCCTGTCAGGATTTTTTGGACGTATGCGTCACATTGCTCCCATTTCTTTTCTCTTGCCCAAAGTTCGACTTGCGGGTCCAAAAGAGCTGCAATCGCTTCACGTTTTCGATGTTTATCGTGAACCTTAAGAATGATTTCACGTCTTGCTTTTTTTAAATAGTCAATATAATCAATGTACGTATCATCATATTGAGCTGCCAAATCTCCTTTTAACTTGCGGGTCAATCCTGGATGCGCACCGGACGTGGAAACAGCGAAAGTGAGATCGCCTCTTCTAACAACAGCTGGATTGATGAAGTCCACCCTGCCTTTTGCATCTGCACGACTTAACAATTGCCAATGCTGTGTGGCTTGTTCGACTGCATCATTGACTGTTTCCTGTTCGGTTACTGCAAAAACTAAAGAGGCATTATCGAGATCACTTGGCTCAAAATATTTCTCTCTCCAAACAGCTTTGCCTTGTTCGAGATAGCCGGCAATTTCATCCGTAATCGTTGGACTAATAATGATAATTTGAGCTTTTGTTGGTAATAATGCCTCTAGTTTTTGCCTTGCTACATGGCCACCGCCAACAATAACTACTTTTTTGAAATCAATATCCAGCATGATTGGAAAATAGTTCATACTTTTACCTCCATACAAGCTTTTAACCAGTTTTCAACGAGTTGAGGATTGGATGCAAAATGAAAGTGGGTATAACCTGCCACTAAATTTTTCGCTAAATATCCTTCTTGCTGCGCCCGGAATCTCCCTTTTGAAAAATAAGCCGGGGAAACGGGCTCACCTTGATAAGTTGAATAATGAAATTCATGCCCCTTCGCCTGTTGATGGGAATTAATCAAAAAGTTCCCCTCCACTCCCGTGATTTCTCTATATCCCAAAGCGGCTAATTTGTCCTGCATCACAACTTTCCCCGGAATAATACCGAGCATCTTAAATTGTTCGCCATCCCTTCTTTCAATGGCTTCTGTACAATACATAAAACCTCCGCATTCGGCGAGAGTCGGAACGCCGGCAGCTATCGTTTCGCGAATCGAATCTTTTGTAAGTTCATTTTCAGAAAGCTGTTCTGCGAATTCCTCCGGAAACCCTCCACCGATATATAGCCCTTGTGCGATGTCTGGTACTCGTTCATTTCGCAATGGAGAAAAGAAATGTAATTGCGCACCATGGGCCTCTAGCAACTCAAGGTTTTCGGGATAATAAAAGTTGAATGCTTCATCTCTTGCAACAGCAATATGTATTTTTTCGTTTTGCTGTTTTTCAAAAATAGTGGTTTTTTCATTTAGTATTGGTGCATCCGCTAACGAGAGCAGTAAGTCCAGATCAACGGTCGCTTCAATTGCTTGTGCAAGTTCCTCAAAATATGAATCTAGTTCCCCTCTTTCAATTGCCGGAACCAATCCTAAATGACGGCTAGGTAGTGAGGGGACGGCCCCTTTCAGTAAATAACCTACTACAGGTATCTTGCATTCTTCTTCTATTGCCGTCTTGACGATTTCAAAATGACTTTTGCTTCCCAGTTGGTTTGCGATGACCCCGACGATGTTGACATCTTGCGATAAGGTCTGGAACCCTTTGACAACAGCGGCTACACTTCTCGCCATGCTCGCTGCATTAACAACTAAAATGACAGGACTGGCTGTAATTCGACTAATTTCCGCGGTAGAACCCTCATCACTCAAGGGATTTTTGCCATCGTAAAATCCCATGACCCCCTCGATAATCGCCACATCAGCTTGCTTGCTTGCCCGGCTGACTATGGTCTCGACAATTTCGGGCGATAACATCCAACTATCAATATTACGTGAAGTTCTTTTTGTTACGGCCGTATGATAAGACGGATCAATATAATCAGGGCCACATTTGAAGCCTTGGACGCTTAAACCTTTGTTCATCAAAGCTTTCATTAAGCCAACTGATATGGTCGTTTTTCCAACTCCACTGCCCGTTCCTGCAATCACAAATCGCTTACTCATATCTTCCTCCTAGTGAAACGTCATTCTGGCAATAGAAATAGTTACATTTCCATGTTTCTTTTTTTGCAGCAGCAAATCGGTTGTATTGGCATATCTCATCGCAGCAGGTTCACTCACCCCGTAAGCACCAGTAAATTTAAAGACCGTTTCTGATGGATTTAATAACGGCATTTCATTTAGTTGTTCAGGGGTATAGGTGGCAAACTTCCAACCATAGCGATTCGTTATATCGATAAAGCACTGTTCATCTTTTTTCAAATCAATCGTCGCTAATGCCTTAATACTTTTCTTCGCCAACTTCAGCTCAGAAAGTGTTTCATCAATAACAGCGTCAATTTCTTCAACCGATGTGCCCCGATTGCACCCCATACCAAGCACAAGGGACTTAGGGCGATAAATTACGCCATTTTCCAAAATCCCTTCTTCATCTGTATCCAATATACGGTCCGTAATAATTAAAGCTGCATCAGGTTTTGATTCTATCGCCTGTTTAATCGTTTGATATTGTCTGATATTGGCTGGGATTGGTGTTTCATGCATCCACCAGCCCGTTTCCCCAGCCTCTTGTACAATCGCGACAGACTCCTCGTTCACGACGGAAGCACTGACCGGCGTTAACTTTTCATCCGATTCCCAAATCCACCCAAAGCGAGCACCGAATAAATCAACCGGGATGGTTTTTTGGACATCCGAAGCGGTTGTAATAATGGGCTTACCCCCAATGGCGTTGGCCACTTCATGAGTCAGCGCGTTGGCACCACCGATATGGCCGGAAAGAACACTGATGACATGCTCCCCTTTATCATCGATCACCAAAACAGCCGGATCTTTCTTTTTATCTTCTAAAATAGGCGCAATCATACGAACGACAGCACCTAATGAAATAATCAAGATGAGTCCTTTGTAATTTTTAAATAAGGCCGGCAATAATAAACGGACTGTTCCTTTAAATAACTGGATGCCCTTGACCTGCTCATCGCCGTGCTCGAATTTTGCCATATAATATACATCAACATTAGGGAAATCCTGTGCCATCTGACGTGCTTTTTGCACACCATGCTTTGTAATGGCAACTAATGCATAAGGCTTTGATACTTCAATCTCAGGAATAATTCCTTCTTGTAACTCAATCATCAACCTTCACACCTTTTCGGAACCCATGGGTAAATGTAGCATCATACAATTTTGAACGATAATTCTTTTCATGAATCTCAGGATCCAATGCCCAACCCGCAAGAATCATTGCATGCTTACGTATTCCGTTCAGGCGCATTGCCTCATCAAGTTCAATCAATGTGGTACGAACAATTTTCTGATCAGGCCATGAAGCTCTTTGAACTACGGCAACGGGTGTATTATCTGCCCATCCTGCAGCTTGTAATTCTTTCACTATTTTCTTTGTTAGTGTGGCACTTAAAAATAAAGCGATGGTACAATGGTGACTTGCAAGCTCCCTCAACTTTTCCCGCTCCGGGACCGGAGTGCGTCCTTCTGCACGAGTCAAAATCAGTGTTTGTGTCAGGTCAGGAATGGTTAGTTCCGCCCCTACTGCAGCTGCCGAAGCAAATACCGAACTTACTCCAGGCACCACCTCGTAACCGATGCCCCGCTCTTTTAATAGTGCGACCTGTTCCATTGTGGCTCCGTACATGGCCGGGTCTCCGGTATGCATGCGTACGACCATCTTGCCTTCATCCACAAAGCGTGCCATACAATCAACCATTTCCTGCAGATGCATACCCGCTGTTCGCACGATTTCAGCATCCGGTTTTGCCATTGCAACAAGCTCTTCACTGACGAGGGAGTCCGTATACATCACAACATCTGCTTGTTGCATAAGCTTCAGACCTTTCCACGTTATTAGTTCCGGGTCTCCCGGTCCAGCTCCGATAATCCATATTTTTTTCATTATTTTCGCACCACCATCAAGGATAAATAATTTAATTCAGCGCCTTCCAACTCATCCAGCTTCCAGATGATTTCCTCCTCTGAAGTGACTTTCGTTACAACCGCTGCTTTGTCATATAGATTCATCTCTTTTAATAGCGTAAGCATCATATCCAATACTTTCGCAACTTTAATAAAGACAACCGCATCATGATCTTCCAATGCTTTTTTCATAAGTTCATAATCATCTTGAGCCGGAATCATCGCTACATGGTCATCCCCATCGGCTAGTGGAATGCCGAGCCTGTTCGCCGAACCATTGAATGAAGAAATGCCGGGAACAGTTTCAACCTCAACCGCCGGATACTTGTCTTTCATTACCTTCATAAGATGAATGAACGTACTGAATAACATAGGGTCCCCTTCCGTAACAAAGGCGACATCCTTCCCTTGTGCTAAGGAGGCATAAATGAGTTCCACGGACTTTGACCATTCTCTTTCCAATGTTTCTTCATCCTTCGTCATCGGAAAAACCAACCCGAGCATTTCTTTTTCTTCCGGTTGAATGTACACTTCAATAATTTTGTGTGCGTAGCTTTTGCTGCCTCGCAATTTTTTTGGATAAGCAATGACCGGACATTCTTTTAGCATACGGAAAGCCTTTACTGTAATTAACTCTGGATCTCCCGGACCAACGCCCAGCCCATATAATTTTCCTAAATTATGCATTTTCAATTCCTTTCTTGATTGCCGTGATAATATAGATAGGATTTAACGGGACGAATCTTGTCATATGTAGAATTGGTTTACTTCGCGAAAGTTGTGCCTGCAATATGGAAACCTCACACTTCAATTCTTTTAAACAAGTAATAGCTTCGTATAAATTTTCAATTGTTGCCAGATTCATGATCAATCGTCCTTGTGGCTGCAATCTATCGATGCAAACAGTTAGCAATTGCTGCATTTCTCCACCGGAACCACCGATGAAAATAGCATTCGGATCAGGGAATTCCTCCAGGCGATCTGGTGCTCTCCCGTGTATAGCCGTGATATCGACACGGAATTTTCGCTGGTTTGCCACACAGTTCTCTAAATCCCCTTCATTTTTTTCAATTGCAAAAACGGCCCCTTCTTTTGCGAGTTTGCCTGCTTCTATGGCCATGGACCCTGTACACGTTCCTATATCCCATATCACACTGGTTGGCTCAATATTCATTGCCTGCAAACTTAGAACTCGGATTTCTTTTTTGGTTATCAGGCCTTTATCAGGCTTGCGCTGGGAAAATTCATCATCCTCAATACCCATAGGATAGGCCGGCCCACTTTTTGTTTGGCGCAGAATGACAATATTCAATGGAGAAAATGAGCTTTCTACTGCTTCATCCAATGTCATTAAGCGACAACGTTCATTTTCACCCTCCAAATTTTCCGCAATGAACATTTCATATTCAGTCATGCCGAAAAACTTTAAGTAATTCGCAATCTCTACCGGAGAATTTTTGTCATCTGTTAATATTGCTACTTTTTGACGACCATCGATTTTTTGGGCCAAACCTTTCATGGGACGGCCGTGCAAACTGATAATATATGCATCTTGCCAAGATTCCCTCAAACGGGAAAACGCCAACTGCAGCGAACTTGCATACGGATAAATTTCTAAAGGGATTTTTTTCGATAAATAACTGCCGATGCCATAAAAAAGGGGGTCGCCTGATGCCAGGATCACCGTCCTTCGTTGTTCAGCCTGCAGTTGTTCCACCAGTTTTGAAAGGCCACCCTTGATGACAATCTTTTCTCCTTTATAATCAGGGAAAAATGCTAGTTGACGTTCCCCACCTACCAAAACTTCACTTCGGTCAATCCAATTGATATACTGGGGCAATAGCCCGGTAACCCCGTTATCCCCGATACCAATCATTTTCATTAATTGTGTCAAGATGCTCCACCTTTCCTAAACATTCGCCACTCATCGAGTAAAATGCAGTTGATACAGAAATGTCACCTTTCACATGAGAGATCGCATGGTAACTGCAATTTCGGCAAAGTGATTCGAAAAATGCTGTATTATTGAGTTCTTTCATTATTTCACCGACTTGTGAAGCCGTATTCGCCTGTTTTATAAGTTCTTGTATTTCCTCCGCTGCCCCGGCTCGTTTTGCCATTTCAGCCAAAAAGACGAAATTAACGGGCGCACTTTTTGAATGAAGCATCATATTCCCTTGTGCGAGTTTTGAGAATTTCCCCATCATTCCGACAAGAGAGACATTGGGGATTTGCTTTTTTTTAATATGTTTTAGAGTAAAGCCAGCAAAATCACCCATCTCAATAAACGCTTCTTCCGGAAGGTCGGGATATTGCTTCATAGCAAATTTCTCGCTTCTCCCTCCAGTGGTCAGCACTAAATGTGTACATCCCGCTTCTTTTGCGACGCTGATTGCTTGTACAATACTCGCCATATAGGCAGAGTTTGAAAAAGGCACCACGGTCCCGCGAGTCCCTAATATGGAGATGCCTCCCACAATCCCAAGACGGCCATTCAATGTTTTTTTCGCCAGTTCCTCACCATCAGGAACTGAGATAACTACCTCTATCCCTTTCTCGATGTGGTAAGTATCAATCAGTTCTTGTACAACCTCGAGAATCATTTTACGGGGGACCGGATTGATGGCTGCTTCGCCGACAGCTACCGGCAAGCCGGGTTTTGTAACACGACCCACACCAATCCCACCATCCAAATGAATGCCGGGCTTTTCTACAAATCTAACGGAACTAACGATCTTCGCTAAATGGGTTACGTCCGGGTCATCACCGGCATCTTTGATCGTTACGCAGCTAACCTTTTCCGACGTGATAACCGTCTCCGTAATTTGAAACGTTGCGAATTGGCCCACTGGCAAATAGATCGTTACTTGTCTTTGCGGTTCGTTCGTTATAAGAGCAAGCAAAGCCGCTTTAGTTGTGGCTGTGGCGCACGCACCTGTTGTATATCCGTAGCGCATGTCTTTCGGGTCTTTTTTATTTGATTTCTTTTGCACGTTCATCGGCCAACAACGAAATGGCATTTAATGCAGCAACCGTTACAGTACTGCCGCCTTTTCTCCCAACATTCGTAATATAAGGGATTCCCTCAAGCTTAGCTAATTCTTCTTTCGACTCTGCTGCCGATACAAAACCAACCGGCATTCCGATAATCAAATCTGGTTTAGCGACTCCCTCTTTTATAAGGCGGATTAATTCCAATAGTGCTGTTGGCGCATTCCCGATCGCATAAATACCCCCGACATGTTTACGTACTGCTTTTTGCATGGAAATAATCGCCCGCGTGGTGCCCAATTTTTTTGCTTCTGCCGATACGTCCGAATCTGCGATATAGCAATGCAAATCCCCTCCATGTTTTTGGAATCGCTTTTGTCCAGATCCACTTTGAATCATTTGTACATCGGCAATGACATGACGCCCATTCAAAATTGCCCGAATACCCGCCTCGATTGCATCCGGGGTAATCAAAACGCTTCTGCCTAATTCAAAATCCGCCGAAGCATGGATGATTCGGCGCACTACCTTCCATTGATCCTCCGAAAACGAATGCTCGCCCATCTCTTCATCAATAATTGAAAAACTATAATCATAAATTTTGTCAGGATCCACTGTAAGAGGGGTGAAATCGGTATTAAAATTTGTATTAGCCATTGTTTGACACTCCTTGTAATTGTTTGAGTATTTCTTCAAAAGTGGAATATTTATTGCCATAATCAATACGTGGCCTTTTGATTATGATTACTTCGATTCGTTGCTCTATGGCCGCTTCAATCTTTTCATCCATGGAACCAACTTTCCCGCTTTCTTTAGTAATCATCAAAGTCACGCCGTACTGTTTATAAAGCGAATGATTCAATTCTTTAGAAAATGGTCCTTGAATTGCAATGATATTTTTTTGAGGGATTCCTAAACTTGCACATTTCTCCATATTTTCCATATTTGGCAACATCCTTGCATATAATTTGATGTTCGGATTTAATAAATGTTTTGTGAAAGTGGCCAACGTTTTACTGCCTGTCGTCAACATAATCGTTCCGCCCCTCTTTTTTGCTTCGAGTGCGGCTTGTTCATATGAATCTACTTCCGTAATCAGCTCGTGGTTAAAAATACTATCTTTTCTCTCAAACCTTAGATAAGGTATTCTCATTGATTTTGCTGTTCCAATGGCCGTTTTAGAGGCTTCTTCTGCAAATGGGTGTGAAGCATCGACAATCACTTCGGCGCCAATCTCAGTTCCGAGGCGAAGCATGTCCTCATGAGTCAATCGACCAACATGGTGCTCTATACCGCAATCTTGCAAGCTGTCCGCGGCTGATTGCGTGACCACTGTTGCAAGTAAACGATATCCATTCTGATGCAGGAAAACAGCGAGTTCTCTGGCATCACTAGTACCAGCCAAGAAAAGTATCATTGTTTACCTCCTAATCTCCGCATGGCGCAGGTTCAACTTCAATTTTGCTGCTCATATCCTGATAGTTGTAATTCAAAATTTTCCTGACACGTTTAAAATATTTGAACAGTCGCTCATTTGGGTGTGCATTTTGTTTATACTCATCTATAATTCTTGTGATTAATGGAACGAGTTCCTCGGGTTCGATGCCCTCAGCAACTGGCTGGGCTGCATGGGCCGTTCGCCCAACTGGTTTGGCACCGATGAACAAGTCAAACTTTTTCTTTCGATAGACGATGCCGATATCATCAAAAACAGCCCGATAGCAAGCCATACCGCAGCCATTAAATCCTATATGCAACTCCTTGGGCAGCTTCATCCCACCTAAATCTTTTTGAATCCTTTCAGCGTATGGAATTGCATCCGCTTTTTCGCCGTAGCAAAAATCACATGCTTTTAAATTTAAGTAATCGCCGATTGGTGCCAACAAAAATCCGACGTTTTCCAACATTTCGACAATTTTCAACGGCTGTTCTGTTGGGATTTTCAAATGGATTTTGTGATCTGGCGTATATTCCATCGTGCCATTTTCCCCTACCAAGTCTGCTAAAGTCCGCATTTGTTCCGGAGTAAACGATTTATTTGCAACCCCTGGGCTCACCCCAATTTCAAAGATGGATTCGATTTCCTGCTGAACAAGCGGCTTGGCGAAATTTTGGTCACGGGGGGGCTCACTTTTGACTCCTCCGACAAGTGCCAATGCTTCACTAGCCAGTTCCAGTGCAGATCGATTTACTTTTTTTTCGACGATTTTCTCATAACCGCTCTTAGCCAACCCGGTATCTTGATCAAGTGCCCACGGTTCCGCCTCTTTTTTCAAGCGTTGATGCGGTTTCAAGGCCTGTTTCTCTTCTCCCAGCGTATATTTCCGTTGATAGCCGCGGGGGGTAATCATTTTATTATCATAATAAAAGGTTGAAGAGTTACCTATAATCACTGTTGTTAACATACCGATTTCATGATTCAGCATTTCCGCCAATGTTGTCATCACAATCTGTTGCTTTTCCCTATATGCGCTTTTCACCAGTCCAACTGGTGTTGAAGGGGATCGATATTGCAACAAGATTCTTTGTGCCTCAACAATTTGCCTAGTGCGTCGACCGCTTTTCGGGTTGTATAGGGCAATAACGAAGTCCGCCATTGCTGCTGCTTCAATTCGCTTTTCAATGACGGTCCAGGGCGTCAAATGGTCACTCAAACTGATTGTGCAAGAATCGTGCATTACCGGTGCACCGAGCAAACTAGCACAAGAGTTGATGGCTGAAATACCTGGTACAACCTCCACTTCGATGCCTGTATCCTGCTTCCAGCCCATTTCAATAAGCACCTCATAGACAAGTCCGGCCATTCCATATACACCGGAATCACCACTGGAAATAACCGATACAATGTTTCCGAGCTCAGCTTGCCGTACGGCTTCCTGTGCACGAGAAACTTCTTCCGTCATGCCTGTACTGACGATTGATTTTGCTGTAACCAAGTCGGCGATCAATTCAACATAGGTTTTATAGCCGATAATATATTCACTTTGCTGCAAAGCATCAATAGCTCTTTTGGTTATATGTTCATAGTCGCCGGGACCAAAGCCAACAACAAAAATTTTCCCTTTATTCATAACACTCCCCCTAAACTAGTAAAAACTGCGGTTGCTTTTCCCCTACGAATTCAACATAAGGGGAAAAGAAAATAAAAAAAGCCTGTACTCTTTTTAGGAATACAGGCAGAATTAATATTGGCATAACAAAAAACGTTAAATACCGCAATGTAATTAACAAACACTAGCCTTGTCTTTTCCCTCCGAAAAGTCTAACTATCTTTATTAAGCAGGTTTCCTGACTCGGCTTCACCTTACTGCCACACCTTCCCTGAACTGGTGGTATTGTGGGTTCATCTGCCTTACAGTAGCGGGGGCTGTACCAGAATTTCACTGATTTCCCTTTTACCTCATTTTTGAATATGAGCACTTAATAAATTTTTCGAATATTGAATTATCACAAATATAGCATACAAAAAATAGAAATCATACCCATTTTTAAAAAAATTCTACCAGATTGCAATTTCAATGAAAAGAAATTGCTAGGATTAAGTTGAGTGGTTATGGATCTAACTCCTTACCATAGAAGAATTTAAGAGAATTGATTTAACATTTCAAATTAGGACTTGTTTAACTGATTTATCATACTCAACATGTTTAATGTTCAAGACTTTCAACATATTCTATATATCTACGGTGGACGGTAGCTTTGCTCACTTGGAATCCCAACCCCCTTAAGGTAGAAGCGATTTCCTGGAAAGTCAGACCCTTGTCCCGTAAATTTACAATTTCTTCGATCGGTACTTCTATCCGTTCGCGCCCCTCATGATTATGCCGATTTTTAATATTCAACTCGGGTCGATAACCGTTATCGACTGCACGCCTCATACCTCTTTTTATTTTTGCATTATGAATTTTTCGTTGGTACTCTTCCACGATTGCAAGAATCTCCAGTAACATCGTATCCATTTCATTTAATGTCAGAGGTCCCGCATTGTTTAAGGAATAAACCGTTGTCCCATTTTTTTGCAGCAAATGCAATACGGCCATTCGAGCATTGCCACGCCCCAAACGCGTTTCGTCTTGCACGAACAATACTGTTACTTTCTTTTCTTTTATGAAATCCAACATTTCAAGAAGCCCATCCCGCTCCACTTCATAGCCGCTATGTTGGTCTTGGAATGTCCCCAAAATTTGAAAATCCATTTCATCCGCATAGCGCCGCAATTCCTCTTCCTGCCGCGCTAGTGATGTCTCTTGCGTATTTTTATCGGTACTTACCCGTGTATAAATGACTGCCTTATTTTTCTTGCTCATTGATTTTTGACCGCTACCTCTACTGAATGAAGATCTTCTTCACTCTTTATTTTTGCAATATAGATACTATGGGAATTCACCGGAACAGTTAAGGCATGTCCAGCAACGATATGTTCATCAGAAATCCCGTTTTCAGCTTTCACTTGCTGTATCCACTCTTGTATTGGCATTTTACCACGATAAGTTTCTGCTAGTGTCCATAATGTATCGCCATGCTGAATTTCAATTTGTTCGTATGTTGTTTTGCCATTATCAGTTATTAATAGAAATGCACCCATTACAAGAAAAGCAATGAATAACACCACAATATAAGTATTTTTTTCCAACCATTTCATAAATAAAACCTCTTTTCGAATATTTGTTCTCACGAATATATGTTCCTAATTTAATACGAACACTTGTTTTTGTCAACACCGATTTCGAACCTATGTTTGCATTTTTGTTCTTTCACTGATATACTATATGTAACTAATAGAGGTACATATTCACAAAAGAGGTGGTAGAGTTGAAGAAAATATCAAAGAGGCAAGAAGATATTTTAACATTCATAAAAGAAGAAGTACGGACGAAGGGATATCCCCCATCAGTTCGTGAAATAGGAGAGGCTGTAGGTCTTGCGTCAAGTTCGACGGTACATGGCCATCTAGCTCGGTTGGAGAGTAAAGGCTTAATCCGCCGTGACCCGACAAAACCGCGCGCCATTGAAATTCTTGATCAGGAAGAAGCTACAGTTCAAAAGCAATCCGTAGTACATGTTCCATTAGTAGGGAAAGTTACCGCGGGACTGCCGATCACGGCAATTGAAAATATCGAGGAATATTTCCCACTGCCAGATGCGTACGGTACAGGCGAGGAAAATTTATTCATGCTTGAGGTCATGGGAGAATCAATGATAGAAGCCGGTATTCTGGATGGCGATTATGTAGTTGTGAAACAAACGAACACGGCGAATAACGGTGAGATCGTCGTGGCGATGACGGAGGATGACGAAGCAACGGTAAAACGTTTCTTTAAAGAAAAAACACACTTCCGACTTCAACCGGAAAATTCAACTATGGACCCAATCCTAGTAAATCAAGTGACGATTTTAGGTAAGGTAGTAGGTTTATATCGAAATATTCATTAAAAAAAGTTGTCTCGTTGGTCAATAGACTGTGAGACAACCTTTTTATTTATAGTATTCTTATACAAGTCTGATGGCCACCATTAGATTAAGAGCTTCACCCTCATCTGGCAACTTATGAAGGCAAGTGTGACACGAGCGGTTCATTTTGCTGTTTAAAGGCAGCACTAGCGTCGATAAATGACTTGAATAGTTTCTTTGCATGTTCATCCTCGGCAATGGCCATCTCCTCAGGATGCCATTGTACGCCCACACAATAAGGATAATCTTTCATTTCAAAGGCTTCGATAATGCCGTCGCTTGCTTTTGCTGTAATCTCGAAACTATCCGGTACCTTCTTCAATGCTTGATGATGAAATGAATTGACTGCAATTTTTTCTTTGCCGATCATTTCGTATAGCTGGCTGCCCTTCCTAATTTCTATGAAATGGGATGCTTCTTTTCTGCGGGCATTTTGCTTGTGAAGGATGGGCGTATGCTCATATTGCGAATTGATATCCTGATAGAGCGTTCCACCCAGCGCTACGTTTAACAGTTGAAACCCCCTGCAAATCCCGAATATCGGCATTTTTTTCTTCAGTGCGGCTTCTGTTAGCTCCAGTTCGACTTCATCGCGTTCCAGCATAATTTCGCCGATTTTAATATGTGGCTCTTCATCAAAGAAATGCGGATGGATGTCCACCCCACCTGTGAGCAGCAACCCATCGATCCCTTCGAGCAATTGTTCGGCATCTCTTTCCACACCAAAAGGAATCATGAGCGGAATTCCGCCCGCTTGAATGATGGATTTTACATAAGCCTCATTTATGCAATACTGCCCGTTGTTCGTTGTCATCGTAATTCCGATTATCGGTTTCATCCGAACCACCTCCATAATTCCTATAATAATTACTTGTTTTAGAATATTCTAGACTAACTTTATTTTTCCTTTCAAAAAAAGAGTCGCCTAATCAATAGGCGACTTAGACAATGTCGATCTTCGACTTTGTATCACTTTTTTAGGTTATCCCCCTTCTAATGAAGGATTAGCTTGACAGAAAACCAACTCAGGATGAAAGCATTCGTCAACAGTCTGGAGGCGTCTCTAATCATCAAAATAAATTCGCATACCAATCTAGTATCACTTCACCGTAAAAATAGACGATGATGGCAGCCAAAGCGATGGAAGGTCCGAATGGGATAGGTGTTTTCCTGCCTTGATTGCGGACTTTCAGCATGATCATACCTGCAATCATTCCGATGAATGCTGACAGGAATAGGGTGAGCAGTGTATTCAATGTTCCCAACACAAGTCCTATTAAAAAGAAAAGCTTAATGTCTCCCCCACCCATGCCTCCTTTGGAAACAACCGCGATGAGATAGAGGATGCCAAAGCCGACAACAGCCCCCAGGATGCTATCCCACCATGGCTCAATCGGCGAGAATATGCGACCTAATGCGAGTAACGGCAAAAAGAACAAGAGCACCTTGTCCGGAATAAGCATATAGGCAAAGTCAGACACCACGATAATCATCAATAAGGAAATGAACAACAGCGCCACGGCTGTTTCAATTGTTAACCCGAAATTCCAAACCGCGAGCGCAAATAGAAGCCCCGTAACCATCTCTGTAAGTAAGTAAATCGGGGAGATTTTGGCATGGCATGTTCGGCATTTACCCCGTAAAAATATGTATGACAAGACAGGAATCAAATCCAATAGCGTTAAGCGACGCTGGCAGTTTGTGCAATGAGACGGTGGTGTGGATATCGACTCTTTCTTGGGCACTCTCAAACCTACCACGTTAAGGAACGAGCCAAACACAAGTCCAAAAATAAATGCAAACACGGTATAAACGATTTCCATAGTATGCACCTCCTAAACCTAAAATCATCGGGATCCGTCAACATCCGAATCCCGATTGTATCATTTTAACATTGTTCACTTATTTGGAGAATGTCTAATTAAGACTCTCCTTCATAATAGAAAGTCGTTACTTGGATAGAAGCAGTAACTGTATCGTTGCCCTCTTCCCTGAATTCACCTTCTTCCCCCAGAAGTGTGAAGCTAATTGAGTCCATATGCATAATGCGTTTCAAGTTTTCAATTTCTTCGATGAAAACTTGTATATTTTGATCATCCGGTGCCTCGATTTCCAAATTGAAAGTAATGAGCTTAAGTTCAGTTGGCAATGTCTGTGCAGCAATTTCTGATACAGGCGTTTCAACCGTTTCGCCTGTTTCATTTCCTTCACCCGCTTCTTCAGTGTCAGTAACTTCCGCTCCATCCATCTGACCTTCTGCTGCATCCTCAGCCGTCTCTTCCTCAGGAAGGGGAACAATAGCAGATTCCGATACGAGTGCATCATAGCTGTTAAAACCAATGGAAGTAATACGGGTTTTTGATACAAACTCAATCTCTTCCAAGTTTAGAAGCAGCTGATCAATCTGTCGTGATTGAGGCAACTTTTGACGAATTTCAAATACATTGGAGACATCGCTAGTCGATTCTTCTGTTGAAGAATCAATCTGCGCCTGAAGTGCCCCAATCTCTGTCTGTAAAGCATTTATGGAGTTTTCAAGTGATTGCACATTATCTTTTTTCGGCAACACGATGTAATAGAAAATCGCAAATAACAAGGCAGCGATTAATGCTACAAGCAGTAGCAAAGAAGTATTTTTATTACCAGAGAGCTTCACTATTGAACACCTCCAGTAGCCAAATAGGTCTCGTTGATCAAAAGCATGATTTCAACGGATTGTCTAGGAATGACATTAAAATCCGTTTCATCCTCGGTACCGGGTTCCTCACCCAGCGCGGAGCTTGTAATCGAAAGAACTTGTCCATCGATGAAATATGCGCTATTATTCAACCTTGTCACAAATGCAGAAACATCGCTCAATGTTTCAAAATCAATCGAGAGTGAAACACTTTCCGGACTAAATGCATAATTGCGCAAATAGGAGTTGTTCGGTTGCAACCCTTGAATTTCATCGATCAATGGCGAAACTGGATAAGACACCATTTCAATGAATTGCAACGATTGTTCCAAAGATCCTCCACTTCCTGGCTGTAAAGCAGCTATTTGTTCGTTCAATTGATTGCGCTGGTTATTAAGGCTCGCTTGTTCCCTTTCCAGATTCGCAATGTCTGCGCGTGCCGTAAAGTATTGCCAGATGAGGAATGTCAGTGCCAATAAAGCAACAATTACGAGCAAGATATAAACCAGTTTGGATCCTTGTTGGCTTTTTTCAAGTCTGGGGATGAGGTTAATATCTGGTATCATGATGAAATCTCCTTTAGCGCAAGCCCAAGCAACGATGCATGTTTTGCTTTAAATCCTGGGAAGTACTTGTTGATTTGTGAATCATCCACCATTTTCGCTGTAACCGGCAGTGTATCTTGCAGATAACGATGAATATTATCAAGAAGCGGGTTATCGCCCATAACAATGATTTCATCAACGGACTTTTCCCCTTTATGCAAAGAAAAACGGAAGAAGTTCATAATACGTTCAAGTTCCAGCACCTGATCCATAATCGTCATTCGGTAATCTTCCAACTCGCCGCCATATGTAAACTCCAGCTCATTATCCTTTATTGACTTGGAGTGCCATTGGGAAATGGTCGTGGGGATCTGCTGATAACGCAAGAAATCCACATGCCCATTGGAGTAGATACAAATCGATAATTCATTAATAAGCCAGTTGGAAATTAAGTATGTCTTTTCATTATCGATCATTTCCATTCTTTCAAGCAAGCGTAAATTGCATAACGCGCGGATGTCGGCAGCTTGCGGCTCCATATGGATGTCCAAAAAGAGGGTGATGTATTTATTGACTTCTTCAGAAGCAGCGGCAAACAACATCGCCTGCCCATCGCCGGCAATGGGGTCGTAAACATCGATTAATGAATCTTGGAAAGGTAAGTGAATACTGTGCCCAAGCTCCATTTGGACATACTCTTTCAGTTTGTCGGGCTCGACATCACGGGGATGCTCAAACGATTTTAACAAAACGGTCGGATCGGGGACAAAAAAGCGGACATTTTGCTTTTTCCCACCCCATTTAACGGCATTTTCTTTAAAAATCTCGAACAACGCCATTTCATCTTTCAAAGTAGCTTCGTCGATGACTTCATGAGGCAAAGCCACTTCAAACACCTCGGCTTGGGACAAATCTGGGCCCTTTGAAACAAGTGCGCGAAGTACATAATCATTCATCTCGATTGACACATGGGAATTTTTCTTTTTCTTGAACATTCGCAGGGCTCCTTTTATAAATTAGATTTTCATTAAAACACCCAATAAAAATTGGGTGTTTCATCAAAAACTAATCTAGTTAGTCTCCTGTACGGGTAATTCCGAACTCAGCACCAATTTCAGCACTTTCTATCTCTAAGCCATTTATTGTAGCATTTGTTAACGTATACGTGCGTCCACCACTTTCTGCTGTACCAGTAGTCATAGTAAGTGAGTTATCAACAGAATACGCTGAAAACGAACCAGGGTCTCCAACATATTCACCTGCAGTAGACTGAGTGAAAGTCGCTGTATTTCCATCAGTATAATATAAATTTGCAGCATTAATAATATTTGCTGCATCTGCTTTTACTGCTTTAATTCTAGAATTATCAATAATATTCCCAATAGCAGGAATCGCAATTGCCGCAATAATAGCTAAAATAACGATTACTGCTAATAGTTCGATCAATGTTAAACCTTTTTCGTTTTTAATACGTTTTTTCATATTTTTAAACATATGAAATCCTCCTTTAAATTTTATGTTTTGATGAATAATATTGTGTTTTTGCATGGACGTTTGTTGCATGTCTTTTCACCTCCCTGCAAAACGTCCTCGTTATTTTTTCGAATTTTATTACATTTGCTCGTAAAGACTAAACATCGGCAGGAAGATGGCCGAAACGATCACGCCGACTATTCCGGCCAGGAACAGAATCATTAGAGGTTCAATTAATGATTTCAATGTATCGACAGATCTTTCCACTTCCGCGTCATAGAACTCCGCTATTTTTTCCAGCATATAATCCAACGAACCTGTCGACTCCCCGATTCTTGTCATGGAAGTCACAAGCGGTGGGAAAAGCCAGCTTTCTTCAAGCGGTTCGGAAAGTGTATTCCCTCTTTCCAAATTATCCCTTGCTTCCAAAACCACCCGGCTCATGACAGGATTTCCGACTACTCGTTCCACAATTGTCAATGACTGCAAAATGGGAACCGCACTGCTGAATAATGAAGATAAAGTCCCCATCATGCGGGATATCGCTGTTTTTTGCAGCAACGGGCCAAAGATCGGCATTCTCAGCAACGCGTAATGCACCGCATAGTTGAATTGTTCGTTTCTTTTATAGAGCATCCGGAATGAGATCACAGCCGCAACTACCAATAAAATCAATAGCCACCAAAACTTCTGCAGCCATTCACTAACCGCAATCGTTACTACCGTCATCCAAGGCAGCTCGGCACCCATACTTTCAAATGACTCCACAAAAGATGGAACAATCACCACCATCATAAAAATCGCCACAACAATCGTTAAAACAAACAGGACGGCAGGATAGGTCATCGTCGATTGCACTTTTTTCTTTAGGTTGTATTGTTTTTCGAACGTATTAGCCAACCGTTCCAACGTATCATCAATATTCCCTGTTGCCTCACCTGAACGCATCATGTTCGAAAAGAGCAGCGGAAACACTTTTGGATGTTTGTGTGTAGCCTCCGAGAAAGAAACACCTGTCCTAATATCTTCCTCAACCGTTAATAATGCCTTTTTCAAAGGTTTGCTTTTTGTTTGATCCGCTAAAATCCGGGTCGATTCAACGATGGATACGCCAGCTCTTATTAATGTTGCAAATTGTCTCAAGTAAATGACAAAATCTTGGTTTTTAACTTTATTGCCGACCAAGCTCAATTCCTTATGCAAAAGACTATTGGATTCGCTCACTTCACGCGGGTTTATGCCATCAGCTCTGAGTTTTGCAATAGCCGCTTGTTTATTGGCAGCTTCCACAATGCCCTTTTTTTGTGCCCCTTGCTTCGAACGGCCTATATATTTATAAACAGTCAATTAACTCACCAACATTCATATACTATAATCTTCCATCTTCAGGTAAGGACGCGCTTCTTCCATCGATACCTTACCGGAAGAAATGAGCGTTTGAATCGAAGTTTCCAAAGTATGCATCCCCATGGCCCTGCTTGTTTGCATTACACTAGGAATTTGGTGTACTTTTTCGTTCCGGATCAAGTTCGTCACGGAAGGAGGGGCTGTTAATATTTCAGTTGCTGCTATACGACTTGTTGCGTCTCTGCGGGTGAATAACCTTTGGGAGATAATCCCTTGAAGCACGTTCGCAAGCTGTATTCGAATTTGCCCTTGTTGATGCGGCGGAAACACATCAATGATACGGTCAATCGTTGTCGGTGCACTTGATGTATGCAATGTCGCAAAAACCAGATGCCCTGTTTCAGCAGCAGTGATAGCAGTGGAAATTGTCTCCAAATCACGCATCTCGCCAACCAAAATGACATCGGGATCCTGGCGGAGCGATGCACGTAAGCCGCTGGCAAAATCCTGTGTATCAATACCGATCTCACGTTGATTGACAATCGATTTTTTATGGTTATGCAAATATTCGATTGGGTCTTCAAGCGTGATGATGTGCTTCGACTTTGTCTCATTAATATAATCAAGCATTGCAGCGAGTGTTGTTGATTTACCGGAACCTGTTGGACCCGTGACCAAAATTAACCCTTGAGGTTTATCCGCTAAATCGTATAGCACTTTAGGCATACCAAGGGATTCGATCGTCGGGATTTTCGATGGAATCAAACGGAATGCAATGGCACAATCGTTCCGTTGATGATAAGCATTGACACGGAAGCGGCACAAATCATCCAGCGAGTAATTAAAATCCGTTTCCCCTTTACCCTCGTATTCATCCGACTTATAACTAGGAAGGACTTCCCTGACAAGTGCTTGCGCCATATCCGGGGTTACAGCAACGTCACCATACTGCTTAAGTTTTCCATTTATCCGGTAGACAGGGGGAATTCCAACCGTAATATGCAAATCCGATGCTTTTTCTTCGTAGGCTCTCTCCAATAACGAACGTATACTAAACATCTTCTCACTTCCTATTCAACTGTTGCTACATGTAATACTTCTTCAGTAGTTGTATAACCTTCAAGCACTTTTAACAAACCATCTTCCACCAGTGTGTGATAACCTGCTTCTTTCATGTAGTTTCGAATTAAATTCACACTTGTTCTTTGCAGAATGAAGTCTTTGATTGTTCGGTCAACCGGGAGAATTTCGTGGATGGCAAGGCGTCCCCGGTACCCGGTATGATTGCAAGCTGGACAACCGCGTCCGCGATTGACGGTTGATACCGTCATTCCGACTTCGGCAAAAATTTCTTTCTCGCGGTCTGTTGCAGGTACCGTTTTTCCACAGTCCCGACATACCTTGCGAACTAAACGTTGGGCAACGACTCCCACTAATGATGAGGAGATAAGGAAAGGTTCAATGCCCATATCATGCAGCCTCGAAATCGATTCAACCGCACTGTTTGTATGCAATGTACTGAGAACCAAGTGCCCGGTTAAGGAAGCGCGAGTCGCTATTTCAGCCGTTTCCAGATCTCGTATTTCCCCTATCATGACGATATCGGGGTCTTGACGCAAGATCGAACGTAAACCAGCCGCAAAAGTTAAGCCTACTTCTTCCTTCACTTGGATTTGGTTGATTCCATCCAATTGATATTCCACGGGATCCTCAACGGTTATAATGTTGACGCCTTCCTTATTCAGATGGGACAAGGCCGCATATAAAGTTGTCGATTTACCTGATCCGGTTGGTCCGGTAATCAAAACAATACCATTCGGCCGGGCAATCATATTTCGGAATAGCTGCTCATTTTTGGAGTTCAAACCTAGCTTGTCCACATCGGTTGCAGCATTACTAAGATCGAGGATACGCATTACAATCTTCTCACCAAAAATCGTTGGCAAAGTCGATAACCGTATGTCGATCGGTTTAAAGTTAACCGTTGTTTTGATTCGACCGTCTTGCGGTACACGGTTTTCGGTAATATTTAAACCCCCCATAATTTTCACGCGGGCTGCAAGCATATTTTGCATATGCTTTGGTAATGAACGCTCAGTTCTTAACTGGCCGTCAACACGGTATCGCACACGGAATTCAGTTTCCTGTGGGTCGAAGTGAATATCACTGGCCCTTTGTGCGACCCCATTAGCGATAATTTGATTGACCAGACGGACTATAGGCGATTCTTCATCCGTTATTTCTGGCTGTGCCTCAGGTGCTGTAACACCAAGATCGGTTAGTGCTGCTTCCATTGACTCTTGCAAGTCATAGTATTTGGTAATCGTTCGATATAGGTCATCTTTCGCTGCAATACTTGTCTCGATTTGACAGCCCGTTGCCATTCGTACTTCTTCAATAGCGAAATAGTCCATTGGATCCGCCATGGCAATAAAAAGCCTGTTTTTCTCACGTCGGATGGGCATAATATTCGCTCGTTTTGCGAGTTCAGCCGGCACTAATTGCAATAGTTCCGGTTCAATCGAATATTGGTTTAAGTTAATATGTGGAATGCCCAATTGAAATTCAAGAACTTCGATCAGCTGCTGCTCGGTCAAGTAATTTTCGCGAATCAAAAAGTCCCCTAGTTTTTCATCGCGGCTTTTATTCGTCAAGGCATAATCAAGCTGATCATTTGTAATGACCCCTGCTTCAACGAGCAAGTCCCCAAGTCGTTTTCGAGATTGCATTCTCAATTGCCACACTCCCCTTCCTATGGAGTAATCAAGTTTCCACCTTTGTCGTAATAACTGCCTTCTGGCAAATCCTCTTCCCCTTCATTCAATGGCATATCAGGCAACCCGTTATTGTCTAAATCAATTTGAGTATCGGGATCTCCGTTATCTACCCCATTTGGGTCAGGCCCGAAATTTGCTGTTCCTGTTGTATCTGTGTTATCAGCAGGGTAACCATTTTCGTCTATCATATCCGCTGGATTCGTTGTTCCAGCTTGCTCTGGTTGATCGGCTGATATCAAGACAATGCGATTCGTAGGTGAGTAGTAGTCGCGACTGATTTGTTCCTCTGTTGTACTGCCTCTCTCCGAAACAATGCGGGTAACAACAACGCGCATACCATTCTTGCCCTCTTGAACTAATTGCTCTTGTCCAGCCGACAGATTTTCAGAATAGCGATTGATAATGCGGGGCGATATTTCTTCTTTGAAAGTTTGTACAAGTACTTCCTTACTTTTTTCAGTTGAATAGATTTCCAGTTTTAATTCAGGCCCTTCAACCGTTGCATTGATTTTGATGGGATTCATTGAACTGTTCAAAAACTGTAAGTCTTCATTAAATTGAATGTTGATTTTTGCATTAATTCCAGGCTCTAAGTAAGCTGGTAGTTTCTCTTGGGCATGACGCTCAACAATTTGAAATTCTGTATTTAATATCGCATCATACAAAAGTGAAGCAACAAAATTTTTGGCTTCGTTGGTTGCATTGCTTTCTCCCATCACCGTGATGAAAGAAAACGTCTCACCCGGATAGACAACCGTCCCATTCAAGAGATCGACCACATCCGAGATTCCTGCTCCTTCATTTGGAATCGTTTCAATGGAAAGGGCAATTCGCTCATTTTCAAGAGACGTTAAATCTTTTTGTACGGCGGCAATCTCATGCTCTTTTAGATAAGAAGCGTGCGTTGTCATTGAATTCAAAGTAGCCTCAACATCCCAATTCATTTGTGTAGCTATATCGTTTTTTATAACTTCTGACACCGTTACTTGAATCGGGAGATGGACTACTTGCTCAGATTCCCAAAAGGCAAACCATGGCTGATCCACAGTTGTCTGGTACTGTTTTACTGTACTTTCCAAATCAAAAATGAGTTGTGAAGGGTCAACTTGGACTTCGTGTTCCCCATCACTAATGATCATAGGTTCCGCGATCCACGAATTAATGGCAAGTTGTAGAGCTTCCATCATCTCGTCCTCATCCAACCCAGACACTTCAACTCCCGCGATGGTCGATCCCTTCACCGACTCATCAGCAGAGGCGGTATTCATAATACTTCCCTGGATAGATAAAAACAGAATAACAGCCACACTTAATGCGATTAAAAGAACCGGTTTCATTTTTGATGCCATGCAACTCACCTCAAGTTCCTAATTAAAACTATTTATAGTAGGATGTTTCAAAATTTAACTTTTTTCGTATGTAACTTAAACTAAAATTAGCAAATATTGCTATTTGATAATTCAGACTTTATGATTAGTATGTAAGTCCATTGACTCCTACAAATTATTTACTTCTCATTCTACTATATGAAACTATTAGTAGTGTTAAAATTGTATGTATCTTTAGAAAATCTTAAAAAATAACAATAATAGATACCAAAATATTGTATCTTATAACTAAAATACACAATTTTATTAGTAATGTATATATCTTTTTTACTAAACAAAATATTTTTTTATTTATTATCGACTTCCCTCTATTACTATTTTAATGTACACAGTATAATAAAAAAATAATATTCCGATATTATCATTTAATTTATACGAAAAAATTGATACACCACGCATAGAAAAGTCACATTGTAGATGATAAACTCCTTCAATTCACCAAAACTATCATTGGTAAAATGAGCTACTAAAATTAAAGTAAATGAATCAGAATTGAAATTGTAAATACGGGTATATTTAATTAAACCCACTTAAAGAGGTGTAACTCATTGAATAGAATAAATAAAAAACTGAATGAACAAGGTATCTCACTTATCGAAGTAATTGCTTCTATACTGATTATTAGTATAGTTTTAATTTCTTTCTTTAGTCTTATTATCCAATCTAATAGGGTTGGCAACTCAAGTGAAGATATAGTCAATTCTACATACATCGCTCAGACTGAAATGGAAAATATATATAATATGAATAAAACATTGGAGAGAAATACATTTTCCAATTTAAACCAAGAAAACATTATAAATAATATAAAAGAGCAAATTTCAAATGACTTTAAAAATCTTGGATATAAAAGTGATTCTTCAACCAAGGTGGATGAAACATTAAAATTAGATAACGGCCCTAATTCATACATTCTATTAACAATTAAAGATAATGTCATACTCGAAAATGAATCAAAAGTAGCTGTGGTAGCAATTGTGATTAAGGTATATGAAAATAATATTCTAAAAACTCAAATGGAAAACGCATTTAATTGGAAGGAGGAACATTAATATGTTCCCTCTCATAAAGACACAAAAAGGAATTACATTGATTGAAGTGTTAGCGGTACTTATTATTATCTCTTTTATTTCCATACTCCTAATAGGGATACTTTTCAACAGTAACAAAGCACATAAAGAAGAAGTGAAAAGTAACCAAGAGTTAAGCGCTGTAAGTTATGCTTTTAAAGTTGTAACAAAGGATGTAAGGAAAACTATATACGTGGAATACAACAAAGCAAATAACCAATACATTTTTGAGACAAATGACGGTGATATTGTATATGCGCTGATCGATAATACTCTATACCGAAATGATCAAAAGTTAGTTTCTAATATAGATCAATTCAATCTTAATAAAATTGATAATAGTATTGAGATCAAATCATCCAAAGGTGAATCAACTACTTTATATTTTAGGGGGGATGTATTCAATGGAACAAAATCTTAAGAATGAAAATGGCTATTCAATGTTGATTGCATTTTTGTTGCTTGTTTTCGTCTCCGTAATTGGCATAAGCTTACTATCACTATCTTCAAACGTTTTAAAAATATCATCTAGTGAACGCGCCGACCAATCGACCTACTATATTGCTGAAGCGGGTTTAAATAGAGAAGTTTCATCACTCAATAACACTATCTTAAAAACATATGAAACAATTAAAAGCTTCTACAATCGTCTACCAGATAAAGATAAAGCTACATTTAATTTTGAGGAAGAATTTTTTAAAGCTGTAGCATTACATGTAGATACCGATACCAAAACTTACACAGATTTCGAACCACAATTCGGTGAACATCCTTCTGCACATATTAGAATAAGCAAGATTAATACTACACCATTAATCTATAAGATAACTTCCACCGGAAACATAGATAATCACACCCGGACAGTTTCACAAAATATCACTATCCTTTTCGACGTGGAGGAAACATCGAAAACTACTGGTCTGCCACCCGCAAAGTATGCCGTCCATACATATGGGGATATCACAATGTATGGCAGTGCCGGGATAAAGGGAAGCGTTTCTTCAGAATCCGGAAGCATTTCTATAATTGGAAACAATAGCATTGATGGAAAAATCGGTACAACACGAAGCAAATTTAGTTATCCGAGTTATAAAAGCGATATGGTAAAACAGCTAATTGAACCCGAACCATTACCTAAAAACATATTACCTATTTTCCCCGATAGTAAATTTTCAAACTGGGGAGAATATTCTTATCCATCGAATCTGAAACCATTCATTCAAAACGGTGTTTTAACAACTGGTACCAACAGTACGAAAACGATTGAACTGCAAGGCGATATGCATTTAAAAGAATTGAAAGTTGTGGAAAATATTAATTTATCTATCAATGTAGGAAGTACAGACAAGAATATATTTGTTGATAATTTAAATATTCTGCAGGGACATATTACCCTAAATGGTACAGGCAAGTTAAATATATATGTGAAAAGTTCCTATGCAATAAAAGGGTCTTTTAATAAATCTGGAAGTCCGGAAAGAGCCAGTATATACTATCTTGGCAACAACGATTTCAACATTACGGATGAAACAGCTATGAGTGCTAACATTTTTGTAAAGAACGCAAATATGAACGTAGCAAATGGATGGAACGGACCGAGCTTAAAAGGCAATATATATACAGGTGGTTCTAATTTAACTATTAGTGGAGCTGCAGGTGCAGACGGGCAACATGTTTATGCACCCAATGCACACGTACAATTAGAAGGAAGTGCAAAAGTAACTGGTGCTATATATGCCCGATCTTTTACAGCTTCCGGAAACGCTCAAGTAGTTTTTGCACAAGGAACAGGTGGCAATATCGGTTCCGGACTTACTATCATAGAGTATGGTCAAGCACGCAAGTTAACACTTAGCGATTCAATAATTGAGGAGGAATAATAATCTATATAGCTTTCCAATTTCACAGTCAAAAAATTATAGTGCCTATGAACAAGCTTCATAAGCACTATATTCCACTTTTACAGGCTCATTAAAATCCCCCCTATATTGCATATCCTAAAAGTTTCTTCCTGTTACTATTACACACATCTAGCAATTGTCAATAATATCCATATTCCAATACATAACAGGAACTATTATGTATGATTCAATATTTTTTCAACCGCAGCGTTTTAATACAAATACTGAAAAAATCACTAATCTCGAACAACAATTTCGGATATTTAAAGAAGTTCAATTAATAAATTATCAACGAGTGAATGTTAATAGAAATGAATATCAGGACTTTAAAATTGATTTTCAAGCAAATTTACTGCTTCTGTTTCCAATATAAAATTATTTAATTCTTTCTAGACGAACGAAAAAACCTGACACATACTGTGCCAGGTGCATAAAAATTAATACATTTTCAAATATTGTTCACGTTCCCATGGGTGGACGACCGTGCGGAACATATCGAACTCAATCTCTTTTGCTTCCTTGAAGTTTGCATAGATATGGCTTCCTAATGCGTTTTTGACAACTTCATCTTTTGAAAGAGCAATAAGCGCATCGTCTAGTGAAGCCGGTAAGTTATCGATTCCGTTTGCTTTACGCTCTTCCTCGCTCATCACGTAGATGTTGCGGTTAATTGCAGGCGGAGGTGTCATTTTGTTACGAATACCTTCCAAGCCAGATTCCAAAATCGCCGCTAAAGCTAAATAAGGATTTGCAGAAGGGTCCACTGAGCGCACTTCGATACGAGTGGATAAACCACGAGAAGCCGGTACGCGAATTAACGGTGAACGGTTTTGCGCTGACCAAGCCACGTAACATGGCGCTTCATAGCCAGGTACAAGGCGTTTGTACGAGTTTACTGTTGGGTTTGTAATCGCTGTAAACCCTTGAACGTGCCCCAATACTCCCGCCATGAACTGCATAGCCGTTTGGGATAATCCGATTTCTGTGCTTGGGTCGTAGAATGCATTCTCTTTGCCCTTAAATAGCGAAACGTTACAGTGCATTCCTGAGCCTGCCTCACCAAATAATGGTTTTGGCATGAATGTTGCATGTAACCCATGTTTGCGAGCAATCGTTTTAACAACAAGTTTAAACGTTTGGATATTATCGCATGCTTCAATCGCATTTGCATATTTGAAGTCGATTTCATGTTGGCCAGGAGCAACCTCATGGTGGGATGCCTCAATTTCAAAGCCCATTTCCTCAAGCTCCAACACAATATCTCGACGGCAGTTTTCACCTAAATCTGTAGGCGCCAAGTCAAAATAGCCCCCATGGTCGTTTACTTCAAGTGTCGGTTCCCCTTTTGCATCAAGTTTGAACAAGAAGAACTCCGGCTCGGGTCCTAAGTTGAAATGCGTGAAACCTAACTCTTCCATCCCTTTTAGTACACGTTTTAAGTTATTGCGAGGGTCACCTGAGAATGGTTCACCTTCAGCAGTGTATATGTCGCATATGAAACGTGCTACTTTACCGTTGTCAGTAGTCCATGGGAACACCATGAATGTGTCAAGATCAGGATAAAGATACATATCGGATTCTTCAATGCGTACGAATCCTTCAATCGAAGATCCATCAAACATCATTTTGTTATCCAATGCTTTATCAAGTTGACTTACTGGAATTTCTACGTTTTTAATCGTCCCTAAAATGTCTGTAAATTGTAGTCGAATATATTTTACTTCTTTTTCTTGAACAAGACGTTTAATATCGTCCTTCGTGTATTTACCCACAGAATTCCACACTCCTACTTTTCCCTATTTAGCGATTTGCAAATTAGTTCATATACTAGTTTCTATTTATAATTCACGCGTCCTATTGATAGAAACGCGATAAATCCCCTTGTCGTAACGACGTTTTTTGATGACGCCCATTATTCATCATTTCTTCACGAAGTATACGGCGCAATTCTGCATCAGAAATTTCTTCTTTTGCTTTGGCAGCTTGGACTGCAGGATTATTTTTCATCTCAAATACTTTTTTGATTCCGGCCATGTTGACGCCTTGCTCCAACATATCCTTCACATCCAACAACGTATCGACGTCGTTTAAGGAAAACATTCTTCTATTACCTTCCGTACGGTGTGGCTGAATTAAATCATGTTCTTCGTAATAGCGAATTTGACGCGCTGATAGTTCAGTTAACTGCATAACCGTACTGATCGGCAAAAGCGGCATGGATCTTCTTAATTCACTTGATCTTCTTTCACTACCCATTTAATCCACCTCCCTTACATCCATCTTAACCTCAGTCAGATAGATTGTCAATCTTACGTTAGAAAAACTAACATTAACGAAGAAGGTTATGAACATTTACTTATAAAAGAATATCTTGAGATTTAAGTTTTTACAATAGTTTTATAATTCTTTTTATTATGACATCATTTGTCTGATAGTTGATGATACTTTACATTGACTGTTAAATATAAAGATTAAGGTGTATAGCAGAATTTAATCGAAAACTCCCCTCGAGAAAACAAAAAACCGCAGATCAAATTGGTTATACCAATCCAAACTGCAGCTCTTTATTAGAATATTAGTGACAAGTATACCGAAAGCGAGACCTACTATCTTTTCCCCCGCTTTGACACAAGGATATTGATGACGATAAATGCCAGGTTTAAGTACAACCTTAGCGCAAAAAATAGAACTTCATTTTCACGAATAAATTCATTCCGGATACAATCCAACTCATAGACAGTATACAGGGCAAAAGCCAATACAAAAATACCGGCTACTACAAGGAAAAATGGACTACTTACTGGAATAAAAATATAGATGAAAGCGAAGACAACAAATACAATCAAAATCGTGAAGGAGTACATCAAAGCCTCTGAAATGCTATATTCTATAAGCTTGATTCCCAAGAATGCAACTGTCAGGAAAATAACAATGGTTCCGATGAACACCGAAATGATTAAAGCCGCTCCTAACCAGTCAATCAAAATGATGAGGAGCAAAAAATGCAGAACCCCAAATAAAATCGGTATCAGGAAAACCATCATATTGCCAAGTCGCCACATAAATGTCACGACGGCTAGACCAATACCAAGCAAAGCTAGGATTATTACTACCGAAATCGGCAATAACAATGCGACCAAAAGACCAATCACGCTCAGAACCCACATACCTATGAAATAAAATATGATGAGGTCGTAATTTTTATTCTTTTTGAACTTCCCCATACACAACCCCAATCTTGGATAATTTACTACATTATATTTTTAAACAGTATATGTTATTAATAAATTCCTGTTTAGGTTGGTAGTTTTTTAGGGATGTAGATTTCATGTGATTCAGCTTAAACTTAACTGCACCACTATATTTTAAGAGCAAAGCGAATATTCGTTATGGGAGGCCAGGGTTTAGGGAATGTAGCTTTACTAAATTAATCTTGTTTTAATGGCAACAACATTTTCCGGGTGGATAATTTTGAGTAATTTTGGCCGACCGCATTTTTATAGGTTTTCATTGTAGAAGCAAGTTGTTTAAAAAGCGACTCGGATTGCTCCGAGCCGCCGTCCTGTTATATTAATTTCTGTACCGCACTGCAAATTGCATATTTAACATGCTCGTAAGTCAAGCCACCTTGCACGAAGGCAGTATAGGGTGGGCGGATTGGACCATCTGCAGTCAGTTCTATGCTTGATCCTTGAACAAAAGTACCTGCTGCCATGATGACGTCATCCTCATAACCTGGCATATAGGCGGGTTCAGGGGCAAAATGCGCATTCACCGGGGAAGCTGCTTGGATTTCTTGGCAAAATGCGATCATTTGCTCCGCCGTCTGGAAAGAAACGGATTGGATTAAATCTGTCCGCTTGTCCGCATAATGCGGATATGTCGACATTCCAACCTCCTCCAGCATAGCCGAAGTGAATACTGCCCCTTTCAAGCTTTGCGCCACCACATGGGGTGCTAAAAAGAACCCTTGGTAAAAGTCGGCTAATGTATTTAGGGAAGCGCCTGCTTCTGCACCAATTCCTGGAGATGTCATACGGAAAGCACACTTTTCAACCAAATCGGACCGCCCTGCAATATATCCCCCGATTTTCGCCAGCCCGCCACCTGGATTTTTTATTAAAGAACCTGCCATTAAATCGGCTCCTATTTCCGTCGGCTCCATTGCTTCGACAAATTCCCCGTAGCAGTTATCCACAAAAATGATGACATCCGATTTGATTTCACGAATTTTGCTGCACATCTGCTCAATGTCTTCAATTGTATATGACGGACGCGTAGCATATCCTTTCGAGCGTTGGATGGCCACCATTTTCGTTTTATCATTAATTGATGCTTTAACGCCATCCCAATCAATTTCGCGATCTTCTATTAAATCCACATGGGAATAGCCGATACCAAAATCTTTTAGCGAGCCTGTATCTTTTTCCCCTCCGTCCACAATGGACTGAAGCGTATCGTATGGTTTTCCAGTAATATACACCAGTTCGTCACCAGGTCTTAACACGCCGAATAAACTTAGCGTAATCGCGTGGGTTCCTGAAATAATTTGTGCCCGTACAATGGCGGACTCCGCACCAAATGCATCCGCGTAGACTCGCTCCAAGTTGTCGCGTCCCTCGTCGTCATAACCGTACCCGTTGGAAGGATGAAGATGAAAATCACTTACTTGATGCTTCCGGAATGCCGCTAGTACTTTTTGTTGATTGTAAAATGCCATTTCATCAATTTTCGCATGAATGGATTTAACTTTTTCTTCTACTTTATTTGCTAACTCAAGCGTTTCTGGCTTTAAAGTTGATCTAAATGTCATGTTCTTTACTCCGTTCTCTAAAATCGCCGATGCGACAATGGTGATACCTTCTAATATATTTCCTTTCTTATCTTAACAATTCTTGTTATCTTTTCAACTATTTTAGGTTGTGAGGTTTGTGGACACTCCATATCCTTAAGGAAATGGAAAAATTATTTTATTAAAAAAATTTACTTTACGAAATCCTTTTAAACTGCTATTCTCAAACTTGCATGTTCATGTAAGGAGGCAATGTAAAATGGCATGGGAAGTCTTTAGTATTATTGGTACTATCGCCTTTGCAATATCTGGTGCAATTGTGGCCATGGAAGAAGAATACGACCTATTCGGTGTTTACTTGTTGGGGATTGTCACTGCTTTTGGCGGGGGTGCAATACGAAACTTGTTGATTGGCTTGCCGGTTTCTACTTTGTGGAGCCAAGAAATGATGTTTCAAATTGCGATAGCTGCAATTACCATATTTTTCCTAGTTCCCCATCATCTGATCAAGCATTGGAACCGCTGGGGAAATTTCACAGATGCAATCGGCTTGTCCGCTTTTGCAATTCAAGGGGCACTTTATGCCGTTTCCCTCGAACTTCCAATCAGTGCTGTCATTGTGGCGGCCGTTTTGACAGGATCGGGTGGAGGAATTATCCGCGATTTATTAGCACGGAGAAAGCCATTGGTACTTCGTGATGAGATATATGCCGTTTGGGCGGCAGCTGCCGGTTTAATTATCGGCCTACAACTTTTAACTGGCGACATCCTCTTATATGCATTATTCATCGTCATGACAGCTTTACGGGTTTTATCCTATACTAGACATTGGAAATTGCCTGTAAGAGCATTGAAACAAACCGAAAAGCCAGGATCAGAGCGAACAGCGATTAAAATCGATACAAATAAAGGAGCACACAGATGAGTAAAACAACACTCATCTATGTGCTTTTTTTGGTACTCATATATGTAAGTGTTTGAAAAGCTACAATCTTTTCAAAATTTGCCCTTCATCCACTCCACTGCCTTACTTAAACTCTAACTCACCATCATATGCCATCATACCGCCTTCAAGATTCGTCACCTGGAAACCTTGAGATTCCAAATACTCGCCTGCATTGGCACTGCGGACGCCACCTTTGCATACCATGATGTACTCTTTTGACTTATCCAACTCAGGAGCTTTTTCCGGGATTGAGCCGAGTGGAATGTGGATGGCACCAGGAATCATGCCCTGCTCGACCTCGAAATCTTCCCGCACATCAATTATGTTTAAATCTTCGTTTGCATCCAGTAAATTAATTAATTCGTCGCTCGTCATTGTTTTCATTATTAAGACCTCCGATATTTCCATTTCGCCTCTTATAAAAATTTACATGAGGCAATTCCTACTCAGTATAATGAAAAAAAGATGCCCTTGCAATAAACGGGATTTTTAAGAAAAGCTAATTCATACACTAAAAAAATCGGCAAGTACCATCACTTGGCCGATTTTGTCATCAATGTTCCTCATTGTCTGAAGTAATTGCTACTTGTTTTGATGGAGAAAAAGTAGAGATTGCATGTTTATAAATTAAATGTTGTTTCCCTTCCACTTCCAGCAAAACAGTAAAATTATCATAAGATTTGACCAGACCTTTTAATTGGAAACCATTTAATAAGAATACTGTTACAAAAGTATTGTTTTTTCGAAGATTATTCAGGAAAGTATCTTGTAGATTAATTGATTTCACGCCGTATACACCTCGTCCATAGTTTTCTACTATTAGGTATTCGGTGCCTGGAAAGAAAATCCTTCTTAATAATTGAATAATTTCGAATAATTTTCGATTTTATTCCATTCATTTCCTATCCATTCGACATCCAGCTTGTTCCGGAAGTAGGTGAGTTGGCGCTTCGCATATCTTCGTGAATTTTGTTTCAGTTCCTCGATTGCATCCATTAGAGTTAACCTGCCTTCCAAATAGGCGTATAATTCCTTATATCCGATTGCCTGGACGGATTGTACATCACGGATGCCGCGTTCCCATAGGCTCCTCACTTCTTCGAGCAAGCCTTGATCCATCATGAGATCTACGCGCAAATTGATGCGTTCATATAATTTCTCCCGATCCATATCGAGCCCAATGATTAAATGGTTATATAATGGTATATTTCCACGATTGTGCTCATCGCTAGCCTTTGACACCCCATGAAGCTCCACCATTTCGAGCGCCCGAATAACACGGCGCGTATTATTGGGATGGATTGTTTCAGCAGTCTGTGGATCTAATTCCCTTAATTTTGAATGCATGGCTTCCGGACCAATTTGCGCTAATTGTTCATAATACTTTTTCCGCGCTTCTTCATCCACATCTTCTTTCGTAAACTGAAAATCGTAAAGCACTGCTTGTACATAGAGGCCTGTCCCCCCTACGATGATCGGTAGTTTTCCACGATCTTGTATTTCGGAAATCTTTTCCCGGACAAGTGTTTGATATTCAGCAACAGAAAAACTTTCTGTCGGTTCTTTAAAGCTTAACAGATGATGGGGAATGCCTTGCATTTCCTCTTCGGAAATTTTGGCTGTACCAATATCCAGCCCTTTGTAAATTTGCATGGAATCACCGTTGATAATTTCCCCATCAAATGCTTTTGCCATTTTAATGCTTAAAGCTGTCTTGCCTGAAGCGGTCGGACCAACAATGGCGACCACATCGATTTTCTTTTCATTCATCTATTTAACCACCGTGTAATTACAGAATATACATGTTCTCGATTGACTTCTTTCAGGATTTCATGCCGCATGCCTTCAAACAAATATACGGCCACATCCGTAAGGTTCGCTTCATTCATATCTTTAGCGACCTTAAAAACTCCGGAGCCCTTGCTTCCAACGGGATCTTCACTGCCGCTAATCAATAAAATCGGTAAATCCTTACGAATATTCTTTAGTTCCTCTTTTTGATTGATGATTAACAATCCATTTGTCAGGTCCACAAAAAATTGATTGGTTGGGACAAAGCCACAATAAGGATCTTCTATATACTTTTCAACTTCTTCTTCATTGCTGCAGAGCCAATCGTAAATCGTTCTGGGATTCAACACGCTCCTGCTGAAACTATTGAAGCTTAAATCATTCATGAGCTGGCTTGGCAAGTTTTTCCCTTTCCATGCACAGAGTGAACGGGCAACCGCATTTCCGACTTGATGGAGGGCAGTTGTTGCACCCGTTCCACATAAAATACACTTATCGATCATTCCGCTATAAAGTTGAAGAAACCTGCGGGCGATGAAAGAACCCATGCTATGTCCAAACAGTACGATTTCCTGGTTGCTCGGATCCTCACTATAATGTTGGATGATATCAAACACATCGTCCACTACCCGCTGAAAGCCGTTTTCTTCCCCAAAAAATCCGAGCATGCCATTCAATTCGGCAGTCTTGCCATGACCTCGATGATCATGTGCGGTTACAAAATAACCCTGTTCGGTCAAGCGTTCGGCAAAATCGTCATAACGCCCCCCGTGTTCCGCCATTCCGTGCAGAATATGGAAGTTCCCTATTGGTGTACCTTTAGGTTTGTATATGCGGACATAAACTTTATGGCCGTCATCCATTTCTAAAATCTCTTCAAGCTCTACCAATCGAATTCACCCTATTTCATTGGATTTTTTGCTTCGTCAATAAATTGTTCCAATTGCATTCGGTAAAATACCATTTCACTTTCAGAATACCCGATAATATTGCACATGATTTCCAGTATAGCCTCTTTATATTGCTCAACCAATTCGATATTGAAATACAAATAGCCCGTTCTTCGAATCAGGAAATCACACGGTGTCATCACCATCTCATAGTAGATTGAGTAAAGCAGTTCCGCATAAAGCGAAAGGGGGATGTCAAGTTCGCTCCTATTGACTGCCTTCACATATTGGAACACTTCATCTACATTGGTGCCATATCTTCGAACAAGTCGTTGTGTATTATGGTAACTTATCCCTAAGTCGTTTCCTTCTCTCGACTTGTTTGCTACATAGTCTTCAAAATTCAATGAGTTTAATCCCCTTGCACCAGATAGGGATAATTCCTTTGTGATACATTCCGATGCATGTTTGAATTTATTCAATTTGACGACCTTATCAACAATCGTTTCCGCCATTTGGCGATAACCAGTCAATTTCCCACCCGCAACTGTAAGAAGGCCGCTTGGCGCAACCCATAATTCATCTTTGCGCGAGATTTCGGAAGGGTCCTTTCCTTCCTGTGAGATTAACGGTCTGACACCAGCCCATGAAGACTCGACGTCAAAAGTTGTTACATTCGTATCAGGGAAAATAAAACGGGTTGCTTTTATTAAATAGTCCACATCTTCTTTTGTAGCGACCGGTTGAATAGGATCCTCTTCATAAAATGTATCTGTCGTACCAACATATGTTTTTCCTTCGCGAGGTATCGCAAAAACCATGCGGCCGTCTTCTGTATCAAAATAAACGGCCTGCTCCAATGGGAGTCTTGATTGGTCAATGACAATGTGTACCCCTTTTGTATGCCGGATCGTTTTTTTATTATAGATTTTATCCATTTTGCGCACCTCGTCAACCCAAGGTCCTGTTGCATTGATGATTTGATGTGCATGGATCGTAATTTTTTCGCCGGAAATTTCATCTCGGACATTGGCAGCAACGATTTTTTTCTTTTTATAAACAAAATCTACCACTCGTGCATAGTTTAGACAAACCGCCTGGTATTCAACTGCCTTTTTCAGGACCTCTATTGTAAGACGAGCATCATCTGTTTTGTATTCAACATAATAGCCCGCCCCACGCAAACCTTCTTTTTTCAATAAAGGCACTTTATCCAACGCTTCTTTTTTTGAGAGCATTTTACGGCGCTCATCTTTTTTCACCTGAGCCAATCGATCGTAAAGCGTTAGTGCAGCACGAGTAGTCATTTTCCCTAAAGTTCCCTCTTTATAAAGGGGCAGCAACATCCACTCGGGTTGTGTGACATGAACCGCATTCTCATACACGATCTCACGTTCCCGGCCCACTTCCGCAACAAGGCCAATCTCTAATTGCTTTAAATATCGCAATCCCCCATGGACAAGCTTCGTCGAACGGCTTGAAGTCCCAGCGGCAAAATCCTGCATTTCAACCAGTGCAACAGAAAGACCGCGTGATGCTGCATCGAGGGCAATCCCCGCACCCGTAATGCCCCCTCCGATGACCAGTACATCGAAAGTATAGCTATTTAATGTATTTAGAATGTTCGGACGCTCCTTGAATGAAAACATATGCAATACCCCTTTACTATTTAATTTAGGTGAAACCTACGTTTGTTTTACTGAACATGCCAAAATTTCGCACATTAGTCCGCTGTTTAGAATTCTTCTTTCCTACCCAAAGATAAATGTCCCTATTAGAATTAACTTTCACCTACATAACCCGTTTAAACATTTTCTCCACTTCATACGTAGAAAAGTGGACCATAACCGGTCTGCCGTGTGGGCATGTGAATGGATTGTCGGCTTTTCGCAAGTCGTCTAGCAATACGACCATTTGCTCCTTTGTTAAATAATAATTGGCTTTGATGGATTTTTTACAACTCATCATGATGGCAGCTTCTTCCCTGAGCTTTTTCACGTCAGCTCTTCGCGTTTTTAATACTTGCTCGATTAGTTCTTCAATCAGCTCCTGCTCAAATCCTTTCGGAAACCAGGTCGGGTGTTCGCGTACTACAAAAGAAGATTGGCCGAAGTCCTCCAGAAACACGCCAACTTCCTCCAAAGCATGAACATTTTCCTTCAGTACCAACGCTTCATCGGCTGAGTAGTGGAAAGTTAACGGCAACAGGAGCGATTGCCGTTCATTTGCATTCACTTCACCTACTTTTTCACGGAAATATTCATATTTAATCCGTTCTTGAGCCGCGTGCTGGTCGATCAGGTAAAATCCATCCTCCATTTGGGCAACTATATACGTTCCATGAATTTGCCCAACGATTTCGAGTTGTGGGAACGGCTCCTTTTTCTCGGGCTCTTTTTTCTCAAGCCCTTGCTCCTCGAAAACCGGCTCAACCAAGTCTTCCGGCGTTTCTACCCTCAAAGGATTGCCCCATTCCATGTCCAAAACTGTTAGCATTTCTTCCATCCGTTCAACTTCCGGCTGCGAAGAACCACCTCCTATTAGAGTAGTGGCAGCCGGCTCTTTCACTATGGAATTTTCCGATGACAATTTTTCTACTATCGCAGTCATTTTATTTTCATCAAAGTTTGGGGTATATGGCTTCCAAATATTCATTTGTTCACTTGGAACGCGTACCGGCTTCTCTTTTTTTTCTGCAACCGGTACATGAATCGCGGAACGTATTGCTTGATTAATGGCATTCTGAACGAGCGGCAATAACTCCTGCTCTTTGCTCAAACGAATTTGCAATTTTGCTGGATGCACATTGACATCCGTCAAATAAGGGTCACCCTCAATGTATAGCACAGCGATTGGATACCTCTCAATCGGCAAATACGTATGATAGGCGTCTACAATCGCTTTTTGCACCAAGTAATGCTTCACCCAACGCCCATTAACAAAAATGGAGATGTAATTTTTGTTCGCCCGCGTCACCTCAGGTAAGCTTACAAAACCATGCACTTTGTAGTCATTTGATTCCGCACTGAATGGAATCATTTTTTTTGCATTTTGCATCCCATAGATCGCCGCAATCACTTGTTGAACATTCCCCCGGCCATTTGTTTGAAGGAGCGCCCCCCCATTATGTACGAGTTTGAAGGCAATTTCAGGGTATGCAAGCGCCAGTCGGTTCATATAATCAATCGAGTGCCCCAACTCCGTTTGAATCGTTTTTAAATATTTTAACCGTGCAGGTGTATTGTAAAACAACTGGGCGATTGTAATGTCCGTCCCTCTTCGGAAGGCGGTCGGTTTCTTCTCAATCAAGTGCCCACCATCCATTTGAATCTCAAGCCCATTGTGTTCCCCATCCGAAGTTTTCAATGTCACCTTCGAAACTGAGGCAATGGATGCCAAAGCTTCACCACGGAATCCGAGCGTACGGATCCGGAAAAGGTCCGGTTCTTTTGAAATTTTGGAAGTGGCATGCCTAGAGAAGGATTTGAGCGCATCTTCCTCATCCATTCCACTCCCATTATCTGTTACTTGAATGGAGGTTAACCCTGCTTCTTCGAGAAAAACTTCAATTGACGTACTTCCTGCATCAATGGCGTTTTCAACGAGCTCTTTCACGACGGACGAAGGGCGTTCGACCACTTCCCCCGCAGCTATTTTGTTGGATAACCATTCATCCATAATCTGAATTTTTCCCATGCCAAAGAACCTCCTTTATTATATTTTTTATTGACTATAATTACGTCTCGGATGGGAATCTATCCTCCGAGTTTTCTATGTTTAAAGATTTTACTTTTTACTTAGCAAAGCTTGCTGCAACTCGTACAGAACGTTGATTGCTTGGATTGGGGCTGTACCCATGATGTTCATTTTCTCCAGTCGTTCCAGCACTTCCACTTCGATCTCCGACAATTTCTTGTCACTATCAGCAGGAGGAATGATGGCTTCTTCTTCAAACAGTGATAATTGAAGCTCATCATCCGTTGCCGCTTCGTTTATCACGCTAGCTGCAACACTAGATGCCCCCAGATCTTTCGCTTCGAACTGTTCCAACAACACTCTCGCTCGGTTGATAATCTCTTCGGGCATTTCTGCCAGGCTTGCTACGTGAACTCCGTAACTTTTATCTGCGGCACCTTGCCGTACTTTGTGCAAGAATACGACTTTGCCGTCCTTTTCCGTCGCGCTGACATGTACATTTTGCAGACGCGCCAGTTGTTGTTCCAACGCCGTTAACTCATGGTAGTGGGTGGAAAATAGCGTGTTGGCACCTATTTTATCATGGATATATTCCATCATGGACTGGGCCAAAGCCATGCCGTCATAAGTAGATGTCCCACGGCCGATTTCATCGAATAACAATAAACTTTTTTCAGTGGCATTTGTAATGGCATTTTGGGATTCCAGCATTTCGACCATGAATGTTGACTGGCCAGCAACTAAATCGTCTGCCGCACCAATTCGGGTAAAGATTTGGTCGGTAATTGGAAGCACGGCTTCATCAGCCGGCACATAGCAGCCCATTTGCGCCAAAACAACAATCAAGGCTACCTGACGCATATATGTACTTTTCCCGGACATATTCGGCCCAGTAATCAGCATCATATTTTTTTCATTCGGCAGCACACAATCGTTCGGTACATACATTTGCTTATTCAACATTTTTTCAACGACCGGATGTCGCCCACCCACAATTTTTAATGCTCGGCTTTCGTGGAAGGAAGGTTTCACAAATCGGTATTTTTCAGAGACAACTGCGAAACTGATATATACATCCAGTTCACTGATTTCAGCAGCCAAAGCCTGAACACGTGGAATAAACACTTTTAACTGATCGCGTAATTGAACGAAAAGATCATACTCCAAGGCCAAGCTTTGTTCCTCCGCATTTAGTATAATGGCTTCTTTTTCCTTTAACTCTTCCGTAATATACCGCTCTGCGTTAGCAAGCGTTTGTTTTCTTTCATAGCGTGATAAATCTGCATTGGCAATATTTGATTTCGTTATTTCGATATAATAGCCAAAAATTCGATTATAGCCGATTTTCAAGTTTTTGATGCCTGTTAGTTCACGCTCTTTTTGCTCTAATTGGGCGATCCAGTCCTTCCCGTTTCGGGAGGCAAAACGCAACTCATCCAATTTGTCATTATACCCTTCACGAATGACATCCCCCTCTTTAATGGCAATTGGCGGATTATCTGTGATGGCTTTTGATAGAAACGCTTCAATATCCCCACACTCATCCAGTTTTTCACCTAAACGAGCAAGAGTGGGCTTCCCCGCATTCATTAGCTGTTGCTTAATGGAGGGTACTTGGCGAAGCGATTCCCGAAGTTGCGCCAAATCACGCCCACCCACATTGCCAAAGGCGACACGACCTGCTAAACGCTCTAAATCATAAACATTTTTCAGTAATTCCTTGAGCTCATTCCGAACAAAAAACTCATCCAATAAATCCGTCACGATGGAAAGGCGATTTTCGATTGCCGACCGCGTTGCCAAGGGCTGATGAAGCCATTGTTTTAGTTTACGTCCTCCCATTGCCGTGACCGTTTCATCAAGCAGCCATAACAAAGTTCCCTTTTGGTCGCCCCCGCGGATCGATTCCAGCAGTTCTAAATTGCGCTTCGAGTTTGTATCAATTCTAAGCAATTGTTTTGTTTCGGTATATGTAAATGGTTGAATATGCGATAAATTGCGCATTTGTGTGCGTTCGACATAGCGCAGTAGGCTTTTGGCCACTCCTTTTAATTCTCCAGGTAACTTCGAAATATATTTGGCTGATGGTTCTTCGGCCATTTCTTCCTGTTCAAGGGATAGAACAATACCCAAGCTGCTGGCTTGTTCGGCCAGTAAAAGTTGCAGCTGTTCAGTAACTACAAGCTCCCGAATTGAGAAGGTCAACAGTTGTTGAAGCAGCCCCTTTGTACCTCCTTCAACAACTGTCGTAGCCGCTTCCCCGGTGGAAACGTCCAAATAGGCAAGTGCGAAAGAGTTATTGGATAATTCCTCTGCGCACGCAATGAAATGGTTGGACTTACCATCAATTGTCTTACCTTCCATAATTGTTCCTGGAGTGATTAGTTGCACGACTTCCCGTCTTACAACTCCTTTTGCTTGCTTGGGGCTTTCTGTTTGCTCGCATATTGCCACTTTATGCCCCTTTGAAACAAGGGTTTCAATGTATCCTTTAGCGGAATGAAAAGGGACACCGCACATCGGGATACGCTCTTTCGTTCCCGCATCACGCCCAGTTAGGGTAATTTCCAATATTTGTGATGCTTTGATGGCATCTTCAAAAAACATTTCATAAAAATCCCCTAATCTATAAAAAAGAAATGCATCTTCATAATCGGACTTAATAGATAAATATTGTTGCATCATTGGTGTATATGTTGTCATTTTCATGGTACCTCTCTAAACTGATCTATATTTCTCAGGGAGAAAAAACGTTATGTAACAATTTGGCGACGCCTGGTTTTTCCCGTAATTTATATTCTTATTTAGTATAACAAAAATATAGGGATACACGTGTCTTTCGCGCATCAAATTTACATTGGAATACAATGGGATTTTTAGAGAACAGGGGTTTCGCCAACTTTAGCGAAAACCACTGTTTTCCCCAAAACAAACAATAAAGAAGAGCGCCTTTATGTTCTACTCTTTTCTGGTAGATGGCGCTCTCACTTTATTAACGAAATGATGATGAGTCTTCGATAAATTTAAATCCGCTGCTTGAAGATGACGAGGATGAAGATGATGAAGATGAACTAGAGCTTGACGATGATGAGCTTGAACTAGAACTTGATGATGATTCATCTTCTTCCTCTTCATACTTCCAGTCTTCCTCGTAGTCTACTTCGTGAACAGAAACAACCACTTTCGTTTCGCCAATGATTTCAACGACAAATTCACGCTCGATGACTACATTGAAGCAGTCCCCGTTTTGGTTGATTACCGCTTCAATACAATTTGGTTGTTGGATGACGCGTACATGACAGTCGTTCGATTCAATGACATCTTGATCGCGGTAGTGAAGCTTTATGCGATCTTTGTAACTAATTGTCTCTGAGTGTACGGCTGTTTTAGTATTATTATTGTACGCATACCATACGTTTACATCGAACTTCCCAGTTATTTCTACATATTTCCCTACTTTTTTTGCATTGTAGTGATGGTTAATCACCCAACACCCCAAAATACTCGTTGGCGTAGATGAAGGGCGAATCACTTCACTCGCTTCAACTCTTTTCTTACCTTTAGCGACAACCGCTTTTGTCACTATTTGACGCAAACGTTTCAACGCTTTTTCCTCCTTTAACATCTAGTCGAACTATACTATGCGGCATGTGCCTAATTGGTGAAATGTCACGGATTCGTTTTTCGAAGATTTTACAAATTGTTTTCCATTCAAATTTTCAGGGCAAAAGTGATATCGTGACACTTCTTAGCTCTCCAGTCAAATTTTGCTGCTAATCAAAACTCGCACCCTTGAAAAAGAAAACAAAAGCGTAAATGTAACTTAAGATTCGAATCATTTGCTGCTGACAATTTATAGTATTAAGGGTGGGCGAATAGTGTGACTAAAAAAAAATAACGGGTATTGCCTTTGATTCTCCCAGTCATAATAGGTTTATAAAAATTAAAAGAAGGAGCTTTGCCATGATAAAAATAAGAACTTTTAGCACTTCACTCGTTTTATGTTTTGCACTGGCAGCTTGCAACGGGGCTGATAACGATAGTAAGGAAAAGGAAGTGACTGAACCTGCACCTGCCCAAGAAGAGACCGGCACAATCGATACACCGAGTGAGGAAACGACTATTGAGGATAATGATGCAGCCCCTGATAATTGGGCTGAAAAAATCTACGAAATTTCATCTAATGGAGAAAATGCAGCCGGCAAGTTTTCCGAGCTTGAACAATACTTGCTAGAATATGAGGTGTCCGAAGAAGAAGTGGACCAATTTAAAATCGATATAGTAGACGACTATAAATCCGGAACTTACTTGAATGAATTAGACAACCATGACCGTATGTTAACCAACATTTTCAAGTCCTATTTTGTCGAAAAAAATAGTGAAGGAGCCTTGAAAGAATTCGCTTTCGACTATTTTCAAAACCTGAAATATGCTTACCGGGGGGTTGATACCCCTGATAGCGAGGCTGTGAAATCAAACGAGCAACAAATGAACGAGATGCTTCCTGAAATTTAATTAGACTATTTTTATGTACCTATCAAGTCCTTTTGGATGGCTTCTTAGTAAAATTAGAGAGGGTGACCCGGACTTGCTGATCACCCTCCTACTATCCTGGCTGTTAGTCCGTTTTTTAAAAACAGCCTTCGCAACACTCAAAAAATTAAAAATCCCTCGTAGTGGGGTCACTTATTGAGTTTGATGCTTCCGGAATCTCATCATATATAGTTGTATCTACATCGTAAACGGAGCGATCAGCTAGTCCTTTGAATACTGCCATTAGTGGCTGGGTGACCGTTTCCTTCAACATGCCTGACTGTTTTTGACCAAGCGTTTGGCTTTGCCCTTTAATTTCGATTAGCATGATTGACGCATCATTAAGGGCGAATGCACCTAGAGCTGTACCCGGCAAGTTAACATCAGGGTACTTTTGAACGGCGCCGAAATGAGAGTTCCCTTTTTGTAATGTGAGAGCTGATAGGGCATTCACTTGTTTTGCCAGCGTCAACACCTCCTCATCCACTTCGTACTGTTGACCTGTGAATGGATCTGTGTAAGGATCTGCAACTGCTGCTGCAAATTGAACGGGTACTGAGCGATTATCCACATCGGATACTGTATTGAAACCGCGATGATGCACGTCGACATAGACATCTGGTCTGAACTCTTTAAATACGCTAGTTACCGTGCGGGCTTCAGCAGTTACATAGAAACCTCCGAATCTACTGTTGTTTGTAGCTCTGGAATTCAAGAATGATGCCACTTCATTTAAATCTTGATTTTCCACTCTGAAATCTAGATTCGGATTGTAATCCCTGTTTTGGTCATAGCCTGGTATGCCGTATACTACACGACCATCATTATTTTGAGCTCTTTCACTCCCATCGCTATTGTAGTACCAAGGGGCCACAGTGTCCGTCGGCAATCCAATATTTTCAGGAAGCCAAGTCTGATGTGTATAGCGTGTAGGATACCAAGTACCCTCATATAGATTATCAGCGCCTTCCGGGTTAATTCTCGGCATAATCCAGATTGATACATTATCCAAGATTTCTTCGACTTCCTTCCCATTCGAGGAAAGCTTTTGAATAATATCCATTGCCGTCTCTGCGCCAATTTGTTCATTTCCATGAATCTGTGCAGTAATCAAGATTCGTTTTTTATTCGGATTACTGTCCCCGAACTTCACTAAATAGATTGGTTCACCTTTCTCGGTTTCAGTTTGATATCCATCCGGCGAAAGGTTGGAGTATCCGGCTATTTCAAGCTTCATTTTGCCATTTGCAGATGCCTCCAATTGTTGAAGCTTCTTACTTAATTCAGCGTTAGACATATAGCTTGATAGTGAGATATTTTGGTTGTCTTCAATGTAAGGCCCGTTCGGGTTTGATTGCGGAGCAGCATAGACAGCTGTAGAAACTCCTAAAGTTAAGGCAAGTGTGGCTGGTAAAATTATATTGGCAAATTTCTTGTTCATAAAACCCCTCCGAATTCCGTTTATTTAGAGAAACGAAGTATAATACCTGAGAATGTACAGGATTATATTCCGTCCCCTGTTTTTACTCCTTTACTTAACGTTGTGTTTGAGTCGCCAACGTATCCCAAAAGCTTGTATCCGCTGATTCAATTGAGCCATCGGCAATTGCACGAACCGTCGCATCGAGTGTAGTAACGGTTTGTTTAATTAGATATCCATTACTTTTTTGCCCAATTACCCGCGAAGGATCTTCATGGTCGGACATACCACGCATTTCGAATAATAGTGTGGCAATATCATACTGAACTGCTGCACCGTTGCGGCCTATATTTTCTCCACTTCCTCCATTATATTTTCCAATATGGCCCCACCCAGTAGAATCCACTGCATTAAAAACAACAGCACCAAGCTTTTTAGATTTCTCCAGAACTTCCGGTTTTACATTTTCATTTGTTGGATAAAGCATAGAACCAGAAACAAGTTTTCCATCCCGTTCGTACTCAGTTCCCTGATGATGTAAATCGATCATGTAATCAATATCGTATTTTTGAAGTACATTTTGGTGCAAGGCTTGCGTTTCAGGCTGGATTTTATCGACATGGTCACGATTCAGATCCGTCCCGACTGCATTATAGCGTGTTAGATGACGCCCACCATCTGCTACATAATCCTCTAGAGAAAAATCGACATCCCCCATGGCCCCATCCGCATTAAGCATTGGCAGAACTAGAATATTCACATTTTCAAGTACTCCTTTTGTTTTATTCGTACCAAGATGTTTGATGAATTCTAGAGCACCTTCAGTTGTTAATTGTTCATTTCCATGCTGCTGGGTTAGAAAGAGCACTGTTGGATTACTTGGATTCGTTATATATTTCGCCAAATAAATTTCCCTATTTTTCACCGTATGCCCGATAACTTCCAATTCCATCGCATCTTGTTTAGCATCTTGTTTTTTCAGGAATTGAACCATTTCTTCATACGTATAAAGATTGGAAGTTTGTATCGATTCGTTTCCTCCGTATCCTGGTCCATTACCTACCGCAAAGGCAGGTGACGCAATAGGTGCAAGTACTCCAAGTGACAAGACTCCCGTTACAGATAATGCGATAATTTTCTTCTTCATTTGACCCCTCCATTTATTCGGAATATTAAAACAATTCACACTTTAAGGATATATATCAAGCTCCCTATTGTATATAGAGGGAAACTATCATTTATCTACCTTATTAGTTAGTCAAATCATCATATTTTTTCGTGATTAGTCTAGATATAATTATATAAATAGTGATTCTTTCGGTATGAGATTGTACGCGGAATTTGAGGAATTTTACTAGAGACGCCAGTTCAAGTTTCTCAATTAAAAATACCCTCTACTAGGATAGTAGAGGGTTGTAAAACTTTTGATTATGAGCAGCTTCCTGGTTGGCTGTTGCGTACTTTCGAACCTGTTTCGCCTTTAAGAATGTCGCCGCCAGTCGATTCGATGATTTCATCCGTCACATTATTAGCGATCGCATTAGATACTAATTGCAATAAGTTGTTAACGTCCATTTGGGATTGTTTGAACTCTTGCACAATTGGTGTTGCATCGATTTCTTCTTCGATTTTTGTAATCTTTTCTTCGATTAATTTTAATGCTTTTTCTTTACCTAAGTGTTGGAAATTAACCGCTTGCTTTTGTAGTGTTTTAAGACTCGCAATTTTTTCACGGATATGTTGATTTTCATTGATTTGCTCTTCAGCTTTTTTGAAAAATTCAACTTCTTCCGTGTTGGCAATCATATGTGCAATTTCTTTTGCTTTTTCTACGATTTCATCTTTTGTATAAACTTTTGTTGTCATTATACTTCCACCCCATGTCGATGCACGACCTCTACGAACTCACCGCGTAGTGAGTAAGATTTCGCCTCGAGAATTTTTACTTTCACCAGATGACCCACTAACTCTTTCGGGCCATCAAAATTGACCAATTTATTTTTTCTTGTGTAACCAGCTAATACGTCATCACGTTTTTTACTGCTGCCTTCAACTAGCACTTCCACTACTTGACCTTCGAATTGCTTTAAAGCTGCTGCTGAAAACTCTTCAACTACTGCATTAAGCCGATGCAAGCGTTCCTTCTTCACTTCTTGGGGAACATTGTCGTTCATTTTCGCTGCCGGTGTTCCTTCACGAGGAGAATAAATATAAGTGAAGGCCATTTCAAATCCAACTTCTCGGTACAAATCGATTGTTTCTTGGAATTGTTCTTCTGTTTCATTCGGATAGCCGACAATGATGTCAGTTGTCAATGCTACATCCGGAATCGCTACTTTAATTTTGCGGACCAATTCCAGGAAGTGCTCGCGTGTATATTTACGTGCCATGATTTTCAGGATGTCATTCGAACCCGATTGAACAGGTAAATGAATGTGCTCCACCAGGTTGCCACCTTTTGCTAGTACTTCGATTAAATGATCATCGAAATCGCGCGGGTGACTTGTCGTGAAGCGGATACGCGGAATATCGATTTTACGCAACTCGTCCATTAAATCGCCAAGTCGATATTCGATATCCCCGAAGTCCTTCCCGTAAGCATTCACATTTTGACCCAACAGCATAATTTCTTGATAGCCTTGTGCTGCCAACTCACGAACTTCTTGTATAATCTCATCAGGACGACGACTTCGTTCTTTCCCACGAGTGTAGGGAACGATACAGTATGTACAGAATTTATCGCAACCGTACATGATGTTCACCCAAGCTTTGATGGCACCGTTTCGTTGCTTCGGAAGGTTTTCGATCACATCTCCTTCTTTGGACCAAACCTCAATTACCATTTCCTTGGACATGTAAGCTTCTTTTAAAATGTGTGGCAATCGGTGAATATTATGAGTACCGAATACCATGTCCACATGTTGATATGTTGTTAAAATTTTATTTACAACCGACTCTTCCTGTGACATACAGCCACAAACACCGATCAATAATTCAGGGTTTTGACGTTTATATTTTAATAGGTAGCCAAGCTCACCAAAAACTTTATTTTCAGCATTTTCACGGATAGCACATGTGTTCAACAGTACAACATCCGCTTCTTCAATCCGGTCGGTTGGTTCATACCCAAGCTGCATGAAAATCCCGGCCATCACTTCCGAGTCATGCTCGTTCATTTGACATCCGTATGTACGAATGAAAAATTTACGACCGTTGCCCATTGCCAAGAACTCTTCATCAATATTGAAATCTTTATGGTACTTTACTTCCTCTTTCCCACGCTTCTTCGCATCTTTCAAGGAAGGTGCCGTAATCACACGTTCGAAATATTGGCTATAATCCTTTTCCGGCTTGGCATTTGTTGGTTTTGGTTGGTTCACTTGCTGACTCGCTAGTCGTTGTTCCTCATTCATTGAATCCAGAAACTCCTTTCAAGATTGGTTTCGTACATTCGAACCCCATTTAAATATTATAGCGAATAATAGGTAGAAAGAACAACAACGTGCGTTAAAATTATAAAATATTTTAGGAATCGGGGGAATAACGGATAAAATCCGATGAATTTGCTAAGTGAAAGGTAAGTGACGAAAGATTAGTTGGACACAATAAATTCCAGGTATTGTTCGGGATCACTCTCTTTTAAGATCGCCAAGAACGTAAAACAAAGCTGGACCACCGACTGCCAATTCATTTGATAACGCTCCTCAAACTTATATTTGGGCAATCGCAATACTTCCTTGAAGATGGTTTGCGCATCAAGTTCTTTTAATTCCATGTATTTAAGGAATGCTAAAAATAATTTATGATCGTGCACAGCAAGCGATTTTTCCTCTACGAGCTGATCAATCTCCTGCACATGCCTCAGCGAATTTGCCTTCCGGAACATTTTGTCCAGTTTCTCATTTTGCTTGCGCTGCTTTATTGAAATAAAATCTATGATCTTGTTCAAATTGATCCCTACTTTTCTTTTAGGAGAATGATTTTTTTTAAAATCCCGACTGTTTATTTAATTTTCCCGACATTCTGTAATGTAATTCCTACACTTTGATCCAGAATCCCGACAAAATTCTAAAAATTCCTGACACTCCATTGATTTTTGTTCCAAACGTCACTAGGAATCAAGTATCTTCTACTTTTCGTCTTCCCTTCATAGTAAAATCCCAATCTTTTTAAGATTTTATTTACCAATCCTTCATTGTCTATAAAAAAGAACTCTCTAAAAGCTCGGTTTGTAATCCACTCATCAAATAACACTCTATAATCATGCAACCCTTGGAAGAGGGGTTCTTTAGATTGAATCCCGCAAATACATAAAAATCTTCCATGGTTATACTCCATCCTATTTCCACATGAACAAATCGCACCTTTACACAAAGGGGGAACTTCAAAATTAGGCACATAAATACTGGGTTTATGTATGCTCCGGAAGTAGTTTGTTAGTTGCTCATAGTGTAGTTGCGGGAGTGCGAAATCGCTATACTTTAATAATAGCTTTTTTACCTCACTAGGCAAACCAATTGCATGGAAAATCGGAGTTTCATTTGGTACGTGCCCAATGATGGTGGAGCTTTCGGCAATGATAACTGCCTTGTGAACGGGAAGCGTGTATCCGAAACGACCTATAATTCTTTCAATTAACTCAGCATGGCGCTGCACTTGATCCAGAGGACTGTGGAAACTCTCCACTTCTCCATTGCCCTTTTTTCTCAGCAGCTGATGCTTGTTCTTTTCATACCAAATGAATCCGGAAATATTTTTAATTTCGAGGATGAATATAAAGTGGGGGCATATAAATAAGGTATCGATTTGATGTGGATTACCAACTTCGTTTTTAGTTTCAAAACTATGTATGAGAAGAGCGTTATTCGGCACGGTGATTTCCTTCCACATTCGGTCTACCTTGATTTCCCCTCGATAGCCGATTTCCGCCCGTCGCAACAATGAAGCGATAAACTCGTACTTCGGGTGACGCTCATCCGTCCTACGTTTCAATGCATCCAAAACCATAATTTTAGAAGATAAAGTTCGGTCAATAATAAACAAAAGCACACCTCATTTCCAAAATTTTTAATAGATTGGAGTAAAAAAATCATAGGTTGGCTTTATGGACTGAATTTTACAAGTTTAAATCGTGGGGGTTCACGAATTGCTGCATCTTTTCTTGAATCAGTTTTGTAGATTTGAATCTCTGACAAAGTTTACTGTTTCTTCTATACATAATTGCACACCATCAATGAGGTCGCGTACATTCCAACCTGGGATTTTTCCGTGCAAAATTGCTAACTCGAAAGATGCGGGAATGTGAATAAAACCGGCTAACACGTTCCGTTGCTGTTTTGCAAATGCCAAACCTTCGTACATAATATTGTTGCATAAATACGTGCCTGCTGAGTTGGAAATTTCCGCCGGATAACCTTCCTTATTCAATCTTTCGACCATTTTTCGAATAGGCAAGTTTGTTAAATAGGCATCTACACCGTTTTCATCGATTTTTTCATCGATAGGTGCATGCCCATGATTATCCGGTTCACCATCTTTCATATTGATGGCTATCCGTTCAGGCGTAATTTTGTATCGCCCGCCAGCCAATCCTAGAGAAATAATAATATCAGGCTCCACTTCATTTATATAGTTCTCCAGTTGGTTCGAAGCTTCTTGAAAATCCACTGACATAATACGGCTGCATATCTCGTAACCTCCCATTATTTTTCCATTTAGTGCATCTACAACTTGCATCGTAGGATTTATTTTATAATTGAGGAATGGTTCGAAACCTGTGAGTAATATTTTCTTCATAATATCTCCTCCTTTATTTGTTTGCACTAACTTTTGAAGTATCATCGCTTCCTTACTAAAAGTTAACAAAAAAAACTATTAATCTCAACTTCTTTCTGAAAATTAATAGTTTTCTGTTATTTTAATAAGTATCTTCACTTAATAGAGTTGCATTCTTTACACTGTAAATCTTTTTATTGCAGTCGTAAGCGATCGGATATTTCGGGAAATCTTCTGGATTTCGCCGTGTATTTCTTTAGTGGCCTCCAGTTGGTCGACTGTCGAAGCTGAGACTTGCTCAATCATTTTGGCATTTTCTTTCGAAACTTCACTCAGTTCCAAGGAGTTATCCGCCACCTCTTTCGTATTTTCCTTAATGACACTAATTGTTGATGCCACCTCACCGATATGAGGTCCGATTTCATTAACTGCAGATACAATTTGTTGAAACTTGGATGCAGTTTGATTCGTTGTATCAATTCCTGTTTGTACCGATTGAAGAGCACTGCTCATGAATCGAACAGATTGTATGGAATCTCCTTGAATTTTCTTGATAATTCCCTCGATCAATTTTGTTGAATTTACCGATTGTTCCGAGAGCTTCCGTACTTCCCCTGCCACTACACTGAACCCTTTCCCATACTCGCCAGCACGAGCAGCTTCAATAGCAGCATTCAAAGCCAGTAAGTTTGTTTGTTCAGCAATCGAATTGATTATTTGAATGACTTGCTCAATCTCCTTCGAATGCTTCACCAAAAGTTGCATCATGTCATTCGATTTCTTCACAGCATCTTCAATCTCTTGCATTTGCTCTATATTAAATATTACATATTCCACGCCGGCGTTTGCTTCTTTTACGGTGCGCGTAATATTTTGTTCAATAAAATCGATGCGCTCGGCAATGACGACAACACCATTTGCAATTTCTTGCAATGCAGTTGTATTCAAATCCAATTGTGCTGTGGACTTTGTTGTAGCACTTGTTAAGTCGTATGCATCCTGTGAGATGTGGATGGATGCCTTCGTTGTTTTTTCGGATGCCGACTGTAGCTGATCATTTGCCTCAAGAACGGAAGCAGCACTTCGCTGAACAGTTTTCAACAACTCTTTCACTTCAGATGCCATTTGGTTATAACTTAACATGACTTCACCGAGTTCATCCTTTGAATCGTACTTTGCGGTTTGCGTAAAATCCCCCTGCTGCGCTTGCTTCAGTAACTTTTTCAATTGGCGGGTTGGCAAATTTACGGAACGTGTTGCCCCAATACTTAAATAGATAATAATAATGCTCATCACAACTGAAACACCTATCAGCAATTTGTACCCAAACGAAATGTCTTGTTGATGGGAACCTAATTGTTTTTCTGCCCGCGAAGTGACATACTCTTTAATTTCACGAGATAGAAGTAAAATATCGCTCTTATTTCCACCTTCTAATTTGTCACTTAACTCATTTATGTAAAATTTCATTTTTGAATCAAACTGATAATTTTTCAGCTCGTCCTGGTATTTCTCTCCTTGATCTACATCACTTGATTGTATAGCCGATTCCATTTCAGCAATGACACTAATTGCCAAAAGTTTTTCATTATACATTTGTTCAGTATTACGTTCCATTTTCCGTAAATAATCGATGCTAAATATTGCAAAAATACAATTAGAAATTATACAAACAATCATTAATACAATTAATCGGTCTTTCACCTGTATATAGCGTTTCAAACGCACACTCAAGCATCTCCCCTACGCTGTAGTACTTTAAGCATAGATCAGCATTATAAAGTACCTATATCATATTTGTTAAATTAATGTAAATTTTGCTCCTTAAGGTAATTAAATTAAAAAAGACAGACTGTTAGAAATAATGATTTGTCAGCAAATTGTAAATATTCCAGTATAATTAGATAGTTTTGCTTATAAGGTACACGAACTATAATTAAGACCTTACTCAGCGTAGCGACTTAAAAAGCTGGAGTTTTTTTTGAAATTGATATTTTGCTAAGAAAGAGATGGCGCAATCAAATTATGTTGGGAACTTTTCACCAAGGAAAAGATGGAAACAAAATCATATAGCCTTTTTAAAAAATAGAACTATAATAGTCAAGTAGACACCTAGATTTCCATCAAGAGGAGAAAAAGTCGAATATGAAAAGACCATTAGTAATTGGTTTGATATCCCTTGTTCTAAGTATTCCCCTTATACCAACAAAAGCGGATGCTCAACTTCCAGAAGAACGAGTTATAGTTTATTTTAAAAATAAAATTGAAAAAACATCGATTGGAAAAGTAAAAGGGAAAATAAAAAAACAGTTCAGGAATGTTCCAGCTTTAGCCGTTACACTTCCAGCAAGTTCAATCGAAACACTCAAAAAAAATCCAAATGTTAAATTAGTAGAAAAAGACACGGTTTTAAAAACAACTACCCAGACGACTGACTGGGGAATAACAAGAACGGCAGCCCAAAACGCATGGCAATCCGGCTTATCAGGTAAAGGGATAAAAGTCGCGGTGGTGGATACCGGGATTTCCAGGCATGATGATCTATTTGTTGCAGGTGGCGTCTCAACGGTTGATTATACAACTTCATTTAACGACGATAACGGTCACGGAACACATGTAGCTGGTATTGTCGGTGCAGAAAACAACTCAATTGGTATAGTTGGAATAGCGCCGGAAGCGGACATTTATGCGGTGAAATCTTTAGATAATGATGGTTATGGCTATCTCTCCGATATCATTGAAGGGATTGACTGGTCCATTACTAATAAAATGGACATTATCAACCTTAGCTTCGGAACAACTGTTCACTCTCCAACTTTACAGCAGATTGTGGATAAAGCGTATAACCAAAATATCCTCGTTGTTGCGGCAGCGGGTAATAGCGGAAGTGCTGATGGGAATACTGATACAATAGAATACCCTGCGCGTTACGATTCGGTGATTGCCGTAGCAGCAACAGATTCCACCGACACAAGAGTCTCCTTCTCTTCAACAGGGAGTACGCTGGACGTGGCGGCACCTGGCGAGGGTATAATAAGTACGTATTTGAACAATCAATATGCACGGATGAGCGGCACTTCCATGGCCGCACCGTATGCAGCGGGTAATTTGGCATTGTTGAAACAAGCCAACAGTACATTAAGTGCAAAGGACCTTCGCATTAAATTACAAGATGGTGTCATCGACTTGGGAACTGTAGGAAGGGATGCATTGTATGGATATGGAATTATTCAGGCACCTACCATGAACACAGCTAAAGAACCTATTAAAATCATACCAGTCCAGTACAATTCCAAAACTGCTTTAGTAGCCGGCAAGCCAACATATAAAAGAGGAGAAACAGTTTCACTGGCTATGACTTCATATAATGAAGATGGCGAAATACTGGCAGGAGCAAATGCTGAAGTAGTCATTTACAAAAGGCTCAAGATAGTGAAAATATTCAAAGGAACTACGAATTCAAACGGTCAGTTCAAAGTGGGCTATAGTACGTCAGGAAGTTCCTCTTTAAAAGGGAAGTTCCAAGTAAAAGCCATCACAGCGAAAGAAGGATATAATAAAAGCGAATCGGTTAAAAATTTGGAATTGAGATAGTGCCCTTGGTAAATAACCAGGGCATTTTTTTGTCTCTTAACATAAGTTGGAAATATTGGATGCATTTAGATGTATAATATTGTAAGTATTTGTTTAGGGAGTGCTTGATAATATGGATAAGATTAATGCCTATTCTTTTTCAAGATTAATTGCACATTCGGAAATGGAATTCTTTTTCATACAAGGACTTGTTAATCCCGATGATTTTGATGAATATTGGGATGGAACAGGACATATGGTTTTAGGTTATTTAGCAATCTATAAAAATCACAAATTGAAGAAGATTGAAATCACGAAATATTTGTTATCTGATTACAAAATAGATTTTCCGAATATTAGAAGATATACACATCGCTTTGCGAATCAAATGGTATCTGCGGAACTGATTTCTTATGACATAAAATTTAGGATCAAAGAAACTAAAGTAAGTGGAAATTTAGTCGGACCGCCTTATATCGATTTTGTGAAGGAAGTTATTGGTGACGATATTCCTTCTACAGTTTTAGATAACATAACAATATAATCAAAAACTTAAAGACTACGATATATTTCTTGGCTTAATTGAAAATTCCTAAAATAAAAGAGAGAGGTTAAGAATTTATAATTAGGCTTATGATTCTCGTAGTTATGCGTTTCCTAATCGATAATATGTTTCCCTCCCCTTTTCGATGCTGAAAGAAAAAAGGAACACCCGCTTGAATATAACATTTCCCTTTCGAGGATAATGTTATATTCAAGCGGGTGTTCCCGTCTGTCTTCTTTTCCCCCTCAAGAACTAACTTGAGGGGCTTTTAACTACTTACATAAATTCTTTCACTAAATCGTTAAATTGGCCTTCGCTAAGGTTCATATCTAATTCGGATAGTGGTTGTTCGGAATAGCCAGGTACTTTTTCTTGGTATGATTTCGTCTCAAGGTCTTGGTAGATAATACCCGTTACTAATCCCTCTTTCTCCATCACTGTCTGCATAGCTAGCTCTCTATTTTGGGCATCGTACCCCTCGATGTCGGCCAGTTTTGTTAGGTGCTCTTTGAACCACTCGTAAGTATTGATTTTGTTGTAAGTTACACATGGGCTAAACACATTGATGAAAGAGAATCCTTTATGTTGGATACCTGCTTCTATTAAAGCTGTCAACTCTTTTATATCAGTCGAGAAACCTTGCGCTACGAACGTTGCACCAGCGGATAAAGCCACTTCCAATGGTTTTAGAGAAGGCTCGATTGCCCCACCGGGAGTTGATTTCGTGATGAAACCTTGGGCTGAACGCGGTGAAGTCTGCCCTTTTGTTAATCCGTAAATTTGATTATCCATGACAACGTATGTCACATCGATATTGCGGCGGATTGCATGGACAGTATGTGCCATCCCGATGGCAAATCCATCTCCGTCTCCACCTGAAGCGATGACGTTTAAATCGCGATTTGCCATTTTAAGTCCTTGTGCGATGGGCAGCGCACGGCCGTGAATTCCGTGGAAGCCATAAGAGTTGATATAACCAGCTATACGGCCTGAACAGCCAATCCCGGCAACAACTGCTAATTCATGTGGTTCGATGCCGACATTCGCTGCTGCACGCTGGATTGCCGCTTGAACAGAGAAGTCTCCGCAGCCTGGGCACCAGTTTGGTTTCACTGAGTTACGAAAATCTTTAAAAGTTGCCATTAGTCAAGCAGCTCCTTTACTTTATTTTCAAGTTCACGAGGTAGGAACGGTGTACCGTCATATTTCGTGATACTGTGCGTTTTGTTATGTCCGCCGATATTCATTTTCAAAATATTAGCCAATTGGGCTGTTTTGTTGTTTTCAACAACAATTACTTTCTTTGCACGATTCACTAATGAAGCCATCTCCTCTGATGGGAATGGGAATAGTAAACGGATATGTGCATGGTTCACTTTTACCCCTTCAGTTGTTAGTCGTTCTTGGACTTCCTCAAGTGCGCCCCGCGTCGAGTTGAATCCTACCAATAACACGTCCGCGTCCTCATGAGGTGCGTTTGTGTAAACCGGTGTATTGAAGTTCAACTTTTCAAGCTTGCGGAAACGCTTGTCCATTTGTACTTCACGATTTCCAGCAGCTTCACTAGGTTTGCCTGTTTCATCATGCTCCACACCTGTAACGTGGTGAATCCCGTTTGCCGTCCCCGGGAACACGCGTGTGGATATACCATCTTCCGTATTTTCGTAACGCTTGAAGTAATCCTTGTTTTCAGCAGGTTCAAGCTCATCAAATGCAATTTTCCCACGGCGGATTTCAATTTTACTATAATCAAATGGTTCAGTCGTTTGTTTACCGAGTGATAATTGTAAATCGGTCATAATGATTACAGGTAATTGCAATTCTTCGGCGATGTTAAAAGCCTGAATCGTATCAAAGAATGCTTCCTCCAAAGTGGATGGTGCAATAACCACTTTCGGAATTTCACCATGTGTACCATAAAACATCGCCATTAAATCCGACTGCTCTTGTTTTGTTGGAAGTCCAGTTGAAGGACCGCCGCGTTGCGTATCCACAATGACTAACGGTTGTTCCGTCATACCGGATAAACCGATTGCTTCCATCATAAGAGATAGACCAGGACCCGCCGAAGCTGTGAATGAACGCACACCACCGTAGTTGGCACCGATCGCCATAGTAGCTGCGGCGATTTCATCCTCTGTCTGGATGACAGCTCCACCAAATTTCGGCAATTTTTTAATTAAGTACTCCATAATTTCCGATGCCGGTGTAATGGGGTACGCTGCCATGAAACGAGATCCAGCTGCGAGTGCGCCTAAAGCGATTGCATCGTTCCCGATCATGAACATACGACGTTTCCCATCGGCAGGGGCAAGTTCCCATTCACCAACACGATCACCTAAAAGTTCACTCATCATGTCAAACCCGCGCTGAATCGCTTCCATGTTCTTCTTAACAACTTCTTCCCCTTTTCGGCCGAAAATTTCATCGACAACACTTTGGAAAACGGATGTTCTTAAATTTAATAATGCAGAAGTTGCTCCGATCGCAACCATGTTTTTCATCAAGGAAGTTCCTAATTCTGTTGCAATTTCAGTAAATGGAACGATGAATAAAGGTGCTTTTGAATCTTCCGGCTTTACCGGATTAAACTTCGCATCTGCTAAGATAACACTTTTTTCAGTAAGCTCTTTATAGTTAACTTCTATTGTTTCTTGATCGAATGCTACTAATATATCTAAATCGTCTGCAATTGAACGGACTTCAGTTGGACGAACTGTAATTTTATTATTCGTATGGCCACCTTTTATACGTGAAGAGAAATGACGATAGCCGTATAGGTGGTAACCTAGACGATTCATAGCCATCGAGAAGATTTCACCCGTACTCTCGATACCTTCACCTTGCTGCCCACCGACTTTCCATGAAAGCTGATGTAACATGATAACAACTCCTTAAAAACTGTATTTATATCTTTTTTTCCTTCATTAGTTTAACACGAACAAATTACATAAACTATTGGAAAAAATGTATTTTGCTAAAATCAGACCTTTGACGGAAAGTTGAAGCCTGAAAATCCTTCATCACTTTAAGAAACAGCAACCCAATAAAAATCGTCATAAATACACTTCAGTAAAACGCATACTTGTTCCAAAATGGAAACGTTACAAAATATCGTAAAGTTCCATGATAAATTACTCATTACGAAATGACTAAATTTCCTCCAATTACCAGTTCAACTTTATATATCCTTTTTTTCTGTTAAAATGAAAGTTAGGATTCTTTTAGACCGAATATGAAAGGAGTTGTAATTATGTATTGTTCAAATTGTGGGGGCAAGTTGGAAGAAGAAGCGAAGTTTTGTAATGACTGCGGTCAAAAAACCCACAATCCTCGTTCAAAAAAAACATGGTTAATCTTCGGGATTATAACTTCTATAATAACAACCATTTTTATAGGGTTCGCTATAGCAAGCTTTATTACAAATACAAAACAAGAAACAGCAATTGAAGTGAATTCTGAAACAAGTACCCCTCCTGCTAAGCAAAGTGCATTGGAACTTCAAAGCGGCACTAAAGAAAAAACAGAAATAATCAAAGAATCGCTACCAAAAGTATTTACCATTTTGACCACTGATGGTCAAGGTTCCGGCTTTCTATACAAAGAAGGCGGATATATCGTAACGAATGCACATGTGGTAGCAGGTTATAATGACGTCACAGTCCGAAATCATGATGGGCAGGATTCCTCCGCAAAAGTAATCGGGGTATCGAATCATTCGGACGTTGCACTGCTGAAATCCGAGGAATATGCGGAAGACTCCCCGTTCATAGTTGAATTGGAACAAACCGACATCGGGACGGAAGTAATTGCGATCGGCAGTCCCCAAGGATTCGAGAATTCCGCTTCAATTGGCTATTTAACAGGTACAGAACGTGAAATAGAATACGACTTTGTGTACGAGGAGCTTTATCAATTCGATGCACAAATTGACCAAGGAAGCAGTGGGGGCCCCCTCCTTGATGGAGCTTCAGGAAAAGTAATCGGCATTAATTCCCTGTTATACACAAATAATGCAAGTTTCGGTTTTTCGATTCCTTTGTATAAAGTTGCCGACCTTATCAATGGTTGGATTGAAAGCCCCATGAATAAAACGCAAATTGCTGAGGTCTATGATTCTTATGATGAATTTGCTTATTCCGAGGAAGAAAGCGAGTACACCGAGGATTATTACGACGAGGATTACATGGGAAGTTACACATTTGATGAAGAGTCCCTAACCAACTTCATTATTGCTTTCCGCGACTATTACGAATCTGCACTTTACTATGAAGATTTTTATTGGATTGAAGATATGTTGTTGCCCGATAGTGATGTCTATACAACATTGAAAGACTATATATCTGAAATTTCCGGTCAAGGAAATGAATATTATTTCGTCTCCAATACGATAACGGATGTTGAAATTTTTGATGAATATGCCATCGTCAATACAAATGAAGAAGTTGATATGTACGACTCTCAGGGAGATTACAATTACTACGATAATGACGTTGAATATACGATTGTCATAAGCGAGGATGGCTATTACCAAATCGAAGATATATTTCAATTAAACTAAAAGGATTCCGGCAATAAAATCTTTATTAAGACCCAACTTTAACATTCTGGAAAACACCTCGAACCTTTTAGGTCGGGGTGTTTTTATAGATGCCACCAGAAAAAAATATTTCGTCACCACAAAAAACTCTTACTAACCAGCTTTCGCCAATTAGTAAGAGCCTTAACTCTACCTATCGAGTTCTTTTTTCAACGACCAGCTTCAATGCCGTACGGTCCTCACCAGCGATTGTAATATCTGCGAACGCGGGTGCACAAATTAAGTCCGTGCCACTTGGTGCAACAAAACCACGTGCAATCGCTACTGCCTTTACTGCCTGATTTAATGCACCTGCACCTACAGCTTGCATTTCTGCATACCCTTGCTCTCGAATAACAGCAACAAGTGCACCTGCAACAGAATTTGGATTAGAGCGAGACGATACTTTTAATGAATCCACATTTATTCCTCCCCATATTTGCTATATTAGATGTTGAATGAAGCGTTCGATTAGTGGGCATTCATTCAAAGGACTTCAACTTAGTGTCCGTATGACATTTTATGATGCTTGAGAACAAAATAGAATCGCAACTCGGCCAAATTGGAAGGTGAAACGATTTATTTTTTTGGATTTATAGAAATATATTTTTCTAGGGTTGGCAATATGCTTGCATAACGGTGTGGAGCAACAGATTTAAAGATGGATTATTCTTATGAGAATGGAAATCGCAGACTCGAAATTTTGACACTTTTCCTATTAATCTAGCCAGACATTTAAAAAATCGAACAAAAAAACCCACCAATCTCAGTTGGTGGGTTCATATAGACCAGCGATTATCCCTTAAACGGATAATCTGCATTAATATAAATCCGCTCGCAGTTCAAAGCTTTTCCTGTTTTATCATCAATTTCCACAAAGAAACCACTTAAAACTTCTCTTCCTTCTTTCGGCACTTCAAAGCGAGATGGCAAATTCGTTTGGAATTTGTATATCACACTTTCCTTTTTCATCCCCAGAATTTCATCATAAGGGCCTGTCATCCCTACGTCCGTAATATATGCTGTTCCTCCGGGATAAATCCTGCTGTCGGCGGTTTGAACATGTGTATGAGTTCCAACTACTGCAGAAACCCGGCCGTCCAAGTGCCAACCTAAGGCAATCTTTTCACTTGTTACTTCCGCATGGAAATCAACGAATACCAATGGAGAGGTTTTTCGTGCTTCTTCAACCAACTTATCCGCCATTGCAAACGGGTCTTCGTGTGGTGGCAAGAAAACACGGCCATGCAAGTTTATGACCGATAAGGTAACACCATTTTTGGAAATTTGCACCATCCCTTTTCCAGGTGCTTCGACCGAAAAGTTGGCTGGTCGAATTAAATAATCCGCATCATCGATAAATTCATAAATGTCTTTATTATCCCAAGTGTGATTCCCCATTGTGACGACATCCACACCGACCTGCAGCAATTGTTGGTATATTTTGTGCGTAATCCCCCGGCCAGCTGCTGCATTTTCACCATTGGCGATCACGACATCGGCAGCGTATTTTCTTCTTAAACGTGGCAGATATTTTTCGACCGCTTCACGGCCAATCGATCCGACAATATCTCCGATAAAAATTACTTTCATTAATAATCACTCTTTCCCACTAAATCAGTCTATTCATTTTAACACTCCCTGCCCTACTTTCGCAAAATAACTCAAAAAAATCACTAGTGCAACTTGGCATCTAGTGACTCATATTTTTAATAGTCGAGAAATCATCGTAAACCATCCAAATATCGCGATCCAAGTGGGAATCGACAGTAAGAAAGCAATAAATATGCCTTTAAAAAAATCCCCTTCTTCTTTCATGAGCTTCAAACCCCTTTTTACTAATCCTTTCCAAGTAAAAAAAGGGTTATTCACTAATATTTACTGCCCACTAAAAAAGGACCAGGATTAATTAAAAGAAATTCCTGCTACAATGTTCTCCAATATTTGCCCCGCCTCTGCTTCAGACCCACCGACAACACCAACGTAATATTTGCATTTCGGTTCTGTCCCTGAAGGGCGTATTGCAACCCATGCCTCATTTTCCAGCACGATTTTAATCATGTTTTCTTTGGGTAGAAAAATCTCTTCCTGGTGTCCATCAGCAAGAATAGCAACACTTGCCAGATAATCCTCCACTCTCGAAACACCTATACCCGCTATTTCAGCAGGGATATTTCCCCTTATATGATCAATGGAGGCATTCATTTGCTCTCTGCCCTTTTTTCCCTCAAAAACTCTGGAAATCAGCGTTTCTTTATGGTAACCAAATTCTTTGTATAGTTCTTCCAAGGCGTCCAATAACGTTTTACCTTTTGCCCTATAATAAGCCGCCATTTCCGATACCTTCAACGCCATCTGTACGGCATCTTTATCACGGGCGAAGCTTTTGATTAAATAACCATAGCTTTCTTCGTATCCAAACAAGAAAGTACGCTCACCGGATTTCTCATATTCCTCGATCTTTTCTGCAATATACTTGAAGCCAGTTAATGTGTTGACTGTTTCAATATTGTAATGAGCCGCAATTTTTGCACCCAACTCGGCGGTCACGATCGTTTTGATCAACACCCCGTCAATCGGCAATGTACCGTTAAGTAGATGCGTTTGTATAATATAGTGCAATAATAAGGCGCCCAATTGGTTTCCCGTTAACTGCTCGTACCTATCACCAATCCGAACAGCCACACCTAATCGATCGGCATCTGGATCAGTAGCCAATAACAAATCGGCACTTACCTTTTCTCCGAGCTCCATGGCATACTGCAATGCTTCAGGTTCTTCTGGATTGGGAAAGGACAGGGTCGGGAAAGCGCCATCTTGGACCCCTTGTTCTTTTACTAGGTGAACATTGTGAAACCCAAATCGCTTCAATCCTTCCATAACAGGGACCACCCCTGCACCATGTAAAGGCGTATAGACAATATTCATCATCCTATCAATCATGCCATTCTCTTTTAATGTAAATAATTTTTCTTGATACTTTTCATCGAAATCTTCCAAAATCCATTGTACAAGTCCTTGCGATTCTAATTCATAAATTTCCAGCGCACTGATGTTGAATAAGTCTTCAATCTTCTCCATATGGTCGACAATTTGTTTAGCCCCCGCAGGAACAAGTTGTGCCCCATCCTCGCCATAAACTTTAAATCCGTTATATTGTTTTGGGTTATGGCTGGCTGTAATTACCACACCTGCAAACGCCTTCAGTTCCCGAACTGTAAAAGATAGTTGGGGCGTCGGACGCGGCTCCTTGTAGATAAACGCTTTGATTCCATGTGCACCGAATACCCCCGCTGTCTCCACTGCAAATTGTTGCGAGAAATGGCGGGTATCGTAAGCTACTACTACTCCGCGTTTTTTTGCTTCTTCCCCGTGGGATTCGATATAGCGGGCCAATCCTTCTGCCACACGACGAATCGTGAAGATATTGATACGGTTTGTGCCGGCACCCAGGATGCCACGCATACCGCCTGTACCAAAAGACACGTACTGATAAAACCGATCTTCAATTGCTTGTTCATCTGCTGAAATCGTCTTTAGTTCATTTTGTAAATCGCTAGGCAGATTGCTTGATATCCATTTATTGTAAAGCTCCTTCATATAGCACCCTTCCCGGCTCTTCATACAGTTTTCATCATTATTAAACCCATTCCCTAATTCGTATAAGTATAGTAATTCTGGTAATCATTTTTTGACAATTTATAATTATTCAGTACGATACCGATAATTTTTGCTTTAGAGGTTGATAGGATTTCCTCCGACTTCAGCAAATCCTCTTTCTTCGAAATACCGCTACTAATAATAAATAATGTCCCATCACATTTATTGCCTAATATTTGTGAATCCGAAATTGTAATTAACGGTGGCCCGTCTAGTATAATTAAATCGTATTTTTCTTTCAAATCTATCAATAAGGTATCCATATTTTTGGAGGAAAGTAATTCGGTTGGATTGGGTGGTATTGCTCCGCATGGTAAAACATCCAACCCAGGAATAGGTGTTTCCTGTATTGCATTAAAATAGTAATTCTTCCCAATCAAAACATGGGTCAGGCCGATATGATCCCTTATATTAAAGGTAAATTGCAAGGTTGGTTTGCGTAAATCTGCATCTATCAATAATACTTTCTTTCCTTCCTGAGCAAAAACAACCGCGATATTCGCTGCAATTGTAGACTTCCCCTCTCCAGCCAAAGATGAAGTTATCAAAATAGTTTTTGACTCTTGACCAGGTAAAGAGAAGTTAATATTGGCACGGATTGTTCGAAATTGTTCAGATATGAACGCATTGTCATCTGACATTGTGACAAGTTTACGTGGCTTCTTAGCTTGTTTTTTATTCTTCTTATTCTTTTTATTAAACAATTAAATCTCCTTTGTGATGTATTTATCTGGCTTTTGTTTTTTTCTCTGAATCGAAGGGGCTGATTACTCCTAAAATCGGTATATTGGAAACTTCTTCTATATCAAGTTCACTTTTTATTCTTGTATTGAAAATTTCAATTAAGATAGCTATCCCTACACCTAGCATGAATCCAATGACAACAGCTAGTCCGATATTAATTAATTTATTAGGTTTAACGGGAGTTTGTGGTACGGCTGCTGTTGATAGAATATTAATATTATCAACATTCATAAGGGATGGAATATCCTTTTTGAACACTTCTGCGACCTTATTTGCAATTTCTGTTGCCTGTTTTGAGTCTTGATCTTGAACTGTGATATTGACAACCTTTGAATTATCCTCATTGGAGACGAAAATTTGTTCGGATAATGAAGAAGAAGTTGCATCTAATTGTAGTTCATCAATTACCTTCTCCAATATGGCAGGACTTTTAATAATGACATTATACGTATGAATAAGCTGTATATCTGTTTCAATTTGAGACCATTCATAATTTTCCTGGTTTATCTTTTTTGCATTTACTAAAATTTGTGTTTGTGATTGATAGATTTCTGGGAGAACAAAGTAATTAATTGCAGCAGTGATGCCCATACATAAAACACAAATACTACTAATTAGGAAAATGCGTTTTTTTAATATTTTGAAGATCACGAGTATACTTATCGTTTCTTGCAATCAAACCCCCCCAATAATTACATTTTGTTTAATAAATCCATCTATCTAACTTATAGATTTTTCCAGAGACAAAGACTACTCTATTATTTTCTCAACCTATAATATGAGTACAGTTGCCGCTTTATTCGAATTTAGCTTTATAATATCTTTCCTGACATTTAAATTGATCATGACTTTTCACACCTATTATTGATATCAAAAAAAATTTCTGAACTTGGTACTAGACCAGGTTCAGAATGTGTGAATATTTTCAAATCAAGAACCGATATTCCCAAAATTTACGAAATTACACGCTTTGCCTAAATATGCCCATTTTATTCCGTTTTTATCAACGAATGGATTCTTTTCTGTATTTGCGCTCGATATACGGGTTGGCTCATTTCCCGCAGAAGTCCTTCCGGAAGAGAGTGCCTTAACAACGACACCGTTTGATAATCTAATTTGAACTTGTTGTGATATAGATAGTCCTGCTCGCCAATTATCCGCGTAAGCATATCCTTCTACTAAATTTATGCCACCTACGTGGGTTGTTGGATTTGCATAGAGGAAAATAGATCCGGCTTTATAAAATCCTGAAGTCGGTTTTGCTGTTCCTACAACCGTCAATAACTCAGAATTTTTATTGAACACACCAGCTTTTATTGGATTATAAATATTACCATTTTCGTCAACATTGTTTTTCATGGTAATTTGAGAACCCGTCGCAAAGTTGCCATTAAATAATATACATTTAATAAATGTACAATTTTCAAATAGAACGTTTTTCAATATCACATCATCGTAAACGCTAAGGAAAGCATTGGAATAATTTTTCCCTTTTGTATTATCTATAACACAATCAATAAACTCCACCGTATCACTCGGTGTTTGAGAGAATGCAACCATGCATTCCTTTGTGTCTGCAATAAATGTACACTTATTAAATGTTATCTTGTTGCAATCAATGATATTTGTTATTCCATCAACAAACTCGCAGTTAATGAATTCAATTTCATCTGCATGACTCAAATAATTCCCATAAACATTACGTCGAAAAGTAGAGTTCATGACAGTTATTTTTCTGGCTCTTTGGTTATTTCTTTCGGTCAAGTAAATTCCGTTTCCGCAATTTTCCACATAGACATCATTAATATAAATATCTTGGGACCCATCGAAAGCCATCGCATGACCTGCTGTTTTATTTAGCATTTTACAATGTTCAATTGTAATATTCTTTGCATTTGGAAAGAATATCGGTTCGGAAACAGAATGACCATCAAAGGTACATCTTGTAATTATTACTCCGTCCGTTTTTGTTCCGTTCTGACCATTGATGCCACTATCCAAATTGGTAAAATTGCAATTTTCAAAGATAATATTTTTCGAGTCTTTCAACATGCATCCTACATGATTATTATTTACGAAATTAACATCCCGTATTGTAATATTTGTTGAATTATCTATTCTTAAATTAACTACCCCTCCGTAAATATCTCCTGGGACATTTGCAAGGTTTCCATCCAGGGTTAAGTTCGCCAGCAATGAATTCGTACTATTATTAAATTCAACAGTAGCTGCATATTTCTTTTGTTTCGGACTGTTCATTAAAATCGTTTCTTCCCGGCTCTCACCTATAAATGTCAGGGTGTCATAAACCATAAGAGGGTTATTAAATAGATAGATTCCTTTAGGAGTTAGGATAGATTTCACTGAGTCCTTTAGCATATTTTGAAAGGCTATAGAATCATCAGCATTCCCATTTGCTTTTGCGTTATAATCCTGCGGGGTAGAAAAAGCTTTGTAAGCGCTCATCATGTATCACTCCTCTGCTGTACTTATATTGCTTACAATTATCGCTAACGGGGTGGCACCTCATTTTTGAACCCGTTTTTTATGTCCCGATTATTATCACAATGGCTGCAAACTGTTAATATCTGATTTTATATAGTAATGACCTCTCTATATTTATGCTAAAAAACCCTGGATATCTAGTTATTATTACTACTTTTCGAAAAATTGAACGAAAAATAGAATGAACTTTTCTTCAGCTCGATGAACTTGTCTATATGAGTATCCTTCACAAATAAAGAGCCATTGAAAACCTCTAATATTCAAACACTCGAAAAACTTGTCCCTATTGTGTAACTTTTATTAAAAAAAAATCCTACTCAGCCAATTTCACTTAGTAGGTACTTGTTAATATAACAATCTTTATTTTTTTGTTAGCTAAATAAATAAATATTCTTTCTCCAATGTAACTTGACTAAAATCTTCCCAATGATCGACTCCGTATCAAAGCCATGATACACTTCGACCCCTATAAAACCGAAATCTTCCTTAAACTTGTTAATCTCGTTAATATCCGTTATTCCGCCGTAATCGTAAATTTTGAACCCCCTACTTTTAAATAACTTCATATTTTGCCAAAGTAAGTAACGATTCGCAAAACGTATTTGCTGTTTTAAGTCCGGTTGCTCCTTAATCCATGTTGCTGAACAAGCATAAACATTCAGAACAACATCGCTATCGATAATATAAATTCGATAACATAAAGCCACTGCATTCGTATTCTGCAGCTTTGTAAAGACCACCACCCCTTTATCCCGCAGGCGCTTTAGCCGATTGAGTCGATATCTATTTACTTTGTGTGTATTTTTCGTCTGGACAAATTTATTATAAAAATTTTGAAATTCTATTAAATCCCCATCTGTAGGGTTATGCTTGACGACTACTTCATATGGCTCCTTATTTGCTCGTCGTAACATATAGCGATTCATCTTGCTCATGCCTTCCAAAAGCTCAGCCTCATCCTTCTCTAAAGAAAGCTGATAAGTAATTTCCCCAAATAAATTATCTCCGGGAACTCTTGAATAATGGTGGATGATCAACCTTTTTTTTGATAGTTTTGGATTATATTCCTCCGCTAAAAAGACATCTATTAAATCAATAAAGAATAATTTCTTTTGGATACTAATCAACGCTTATCCCCTCCGCCAACAATCTATAAGCAATGCCTTATATTTTGACATCCTTAAATAGAAAAGCATCAATGATTAATTTAAACAATGGTCGTGTTTTTTTGAAAAATAATAGTGCTATAAAAGTAGATATTACTTCTGCTAGGAGCGTAGCGATTGCCGCACCAATTGCCCCGTATCGTGGGATTAGAATTAAATTGAGGACAATATTTACTATTGCACCAAATGCCACAAAACTTACTTGAAACCTGCCCAAATCTTCAACAGTTAGCCAGATAGCCCTTGTTGTTCCAATTAAGGAAAAAATCCTTGACCATATTAAAATAATTAAAACATTAATGGATTCAATAAATTCATTGCCATAGATCAGGAGAATAATAGGTTTAGAGAGCAGCGTGATGCAAATAGAAGCACCTATCCCTATCCAAATTATCGAACAATATAGCTGTCTATATTTTTTTAAGTAGAATTGTTCATTTTCAGTCTTAGATATCATTATGACCGGTCTTGCAGATTGAATAATCGCATTGGGAATAAACACCCATAAACTAGAAATAGTCATTGCCGCTGCATAGATGCCGACCGTTGTGCCTCCCATTATTTGGCCGAGCATAATTTTATCAATTTGGGTGTAAGCAACGATCAGCAAACCTGCAATAAAAAAATAGAAACCTTGGGATAACAAATCTTTGGCGGTCAAAAATGAAAACCGGATTTTGGGTCCTTTAAATTTAAAATAAAAAACAACAATGAATAAACTAATGACTAAACCTTCAATAATAGTTGCGACAGCAAAATAGTAAATAGATTTTTCAAAAAAGATCAAAGATAGTCGCCAAACCGACACAATCGTAAACGCAATAGATTTTGATATGACAATATACTTTGATTGTAAATTTGACTGAAACCAAAATTCAATCGTATCAAATACGACCATCAACAAAGAAATCGACTGTATAAATGTAATGATTTGCACTGTATAATCATGGGGGTCCATATACCGCACGATTAAAAAGATTAAAGAAATCGAAAGTGTAGAAGAAAGCAAACGTAAACATATGGTTGTACCGATTAATTTTCCGGTATCTTCCCTTTTTTTAATAATCTCGTTTACAATAATACTATCTATTCCTAGCTTACTAACTGTTGTAAAAATCAAAATATAGGCTAAACTATAATTGAGTAAACCGAAATTTTGTGTACCCAAATAACGAGCCATTAAAGATGTGACGATTAGAGACAATCCCATTCTAAAAACCTGTTCAAATATTAACCATCCAGTATTCTTCATAAAATTAGTACTAATCTTATTTTTCAACACTATTAGTAGTTCTATGTTAAACATTCCTTTAATGAAAAATTTTGTTTAAGTACCCTAAATAGAAATGCACTGAACAGTTTATCGGGCCAATGAAATTATTTATTTCACTTCGTTTTAAGTTATTCCCACATTAGCCGTATTCTTCGTGCTTATATTTAGATCTAATAATTTTCCCATCTCATAGTCCCCATCATCAATAAAATCGACATCCAGACAGGCAGCAGGAGTAAACGTCAGTTCCCCAAAGAAAATTTCATCGTTGCAATAATATAAATCGACTCTTACATATTTGAACGCATTACTTAGATTCCTGGCGATTTCCAGCATTTCATCCAATCTTTTAGGTTTGTCCAACTTTTTCTTGAAATTAACACTTGCCTTATTGAAGGGTAGCACCTCCCAATTACAATTTAACAATATATCACTATACGGTAATGCAACTTCAATAATCTGTGGCTCTCCATGAAAGCAATGAATCTTATAATCAATGTGCGTCTGTTCCCTCGATCTTTCCAGTAATCTCTCTACAATGATCCGAGGTTTTATTTTCGAATAATGCGGCTCTCCGTTGACCAATGAATAATTAGTTCTCATCCATTTATTTAATTGTGACTTTACTTGTTTTTTATCTAATTTACTTTTGTCAGGACAGATAATATTAAATCCAGAACCATGGGTACACTTAATAACAAAACTATTTGGCAATGCATTAAAATTCATGTCTTTCACACTATCGAATACCATATATAATTCAATTAAAATATTTGAATAACCTAATTCTTTAATATAGTCTCTTACTAAATACTTATCTGTACATCTGGCTTTGACCAAGTCATCTTCGTTTAATTTTAGCCACATCAATTTCTCATTGAATGTAGTTGGATTCTTAAGATCAAGTTTTTTTCTAAACGTTTTATAATAGATGATTTTACTAGCAATGACTGGCGATATCTTTTTAATTAATGAAAAAATTTTTCCTAAAATTCTATCAATTAATAACATTCTTATCCCTCACATTGAATTGATGAAGTTGTTCAACTTCTAAGCCGATATAACTATGTAAATGTCATCTCAACATTCATACAATATTCAAACTAAATGATTTGTCAGTTTTCAGGAGAATCCTTTTTTATATTTCAGCAAGTAATAATACAGACTAACTTGTTTGTTCTTCAAAAGAAAATACTTTAATTTTGTCCCGAAACTGCTCGATTCTTTCTTATAAGAAATGTGATGGAGCGCCTCTTTAATTTTCGCATGATTAATATAGCGATGGATTTCTCTTTTTTTCTCTCCATTATTAAGAGGACATTCGTCAAAAAATAAATTATGAATTCCGACTGTCAAAGTTAATAACCACTCATTGATTAATAAGGATTTATAGATTTTTTCATATTTCCAGCTGTTGATGAGCTGCTCCAATTTCAGTGATTCTTCATAGCGCAATCTAAATCGGTCTTGACGATATTTGTTTACAGCAGAATTTGCTCTTCCCACTAAGTAATGGTAGTAAATACCGTCATTTATATATACTTTATCGATGTTTTTATAAATATTGTAGTTAAATATTGTATCTTGCCCCACTCTTTCATTTCCAAAGCGGTAGTTATGCATATTTAGGTAATCTTTTTTATAAAGCTTATTCCATACTGTATACATCACGCCATTGTTAAAAAGTTGGCCAAATTTCTTTCTAAAATCCTCTTTACTGTTTAAAAGTTCCTTTTTATTAGTTCTCGGGATGAAATCGAACTCATTCTTCCGGATTATTTTATCGCAATAGCCAAAAATAACCATATTTGCTTCGTACTTTTCAGCGAGTAAATAGTTTTCTTCCAATAGTGTGGGTTCCATATAATCATCCGCATCACAAAAATAAATATATTTTCCTTTTGCGATATCCAGCCCTCTATTTCTGGCAGCGCCGGAACCCTGATTATCTTGATGAATCAACTTTATACGGTCATCTTGTTTTTCATATCCCTTACAAATAGAACTGGAGTTATCCAATGATCCATCATTCACTAGGATTAGTTCGAAGTTGCTGTAGCTTTGAGCTAATATTCCAGTAATACAATTATCCAAATAGTTTTCAACATTATAGACTGGAACAATGACACTGATATCAACCATTCATCACCCATCCCTTTTTATTTTTTGTTGCCCTTTCATTTTATAAATCCAGTATAAAATAATTGGATTTTTTCTTAAGAACCATAAGAGCATCCTGTATTTTAGAGACAGTTTGATGTCTAATTTTATAAGTTCAATTTCATTTACAATCTCCTTCACAAATTGTTTATTGAACTTTCCATTTGTAAACTCTCTAACTAGGATGAAATAGATATACTCGATAATCAGGCACTTTTTCGTTTCAATTACAAAATCTTCTACATTTATTTCTAATTCAACCATTCTTTTGGCAGCCACTAGTTTTGTTTTTTCTTTTAACTCCTCTTTTGATGATGTTATGCTACCTTTTCGCAGTACGTAAAAATAACAGGTTTTGTTTGAATAAGATACCGTTCTTGAGTAGCGTAAATACTTACAGCAAAACAGCATATCTTCCCATATGTTAATGTCTATATCAAATTTTAATTGATGGTTCTGGATGATATCCTTTCTAAAAAGCTTATTCCACAAATACCCCTTATACATTTTGGGATTATACAGATTAATAAGGGCTTCGTTAGACGTCAATAATTGGATTTTTTCATCCTGATGAAGTAGTGTTGGGTTGTTTTCCACTTCATCTAGAGACATGTATCCAACGATGGCCAAATCAATATCCTGTTTTAACTCAAACTGTCTATATAGTGTCGTTAAATAATCAATGGTTACCCAATCATCCGAATCAACAAAAGCAATATAGCTACCTTTGGCAACTCCCAAACCAGTGTTTCTCGCATAGCTGGCACCCTTATTTTCGGAATGGATAACTATAATTCTATCGTCCTCGAAAGATAATTCGTGACATAATTTACTGGTGCCATCTGTTGATCCATCATCGATTAAGATGATTTCAATCGATTTGAAATCCTGTACCAACAAGCTATGGATACATTTCTTTAAAAAGGCTTTCGTATTAAAAACCGGGATAATAATACTAATTAATGGATTTTCCATCGATGACACCTTCTTAATTTAAAGATTCCAACTATTTTTTAAGATACCTTTTTTTATACAGAAGACCTAGGATGAATAATCCTATACTCTGGTTATATTTCATCATGTTCGTAAAAACTCTTAATTTTAAATTTAATCGGTGGATGGGAAAGTCTTGCAAAACCTCTACTACTATTTCATTTTTAATGATTTCTTGGATATTTTTATTTTTCCTCCAAAAGTTTTCTACTTCATTCCCATAGATTTCACTAAGAATACAATTTCGAACCCGTCCTATAAAAGAACGTTTTAATCTTAAATCGATATCGCTCAAAAGATTATTTCCAGATACTTTGTCCATTAAGAATTCATACAAATGACATTCTTTAAGGAAACGATCTGGACGGTACTTTTTTGTCAATGAATTACGATTAAATCTATAAATATAGAGAGGTTGACAAACTGTGGAGATAATTTGTAGATGTGGTAAAAGATCTAAATGAAAAATGATATCTTCTGATATGTATTCTCTCTCAGATTTGAATACAATACTTAAATCATCCAATATTTTTTTTCTATATAAATTGCGCCATACACAGCTATTTAATGCAACATCAATGTCCGCTTCCGGTAGTACACCGAGCATTGTAGTTAAGATTTTTTGCAGGATTTCCTCCTTTCCGTGGATACAGCGATTTTCGGAAAATAGATTCTGTTGCGTCGTTTCGAGGTCTATGCTTAAAGTTCCGTCTTCCACTAATCTCATAAAGCTACTCATGACCATGTCAGAGCCATTTTCGCATGCACTTTGATACATTAATTCGAACATATTTGGTAATACATAATCATCACCATCGATAAAAGCGACATATTCACCTTTAGCATAGGATAGACCAAAATTCCTTGCACTTGAAAGTCCGCCATTTGGTTTAGTGAGCACTTTAACATGGGAGTAGGAGCGAGCAAATTTTTCGGCAATTACATATGTCCCATCATTTGACCCATCATCAACGAGGATGATCTCAAGGTCCTTAAAAGTTTGTGATACTAGGGATTCGATGCACTCCTCTACATATTCTTCAATATTGTACATACTGACAATAACACTTATTCTTACGCTCAACTTCTCACCTACTATATGTTCTTTCTAAAAAACTTATTTGGACAATTCTTCCTGATGACGGTTCCGCCAAATAAAAGGGATGGCTAAAATCAAGAAGGCTAAATACCCGCTGCTCTCTAACCGGAAAGATTGATTATAAAAAACCATTACTATCGCTAATATAGAAAACACTCTTGCAAGAAGGATGTAGATATATTCTTCATTATTAGCCCATCTTATTTTACTGTTCAGAAATGTACTAAAAAAAATAACGATGAAAAAACATAGATAGAGAAGTAATCCTATCCAACCCGTTTCTAAATAAAGAATAGCTTGTTGAAAATATGTGTATTTTAGTATATCGCCATAAGTGGCATAAGTAAGACTATTAAATGCTGCTATATTGGATGTATCAGCATTACCTAACCCGATTCCAACTAGGTTCCCACCAACATTATTTTGGAAAAAAATCGTTGAAATCATCGGTATAGCTGTCAGTCGATTTAAAGAACTTGTTCCTGCATAGCTTGTTTTGCCTGTATACTCAATAATCGAATCCCAATTGGTTAGGTACGCACTGCTTTCTGGATTAAAGTTTGTCCAAATATTTAGGACACCTAGAAGCACGACGATTCCGAGTAAAAAGGATGCAATTTTCTTAAATGAAATTCTACTAATCAGCATGATCATAATCAGGATGATTAAGAAGTCAAAGAAAACAATTTTCATCTCGGCTAATATGGCAATATAAAAGCACATTGAAGTATATAAGCCGAATTTCGCAAAGGATACTTTCTTTTCTATAAAGGCCGCTAATAACATAATTAATAGTATAGATAAATAGACATTCATCGCCACATTGCTACCCTGCATAGGCCCGAACATTCCGCCGATAAAATCCCCAAGATATAATGAAACGTACCCGCCACTGTTACGTAAAGTAAAATATTGATAAGTGCACAAAATAACATTCAACGGCAGCAATTTCATTAAGATAGCTATGATTTTTTTTATATCTTTCTTCTCTAATAGGACAGTGCAACATAAAAAGAAGACAAAAAACCGAAATGTATTACGTAAACCCCACAAGTATAATAGCGGTGAATAGAGATTGAAAAGGTACCCTATTACGGTAAACAGCATCAACAAAAAAATAAGATGATAGATGAATTTATTTTTATAATAGCCTGCCCGTAATTCGCCCACGGAAAGAAGTACAATTACAAAAGTTACGACGTCTGTTATATAATTTAGAGAATGGGGAAAACCAAATTGTCCTATAAAAAACTTGATGGCTAAATTGTAGTAAATCTGGAAGAATATTAACTTTTTTGTAAATAATCTTTGGACGTTCAAATCTGTATTTGCATGATTTAGTAATACCATTCAAATTCTCCCCTGCAATCAATTCAATATCGCCGCTTAAGTTCAACCATAAGGAGTTAATAAAATCTTCACGAAACTTTCGCCTAATTATCAAACTATCAAATTATACAACGTGGAAAGTTTATGAATATGTTTTTCCAATGAGTAGGTATTCTGTACAACATGAAAACTCTCTTCGCCAAAGCTCTTTAATTCTTGTTCATTTTTAAGCAAGGACACTAACCTCTCTGCAAAGGCATTTACATCCCCCGGAGAGCAAATGTAACCATTTTGCCCACTAGTTACCAAATTGGGAATTCCACCAATATTGGTGCTTACGATAGGCAGCCCATAACCCATGGCTTCTAGAATTGACATAGGCATACCCTCATGATAGGAGGGTAAAAAAAACAAATCACTTTCACGTAGCAATTTATCTTTTTCTTCATCACGCACCCACCCAGGAAAAATTACATTTTTTTCTATTCCCTTTTCTTTTAGAATACTTTTGATTCTGTCAACTTCCCCTGTGCCAGCCATAATGAATTTTACTTTCGGTAAAACTTGGACAACCTTCTCCACAATTAAAGGTATGTCATAGCACCCTTTTCTTTTACCGATCTCCCCTAAAAAAAGGACTCGCTGATTACTTTCTCTTTTTAACCTTTCCATCACAGCAACTTTGCTCAGAATACTATAATTTTCAATGACTTTTATTTTTTCGGTAGGAACGATTACACTAAGGCGATTTTTCCATTCCCCTGATAGAGCGATAACTAAGGAACATTTATTATATGCTTTCTTTACTAATTTCTTTTTTCGTTCATGAGCTTGCAAAAAAAAGGTTTCGAAGTCTGCACCATGGCAATGATTGATAATTGGGATTCCAGTCCAATTAGCCATATAAATAAATGGCAGTTTTCGATAAAAACTCGCCCCAAAGGAAGAATGGATATGCAAAACTTTGGGTCTATCCACAAGTATGTTTTTTGCAAAATGAATATATCCGCACATAGCTTTCATTAATTTCGCGAACTTATTTCCATCTTTATAGGATTCTATATACTTAATATCGAAGTCTTTTTCTAAAGCAGACCCCCTATAGCCATTAACGACTGCTGCAATGCCACCTTTAACTGTTGGATCTTGAACAACCATGCATACTTTTATCTTTTTACCCATTTTCTACCTCTTTAGTGAAAAAATCACTGTCCCTTTTACCTACAACGGTCTGATAATACTGATTCATTTCTAGAGTCCGTTTATTTGAAACAAAATGATTGCTAGCATATTGGTGAGCCGCCTTGCCCATTTGTTTCCGTTGCTCATGATTTTCAACTAATAGACAAATTGCATTCGCAATGTCTTCAATCATCGTTTCCAGACGTGCGGGCTGTATTTTGATGGCCGTGCTCTCGCTCGTATTAATTTTGGGTCCGCCTGTATCAACGCAGATGACCGGCAACCCTCTCCCCATTCCCTCCATTACAACATAACACCCTGAATCTCTTAAGCTACAATTCAGTAATAAATCAAATTCATCATAGAAATCTTTCATCTTGTAATACTCAACTTTTGAGATAAATTTAATCTGTTGGGTATGGTTCATACACAAACCTTTTAAATATTCTTTATAATGTATACTTCCATCCTCTGTATCACCTAAGATGGTAATTTCTGCTTGACAGCCCTTTTCTAAAGCAAGGATTGCCGACTTGATCGCAAGTTCAAAACCTTTCCAATAAATCATCCTGCCGGCAATTAATATTTTACATATAGCTCCGTTCTCTTTTTCTAGATTCGGATTTGGGTTAAGAAAATTCTCATCCAAAACGATGGATTGAAATATGTGGACTTTGTGTTGATATTTTTTCGGAATATAATTCTTTGTCTCACCCGTTGTTGCTAAGATAAGATTGGCCTTTTCCATTGTCTTCTTAAAATTGGGTGTTGCACGAAAAAAAACTTGCACTATTTTACGAATTGTTTCAATGATTGAATTCTTTTGATTCAGAGGATAATTGATAATGCTTGGTATATTTTCTCCACCGGATACCGGTCCATACAAGAAAGGCAAGCCCAGCTTATGCATGTATGTAGGCAATACACATGTTACATAGGTGATGTGATGCACTAAATCGAAATTCACTTTAGTCTTCAGCTTCTCAGCTACTTTCAAAGCTGCTTTTTGCCATAATATATAATAAATACGTTCCCCACGATATCCTTTATGCCAAAAGCTAATTATTTGTGGAACCCTTATATATATAAATTCAGTATTCAAAAGTGCATGGGGATTTTTTTCTTTGTAATCTTCAATATCCTTTTCATATACTTCACTCGTTAGCACCCATAAGTGGTGATATTTGTCCAACTCACATACCCAATTCCATCCAACCGCCCGCTCCGAACCATCATATGGACTGCACGCATATACAGAAGCTAATACATTCATTCCTATACGCCTCTCTTTATAAGCCACAAAAATTTGATATTGGTTCGTAAATATCTTTTAAACAATCTTTTTGGATCCTGGAGTAATCGATACAGCCATTCCAAATTGAACTTCTGCATCCAAAGGGGTGCCCTTTTTATATTTTCTGCGTAATAATCAAAACCCGCTCCTACTCCTATCATTAAGCCATTTATTTTGTCTTTATGGTAAGCCATCCATTTTTCTTGCTTAGGCGCACCAAGACCTACCCATATAAAGTCAGGCTTCGTTTCATTGATCTGTTGCATGATTTTTTCATCTTCCATCGCTGCTATCGGGCGAAAAGGAGGACTATACATGCCTACTATATCCAAACCAGGGTAATCCTTAAGTAAATTGATTCGCATTTTTTTTAACGTACTTTCCGTCGATCCATAGAAATAATGTCGATAGCCTTTATTCGATGAAAGTTCGAAAATCTCTTTCATTAAATCTGGTCCAGTTGTTCTCGACATCTTAACATATCCCCATCTTCTTCCAATGGTGGATAATGGACCTCCATCTGGAATGGACATTAGGCTATTGTTTAAAATTGCACGATAATCAGATTCTTCATATCCCATGACTGTTGTATGTACGTTGGAAACACAAATATACTGACCTGATAAACTCTTAATATGGTCAACCAAAAAATTAACAAGCCACTCCATATTAATCGCCGCTATATTTACGCCCAGTATTTTACATGTCGGGATTTTCTCACAGGGAGTATATGATTTCTTCAATTCAAATTGTTCTTCATGCTTTTTGGTTATTTCTTTCATTACGAATCCCCCTCAGCTGTGAAAAATCAAATTCAAAAGCAATTGAAATTCAATTTAAAGCAGCAGCCTAATACTTCTGATTTAAATGCCAAGTCCAAGCACTTTCTATTAGCTGTTCAAGGTTTCTTTTGGCACGCCATCCTAAATCCTTATAAATCTTTTCAGATGAAGCGACTAAACAAGCAGGATCTCCCGTACGTCTTTCGGTTATTTCAACTTTTGCTGTTCTACCTGTGATTGCTTCACACATTTGGACGATTTCCCTCACTGAGTAACCAATCCCGTTTCCCACATTGTAAGTTGCCGTTTTCACACTTTTATTCATTAAAACTTCTAAGGCTAAAATATGGGCATCCGCTAAGTCTGATACATGAATATAATCACGAATACATGTCCCATCCGGTGTATTATAATCCGCACCAAATATCGATATTTTATCTTTTTCTCCGGCTAAATGATGTAATACAAGGGGGATTAAATGAGTTTCTGGATGATGACTTTCACCAATCTCAGCTGTTTCATATGCTCCAGCAGCATTAAAGTATCTTAAAACGACATAGTGAAAATCATAGGCTTTTGCATAATCTTCAAGAATCTGTTCAATGATTAGCTTTGACTTGCCATAAGGATTAATAGGATGCGTATCTATACTTTCATCAATTAGCCGCACTTTGGGAATGCCATAAGTAGCAGCAGTCGAAGAAAAAATAAAATTCTTCACCTGATGTTTTAACATTGCTTCTAAAAGCGTTAGTGTAGATGAGACGTTATTTAAATAGTATTTTTGAGGATTAATGACAGATTCCCCAATTAAACTATTTGCACCAAAGTGCATTACTGCTTGAATTGGGTAGTGCATAAAAATTGAATCTAATACTTTAGGATCTCCCAAATCTCCTTGTACAAACAGGGCATCTTTATCAATTGCTTCGATGTGACCCGTCGATAAATTGTCCAGTACAATCACTTCTTCTTTTTTTACTAGATCTTTCACGAGATGGCTACCTATATAGCCTGCTCCACCTACAACCAGTATCACAGCCTTAACCCCTTTTCCCCTTCTATTCCATTAAGCATAACAATGCTCTTCTACTTCTTCCCATGTCATAAAAACACGAACAATATCTTCTTCCAGTAATTGGCTACCTGTTTGCACCTCGATCATTTCTAAATCGGTAACGGCTTTTAAAGCATGTTTGTTTCCAATAGGAATTTGCAAGACATCTCCAGGGCGAACGACTTGTAATCGACCACTTTGAACAAAAATCCCTTCCCCCTTTATAATGGTCCAAACCTCATTACGATGGAGGTGGTATTGATAGCTCAAATTTTTACCCGCGCTGATCCCAATTCTTTTTGTTAATACTTCAAAATTTTCATCGATTTTTAAGTGATCCAATACTTTATACCAGCCCCAACGTCGCTCCTCATACATCGGACGGTGATTAAAGTGGCCAACTATTTCTTTAATGCGTGGACTTTTATCCTTATCGGCAATTAGGATACCATCAGGGCTAGCTGCTACAATAACGTTGGGAACACCCAACACCGTAATCGGAATATCCAATTCATTGATTAAGTGAGTTCCTTTGCAATCCTCTGTCACAATACCCTTCCCAATTTGGGGATGATGCATTTCTTCGGTTAATGTTCGCCATGTGCCCAAATCTTTCCAGTACCCATCATATGGAAGGGCTACAATATTTTCTGTTTGTTCCACCACTTCATAATCAAAACTATTTTTTGGAGTAGTATCGTACTGCTCTAATAAATCGTAATAGTCTATAGGTAGCCCACGTTCTTTAAGCAAGGACAAGACAAAACCTAATTTAAATGCAAAGACCCCACAGTTCCACAATGCATCTTGCTGTATTAACTGTTCTGCTTCTAGTTCGCTTGGTTTTTCTTTAAAAGATTGCACTTGGATATAATCAGATGTGTGATTGGTAGCAGGAATAATGTAACCATATTTGGAGGAGGGATATGTTGGTTTAACACCAATCAGTGCTATGTCTGCATTTGATTGATGTAATAATGTTTCCAGTTCCTTCACTTTTTCAAAAAAACAATCTTGTACAAATGGGTCAACTGGTAAGACTGCTACTGTCTGGTGTAAAGGGATATTTTTTACAGTGTGTAGATAAGTGGATGCTAGCGCTATTGCTGGGAAGGTGTCTCGTCTACTCGGTTCAAGAACTAATTCAACTGTATGACCTAGTTGGTTTTGAATAATATCCACCTGTGTCTTATTCGTGGCAATTATGCTCGATTCCGCCAAATTCACATGTTGTAATTGGCGCCAAACACGCTGGACCATCGATTTTAGTTGGTAATTTTCATCTTCTAATATTTTTAGAAATTGTTTTGATCGTGCATCATTCGATAATGGCCAAAGACGTTTCCCTGATCCACCTGATAACAAAATAATCTCCACTTATTCACCCCTTTAACATAATAGCTGGAAAGTTCTTATACGGTGGAAATGAAATCCATTACGGGTTATTCAAACATTTTGACTGTATTTTCTTCTTTCGCAACTTTTTCTAGGTCGAAATGTACCATCCTTTTAACCAACTCTTCGAAGGTTGTTTTTGTAGGATTCCAATTTAATAGTTTTTTCGCTTTTGTAGGATCCCCCAACAGCTGATCTACTTCTGCGGGACGGAAGTATCTTGGGCTGACCTCGACAACCACCTCCCCGGTTGAGCGGTTAATTCCTTTCTCTTGTATACCAACACCTGTCCACTGCAACTCAATTCCGGCATGTTGAAATGCTATTTCTGCAAACTCTCTTACACTATGCATCTCGCCAGTTGCAATCACAAAGTCTTCTGGTTTATCATGCTGCAACATTAACCACATACACTCGACATAGTCTTTTGCATATCCCCAATCGCGATATGCGTCCAGATTTCCAAGTTGCAGGGTTTGTTGTTTTTGTTTGGCGATTCGCGCCGCGGCTAATGTTATTTTTCTTGTTACGAAGTTTTCCGCCCGTCGTTCTGACTCATGATTGAATAAAATACCGTTTACAGCAAATAATTGGTATGATTCACGATAATTTTTCGTTATCCAGTATCCATACATTTTGGCAATTCCATAAGGAGAACGCGGGTAAAAAGGCGTTGTTTCTTTCTGCGGTACTTCCTGGACCTTCCCAAATAATTCCGAAGTTGAGGCTTGATAGACGCGGGTTTTTTCAGCTAATCCCAAAATACGAACAGCCTCCAGAATATTTAATGTCCCTTTTGCATCCACATCTAATGTATAGCCTGGCATTTCAAAAGATACGTGAACATGGGATTGGGCAGCAAGATTATAAATTTCGTCTGGTTGGATGGTGCTAATTAAATTCATAATATTTAATGCATCCGTGATATCACCGTAATGAAGGAAAAAGCGTTTAATGTTTCCATTACTCCCTAATAGTTCCGATAAATGAATATGTTCCAATCGTTCTTGATTGTAAGAGGAACTGCGGCGGATTACTCCATGCACTTCATACCCTTTTTCCATTAAAAACTCCGCCAAATAGGAACCATCCTGACCAGTAACACCTGTAATCAATGCTTTTTTCATAACTACCTCCATTACTTTGCAACTGCAGATTGTTGAATTAGTTTCTTTAAATACCAATCATATACTTTGGTTATTCCTTCATGGAGAGAGATAGAGGCTTGCCATCCTAATGAATGAAGTTTTGACACATCTACTAGTTTCCTAGGTGTGCCATCCGGTTTTGTTGCATTGAAATTGATTTCACCTGGGTAACCCACGATTTCTTTTACCTTCTCAGCTAGCGCTTTAATGGTGAGATCTTCACCAACACCAATATTGACAATCTGATTGCCTTCATAAGTATTCATTAAATAGATCACTGCATCCGCCAAGTCATCCGAATATAAAAATTCCCTTCTCGGTTCCCCAGTTCCCCACACCTCAACTACCGGATCATTATTTACTTTTGCCTCATGGAATTTCCTTAGCAAGGCTGGTAATACATGGGATGTTTCCAGGTCGAAATTATCTTCCGGACCATAAAGATTGGTCGGCAGAACAGAAATATAATTTGTTCCATATTGTCGGTTATAAGCCTCAACCATCTTAATTCCTGCGATTTTGGCTATTGCATACGCCTCATTTGTTGGCTCTAAACTACCTGTTAATAAGGAAGACTCATTTACCGGTTGTGGAGCAAATTTCGGATAAATACAAGTACTCCCTAAAAATAGGAGTTTTTTTACTCCATTTCGGTAGGCTGCATCGATCACGTTCGTTTGAATCAACAAATTATCGCGAATGAAATCAGCAGGATAGTCATTATTCGCTACGATACCCCCTACTTTTGCCGCTGCAAGAAAAACATACTCCGGTTTTTCTTTTTCAAAAAAAGCATCTGTATGCGATTTATTTCTTAGATCAAGTTCTTTGCTCGATAGAAAAACGAGATTTCGATAACCTTTCTCCTCTAGCTTTCTCATAATTGCTGATCCAGCCAATCCGCGATGTCCAGCTACATAAATTTTAGAATGGAAGTCCATTTCATTTCCTCACTTTTAATAAGCATCTTTCGATCCGAATAAAACCAATAGTGTCTTTAATATTAACTTGATATCAATTATTAGATTTCTTTCATATAAATACTTTAAGTCCAGTTCTACCCACTGTTCAAATCCAATATTACTTCTACCACTAACTTGCCAATAACAAGTCAGGCCAGGTGTACCTCTCAATCTTTGTTTTTCATAATTAGAATAGTGTACAACTTCTTCGAGTAAAGGGGGTCTTGGTCCTACTAGACTCATCTCTCCCTTTAGAACATTGAATAACTGGGGTAATTCATCAAGACTTGTTTTCCGAATGAATCTGCCAACTTTCGTTACTCTTGGATCATGTTTCATCTTAAAGACCGGCCCAGTTGCTTCATTGTGCTCTAACAATAATGGCTTTAAATGTTCTGCATCGGAAACCATTGAGCGAAATTTGTAGATAGTAAATGGTTTTCCATCTTTTCCAATACGCAACTGCTTAAATAGTATTGGAGCCTTCCAATCTTCAAGTTTTATACATAAAGTAATGATTAAAAAGATGAAACTTAACAAAACAATTCCACTTATCGAACCGAATATATCGAGTGATCGTTTTGTAAATAAGTACCCCTTACGTTCATTTATTTCAATTTGTTTAACCTGTTGTTGAAGAGGTTTAGATGTTGAGCTGTCGTCAGAAGTTGTGACACTCATATTGCAATAACCAACCCCCAACTTAAATCAATAGATTTTCTGATTGTAAATTTACTGCCGATCTACCAATCGAATGATACTCAAATCCAGCCGCCTTTACCTGCTCTAAAGAGTAACAATTTCTTCCATCCAGGACAAAGGGCGTTTTCATGTGTGTAAAAACCTTCAAATCAATTGATTTAATTTCATCCCACTCGGTCAAAATTAAAGCAGCCTCCGAATCTTTGACGGCATCCTCAACACTAGCAGCAAAGCGGATTTGAGGATGTATTATGGTTTGCTTGGCATTCTCCATTGCAATCGGATCATAGCAAATGACTTCCGCTCCTTCTTTAACGAGTTCATCGATTACCATTAGTGAAGCAGCTTCTCTCAGGTCGTCTGTATTCGGTTTAAAGGCAAGTCCCAAAATGGCCAGTCGTTTCCCATGTAAAGAATGAAATTTTTTTTTCAATTTATCTACCAATATCGTTTGTTGCTTTGAATTCACATTGACAACACCCTTAAGTAATTCAAAGTCATAGGCGACATTCCCAGCAATCTGAATCAACGCTTTTGTATCTTTTGGAAAACAGGAACCACCATATCCAATACCGGCTTTTAGAAACGATGTTCCGATCCTTTGATCGAGCCCCATCCCCACAGCCACTTTTTCCACGTCTGCACCGACTCTTTCACAAATATTAGCAATTTCATTAATAAAACTAATTTTTGTTGCTAGAAAGGCATTAGACGCATATTTTATCATCTCCGCACTTCGAATATCCGTCAGATAGATTGGAATATTAAAGTCTTGATAAATCTCTTTCATTTTTTTCGTCGCTTTTTCGCTGTTTGACCCGATAACAATCCGATCCGCGTAAAAAGTATCATTGACCGCAGATCCTTCTCTTAAAAATTCCGGATTAGATACAATTTCAATAGTTATATCGTTGGCTTTATGGAGATTAATCAATGCTTGCAACCTATCATTCGTTCCAACCGGGACGGTACTTTTCGTCACGATAATCGTATCGCTCTCAGCACAAAAGGCAATCGTCTTGGCCACATCTTCTACATAACTTATATCAGCAGAACCATCATCATTTTGCGGAGTTCCCACAGCAATAAAAATCACTTCCACCTCTTTAAAGCCTTTTCGATGATCAGAGGTAAAAACTAATCGACCAACCTCCAAGTTTTTTTTCAATAGTTCAGTTAAACCCGGCTCATAAATTGGCGAAACTCCATTTTTCATTCGTTCTACTTTATTTTCATTGATATCAATACATGTTACGTAATGCCCCATATCAGCTAAACAAACACCTGTCACTAATCCTACATACCCTGCACCAACTACTGCTATTTTCAATTGACCCCCCCTATCAGTAGACAGTTGAAATGTTATATTCGGATTATGGCATTTCAATTTCATCGGTATTTTTCAACAGTCTGATTCTATTAACCCGTATTCAATCTCCTATTTACTCCGCATTTTATGATGAATGTAGCTGCGATATACTTCTAATATTTCAGCTACCGTTTCTCTCCAAAAATTGTTTTTAATAGCTGGCAGAGGCTCAAATTTCTAAATGTTGACGAAGTGTTTCCTGCAACGTTTTCAGCTCCTCTTCGTTAGGAACATAATAATAGATACCATCCATCATTGTGCCCGTTCCATTGTTTAAATAGAGTTGTTCGATTGTAGAGAAACTATTTCGATAATCTTTTTGGATGTTGATGAGTTCATCAAACGCAATGTTCATTTCCAAATTATTTTCTATTGTTTCAAAAATAGACTTGTAATTTAAGATTGTATTGACGGATATAGTCTTTTTTAAGACTTGTTCGATGACTTGTTTTTGTCGATTTTGACGTCCAAAATCGCCTTCCGGATCGTCATAACGCATCCTGACATATTTCAATGCTTTGCTTCCGTCCAGCTCCAACTGCCCCGCTGCGAAATGTTCCCCTTCATAGTCAAATTCAAATGCGTTCTCGACTGTAATTCCACCTACGATATCTATTATATCGACGAAGCTCTCCATATTTATTTTTGCTGTATAGTCTATCGGTATATCCAGCAATTCCTCGACACTACTAATAGCCATTTCCATTCCCCCATAGGCATACGCATGATTGATCTTATCCTTTGAACCTGTGTCAACGAGCTCTGTATACGTATCTCTTGGAATACTTAGTAGTTTCGTCGTACCTCTTTCTGGATTGACCGTCAAAACGATCATCGTATCAGATCGTCCGGAATCTCCCTGTCTTGCATCAACCCCTAGAATGAGGGCGGAGAAAGGCTCTTTCGCCGTTACATCAATTGCTTTTTCTCTTTTCACGGAAAGTTCTTTCTGAAACGGGGTGTATACTTCTTCGACTGTATCTTTCACATCACTGTAGACTTTAAATAAGATGATAAAACCTATAGCACCAACAACAACTATGACACCCGCCAGCCACTTCCAAACTTTTTTCATCAATCTACCCCTTTACAAAGGAACAGGTTTTGCTGCAAATCGTATGAACATCTCGTTTGGATTTTTCTTGTTTTAGAAAATCGAAGTTACTTCACTTGAACTGAATTATTTCATAAGACCTTTTCAACAAAATTTCTCTCAACAGTTCTTCGACTTTAGGACCGATTTCTTCGTTTTCTAAAGCAAATTCCACAGTTGTTCGGATAAATCCTAATTTTTCCCCAACATCATAACGTTTGCCTTCAAATTCGTAGGCATGGACGTCTTCAATTTCGTTTAATTTTTGAATGGCATCCGTTAACTGAATTTCTCCCCCAGTTCCGGTTTCCTGTATTTCCAGAAGCGGAAAAATCTCAGGAGTTAAAATATACCTTCCTAGGATGGCCAGATTGGAGGGAGCCGTACCGAGCGGAGGTTTTTCTATAAACTTTTTCACTTGATACAATGGACCCTGACTATCGAGCGGGTCGATTATTCCATAACGGATTGTTTCATCATCAGGCACCATCTGGACACCTATCACAGAACTTTTTGTCTTATCATATTGTTCGATCAATTGTTTCGTTGCAGGCTTTTCGCTTTTAACAATATCGTCCCCCAACAGTACGGCAAACGGTTCGTCTCCAATAAATTTTCGCGCACACCAAACGGCATGTCCAAGCCCTTTCGGTTCTTTTTGGCGGATATAGTATAGTTCAACATTAGACGATTGGCGGATCTTTTCGAGCACATCCAGTTTCCCTTTATGCTCCAAATTATTCTCCAATTCCGCATTACGGTCAAAATGATCCTCGATTGCACGTTTGCCTTTTCCTGTCACAATAATAATTTCTTCGATTCCAGATTGAATGGCTTCTTCAACGATGTACTCAATTGTCGGACGATCCACAATTGGCAGCATTTCTTTTGGCATTGCCTTTGTTGCAGGTAAAAAACGGGTTCCCAAGCCTGCTGCTGGAATGATTGCCTTTTTCACTCTCTGCAATTTTATATCCTCCAATTCCTAATTTGTAATCGTTTCTTCGTTTAGCAAGTCGGTAATTTTCGTTTTATACACCTCGACACCCGGCTGGTTGAACGGGTTCACATCGATTAAATAGGCACTAATGGCGCATGCCTTCATGAAGAAGTAGATAAGGTAGCCAACATGGAATGCGTCTAACTTTTCCAATTCAATTTGAATAATGGGGACACCTCCCTCGGCATGTGCCAGTACGGTCCCTTCCTCGGATATCGCATTGATATCATTGAAGGTGCGATTGCTTAAAAAATTCAAATAGTCGTCATCAAGCTCGGTAAATGGCACAGAATAATCCTCTTCGAAACATTTGAAATGGAGGAAAGTCTCAAATAGGAGTGGGTTGCCCTCCTGTACAAACTGTCCTAGCGAGTGGAGGTCAGTTGGATAAGTGACTGAGGCTGGAAATAAACCCTTCTTCTCTTTTCCTTCACTTTCACCAAACAATTGTTTCCACCATTCATGGATGAAAACAAGCGATGGCTCAAAAGAAGCCAATAATTCCACTTGATATCCGTGCGAGTATAGCTCGTACCGAAGTACTGCATAACGGTATGCGGCATTTTTCTCCAAGTCAGCTTCATTCAAATCTATCATTGCTTGATACGAACCGTTCAGTAATTGATTTATATCTATGCCAGCTACCGAAATGGGGAGTAAGCCTACAGGCGTCAACAGAGAATAACGGCCACCAATGTTTGACGGGATATCCAATTGTCGGTAACCCTGGATGTCCGCTATTTCTTTTAAAAGCCCTTTTTCTGAATCGGTTGTCACAATAATACGCTCTTTGCAATTTTCTCCATATCGTTCTCTTGTATAATGTCTTAGAACCCGAAAGGCGATGGAAGTTTCCAAAGTAGAACCGGATTTGGAAATGACATTTATATAAAAATTCCGATTTTGAAGACTTTCGATTAATTGTTTTATATAGGTCCCACTTAGGTTTTGTCCAACAAATTCAACGTCTATCCCATTACTATGTTTTTTAAAATATGGCGATAACGCTTCTTTTACTGCCCTTGCGCCTAAATAGGAACCACCGATGCCAATCACTACTAATACATCAGCATTTTCCACAATTTCTCTTGCCAACGCAAGAATTCCATCGGTTTCTTCATTTGTCATATTTAAAGGGGCATATAGCCAACCTGTAGGTTCATCCACCGCTTCCTCCAAAAAACGATGGATTGAAGAGATTGAGAAAGCGTAGTCCATGAGGTTCACATTTGATAAATGATCATTGAATTTTGAGGTTAAATTTAAATAGGCCAAAACAAACTCCCCCTAAAAGAACACTATTATACTACTAGATTGATTCAAAATTTTGGAAAATAATTAAACACAGCAAACTAATAAATGAAATACTATTAATACTATAGAAAATCAAGTGTGAGAATATGACTAAAATCACTCACGGAGATTATTATTTTTTTATAAAAGATGGTTAATTCAACTAAATACCTAGGTGAGAGTAAACATTTTAGCTTTTTCACTATTTAAAGCTCCGTTTAATATGGTGCTATTGAAAGCTTCGCAATAAGCTATCTATTAACTTCCAAAAAAAAACCACTTTAATAGTGGGCTCATAAACTATGTGCGTGATGTCGTATTTCTGCTCGCTCGTCAAATAAACCACCACCATTTTCTCTTTGTTGCAAGACCTGGCTCATAAATTAGCAACGGTCTGTTCTCTACAATCCGTGAATTGTTTTCCAGAAATAAATCGACCACTTCGATTTCCTTCTGCTTTTTCAGGTAAGAAAGTCCTTTCTCAAACAGGAAGGGACGAGTGGAGAGATTATGCGCATCCGACCCGTAGGTATGAACAAGGTTTCGTTTAATTAGTTCCAGTGCTGTTTTTTGAATTGCACGTCCAAAATGTCCTGCAATGCTTCCAGCTGTTAGTTGAGCGGCAGCGCCTTCCCTTATTAACCATTCAAGGCGTTCAGGCTTTTCACAAATAGCAAGATTGCGTTCCGGGTGGGCAATAATGGGGGTAATGCTTATGTTCAGTAACTCGCGAATGATGCCTTTCGTGTAATTCGGAATATGACTGGAGGGCAGTTCCAGCAACAAGAAATTGGATTGTGACAAGGTCAGTATTTGCCTTTCACTTATCAAAGCCACAATATCATCGCAAAGCCGTATTTCGTGTCCAAGGTGGATTGTCAGGGGGATTTCTTGTTTATTGAGTTCACTTTGCAGTAGTGTAACTTGCTCTAATACCGTGATAGCTTGTACATCAAACTGCGGATGGCGGATATGGGAGGTAGATATGATTTCCGTAATGCCTTCTTTTGAAGCCGATTTGAGCATTTCGAGAGAGTCGTGCAAAGATTTTGGCCCATCGTCCACATTAAACAATATATGGCTATGAATGTCTATCATCCAGCAACACCTGCTTTGGTTTTATAATTTTATCAATATACCCTGAAATCAGTTTACGGTTAGTCTACTAAGAAAATGCCATGTGGGATTGATTAAACGGGAGGTTTTTTTCTTATGGAAAGATAAAATCCCTTGAACATATAAAATTCAAGGGGTTAGATTATTCTCTATGATACTTTTTATGGAAAATGACATTTGTCTTATTCCCATTTAAACAACAACTTTTCAATATCGCTTAAGGGCATTGGCTTCCCGTAAAAATAACCTTGGGCTTCGTCACATTTTAAGCTGCTCAAAAATTCCGCTTGTTCTTTTGTTTCGACGCCTTCCGCGATGACCTCCAAGTTTAGCGTGTGGGCCAGATGAATAATGGCATTGATGATTTTCGCATCATTCTGGTTGGCTAGTATGTCATTGACAAAGGAGCGATCAATTTTCAGTCGCTGTATCGGGAAGTTTTTCAAATAGTTTAACGAACTAAACCCTTTTCCAAAATCATCTATCGCGATTTGCACTCCAATCTGATTTAATTCCTTCATAATCGAAATGGCATTGGATACATCCATGGCCATGGACTCGGTAATTTCCAGTTCCAGAAACTTGGGTTCGATTTTGCTTTGGTTTAAGGAGTGTTGTACTTTCTCAACGATTGTATGGCTTAAAAAATCTTGAGGCGATAAATTAATCGCTACCTTCACCGGTTGTAACCCGCACTCTTTCCAATGACTTAGCTGTTCACAAGCTTTTTGCAAAACAAAATCACCTAGTAGGGTGGCGATACCTAATTCTTCGGCCAAAGGAATGATATCGTTGGGCATAATTAATCCAAATTTCGGATGGTTCCAGCGTATCAAAGCCTCCAACCCGATAATTTCTTGTGTGCAAAGGCTATATTGTGGTTGATAATACAATTCAAACTCATTCTGTCTGATTGCCTGGCGAAGTTGTTGCTCGAAGGTCAACTTCTCAAAAAAGCGATGCTCCATGTTGGAATCATACATAACATAGTTGTTTTTTCCCATTTCCTTCGCTCTGTACATCGCTGTATCCGCCCTGCGGAACAAAGGAATCGCTCCATTTTCCCTCCCCTGGTAAATGGAAATGCCTATACTTGTACTCATGTGAAATTCATAACTTTCGATAACAAAACTACGCTGGAATAATTCAATGATACCTTCAGCAATGGAAATCACCTCATCCTGATCTTCATAATTCCTTAAAAGGATGGTGAATTCATCGCCGCCCATACGGAATAGCTCGGCATTGTCAGGCAAAAAGTGACGTAAACGTTTGGTTACTTCGATAAGAAGCCAATCCCCTTTTTCATGGCCCAACGTGTCATTGATAAATTTGAAACGATCCAAATCTAACAAAAAGAGCGATAAGGTCCCGCCACTCTTATTTAAATTACTTAAAGTTCCGTTCAGCGATTGCTGGAAGCTTCTCCGATTTGGCAGACCGGTTAAGTCATCATGGAAGGCCAAGTAACGAATTTGTTCCTTTGCATTATGTCGTTCCGTAATATCTTTTAACTGGGCAAATGCTCCAATCAATTCACCCGAAGATTTATATAAAGGAATGCCATCAAACAAAGTAATGGTTTGCTTACCGGTTACTTCATTAATAATTTTGATTTCTACATTTGCAAAATCTCTTCCTTGCAAAATCCATTTCAAATAGGAGCCAAAGAAGCTTTTCTCATCAATTACAGTATTCTTCCCAAAACCTGTCAAAGACTGTGCAACCTCATTCATTTCGGTAATTTTGCCTGTTTTATCAATTTCAATAATCCCATTTTTCGAAGATTTGATGACGACTTGATTAAGTATATTCAACCGAGTATTCGTTTCTTTTAATAGAATTTCGCGTTCAATAGAATTCACAACAGTATACAACATTGTCAAAAGAAGAGGACTTTGATATTCTACTAACGTGATGATGGTCAATGTCCCGGTTTTAAACCCGGTCGATTCAAAAGTTAGTGGCACTGTATAGCACGCGATGCCTTGCAAAAATGTCTTATAATGCTGCAAACCTACCACTTGTACTGGCTGGTTTCCTGTTAGTGCATAAGTAATGGCGTTCGTTCCATAATCTTCTTCGGTACATTTAATGCCAGGCCGGATTCCTAATTTCTCAAAATTTTTATTAAGCTTGTCATCTCCTTTTATATCTAAAAGGGTCCCTTCCTCGTCTGTGACAATCAGTAAAAATGGTATGTCCTCCACCATTTGAAATAGCTTATTGGAAAAAAAGTCCAGAACTTCGAATGTTCTTGTTAACTTGCTTAACTTACTATTCAATTTTTCTTGGCTTATATATTTGGCTGTTGGAAATTGTTGCGGGTCCATCCCCATCATTTCACAACGTTTTTGGGATTCTATTATATAGTGTGAAACATCATCTTTGGGTATATTCACGTTGTCGGACTCCCTTCAAAGACACCGATTCTATTCAAAGTTTTTATCGAAACATAATTGTATTATAGCATTATGAGTCCCCATTTATTAATTACTAAGACGTTCACTGAGTTCTAGTCATTCCATCGCTTTCTTTGCCAAACTGCTTGAGTAATCCATCCATAAATATATCTATAAACTGTGTACTCTCATGCTGCAGATTATAGGTGCTCCCAAATGCAATCCAGTCATATAAATTTCCACGCATACATCTTGTAATCAGCATCGCAATTCTTTCCGGGTTTGCCTCTTTCCTTAATTCTCCTCTGTCGATTGATTTGTTAATAAAGTGAATCAATATTTTATAGAGACCTCTTTCCGTATTGTTGAAAAAATGATTTTCGCTTTCAATTAATCCATTTGTATATACCGATCTCATTAAATCTTTTCCAAGTTCATGCTCCAAGTAGTGCATCTGGCCTTGAAATAACTTTACAATCTTTTCTTTCAATGAGTCATTTTCTGATATTGTTTGTACGAATTCTTCGTAAAAGTGATCGATTTCATTAAATTTCTCTAGAAAGATTCCGTATTTTGAATTAAAGTGACCATAAAACGCCCCCTTGGAGCTGTTGCTTTTTTCTACTATTTCATCTACCGTCACTTGGTCAAACCCTTTTTTCTGGAATAACTCCAATGCCGTTTTAAAAATACGCTGCTTTGTTTTTTCGGCCTGTAATTGCCGTTTTCCTTTCCTCATGCTTTACCTCCATTCCCGCTCCTATGTACTTAGTTTATAAAAGTACATAATAATATAACTTCCGCCTATTTATCTGAATTGTCAGAATAGTATTGACTTTTAATTTATTGTTGTTTTATTATTTAGACTATAGTCTATGAAAGTATGTTTTATCAAGTTGAAAACGTTTGCAAATTTGTTTGGGGAGGGATTCATTATGGATATTATCGGGGATAGAACGCTTCGATCACTCTTGGAGGAGCGAGTGTGTCTTTATCCACAAAAGATATTTATAGCTTTTGAAGATGTGAATGGCAATCAAACAACCAAAACCTACAGTGAATTTCATGACGAAGTATTAAAACTTTGCAATGCCTTGCTTGATTTAAAAATTCAAGCTGGAGATCATGTCACATTACATTTGCCAAACAATATTGAATTTTTAACAGCTTGGTTTGCCTTGGCACATATTGGCGCAATTATGGTTCCCACAAACATTTTATCAACTGCGGAGGAAATGAAATACATCATTAACCACTCCGAATCTGTGCTATTGATTACCGAGGAAGAGTATGCAGAAAAATTCCTTGGTATAAAAGAAGAACTGCCGACGATTCAAAATATTATCTTAACGCGATTTATGAATAAATCTACTCCATTTTTAAATTTCAGCCAGCTAATTGAAAATGCTTCTACGAGTACAGAACGCTTTCCAAAAATTCTTCCGGAAGATGTAGTCGGTATGCTTTACACCTCGGGTACCACTTCCAAGCCAAAAGGCGTACAAGTGACGAATGCAAACTATATTTTCACTGGGGAATTGATGTCTCATTCAATTAAAGTAACTGAAGATGATCGGATGTTTATTGTCCTTCCACTTTTCCACGGCAATGCTCAATACTATTCAACAATGCCCGCACTCGTCGCCGGTGCGAGTGTTGCGTTAACAGAAAAATTTAGTGCTTCGCGTTACTTTAAACAAGCGAAATCTTTAGGTGCCACGGTCGGTTCCTTATTTGCTGCACCTATTCGGATGATTTTGGCCAAGGAATACGATGCAGACGACAGGGACAATCCAATTCGGTTGGTGCTGTTTGCTCAATCGATTGCAGAGCATCAAATTCAGGATTTTGAAGAAAAATTCGGCCTGAAATTGTTGCATTTGTATGGCATGACCGAAACTGTAGGCATCCCACTAATCAATCCATTGAATGGAGTACGGAAAAACCTCAGTATCGGCAGACCTAGTTTAGGATATGAGGTGAAACTGGTCGATGAAAATGGAGAGGAAGCCGAAACCGGAACTATTGGTCAAATTGCGGTTAAAGGTGTACCGGGACGTACCATCATGAAGCAGTATTTCAAAAATGAACAAGCCACACAACAAACGATACAAAACGGATGGTTATTGACCGGTGATAATGCACGTATCGGGGAAGATGGCTATTTCTACTTTGTTGACCGTGTGAAGGATATGATTAAACGTTCCGGTGAGAATGTTGCTGCCCAAGAAGTGGAAAGTGTTCTAACCCAACATCTTGCTGTTTATGAAAGTGCGGTCATTGGTGTGCCGGATGAGATGAGGGATGAAGCGATAAAGGCGTTCGTCATATTGAATAAGGGGATGTTGATAACTGAAGAAGAACTCATTGATTTCTGCAAGGAGCATTTGGCGAAATTTAAAGTACCGGATTCCATCGAGTTCGTGGAGGTTTTTCCGCGAACGCCAGTTGGGAAGATTCAGAAACATATATTAAGAAATTCAATTTTAATACATTAATAAGAAAGTGGGTGCTCCATGAAAAAAGTAAAGATATTATTAGCTAGTTTAGTAGGATCGATTATCGAATGGTATGACTTTTACTTGTATGGAACGGCAACAGGTTTAGTGTTCTCCTCCCTTTTCTTCCCAAATCATGACCCTGCAGTGTCCATATTGATAGCATTTGCAACATTCGGTGCAGGTTATGCCGCAAGACCAATCGGCAGTATTATTTTTGGGCATATGGGCGACCGCATCGGGCGCAAGGCTTCCTTAATGTTGACGCTTATAGGAATGGGTGGAAGCTCTTTTTTAATCGGACTTTTGCCTACTTATGCCCAGATTGGTATTGTGGCTCCTGCTTTGTTGGTTGTATTGCGATTAATGCAAGGAATTGCACTTGGCGGAGAATGGGGAGGCGCGGTTCTCTTGGCAACCGAATCAGCCAATAAAGGCATCCGTGGCTTTTTTGGTTCCGTGCCACAATTAGGGGTTCCCATCGGGCTAGTCCTGGGTACATTCAGTTTTACATTGATAAGTGCGTTAACGACAGAAGCTCAATTTATGGCATGGGGTTGGCGTATTCCCTTCCTTTTTAGTATCGTTTTGATAGTCATTGCCGTGTGGATTCGGAGCGGAATCGAAGAAACACCGGAGTTCCAAAGAAAGAAGGAACAAGGAGAGCTTGCAAAAATACCTGTTGTGGAAGTTTTTAAATACAACTCAAAGGATATTTTCCGTCTAATTGGCTTAAAACTGGGCGATGGCTTTTTTAACGTATTCTTGATGTCCTTTATATTAGTGTACGCTACCACGTATTTAGATTACTCCAGGGATACTGCACTTTTGGGACTGACTTTAAGCTGTGCGGCGATGATTGTTACAATCCCGCTGGCGGGATATCTTTCCGATTTTATCGGTCGTAAAATAATCTACACAGGCGGCCTTATTGCCATGCTTGCTTTGGCGATACCATATTTTATGGCTCTTCCAGTAAGTACGGGCTGGTTCTTCACCATGCAAGTGATTTTACTGGGAGTAGTGTGGGGAGCAATCTTTGCGACACAAGGTACATTGTTCTCCGAACTTTTCCCTGCAAAGGTTCGTTATACCGGGCTATCTCTTGGCTATCAAATTGCAGCCGCGATTGTTGGATTCGGCCCGATGATTTGGACAGCAATGGGTACGAATTATGGCGCCTCTCCTTTCGCTTTTGGCGGTTTCATGATGGTCGGTCTTGTGCTCTCCTTAATCCTTATTCTCTTCGCACCGGATACACGAGTCATAACAAAGTATGAGGACGATTTTGAAGAAGAACAGATCACCCATCCAAATAATGAAGCGGAACAAGAGAAAACGGTTAATCTTACGTAATGTTGCACAATTGCAAGTTTGTCCTTCATCAACGAGATGAAGGGCATTTTTTGTGTAGCCGCTGGGTTGCATCTGGTGAACTATGATAAAGCCCCTGCCGACAGTCCATGGGATTGGAGGAGTGACTATTGAAAAGTTGTCGAAACGATGCCAACGGGGATACACATATGCTTGTTGAAGTTTGATTATAGGTTAGGATTCATAGTAGGTTTTTTTAGAGAATAGGAGAAGTATATGTAGGAAAGGCGTAGAAGCAGAATTAACTGAGGAGAAAGAGTCTTCTATCCTCTTAATGCACGTTTCAGAGCAAAAAAAAAGATTGTCTTAGCGAGTAACAGACAATCCTTTTGCGTTTGTTTTTTCTATTAATGGTTTCAAGTGTGTGGCCAGTTCGTTGACAAGTTCATTCACTGTAATTTGTTCATTTCCATTTCCGCGCTGTATCGCATACTCCAAAATTTGTTTAAACTCTTCCTGGATATCCATAGTTTCCATCCACATGACCTCCTAAGCAATTCATACCTTTCTATGCAAATATCTACCCCCAAAAAATAGATTGCAAACATAATATGGAGTGCCTGGCACCCGAACAATTCTGAATTGTTCGGGTGCCAGGCACTCATACAACTCTTGAACAATTCTGAATTATTTTGAATTTGTGTGCGTGCCAGGTACAAGATTGGTCCAAGCTTTGTAGCCATTACCATTCAAATGAATACCATCGAGGGTAAATTCTTTTTTCAACTGCCCGTTTTGGTCGATGAAATGCGGGAACAAGTCAAGGAATTGAACATTGAGTTCTTCCGCTGTTTGCTTCAACGCTACATTAAAAAGTATGATTTTGTCGTTCGTTACTTTATTTCCATAGATTGAGTTGTTCACCGGAAGGATGGATTGAATATAAATTTCTGTTTGGCTATTTGCAAAGGCTTCAATTATTCTTCTTATATTACCAATATAAGCAGCTTGCTCCACCTTTGTTCTTATGTCATTTACCCCTATCAGCAAATATACTTCCTTGGCATTCCTGGCCACCACTTCATTAATCCTGTTCAACACCCCTGCGGAAGTATCCCTACTAATCCCTCGGTTCAATACTACTTCATTCGGGAAAAACTCGTGAAACTCTCCATGATCCGTAATACTGTCGCCTACAAAAATTTTATCTACATGGGTAGTTTCCGTGGATTCAAATATATCTTTCTTCTGCAAGTAATAGCTAGAATATTTAGGAGATGCTCCCACCACCGCATCGATTTCTTTTTTCAAGTTGCCTGTACCCCCTCTTTTAAATGGAACTAGCAAACCGATGATAACAAAACTCAACACCATGGACAGCAAGAATAAGTGTTTCCTTTTTTCCATAAGCCATAATCTCACTTTCTTCACTATTTTAGCTTTTCGATTCATATAGACACTTTTGCCATTGATCCAGCATATTTTGCTGCTCTGCACTTATGTTCCACAAACTTCCCCAATCAAACCGATTAGTTCAGTGGAATTTTTTGCGGTATTTGATTTTCATTTAAAGATCAATCCATCGATAAAATCCGAAGATGTATCCAACTAATTTAAAATATTCTTTGAATGCCATTTGATTTGAAAACCCACCTAATTCTCCGTCAGTCGGAGAGGCAACAATTGAATATTCTATTCTTGAATCGCTAAAAACACGGTCGAACGATAATTTGGACCTTCTCGTATGATAATCCGAGGTCACAACGATGGCGGAATCCAGGCCCGACTTTTCCATCGTTTCTCTTGCATATAAGGCATTGGTATACGTGCTGGTTGCTTCCTCTTCCAGTATTACCGCCTCATCACTGATGCCAAGCGCCAGCGCATTTTCCTTTGTCAGTCCAGAAGCTCTCGAAGTGGTGAGCATTACTTTTTCGGCATATCCTTCATGATATAGGCTCGCCGCCTTTTCCAGCCTTCCGGGCGCTCCACTTAACACGATGATGACATCCGATTTTGTCGGTTCTTCATTGACAACCAAATAATCCTTGGCGAAAAATAAACAGATGAAAATGGAGACAACAATCAATAAAATAAAATTTGTCCTAGTTTTAAGTTTCATAGATCATCCTCAACTTTAAACGACAATCGGTTAATTCTCATGAAAAACTGCCGTTAACTGTTTTCCTTTATCACTTTTCGATAATTGTTTTTGTACTACGCTTAAAAACCACTACTCCTTTAACGATATATTCCTATTGAAATGTTCCCTTTTCCCGTTAATCATTGTAAAAACTAAAAAATCGATTCGAAAAAAATATTTTTCAAATCGACTCTTTAACATTTTATTGCTTTTCTATTTCCATAGGGATTATTGCTTAGACCAATTCACCAAGACAAATGATTCATTTTACTCAATCTACCTAGCAATTGATTCTACTTCTGAGGAAATAACATTCAAGATCTGAATATCTTATTGGATCCCTCGTTATATGGCTGTACCATCTTCAGTACGATTTATAATTGAGGATACATAGGTTGCGTGAAGCAGTATAACGCTTAACCGTTGTTGATCTACCAGGTTGGCTATATAAACCTGGCACTGTTTACGACGTAGACTTTTGGCTTTTATGTTGTGCTTTCGAACCAGTAAGTCCTATGCTTTTATGACTTTCAATTGACTTATTAAGATACGGCGATACAGCAATTATAGCCAGAAGAGTGAAAAGCATTCTATTTCCGTTTATATCTCCGCTAACCAATGCGTTAAAAAAATAATATACAAAACAACAAACTAGCACCAATTGAACGGTATCCATTTCTTTTTGCTTTTTCCGGTAAATAATTAGGCCTCTATATATAACGAGCAAAAAAAGGAGACAAAAAACCATAAACCCAATTAAGCCTTGTTCCGATAAAAACTCCAAAAAGATATTGTGCGGGTAATCAGAATACTCATAGCCATGGTATAGCATTCCGAAACTTCCGATTCCACCTCCAAATATGGGGTAATCCCCCCAAATTTCAAAAGCGGTTATAAACCTCTCCATCCTTGCTTCTGTCGATTCACCACCTTCATTTGAGAATAGCACTTCAAATCTATAAAGAATCGAATTAAAATAACCATCTTTACCTAAAATGATCAATATTAATATAAGAACAGGAGCTATAATCAAGGCGAATTTTAATTCTTTTCTGTATAGGATTTTACCCCTTTCGATCCTAATGGAAGAAAAAACGAAGTAAATTAAAACAATAGCAAACGCTAATAAAGGCATTCGACTTCCAGTGCCTAGCAAAGAAAAAGAAACAATTAGACTGGCCACTACGTAAAGCGTTTGTCTTAATTTAGATTTTGCCCTAAATAAACCAAAAATGAAAAGAATAATTAACCCTATACCGTTTATTCTAGCTAAACCTTGATAGTTTCCACCGTTGAAACCTACAAATCCAAGTTCCGAACCCTTTTGAAAAATCATGGGTAACGAAATTATGGAAAGCGCAACAGATAAGATTGCTATTGTAGACAAAAATTTAATCAAACTCTCCTTGTCCCTAATAAGAATCAAAGGAAACAAAAAAGAAGGTACAGTTAATACTAAAAATTTAATAATTTTTTCATCGGCATTAAGCGTACCTAAAGTATATAAATAACTAATAATGACAATACAAATCAGAAAAACGAAGAACACTAAAGGTGTAATAGAATATTTGGTAACAGTAGGATTCTTCGCAAATCGAAATACCACCGAAAAAAATGTCAAGATAAAAAATACTATGGCAATATCTATCTGTAAGTTCAAACTTTCTTTAAATGCGCCTGAGAATAAAAATAAAACGAACCATACTTCTCCGCTCAGGAGATGCTTAAATAATTTCATAAGTAATAAGCTCCTGTTTTGTTACCATAATAGATTCATAGTTTTTAAGTGAAAGGATTTGTTGAAAGTTGGACAACTAGTTAACATCTAATTATGCATAGTAACTAATTTTCACCTTCTGTTTTACGTAGGAAACATTTAAAATAATCCCCCATTTTGTACAATTCACTCACCATTACTCTTTAATCTCCTATATTAGTTTCATTTCCTTTAGAGGTTTATTACTATTGCAGTATTGAGCATATAAGGGTTGTTCCATATATATAATCATCAAAAAACTTCCCCTCTGTTCATATTTTCTAGATGAACGCCCTAAGTAGCCATAATATATTTCTTTACCATGCTGCTCACCAGGTCTATCTCATGATCTTTTAAATACGGATGCATTGGTAGAGATAAAACAATTTCACATAGCTCATTTGTTACTTCAAAATTACTTTCATCAATGTTTAAATCCTCGAATGCTTTTTGACTATGCATAGGCTTCACATAATAAATCATGCTTGGAATCCCATTTTCTTTAAGAAATGATTGTAGCCCATCTCGTTGTTCTCTACTTTTCAACTTCAAGGTGTATTGTGCAAAACTTGAATAATAACCATGCGGTATTACTGGAGTCTCGACTATACCACTCAATTTTTCGTTATATAATCTATAGACTCTATTAACATCTTCAACTTCATGTTCAATAAAAGCTTTAAATTTCACTTTTAATATTGCTGCTTGAATCGTATCCAACCTCGAATTTACACCAATTCTAATATTGTCGTACTTATTTTCGCCTTTGCCATGTACTTTTAGAGAGTTTAATAACTTAGCCAAGATATCATCATTTGTAAAGATCGCTCCACCGTCACCGTAGCACCCCAATGGCTTGGCTGGGAAAAATGAAGTTGTGGCAGCATCCCCAAAACTACACGCTCTTTTACCGTTGATGCTGCCACCAAATCCTTGCGCTCCATCTTCCAAAACTAAAAGGTTGTATTTCTTTGCAATCTTTTCGATTTCTAAATAATTTGCCGGTAAACCAAATAAATCAACCGGAATAATAACCTTTGGTGTTAATTTTCCTTCCTCGATTGTCGCTTGAATTGCACTTTCTAATTTGACCACATCAATATTAAAAGTATCACGTTCAACATCTACAAAAACTGGAGTCGCCCCTACAAAGGAAACCACCTCGCCCGTTGAAAAGAAAGTAAAATCAGGGACAAAAACCGCATCTCCTTTCCCAATTCCCCAACCCATCAAAACTAATGACAAAGCCTCAGTACCATTTGCACAAGTAATACAATGTTTCACTCCTACATATTCAGCCAATTGTCTTTCTAAATCCGAAACGATTTTACCACCAATGAATTGAGTCTCCGAAATTACATTTTGAATGGCGGAATCGATTTCATCTTTATATTTTTCATATTGTATTTTTAAATCTCTAAATTCCATTATTCACACGTCCTATTTGATTAATATGGGTTTAACCTTGTGGATGATTAAATCTATAACTCGTTGTTGTTGTTCTTCCGTCATTTTTGTATCGGAAGGCAAACAAATGCCTCTAGCAAATAATCGTTCACTTACGATATCTTTTTCATCATGCGGAAAAAATTTAGAGCCTGAAAACAAGGGTTGCATATGAAGCGGCTTCCAGACCGGACGAGCTTCAATGTTTGCTTCATCCAAAACATCGATTAGCTCATTGGGTGTGATTAGTATTTTCATAGGATCTAAAGTCATTGTTGACAACCAACGATTTGAAAATGTACCGTCTAGTTCCGGCATCATCTCGATTCCATCGAGATGTGAGAATGCCTCAGCATATCTTTGGAAGATAGCTCTCTTTTGAGATACTCTTTCATTTAAGACTTTTAATTGACCACGTCCAATACCCGCTACAATATTGCTCATTCGATAATTGTAACCAATAACACTATGTTGATAATGCTTGGCTGCATCCCTTGCTTGTGTAGCCAAAAAACGGGACTTTTCAATTAAATCTATGTCATCCGACATGAGCATACCCCCTCCGGAAGTAGTGATAATTTTATTACCGTTGAAAGAATAAATGCCAAACTTTCCAAATGTTCCACTTTTCTTTCCTCTGTATGTAGAACCCAATGATTCTGCTGCATCTTCAACAACAGGAACACCGTACGAATTACATATGTCCATTAGTTCCGCCATTCGGGCACTTTGACCATATAAATTGACGATGATGACTGCTTTTGGAAGTTGTCCACTTGCTTTTGCATCTTTGAAGGCGAGCTTCAAAGCTTCAGGAGACATATTCCAAGTACTCTCTTCAGAATCGATGAAAACTGGTTTTGCACCAAGGTATAAAATGGGGTTGGCACTAGCTATAAAAGTCAGGGTAGAACAAAATACGATATCGCCTGCCCGAACACCTAGTAAATCAAGAGCGAGATGAATGGCAGCAGTACCAGAACTTGTTGCTGAACCCGCTTTTATGCCAACGTAGGATGCAAGCTCCCTTTCAAACGCGTTTACATTCGCTCCAAGTGGAGCAATCCAATTAGTCTCAAAAGCTTCTTGAATAAAACTCTGCTCAAGTCCACCCATATGAGGGGAGGATAATAGAATTCGTTCGACCATATTAAGCCTTCTCTCACACTTTTTATTGTAATTCACGAAATTTAATCGGTTTAGCTGGTATACCAACAGCCGTACAATTAGGAGGGAGATTATCGATAACGACTGAACCTGCCCCTACGATTGTCCATTCCGAAATTTCTTTTAGCGGAATGACTGTACTACCTGCTCCTAGGTGAACACCTTTTTCAAGCTTTACCCCACCAGTCAATGTGCAACTTGGTGAAAGGTGAACAAAGTCTTCAATGATACAATCATGTTCAATTACTGTATGGGTATTAACAATACAATGATTGCCAATCTGTGTATCCGCATTTATAACAGCACCAGGCATAATAACAGTCCCAACACCTATTTTTGCAGTACTGCTAATAGAAGTGCAGGTATGTATTATGGTCGAATAGCAATCTTCTGGTAAAGCAAGTCTCTTTACAATCATCCTACGAGTTTCATTATCACCGATTGAAATGACTAGTTTTCTATTATTCTTCTTTATTAATTCGTGAACAAATCCATCAATTGGCCCCTTAAGTACTTCCTTATCCTTATCTGAAAAGATCTGCTCATACTTATCATCAACAATGGCCACAACTTTACATCCATTGGATTCCACACAATCTCGAATCACCTTGGCGTGTCCACTGTCCCCAACTAAAATGATTTCCATTCAGCCCCACTACCTTTGAATTTTTCGTTTGTTGCTTGACCCGGTTGATTTATACCTTCCGATTGAAGTACTTTTTTGAACGTTAAAAACAAAATTTTGAAATCTAGGAACAAAGATTGGTTTTGCACATACCAAACATCGTACTCAAACTTCTGCTCCCACGAAATCGCATTCCGCCCATTCACTTGGGCCCACCCAGTGATTCCCGGTCGAACATCATGTCGCCGTGCTTGGCGTTCGTTATAAAGTGGTAAATATTCAACTAATAGCGGGCGTGGTCCCACAAAACTCATATCACCTTTAAGGATATTCCACAGTTGAGGAAGTTCATCTAAACTTAGTTTCCGCAGAAGTTGCCCAAAATTAGTTAAACGAACTGTATCTGGAAGGAGTTCACCATCCTCATCCTTCTCATCAGTCATTGTACGAAACTTATAAAGTTGAAATATCTCTCCATTCCTACCAGGCCTTAGTTGTTTAAAAATTATGGGTGAACCCAGCTTTTTTCTAACTAGTACTGCAACCAGTAGGATTATTGGTGCTAGAACCAGTAAAGCCAAGAAACTTAAGATTATATCAATCATTCTTTTTATCATTTTCCATTACCTCGATTAACTTGTCGGAAAGGATATCCCAGGAATAATGTTTGTAGGCGAATTCTTTTACAAATTGAGAGTTAAAATTGTCTATGGTTAAAAGAAAATCTTTCAACTCATAAATATCAGATGATTTGTAAAATGCCCTAGATTTTTCTATTTCACCTAAATCCTCCATATCCGTATAACAAATAATAGGCAGTCCTTCGGATAGATAGTCGTATAATTTATTCATACTCATCCCCCACTTGTATAATGGCGAGCTTTTTATCGAAATAAATCCAAAGTGTGACTTTTTTAGAATCGCGGGTACCGATGATTTGGGCACAGAGTCATATATCGTTATATTATTTAATGAGTCGGTTTTCACCAGTTCAATTAAAGCTTTTTTTGTATTTCCGTTGCCTATTAATAAGAAATGATAATTTTCTTCATTTCTCATAATTTTAGCTAACTCAACTATTGATTCAAGATTATTGGAAAGATTCATGCTTCCTATATAAGTACATATCTTTTTTCCATCTAAACGTTTAAAAATCTTCTCTAAGCCTGAATCTAACCTTTGATTATTTATATTCCTGTTTGGATTGAAACCATTTGGCAAATATATAATTTTTTCGATATTTGCCCCTTTACTTTGTGCATAAAGATAAGCATTTTCAAATAAGAAAATAATCTTGTCTGACTGTAAATATAGATTTTTTTCGATTTTGTATAATATTTTTGCAAGAGGGTTAGTAGGTTTTATCAATCCAAAGTCAACAAAAGTCTGCGGCCATAAATCCCTTTCCTCAAAGTAAAATTTTATGTTATTTTTTTTAGCAAATTTCAAACCTATCAATGCAGTTAAAGGATGAACACTTGAACCAATAATTAAGTCAGGCCTTTCTAATGTTAAGAAATATTTCAAACTTTTTTGTAAAAATAACCCAAAGCAACTTATATTGAGCAATCTCTCCAATGTATTTTTATACTGAGGGGTTTTAAACCAAACAAATCTTACACCGTTGATTACTTCTGTCTTGTAAAAATTACGAGACTTATAAGTTTGCGTTTCTTTTCTATTAAAATGATTAAAAGAGGAGGCAAATATCGTAACTATATGTCCTTTTTTCACCAATTGTTCCGCTAGATCGAAATGTCTAGTTCCCCCAGTGCTGTTTGGAGAAACAGCATAGTGATTTAATAACCATATATTCATAATCCACCTAATTTTGTTGGTTTTTTAACAATTGATTTTCAGGTACTTTATCGAATTTCCGTGCAGGGTTGCCTAAGACAATTGTTTCAGATTCCACATCTTTTGAAACAAGACTTCCTGCTGCTACTACACCGTCTTCATGAATTATTTTTCCAGGTAAGATAGTAGAATTCGCACCAATTCGACCACCAGTTTTTACGGTAACACCTTTAAACTTGTCAAACCTTTCCTTACTCCTTGCCATATAATTATCATTTGTAGTTACGACACATGGAGCTATAAATGCATAATCTCCTACTTCAGAATAGGCTGTAATGTAGCAGTTTGTTTCAAGTTTGCAACGAATTCCTATGGTACAATCATTTTCCACGGCTACACCACGACCTATAATTGTTTTTTCGCCAATAGTTACCCGTTCTCGAACAGTTGCCAAATCGGCGATAAATACATCATCTTCAATTTTGGCATTTGCGTAAATGATGGCTGATGTTCCGATAGTAACCCCATTTCCAATGACTGTTGGGGGAAGACTTTTAACATCAGGCAATATTGAGGCTTTTGCGCGGGTAGGTTGTTTTCCAATGACCGCATTATCCTGAATAATTACGTTATTTCCAATTGTTGTGCCCGGATAAATGACAACATTATTGCCAAGCTGGACATTCTTCCCCAGCACCACACTTTCATCAATAATAACGTTACTCCCTTTTATCATTTGAAAACACTCCTTTCGAAAACTGCTCAGATACAGCGCTTTTTACCTCTGATAAAATAAGGTTTACAAGCTTATGTGTTATATTTCCCTTCCCAGCATACTGGAGTACATCATTGGAATGACTGATATAATTTCACTAACTTCTGACCTTCTTTTTCCCAGTTGTACTCTTGTTCCACCGCATGCCGACCATTTTCACCCATGGTTTTGGCCCTTTGTTCATCCTTCAATAAACTCTCTACAGCTTCCGCAATGTGAGTCGGATTCAACGGATCAACTAAAACACCGCAATTGGCTTTCCCGACAATTTCTCGCCACAGTGGGAAATCCGAGGCAATAACTGGTATCCCCGCTGCCATATACTCAAACATTTTCACTGGAAGTGCGTCTAAATAATTTATTATGGGATGAAGCGTTACTAAGCCAATCTTGCTAGAAGTTAAAACTTCTTTTACTCCCTTTCTATCTAGTACACCCTTATAGTCTACATATGACCAATTCTTGTGATTTGTTAATTCCGGAGTGATTTTTTGATCAATCGGACCCGCTAATTTTAATCTTAGATTTCTTTTTTGATTTACAATCCCCAACATTTCGGTCATTTCAAAAGCCCCTCTCACTTTTGTAATGCCGCCAACATAACAAACAGCTTCTTTCTTGGGTGGGGTACCAATCTTAAAATCCATCTCTTTTAGGGAGGGAAAATTGTTAATATTGTACGTTTCTTTGTTATAGTTTTTAAACCGATCTTCGATATGCATCGTGGCTGTTACGATTGCATCGAATTTTCGGGATGCATCACTTTCATACCTTTCGAAAAATTTAGCAATAGGTGTCCTGAAAAGTTTAGGTATCCAGTTCTTGCTGAGAATTTGTCTGGGAACATCTTCATGCACATCATAAATAATGATTTTGCCTTTTCTCTTAAGCTTTAACCCAACAGGTATTAATTCCGGATCATGAAAATGATAGATATCCGCATCCACAGCAAGCGCCTTTTCATATACTGCTTTAGTTGTTTGTGTCATGCGTTTTACCCTATTACCTTTGACTTTATCTACACCAATCAAATGTACCCCTTTTATACTCTCATCTGGCGCACCTGGTGCAATCAACGTTACGCTAAAACCATTTTCCGCTAGTGTGCAGCATTCTTTTACAAAAATTCTTGTATCGTTATGTGGATGCACGGATGTCAAGTGGCAAACTTTCATTTAAACCTCCTTCATTTTCCTGATCTAATGAAAATTTTTATTTACGTGCTGAAAATAATACTTATTTACTTTAGGAACTCATAGGTATTTTCATTTCTCTATTAGAATGTATAGAGAATGCTAATAACCGAAACATTATGGAATATGAAGTAAACAAATTGCTAAAAGAACAATCTTTGATTACGTGCTTACCTCACTTTTTCTGCCAATTTTCCTTAATGCAAACAATATCATTACTAGATAAATTAAATAGATACATATTTCAGAAATTGCAAAGACTTTTATATAAGTCATAAATCCAGCAGGCAAGAATACTAATGCTACCGTTAAGCTTGTGACAAGGTATAAAAATTGCCACACCCCACCCATTATAATGTTTTCCGGTTTTAGAAATACCACGCTTAATGGAGATACAATAAATCGCATTAGAAACGGAAATACAAGGATTTTGGAATATTCCCCTACAATTCTCCATTCGTCACCAAATACAAAAGCAAAAATCACTTCTCCCCACAAGAGAATAATCGTTGCTACTAGTACAGCAACAAAAGACAGTCCTGCTAAAATAATGGCTGTAAGTTTAATATTTTCCCTATAATCACTCTCTTCGGTTATCTGCTTTAAATATACTTGCGAAATAGAAGCAGAGATAAAACTTAACGGCTGCAAAATTGTCCGTCTCGCTAAATCAAAATACCCTACAGAACTTTGATCTATAAATCTATTCATTATCAACACAGGTGACTCTGTTGCAAATTTATTCATAGCTGCAGTTCCGGCTGATATCAAGGGGAATTTCTTATATTTTTTTAGGGTAGCAACATACTCCGACTTGTTAATTTTTCTATTCCTATTTTCCTTAATCGTCCCTTTGCCTAACCTTCCTAACGGCGGGATAAAACTGGCGACCGTTCCTAACACTAAGCCTACTACTCCGATTTTATTCATACCTAGTATGATTTGGATGATCACCATACTTAGATTTTTATCTACTTTACTTTTAGAAATTAAACTATACTGACCTTTACTATTAGCGACATAGGTGAGTAGTTGCAAGGTTCCAAATAACAATACAAATAGAGGTACGAAAACAAGTATTAAACTATAATTTACCTCCTTAAACATCTCTTTAAATAAGTCTGCAAATACAATTAGTATCAAACATATAATTAAAGTTAGAAGTGCAGTTACGATTAAACTTATATTTCTAAGTATTAACATTTCTTTTTTATTACTTGCAGACATGATCGCCACATCCAGACGTAAATTGGCGAAAATTGCAAAAAATGATGCAAGGGAAGTAAATACAGCTAGTACTCCAAATTCCGCTGGAGTATATAATCTTGTTAAAATAGGAGACATGGCTATTGGAATTATTTGCGAAATTACTGTACCTGTCATTAATATCGAGATGTTCTTCGAAACACTTTTAAGATTCATAGTTATAACTTATAGCAATGGCTTCGTGTTTTACTCTTTCCATTCAAAACATTCCGGGTATCTAAAACTGCTTTTGAATTACCAATAATCCTCTCATAATTAAAATTGCTGTGGTTTGTTGCAATCAATACGAGGTCTGATGTTTTTAACTTCTCATCAGTTGCTTCGACTGTTTCAACAAATTCATCGTTCAATTTAAATTTGCTTATAAAAGGATCAACCACTGCCCACTTTGCACCAAATTTAGTTAACTTATCCAGAATAGGTAATACTGGTGATTCACGGTAATCATCAATATCTTTTTTATAAGCCACACCGAGTATCAAAATTTTTGACTCTTTCAATGACTTCCCTTGTTCATTCAATATTTCCATACAACGCTGAACTACAAAGTCAGGCATGCTGTCATTAATTTCACCTGCAGTCTCAATAAGTTTGGTGTGATAATTATATTCACGGGCTTTCCATGTTAAATACCACGGATCTATCGGTATACAGTGCCCACCTAAACCCGGTCCTGGATAAAACGGCATAAACCCATATGGTTTTGTCGATGCAGCATCAATTACTTCCCATACATCAATGCCCATTTTGTTACATAGAATGGCCATCTCATTCGCTAAACCGATGTTAATATTTCGGAAAGTATTTTCTAGCAACTTTTCCATTTCAGCAATGGCAGGGCTCGAAACTTCATGGATATCCCCTTCTAATACTGAACGGTACATGGTTGCAGCAACTTTTGTGCAGTTAGCTGTTACTCCTCCAACTACTTTTGGTGTATTTTTTGTATTGAAATTTTTATTGCCTGGATCTACTCGCTCTGGAGAATATGCCAGGAAAATATTTTCACCAATCACAAATCCTTTTTCTTCAAGGATAGGTTTGATTAATTCTTCTGTTGTACCTGGATAGGTTGTACTTTCCAAAACCACTAATGTGCCTTCCGTTATGTTTTTTGCTATAGCTTTTGTCGAACTTTCGACATACTTCATATTTGGCTGTTTATAAATGTCCAATGGAGTGGGTACACAAATAGCAATTGCATCAACATCTTTTATAAAACAATAGTCGGAAGTGGCACGCAATTTTCCGGATTTCACTAACTCTTTTAAATCTTTTGAAATCACATCACCAATATAATTTTCCCCATTATTTACCATTTTAACTTTTTCCGGCTGTACATCAAATCCGATTACATTAAAGCCCGCCTTTGCTTTTTCAACGGCAAGAGGTAAACCTACGTATCCTAACCCCACCACTCCAATAGTGGCTGTTTTAGTTTCCAGTTTTTCAATAAGTGTTTTACTCGTTGATTTGTTGAAGATTTGCACCAATTCGATCAGTCCTTTATTGTAGTTTTAATAGTTTTTTGCTTTTAGCAGATTTGTAAAATGCTTCTACTAGGGAAAGCGCTTTTTTTCCGTCTTCCCCAGTCACAGCAGGTTTTCTGTCTTCTCTAATTGCTACAATCATATCTTCAATAATTTTCTGGTGTCCTGGTGTTCCCCACGGCTCCTTTTCAATCGCTTCTTTTATTTGCAAAATTTCACTATCGTTCATATTTTCCAAAGCCAGATGTTCAAAATTGAGGGCATTTGCACCACCAATTTTAACGGTACCCTTTTCCCCAAAAATAGTTATGGATTCTTCATAGTTTTTTGGATAAACAGTTGTCGAAGCTTGAACAGTCGCAAGTACTCCTGTCTCAAATTTAATAATCCCGGTTGAAACATCTTCGGCTTCAATGTTTCTTAAACGTGTTGCTTCCATACTCATTACTTCAATAGGATTTCCTAAATACCAAAGTAATAAGTCTAAGTTATGAATGGCTTGGTTCATTAGTACGCCACCATCATGTTCCTTCGTTCCGCGCCAGGGAGATTGGTCATAATACTCTTGTCCACGGTTCCAATTGACAATACATAATGCATGGCTAATCTTTCCCAGAAGATTATTATCAATCATTTCCCTAAGCTTCATTGCAACTGGCCTAAAACGATTAGGATGAACTACTGCAAGTTTTACGTTATTTCTATTTGCAGCTTCTATTATTCGAATTGTTTGTTCAATTGTCATTGCAATAGGCTTTTCTACTATAATATGTTTTCCACTGTTAGCTGCCAGTTCGGCAATAGCCGCGTGACTTCCGCTAGGTGTACAAATGTTTACTACATCAATACTTTCAACTTTTAGCAATTCTTCTATTTCTACAAACGCTTCTGCACTGTCATTTTCGATATATGGCAGCATTAGCTCTGGCTGTCGATCGCAAACTGCTACAAGATTAGCACCCGGTATATTCCTAATGGCTTCTGCATGTTTCTTTGCAATAAACCCGCATCCTATGATTGCAAAATTCATTCTTCTACCTTCTTTACTTATCTATTTTATTGATGGATAGTATATAAACGGTAACTTCTCTACTTTTCTTATTAATTATTTAATGATCTATTGATACTTAAAAAGTTACTTACTATATAAGATTGCCCGGCAACTTGCATACAACTAAGACACATCATAGGATTCAACAAAGTTGGAAGTCGGGTATTTCTTCCGTGGTACAGTCCTTCTCCCATTTGCTACTTTAACAACTTCCTCTTTAATTTCATGTACTTCCAGTGACTGCAATTTCATGAGTAACTGATGTAGAGAGTCGGTATCCAAAGCATGTGCTTTGCCTACATGAATCTTGGGGTAAACATGGCGTTTTTGAATTTCTTCAGGCTTGAGTAATTCTTCGTACATTTTTTCTCCTGGGCGGATACCTGTGAATTCAATTTTGATTTCGTCTTCTGTAAAGCCGGAAAGGCGAATTAAGTTTTTAGCTAGATCCACTATTTTCACCGGCTCACCCATGTCCAACACGAATACCTCACCACCGCGCGCCAGTGTGCCAGCTTGCAAAACCAGCCGTGCAGCCTCGGGAATCGTCATAAAATATCTCGTCATCTCTGGATGAGTGACAGTTACAGGCCCACCTGCTGCAATTTGGGCTTTAAAGCGTGGAACAACACTTCCTCGAGACCCCAAAACGTTGCCAAATCTCACTGCTGCAAAGTTTGTTTTACTTATTGTCGAAAGATTTTGAATAATCATTTCAGCAATTCGTTTCGTTGACCCCATTACGTTAGGCGGATTCACGGCTTTATCCGTTGATATAAGGACAAAATTTGACACTCCATATTCATGGGCCGCATCAGCGACATTTTTTGTACCGAAAACATTGTTTTTAACAGCTTCCCATGGATTATATTCCATTAGCGGAACGTGTTTATGTGCAGCTGCATGATAAATAACATCCGGTCGGTATGATTTTACTATCTCAAAAATACGGTTTCGATCACGTATATCCGCAATGATTGGTATAAACTGCGTGGAGGTTTCTTGATAATTCTCCATTAATTCCAAATGAATACTATATATTGAATTTTCACCATGACCCAGTAATAGTAATTGTTTTGGTGAAAACTTCATTACCTGCCTGCAAATCTCGGATCCAATGCTGCCCCCTGCACCCGTCACTAAAATTACTTTGTCTGTTAATTTATTGGATATAGAAAACATATCCAGCTTTACTTCTTCACGACCCAGCAAATCTTCAATTCTGACATCATGCATATCTTTTACAGACACTTTACAAGTTAAAACATCCTCTACTTTAGGCATAATTTTCACTATCGCCTTTGTTTTGGAGCATTTTTCGTATATATGCTGTATTGCGAACTTTCCTAGTGATGGAATCGCTAATATAATTTCATCGATATTTTTTTCTTCCACAAGTCTTGGGATATCTTCAGTTGTTCCCAAGACTTTAAGATTCATCAATGTTAATTGTTGCTTTGTTGGATCATCATCCACAAACCCTACCGCACTGTACTCACGATTCGAGCTATTATTGATGCTCCTCGCCAGCATGGTTCCAGCTTGTCCAGCTCCAACAATCAGTACACTCTTTGATTCCCCCACTGCTTTAATGGTTGTTCGATCATGCGCAATTCTAAGGATAAACCTGGAACCACCAATCAATACTATGTGGACTAACCATGTAATTAACATCAAACGAACGTAAATATCCCCATTTACGATAAATTGTACGGAACTTGCTGAAGTAATTGAAATCGTTACCGAATAGAAAATTGTTAATAATTCACGGACGGAAGCCACACTCCATATCCGATCATATAAGTGAAAAAAGTGTGCAGCAATGTGATGGCTTAATAATAATGTCACTGCCGAAATAAGAATTAATTTATTTGAATAAGTATTAAAGGTTGGATAAAGAACCCAATAACAAAAGAAAATTGCCGAGAGAACTATAAGCGAATCTACTATGACGAATACTGCATATCGTTGTTTATAATTCATTTTCTTCCCTCTTTTCACCTATATATTCGATTCCTATTTGATAATCCAAAATTGTTAAAACCATTTCAACACTTATTATTCGGGGTTTCTCATTCCGACTTAAAAGACTAATTTTTCTCGAACATAGCTATAACTAAAACTAAACACCTATAATAAGGACCACCACCTTCTCGGTTGGACTATTTCCGGTTCAAACAGTACAAATGATTTCTTTTCAACAATCATTTTATTATTGTGCAGTAACATTTCAATAGCTTCAAATTCTTTCTTTTTTTCCAAAAATCGAAGTCCGCTTTCAAAAAGAAGTGGTCTTGTCGTTTGATTGTGCACGTCCGAACCATATGTATGAACTAGGTTGGCACGCACCAAATTCAATGATAATTGCTGTACGGATTTTCCAAAATGACCAGCTAAACTGCCAGCTGTAATTTGGGCAAGTGCGCCTTCACGGATCAAACGTTCCAATCTTTCCGGTTTTTCCGCTACCCCTTTATTGCGTTCCGGATGTGCAATAATCGGTGTAATGCCTTCCATTAGTAGTGCATGAATCATTTTCTTTGTATAGTTGGGGATATGGCTGGAAGGCAGTTCCAATAAAAGATATTTGGAATCAGCCAGCAAATGAATTCTTCCTTCCTGAATGGCCGTAACTAGTTTTTCGGTTAGACGAACTTCATGTCCGCTATGCAACACTATAGGGATTTGCCGCCTGTTCAGTTCTTTCTGTAATTCCGTGATTTTCTCAAGAACTACACCGTAATCTGCATCATATTGAGGGTGCTGGCTATGGGAAGTTGAAATCACATCGGTAATCCCTTCTTTTGCCGCCTGTTCAAGCAGTGCGAGAGATTCTTCTTTTGTCGATGGGCCATCGTCCACTTTCCATAAGATGTGACTGTGCATATCGATCATCATGGCATCCTCCTTCCTATATAAGCCAATAATAAAGGTTTTAAATGTCTTTACCCTTCACCATAATATTGGTAGTAATATTGATTTTTCTCGAGATTAAAATTATTTAAAATAACGCCGAGTATATTGGCCTTAGCAGACAACAACAGTTCTTTTGCCTTTAAGGAGCTTTCCTTTTCGGATTGCCCCGTATTAATAACCAAAACTGTACCGTCCACTTTGTTTGAAACGATTTGCGCATCCGATACCGATAAAATAGGAGGTGTGTCAAACACAAGTAAATCGAAATCTTCCTGCAAGCGGGAGTATAGAAAATCCATATTCTTCGATGCTAATAATTCGGCGGGATTTGGCGGAATCGGCCCACTTGTCATTACCCATAGATTTTCCACATCGGTTTTCTGAATCGCCTCTTCCACTTCACCTTGTCTTGTTAAAACAGTTGACAAGCCATACATGTTGGTCAGTTTGAAAGTATGATGCGATGTAGGCTTTCGCATGTCGGCATCAATCAAAAGCACCTTTTTCCCTTCTTGTGCAAATACTACAGAAATGTTGGACGCTGTTGTCGATTTACCTTCCGCTGGAGATGCAGATGTAACTAAGAGTGTTCTCAATTCCTGGTCGGGCATTGAAAAATTGATATTCGTCCTGATTGTCCTATATTGTTCAGCATTAATTGACTTTGGATGTGTCGCAGCAACAATTTTTCTAGACATAGTGTTGGACTTTTTCCTTTTCCGTTTTAACATGTGGATCCCCCTTTCCTTTTCTCGTCAAGTCAAATGTAGTCGATAATTCTTCTGGTATCGGGCTTACAAGACCTATAATCGGTAGCCCCAGAATTTCTTCCACATCTTCTTCCGACTTAATTGTTGTATCGAAATATTCCATCAAAAATGCCAATCCTAATCCAATCATGAGCCCAACGACAGTTCCGACAGCAATATTCAATAATTTATTTGGTTTTACGGGAGTTGGATTATCACTCAAAACTGCCGGAGAAAGAATATTAACATTATCTACATTCATCAAAATTGGGATTTCCTGCTGGAACACTTCAGCTGTTGTATTGGCAATTTCCACCGCTATTGCCGGATTATCATCCTGAACTGTTACATTGACCACTTGGGAATCATTTTGGCTTGCAACCGAGATTTTATCTGTCAACTGTGCTGAATTTAAATTTAAATCCAGAATTTCAATGACTTTCGATAAAATAGCGGGACTCTTTATAATCACATTATATGTATTGATCAATTGTAGATTTGTCTGAATATCTTGGGATTCAATTGTCTGTTGCTCATGTACTTGTTTATTAACTAATATTTGCGTTGATGCCTGGTAGACTGGAGTCAGTAAGAAGAAACTTATGATTCCAGCTGTCAAAGCACCAATAATTGCAAAGATAGCAATTTGCATAAACCGTTTGCGCATAATTATAAATAATTCTTGTAAGCTAATCGTTTCCTCCACAGGTTCCTCTCCTTAATTCAATACCGACTTTAGTTTTAATTTTATGAGCATACATAATCTACTAAGATTATTTATTGGAGACTCATCCCTCCTCATAAACATAGATTCTATTGTAGTTTCCATTTTAATTATTACAGACTTTTGTTCGCCAAAAAGTTCAATAGTATGCTCCCAACCTGAAATAGTAGGAATTGGGCTACTTTAATTTTCCTATAATGCACTTTTTACTTGAGATAATAGATTACTGCGAAGTTCTTCCTTTGATGCTGCATATTCATCACGAAAACTTTGGGCATGGGATCTGTCATAACCATTTTTCGCTAAATCATTTTCAATAATTTTAATCAAACTATTGAATGCTGCGTCTGTACTTGCTTCGAGACTATTGGCTGCCGCCATATATTTGTGATAGAAGTATCCAGGGCTAATACTCCCGCCATTTGCTTTTTTTTCTATATACTCCGACTTGGCATTACCGATAAGGTTGTTTATGCGTGAAGAAGCTTGTGATTGTAAAGCCTCCAATGCTGGTCGATATTTTTCTTTAATCGATTTTACAGTCGGTTTTTTACTCTCTATTGTTTCAGCACTTGTCTCGTTGCTTTCCTTATTCTCTTTTGGGGTAGAAGCAGAAATTGCTGTCTTATCTTCATTATTCGATATATTATTTGGTTTGCTGGAAAGAGTCTCAGTTGAATTTACATTTTCCTCATTGTTGGATACTACTTGTTTTGAAGTCTCCTTCACGATTTCTCCATCACGGCCAAGGGTAAGTTCAGTTCCATCCGGAAGCTCGATGACATAATTATCTTCAATAATTTCATCCACCTTTTCATCCGCTACGTCATAAGTTTTAAACTTAAATTCATAAAGTGCATAGCCACCGACAATCGCCACCAGGAGAAAAGCAACAATTAAAATTGATCGCAACCATTTTTTCATCCGCTTTTTTTTACGCTTCTTTTTCATAAAGTGTTTTAACCCCTTCAAGATTAATTGTAGTCAAAATATCCTTTTCAAAGATATTCCCCAAAACCTGAAGCTCTGGGGAATATACTGTGCTGCAATGATTACTGCATATCGCTGATAATGACATATTTGAAATCTCTTTATTATTTTTGGAAATCCAGATCAAACTCTAGCGGCAAATTTCCACCATCTTCTATCCAAAGGGCTAACTCAATTTCTTTTCCTTCTAAATCACCTAATGTTCCATTTAAGAAATCAAAATTCATCTCTTCAACTAAAGAGGCTAAAACTTCGTCTCGATTATCTTGAGTGATTTTAATTTTAGCGCCATCACCAATTTGTATTTCTGAAAGCAGGTTCAAATTATCAGTTAAGAATGGTAAAAGTTTGTCTTTATTACTTACCATTTCCGGTACAGTTACCTCCGGATTTTCAATTTTAATATCAATATGATATTGATCATCAGTCAAAACAGGCACTGTAGCAGACAAAAATTGTATTGTATCGGACTCGTTTATTTTATTAATATCATCTGTTAACTTTCCTACAAATTGTGCTTTTACTTCTTCAGCAGTAGGTTCAGTTGGCTTTGTTGGTTCTGTTGGTACTGTTGGTGTCGGCTCTTGAGGTGAAGGTATCACCGGTACAACTCTTGCCGCTTCAGCCCTTACAACGAATGAGGCAAATTCGCCACGCGTTACTAATGCTTTTGGGTTGAATGTTGTGGAAGATGTACCTTTCGCCACATTATTGGCATATAAAATTTGAATCGCTTCTTTATACGGGCTATCGTCAATGTCCTTGAAAGGTGTATCCGCTGCTCCTGCCAAATCAAACGCTCTTACAATGAGGGTGGCCATCTCGCCACGCGTTAATGGTTTGTTATTTCCATACGTACCATCTTTATAACCATTCACGATGCCTGCTTTCTTAAGAGCTGCGATTGCACCATAATATGGATAGTTGGGGGTTACATCTTTAAAACCAGGGTTTGTGACATTCACTGTATTCAGTCTCAATAAGTTTGCTAGAATGGATGCCGTATGATTGCGTTGTACCGGTGATTTCGGTTTGAATGTACCATCCGGATAACCGTTGATAATGCCACGACTCGCTAAATCTGTAATAGCTGAATAGTGCATAGTGTTTCCGTTAACGTCTTTAAACGTTGCTGCGGCATTTGAAACCCCCGGCGCTGCAGCGATAACCGCACCAGTCGCCAAAGTTGTTGTGATTGCAATATTAAATAATTTTTTTCTGTTATCTTTTTTCATATGTTCCTCCCAATGTATAAGTTATATTTAAATTCATATCTAACAGCCTGACGAGAAAAATACATTTACGTAGAAATGTATGACCAACTTTTAATCTATTCATCACTTTCCAATCCGAAACAATCTCTGCCATTCTCTCCTTTATTCATAAATTTTGTTTTATAAACTATTAATGGATAAAAATTTAAAAAGTCTATTTCGAATTTTTAGAAATATCGCAACCTCTCTTCATGTACCCACGACATATACTCAAAAAACTAGTTTTATATTCCTAATTTCAAATTAGTAGTTTTGTTTCTTAAAATAACTTTTACAAAAAAAAAAATGATTTTGCTCATGCAAAAATCACATTTTTGAATCCCTATTTGGGTTTAACTAGTTTCAACTTTGAGTATGCTGGCCACACCAAAAACCACAATGAAACTATGACACAATTTTAACCGATGCAGATTGCTCTTAGAAGCCGGGTATAATTACAACCGTATTCTTACTAAATGAGTCATCTGTCAATGTAGGTCTTGGCATTAAAAATGACCATCTAAAGATAGAATGCTTCTTAATAAACACTCTGAAGAAAATAAAAAAGCTTGTAGACAAAATTACATTGTCTACAAGCTGTGAATGTTCTATTTTGCGTATTCTACTGCGCGTGTTTCGCGAATTACCGTTACTTTAATGTGCCCCGGATAATCAAGTTCCTCTTCAATTCGTTTGCGGATGTCTCTTGCTAAACGATGTGAAGCTAAATCATCAATTTTCTCCGGTTGAACGATGATACGAATTTCACGACCTGCTTGAATGGCGAACGATTTTTCTACTCCATCGTAACTTTCTGAAATCTCTTCCAGTTTTTCTAGTCGACGGATATAGTTTTCAAGTGTTTCACTACGTGCACCAGGTCTTGCTGCTGATAAGGCATCTGCAGCCGCAACAATTACTGCGATGACCGAGGTTGCCTCCGTGTCACCATGGTGAGAAGCAATACTGTTAATAACTACAGGATGCTCTTTATACTTAGTGGCAAGTTCTACACCAATTTCAACGTGACTACCTTCAACTTCATGATCGATGGCTTTCCCGATGTCATGAAGCAATCCAGCACGTCTCGCTAGCGTCACATCTTCCCCTAGCTCTGCCGCTAGAAGTCCTGACAAATGTGCAACTTCAATTGAATGTTTCAGCACGTTTTGACCATAGCTTGTACGATATTTCATGCGACCAAGAATTTTCATTAAGTCTGGATGTAAGTTGTGAATACCTACCTCGAAAGTAGTTTGTTCACCAGTTTCACGGATTTGCTCGTCCATTTCGCGACGTGATTTCTCCACCATTTCTTCAATTCGTGCTGGGTGGATTCTTCCATCTTGTACTAGTTTTTCAAGGGCAAGACGCGCAGTTTCACGACGGATAGGATCAAAGCCGGACAGGATTACTGCTTCTGGTGTATCATCAATAATTAAATCAATACCAGTCAGCGTTTCCAGTGTTCGAATATTACGTCCTTCTCGACCGATAATACGGCCTTTCATTTCGTCATTCGGCAAGTTTACAACAGACACTGTTGTTTCAGCAACGTGATCTGCTGCAAAACGTTGTAGTGCAAGTGATAATATCTCACGAGCCTTTTTGTCAGATTCTTCTTTTGCACGTGTTTCTGCTTCTTTCGTCATCACTGCGATATCAGTCGAAAGTTCATTTTCAACTTCTTTTAAGATGATTCCTTTCGCTTCTTCACGAGTCAAGGCAGCGATACGTTCAAGCTCCGACGTTTGCTCGCGTACTAGCTCTTCCACTTTACTTTCCATCTGTTCAATATGCTGTTGTCTCTCAGTTAGAGCCTCTTCTTTTCGCTCTAAGCCTGATTCTCTCTTGTTCAGAGCATCATCCTTGCGATCAAGATTTTCTTCTCTTTGCAATAACCGGTTTTCTTGTTTCTGAAGCTCTGCCCGGCGTTCACGGATGTCTTTTTCTGCTTCAGTTCGAATTTTGTGAGTTTCATCTTTGGCTTCAAGTAGTGCTTCTTTTTTCAGCGCTTCCGCTTCTCGCTTAGCTTCATCAATGATTAGCTCAGCTGAATTTTTCGCACCATTTACTTTGGATTCGTTCACTTTTTTCATATAGAAATAGATAACAGCGCCACCGACGATGAGTCCAAGCAAAGCGGAGATAATGTATTCCATCATTCGAACACCTCCTCTTGCTATATTCGTTTCATTTTCAGTCGGCCCATATATTGACTAAAGTTTTTCAATATACCAAATTCTTTATGATTTGATAATCTATTGTTAACAAAACTTACGCTTTCAACATACTGCCTATTTCATTTCAAAATTTAGAAATTATACAATTTTAATTGTATAGCTCCAACCTAGTAATGTCAAGGATTCCCACGAGATGTGCCCAATTAATGTAAGCTGTTTGAAGTAGCGGACAAACAGCTTATAAGTCTTTAGAATTATTATTTTGATAATTGTGAGAGTCTAACGGTTTACATAGTTTTTTAAAATATCTAATAAAAAAGATATTTCTAACTATTATTGGCAAAATTAATTCCATCTATTCATTTTGAGAAAATTTATGTATATTTGCTTGATGCTTGGGAATAATACAATGAATATCTCGAAGTTCACATAAATCCAAAAAGCTCCTCTTTTCGTAATATTGGAGGCTTCCTGAATGGATTTCTTCAGTTCCCGATCCACCCGAGGCCTCAGTTCTTCCCATTCAAAAAAAATTCAATGATTTTTACTTGAAACAAGATGCTTTAGTTTCCCTAATTTTCACAACTTCAATTTTATCTATTGGATAGCTCTCTACTGTTACTTTCTCTCAGTTTACTCTATCATTCTTTTTATACACACAACAGCAAGCCCGCCCCAAGATGTTGGGACGGGCTTGTTTTGAATATCCTATTCTTCGTCTAGTAACAATGCTAGTTCTTTGTCTATTTCTTCTTCCTCGTCATGAGCACCAATTGTGTAGGAGTTGGCTGTCATGCCGTAAGATTCACGAATTTGGTTAGACACTTTTTCACGAATTTCAGGATTTGCTTTTAAGAAGGCTTTTGCATTTTCTCTGCCTTGTCCAATGCGTTCACCATCATAAGCATACCATGATCCGCTTTTTTGGATGATGTCTAGTTCAGCACCTATGTCAACGATTTCTCCTTCTTTTGAAATCCCTTCACCATACATAATGTCTACCTCTGCCGTACGGAATGGAGGTGCAACTTTGTTTTTCACGACTTTAATTTTTGTTTTGTTCCCGATCATTTCAGTTCCTTGCTTGATCGTTTCAGCACGACGAACTTCAAGTCGAATTGACGCATAGAATTTAAGCGCACGTCCACCAGTAGTTGTTTCAGGGTTACCGAACATAACACCGATTTTTTCACGTACTTGGTTGATAAAGATTGCTAATGTATTAGATTTATTAATAATTCCTGATAATTTACGTAATGCTTGAGACATTAAACGGGCTTGAAGACCCATGTGAGAGTCACCCATTTCACCTTCAATCTCGGCTTTTGGCACCAGGGCAGCGACTGAGTCGATTACGATAATGTCGATTGCACCACTACGTACTAATGCTTCAGCAATTTCTAATGCTTGTTCACCAGTATCTGGTTGAGAAAGGAGCAACTCATCAATGTTAACACCTAACTTTTGTGCATAAACTGGATCTAGTGCATGCTCTGCATCGATAAATGCTGCTTGTCCACCTTTTGCTTGGATTTCAGCGATTGCATGTAACGCTACAGTTGTCTTACCTGAAGATTCTGGACCGTAGATTTCTACGATACGCCCTCTCGGATAACCACCAACACCTAATGCTGCATCAATTGCTAGCGATCCACTTGAAGAAGTCTCCATTTGACGATCCGATTGCTCACCCAACTTCATAACAGAGCCTTTACCGAATTGCTTTTCAATTTGCTTTAACGCCATATCTAAGGCCGCTTTACGATCATTACTCAAAATATTTCCTCCTTATATATAAAAGCTTAAATTCTTTATTGTCTTGTTCTTATGTCTCTACTATACTTCTTTTTGAGACAAGTTTCAAGAAAAAAGCGAACATATTTTCGTTTTTAGGGCAAAATAAAAATTTGAGCTATTTTTTTGTAGCCCAAATTTTCAAAACTGAAACATTCATTTCAAAAAGCTTTTTGTAGCAGCGTTTCTAGAAAGCAATTCTACTACTCTATTAAATTATATCTTTCTGTAGCCTTTTTCAACAAGGAGGCGCAATAGATAGCTGCACGCAAATTTCACACTGCGAATGCGATTCGTATTACGCATTCCTTGCAGTTGAAGCTTGTGGGTGTAATCCGAATCACCGATGCTAAAACCGATCCAGATTGTTCCTGGTGCTTGTCCATCATGAGGATCCGGTCCTGCTGCACCTGTCAAGCCAACCCCTATATCAGTGCCAAACTTTTCACGTACTTTACGAGCCATTGCACCAGCACATTCACTGCTTACAATTCCGAAATTATCCAACAATGATTTTTCAATCCCAAGCTGATTCATTTTAGCTTCCGGTGTATAAGTAATCACTCCACCCACCAAGCTGGCACCCACACCCGGAACTTCAGCAAGCTCGGATTGAAATAGGCCGGCTGTCAAGCTCTCTGCAGCTGATATTGTCAAATTGTTATGCATGAGCATTTCCACCAATTTGGATGCCAATGAATCATCATTATAGCCATAGTGGTACTCACCGACAATAGCCAGTATTTCTTCTTCTTTCTCTTTAATGAGCTTCCAAGCTTCCTCAACGTTTTGTGCCCCTGCAGTAATTCGAAGTGTAACTTCTCCATCACTGGCAAGTGGTGCCACGGTTGGGTTTGTTTGGTTATCCAATATATTTTGGATTCGCACCTCGAGCTCGGCTTCCCCAATACCATAAAAACGCAGTACATGGGATTGAATCACTCTACCCACATTCAAAAGTGCAGCGAGTTTAGGCTTTGCTTCAAATTGGAACATTGGTTCAAGCTCCTTCGGTGGCCCGGGGAGCAATATATATGTAAGTCCATTTTTCTCCAGAAGCATTCCCGGGGCCATGCCATGGTGATTTGCCAGAACCTCACTACCTTGCAGGATTAATGCCTGTTTACGATTGTTTTCGGTCATCCCACGACCTCGGGCAGCAAAAAATTGCTCGATAAATGATAATGCCATTTCATCAAATACTAAAGGCAGACCGAGATGCCCTGCAATCGTTTCTTTAGTCAAATCATCTTTTGTCGGTCCAAGACCTCCGGAAAAGATGATCAAATCTGCGCGAGATTCTGCAATCTCAATTGCACTTTTTAAGCGATCTGCATTATCCCCCACAACTGTATGATAAAAAACATTGATACCGAGTTCGGACAATTGTGTGGAGATAAATTTTGCATTTGTATTGGCAATTTGCCCAAGAAGCAACTCGGAGCCAACAGCAATGATCTCAGCATTCATTTAGTTCGCCCCCTTATTTAGAGTTTACAAATACACGTCGATTTAGATAGAAATATTCCCAACCGGACCACACCGTAAAGATGAGTGCGATATAAAGAGCAATCATATCAAATGGTATATTGATCAAGGCAAAAATAGTATTATGGAGAATAAGTGCCGATATGGCAACAATTTGTGCCCAAGTTTTAATTTTCCCTAGTTGGCTTGCAGCGACAATTTCACCTTCGCCAGCCAGTATCGCACGCAGCCCCGTAACCGCAAATTCACGGCTCAAAATTATAATTATAATCCAAGATGGGGCCATGCCAAGCTCCACTAAGACAATAAAAGCAGCAGCTACCAAGAGCTTGTCCGCCAATGGGTCAAGGAACTTCCCTAAGTTCGTAACCAGGTTGTATTTACGTGCATAATATCCATCGACCCAATCCGTACAAGATGCGATGATAAAAATCAACCCCGCTACAAAGTGATTGACCGGCATTTCTGCCCCCAGGAAATTCATATTTCCCCATCCAAAGTCAAATAGTATTACAATCACAAAGACCGGAATTAGTAGTATTCTTGAGACTGTAATCTTATTCGGTATATTCATTTGCTAACACCTTTCATTCGAAATAAAGTGAAACATTTGGTGAGACGCTTATCGCGACATGAGTATATTTCCCACCGAGCTTCTTCGATTATCTTTATAATTGCTAAAACTTGTGAAAAATAGCCATCGTAACGATGACTATTCTTCTGGTTGTAATGTAATGATAATATTTTGAGTTGTAATTGTTTGTACAAATTGAAGTGGTTCATCGTTAATAAATACTTTTGTATTATTTGCATTTCCTAGGCGGATACGAGCATATGCATTCGCAGTGGCATCGAATTGCACCACTTCCCCTGCAGTATATACACGATCTTCTACTTGCTCGCTGCCCTCTGCATTACGGATACCCACCCATGTATCTCCTGAAACTTCAATCCGTATATTCATCGCATTTGTTCCAGATAGTGTATAAGATGTTGTTTCACCATCTGCGACACCTTGAGAGATAGTTTGAGTCGGAGTCGGTTCTTCTACCACTTCTTCCTCCACTGGTTCCTCTGCTTCCTCTGCAGGCTTTTCTTCCCCACCAGCAGCAGGTTCAGTTGGCGGCGGTACTTGTTCGTACTCAACAGCCGTATCTTCTTCTACTTCCTCCGGTAGATCGGAAGCCATCTTTTTTTGGTATAAAAACCAAAATGCCACTAAACTAACCACAATGAATAACCCAACAATGATTTTTGGCATCGTTTCTAGTAAACGATTGGTCGAACGCGTGTTCAGCTTACGCCGCGAAGGACTCTGTGAAATCGATTGAGCCACTTCCTCCTTTTGCTGATGAGGAATTTCTTTTTTGAATTCGTCAAGGATTTCATCTGCATCCAGCCCAACTGCTTCTGCATACTGTTTTATAAATGCCCGTACATAAAATGTACCAGGCATGATTGAATAATTACCTTCTTCAATCCCAACTAGATATCTTTTTTGTATTTTAGTAATTTCTTGAAGATCATCCAAACTATATCCTTTAGATAACCTCGCTTCTTTAAGGCGAGTTCCGAGTTCAGTCAACCATAACACCTACTTTTTTTTATCATTTCAACTCGGGGATTTTGTCGTCCACGATTTTAATATGGATGTGAAAGCAATTCATTTTAAAATGTGTGACTTTTCCAGGAGTTCATGCCACAATTTGCGGGTCTTTCATGTTTAATATCCAATTGTACAAAAACTGATCACGCTAACGTATTTTGGTGTTTAGAAATTAAAGCCACCACCAAAACCACCAAAATGGTCGTTTTGAGACATCATTTCATTTCTTTCAATAATCTCATACGTAATCACTTCGTCTGGATGATGACGGAGTTCAATAATATAGTCAAAATCCTCGATTTTATATTCTGAATGCTGAACAAACAAATCGGGATGTTCGACTACCTTGATTGCCGGTACACGCATCATTTCCCGAACTAGTTGCTGGTGCCGCTCATCTGTCGATCTTCGTGTTACTGCTCCATCCAGGATAAAGATATTATTTTCATTAAACTCATCACCCATTAATTGGTGGCGAATCGTTTGTTTAATCATGGTCGATGACAGAAACAGCCATTTTTTATTTGCGCAAACACTGGCCGCCACAACGGATTCTGTTTTGCCCACCCTAGGCATTCCACGGATTCCAATTAATTTATGGCCTTCTTTTTTAAATAATTCTGCCATGAAATCAACTAGAATTCCGAGTTCATCCCTTACAAAGCGGAATGTATTTTTTTCGTCCGCATCGCGTTCAATATAATGACCATGTCGTACAGCAAGACGATCTCGTACTTTTGGTTCGCGGAATTTCGTCACATTGATGTTCTCCATTGTCGAAACAATCGATATAAAACGTCGAATGGATTCATCATTCTCTGTTTTTAATAGCATTCCCCGTCGTCCTTCATCTACACCATTAATTGAAACAATGTTAACACGTAACATTCCCAGGAGTGATGCAATATCACCTAATAAACCCGGACGATTCACTTGGATTTCATATTCAAAGTACCATTCGCCCATAAAAAACGTCCCCCTACTAACGAAACGAAAATTTTTCCTATAAGTTTCATCATAGCGGATTTTATATGTATTGAAAAGTTAGAAACAGCCGTTTTTCACCCAAATTATCAAATTTTATCATTAAAAGGTAAAAAAATGACACGCAGCAAAAATTAACTCCCGCATTTTAAATAATGTAGTTTGGTTTAAGGTTAATTAATTCATGAGTTTGTAGTCTCGGTTTCATCGATAATATAGAAAAGAAAGGAGGACAAGCCTCCTTAAAGAGTAGTTAGAAGATTAGATGAAACGATAAATTTGTTCTATGATATATTTTTTAATGAAAGAAAGCAGCTACCAACAGTTATCCCTTGTAAAGCAGCTACTTTATAAGCCATTCGGCATTAAGAGTGGATACTACTGTACGCGATGGCTTTGCACTAGTTTGATGATGCAGTTTGCAAGCGCGTGCTTTTCTTCGCCATCTGCAACTGCCCAAAGATCTGCCAGTACGCGTTCTTGTTCGTTTTTAGGATCTACATTTTTAGCTAAATAATCACCGATTTGTACAGCTGATTTTTCAATCATTTTTTTAGACATTCCGTGTTCTTTAGCTTCTGTGACTTGTTCACCTAAAAATGATGTCCATTTTTCCCAGTTTTCTAATAGCGCCATGTTTCTCTCCTCCTTTGCACAATTATTATGTGCAAGTTTGGAATTTATATGTACCATCCACCATTAATTCTGATAATTTGTCCTGTTACATAATTTGCTTGACCACTTAAATAAAAACTGGCAAGGTTTGCGACATCTTCTACTTTCCCAGCCCTAGCCAGAGGGATTTCCTCAAATAATGCTTGTTTCTCCTCTTCATTTAAATGCTTATTCATTGATGTATCGATTAATCCTGGGGCTATCGCATTAACAAGAATATGATTGTAGGCAACTTCCTTTGCATAGGATTTCACGAAGGCGTGTTGCGCTCCCTTAACTGCACTATAAGCCGCCTCATAAGCGGCACCCGCTTCTCCCCATATGGATCCAATGAATAATACATGGCTCTTCTCATTTTGTCTGAGCTTTAAAGAAAGAAGTGCAAGCAATCTCATCGGATTCTGTACATGAACCTTCCACAGCTTGCTCATTTCCTCCACTGGTGTATCTTCAATCAGTCCATAAAAACTATGGCCCCCGGCAAAAACAATTGCACTGAGTGAATAGATTTGCGGGGCTAAACTATCAGCGCCATCCTCACTCGCAAAGTCTGCTTGTACGACTAAAAATTCTTGACCTGCATACTCATTCATCAACTCTGATGCCAACTGTTCCACCCGGGATTGACCTTGGTTAAAATGCAAATAGAGCGACCAACCGTCAGATGCCAGCCGCCTTGCTATTGCATTTCCTATCGCACCGGATGCTCCTACCACAAGTGCGAATTTTTTCATTTACTGCGCACGCTCGCTTGATGGCAGCACTTTGAATACGGTTTGTTGTGTTTCCCCCTGAATTGTTTTCAGAGCTTCGACAACATCTTTCAATGTTAATTTTTCAATGACAGGAACAGCATCGAATAGGTTCATTTCATTGAATTCATAACGCGTGAATTGGTTCGCGATGAATTCCATGGAATTTAATGCTCTTAAATAGAAGCCTATTTTTTTTCGTTTCACACGTTCTATACCATCTGAACTCAGTAAACTTTCGGCGTTATTGATGACTTCTTTAATTTTTTCGGCCAATTGATCTGGTTCACTGGAATCTGAACCGATCAGGGCAAAACCATATCCCTTTTCAAGCGAAAAATCATAAGCGAACGATTCATCAATCAAGCCATTTTCATATACATCAGTATAGAAATTGGAAGCTCTACCATACAAACACTCCAAGGCAATCTGAACAGACAGCTCGTGTTTCAACATTTCTTCCCCACTTAAATTTGTTTCTTTCGCTTTTAAACCGACATATACTTTCGGTTTTTGAACATCCATCTTTAATTCGCGCATTGCAATCGCCACTTCCGTCGGTTCCTCTTCGAATTGACGTTCGATTTGCGTTGGTTCAGGGAATTCCTTTTTCTTCTGGTTCTCTTCGATAAATGCCATCATCTCAGTTGGGTCAATTGCACCGACTACAAATAATAACATGTTCGATGGGTGATAGAACGTGTTATAGCATGTGTATAAATGATCTGCTGTAATTTTGTCGATCGATTCGATTGTTCCCGCGATGTCGATTTTCACGGGATGGTTATGATACATATTTTCAATCGCACCGAAATACAGGCGCCAATCTGCCTGGTCATCATACATCGTAATTTCCTGCCCGATAATCCCCTTTTCCTTTTCGACTGTTTTGTCAGTAAAATAAGGCTCTTGAACAAAATTAAGCAAAGTCTCGGTACTTTTATAGATATGGTCTGTCGCCGAGAACAAATAAGCTGTACGAGTAAAGGAAGTAAAGGCATTTGCAGAGGCTCCCGCTTCACTAAACTGCTGGAATACATCCCCATCTTCTTTTTCGAACATCTTATGCTCCAGGAAATGTGCAATCCCATCAGGAACCGTGATAGCTTCCGATTCTCCAAGTGGCACAAATGTACGATCAATGGAGCCGTATTTCGTCGTGAATGTCACAAACGTTTTTGAAAAACCTTTTTTTGGTAAAATATATACATCCAAACCATTTGATAATTTTTTATAGAATAAAGTTTCATCTAACTGTTTAAATTCAATCGTTTTCATGACGATTTAGGCCTCCTTCCCGCATAAGAAATAGATTGCTTCCAATTGTATTTGAGAAGCCATTTCTTGCACATCTTCTTTTGTAACCTGATCCCAACGTTCCTTCCAGATATCTACCGAGAACGTTTCATCCAAGTTTTTATATTGATCAAAAATCTCTATTTGCCCACGTGCGAGATCAAGTGTTTCTTTCAGTTGGTTTACTAGCATCGCTTTTGTTTGGGAAAGTTCCAAATCTGTTATTTCTCCATTTTTCATCGCATCTAATTGTTCATTTATTACGTCGATGGCCTTCTTTTCGTTGGAAGGCTCAATGCCCGACACAACATAAACGAGGCCGTACTGGGAATTATAAGAACTGGATGCATAGTATGCCAAGCTTTCTTTTTCACGGACATTCATGAATAGTTTGGAGTGGGCATACCCACCGAAGACGCCATTAAAAATCTGCATTTTCGCATAGTCCTCATCACCGAAACGTACTGGCGTACTAAACCCGATATGGAGTTTCCCTTGTTTCATATCTTGCTGCTCTTTTGTATAGTCTTTTTCTGGTTTTGATTCGTTCGAATCCTGTTCCAATTTTTTTGGCGTCCGGTCTTTAAAAGGAAGGGCTTCCGTTAGTTTTTTCTGCACGGCTTCCACATCGATATCCCCAACAACATAAATATCGACTTTATCTTCGTGGATCATCGTCTCATAAGCCTTTGTTAATGACTCAGGCGTGATTTGCTTCACTGTATCGATCGTACCGTTTGCCGAAATCGATGCAGGATGATTTGGCCGTATTATCTGTGTTAAACGATGCTGAGCATAACGCGTTTTATCATCAAAAATGGATTGAATACGTTGTGTGACCATTTCCTTTTCACGTTCCACTATTGATGGTACAAAAGCACCGTTATCAAAATTTGGTTCCAAAATCGCTGTATTAATAAGCTCCAACACTTCATTAAATACTTGGTTTTGTTGAAGATATTGATCATTGACAGTTTCAACATTTAATAGAAGCGTATGCTCATTTCCACGTTTTGACGCATCAAAATATAATACCGTACCAAATAAATCATCTAGATAGCTTCTAAATTCGGCCGATTTTTTGAACTTTCCATTACTATGCTGAAGAACATTTGATAAAACTGCACGTTCTGCAGCCGTTTGTTGATTTAATGGTGCTCTAAATTTTATTGAAAAACTCACAGTTTTAAATTGTGTAGTTTGTCGAATATGCAGATTCACACCTTCAGCTAACTGTGTCGATAAAAACAAAAAAACTCCTCCTATCATCTCAGTGGCCACTGTAAATACACTGACTGTTTATTAACTTGGTTGTGGTCTTCGAAAATCTTCATGGGACCAGAAAAACAGAGATAATACTACTATACATGTAGAATTGGTGAATATGCAAAAATAATCCAATTTGTTTCTAATCTACATTATCCATTTATTCATTTTACCCTTGAATGCGGGTTTAATTCATGAAAGTGGCGCGATTTTTGAGAAACATCTTCTTCGAGCTTTTGTTTGTGCCATATTTTCTCCAGGTAATACTCCAAACGTATGGGAATTTTCACGCTTAACCGCCCCACTTAGCTCTTACTAGGCAAGAAAAACGCCTTCCCTTTAGATAAGAGAAGGCGCTGCATATTCGCATTACAGTTTAGCGTTTGCCTTTAATGTAAGGTACACCACTTGCTTTTGGAGCATGGGCTTTTCCGATGAATCCAGCCAAAGCCAGGACAGTTAAGACGTAAGGCAAGATGAGCAAGAAGATATCCGGAACGTCCTGTACATATGGAATCGATCCACCAACCACACTTAATGCTTGCGCAAATCCGAAGAATAGGGCTGCTCCTAGTGCACCTAGTGGATGCCACTTACCGAAAATCATTGCTGCAATGGCCATGAAGCCTTGACCACTTATTGTGGAAGCACCGAAGTTGCCAGAGATTGCTTGTGCATATATCGCACCACCGATACCACCTAGTGCCCCGGAAATCATAACTGCGACATAGCGCATTTTCGTTACATTTACACCCATTGTGTCCGCAGCCATTGGATGTTCCCCTACTGATCTTAGTCGTAAGCCAAAAGGAGTTTTATAAATTACATACCAAGCTATTATGGCAACAGCTATCGCTAAAATAGAAGTTGCATATACGTCCACAAAGAACATCTTCCCGATGATAGGAATATCACTTAATAGTGGTATATCAAAACGTGAGAAACGTTCAGTAATTGAATCGGTTTGCCCTTTATCATAAATCATTTTTACAATAAATACCGCGACGGCAAGGCCCAACATATTAAGGGCAACCCCGGAAACCGTTTGGTCTGCACGCAATGATACTGCAGCGACAGCGAGTATCAACGAGATCAGGATACCGAACACCATTGCGACAAGTAATCCTAACCAAGGTGTTGCATCCCCAAGCTGACCGGCAAATGTTAAGTTGAAAATGATACTGCTTGCTGCACCAACAATCATTATCCCTTCAAGACCAATGTTTACAACCCCTGATCTCTCAGTGAATACCCCACCGATTGCCGTTAAAATTAATGGCGCTGCATAGAAGATGGCAGAAGGAATAATAAAATATAGCAATTCTAAAAAGCTCATGTTATTTTTCCTCCTTTCTCTTTTTACCAAAACGTTCTAGCGCCACTCGGATAATATAGCCTGAAGCTACAAAGAAGATAATGAGCGCAATAACAATCGAAACGATTTCTGTAGGTACGCCTGCTTCACTCGGCATATTTAATCCACCATTCTTCAATGCACCAAATAGAATTGCTCCTAGTAGTACTCCAAATGGTTGATTTGCCCCAAGTAAGGCAACAGCTATCCCGTCAAATCCAATCCCCGTTGAGGCATGTAGTTTCGACATATTTTCAAACGTCCCCAGCGCTTCCATCGCACCACCAAGTCCGGCGAAAGCACCAGAAATAACCATGGCTAAAATTATGTTTTTATTTACATTCATCCCTGCGTATTCGGATGCGTTTTTATTGAAACCAACCGCTTTCAACTCATAGCCAAGCGTTGTTTTTTGAAGAATAAACCACATGATTACTACTGCCAATAGTGCAATCAGGAAACCCCAGTGCATACGGGAATAATCCGTGATTGTTTCCAAGAAATCGGAACGCAATGATGCAGATTCGTGAATTTTTTCTGTACGCTCTTCGCCACCTGAAATGACACCGATCAATGCGTTTACAACATGTAATGCCGTGTAGTTCATCATGATTGTTACGATAACTTCGTGAACTTGCAACTTCGCTTTCAATAAACCAGGAATGAATGCCCATAAAGCACCTGCTGCTGCCGCTGCGATTAGTGCCACTGGTACATGTATTACTGCTGGTAATTCAAAAGCTTGTCCAACCCAGGCAGCTGCAAGCCAGCCCATAATCAACTGACCCTCTACCCCGATGTTGAATAGTCCTGTGCGGAAAGCAAATGCAACAGCCAAACCGGAGAATATATAAGGTGTGATTTGGCGAACCGTTTCACCCATTGTATAAGTATCCATAAAGATACCGTTCCAAAGTGCCACATATCCATCAATTGGATTAAATCCACTAACTGCCATAACGATAGCACCAATGATTAAACCTAAAAGAATCGAGATAAGTGGAACGAGTATATTTACTAGTCGTTTACTCACTGAGTACCACCTACCTTTTTGTTATCTTGCAACGATTGTCCTGCCATAAGTAATCCCAGTTCCTGCTCAGTCGTTTCATGAGGGCTTACAGTATCAATAATATACCCGTCATAGATAACGGCAATTTGATCGGAAACATTCATTACTTCATCTAATTCAAATGATATTAATAAGACTGCTTTTCCTTTATCACGTTGCTCGATCAAGCGTTTGTGGATAAACTCAATCGCCCCGACATCAAGTCCTCGAGTTGGCAAAGCAGCAATTAATAAATCCGGGTTGCGCTCTACTTCACGACCAATAATGGCCTTTTGTTGGTTACCGCCCGATAGTGAACGGGCCAGTGACATTTCTCCCTCACCGGAACGAACATCATATTGATCGATGATTTGGCGAGCAAATTCATTAACTTTCTTATAATCAATAACGCCATTTTTAGAAATCGGTTTGTTGTAATACGTTTGCAATGCAATATTATGCCCGATCGGGAAATCAAGAACCAGTCCATGCTTATGACGGTCTTGAGGAATATGGCCTACGCCCGATTCAGTAATTTTTCTAGGTTTTAAACCCGTGATTTCCTTGCCATTTAATTTAATATTACCGTTTTTCACTTTACGAAGACCCGTTATCGCCTCGATCAGTTCAGATTGACCATTACCGTCAATCCCTGCTATCCCTACAATTTCACCGGCACGAACTGTCAGGTTAAGGTTTTTCACTTTATCAATTCCTCGGTTGTCTGCCACTGTCAGTGAATCAATCTGAAGAACTACTTCTTTTGGATTAGAAGCGATTTTTTCAGTTTTGAACACAACTTGACGACCTACCATTAGCTCAGCAAGTTCTGTTGGATTCGTTTCTGAGGTTGTGACTGTTCCAATCCCTTTACCTTTACGAATAACGGTTACTTGGTCAGACACTTCCATGATTTCGTTTAATTTATGTGTAATCAAGATGATGGATTTACCCTCTTCAATTAAACGTTTCATAATTTGCATCAATTCTGTAATCTCTTGAGGAGTCAATGAAGCAGTCGGCTCATCGAAAATGATGATATCTGCACCACGATAAAGCGTTTTCAATATCTCTACACGCTGTTGCATCCCAACCGAAATATCCTCGATTTTTGCGTATGGATCAACATTCAAGCCGTATTGTTCAGAAAGTGTTTGCACTTTCTTTGCTGCGTCTTTAATGTTGATTGTTCCCATCTTCGTAGGTTCACTACCAAGAATGATATTTTCCGTCACCGTGAAATTTTCAACTAGCATAAAGTGTTGATGCACCATTCCGATGCCAAGCTTATTGGCTACATTCGGGTCCGTTATTTTTACATCTTTCCCATGAACACGGATTTTTCCGGCTTCAGGCTGATATAACCCAAACAGGACATTCATCAACGTAGATTTCCCTGCACCATTTTCACCAAGCAGCGCATGAATCTCGCCTTTTTTAAGTTGAAGGGTGATGTTATCATTGGCTACAAAATCCCCAAATTGCTTACGGATTCCAAGCATCTCAATTACATATTCCAATGTGTTCACTCCCTTGGATACTGTTAGTATTGGTCAACATAAATTTGCCACAACCGTGCAAATCTTATGTTTGTTTCATCCTGATGTCCTTGTTGGATTGTTATCAGTATGAAAAGAGATTACTAGTGTTGTATATAAATTAACACAAGAAAGGTTTTAATTTAAGACAGTAATTTATGTAAAATTCGATTAAATTCAAACCTTTCATCTATCAATTCAAGCTATGAAAGGCTTTTGACAAAAAGCGCTTTCACAAATTTCTTTATTCTGAAAACTAATTAGATCGTTACGTGCGTTTATTTATATGCAACAACTTTCACTTGATTTCGAGATTTCCATTGAGTACTGCGCCACGGAAATGTTTATTATGTACATAATTCAAACTTTACTGAAGATTTACACGATTATTTGTTTACAAAACATGAAGACTAGCAAAGCTAGCCTTCATGATCAAATTAAGTAATTATTTTTCTGGTTGTTCTGGAACCGTGATTTCACCATCAATGATTTTTTGCTTGTATTCTTCAACTGTCGTCATTGTTTCTTCAGAAATTGCACCACGAGAATCAGCTAGGTCTACTCCACCGTCACTTAAACCGTAAGTAATTAACTCTCCGCCAGGGAATTTACCTTCTTGAGCTAATTTAGCAACTTCTTGAGCTGCAACGTCAACACGTTTCAATACAGATGTTAACATGATGTTTGTTGAATCATCGACTTTTCCTTCGTCATATTGGTCACGGTCAACACCGATTGCCCATACATTAGCGTTAGGATCTTTCGCTTTACGTTCTTTTGCTTCTGTGAATAAACCGTTACCAACACCACCAGCTGCGTGGAAGATAATATCTACACCAGAATCATACATTCTTTTAGCAATTTGTTGACCTTTTGCAGCATCAGTAAAGCTTTCTGCATATTCAACGTCAACTACGATATCAGGGTTAACTGCTGCTACACCAGCTTCGAAACCAGCTTGGAATCCACCGATAATTTCACCAGTCATACCACCGATGAATCCGATTTTACCAGACTTGCTTTCTTTAGCTGCTGCTACACCAGCAAGGTAAGATGCTTCGTTTGCACGGAACATAATTGAAGCTACGTTTTCTTTGTCAGCTACTACTTCATCGATAATAGCGATTTTCGCATCTTGTTGTTGATCAGCAACTTCTGCTACAGCATTGTGTAAAGCAAAACCTACTGCAAATACTAAGTCGAAATCACGACGAATTAAGCTATTTAAGTTAGTTACATAATCAGATTCTGCAGCTGATTGAAGGTAGTCGTAACCACCGTCGCCTTTTTCAAGGCCGTTTTCTTTACCAAAAGCTTCGATACCTTCCCAAGTAGATTGGTTGAAAGATCTGTCATCAACCCCACCTGTATCAGTTACCATTGCTACCGAGAAGTCTGAAGTTTGTTCAGTAGTGCCAGAATCTGAAGTTGTTTTTTCTTCTTTTTCTTCGCCTCCGCCACATGCAGCAAGGATTGAACCAGCCGCAAAGATTGAAGCAAGAGCTAAACCAAATTTACGTTTTTTCATTTGTGTTACCCCCCAAAGATTTGTAATTAGCAGGAAATTGTTTCAGAAATGTTCTACACCCGTTTTCGAATTACATGGAAGCTGAATTTATCAGCCCTGAAGTAGTTCTTTGAATAAAGAACAACGCGATCACTATCATCATAATGAAGTTGCTTTAATACGAGCAATGCTGTTTCTCGACCACAATTCAAAATTGGTGATACTTGTTCATGATAGCCTACTGGATCTATGTACGTGACTGCATAAGCAACATGAATATCACCAGATTGTTCAAGTGACGAGAAAATGGATACTTCTCTGTTTTGAACATAATCAGCTGGAAGATGCTTGGCCAGTACTTTATCTAGACAATAAACAACCGGCTCCCCATCAGCAGTTTTGACACGTTCAATTGTTAATACTCGGTCATCCTTGTCACATTGAAAGCGATCAAGATCATCATCTGTTAGAGTACATTCAGTTGCGTCAAAAAGAAGAGTCCCTGGTGTCATTCCAGCATTTTCAATCATGGAGGAGATACTTGATAAATTTTCAATTCCTGATGTAAATACAGGTTTTGGATTTACAAATGTCCCAACACCATGACGCCTAATGATGATGTTTTCCTCTTCCAATAGCCGAAGCGCTTCACGTAGAGTTGCTCGACTTATTCCAAGCTTTTTCGATAGTTCGAATTCTGAAGGTAATTTTTCGTTTTCACGATAGATACCGCTTTCAATATCCGCCTTTAATCGATCAATCACTTGAAGATATAAATGACGATGATCTGTTTTTATCGACAATTCCATCACCACCATACAACGCAAGATCAGACATCTGATGTTGAACATTCCTACTAATCGATTCATAATATACCATTTTTCTTGAATAATGAAAATAGTAAAAACAAAAAACTGTTGTGTAATAGCCTACAATAATTAGAAAAATTATCACATCACCCAATAATTTAACAACTTTACCCATTACTCTACATTTGCTTTATCCAACAGAACTTGTCTCGGACGACTTCCATCCGGAGGACCAACCACTCCCCTGATTTCCATTTGGTCTACTATTCGTGCCGCTCTGGAGTAGCCAATTCTAAAGCGCCTTTGAAGCATGGAAACGGATGCTGTTTGCATCTCGACGACAAGTTGTACAGCCTCATCATATAAATCGTCTGTTTCGTCTTCAAAAGATTTTTCCGGTTCATCAGTGGGTATCATCGCTTCGTCATATTGGGCTTTCTGTTGTTCTATAACAAAGTCCACAACTTCTTCAACTTCTTCATCAGATAGGAATGAACCTTGAACGCGTATTGGTTTAGATGAGCCAGCCGGCAAGAATAACATATCACCTCTTCCAAGTAATCTTTCAGCACCACCCATATCTAGTATTGTGCGCGAATCGATAGCAGATGATACAGCAAAAGCGATTCGGGAAGGGATATTTGCTTTAATGACTCCTGTAATTACATCCACTGATGGACGTTGTGTCGCAATAATCAAGTGGATTCCAGCAGCACGCGCCATTTGTGCCAATCGTGTAATAGAATCCTCCACATCGTGGGAAGCCACCATCATAAGATCGGCCAACTCGTCGATGATAACGACAATATATGGAAGTTTCGGTTGTTTTTCTTCCGTTTGCAGGTTGTGTTTATCAATATGATCGTTATACCCTTTAATATTTCTTGTGCCGGTGTGGGAAAATAAATCATATCTCCGTTCCATTTCCGAAACCACTTTTTGCAGTGCTTGCGATGCTTTACGTGCATCTGTTACAACGGGTGCAAGCAAATGCGGAATTCCGTTATAAACATTCAGCTCTACCATTTTCGGGTCGATCAGCATCATTTTCACTTCATGCGGTGCTGCCCGCATTAAAATGGAAATGATAATTCCATTGATACATACAGACTTACCACTACCGGTTGAACCCGCCACAAGTAAGTGGGGCATCTTATTCAGCTCCGCTAATATGGCTTGGCCTGTAATATCGCGACCGAAGCCGATCAATAACTTTGAATCTGGTTTATTATTTTCTTTCGCCTCAAGAACCTCCCGCAATGTAACCATTGCAATTTCGCTATTCGGCACTTCAATTCCAATTGCCGATTTCCCTGGAATCGGTGCTTCCATACGTATATCTTTCGCTGCAAGTGCTAACGCCAAGTCATCTGTTAAACTTACAATTTTGCTTACTTTGACCCCAACGTCGGGCATTACTTCATATTTTGTTACGGCTGGGCCAAGATGGACTTGGGTCACTTTAGCTTTCACACCGAAACTTAGGAAGGTTTGCTCCAACTTTTTCGCATTTGCTTGTATAACGGAGTATTCCCCACTTTGATCATAAGCAGGTGGCAGTAATAACAAATCCATGGAAGGCAATAGATAATCGACATTTTCAACATTTGTCTCCACTGCTTTTTGAATGACTTCGTCGATATTCGTCTTATCAACCATTGCCGGCTCTTCTTCTTTTATAGTAATTTGCGCTGGCTCCGGCTGTTTATGCTGGATATGTTGTGTGAAAGCAGAGATGATTGGTTCTTCGTCAAAGTCATCTTCTTCATCAATCACTTCTTCAAATATTGGTTCGGTCTTCCGTTTTCTTTTTTGTTTTTTTTCACGTGCTGGCTCTGATGAGGTTGCCGCAATCTCATCTGACACTCCTTCATCTTTGGCTCTGGAGCGTCTTGTTTTTTTCTCATCTTTTACGACCGGCTTTGCTCTTTTCTTTCTCCGCGGGAATTTCTTTTTCCATTTTGGCGCATTATCAACCAATACCGGTACTAGCGCTTTACCGGTAATTAAAATCATACCGATAAAGAACAGGAGCCATGCAGCTATTTTTGCACCGGTCGAGTCAAATAAAACATGGAACATACTGAACAGTAACGCACCTATAATACCGCCACCGATCGCATTACTGCGTTTCTCGATCCCTTCCATATCGATCAATAAACGCCATGTTTCACGGATAACAGAGTTAGATAATAATTTGTCACTATTATGCAATTCCTCAAATAGCACGCTATGGCTGAAAATCGCCAGACTACACACAATCAAAATCGAACCTTGGACAATGCGATCCGTAAACGTTATTCCTTCCCTATTAATCATTAATAAAGCGGCAATCAGCACCAGAAAGAACGGTACTACGATATGTAGATTGCCAAATAAAAACATCGATATGGTTTGGGTTGTTCTTCCAACTACCCCAAATTCAAAGAAGATGATTATGGCCACACCAATTAGTAATAACCCGATGATTTCATATGCTAATGGATGTAGTCCCTTTTTGGCTTTCGTCTTTTTTTCCGCCATTCATTTCACCCCTTCTTCTAAAAATTTTGTTGAAGACAAAAAGGATTTCCTCGACCAGAAACGGTTAAGAAAATCCTTTTGTTGCGACGGTTCCTCACATTGCAAAGGAAGAACTTATTTTATTGTCTACAACGCACCTAAACTCTCGCTTAGTATTCCATTATTATTGGGATAATCATTGGGCGGCGCTTTGTTTTTTGGAATAAATAAGCATTTAGTGTATCACGGATTTCTTGTTTAATGTTTGTCCATTCAAAAGTATCTTTATTGACATATTTTTCAATAACTGTTCGTGCAAGTTCAGTAGCTTCAAGGATTAACTCCTCTGACTCACGCACATAAACAAATCCGCGCGATAAAATTTCCGGGCCGGAAGCAATTCTTTTTTGAGCACGATTTAATGTAACAACAACGATGAAAATTCCGTCCTGTGATAATAATTTACGATCTCTTAAGACGATGTTCCCTACGTCACCTACACCAATTCCGTCAATTAAGACATTGCCTGCTTGAACACGGCCGCTCATTCTCATTTTACCATTTTTGTATTCCACGATATCCCCTTTGTCGGCGATAAAGATTTGTGACTTTTTCATCCCCACTTGCTGAGCAAGTTTGGAATGGGCAATCAGCATTCTGTATTCGCCCTGGATTGGGATAAAGTATTTTGGTTTCATCAAGTTCAGCATCATTTTTAAATCTTCCTGGCTGCCATGACCTGAAACATGAATTTTCTTGTCAGCTGCCAAGACGTTCGCCCCTGCTTTTGCAAGGTTGTTCATTGCTGTTCCCATTTGCACTTCCATGCCTGGTGATGGTGTAAATGTAATTAACACTGTGTCCGTATCTTTTATGCGGATATCACGGTGTTGCTTACGGACAATTTTATCGATTGCTTCCAAGGGCTCGCCCTGATTGCTTGTCACCAGAATGATTAACTCCTCATCCGGATATTTCTGAATTGTGTTGACAGGAATAAGTGTTGTTTCGTCCACTGTTAGATAGCCAAGATTTAAACCGATATCGATTACTTTTTCTAGGCTCTTTCCAACAACGGCCACTTTTCGACCTGATTCCTGAGCATGGTTGAAAACCTGCTGAATGCGAATGAAATTCGATGCATACACAGCCACAAGTATACGGGCAGGTGCAGCATGGAAGTATTTTGCTAGTTTCTCTTCAATCTCGACTTCGCTCGTTGTATGGCCTGGACGTTCTGCTTCAGTGGATTCAGAAAGCAACATAAATACGCCTTCTTCACCTAACTGTGCCATCTTCGCAATATCCGGTTTAAATTTGCCTTTTGCCGACTGGTCAAATTTAAATTCCCCAGTATGAACGATCGCCCCTTCCGAAGTATGGAAAACAATTCCCAACGAATCTGGAATACTATGCGTCGTATGGAAGAATGTTACATACGTCGAATTAAAATTCATACGGCTTCTATTTGTTACTTCAAAAAACTTCACAGGCTGTGAAACTTGTAAATCTTTTAAATGCTCTTTTGCCAAGGCTACCGTCAATTTGGAACCATATACAGGCGCTTTAATTTTTTGTAGTACATAAGCAATTGAACCAATTGCATCTTCATGTCCATGTGTTAGGAAGATCCCTTTTACACGCTCTTTATTTTCTTCTAAGTATGTAATATCAGGGATGACGATATCTATTCCAAGCATTTCATCTTCCGGGAACATTAATCCACTGTCAACAATGAAAAGTTCGTCATCGATTTCAATTACATACATCGATTTCCCGATTTCTCCAACTCCACCAAGAGGGATTACTCGGATTACTTCGTTTTTAGTCTTTGTCACTTGATTTCCTCCTATATTATACCGAACGCAACCACTTATACCCCATTATACGGTGTCCACGGATGAAGCACAAATAAAAAAGCGAATTTTTTACAAGTATGGGGGTTTGGGGAGGGTCTGGTGTTTTTGGGATGGGGGTAGGTGTACAGTTTGGTGGAGCATGTTTTGGTAACTTACTAGTGATAGAATAGGGGGCTTGTTATCCAGAATGGTCTTATTAATGGTTGTTTGGTGACACTTCTTGGTTCATGCTTCCTCGGTTTGTCTTATTGATGCCTGTTTGGTGTCACTTCTTGGTTCATGCTTCTTCGGTTTGTCTTATTGCTGCCTGTTTGGTGTCAATTCTTGGCTCGTGCTCCTCCGATTTGTCTTGTTGCTGCTTGTTTGGTGACAATTCTTGGCTCATGCTTCTTCGGTTTGTCTTATTGATGCCTGTTTGGTGACATCTCTCGGTCCATGCTCCTCCGATTTGTCTTGTTGCTGCTTGTTTGGTGACAATTCTTGGCTCATGCTTCTTCGGTTTGTCTTATTGATGCTTGTTTGGTGTCACTTCCCGGCTCGTGCTCCTCCGATTTGTCTTATTGCCGTTTGTTTGGTGTCACTTCTCGGCTCGTGCTCCTCCGGTTTGTCTTATTGATGCTTGTTTGGTGTCACTTCTCGGCTCGTGCTCCTCCGGTTTGTCTTATTGCCGTTTGTTTTGTGACACTTCTCGGCACGCGCTCCTCCGATTTGTCTTATTGATGCTTGTTTGGTGTCACTTCTCGGCTCGTGTTCCTCCGATTTGTCTTATTGATGCCTGTTTGGTGTCACTTCCCGGCTCGTGCTCCTCCGATTTGTCTTATTGATGCCTGTTTGGTGTCACTTCCCGGCCCCTGCTTCTTCGATATGTCTTATTGCAGCTTCTTAGGTGACACTTCTTGGCTCCTCCTACATCGATTTGTCTAATTCCCGCCTGTTTGGTGACATCTCTCGGCCCATGCTCCTCCGATTTGTCTTATTACCGTTCTATTTAGCGGCACTTACTTGCCATAGCCTTTTCGTTAGCTAAAGCCGCCTGTTTTTGTGCCCTCCCAAGCATTCTTCCCTACGTTTACTCTTCCCCCATCTCGAGGGGCGTTCTAGCTCCAAATTCTCCGATTTAAATAGCCTGTTTACATGTACCCTATTCCTTTGTTCGAAATGCCAAAGTTGTTTTTTGGAAACCTTTGTTACAATTTTTAATTATTCCTTATAAAATAATAAAAAAAGAAAGGAGCAATACATGGCATGATATTCAAACCTAGAACCGAACCTAAAGAATTAATAATTTTAAAGACACTTAGAAATCGTATGGATTTGTCCATGGCCTACCAGCAAAACTACATTAGCCTTAAAAAGGGTTTTGAAGGTGAACTTTTATTTGACTTACTTCTGGAAAACATAGAGTGTGAGTGTCTCGTATTAAATGACTTGTTACTCAAAGTAAATAACCAAACCTTTCAAATTGATTCTTTGATTATGTTGAAAGATGCCGTTTACCTTCTAGAAATTAAAAATTACTCTGGAAATTACAGCTACAAAACAGATAAAATATTTCTAAAAGATCAAGCAGAAATAACCAACCCCTTAATTCAGTTATACAGAACCGAATCCTTACTCCGTCAATTGTTCTTAAAATTTCAGTTCAAGACTTCCATTCACCCCTTGGTAATCTTTATAAATCCCGAGTTTACTTTATATCAAGCTCCTCACGGTGTACCTTTTATTTTTCCATCTCAATTAAATGGTTTTATAAAAAAACTTCACTCCAGTGAATCCGAAGTGCCTGAAGATCATATAAAAACAGCTGAACGGTTACTGACTTTACATATTGATGAAAATCCATACCAACAGCTCCCCCCTTACCATTATCATCAGTTACGTAAAGGAATGTATTGTGCGTGCTGCCAGTCCTTTGCCATTTCCGTCCAAGGCAAGAAGTGCACTTGTACCTCCTGTGGGAATAAAGAATCAGTTGAATCAGCAGTAGTGCGAAATGTAAAGGAATTTAAACTCCTCTTTCCGAATGAAAAAGTGACGACAAGTAAGATATATGAATGGTGTCAGATCATCGACTCGAGGAGAAGGATTTTAAGGATTCTTAAAAAGAATTTTAAATCAACTGACATTCTCCGAAGAATGCACTTTGAATAAGTGCCTCATTCAATATTGCAAAAAACAAAAAAGCAAACACCTACTAAAAGTGTTTGCTCCTTCATCGACGCCTCTTCACGAGTGGCTCTTTATTTCTTGCACTTTTTCTTCAAATTCTTCCCAGATTTTATCGTAGTTCTTTTTGTCTTCTTCCAACAAGCCTACTAATGGTAGGCGGACATGCTGGACAGGGAAACCTAGTTTACTTAGTGCGTATTTAACCGGGACTGGGTTTGGATCTACGAATAATTGTTTGGCCAGTGGCAGTATCGCTTGATGGTAGCTTTGTGCGACTTTGTGTCGGCCTTCTTCATAGGCGCGGATCATTTCTTGCATTTCGTTTCCGATTACATGGGAAGCAACGGAAATCACCCCTCTGCCCCCTATCGAAACGAGGGGCAAAGTTAGGGCGTCATCCCCACTATAAACAAACGTATCATCGGGAACGCCTCTTAAAATTTCCGTCATCTGTTCCAAACTGCCACTTGCTTCCTTCACAATTCGTATATTCGGAATTTTACTCAATGCAATGGTTGTGTCAGCTGTGATATTGACCCCCGTGCGTCCTGGGACATTGTACACGACAATCGGTAAATCCGTTGTATTTGCAACAGCCTCAAAATGGGCGTAAATCCCTCTTTGGTTTGGCTTGTTATAGAAAGGTGCCACGACCATGATGCCGTCAGCACCAAAAGCTTCAACCACTTTCGTTGCTTCGATTGTGTATGCGGTGTCATTGTAACCGACACCCGCAATAACCGGAATACGCTTATTGACTTTCTTTATTGTAAAGTTAATAAAAGCTCGCTTTTCCGAAATTGATAATGTTGGGGTCTCTCCTGTCGTCCCGCATACCACAATTGAGTCAGTACCATTTGATATTAAGTGCTCAATTATTCGTTCTGCTACTTCATAATTAATTGCTCCATTATCGTGGAATGGGGTAATCATGGCAGTAGCAACTCGACCTAAGTCCACTAAAAAACACCCCTTAGAGTAAATTATCCTCTAACATGCTTTCGGCAATTTGAATTGAGTTTAAAGCGGCACCTTTTAGTAGGTTATCTGATACGATCCATAGATGGAACCCTTTTTTGTTTGATAGGTCTTGGCGTATGCGCCCAACGTACACTGGATCTTCCCCTTCAACAAATAAAGGCATTGGATAGTCTTGTGCTGAAATATCATCTTGTAGAACAATGCCTGGAGCATTTCTTAAAACATCGAACATCTCTTGAACGCCGATCTCTTTCTCCACTTCAATATAAACGGATTCCGAATGTCCAGAAACAACTGGAACGCGAACGCAAGTTGCCGCTACAGCCAAGTCTGGCATGTGCATAATCTTTTTCGTTTCGTTGATCATTTTCATTTCTTCGTATGTAAAGCCATTGTCCGTAAATACGTCAATTTGCGGAATGACATTACGTGCGATCGGATAATGTTTTTTATCTGATTTCGCTGGTAAAATTTTCGCTTCTATATTTTTCCCAGCGTCCCACTCGGCACTTTGTGTACGAAGTTCTTCAATTGCTGAAACACCGGAACCCGATACAGCTTGGTACGTTGAAACAATAACCTTCGTTAAGCCAAATTGTTCACGGATTGGTTGCAATGCAGCCACCATTTGAATTGTTGAACAGTTTGGATTTGCGATAATGCCATTATGCTTGGCAAGGTCTTCTCTGTTGACCTCAGGCACCACTAAAGGTACGTCGGGGTGCATACGGAAATGACTAGTATTATCAATTACCACTGCTCCACGTTTTGCAGCTTCGGGGGCTAATTTTGCCGAAACCGAACCACCCGCGGAGAAAAGTGCGACGTCTACCCCTTCAAATGCCTCGGGAGTTGCCTCTTCAATTTGATATATATTGCCGCCGAATTCAATTTCTGTTCCAGCAGAACGAGCTGAAGCTAAAAATTTTATATGTTTAATCGGAAAATTACGTTTTAATAATTGTTCTTTCATTTTTGTTCCTACTGCACCTGTAGCGCCTACAATTGCAACTGTCAATTCTTTTGCCATAACTCATCTCTCCTCAATTACAAATAACATAATGTTGAAAATTGTATCATAAAAAAAACTGTTTGTGTTAGAATTTTTAGTTATTTCGAATATTGGATAAGGAGAGGCTGAAGCTGTTTTTTATAATGGATGGCATGTTCAACGGTTTCGACCATTTTTGTGAAGTCGGAGATTAATGAATTCGGTTTGTTTATTGGATCATCTTGGCCAAACGGGATAAAATAAATATTTTTGGAGTTCATTAGCTTCATGATGTTGACGCCGTTCAAGCCAAGTGCATCATTTGTGGAAATCCCAAGTACCACCGGCGATCCATTTCGAAGCGTAGCCTTGGCCGCCATCAAAACGGGGCTATCCGTTGAAGCATTGGCAAATTTGCTGATGGAATTGCCTGTCATCGGCGCGATAACCATGCAATCCAATGGATTTTTCGGGCCGAATGGTTCAGCCTCTACAATGGAAGAAACAACTTTTTCCCCTGTCAGCGCTTCGATTTTTTGAATCCATTCTTCCCCTGTTCCAAATCGTGTTGCAGCCGTTAACACGGAGTGAGTAATAATAGGAACAACAGTTGCCCCAACTTTCGTGAAGTTTTCAATTTTTGGAATCACATCTTCATACGTGCAATGCGATGCTGTTATACCAAGCCCGATTCTTTTACCTTCTAACAAGTGTGTCTCCTCCTTAATTGTTCAACAATTGATTCATATAGTACATTTCCAGCATCTTCAGGGAAAAACTTTCCTGGCAATGCAGGCAACAGTTCATACTGCTTTCTGTTGATACCTTCTTGTAAACACCCTGGATAGGAGGCTAAATCAAAAATTGGCATCGAGATTTTCGTATTAAATTGCTCATCAAGCCATTTTGCAGGGATTGTATTAATAAAGAAATCTCCATCAATTTCTCCAACTTCATTTAAATCAACAGCTTCATACCGAAATGCCTTGGCTTCATTCAGCTGCACATTGGAGCGTACCGCAATGCAAATCTCGGCACCCATACTTCTTAATGTATGTGCCACCATTTTGGCCACTCGCCCAAAACCGGTAATCACAAACTTCTTTCCCAAAATTGCTCTTTTTGTATTATAGAAGCTGGATAAAAATGCTTCCGCTGTTAAAACCGCATTGTGCCATATAAAGCCTTCATCTTCTAAATAAAAATGAATTTCATTTTCTTTTAATATTTCCCGCCACTCATCATTTAGCTTCCCAGCAAAAACAACAGCTTTAGAAAGTCCTAAAACAAGCGGCACTTCTACAAGCAAGGGATGAATAGGCAGCACAACAAAATCAGGATGAAATTCCAGAACTGTTCTGTTAAGCTCTTCATCCCATACTGCCAAATTTTTATAATATACTGTTCGATGTTCATTGCTTAAATTTTTTGCTAATACTTTCATTCGCATATCCGTACCTATAACGAGCCATTTCTCTTCAGTCATCTACTCAAACTGCCTTCTTTTTGATGATGTTCGGTGGAATAAAATCCTGTCTTCTCCAATAAGATGAATTTCTTCCCAAGGAATAAATAGCGGTGTGGTTGCTTTTTTCTTTTGGAATGGCATTTTGGAAGATTGTTCATGAAGCTCAAAACCGAAAATCTTTCCCGTTTTGGGATCAAATAGACATTCCGTTTCTGACAAATAGCCGTATCTCACACCATTTTCCATCTCAATCAATTCCTTCTCCGCAAGCTCCGATAGCAGCATGTTTTCCCTCCCCCATGAGCTTATTGTTACTATATGCAATGCAAGAATTGTTGGTGCCCCTTTTTTCGAATCTCCTTCCTTCACTGAATGTCCCACTCTTTGCAGGTTCCATTATAGAAAGGGATATTTGACGATATGGAAATTCCGTGCAAGCTGGCACCCTCTTATAGTCCCATTTTGAACAGATTTCAAATTACGGTAAGAGTGCAGATTTGGTTGATGCATAACCTTTTAAATTATTGCAAACGGTATATTAGTTAGTTTAATTTACTGGATCAGACCCACATATTATTACTGAATCCACAAGAAATCTTAATTGCTTCCAATTATCATATCGAAGGCAATCCATAATAAAATGGCTATCTCCTATTGCTATAGAAGACAGCCATTCTAAATTATTTTACCCCTTGCCCAATAATGGAAGTGGCAGGGTCTGCTGAGAAAATAGATCGTATGAGCTGATCTACTTTATCCATGGAAACTTCATCAATCTCCGAGATAATTTCGTCAATTGATTTATGTCGTCCATGGATTAGTTCATTTCGGCCATTTCGGCTCATCCGCGAATTGGTGCCTTCCAATCCGAGAACAAAACTTCCTTTAAGCTGTTCCTTGGCATTAGCCAGCTCTGTATCCGTTATCCCATCAGCCTGCACTTTTTTTAAAGTTGTATTTATAGTATCGCGCATAACCGACAATTGTTGATTGTTCGTGCTCCCATAAATGGTGAACGCTCCGACATCGGCATAGCAGGATTGATAGGAGTAAATTGTATAGGCCAGTCCTCTTTCTTCCCTAACCTCCTGGAATAATCGGGAGGACATATTCCCTCCAACAATGTTGTTTAATGCAATAAAACTATTTAGATTCGGATCTTTCACTCCTATAGCTGGATAAGAAATAGCAAGATGAGATTGCTCCACATCCCGTTCTTTCACGAATTTACCTGAATGGAATTCCGGATGTGTCAGTGTTGTATCAACAGCTTTAGACGAACGTTCATACTGGCCAAAAAGCTTCTCGATATGTAAGAGTAATTCCTTTGTTACATTACCGGCAATCGATATCACAATATTTTCTGGGTAATAATATTTGTCCATATAATTACGGATCGTTTCTTCAGTGAAAGTGGATAAAGTCCTATTCGTCCCTAAGATGGGCAATCCTAAAGCATCTTTCGGATACATGACATGCCACAATTGTTCGTGTACATCATCATCAGGTGCATCCTCACTCATGAGTATTTCTTCCAATACAACTTGACGTTCTTTGTCTAATTCGTTGGCATCAAAAGTTGAATTGAAGAACATATCCGCCAGAATCGAAACGGCCAGTTCACCATGATGATCCAAAACTTTTGCATAATAGCACGTGTTTTCCTTTGACGTGAAGGCGTTGATTTCCCCTCCAATGCGATCAAATTCTTCTGCAATTTGCCGTGCTGTCCTTGTTGTCGTTCCTTTAAATAACATATGTTCAATAAAATGTGTAATCCCGTTTTCTTCCGGGAGCTCAAATCGGGAGCCCGCCCCCACCCAAATACCAACCGAGATGGAACGTACATGGGGGATTTCCTCCGAAACAATTCGAACACCATTTTGACAAGTATAAACTGTAACCAAATTTTTCCCTCACCTATCTAGATTTCTTTAACATCGACGAGATTTCACGTCCTCTGAACATCTTTAAATGCCCATTTGATTAATCATATGCCAAACTGTTCGAACCTTCAACTTAGAAACTTTCATTTTCAGCTCATAAATATTGAATCTTAAAAATTTCTTCAGATTTTTCCTTTCATTTTTTTCATTATTGCTAGCTGCAATGATGTTATTACATAAAATGAAGGAATGATTTAATATGATAACATTTATGTTGATTCCATTGAAAATGTTATGCCTGTGCGTGAGTTGTTAAAGGAACAAAACTATCAAGTCTATTCACAAGTAGGACAATTGGAAGAACTTGATTTATTCTTCTTGATTTCGGCTTGGTATTTATAGGAACCATTGCGATTCTAATCGCTTCTATCGGGATATTCAATACGATGACCCTGGCGCTTACGGAAAGAACAGGCGAAATAGGGGTTTTAAAGGCGATTGGTATTGGTGCCTCTCCCTCCTAATTCAACGCTTATTATTGATGGAAAGTACGTTTATTGGCTAATTAGGCACGGTTCTAGCGGTAATCGCTTCCTATGCTATTAGACCTTACACTCAATTTTAATATTAAACTTACCGAACAAGAAAAAAAGCAGAGGAAATATTTCCCCTGCTCGAACTTGTCTACTGTTGTTCAGCTTGTTCCGCGCGTTCTTTTTCTTCTTTGATGACCACTTTACGTGATAAGTTAACGCGGCCTTGGTTATCAATTTCGATGACTTTTACTAGTAACTCGTCGCCAAGTTTTAATACATCTTCCACTTTGTTCGTACGTTCTTCCTGGATTTCAGAAATATGCAACAAGCCATCTTTTCCTGGGAAGATTTCACAGAATGCACCGAATTTTTCAATTCGTCTTACCGTCGCCATGTAGTACTCGCCTACTTTTGCTTCACGAACGATTGATTCGATGATTTCTTTCGCACGTTTGTTCATTTCTTCATTTGCAGAAGAAATGTAGATTGTACCATCTTGTTCTGTATCGATTTTCACACCAGTTTCATCGATGATTTTATTGATTGTTTTACCGCCAGATCCGATTACATCACGGATTTTATCTGGATTGATGCGAATTACTTCAATTTTCGGTGCATATTTAGACAGATTTGTACGTGACTCAGCAAGTGTTGCCAACATAGATTCAAGGATGATCATACGGCCCGCTTTAGCCTGTTGTAACGCTTCTTCAAGAATGTTGCGTGAAAGGCCATCGATTTTGATGTCCATTTGAAGTGCTGTTACCCCTTTGGCAGTACCTGCTACTTTGAAGTCCATATCGCCAAGGTGGTCTTCCATACCTTGAATATCCGTCAAGATTGTATAGTGTTCACCTTTTTTTACAAGGCCCATCGCAATACCTGCTACAGGAGCTTTAATTGGAACACCGGCATCCATCATTGCAAGTGTCGACGCACAAATCGATGCTTGGGAAGTTGATCCGTTAGATTCAAGAACTTCTGATACACAACGAATCGCGTATGGGAAGTCCGCTTCATCAGGAATGACTGCTAATAATGCACGTTCACCTAAAGCACCGTGACCGATTTCACGACGGCCTGGTCCACGGATTGGTCCAGTTTCCCCAACAGAGAATTGTGGGAAATTATAATGGTGCATAAAACGTTTAGACTCTTCAAGACCTAAGCCATCAATGATTTGAACATCGCCAAGAGGCCCTAATGTACATATTGATAGTGCTTGAGTTTGCCCACGTGTGAACAGCCCTGAACCGTGAGTACGCTCTAATAGACCGACTTCAGAAGATAAAGGACGAATTTCATCCGGTTTACGGCCATCCGGACGCACTTTGTCTTGTGTAATTAGACGACGGACTTCTTCTTTTACCATTTTATCTAAAATTGTTTTAACTTGTTTTAATGTCTCATCGTCTGCTTCTTGCTCTTCATAACTTGCCATGACGCGTTCTTTTACAACACCGATTGCTTCTTCACGCGCATGCTTTTCCACTGTTTGAATAGCAGCAATCATTTCCTCTTCACACATTGCTTTTACTTGTGTTTGAAGTTCTTCATTGATTTCATATAATTCCACAGCGATTTTTTCTTTGCCCACTTCGGCCACAATTTGTTCTTGGAATGCGATTAACTTTTTAATTTCTTCATGACCGAACATGATTGCTTCAAGCATGATTTCTTCCGGCACTTCTAGTGCACCAGCTTCAACCATGTTGATGGCATCTTTGTTTCCTGCCACTGTTAAGTGAATCGTGCTTTTTTCTGATTGTTCAGTAGTTGGATTGAGGACGAATTCCCCATCGATATAACCGACATGGACTCCGGCAATAGGGCCATCAAATGGAACATCCGAAACAGCCAAAGCTAGAGAAGAACCGAACATTGCAGCTACATCTGTCGGGCAATTTGGATCGGATGACATGACCATTGAAATAACTTGTACTTCATTACGGAAGCCATCAGGGAACATTGGGCGAATTGGACGGTCAATTAAGCGTGAAACTAGAATCGCATGCTCGGATGGACGTCCTTCACGCTTAATGAAACCACCAGGGATTTTACCTGCTGCGTAAAGACGTTCTTCATAATTTACTGTTAATGGGAAGAAATCTAATGGTTTAGGTGATTTTGACATTGTTGCTGTTGATAGTACCGCTGATTCACCGTAACGGATTAATGCAGCACCATTTGCTTGTTTTGCTAGCTGTCCTACTTCTACTACTAGTTGTCGGCCAGCCCATTCATATGAATAGACTTTCTTTTCGGTCATTTAATGAACCCCTTTCTCTTGAAACACACTACTTCACGACTATAATCATAGTAAGTGTATCAAAAAACCAATTTATATGCTAAATATTTTCAATCTAATTATGTCTAATTCGTATAATTTTTACAATTACTTTAGGAGATATTTATCCATTATCTAAAAATCAGTTCATTTATAATGAATGATTGAATATGTTTAATTTATTTTGTGAAAAAGTCTTATTTTTAACTTGTCCAAATTTTTCATTTAAATACTTGATATCGGCGAAATTGTTATATTTGACCATATACTTTTTACATAAATAAAAAGCGGGAATGTTCCCGCTTTTCCAAAACTAAGGGGCAGTTGCCCGCTTCCCTATGTCTAGCTAAGCAGCTTGGCTCTTGACTGTTTGCTTCCCTGAGGAGATGCTACTAAGTAGCAAAAGAAAAGCTGCTTGGCACATTTATTATCGACGTAAGCCTAAACGTTTGATTAATTCACGGTAGCGTTGAACGTCATTTTCACGAAGATATTTCAATAAGTGACGACGACGACCGATTTTTTTAAGAAGACCACGTTGAGAGTGGTAATCTTTTTTGTGCGTACTTAAGTGCGCGTTTAAAGCGTTGATATCAGCAGTTAATACTGCGATTTGTACTTCCGGAGAACCAGTATCTCCTTCGTGAGTTTGGAACTCAGCGATAATTTCGTTTTTACGTTCTTTTGTAATTGCCATGTTGAATGGACCTCCCATAAATTTAATTTACCCCTATAGCACAGCAGTCGTTGGAGAATCGGAAAGCCGAGCTAAGGTTTGTGCTTTTGCACTTAATGAATAGTACCATACTTCCGTTTGACAATCAACTATTACGAATATGCTGTAAAATATTCGATGGCTTCGTTTTTATCTTTTTCTATTTGGACTTTTAAAGATTCAATCCCATCAAATTTTTTCTCGCTACGGATTCGTTTGTACCATCCTACTTTAACTTCTTCGCCGTAGATGTTTTTATTGAAGTCCAAAATATGCACTTCGATGGACAGTTGTTTATCCTCGGGATTTTTAAAGGTCGGTTTATATCCAACATTACAAACACCATCATGCCATTTATTTTGCACAAGAATCTTGACGGCATACACACCTGTTGCTGGAATGAAGCTACCTTCCATCGATTGTATATTTGCAGTTGGGAAACCGATTGTACGCCCGCGCTTATCTCCATGAATGACGATTCCCGGCACTTCAAATGCGCGTCCTAATAGTTTTGCAGCACTTTCCATGTCGCCATCTTGCAAGTATCTTCGGATTCTTGTAGAGCTGATTTTCTCTTCTTGGTCACTTTGCTTGTCAATGACAGTGACACCGTATTCCCCATTGCTGAGCGTTTGCATCGTTTCCATATTGCCTTTTCCAAATTGGCCGAAAGAGAAATCAAAACCCGCGGAGATGTGCTTTACATTTAGATCTTTTATAAAGTATTGGATGAAGTCTTCAGGTGAAAGTTTAGCAAAATCCGATGTAAAATGAACTACAAAGACATTTTCTACACCGAAGTTTTCCAAGACATCCAGTTTCTGCTGCAGGGGAGTTATGTAAAAAACCTTTTCTCTGCGTCCGCCTAAAACGATTGATGGATGAGGGTCAAACGTCATGACTGCACTTTCGATATTGAGTCGCTTCGCCATCTCTTTTGCACTTTGTATTACTGCTTGATGCCCTTTATGTACCCCATCAAAGAAACCTACTGCTAGAGAATAGGCAGTAGTAAATTCTTGTGTCACGTTTAGTTGATGCGGATATTTTAAATGAACTACCTTCATAATGGAACTCGCCTCCTAATCAATTTGGGAACATCTTCTCCGGCTTCATGAACCCTTCTTTTGTCGGATGTTGTATATAGACTGCATTGGCTTTCTGTTGAATGCTAAATACAATTTTATCATGTTCTTTCAATAATGCATGTATCGGAAGCACTTGTCCATTTAAAATTTGCTTCTTATTGGCTTCCTCCATCTCAATAAATGGATAGGCCGATAGTGCATATTCTACAGGTAGAAGCGCATCATCTATCTTTCCTTCATCCATGATTTCTTGCACCTGTTGCAATGTTACGCATTCCTTTTCAGTAAATGTCCCTGATGCTTTCCGTACGAGGGAAGCCATATGGGCCGGGTAACCAAGTTTTTCGCCAATTTGAACAGCGAGTGTGCGGATATACGTCCCTTTACTGCATACGACACGGATACGAAAAGAAACTTCTTGTCCATCATATACTTGTTCATCGTCCAGTAATTCCAAATCATATATTGTGACTTTTCTCGTTGGACGTTCGACAGTTTCCCCTTTACGTGCATACTCGTATAGCCTTTTTCCGTTCACCTTAACAGCTGAGTACATTGGTGGAGTTTGTTCAATTTCTCCGGTTAATTGTTCAAGAACGTCGAGCAGTTGTCGTCTGGAGAATGACTTAGGCGATAAGTTCTCCTCAACCGTTTCTCCTTCTGCATCTTCTGTTGTCGTTGTTCTGCCGATAGATACTACTGCTTCGTATGTTTTCCCTGCATCAGTTAAGTATTCGGCAATTCTTGTGGCTTGTCCGATACAGATGGGGAGCACGCCTTCAACCGCTGGGTCGAGTGTCCCTGTATGGCCAACCTTCTTCGTTTTTAAAATTTTACGCAATTTAAAGACGCAATCATGACTAGTCATGCCCCGTTCTTTCCAGAGAGGTAGGATGCCGTTCATATGTGTTCTCCTTTAGAAAATGTTTATTTTATTTAATGGTTGATTATATGGATATAATCCAGTGCTTTTGTCGGTATCGATGGAGTTTTTTCGAAAAAATCACAAGAAAAAGCCTACATCGCACAAGTTTATGCAGATGTAGACTTTACTTCGAATCGATCAATTATTCATCATTTAGTGAACGTAATAGTGCATCGATTTTATTGCCATATTCTATAGATGAATCGAATTCAAATGTAATTTCCGGTGTACGACGCAAGCGAATGCGATGACCAATTTCAGTGCGGATGAAACCTGCCGCTTTAACTAAAGCTTTAAGCGTTTCTTCGCGTTCTCGGTCATTGCCCAGAGATGAAATATAGACTGTTGCTTGTTGTAAGTCCCCGGTAACAGCTACATCTGTTATTGTGACAAACCCGACACGTGGGTCCTTTAATTTACGGGTGATGATATCACCAAGCTCTTTTTTCATCTGTTCTGCTATTCGATTTGAACGTAATGACATATAGTGACACCTCTTTATAAAGATTAGAAAACTAGGCTAATTGCCGACTCTTTGGCAATTAGCCTTAGTTGCATTTATACGGATAAAAAAGTAAAATACTTTCTCTTATCCGCTAAAAATTGCCTCTAATGTCACAACCCAATTGCTCGAAAAAAGCGATCCGTTTGTGTTGTAAGAGTACAATTTAAGATTTAAAAATGTTTCATAAGTAGTCTGTCCAAACCTCTAGTTGTTCCCAGGATGGATTTGACTTTAGGAAGTGAAGGGCATGATTGATTTCTCTCTCTGCACTCATCTTGGATGAGGACACACAGACAAGAGCGATTCTTGTCCGTTGCCACACATTTTGATGATCTATTTCTGCAACAGAAACATTAAATTTCTGTTTTGTTCGTGTAATCATTCGCTGGAGTACTGCTCGCTTTTCTTTTAACGAATGTGAATCAGAAATGATGAACTCAACTTCCGCATAAACGATCATTATCGTTTAATTTCTTCCATAACGAAGGCTTCGATAATATCGCCTTCTTTGATGTCATTGAAGTTTTTAATTGTAATACCACATTCGTAACCTTTTGCAACTTCTTTTGCATCGTCTTTGAAACGTTTTAGCGAATCTAATTCACCTTCAAATACAACGATTCCTTCGCGAATGATACGAACGCCTGAATCACGCGTTACTTTACCTTCAGTTACATAAGAACCAGCGATTGTACCAACTTTTGATACTTTAATCGTTTGACGGACTTCTGCTTGGCCAATAATTTTTTCCTCAAATTCTGGATCCAGCATTCCTTTCATCGCTGCTTCGATTTCTTCGATTACTTTGTAAATAATGCGATGTAATCGAATATCAACGCCTTCTTCATCGGCAGCACGTTTTGCATTTACGTCAGGACGAACGTTGAATCCAATTACGATAGCGTTTGATGCTGCAGCTAACGAAATATCAGATTCTGTAATTGCACCTGCACCAGTGTGGATGATTTTTACGTTAACGCCTGCTACCTCGATTTTCATCAATGATGCAGCCATTGCTTCAACAGTACCTTGAACATCGGCTTTTACGATTAAGTTTAATTCCTTAACTTCGCCATGGGACATTTGTTCAAATAGGTTATCTAATGTTACGCGTTGTTTCTCAGAACGGTTTGCCTGGATTGCCGTCATTGCACGAGATTCACCCACTTGGCGGGCAGTTTTCTCATCTTCGAAGACTACGAAACGGTCACCTGCTTGCGGCACTTCGTTGATACCAGTGATTTCAACTGGAGTTGAAGGACCCGCTTCTTTTACTCGGCGTCCAATATCATTTACCATCGCACGTACACGTCCATAAGCATGACCTACTACAATTGGGTCACCAACACGTAAAGTTCCATCTTGAACTAGTAATGTTGCAACAGAGCCACGGCCTTTATCCAGTTGTGCTTCAATAACTGTACCGATAGCTGAACGACTTGGATTTGCTTTTAATTCAGCGACTTCAGACACTAATAGTATCATCTCTAAAAGCGTATCAATACCCTCGCCTTTCAAGGCAGATATTGGCACGAAAATTGTATCGCCGCCCCAATCTTCTGGCACCAAGCCGTGTTCAGTCAATTCTTGCATTACGCGATCTGGATTCGCAGATGGCTTATCCATTTTATTAACTGCAACAATAATTGGCACTTCGGCAGCTTTCGCATGGTTGATTGCTTCGACTGTTTGTGGCATCACACCATCATCAGCGGCAACAACGATAATTGCTAGATCGGTAATGCTCGCACCACGTGCACGCATCGTTGTAAATGCAGCATGTCCTGGAGTATCAAGGAACGTAATTTTTTTGTCATCGATTTTTACTTGGTATGCACCAATATGTTGCGTAATTCCGCCTGCTTCACCAGCAGTTACTTTTGAATTACGGATTGAGTCAAGTAATGTTGTTTTACCATGGTCCACGTGACCCATGATTGTTACAACCGGAGGACGTATTACTTGTTGTTCATCAACTACCTCTGTTTGGTCGAAGTAAACATCCAAGTCTGTTTTATCAATACGCACTTCTTCTTCTACTTCTACGCCGTACTCAGCACAGATCAGCTCGATTGCATCTTTGTCCAATTCCTGGTTAATCGTTGCCATAACGCCTAACATGAACAATTTTTTGATGATTTCAGATGGTTCTCTGTGAAGCTTTTTCGCTAATTCTGCAACGGATAGAGACTCATAAAACGTAATTTTTTCCGGCAGCTCTTTTGGAGCTTGTGGAATAGTTGGTTGATGTGTCTTTGGATGGCGGCGTTTGCCTCCGTGAATACCCGGCTTTTTGCGTTGTTGATTGTTAAAGCCGCCTTTATTTTTGTTGTTGTTTGAGTTGTTATTATTATTATTTTGGGACATATTTCGATTTTGGTTACCTTTTGCATTCTTAAATTTTTCGCCACTGTTTTGTGCCGTTGATCTTTGTTCATTAGACGAATTGTTCGATGGACGATTCGTTGAATTGTTATTGGCCGGTCTGTTTGATGGGCCGTTTGATGGTCTATTTGCTGAGCCATTTGACGTTCTGTTTGATGAATTATTTGATGGTCGGTTTGTTGAACCATTGGCCGGACGATTTTGCCCATTAGACGGTCTATTCGACGAACCATTCGCCGGACGATTCGGGCGATTCGATTGCTCGTTGGATTGTGCCCTTTGACCACTTGAAGAAGCCTGGTTCTTCTCTTGTCGTGCTTCTGTGTTTCTTGGTGCAGAATTAGAAGATCCTTTAAAAACAGAATCCAATTTTGTAACAGCATCACTTTCAAGCGTCGACATATGATTAGACACAGTAACGTTTAGCTTTTTAAGCTCTTCGATTACTTCTTTACTTGATTTATTTACTTTTTTCGCATATTCATGAACTCTTAATTTGGTCATCTGCTCACCCCCGATTAATTTTCGTTGAGTAGACTAGACATCTTTTTCGCAAATCCACTATCTACAATAGCTATTGCCACACGTGCTTCTTTACCAATTGCAGTCCCTAGCTGGTAGCGATCACCAAACACATGATACTCAACGTTATAATACGTACATTTATCTTGAATCTTCTTGCTAGAATTCTTTGAGGCGTCCGATGCTAGTAGTACCAGCTTTGCTTTATTTGTACGTATTTGATTTACTACTAACTCTTCCCCAGTAACGATCTTCCTAGCTCTAGCTGCCAAACCTAGTAATTGGAGTAATCTTTCACTCATAATATGGACTCCCTGCGAATCAGCTTAATCAATTCATCATAAACCTCTTCGGGGATTTTCGCTTCTAGATGGCGTTCCAGAATATTTTTCTTTCTTGCAGTTTCAACTGCCTCTTCAGATTTAGAGATATAAGCCCCACGTCCAGATTTCTTTCCCGTAACATCAACCGATACTTCGCCTTCTTTCGAACGGACAACACGTATCATCGATTTTTTAGGCAAGCTTTCGCCTGTTACGACACATTTACGTAGAGGAACCTTTCTTTGTGTTGCCATAAGAACTCACCTTCCCTTATGAGTAAGCACTTATTCTTAATCATACTTACCGCTTTGCACAAATATATGCTTATTCTTCGTCATCTTGATAAAGATCGTAAGCCACTTCTTCATCATAGAAATCACTATCATGATTTGCGTCATCGGCTGGAACAAAACGGCTTGATTCATTTGGATAAATTCCCGCTTCCCGTGCATCCGTTTCACTCTTGATATCGATTTTCCAGCCCGTTAATTTTGCTGCAAGACGTGCATTTTGTCCACGTTTCCCGATAGCTAGTGATAACTGATAATCAGGTACGACTACAGTTGTTGATTTTTCTTCTTCGTTGACGATGACATCCAGCACTTTTGAAGGGCTTAGAGCATTTGCAACAAAAATGACTGGATCTTCTGACCATTCGACAATATCGATTTTTTCTCCATTTAGCTCGTTTACAATGTTTTGTACACGGGCACCTTTCGCACCTACACATGCACCTACTGCATCAATCTCTGGATTATGGGCATGTACGGAAATTTTAGAACGATCTCCCGCTTCGCGAGCGATTGATTTAATTTCCACGATACCTTCAAAAATCTCCGGAACTTCCATTTCGAACAGTCTACGAAGTAATCCTGGGTGTGTACGGGAAACGATGACTTGAGGTCCTCTTGTAGTACGCTCAACTTTAGTAATATACACGCGAATGCGGCTTTGTGGTTTATATACTTCACCCTGGATTTGCTCGTTTACAGGCAATGCTGCTTCCACTTTACCTAAGCTTACATAAATGTTGCGGGCATCTTGACGTTCGATTGTACCGTTCACAATATCATCTGTACGATCTACGTATTCTTCGTATATAATACCACGTTCTGCTTCACGAACTCTTTGGGTTACAACTTGCTTTGCTGTTTGAGCAGCGATGCGTCCAAAATTGCGAGGTGTTACCTCTTGTTCCAAAACGTCTCCGATCTCGTAGGCCGGGTTGATGTCTTTAGCATCCTCAAGCGCTATTTGAAGGCGATCATCTTCCACTTCTTCTACTACATCTTTACGCGAATAAACCAGCATTGAACCATTTTCCAAATTCAAATCAACACGCACATTCTGTGCTTGATTAAAGTTTCTTTTATAGGCCGTTACTAATGCCGCTTCAATTGCTTCAACTATTACTTCTCTCGAAATACCTTTTTGTTGCTCCAGAGCAGTTAAAGCATCCAGTAAATCACTACTCATTTTGTTCACTCCTAATATTCAGTTATGATGAAAAATCGATAGCAAGTCGTGCTTTTGCGATTTTTTCTTTTTCGATAAAAACAGTTAATTTACGAGTTTTAATCCGAACTTCAAGTTCTAAGCCTTCTTCAGTATATGATCTTAAGTAACCTTGAAATTCTTTCATATCTTTTATTGGCTCATATGATTTTACATAGATAAATTTGCCTACTGATTTTTCAAAATCAGATTCCTTTTTCAACGGTCGTTCAGCACCTGGAGAAGAAACTTCTAAATAGTAGTTTTGCTCGATTGGATCCTTTTCATCCAGAATCTCACTTAGACGCTCGCTGACGAGCGCACATTGTTCAATATCAATGCCGCCTTCTGGTGTATCAATATATACACGAAGGAACCAATTGCGTCCTTCTTTTAAAAACTCAATTTCGACAAGTTCAAGGTTCAACTCTTCAACAATTGGCGTAACAAGTTCTTCAATTACTGACGTTACTTTGCTCATAGTATCCTCCCAACGTAATTGTCTCTTGCCTTTTTTTCACAAATTATCGGTTTATATAAACTAAAATTTCACTAAAACGCGAGATTTTATGCTTTTTTTATACTATTAATTAACTTGCAATCAGTATAAAAACAGAAATTCCACCATTTTGGTGAAATTTAAGACGGACCGAATGATGCTGTAAGAAAATTTGGATAAGCGTAACAACAGAAAAGAGCGGGAAAAGCCCCACTCTTTTGCTGCAAAACTATCAACAAATTATTACCATAACAATAGCACAATTTATAACTAAATGCAAATTTACGGAAATCTGTTACCAAAATGGCAGTTGCAATAAGGGGTTGTTCTAGAACAATGACAGTTGGTTTGCGTCAGGCAACCCTTCCAAGCACCCTAAGGTATCCATATACTCGATCAGGGATTTGGATACTCTTCCGCGTTGTTGTAAGTCTTCTTTTGATAAAAACTCTCCGTCTTGCCTTGCCGCAACGATTGCTTTGGCAACATTTGTACCGAGACCTGGAATTGCATCGAATGGAGGGATTAACGTGTTGCCTTCGATGACAAATTCACTTGCTTGGGAACGGTATAAGTCTACTTTTTGGAAACTCATTCCGCGTTCGCACATTTCTAATGCAAGTTCCAATACCGTCATTAAATCCTTTTCCTTTTTCGAAGCATCCAAACCTTTTGCATTTATATCATCGATCCGTGAGCGGATCATCGCGGATCCTTGAGTCATCGCAATTAAGTCGAAGTCACTTGCACGGACGGTAAAATAGGCCGCGTAATATAAAATAGGATGATGCACTTTGAACCAAGCTATACGCACTGCCATTAAAACATATGCTGCGGCATGGGCTTTCGGGAACATGTACTTTATTTTTTTGCAAGAATCGATATACCATTCCGGCACACTTTGAGCCCGCATTTCTGCTTCCATTTCTTCCGTCAAGCCTTTCCCTTTACGCACGGACTCCATAATCTTGAAGGCAAAGCTCGGTTCCAACCCTTGATAAATTAAGTAAACCATTATATCGTCACGACATCCGATTACTTCGGAAAGTACACAAGTACCGTTATGAATCAATTCCTGGGCATTTCCCAACCAAACATCTGTACCGTGGGATAAACCCGAAATCTGTACAAGCTCGCTAAACGTTGAAGGCTTCGTGTCTTCCAGCATTTGCCGGACAAATCTTGTACCAAATTCAGGGATACCTAGAGTACCAGTTTTCGTGCCTATTTGCTCTACTGTTACACCAAGGGATTCCGGTGTAGAGAAGATTTTCATTACTTCGGGGTCATCAGTAGGGACTGTTTTCGGATCTATTCCGGACAAATCCTGCAACATCCGAATAACAGTCGGATCATCGTGACCCAGTATATCAAGCTTCAACACGTTATCGTGGATCGAGTGGAAGTCGAAATGGGTTGTTTTCCATTCTGCATCTTGGGCATCTGCCGGGAATTGAACCGGTGTAAAGTCGTAAATCTCCATATAATCCGGTACTACAATAATCCCCCCTGGATGTTGACCAGTAGTACGTTTAACCCCGGTACATCCTTGCACAAGGCGATCCACCTCTGCTCCTCGGAATGAAAGGTTATGATCATTCGAATAGCCCTTCACATAGCCGTAGGCAGTTTTTTCGGCAACTGTGCCAATCGTTCCAGCACGAAATACATAATCCTCTCCGAAAAGAACTTTTGTATAGTTATGCGCTTGAGGCTGGTATTCACCCGAGAAGTTCAAGTCGATATCCGGAACTTTATCTCCTTTGAATCCCAAGAAAGTTTCAAAGGGAATATCTTGACCATCTTTTTTGTATTGTGTTCCACATTGAGGACATTCCTTATTTGGCAAGTCAAAGCCGCTGCCGACAGAACCATCATCAAAAAACTCTACATTTTTACAGTTTGGACATATGTAGTGTGGAGGCAGTGGATTTACCTCTGTAATTTCCATGAAGGTGGCTACAAGCGAAGAACCTACCGATCCACGCGATCCAACTAAATATCCATCTGCAAGTGATTTTTTTACAAGCTTTGCGGAGATTAAGTAAATTACCCCGAAACCATTACCTAGAATCGATGTAAGTTCTTTTTCGATGCGGGCCTTCACAATTTCAGGAAGCTCGTCTCCGTAAATTTGATGTGCCATTTCGTAAGTTAAATTTGTAACTTCCTCATCGGAACCCTCAATTTTCGGTGTATAAAGGTCATCCTTGATAGGTTTAACATCGCCAATCATATCCGCAATTTTTTGTGAGTTCGTCACTACTATCTCTTTAGCAAGATCGGGTCCGAGGAAATCGAATTCAGCCAGCATCTCATTCGTTGTCCGGAAATGAACTGCCGGTAATTTATAGCGATTTAATGGGTTTGCCCCTCCTTGGGAGCCAACTAAAATTTGGCGGAACACCGCATCATTTTCATTTAGATAGTGAACATTCCCTGTTGCCACAACCGGTTTGTCCAAACGCTTCCCAAGCTTCACCAATTTCCGGATGATATCCTCCAGGTTCCACTCGTCGTGAATGACACCTCCTTCAATTAAAGGTGCATATACAGGTTTTGGTTGAACCTCGATATAATCATAGAATTTTGCTACTTTTTCTGCTTCATCACTCGATTTGTTCATCATCGTTTCGAATAATTCACCGTTATTACATCCAGAACCAATTATCAGCCCTTGCCGGTGCTTTATTAAATCCGACCTGCGTATACGTGGAACACGGTAATATGTTTTCGTATGGGCAATAGAAATCAACTTAAAAAGATTCTTTAAACCATCATTATCAACAGCCAGGATTGTACAATGATACGGTCTGGATTGTTTATAGCTCTCATCTCTATTGATTTGGTTGTTAAAGTCATCATGGAAGTAGATGCCATGCTCCTCTTTAGCATCTTTAAGTAGATGAAGCATTAATTCGCCGGTCGCCTCTGTATCATAGATGGCACGGTGATGTTGTGTTAATTCAATGCCATATCGTTTACATAGAGTATTTAAACGATGGCTTTTTAAAGTCGGATTCAGGAATCTTGATAACTCCAATGTATCAATTACTGGATGCGTGATATCATTGATCCCTGCTTTTTCATAGGCCGTATAGAGGAATCCCATATCGAACGATGCGTTATGGGCAACAACGATTGAATCGCCGATAAATTCCCTGAATTCTGTTACGACTTGATCGACTTCTGGTGCATCTTGCAGCATATCATCCGTGATATGCGTTAGTTCAATAATTTTTGCAGTTAATGGTTTATGGGGATTTGCAAAGCGTTCGAATTTATCGATTACTTTTCCTTCTTTAATTTTCACTGCCGCCAGCTCTATAATTGTATCGTATGCAGTCGACAGTCCCGTTGTTTCGACGTCGAATACAACAAAAGTTGCATCGTCTAGCTCTATGTGTTGTTCCGCATATGCAATTGGAGAACCATCATCTACTAGATTGGCTTCGATTCCATAGATAATTTTAATGCCATGTTTTTTTCCTGCAGCATATGCATCTGGAAAGCCTTGCGCTACAGCATGATCTGTTATGGCTATGGCAGGATGCCCCCATTTGGCCGCTTGCCCCACTAACTGATCAATGGGCGTGACAGCATCCATTTGACTCATTGGCGTATGTAAATGTAGCTCTACTCGTTTTTGTCCTTCAGGTGCGGTATCCTTGCGTGATTCTTTAAATACCTCATTGATATCTTGCGCCATCACAACTAAATCTCGAACGAATGTATCATTTTGAACGGCACCACGCACTTTCACCCACATGCCTTTTTTCAATTGCGTCATACGTTCTGCATCTTCCTTATCGCGTGAAAACATTTTCACAAGGATGGAGTCCGTATAATCGGTCATTTTTAGTTCTAAAAGGGAACGTCCACTTCTCAATTCCTTGATTTCTACAGCAAATACAAATCCTTCTAAAACAACCCGACGTTCTTCTTCTACAACACGACGGATTTCCATGATTTCTGTATCTTTGATCAGATTTCCGAGCTGGAATGGCCCGCTGGATGCAACCGCATCAGGATTGTCCGATTTTGCTTTTTCACGACTTTGGAAGTCTTCCATTGCCTTGCGGGCAAGTTCCGCTTCCTCTAATTGGCGTTTTTCGATATATTGCTGCTGTGCTTCTTTCATCTCATCGGTCGCTTCAACTAATTGAAAATCTACCGAAAACTGCGGGAATCCCAAGCTTTCATACGCTTCGACAATTTTTTGTCCGTATTTGGACTTTAATGTCAGCTGTTCCATTTCCGCCATACAAGAAACAACCAATTTATTTCCTGTCCAAGTCGGCATTTGTGTCAACAAACGATTTTTAACAGGAGGGGAGGCATCCAACTGTTCAACAGCCGATAACCAATAATCACTTATTAACTGTTCGCTTACTACTGGATTTCTTGCTTCTATCGTAATCATGGCCTGGGCAATATGCGAAAATTGCTCTGCCATTCTTGTTCGAAACAATTGATACAACTGGAAGGGCAATATATTTTCTAACTGAATGGCAAAACACCATATTCGATCTTTTTTATGCACGGTTAGTCGAGTGAGCTCACCTTTCTCAAAAAAAGACATGTAGACATCTTCGGTTAGCTGCAATTGTTGTAGTAGTGTCAAAAATCGTTGTCTTGCTTCTTGGTTGTCTACCATTTACTCACCACCTGTTATTATTGTATTAATGTATTAATTATTTGAATTCGACTGATAACAGAAAGAAACGATTTTCACAAATTGGCGAAAATCGATGCTTTACTTATGGGACTATGAAGTTAATGTGAACGGAAAATTTCATTTAAGTGGTCGATAAGTTCTTCCTTGGCCCACTCGAAAGTTTCACCGGTCTTTCTGATTTTCACTTCAACAATGCCTTCACTTGCTCTTCTACCTACGGTGATACGTACCGGGAGCCCGATTAAATCTGCGTCCGTAAATTTGACTTCTGGCTCTGTGTGCCGATCATCGAACAATACTTCAAATTGGTAGAAGGTCAAAATGTTATATAACTCCGTTGCTAAATTAAACTGTATTTCATCCTCTTCATCAACCGGAATCAAGTGCAGTTCATAAGGAGAAAATTGCTTTGGCCAAACAAACCCTTTTTCATCCTGAAAGTTTTCAGCAATTATGGCTAGGAGCCTTGAAATCCCTAAATGGTAACTGTTCATAAGAAGAGCTTGGGCTTGTTCATTGTCAGCTATTAAGTTTTCATTTGCAAAATCGGCAACAGACTCATCTAACTTGCTTATCTTGCCTACCTCAATCGCTTTTTTAAAAAGAATGGTACCTTGACCATCAGGCGAAGGATCCCCTTCCTGTATATATCTGATATCATCATATATGCTAATGGCGAAATCCCGGCCAGGGCACACATTGATGTAGTGATAGCCCGCTTCGTTAGCGCCAGTTACTCCGCTGCCAATCGATTGAATAGCATTGTCAGCAACTACTTTTACATCAATCGGCAACTTGATTGGACCGATCAACCCAACGTGTGCACCCAATAGCTCTTGCACATCTTGATCTTTCGCCACATGAATCGATGTCGCTTGCAGCACATTTTTTAACTTATAAGGATTAATGTTATGATCGCCCCGCACTAATACGACGACATATTCACCATCCACCTTAAACAATTCCGACTTTATGCAATCTTTTTCTTCTATATTGAAAAATGTACACACTTCATCTAGCGTGTTCAAATTTGGTGTTGCCACTTTTTCTAAAGCCTTTGTATCAGATGTTGAGGGAACAAATTCACCGATTACCGGCGCAACTTTAATGTTTCCAAGATACTTGGATTCATCTGAATAGACAACAGTAGACTCCCCCAATTCAGATGAAACTACAAATTCTTTCGCTTTTGCGTCCTTGCCCAATCCCGGGTTTGCTTCAATGATTTCGTAATGCAATCCAAGTTTGCTAAATATGTTGGAATAAACTTGTAGCATCTCATTAAAAGCTAAATCTTGGCTTTCCTTGCTTGCATGAAAAGAATAAGCATCTTTCATCATAAATTCCTTACTTCTCAACAAACCATAATTTGGCTGGGTTTCATTGCGGTAATTTGTTTGAATTTGATATAAAGTAATTGGAAAACTTTTAAAGGATTGGATTTCTTCGCGAATCAACGCCTTCATTGCTTCCTCATGGGTGGGTGCAAGGATTAATTTTTGCTTGCTCCCCTTTTTAATATGAAGCAGTTCATCTCGAAGAACCACGTAGTTTGAAGATTGCTCCATGACTTCTTGGGCTTGCAAGGTCGGCAAACTTATTTCTACTGCCCCAAAAGACTCCATTTCTAGATGAATCATTTTCTCTATTTTATTTAATATACGTTTCGCTAAGGGTAAATAGGAAAAGACGCCACTTGTACTTTCCCTTATGAATCCAGCGCGAAGCAGCATTTCATGAGATTTTGCTTCAATTTCTGAAGGTACATCCCGCAGTGTAGGAATTAACGTAGAACTTTGTTTCATTTCGCTCCACCTTTTCTCTTCATCAGTCACTTATTTAGCATATCATACACCGAAGTCACTTCGTATGTACAATTACGTACTTCGTTGAAAGTTCAACTTTCTAAAGATTTTAAATCCTGGAATACCCATGTCTTCAAGATTGTACTAAAAGGGGATTTAAAAAAGTATAACCTTATTCACTATGGATTTTACCATAAATGAATAAGGTTAAGTAGTTTGTTGATTGTGTTTTGATTTTATAAAGATTCAGGTTTTTCTTTGGCTCAAAGTACGAGAATTTGCACTTTAGCGCCTGTCACTCGACACACTTTAGCTTTTAGAAAAGACATTTGACCCTGTCTAATGTTGTGAGGAATCATTGTCCAACTAATCCATCTTTACAGATATGCCAATGATCGATTACACATTAATCAATTTTTGTCGAGCAGTTGTTGTTGGAAACTTAGAAGAAGAACCTTTGTATATCGTTCCATGTTACGACCACCATCAGGATCATAAGCAAGACGATTCCTACAAAGTGAACCATTCCTTCTTTTTGGCGGTCGACTGGTTTACCGCGCAATGCTTCAATACCGAAGAATAACAATCTTCCACCGTCCAAAGCAGGAAGCGGCAGCAGGTTCATGATACCGAGGTTAATGCTCAGGACCGCGGCCCAGTTCATTAGATTATAGATACCATCTTTTGCAACGGTTTCAGTTGCTTTATAAATACCGACTGGACCAGATAAAGCATCGATCGTAAATTGGCCAGTGATTAAGTCTCCTAAGAGGCCTAGTATCAGTATTGTATAATCATAAGTTTGTGTGACACCGAAAACTATCGCTTTCAAAGGGTTTTTCTCTACAGGACTTTGATACATAACCCCAATTTGCCCATACTCCTTGCCACTTTCCTCAAATGTATCCGGCGTCATTTTCAGTTCTATATTCTGGCCGTCACGTTCCACTATAATGGTTAGTTCTTCACCAGGTTTATCCTGGACAGTTCCTGATAGATCTTTCCAATCATCAATGGGTTGTCCATCAATCGCCTTTACATAGTCTCCAGCTTCCATACCAGCTGCTGCTGCAGGCCCGTCCTCCACGACATCATAAATTATTGGTTCATAGGTTGGAACTCCTGCCATGATGGCAATAATCGAAAAAACAACGAACGCCAAAATGAAATTAAAAAGCGGACCAGCAAAGATAGCCATTGCTCGCTGTCCTACAGTTTTAGAGTTAAACTGACGATCAAATGGCGCAATCATTGTTTCAGTACCATTCTCAACGATTGTTGCTGTTCTTGATACATTTATTTTAGTAAATTGATCGTCTTCATCATAACCTTCAATCCAAAGTCCCTTTTCAAGGTCTGCCCTTTCCACTTCCAGAAATAAAACATTCGGATTTTGTACATTTTGGTTCAAATAAATTTTTTCAGCTACGTTATCCTGATTGAGTATCAATCCTACCCGGAATCCAGGTTGAAGTTCCACGGAATCAGTATCTTCCCCCGCCATTCGGACATAGCCGCCTATAGGCAATAATCGTAGTGTATATAACGTCTCACCTTTCATCATCCCAAAAATTTTCGGTCCCATTCCGATTGCAAATTCACGTACTAAAATGCCAGCCCGTTTTGCAAAAATAAAATGTCCAAGCTCATGGAAGAATACCAGGGATCCAAAAACAACGATAAATGCTATAACTGTTTGCATATCATCCCACCTTCAAAAGTGCATGTTTACTTATACTATGCTAGTTCTCTCTATTTTACCATGCTCTCTACCGATTTTCTTGTTTCGTTATCTACATATAAAATAGTTTCTAAATCTGGAAGTAGAGTATTATGATGATTGATCATAATTTGTTCTATCATTTCTTCGATTTGCAGGAAAGTTATTTTTCCTTGCAGGAATAACCCTACTGCTGCTTCATTTGCCGCATTCATCGCGGTTAGCAAGGTCCCGCCCGCTCGTCCTGCATCGTATGCTAATTTCAAGGCACGGAAGCGCTCAAAGTCAACTTCTTGGAACCTTAGTTGTCCAATTTTCGCTAGATCCAATCGCGTGCCGCTTTTCAATGGGAAACGGTCGGGATAGCTTAAGGCATATTGTATCGGTACGCGCATATCAGGGGTACCCAATTGGGCGATGACACTCGTATCATGATACTCAACTAACGAGTGGATAATACTTTCTTTATGTAATAAAACGTCAATTTTTTCGAATGGCATACCGAACAAAACATGGGCTTCTATTACTTCCAGCCCTTTATTCATCATCGTCGCCGAATCGATGGTTATCTTGGCCCCCATTGACCAATTCGGATGATTCAATGCATCTTTTACCGTTACATTTTTTAGTTCTTCACGCGTTTTATCGCGGAAAGAACCACCTGAAGCTGTCAGGATTAATCTTTCAATTTGTTTAGGGTTTTCACCATTCATCGACTGGAAAATCGCGGAATGTTCACTATCAACAGGTAGAATGGTTACATTGTACTTCTTGGCCTCCGCCATCACTAGGTGGCCCGCTGTTACCAACGTTTCTTTATTGGCAATCGCAATCGTTTTCCCCATTCTAATCGCAGCCAAAGTTGATTCTAGGCCGACACTTCCTAAAACTGCATTCACAAGTACTGTCGAGCCTGGATGTGTCGCAACTTCTACTAGTCCCTTTGCACCAAAAGTAAAAGATGTACGCGGAAATTCTTTGGAAAGCTCAATTGCATCTTGTTCCTCTTGTACAGAAACTAGCTCTGGATTCAATTGCGAGATAATTTCCCGGGTTTTTTCAATATTCTTTCCTGAAGATAACGCGACAAGTTGGAAATTATCTTGATTGTTCAACAAGATATCGACAGTTTGTATCCCAATTGAACCTGTTGCTCCTAGTAAGCTAATTTTCTTCATGTTTTATCTTCCCTTCTAATACTATTATTGCTCCCCTGCCAGCACATTGTTATAACTATTGATAAAGCTATTGCAGCTTATGGATGCAGATTATTTATCAATTAACAAAGTGCAGGAAATGCAATAGAGGTAAAACAAATAAGAGACTATCAAAACGGTCTAATATGCCTCCATGTCCTGGCAACAGGTTTCCCGAGTCTTTTACTCCATAGTGGCGTTTAATTGCAGATTCAACCAGGTCGCCCATCTGACCGAAAATGGAAGCAATAATCGCTATAATGATAATCGCTATATATGAGGAAGAAATCGGATAGATCATTTGCATGATGCAAGCGAATACTACAGCGGCAATAATTCCTCCAACAAAGCCTTCCACCGTTTTATTGGGGGAGATTTCAGGCCATAATTTCTTCTTTCCAATTTTTCGGCCAATAAAATACGCACCCGAATCAGTTGACCAAACAATTAATAGAGCAAATATAATAAATTCTAAACCACCATTACGCGTTTCAATCAAATAATAAAAGCCCATCCCGACATAAATGGTGCTAAGTAAGGTAAATCCTACATCATCAAAATTAAAATGATTTTTAACAAGAACGGAATAAATGAGTAGAAGAATTGCACCAATTATTAATAACTCCAGCTTCGTTACTGCAATTTCTTCGAGGTTAACCGAAGGAGGCAATAATAAGCTAAATGTAACGAGCAATCCAAGAATACCCGGGATAGAAAAGATTTGAATATTTTTCATTTTTAGTAGTTCGTAAATTCCCACAGCTGCTAGGGCATATACTAATAACGTAAAGGGTAGATTCCCTAGAAGCACAAATAGAATAAATAGTGCTCCGGCCACTACCCCCGTTATAATTCTTTGCTTCAATGTAATTATTCTCCTTTCAGTCCACCATAACGCCTGTTGCGCTGTTGATAGGCTTGTATCGCTTCCATGAAGGTATCTTTATTAAAGTCCGGCCATAGGATGTCCGTAAACCAGAACTCCGTATACGCAAGCTGCCATAGCATAAAGTTGCTAAGACGGACTTCCCCACTTGTACGAATCAGTAAATCAGGCTCTGGTAGAGATGAAGTCAACAAAAATTGATTGATTGTTTTTTCGTCAACATGATCCAAAGTCAAATTTCCATTATTCACTTCTACCATTATATCCTTCATTGCTTTAACTATTTCAGCACGGCTTCCATAATTCATGGCAAAATTTAATATAAGTCCGGTATTATTTTTTGTTTTTTCAATCGCTTCATTTAAAGCGGTTTTTGTATTCGTTGGCAGACCATCCTTGTCGCCAATCATCTCAACCCGAATGTTTCGTTCCATTAACTCCGGCATGAACGAATTTAAGAACATTTGGGGAAGGCTCATTAAATACTCGACTTCCGATTTCGGCCTTTTCCAGTTTTCAGTCGAAAATGCATACAACGTTAACACTTTTATGCCTACATCGTCCGCGATGCGAGCAATTCTACGAACAGTTTGCATGCCTTCATGATGTCCAGCAATTCTTGGCATGGCTCTTTTTTTTGCCCAACGTCCGTTGCCATCCATTATGATTGCGATATGGGAAGGTAAACATTCATTATTTACAAGAGATTCCTCAACCTCCAAAGAGTGCTTTCCTTTTTTTGACTTACTAAATAGCTTTTTTAACATCAGCAATTCCCCCACCTGACAACTTTTTGGACGTTTTTCTTTTCAAAACTGCGATCCCAGTATTCCAAGGTTATCTTCAATATCCTTTTTCGTGTAAATTAGCGAAAACTGTATTTTTCTAATCATAACAAAAACTAATGATTGTGTCTTACGTTCTCTCGTATAATTCCCCAATATTTTCAACTTGATTATGTATTGGTCCATCTAAAACACATCGGTTATCTTGACTGATGAATTAAATCTTAGGCAAAATAAGTGTCCTGCATTGAAAAAAGACGTCCCAACTAATAGGACGCCCTACTCTTGAATTAGTTCATCATTCATTTAGATTTACAAAAGTTTTGCAAATGATAAATATAAACACAACTCAAGCACGTTTCTTATACAGATAAGATTTCTTTTTCTTTATCTTTTGCTAATTGGTCCACTTTAACGATATAATCATCCGTTAATTTTTGAATATCATCACCAAAACCGCGTAAATCATCTTCTGTAATTTCGCCGTTTTTCTCTAATTTTTTCAAATCATCATTACCATCACGGCGAACGTTACGGATGGCTACTTTTGCATTTTCTGCTTCTTTATTCACAACTTTTACTAGCTCTTTACGACGTTCTTCCGTTAAAGCCGGGATTGTTAAGCGAATAACATTTCCATCATTTGTCGGAGTGATTCCGATATCCGATTTCATAATCGCTTTTTCAATTTCACCTAGGATTGACTTGTCGTAAGGTTGAATCACTAAAAGTCGTGCTTCAGGTACAGAAATACCTGCTAATTGATTTACAGGTGTCGGAGCGCCGTAGTAATCAACTGAAATTCTGTCTAAAAGTGACGCATTTGCACGGCCTGCACGAATTGAAGCTAATTCACGAGAAAATGCAGAGATTGATTTTTCCATTCTTTCTTTTGCTTGTGCTAATACTTGTTTAGGCATTAAAAGTTCCTCCTAACAACTGTACCGATTTTATCACCGAGTACTGCTCGTTTAATATTTCCTTTATTCATAATAGAGAATACTATTAATGGGATATCGTTGTCCATACATAAAGTGGAAGCAGTTGAATCCATTACCTGTAATCCTTGTTGAATTACGTCTAAATATGTGAGTGTGTCATATTTAACAGCAGTTGAATCAGTTTTTGGATCAGCAGAGTAAACACCATCTACATTATTTTTTGCCATCAGAATTGCATCTGCATCAATTTCCGCAGCACGCAAAGCTGCTGTCGTGTCTGTAGAGAAGAATGGGTTACCTGTACCAGCAGCAAAAATCACAACACGTTTCTTTTCAAGATGACGAACTGCCTTTCTGCGTATGTAAGGCTCTGCTACTTGTGTCATAACAATGGAAGATTGAACACGTGTTTCAATTTCAAGTTTTTCAAGAGCATCTTGAAGAGCTAATGAATTCATAACCGTGGCTAGCATTCCCATGTAATCGGCAGATGCGCGGTCCATACCCATTTCGCTGCCGATTTTTCCGCGCCAGATATTTCCTCCACCAACTACTACTGCAACTTCTACCCCTAGTTCCACGACCTCTTTTATATCTTCTGCAACTGACTTAATAATTTTTGGTGATAAACCGTAGCCTGCTTCTCCTGCTAATGCCTCACCGCTAATTTTTATAACTACACGTTCATATTGTGGCACACTCATAGTAAACCTCCGTAATTCAATTTATTCTTCAAAATATATGCGTTTTTTCAATCCCTTGAAAAATAGGGAACACTGGTGTGTCCCCTAATTATACTTATTATTTATATTAGTTACCTTTAACTTGGTTCATAACTTCTTCAGCAAAGTTGTCTTCGCGTTTTTCGATACCTTCACCAACAGCAAAGCGTACGAATGAAGTAATGTTACCACCAGTTGATTTCACGAAATCACGCACTTTTTGATCTGAGTTTTTAACGAAAGTTTGATCAAGCAAGCAAATGTCTTCGAAGAATTTACCAAGACGGCCTTCTACCATTTTAGCAACGATATTTTCTGGTTTACCTTCATTTAGAGCTTGTTCTGTTAACACTTTACGCTCACGGTCAACTACTTCTTCTGAAACTTCGTCACGTGATACATATTGAGGATTGATAGCAGCGATGTGCATAGCTACATCTTTAGCAGCTGACTCATCCGTAGAACCTTCTAGAACTACTAATACACCAATGCGTCCACCCATGTGCAGGTAAGAACCGTAAGCATCTGCATCAGTTTTAGTTTTCACTTCGAAACGGCGAAGAGTGATTTTTTCTCCGATTGTTGCTACAGCTGTTGAAATTTGATCTTCAATTTTAACACCTTCAGCGTTTGTAAGTTCTAATGCAGCTTCTACTGATTCCGGTTTTGCAGCCAAGATTTGTTTTGCCAATTCAGAAACAAGTACTTGGAATTTTTCATTTTTTGCTACGAAGTCAGTTTCAGCGTTAACTTCTAAGATTACAGCCTCATTTCCTTCAGCAAGGATATAAGTTGTCCCTTCTGCAGCGATACGGTCAGCTTTTTTAGCAGCTGAAGATAGACCTTTTTCACGTAAGAAATCAACGGCAGCGTCGATATCACCATCTGTTTGTACTAAAGCTTTTTTACAATCCATCATACCTGCGCCAGTTTTTTCGCGAAGTTCTTTTACTAATTGTGCAGTAATTGCCATTTGAAGTTTCCTCCTTGGGTTTCAGTTATTTAATTTTTTTAATCGGGTAAATTGTCCAGCTTAAGGTGCCAGCCCCTCGTCCAACTATATTGCTCTATAAGACAGAGTCCTTTTGTCAATAATCCGAGTTGTCATTGAAGCTGAACAGCACCTCCGGCTTTTCTTTCTAAAAAAAGGTGATAAGAGGGTTCATCCACTTATCACCTTTTGTAGGCAGCTAAGAAAGTTTATCACTTCCCTAGCCGCAAAAGAGCAACTAAGGCTTGTCATCAAGAAAAGCTTAGCTACTCGCCAAGTTTTCTTGTAGTGAATTACTCAGCAGCTACTACTTCTTCAGCTGGAGCTTCTGTTTCACCTTGTTTAGACTCGATTAGAGCGTCAGCCATTTTAGCAGTTAATAATTTAACAGCGCGGATAGCATCATCGTTTGCAGGAATTACATAGTCGATTTCATCTGGATCACAGTTTGTATCAACAATTCCTACGATAGGAATATTTAATTTACGAGCTTCAGCAACAGCGATACGCTCTTTACGTGGGTCAACCACGAACATAACGTCTGGAATACCAGCCATATCACGGATACCGCCTAAGAATTTAACAAGACGTTCGTGTTCTTTTTTAAGTTGAATAACTTCTTTTTTAGGAAGGACTTCGAAAGTACCGTCTTCTTCCATTTTTTCGATTGCTTTCATACGAGCAACACGTTTTTGGATCGTACCGAAGTTAGTTAATGTACCACCCAACCAACGTTGGTTGATGTAGTAGTTACCAGAACGTTCAGCTTCGTCTTTGATAGCTTCTTGAGCTTGTTTTTTAGTACCTACGAAAAGTACTTTACCGCCATCTTGGCCAACTTGGCGCATGAAGTCGTAAGCTTCTTCTAATTTTTTAACCGTTTTTTGTAAATCGATAATGTAGATACCGTTACGTTCAACAAAAATGTATTTTTTCATTTTTGGATTCCAACGGCGAGTTTGGTGACCGAAATGTACACCAGCTTCAAGTAATTGTTTCATTGAAATTACTGACATGTGTGTTTCCTCCTAATGTTTTGGTTTTTTTCCTCCGCATTTTTCATCTATAACAAGCAACTTTTTATTCAAAAAGCACCACTTACTACATCAAAATGCGTGTGTAATTAACACCAATTGATAATATATCACACTAACTTTTTTCATGCAACAATTTTATGCATGGAACTTAATTAACAGTTCTATTTCTGTTTTACCTTTTTGCGTTAATTTTGCAATTTCGTCAATTGACTTTCCTTGCTTATGAAGGTTAAGTACCTTTTGTTCGAAAGAAGGCAGGGAGGAATTATCTTTTTCCACTTCCTCATTATGTTCCTGTCTAGCTTCAGAAGGAACCTCGCTTAATCTTTGTTGTTTATAAGCATTTGTCGCCATTTTTTTTGAAATGGTTGCTTTTGGTGCATTGGACTGTAATACACCTACTTTACCCTCCATATCATTTCGGGTAACTTCGGAAATCGTCTTCCTTTCTTCCGAATTCATCATTGCCATGTTTTGATCTTTTCTTTCATGATTGCGCTCATTTTGTTTGATTAGTGAAAGTTCTTCAATGAGCCGATCATTTTCTTCCTTCATTTCCACTAGATATATACTTATTGCGTCGTCCATTTCACGGATCAGCTGATCTTGCCGTTTTTCCAAATCCTTAAATTTAGCTATTTTTGTATTTAAAATAACGATGAAATAATAACAAATGAGCTGCGAAATAATCAAAATGATAACAAGACTTGCGACCATACCGCTCTCCTATCCACTAAAATCAATAAAATTACCTTTAAAAGGATGTTGTGCCTCTTTTTCTTCTTTTTCATGCTCTTTTTCTTCAGGTAAATGTTCTTCATGATTTTGTCGTTGTTTATTTTCAGTGATTTTATCTGACTTTTCAGTGTCATTAACCTGTAGTTGTTTTTTCTTAATTTCCCTTTTTAACGCTTCGTTCGCATCTATTTGTTGGCCAACCACATTTTGCTGATGCTGATCAGCCATTTTTCCTGCATCAAAGGTCTTCGGTAGGGCAATTTGAAGTTCAAGCGCTTTTAGACTCACTACTCCTCACCTCAATTTTCATCCATTTAGCTTATTACTTCATCAGAAAGAAGCTTTCTTAATTTAAATAATGCTTTAGAATGGATTTGTGATATTCGGGATGTCGATAAACTGAGCATTTCACCAATTTCAGTCAATGTCAATTCCTCTGTGTAAAACAAACTTAAAACAAGTTGTTCTTTTTCACTAAGGTTTTTAATATTTTCGGAAAGATCCTTGATTAGTTCCATGTGCACTGCTTCTTGTTCAGGAGTTTTTGTTCGCTCATCTTTGATGACAAAAGCCATACCTTCTGATTCTTCCTGATCTTGTTGTTCATTAATGGATAACACACTTGAGAAGAAATGCTCTTGTACTGTTTGGTATACCTCTTCGACCGACAGTTCCATATGCTGCGCCAGCTCATCAGGCGACACGCTGCGCATTAACTGCTGCTCCAACTTCTCAATTTGAGCTTCCATTTTTTTTGCCTTTTCACGCGCTGAACGCGGTAGCCAATCTTCTTTTCTTAGTCCATCTATAATGGCTCCCCGAACACGGAAGGAAGCATATGTATCGAATTTTAGATCCCTATTTATATCAAACTTATTTAAAGCATCAAATAGCCCCATCATGCCCAAACTCATTAAATCATCACGTGATACATTTTTGGGAACACTCGCACCAATTCGCTGGACATGATAGGATACTAAGGATTGATATTTTTTTATAAGCATATTACCTGCATCTGGATCTCGATCATTGATCCAGCAATTCCAAAGAGATTGTTCATTGTCTGCTTGAAGTTGTACCATATAATCCACCTCACACTAAAATCATTTACTAGAATACACAATTCTGAGAGTAGCGCCCTATCAACCCATTTCAAGGCAAACTTCTCCATGATAATTAGACGACCAATACTTTTAGCCTACACAAAAATCAATTCATTCGAATTGTATAACCCTATTATTGAATAGGTATTTTTAACCTATAATTTGATCCTTCATTGTAATTTCCTTACTATTCAATATTATATCAAATGATAGAAAAAAAACACACATTTCTATAAAACTTAATTTATTCCCTCCCAATCCAAGATTTAATATAGAGGAAAGAAAAATGGTAAGTTGCCGAAGTCATTGGAACAAAAAAAAGAGCCGTATTCTCGACTCTTTAAAGATTGAATTTTGCTCATAACAATATACTAAAATTGATAAGTAATTACTTTTTTATTGACTCATCTTGAAGCATCATCGTTTGAACAACTTTTGCTATTTCTTCTGAACTTTGGTCTTTAAATTCCAAGGTAGAATTGCTGCCTCCAGAAGCGGACGCCTCAGCGTTCATGCGAGCTTCCATTTGCTGCCGTATTTGCTCATTTTCTTTATTCAAGCCCTTGAACAATTCATCTTTCGGTGTATAGAATATATACCCCAATAATAAACGAATAGCATACATAACTAAAAATGAACAAACAGCAGCTATAAAGGAGCCAACAAGACTATTCAGTGGAATCGTGGAGTCCGTGAGTGTGCTAAAGAAATAAATTGAAAAGCCTAATATAGCCGCCCAAAAGTTATAAAATATCGATCCAAACATTATATTTCATTCACTCCCTGATTTACTGTTCGTATACTCAATAGACAAGTCCCAGGGTTGAACTCAATCGTTCTTCCACTATTGCCACCCGTATCTTCAGCGATCAGTGGTATGCTATTTTTGACGAGCTCTCTTTTCACCGCTTCTACATTTCGGGGGCCAATCCGCATTGAATCATTGTCGGATGAAAATTTAAACATTTGTGCACCACCAGCAATTTTTGCCTTCAGGCGGAACGGTTGAACCCCGGCTAATTTCAGCATATCTATAAGTGCTTTAATACCAGTGTTTGCAAATTTTGCAGCGTTTATCGTTTCCGTTCTCGCTAAACTTGAATCGGGCAACATTATATGAACTAGTCCAGCTATGTTTTTTGTTTCATCATATAATACAACACCTACGCAGGAGCCTAAACCTGAAGTACGTATTGTATCCGGCATTTTGACAACATCCAATTGTGCGATACCAACCTTTATGACTTGACTAGTATGTGACGTGATCATTTTATCCAACACCCAACGCCTTAAAGATATTAGTGAATGAATCAGGATCTGGTAGTAAGAAGAAATGCCCATGAACTTCATTACGATTATCAAAACCTTCTTCAAAAATGGATGTATTAATGACAATGACTTGGTCACTAACCTCCGATATTTCGATTAGTCCGGTACTAATAATCGCACCAAACATATCCACGCTTAATCCAGGTACAGTTGGAAATATCTTCATACCTGTAAAGTCCGACAAAGCCGATAAGTACGAACCCGAAAGAATATTTCCTAATTCCTGCATTGCTGAAACACCCAGCTCCGATAGCTTGGTATTACTGAAGCTAAATAGGTCATCTCCTATTAACCGCCGTATGAAACGGTCTGCCTGTTCGATTGGCAATATAAAGAACATGCTTCCTTCCGAGTCCCCTTCGATGCGAAGATAGATACCCACAACAACAGTTTCCGCTCCACCGGCAAGTTCCATCATATCATTGAAAGAGACCATCTCAACCTTTGGAACACGCATATCAATTTTTCTGGAAAGCAAACTGGAAAGTGCCGTCGCGGCATGCGCAGCACCTATATTTCCAATTTCTTTTAAAACATCCAAATGCAACGATGTTATTTTTTGAATTTCGCTCATAGCTCAAAGATCCCTACTTTATGACAGATTCACCACGTTTATCTATGGGTTTAGCACTTTGTCCAGATGCAATAAAATTAATAAGCGATTTTCTAATTTTGCCACACCGGATATGAAATCTTCTTCATTGGATCCAACTACCTCCGGTTGGGCTTCAATCGCGTTTAAAGGAATATCCAGCACATCGTTTGCTGAGTCGACAATAAAGCCGACTTCCATTTCTTCGAGTGTGATAATAATAATTCTTGTCGTCTCTTCATTATTTGATACCGGGAGACCGAAACGTTCCCGCAAATCAATCAGCGGCGTGACAACTCCGCGCAAATTAATGACACCTTTTACGAAGCTGCTCGTTTTAGGTACACGTGTAATATGCATTAGTTTTTCGATACCTTGTACATTTGATACCGGAATTGCATATTCTTTATCAGCAAGTTGAAAAACAATTACTTTTAAATATTCTTGTTCTACAGCGGTCATAACCTACACCTCTCTCATTCCATTCGTTACTTCATCAAAGCATTGCAATCTACTATCAAAGCAACTTTTCCGTTTCCTAAGATCGTGGCACCTGAAATTGCAAAGATATTTGATAGGTAGTTACCTAGTGATTTCAACACAATCTCTTGTTGGCCGATAAATGTGTCCACTACAAGGCCGGCAAGCTTGTCCCCTTTTCGGACAATGACAACCGAGTGATAGCCATCCTCTGCTTGTTCCGTTCTTGGAACATCAAATATCTCATCCAGGAAGATCAATGGAACAACTTTACCGCGGAAATCAATCACTTTTTGATTATGCGCATTGAGAATATCGCTATTTTTAATAATTGATGTTTCAATGATTGATGATAAAGGTATAGCATAAATTTCTTGTTCGATTTCAACCAGCATTACGGAGATAATGGATAGTGTCAATGGAAGTTGGATCGAGAAGATAGAGCCAACACCTTCTGTCGATTCGATTGAGATATTACCACCCAATGATTCAATTGTTGTTTTTACAACATCAAGACCTACTCCACGTCCCGAAATATCCGAAATCACCTCGGCAGTTGAGAAGCCAGACGCCAAGATTAATTCATTTATTTGTTTATCGGACATGGATAGTGCAGATTCTTTCGTTACAATTCCTTTCGAAATTGCTTTTTTCAATACTCTCTCGCGGTTTATTCCGGCACCATCGTCCTCAATTTCTATAAATACATAATTACCACTGTGATAAGCACGTAACGTAACATTACCTTCTTCAGGTTTTCCGTTGGCACGACGAATTTCCGGACTTTCAATACCATGATCGACTGAATTGCGGATTAAGTGAACTAGTGGATCTCCGATTTCATCGATGACAGTACGATCTAATTCAGTTTCAGCCCCTATAACTTCAAGGTTGATTTTTTTCTTTAAGTCACGGGATAGCGTACGCACCATTTTAGGGAATCGGTTAAATACTGTTTCAATCGGAATCATACGCATTGTTAATACGATATTTTGCAAATCTCCCATCGTTCTGCTCATGCGTTCGACTGTTTCATTTAATTCCGAATGGTTCACTTCCGTGGCGATTGATTGAAGTCGCCCTCTATCAATAACCAATTCTTCGAATAGATTCATTAATATGTCCAGACGCTCGATGCTTACGCGGATTGTTTTGCTGGCAGCATGCTTTGGCCCGTTTTTTTGGGCAACTTCATCTTTTTTAACTTCAACTGGCGAAACAACCGTCAATTCCTCAGTTGTAGGCTGGGCAACTACTTCTGACTGATTGACTACCGATTGAACAAATAAATCTTCCGATAATTGTGTGATCGAAACTTTATCAACCTCTGAAACTTTCAGGATTTTACTGCGCAATTCCTCGGCATCGGTTTGGGAAATCAGAGCCACTTTGAACTCTTGGTCAAATTGTTCTTCTTCAAGTCTATCCACTGTAGGAGATGATTTTACTACATCTCCATTTTTCTCTAGGATGTCAAATACCATATAAACACGTGCCGCCTTTAAAAGACAGCTATCATTCAACGTGACAACAATTTCAAAAGCATTGTACCCTTGCTCTGTCGATTGCAGCAAGACCGTCTTTTCAAAATCATCATACTCTAATTGAGGGGCGTTATCTAAAATGGCAGTTGTAGCTGCAAATTCTGCAGCAGCAGAGCCCTCAGGTGGATTTGAAACAGTGCTGTTTTGTAAAGGTGATTCACCTAATTCGATGCGTTTTAACTTTTCAACAGTCTGAGAGACGTCCTTTTTTCCATCGCCGCCATTAGCAATATCCATTACCATTGCTTCCAAGTGATCGACGGATTCAAATACCACATCCAAAATATCCGCAGTTACTTTAATTTTTTCATTACGGATGGCATCCAGTACATTTTCCATTTTATGAGTCAAATCTGCTAAATCTTCATATCCCATTGTTGCAGACATACCTTTTAATGTATGTGCCGAACGGAATATTTCATTTACAATCGCCAAGTCTGTCGGGTTCTTTTCAAGTTCCAACAAATTGTCGCTACATGACTGTAAATGTTCTTTACTTTCTTCAATGAACATTTCTAAATATTGATTAAGTTCCACTAGAAAACACTCCTCTTAGGGCAAATATTTCATAATCGCTTCGGCAATATTGTCAACATCTACAATCTCATTGACAAGCTGTGTTTCTACGGCTGCTTTAGGCATCCCATAAACAATACACGTTTTTTCAGACTCTGCAATCGCCATTACATTGCCATTTTGTTTTAATTGCATTAGACCTTTTGATCCATCTGACCCCATTCCCGTCATGATGACTGCTACTTTATCCATGTCAGTGATTTTACTAACACTCTCAAACATAACGTCAACACTTGGCCGATGCCCAGATCTAGGAGGCTCTGTTTGATCTAAAACGACTTGGTAGGAAGATGCTCGTTTCACCAGCTTCAGATGTTTGCCACCTGGTGCTACATAGGCAACCCCGTTTTGTAGTAGATCGCCATCTTCCGCTTCCTTCACTTTTACTTGACTTAATTGATTCAACCGATCTGAAAGAGATTTCGTAAAACCTGCAGGCATATGTTGAACAATCAGTATAGGTGCCTTGATGTTACTCGGTAACTTTGTTATGACTTCCTGTAAAGCTCTGGGTCCCCCAGTAGAGGTACCGATTAATACAATCTTTTTTGCTAGTTGATTCCAACCATTCTTTTTAAGCACATCTTTATTTACAATAGGTGCAACTTGGGTTATAGGGTTATTGACGAATCGAATATCTTGATTTTTCGGGATTGGCGCAGGAGTAAAATTAGTTTTTTGAAGCTTGGTTACTGAGACATGTGCTGCATGTTCAACTTTTTGCACTAATTCTGCTTTAATTTTGTGTAAATCAAGCGAAATGGTCCCGCTTGGTTTAGCAACAAAATCAACTGCACCATATTCCATCGCCTTGAGGGCATTTTCCGCACCTTGAAGAGTTGTACTGGACAGCATAATTACAGGTACGGGTGATTCCCGCATAATTTCCTTTAATGCATCCAACCCGTTTAACTCCGGCATCTCAACATCCATTGTGACAACATCGGGCATTAAGCTTTGGATTTTTTTAATTGCATCTTTTCCATTCCGGGCAGTGCCAACAACTTCAACCTTCGTGTTGCCTACAAAAAAGTCGCTAATCAGCTTTCTCATAAAAGCGGAGTCATCAACTACCAAAAGTTTGCTTTTATTCGAGAATCCCAATTAATCACGCCCTTTCGAGAAAATATTTCTTAATTTTGATAAAAAAGTGTTCTGCTTATTTCGGCCATGAACTTCAACCAAATTACGATTCACAAATTGCTGAACCATTACCTTCAATGTCTTTGAAATATTACTGTCGGGATAAGCAATGGAAAATGGTACTTGTTCACGAACGGCTTTTCTAACAGCAGGGTCTTCCGGTAAAGAACCGAGAAGAATCACCTCTTTATTTAGGAAGTGTTTCATTGTACTTTCCAATCGATTCAGCGTTTCTTGACCATCCTCTTTTGAATAGGCACGATTGCATAATAAGTAAATGGTTTTATTTTCATCACGCACATGAATGTATTTCATCATGGAATAAGCATCTGTGATGGCGGTTGGTTCTTCCGTAGTTACGACAATTATTTCTTCGATAGCGCTAATTAAGTCCAATGACCAATTTGTTGCACCAGCACCCATATCAAATAGAATATAATCATAGGTCTTTTGTAGTTCAGCAAATGCGTTAAGTAATGCATCGATCATTTCTCTCGACCATTCCATCACAGAAGACATGCCTGAACCACCGGATATATATTTTAGGTCATGTGGACCTTCATATACCACTTGATCCAAAGATACTTCACCTAATAGATAATGCTTCAAATTGTACTGAGCCGTTTTACCTATTAATATATTAACATTTCCCATACCGATATCCATATCTAATACGACAACTTTCTTGCCTAATTTCAAAAGATTAATGGCAAAGTTAGTAGAAAAATTACTCTTTCCTACGCCGCCTTTCCCACTGACTATCGCAATTGATCTCCCTAAAGCACCTTGACTTTGCAGCATTTTCAATCTTAAGTTTTCAGCTTGGTCTCTCATTCATATTCTCCTTGAAAGAACAGTTCAAGAACTGCATCCAAATCGGCTACTTCAATGTCTTCTGGTACTTCTTGTCCATTCGTATAGTAAGCAAGTCCTTTATTATATTTAATCATTAAATTATACATAGTGCCAATAGAATTTGTTTCATCTATTTTCGTAAAGATATATTTACCTATAGGGATTTCACCAAATTGCTGAATTATCGACTCCATATCCTGTTCTTTCGCAGTCAACGCCAATACCAAGTATGATTCAACTTCTTCATCGAAATTAATCATTTTCTTCAGGTCATCTACATATTTAGCTTCCTTGTAATTACGTCCGGCCGTGTCAATGAAAACTAAATCAAGATGCGCAAAATTTTCGATGGCTTTCTTGTAATCATTCGCATTATAGACAATTTCAACAGGCGCCTGTAATAGATTCGCGTACGTTTTTAATTGTTCGATTGCTGCTATTCGATACGTATCGGTTGTAATAAAACCAATCTTTTTCTTTTTCTCCAATACAGATCTTGCGGCCATTTTTGCAATGGTTGTTGTTTTCCCAACGCCCGTCGGCCCAAAAACATTAATATATTTTTTCTGATAGGAAAGACCACCCATCGGAAGTTCTTTCAGTAACTCCCTAAGCACTTCTTTCGTAATTTCCTTCATCTCTACTTCGGTTAGTGGCGCATTTTTTTGTTTTTGATGCACAAAAAGCTCATCACTTATTGCCGTGATGAGCTCTTCACTAAGTTCTTGACGTTTCAAGAAGTCAATATAAGGCAGAAAATTCTCTGGCAATTCGGATTGAATTGTATGCTTTTGCATCGATTTCATCATCAACTTCAAGTCAGCGATTTCACTTTTCAACTCTTTCGATAATGTATCGTCGATATGTAATTTCGGCTGTTCTTCGGGTTCTTTGTATTGAATCGTCTTTGTATTTGATTGTAAATCTGGAAGCTGTGGAGACATTGTTTTTGTCTCCACTTGATCTACTCCAGCCAGTACTTCAAAATTCTTTTGTTTTATAAGACCGAACAACTTTTTCGTAACGATTACTTTAGAATTTATAATAACAGCATCTTCGCCTAATTCTGCTCGAACTAATTTCATTGCTTCCGAGATTGAAGGTGCTGTATATTTTTTCATTTTCATTCTACATTCACCACTCCAACACTTTGAATTTCAACATTTGCATCTAATTCGTTATAGGACAAAATCGGGATTTGTGAGAAGTATCGCTCGGTTAATTGTCTTAAATACATTCGTATTCCTGGTGAACATAGAATGATTGGAGATTGCTCCATAAAGGATACTTTCTCTACTTCCTTCGCAATTGCTTCCAATACATTTTGGGAATCCTGAGGATTCATTGCAAGATAGTTGCCATGATCTGTTTGCTGGACACTATCAGCGATAAGCTTCTCTATTTTTCCGGGAATCGTTATTACTTTTAAACTATCTCCACCAGAGACATACTGAGACGTTATTTGTCTTGCTAATCCTTGGCGTACATATTCTGTCAGAACATCTGTATCACTAGTTACCTTTGCATAATCCGCTAAAGTTTCAAAAATAATTGGCAAGTTACGGATAGAAACATTCTCTCTTAATAGTCTAGCCAAAACTTTCTGAATTTCACCGATTGATAAAGGTGTAGGTGTTAGTTCTTCCACTAATATTGGGTAATTTTCCCTTAAGTGATCGATTAATTGTTTTGTTTCTTGGCGTCCCAATAAATCATGGGCATTGGCACGGATAATTTCAGTCAAGTGAGTAGAAACGACACTAGGTGGATCCACGACGGTGTAACCGAGCATTTCGGCATCCTCTTTCACTTTTTCCGTAATCCATTTTGCAGGCAAACCAAAGGAAGGTTCAATTGTATCGATTCCTTCAATTGAATCATCATCCCCTGGACTCATGGATAAATAATGATCAAGAAGAAGTTCCCCTCTCGCCATCTCATTACCCTTAACTTTAATTCGATACTCATTCGGTTGTAATTGAATATTATCCCGGATACGCACCACCGGTATGACAATACCGAGTTCCAGTGCCAATTGTCTTCGAATCATCACAACGCGGTCTAATAAGTCCCCACCTTGAGTAGCATCGACTAAAGGGATTAAACCATAGCCAAATTCAAACTCAATTGGATCCACATTCAGAAGATTGACGACATTTTCTGGACTTTTCATTGTATCGGCTGCCACTTCTTCTTCAATTTCCAGTAATTCCTCCGGATCATCCGATTTCTTTTGCTTATTATTGATGAAATAAGCTCCACCAATCAGTACAGCAGCAATAGGCATTGTGATCCATTCAGGTAGTGGAGTGAAAAGACCTAATAGAAGAATCGCCCCTCCAGCAATATAAAGTAATTTCGACTGCGCAAACAGTTGATTGGCAATATCTTCTCCCAAGTTTCCATCGGATGCAGCTCGTGTCACAACAATCCCTGTTGCTGTAGAAATAAGAAGTGCAGGAATTTGGGCTACCAATCCATCCCCTACCGTTAAAGTTGAGAAATGGGTAGCAGCATCAGCCATTTCATAGCCAAGCTGCACCATGCCAATGATAATACCAAAGAGCAAATTGATGAACACCATGATAATCGAGGCGATGGCGTCACCTTTAACAAATTTTGTAGCACCATCCATGGCTCCATAGAAATCGGACTCTTTCGAAACTTTATCGCGTCTTTCCCTTGCTTCCTTTTCCGATATCATCCCGGCATTCAAATCTGCATCAATACTCATTTGTTTCCCCGGCATTGCATCCAATGTAAAACGTGCCGCAACTTCTGCTACACGTTCGGAACCTTTTGTGATAACGATAAAGTTAATAATAACTAATAACATGAAAATTACTAAACCGACTAAAATATTTCCACCAGTTACGAATTCACCAAACGTTTCAACAACATCACCGGCATCACCCTGAGCTAAAATAGCACGAGTTGTAGAGATACTTAACCCCAGCCGGAATAAAGTCAATAACAAAATGACTGAAGGGAAAATGGCGAAATCTAATGCTTCCCTCATATTCATCGCCACTAACAAAACCAATAATGACAATGTAATATTGATAATAATTAAAAAGCTTAATAACCATGTCGGTAGAGGGATAATGAGCATCGCTACAATCATAATTACTGCAGCCAAAACACCTAAGTCACGAATTTTCATGTTTTTCCCTCCTACTATGGTCTAAATTTTGCGCTTTATACGATAAACATAAGCTAATATTTCTGCTATCGCTTTAAAAAATTCTTCAGGTACCTGTTGACCAATTTCCACTTGGTCGTACATCGCCCGGGCAAGTGGCCGATTCTCCACCATTACAACGTCATTTTCTTTTGCGATCAATTTAATTTTCTGAGCCACATAGTCTGTTCCTTTTGCAACAACCTTTGGTGCTTCCATATTTTGATCATCATATTTCAGGGCAATGGCATAGTGAGTCGGATTGGTGATGACCACATCCGCATTCGGTATTTCCTGCATCATTCTGCGCATAGCCATTTCCCTTTGACGCTGCTTGATTTTCGACTTGATTTTCGGGTCACCTTCAGCATTTTTATATTCATCTTTTATGTCTTGCTTCGACATTTTCAATTGTTTTTCAAACTCATATTTTTCATATATGTAATCGATCAATGCAATAACGACCAATGTTAACGAGGCAGCTATCCCCATTAACCCCGTAAGCTTTGCTACAGTAGTTAATGTATCCCAAGGGCTTTGGAATGATAACGATAAAACTTCCTCCAGGTTCATCCAGACAATAACCACTGTCACGGTTCCTATAAATGATATTTTCAATATAGATTTAATCAAGTTGACAATTGCTCGAACTGAGACAATTTTTTTGATGCCTTTGATGGGATCCATCTTCTTTAAATCTAATTTCATCGTTTCCGTTGTGAAAAGAAAACCAAATTGCAGGAAGTTTGCCGCAACTCCTGCCACAACTGCGATTGCCATAAAAGGTAAGATAATCAGGGCCATTTCTTTTAAGGAATCCGTATACATTTGCATGACGGTTTCCTCGTTGACGGTTTCAATCAATATATTCCTCTCGAATGCCTGATGCAAGAAGCCAAATAGCCCTTTAACCATCATCGGACCAGTAAAGTACAAAAATAAAAACAGTAACAACAAGACAATGGCAGCTGTTACATCCTGGCTTTTTAGAACTTGTCCTTTTTTTCTGGCATCTTGTCTCTTTTTAGGTGTTGCTTTTTCGGTTTTTTCACCGGCAAAAAACTGTAGATCTAATCTAATTAATAGTTTCAAGCTTTAAGCACCACCTAGCATTTGCATGAAATCTCTCATTGAAAGTATCATCATTTCTATCACTTTTTCCATTACTTCAATCATGACGCCCATCGATATAATCAAAACGAGGAATCCGACAGCTATCTTGATAGGGAAGCCCACAACAAAGATATTCAGTTGGGGTACAGTTTTGGCTGTGATCCCCAAAGCCATTGTTACTAAAAATAAAGTTGCTACTACCGGCGCCGACATTTGAAAAGCAATAATAAAGACGGAGCCAAAGGTTCTAATAACAAACTCTGCTATATTATCATTACCGAAATCAGGAAAAACCTGATCGATTGGCAAAAATTGATAGCTATAATAGATTCCATCCAAAATTAGGTGATGGCCGTTGATAGCCAACAATACAAACAGGATTAAGAAATTAAAAAACTGACCCATCAAAGGGGTCTGAGTCCCTGTTTGCGGGTCTATCACATTTGCCATGGCAAAACCCATTTCAAAGTCAATAAATCCGCCGGCTATTTGAACAGCAGTCATGACCATATAGGCGACAAGCCCAATCAGAACACCGATAATTGCTTCTTTTAAAACGAGTAATAGATAATTCCCATCAATGGGAATTGCTTCTACATTTATCGTATAATACATCATCCATGCAAAGACGACAGATAGAGCAATCCGCAATTGAGGAGGAATTCGACTGTATGAAAAAAAAGGGACTGATACAAAAAAAGCAGAGACTCTGACGATAATCAGCAATAAAACGGAAATTTCAGGAATGATTTCTGTCATTTGATCACCCTATATACCGCGTTAGATTATCTAAAATGTCAGCTACATATGAAGTCAGTTGCGAAATCATCCACGGTCCAAAAAAAATAATTCCCACTAATACAGCAACTATTTTCGGTACGAATGCTAAGGTTTGCTCTTGAATTGATGTAGTCGCCTGAAAGATACTGACAAGTAAACCCACTATAAGAGCAATTAGCAGCAACGGTCCCGAAACAATGAGGACAATCCATATCGCTCTCTCTGCAATTGCAATGACCATTTCTTGCGTCATCTATATCATCCCCTAAAAACTCTGAAGTAAAGATTTTATCACTAAGTACCATCCGTCTACTAATATAAATAATAAGATTTTAAATGGTAATGATATCATCACGGGCGGCAACATCATCATCCCCATGGACATAAGGACACTTGCCACAACCATATCAATTACCAGGAATGGAATAAAAATCATAAAACCAATTTGAAACGCTGTTTTTATTTCACTTAAAGCAAAAGCTGGAACGAGCATAGTTAGTGGAATCTCTTCCACTGAGGCTGGTCTTTCCGCTTGATTGTAATCCAAAAACAACTCTAAATCCTTTTGTCTCGTATGCTGTGCCATAAATTCCTTAAAAGGCAGAGAAGCGCGATCATACGCCTCTTCCAAGCTTATCTCTTCGTTAAATAATGGCTGTAGTGCTTGTTCATTCACTTCCTGGAATGTCGGTGCCATTATGAAAAATGTCAAGAATAGGGCCAACCCGATCAATACTTGGTTTGGCGGCGATGTGTTCGTCGCCAAAGCTGTTCTCGTAAAAGAAAGCACAATCATGATACGTGCAAAAGATGTCATCAAAATTAAAATACTGGGTGCTAAAGATAAAACCGTTAATAACAGAAGTAACTGTACAGAAGTTGAAACATTGGCCGGATCGTTTTCAGAAAAGAGTGAGATAAAATCTTCCATTACTTATCCTTCTCCTTTTCCTTCCATTTGTCCAATTCACTTTTACGGGTTTTCGTAAGTTCCGTAAGTCGTTTATTGAACATTACGCCAAAGTCTTGATTTGCCTGTTTAACTTCTGCTTCTTCCTGTGAGTTGGTGCCTTTTAGCTTTCTAACTAAATCCAAAATATAAGGTGTTGTACTGCTGGCGATCGTTTGTTTTTCTTTATAAAACTCCAATAATCGCTCTACTTCTTCCGGATCATTTATTTCTCTAATCAGTTGGACATCATCACCGACACCGACAATATATAATCTGTCGCCTATATGAAGGAGCTGGACAGATTTTTGAGCACCTACGGATATACCGCCAATATTGCGGACCACACTGTTTTGTTGATAGTTCCCACTCTTTTTATTTAAAAACTTAAGAACAAATAGTAAAAGTGCAAGTACGAATACAAGGGAAATCAACATTTTCATGTAATCCCAAATACCCAGTCCCACGTCTGGCGAAGTTGATTTTTCTTCTTCAACAGACGTGTCTGAATCTTCACAGCCTTCAGCTTCAGGATTTTGCCAACAATCTGAGACAGATTGATTACCTTGTGCTGCATAAGCGTAATTCATTGGTGCCAGAAAAGTTAATGCGATCACGATTGCCAAACAAAGTTGAACTATTGCAGAACCTTTTCCGTTCATTTTATCAACCTAGTGCTTTTTGAATTGCTTCAATTACACGATCAGCTTGGAATGGTTTTACAATAAAGTCCTTGGCTCCAGCCTGGATTGCATCGATTACCATGGCTTGTTGTCCCATTGCCGAACACATGATGATTGTAGCACTTGGATCTGTTGATTTAATTGCTTTCAATGCAGCGATTCCGTCCATTTCCGGCATCGTAATATCCATTGTCACTAGATCGGGATTTAATTCATTATATTTTTCAACAGCTTGTAGGCCATCTGCAGCTTCTCCAACTACATCGTAACCATTTTTTGTTAAAATATCTTTTATCATCATGCGCATGAATGCCGCATCGTCTACTATCAAAATCTTCTTAGACATGTAATTCCCTCCAAATAGTTCTATTTCAAATTGTTTAATCGTTCTGCTTGACTCATAATATCTGTAATTCGTACTCCAAAGTTTTCATCGATAACGACTACTTCACCTTTTGCGATTAAACGGCTATTCACTAAAATATCGACTGGTTCACCGGCCAACTTGTCCAATTCAATAATGGATCCTGATGCCAATTGCAATATTTCTTTTACCGAATGCTTAGTTCGCCCTAATTCAACCGTCACCTGTAACGGAATATCGAGCAACATATTTAGATTGCGTGCTTCATCCTGTGTTATTCGTGCACTTTCAAAGGATGCAAATTGAGCTTGCTGTACATTTACAGGCTGCTGTGGATGCTGATAGGTAGGCATCGCATAGCTTTGCGGCATCTCTTGATAAGTCGTAGCAGCTTGTTGCTGATAAACAGGCGGCTGCTGATAAACAGGTTGTTGCTGCATCGGTTGTTGTACAGGTTGTTGAACGGCCTGTGCAGGCGCAGAAGGTTGTTGACTAGCTGCAGGCTGCTGCACTTCAGCTGGTTTAGACACTTCCTCTTCACCGAGCAATGACTTGACTAATTTCTTCCCAAATTGAAGTGGGAAAAGTTGCATTAAATTAGAGTCAATTAACGTTCCGATTTTTAAGCGGAATGAAACTTTCACCAACAAATCGTCTTCAGGAATTTGATCCGTTCCTTCATTTGCCGAGATATTCATTAAATCAATCGATGGTGGTGAAATATCCACCTTTTTATTGAATACTGTGGACATGGATGTAGCAGCAGACCCCATCATTTGGTTCATCGCTTCCTGTACAGCGCTCAGTTGGATTTCACTTAGGTCTATGCTTGGATTTAAACCATCTCCACCAAGCATTAAGTCAGCAATAATTGCAGCATCTTCCTGTTTAATAACTAATAAATTTGCTCCGGATAAGCCTGTAGTGTATTCCACTTGTACTGCTACATAAGGATGCGGAAACTCTTCTTCTAAATAATTTCTGTTCAGAATCGAAACGATCGGTGTCGTAATATCTACTTTTTGACCTAATAGTGTAGAAAGGGCGGTTGCTGAACTACCAAATGAGATATTTCCTACTTCACCTAGTGCATCTTGTTCCATTGGGTCTAAATAGTCTTCGACACGCAGTGGTTCGTTATCTGTAGAAGATTCAGATGCTAAATCGTCAAGCTTGTTGTCCAACGATTCGCCCCTTAATAGCGCTTCAATTTCTTCTTGGGAGAGCATACCATCACTCATCTTCGTCTCCTCCTTCTATGGGTGCAATAATCTGGATTGCCATTTTTTTATTTCGTTTTCCTGGCTGTGCAGTGAATTTCGGTATACTACCTACTTTTAAGAGCAGCGGTTCCTCAATATTTTGCTCCAATTCTATGACATCGCCAATATTCATATAAAGGAAATCTTCGATAGAAATATTGGTCGTGCCGAGTTCCGCAACTAAAGGTAATTCTGCTTGCTTCACTCGTCTTTCTAACATTTGCGCTTGTTCCGGCGAAGCTTCTTTTGTGTTGGATTGCATCCAATATTGAACAGATAAATTCTGAATAATCGGCTCTAAAACAACATGAGGTATACAGATATTAATCATCCCGGTTGTCTCGCCTATAATTGTATTCAAGGAAATAACGATGACCGTTTCATTCGGTGAAATCATTTGTAAAAACTGCGGATTCACTTCCAATTCCACCAAGATGGGATCGATTTCTGCGATTGTATCCCAAGCTTCACGTAGATTATCGAAAGAACGTTCGAATAAATTCGTCATTATTTTTTGTTCAATTTCAGTTAAATTTGCCACATTACTATAGCTAGAACCAGCGCCACCCATCATACGGTCTAGCATGGAGTACGCGATATTCGGATTGATCTCCATTAAGATATTACCATCTAAAGGCGGCACTTCAAACACATTTATTAATGTCATATTTGGAATCGAACGGACAAACTCTTCAAAAGGTATTTGATCGACTGATGCTACTGTAATTTGGACATATGTTCGTAGCTGGGCCGAGAAAAATGTTGTTAATAACCTTGCAAAATTTTCATGTATACGGGTCAAACTACGGATTTGATCTTTTGAAAAACGAAGAGCCCGTTTGAAGTCATAGATTTTGACTTTCTTTGTTTCCTCTTCTTTTTTCATGTCATCCGCTGACATTTCACCGGTTGATATTGCAGAGAGCAGCGCATCAATTTCGGATTGGGATAATACATCTCCCGCCATTTGCCCACCTCCATTTCAAGATGTTTGACATTTAGATTACTGGATGATGTAGGAGGTAATATAAACTTGCTGTACTTTACCCTCTTGCATCAGTTCGTTTAATTGTGATTTTACCGTTGATTCAAAGGTTGTTTTGCCTTCTTTCCCTTTTAAATCATCTTCCGCCATTTCGGAAAGCTGAGTAATCACAAGATTTTTTGTTTGGAAATCTCTTTTCGTTAATTCTTCGGCAGCTTCTACACTATCTGTTTGTATTTTTAATGAAAGCATGATAATTCGATTATCAGCCAAATTAGTCGTAATTTCAGTCACATCAACTGAAGCCTCTATTATCTCATCTATTGACGGTTCATGTGTTTCAGCGGTTGATTGTTTATTAAATTGTGTTAATAAAACAAAAATTACAACCCCAATTAATGTAATGGACACTAAAATGATGAGCATTACCGTTAATAATTTATTGTTTTTCATCGTCATCACCTCTTAAATGCGGGTTGGATAAAACTTGAATACTTTTATAGAATTGCGCTACTTTTTTTCGAACTTCTTCTTCACTTTCCGTAACAATAAATTTCTTGCCATTGGTCAATGTAATTGTTGTGTCCGGAAATGACTCAACTAATTCTATGTATAGTGCATTTAATGAAAAAGATTTGCCATTCAATCGTGTTAATTCGATCATTGAAATGGGGCCGGGTCACGTATGGAAAGCCGGCCCGACCCTCCTTTGCAATGAAATTTACTATCAAACTAGAATATTATCGTTTTAAGTTTACCAACTCTTGTAAAATCTCATCTGATGTTGTGATAATACGGGAGTTTGCTTGGAATCCACGTTGTGCTACAATCATGTCCGTGAACTCTTCCGAAAGGTCAACGTTCGACATTTCAAGGAAACCTGATTGGATGGCACCCTTACCGCCTGTTTGGGCTGTTACGTCAGCATTAGGAGCCCCTGATGCTGGAGATTGTTTGAAATAGTTAGAGCCTACTTTTTCTAACCCTTCGCTATTCGGGAATTTCGCTAAGCTTATTTTTTGAGCAGAAGATAAAGTGCCATCAGCAGCAACAATGTTTACTGTACCATCTTGACCAATTGACATACTTTGTGATGTAGTAGGAACATTAATTTTCGCCCCACTTGCATCCAGCAAGTACATACCATCTGCCGTTACGATATCTCCCATTGCATCCATGTAAAAATTACCGGCTCTCGTATAAGAAATATCAGTTGATCCCGATTGTGGCGCTACTCGGAAATAACCATCACCAGAAACTGCTAAGTCCAATACACGACCCGTAGATTGCAATGCCCCTGTTGTCGAAATTGTATCGATTGCAGCAATTTGTGATCCCAAACCTACTTGTTTTGCGTTAACCCCACCACGTGTAGCAGAAGGGGCGGTTGAACCAGCAGTCGTTTGCGAAATTAGATCTTTAAATACAACTCGCCCTTTTTTGAATCCGTATGTATTTACATTTGAAATGTTGTTCCCGATTACATCAAGCTTCGTTTGGAAGTTTTTTAACCCGGAAATACCTGAATACATTGAACGTAACATTGTTAGTCGTTCTCCTCTCGTTTATCCGTTAATTTTTTGTTTTCTGTGCTGCGTCTGTCAGTCGGCAGCATATAGGCATCCATATACAGTCAGTTGTTAGACTTGTTATTGGTCCTGCCTTTATAGGACGATTGTTCCGTCGATATTGGTGAACAATTGATTTTTTGTTTCAGAGCGTTCCATTGCTGTAATAACCGTTTCGTTTTTTGCACTTACGATTAATGCCGCTTGATCCATTAACACCAGTGGTTGATTCACGCCTTTTGAACGTGCTTCCACTACTTTTTCCGACACACGTTGCCACTCTTGTTCAGAGATAGAAATATTTCGTTCCATTATTCTATCGTTCGCATGTTTACTAATCTTTAGCGGTTGATTACTGGTAACTTCTTGTAAATGATCAAAGAAAGATTGTTTGGACTGAACAGAGCCAATCTTCGTCTTTTGTGTCTGTATGGTCAGTTGCAGCGGCAAGTGCTGAATTGAGATACGATTCATCTCGGTCACCAACCTATTCACTTATCAATTCGAATTGATCCTTTTGCAAACGTGTACCATTATTTAGAATGTATTCTATCAAACTGCCATTTGTTGTGACTGATTCAATTTTCGCCGATAGTTCTTCGCCATCCAATTGATAACGGACCATTTGCCCAATTATTTTGCTTGCTGTTACGAGTGGATTTTCGGCAGCTTCAGAACCCGAAGCTGTTCCATTATTTAAAATGGATGAAATATGACCTGGAGAAATCTCTTTTCCATCTCCTAAAACAAAGATAGGTTCACCATCTTTAAACTTCAGTTCATTAATGACACCAGAACCTTCATTGATTATATTTTTCCCTGCTTCATCCACTTCTTCAGTTATCTCATGCCATTTAACTTCTTTTCCGATGAATGAAGTATATGACATCAGTTGTGTTTCATTTTGCGAAGCCAGCAAGTCTTGCATGGCTGTCGTCATATTTTGCATTTGTTCTAAAGAAGAGAATTGAGCCATTTGAGAGATGAATTCTTTATCATCCATTGGTTGTGTCGGATCCTGGTTTTGCAATTGGGTAATCAAGATATTTAAAAATGCATCTTTTCCAAGGCTGGAGTTGTCACCAGTTTTACTGATTTTCGGCCCTTTTGTTGAAGCTAGAAAATAATCATTGGAAATCCCTGTTGTTGCCATTGTCTACACCTCCTCATTTATTAAATAGTCATTAAAGGACATTTTTTCTGACTCATCCTCTGTGTCATCTTGTTCATTTTCTTTTTTGCCTGATTGTTGTTTGAACTGCTGTCCAAACTGGCTTTGGTCCTTTAAGTTGCGGTCAGTTTCCTGCAGACTTTGCGCAATATCGATTCGGTCCATTTGGATGTTCGCATTCGCAAAGGCATTTTTCAATTGGTGCAACTGACTATCCAAGAGTTCTTTCCCAATAGCGGTTGTTGTCAGCATTCGAGCAGATAGTACACCATCCTGTTGCATAATTTCTATTCGAATAGAACCTAAATTCTCAGGATAAAGCTTTAGTAGAAGCTTTGTCGTTCCAGGTGAGCTGGAAATTTGACTGCGGTTCAGCAAATTTTGTATCTCTTTAGCAAGTGCTTCGGATTGTGCTCCCTTTTGTGCTGGAAGTGTAATTGTTATCGTCTTGGGCGTATTTGTTATACTGGATGTTATTGCAACCGAGTTATGAGTTGTTTTGCTTGTTTCGGTTGTATCTGTGATTTCGACTGTTTCTGTCGTTTTCATTATTTTTTGAACTATTTGTTCAAAGCCTTGCAAATTAACTTTCCCTGTTGGCGTTTCGGCTATCTGGTTCGTTGGAACAATGCTTTGTGAAGGAACCAGCTTTGCAATACTTCTTAACATCTGGTCGATTTGTTCCAGAGCTGATAATTGATTTGATAACAGATCTGTATTTTTACCCGACACTTGGGCTAACTTCATGAATTGAACTAGCTGTTCTGCTTGTTTCGGTGTTACTTTATGTTCGCCTTGCAGAGCAGTAACTAATTGCTGGACAATCTCAGTATCCTGAATTAAAGCCGAGTTGATTAGTTGCCATACGTCATTTGTCGCTTCAACTTTGACACCCGTCAATTGCTCCAATGTATCCGCCAACTGAGCAGGCTCGATGCCAAGTACCGAAAGCAAATTATCCAAATTCATCATTTCATCGAAGGATAACAATTGGCCTTCTTCTCCAACCTGTATTGCCAACAAACCTTCATCATGTGGAATTTCCAGTAGATCGACAACTTCTTCCATAGTGTTGGCCGATAGTAATTCTACCAACTGTTCGAGATTAATCGACTCTTTCCCTACTTCCGACGTGTTGGGAGGTTCACTTTGAGTTGCAGCAGCAACTGCTTGATTCAATACGTCGCCAAAGCTATCTGGTTTCTGTGTTGTCTGTGTTGAAGCTGCTGATGGTGATTGGTTTTTAACAACCGGCTTTGTGTTGATGCCCAAATTTGAAATTTGCATTAATCCTATATTCACATTTTCACCTCCTTCGACAAAAACGTTTCATTATTGCGATAATAATTCGGTGTAACGGGCAGCATCTTCAGGACTCATTTTCGCCAATATGGCTGATAGGATATCTGGTTTCATGCTTGCCAGAATCTTTACAGCCTCCTCGTCACTCATCGCTACTAGGATCGGAGCTGCGGACTTTGCCGACATTTGTTCAAAAGATTGCAATATACTCTCGAATTCCTGTTGTGCGGCGGCTTGATCGCGTTGCAATTTTTCTATCTCGTACTGGAGTTGCTCTTGTTCAGTTATATTTTCCTGGTTTTCGGCTTGCGCCTTTTCCAATTCTGATTGCAACTTTTCGATTTCCGCTTCTTTTTCTTTCACTTCTGCTTCCAAACCAACAATTTTTTTATTAAACTGCTCTGTTACATCACTAACGGAAACTTCTTCAGTGCTTTTTAGGTTTGTAAACTCGGCTGCTTTTTCAAAAACATTAAAGTTGAAAACGGTAGCTATTACAAGAAGGATAGCTAGTCCAAACAGCAATGGAATGATAAACCAAAAAAATAGCTTTTGAAAAATTCCTGGTGACTTTACTTCATGTGTGCCTATATTTTCTTTTTTTTGTTTCCCTTTTGCCATGAAATCACCTAAATTCCTTCTTTGTATACATAAGAGTAGAAAGTTCATCTAAATAAAGCGTTTCTTCTCTGTCTTGCTCACTCTTGAAGATCGCGAAATCTTTTTCTCGCATTTTTTCAAATTTACGAATCTCCAAGTTTTTTTCTAATAGTTTCTGTTCGTGCCAGTTCATTTTTGCACGGGCTTGTACAACTTTTTTTTGCACTTCCGTGATTGAACGTTCCAGACTATCAATAAACGTCGCAAAGTGGTGGATTTGATCGATGGAAGAACCAATTGCCAATCGATCGTTTTGATAAGTAATCAAATCTTCTTTTTTCTTTAGAAGGTCATATAGCTTTGTCGCAACTTCTTCAAATGAACGTACCGATTCTTTATAAGCTTGTTCTGTCTGCTGTTTTTCCTGCTCACGAATCGTCAATATCTTCTCAAATCGATATGTATACTGAACCATTATCTTCCTCCACCATTTGATAACGCGATTATTTCGTTCACTGTGTTCTCCAGTGAGACCTTATCTTTGTACCCTTGTTTTAAAAAGTTCGTGATAAGAGGCTCATATTGAATTGCTTCATCAATTTCATTTGATGTCCCTCTTTTATATGCACCGATATTAATTAGATCTTCCGATTTTGCATACGTATAATAAAGCTCCCGAAGTCTTTCAGCTGCTTTTACATGTTCCGGCAAAGAGATGTGGTTCATTAGACGGCTAACACTCTTGAGTACATTGATTGCAGGATACTGACCTTTATTTGCCAATGTACGGTCCAAAACGATATGTCCATCGAGTATTCCCCGAACAGTATCGGCAATTGGCTCATTCATATCATCTCCATCGACCAACACTGTATAGAATGCTGTAATGGAACCATGTTGATTTGTACCTGTTCTTTCAAGCAATTTAGGCAAGATTGAGAACACTGAAGGGGTATACCCTTTTTGTGCCGGTGGTTCACCAGTTGCCAGTCCAATTTCCCTTTGTGCCATGGCGACCCGGGTGACAGAATCCATCATTAACATGACATTCAAGCCACGATCTCTAAAGTATTCGGCAATGGCAGTAGCCGTGAAAGCTCCTTTAATACGCATTAATGCCGGTTGATCGCCGGTTGCTGCAACAACGATGGAACGTTTTAAACCTTCTTCACCTAAATCCCTTTCGATGAATTCCAGCACTTCGCGTCCACGCTCACCGATTAACGCAATTACGTTTAAGTCGGCTTTTGTATTTCGAGCAATCATGCCGAGCAAGGTACTTTTCCCAACTCCAGATCCCGCAAATATGCCTACCCGTTGGCCATTGCCCACGGTTAACATTCCATCAATTGCTTTTACTCCCACTTCGAGTTGATCTTTGATAGGGGGCCGTTTTAAAGGATTGGGAGGTTCCTGCTCTGTTTGAATGGTCATCAACCCTTTCGGAAGGGATGAACCATCAAAAGGATTTCCCATTGAATCCAACACTTTTCCAATCAGTTCAGGTCCTACTTTGACTTCAAGAGGTTTACCTGTTCCTTCAACAAGACAGCCGATTGATATTTCCCGGATGGAAGTGTAGGGCATTAAAACGACAAATTCATTATTAAATCCTACCACTTCCGCTAAAATTACTTGATGACCATTTTTCGGTGAATTCACATGTATTTTGCATACATCACCAATTGAACTTTCAGGACCCTGTGACTCAATCATTAAACCGACAACACGACTTACCTTACCAAACTTCTTGAATGTTTCAATAGATGGTATTGTATTTATTAATTGAGCCGCTTTCATCCTATCATTCCTTACTATCTAATATTTCACTCAGTTTCAAACGCAGTTCACTTAATTGTTCGTCTATCGATACTACAATCCGGCCATGGTTTGTTTCTATATAGCTTTCCGTCTGGTTCAAGTCTTCATCAACGAAAACGAGTAACGGCACATCCGTTGGGAACATCTCCACTAGCTCGCTTCGATGTTGTGTTATTAGATGATGGTAAATAGGTGATACATAGATTTTGATTTCTTTCATTTCTCTGGCTTCCTTGAGCCCTCTTTTAACAATTGAAAGAAAAACTTCATCATCTCGTTCTAGAGAGGCACCTATAATTCGTTCAGAAGCCGTCATTGCTAGTTCCAATATGACTTGTTCTTGTTCTTGGATGTAGTCTTGTGCTATAAGACGTGAATCCTCAATAACTTTGTTGGCGACAGCCAAGGAGTCAGCCATATCTACATGGGCTTTTTTGATGCCTTCTTCATAGCCTAGTTGAAAGCCTTGTTCGTACGCATTTTGCTCCAAAACAAGTTTTTCCTCTTCCCACATCTTTTTTAGCTGCTCCAGAATATCCAACTGTTCTTGTCTATATTGTTCAAACTCTTGCTTTTGCGATTCAATTTCTGATGCCGCACTTGATAAAATACGGTCCCTCTCAGCATAGATTTCTTCCTTGGAAAATGCTGTATTTTGGTTACTTTCTACTCCATCAAAATCAGCCTTAAACAAATTTCGAAGTTGTATTTCCACTTGTTTTTCTTGCTGCTGAACCGTTCTGCTCGAGCGGATGATTCTAGACAATGACGTCATCTCCTCCACCACGAGCTATGATGATTTCCCCAGCATCTTCCAGTCGTCGAATAACCCCGACAATTCTGGATTGGGCTTCTTCAACATCGCGTAAGCGTACAGGACCCATGATTTCCATTTCTTCCTTAAATGTGTCAGCCATACGCTGTGACATATTTCGGAATAATATATCCTTCACTTCTTCACTACTTACCTTCATGGAAAGAAGTAGATCTTCGTTTTCACAATCACGTATAACACGCTGAATCGAACGATTGTCCAGTGTAACAATATCTTCGAATACGAACATTCTCTTCTTGATTTCTTCTGCCAGTTCCGGGTCTTGGATCTCGAGTGCATCGAGAATTGTTTTTTCTGTTTGACGGTCTACACCATTCAATACATCGACAACTGCATCCACGCCACCAGTTTCAGTGTAATCCTGTGTAACTGTGGATGATAATTTGCGTTCCAGAATCGATTCGATTTCACTGATGACTTCAGGAGAAGTCGAATCCATCACGGCAATTCGCTTTGCAATATCGGCCTGAACCTCTTGAGGCAAAGATGACAAGATGACGCCGGCTTGTCCAGGATCCAAATAAGATAAAATCAATGCGATCGTCTGAGGGTGTTCGTTTTGGATAAAATTAAAGATTTGGCCGGGATCCGCTTTTCTTGCAAAGTCAAATGGACGTACTTGCAGGGAAGAAGTTAGGCGATTAATAATCGCTTGTGCTTGATCCTGCCCCAATGCTTTTTCTAAAACGGTCTTGGCGTATCCAATTCCACCTTGCGAAATATAATCTTGCGCTAAAGCGATATGGTGGAATTCTTCGATGATATCTTCCTTTATACCTGGTTCAACCTTTTTGACACTTGAGATTTCCAACGTAAGACGTTCGATTTCCTCTTCATTTAAATGTTTGTATACAGAAGCAGAAACTTCTGGCCCTAAAGAAATTAAGAGTAAGGCTGCCTTTTGCTTTCCCGTTAATTCTTTTTCTTTTTTGGACATGTTAAGACACCCCCATTAATCTTCAGTAATCCAACTGCGTAGTAGCTTTGCAAAATCCTCAGGTTTTTCCTTCGCCATTTTTTCAAGCTGTTTACGGCGTATTGTTCCTTCTGTTTCTTTTTCTTCATTAATATCATTTACTCTTAATGCTTCTTGTTCTTCGATAATTGTAAGCTCATCTTCAACTTCTTTTCGTTTTCTAGAACGTATGATGAAGAATACGAGCAATAAAATGACTGCAACCAAGATTCCACCGATTACCCAAACCCACCAAGGAATGGTTGTTGTTTCTTCACCTATTGGCGCATCATTGCCATAGAAAGGTTGAACTGAAACGACTACTTTTTCGCTAATTTGTTCGTTCGTTAAGTCCCCTGCCGATTCTTTATCTATTGTTGTACGAACAATCGTAGATAGAATTTGTTCTATATCGCTTCTTACATCATCTGAAAGAGACGCTGCATCATCCGGATTTGGCGGCTCAACCATCACTTGAATTCCGATATCGCGCACTTTATACGGACTTTCTTGGATTTCTTTTGTGATGCGATTGACATCTTTGTTAATCGTCTCTTCTACTTTTTCGTAGTCGCCATCACCGCTCGTTACTGAGTTATAATCCACAAAATTATCTGTTTCCGATCCTGCTTCCGGTGTTCCTGAAGCAGCATCCATTCCGGAATACGATTCAGTGATACGTTGGGCACTGATTTCGATTCCTTCCATATTTTCCTCATCTACAGGCACTACCAGATTTTCCTGACGGTTCTCTTTTTTGAAATCGATATCTGTTGTTACCGAAACAACAACCTTATCATTCCCCATTAAAGTGCCGAGCATTTGTTGCACTTGTCTTTGCAAGTCGCGCTCAATCGTTTTCTTTACCGCCATCTGACCTTCTACCGAGTCAACCGAATTGGATCCCGATGCCGATTCTAAATCGTAATATTCGGAGTATTGATTGGTAATAACTATGTTGTCCGTACTCAAGTTTGGAATACTTTTAGAAACCAGATTATATAACGTTGAGATTTGTTCGTTTGAAAACTGATGGCCAGGTTCTGTATCCAGGACGATGGATGCACTCGCCTCTAGCCCTGTGTCATTTACAAATACACCTTGTTGAGGCATATTGATCATGACATTCGCATTTTTCACACCATCTATTTGTTTAATCAGCTTCGCCAGCTCTGTTTGCGTAGCAGCAAGCTTGATGACATTAAATTCATTGTCCGTCATTCCGAATCCCGCATTTGATGTAAAGAAGGAATTGTTAATCTCTCCGGATTCAGGGTATCCTTGTGCAGCAAGGGATACTGTCAAAGAATCCACTTGTTCTTCCGGCACCAGGATATTCGTCCCCCCAGGAGCAATTTCATATGTAACGCCTTGTGCAGTTAGTACTTCAGCAATTTGTCCAGCCTCTGTGGCAGAAAGTTCAGTAAATAACGGCGCCATTTTTGTTCTCGTTGAGAAATATGTAAGTATAGTTGCAAGTGCAATTACACCTATTAATGTTCCAACAATTGCAACTTTTTGATTTTTCGTCCGACTCTTCCAAAATTGTGTTGAGTCGCTTTTCACTTTTGTAAAACGTTCATTCATTAGCTATCCCCCGATTTTTGTGAATACACCTTACAAACAAACCCACCTAGGTGCATCTGAACTTGTCACCTATGGCAATCTAATGGTGCAGATAAAGAGTTGCTAAATGAAGTTAAATACTCATTCTCATTATTTCCTGGTATGCTTCAATTGCCTTATTGCGAACTTCCAATGTTGCATTTAAAGTTACACCCGCTTTTTGAGCAGTAATCATGACTTCATGTAAATCAACATCTTCACCATTGATTAACTTTTGTGTCATTGCATCTGATTGAATTTGTTGATTATTCACAGAAGCAATTGCATCTTTTAATGTACTAGCAAAAGATTGCTGTGCCTCAAATGGCGTAGCAGCCACTTTCAATCTATTTGTTTCATCCATCGTTTGAGTATTTGCAACAGATAATGTTATTGGAGTTATTGCCAAGTTGACTCATTCCTTCCACTTATAAATTATTTACCAATTTCCAATGCTTTTGTTAACATCGATTTACTTGCGTTCAATACTGTTATATTCGCTTCATAAGAACGAGTTGCAGAGACCAAATCCACCATCTCAGTAAGCAAATCTACATTGGGCATTTCTACATATCCATCTTCGTTAGCATCAGGATGAGAAGGGTTGAAGACTAATTTGAAAGGCGTCTGTGTATCGTCGTTAATCTTTGTTACCTTAACACCATTGCCGGCGTTTTCTTCTTTTCTCATCGCACGGTTCAAGAAACCTGAGAATTGACCATTGTCTTCGGTCAATGTTACGGATTTCCGGCGATACGGTTCCCATTCGCCATTCACCTGTTTAGCCCGAGTCGTATCGACATTTGCGATATTTGATGAAATAACGTCCATTCTTAACCGCTGTGCCGTTAACGCAGAGGCAGTTGTATTCATGCTAGAAAAAATAGACATATTTATCTGCCTCCTTTAATGACTGTGTTCAAACTATTGAATTTACTGGAAATGCGTTCGATTAGAGCATTATAGTAAATTGAATTTTCTGCCAAACTCGCTTGCTCTGCATCCATATCAACACCATTCCCATTGCTGCGGTAGTTGAAGTTTTCATAACTGTAAACACCCGGCGTGGATTGTGTGATTTCAAAATCATAGTGACGGATATCTGTTCGAGCCGCAGAAATTGTTGATTTCTTTGCATCTGACAACATTTTCTCAAAACTGACATTTTTCGCCTTATAATTAGGAGTATCTACATTCGCTATGTTCTGAGCGATTGTTTTATTTTTCAATGATGCATAATTCAGTCCACTTTCAAGTTTACTGATTGTTCCTCCGAACAAGTTCAAACTATTCACCTCAAAATCTATTTTTATATTACATTATATTTCATTTCGATAACTTAATTTTAAAGTATAATACTACAAAGTGTCTATTGGCATTTGTTGTTTTTTAATAGTCAATATTACCTATTTTTTCGTATTATAGTCTTATAAACATTCACAATTCTTCACAATTTCCACTATTTTGACAGGACAAACTACTAAAATTTCAAGTGTAGACTTATTATCTAATATAATCTAGTAAATTGCGACCAGTAAATTTTGTATATTTTTGGGACAAAAAAATAAGATTCCGTCAGTCATATGACAGAACCTTTATTTTTGTTTCAGGTTTATTTCATCTTAATTTCAGCTAATGCTGTTAAGAATTTATCATTCAACACTTTAATGTAAGTACCTTTCATCCCTAAAGATCTAGATTCGATAACCCCAGCCGATTCCAGTTTACGTAAAGCATTGACGATTACCGAACGGGTAATTCCCACGCGGTCTGCAATTTTCGACGCAACCAGTAAGCCTTCATTGCCATCCAGCTCTTCAAAGATATGTTCGATTGCTTCCAATTCACTATACGATAATGAATTGATCGCCATTTGAACCACAGCTCTGCTGCGTGCTTCCTCTTCGATTTCTTCAGATTTTTCACGAAGAATTTCCATGCCGACAACTGTCGCTCCATACTCAGCCAAGATTAAATCATCATCCTCAAAGCTATCTGTTAATCTTCCCAAGATTAACGTGCCTAAACGCTCACCACCGCCAATGATTGGTACGATTGTCGTCAAACCATTTTTGAATAGGTCACGGTTTTCAGTTGGGAAAATTGTATGTTCACTGTTGATATCAATATTTGGTGAAGTTTCCGTGATTTCGAATAAGTGCTGTGCGTAATCTTCAGGGAACTGTCGCTCTTCAACCATTTTTTGGATTCGAGCATTTTCAATTTGTTGGTGGATTGAAATACCCAGCAGTTTCCCTTTACGACTTACGATAAATACATTGCTATCTATAATATCACCAAGAGTGTCAGCCATTTCTTTAAAGTTAACTGGCTTCCCTGCCGATGCTTGTAGCATCGAGTTGATCTTACGTGTTTTTGCTAATAAATTCATTTTAAAAATATCCTCCTAAAGGGTGCTTATAATAATTCACTTAATATTCTAAAGGTTTCTACAATTTATTGTAACTAATTCAACTCGAATTATAAGATAAATTGTGACAAATCTTTGTTTTTTGAAATTTTTTCGAGTTTTTTGTCGACATATGCTGGTGTTATTTCAATATGTGCAGGTGATATTTCAGATGCTTCGAATGATAACTCTTCCAATAGACGCTCCAATATTGTATGCAATCTTCTCGCCCCGATATTGTCCGTCTCTTGATTTACTTCCGTAGCGATTTCAGCAATTCTTTCAATGGCATCATCCGTAAACTCGATGGTCACGCCTTCTGTTTCCAACAAAGCTTTATACTGCAAAATGAGTGATTGATCAGGCTCTTTCAAAATTCGTATGAAGTCTTCTTTCGTCAACTTTTCCAGTTCGACGCGAATCGGGAAGCGCCCTTGCAATTCAGGAATTAAGTCACTTGGTTTAGACATATGAAAGGCACCAGCTGCAATAAAGAGCATAAAGTCGGTTTTTACCGGGCCATATTTTGTGGTAACAGTTGAACCTTCTACAATAGGCAAAATATCTCTTTGTACGCCTTCACGCGACACATCTGCCGAACTTGAGCCACGACTAGCAATTTTATCGATTTCGTCGATAAAGATAATACCCGATTGTTCCGCACGACGGATGGCCTCCTGAGCTAATTCGTCTGAATCGATCAACTTATTGGCTTCTTCTATAATCAGTACTCGCCGAGCATCCTTGACTTTCATTTTACGTTTCTTCGTTTTCTTTGGCATTAGACTGGAAAGCATATCCTGCATTCCCGAAGATCCCATATCCATGCCCATACCAGGCATTAAATCAAAAATCTGCGTATTTTGTTCAGTAACTTCAACCGTTACCCATTCATCTTCAAGTTTACCCGCTTTTAGATCTTGGGCAACTTGAGAACGCTTTGAACGCGTTGCCGTTTCATCTTCCGTCCGATCCTCGTCCACACTGCTATTATTTTGCCCAAAAAGCATTTCCAATGGGTTTTGGGCCATTTTTGTCTTGCCTTTTGATGGAACAAGCAATTTTACTAATTTTTCATTAGCATTCAGTTCTGCAGCATCTTTTACAGACTCCATCATTTCGTCTTTTACAAGCCGTTGCGAGCTTTCTACTAGATCACGCACCATTGATTCAACATCACGGCCTACATAGCCTACTTCTGTAAACTTGGTAGCCTCCACCTTGATAAATGGTGCATTCGTTAATTTTGCAATTCTTCGTGCAATTTCCGTCTTCCCTACACCAGTTGGACCTATCATCAAGATATTTTTTGGAATGATTTCATTTTGCAACTCTTCGCTTAACAGGGAACGTCTATATCGATTTCTCAAAGCAATTGCTACTGCACGCTTTGCATTATTTTGCCCAACAATGTGACGGTTTAATTGTTCAGTAATCTGTCTTGGCGTTAAATTTTGTTTTGTCATTCTTCAAGCGCCTCCACTACAATATTATGGTTCGTATAGACACAAATATCAGCAGCTATTGTAAGAGCAGCTTTTGCAATCTGACTTGCTGTGAGATGTTCCCCAGAATATTGTTTCAATGCTCTTCCTGCGGATAATGCATAATTGCCGCCTGACCCGATTGCCAAGATGCCATCATCAGGTTCAATCACTTCCCCTGTACCAGATACCAGCAATAGCGTTGACTGATCCATTACCAAAAGCAGTGCTTCCAACTGGCGAAGCATTTTATCTCCCCGCCATTGCTTTGCAACTTCAACTGCCGCCCGCTGCAGGTTCCCACCATATTCATTCAGCTTGGATTCAAACATTTCAAATAACGTGAATGCGTCAGCTACTGAGCCTGCAAATCCAGCCAATACTTTTCCATTGAATAGACGTCTGACCTTTCTAGCAGTATGTTTCATGACAACCGAATTGCCCAATGTAACTTGCCCATCACCTGCCATCGCACATTTCCCATTATGATGTATGGCAAATATCGTTGTTGCATGGAATTGTTCCATTATTTTCATTCCTCCTAAATCACGCTCGTGGATGAGTATTCATATAAGTATTTCGAAGATGTTCTTTCGTAACATGTGTATAGACCTGTGTTGAAGACAAATTTGCATGGCCAAGGAGTTCTTGAACAGTCCTTAAATCGGCTCCCTGGTTGAGTAAATGCGTCGCAAAAGAATGCCTCAACATATGTGGATAGATTTTTGTGTGCATCGACGCGTTTTTAATCATCTCGTCAAGTATATAACGTACACCGCGTGGAGTAAGTTCTCCCCCGCGCATATTCACAAACAGTTTCTTATGACTTTGATTTTTCATCAACTTCACACGAACTTCTATATAATTACTTAACGCCTCATGTGCATACTGTCCAAAAGGAATAATCCGCTCTTTTCTACCTTTCCCCATTACTCGGATAATGGAATAGTGAAAATCGATGTCTTCTATTTCTATCGACGTGCACTCGCTTACCCGGATGCCTGTTGCATACAATAATTCCAATAAAGCCATATTTCGAACCGACTTGTCATCCTGTCCGACATTTCTTTCGAATAATTGTGAGAGTTCTTCTTCATAGAAGAAATTTGGCAGCCGTTTCTCCTTTTTTGGGTGATAAAGTGAACGAAAGGACGAATCATCCAAGTTAAATTCACGGTTTAAGTATTTAAAAAATGAGCGGATGGAAGAAATTTTTCTTGAAATTGAATTTCTTGCTTTCTTCTCATCATAAAGTTTTGTTACGTATACCCTTGCATGAATATATTCAACATCAGCCAGATTTGAAATACCTTCAGATTTTAGAAAGTTTAAAAAATCATTTAAATCAAATTCATATTCTCTTACAGTATGTACTGAGAAGTTTTTTTCGAGCTGAATATACTTGAGAAACTTATCTAGGCTTTCTGCAAATGTCAGAAACATAGCAAAACACCTCCAATGAAATTACATGAGAAGAAAATAAGGCGAATTTTCATGCTCTTATGAGGAAGATGAATCTTATCTCATTTTCAACAATATCTCTAATTAATTATAGAATATAGAAAACATACATTATGACACTAAACCTATCTTGAACAGATATCAAGCCTTTATTAAATAAAATTTGTAAAAAATGTGTAAACCACTACTACTCCTATAACATTTAGCATAAAATCATACTTTTTTTCACACATTTTCCACATATACGGTAATTAGTACAAAAGAAAATGCCTCATAAATTATAACAATTCAATGAGGCATAAGGCAATTATATCGTTTGAGAATTCGTAAAATTTCGAATTATTGTTAAATCGCTGTTAGCAACCATATTACAGCAGATGAGGATCATTGAGAAGGCGCTTCCTCGTAATCACATTTTGTACACTGTATTTGAACACCTTTTTTAATTTTCTTCTCAACCAAAAGCGAGCTACATTTTGGACATGGTCTGCTTATCGGCTTATCCCAGGAAACAAAGTCACACTCCGGATATGTGTTGCACCCATAGAATAATCGTTTTGTTTTACTTTTTCTTTCTACAATTTCACCTGTATCACAACTTGGACATTTTACGCCGATCGGCTTCATAATCGCTTTTGTATTCCGGCATTCCGGGAAGTTCGAACACGCCATGAACTTGCCGTATCTGCCTAGCTTGAATACCATTGGAGAACCGCATTTCTCGCAATCTTCCCCAGCCGGCTCGTCTTTGATTTCTATTTTCTCCATCGCCTCGTCTGCATATTTCACACGTGGTTCAAAATCTTTGTAGAAAGCATCAATGACTTCCACCCATCTTCTCTGGCCTTCCTCGATAGCATCTAAATCATGTTCCATTTGTGCCGTAAACTCGATATTGATGATTTCCGGGAAGAACTCCAAAGTTGCTTGATGTACGATTTCCCCTAACTCAGTAGGGACAAATCGTTTTGCATCCAATTGAACATAGCCACGTCTTTGAATGACATCCAGAGTTGGCGCATACGTTGAAGGGCGGCCAATGCCTCTTTCTTCAAGCTCTTTTACAAGACGCGCTTCCGTGAATCGTGGCGGCGGTTGTGTAAAGTGTTGTTTCGGTTCGATTTCTAATGACTTCACGATATCTCCGACTTCCATTTCCGGAAGTAGTTTCGTTGTTTCTTCCGTTTGGTCATCCGTTCCTTCAATATAAAGCTTCATAAAACCAGGGAACTTTACATGAGAACCATTCGCACGGAATTGAACATCTCCATTTATTAAATCGACCGTGACTGTATCTAAAATCGCTGGTGACATTTGGCTTGCTATAAAACGTTCCCAAATTAGTCGGTAAAGGCGCAGCTGATCTCTGCTTAATACGGCTTTTAGCTCTTCAGGAGTCCTCATTGTGCTTGTCGGACGTATCGCTTCATGGGCATCCTGTGCATTAGCGGATTTTTTAGCTTGCTTTGTTTCTCCCACTACATAATCTTTACCGTATTTTTCGCTTATATAATTGATCGCTTCCGCTTTGGCACTATCGGATATTCGGGTAGAATCTGTACGCATATATGTAATTAACCCGACAGTACCTTCTTTTTTACCGATATCAATACCTTCATATAATTGTTGGGCAAGCATCATTGTTTTCTTTGCGCGGAAATTCAGTTTTCGAGCTGCTTCCTGTTGTAGCGATGATGTTGTGAAGGCAGGTGCAGCATTACGTTTCCGTTCTTTCTTTACAACTTTAGCAACGCTGAATTCATCGCTCTTAAGACCACCCAAAATCGCCTTTACCTGCTCTTCATTAGTAAGTTTTACCTTTTCTTCGCCATTGCCGTAATAATAAGCTTCAAATTGCTTCTTCCCTTTTTCAAAATTGGCTTCAATAGACCAATATTCTTCCGGGACAAAGTTTTTAATTTCTTCTTCACGATCAATGATAAACCGAAGAGCAATCGATTGAACGCGTCCTGCAGATAATCCCTTTTTCACTTTTTTCCATAAAATAGGGCTGATGTTATAACCTACAAGCCTATCCAGAATACGCCTTGCTTGCTGTGCGTCCACCAAATCCATATTGATTGGACGGGGATGTTTAAAGGATTCCAAAATTGCATCCTTGGTAATTTCGTTAAAAACTACACGGCAATCTGAAGTTGTTTCGATATTCAATGCTTGCGCCAAATGCCATGCAATCGCTTCTCCTTCGCGATCGGGATCGGCTGCGAGATAAATTTTCTTTGCCTTTTTCGCTGCTGACTTTAAATCCTGCAATACAGGTCCTTTGCCCCGTATGGTAATATACTTCGGTTCATAATTATTCTCCGTATCTATGCCTGTTTGGCTCTTCGGTAGATCACGGACATGGCCGATGGAAGCTTTTACTTTATATTTCTTCCCTAAATACCTCTCGATTGTTTTTGCTTTTGCCGGTGACTCTACTATCACTAAATAATCTGCCATCTATATTCTTCCCCCTTGTAGAGGTTAATTGTTTATCTTGTTTAGTCGTGCTATGGTGAGCACCCTAAAAAATGTATCTGTTGCAAAATGTATAACAGTTTTTACGAGAATGCAACTTTTTTTCAATATTTACCTTCAAAACAATTTTAATTCCTCTATGATTTGATAACCGTTCCAGATTGGTATAGCCCCTTCCCGCAGTAAACTATTTGTTCCTTTTGACTGCTCTTTTTGAATGGGGCCGGGAACTACAAAAATATCTTTACCATGTTCCAATGCATGTTCAGTTGTTATTAGTGTCCCACTTTTCAAAGATGCTTCGGTTACAACAATCGCATTGCTGATACCGCTTATAATACGATTTCTCATTGGAAATTGCCATTTCTGGACCCCAAAATATGGAGGATATTCTGTTAAAAGCAAATGACCCTGTCCTATTTCATTAGCAAGTTCCTTATTTTCTTGTGGATATAGATGATTAAAACCATGACCCAGCACTGCAATCGTTTTGCCGCCGTGCTGTATTGTTGATCGATGAGCCAAACTATCTGCCCCTTTCGCAAGACCGCTTACGATGACGATGTTTTGTTCAACTAGCGGTGGAACGATATATTCCAATGCCAAGCCCGAATATTTTGTTGCTTTTCTTGAACCAATGATGGCAATTTTTCTAGGTTGCTTCAGTAATGAAATGTTCCCTTTCGCGTAAAGGAATGTCGGGGGGTCTATCAAATCAAGCAGGCTTTCCGGATAAAATTCACTATTGTACGGAATGGCTCTTATCGAATTCGAATGATATACGTCTACAAGATCTATGTCCAATACTTTTTGATATTTCAATAAAATGCTGTCTGCATTTTTTGTTGAAATCGATAGAATTTTAGCCAATTTTGCGGGTGAAGTATTTACTAGATTATGCATGGATTCGATAGATTTCATCAGAATATGGAATTTGTTAAGGGGAAGCGGATAAACGTAATGAAACGAGAGGATTTCTTTTAAATTGTTCAACATATCACTCCTTATTAAATAGAAGAAATTTTCTTCATCACCCAAAGCACAGGCCTTGGTATAAAAAGTGACCGCAAAAAAAGGAAGGATGCAGCAATAACTTTGCTACACCCTATATTTTAATGAGTTTTACACTGTTCGTATAGACCTTTTTCTTTAATGACTTTAATTAAAGTTTCTCCAATGACAGAAGGCGTTGGTGCTACTTCGATACCCGCTTCATTCATCGCTTTAATTTTATCCTTCGCTGTTCCTTTACCGCCGGAAATGATTGCTCCGGCATGGCCCATACGTTTGCCTGGAGGTGCAGTTTGGCCTCCGATAAACCCAACGACAGGCTTCGTCATATTCGCTTTAATCCATTCAGCCGCTTCTTCTTCTGCTGTACCGCCAATTTCACCAATCATGACAACGGCATATGTCTCTGGATCATTGTTGAATTCACTAAGGACATCGATAAAATTAGTACCGTTTACTGGATCCCCACCAATACCGACAGCTGTCGATTGACCGATCCCCGCTTGCGTTAACTGGTGTACCGCTTCATAAGTTAAAGTACCTGAACGGGATACTACACCTACATGACCTTTCGTGTGGATATATCCAGGCATAATTCCAATTTTACATTCGTCCGCACTAATCACACCTGGACAGTTTGGACCAACCAAACGTGTTTTCTTGCCTTCCATATAACGTTTCACTTTAACCATGTCCAACACCGGAATATGTTCCGTAATACAAATTGTCAGATCTAATTCAGCGTCCACCGCTTCCATAATCGCGTCCGCTGCAAATGGAGCAGGAACATAAATTACCGAAACATTTGCACCTGTTACCTTCACCGCATCCTCAACAGTATTGAATACCGGAACGCCTTCAATTACTTGGCCACCTTTTCCGGGTGTAACACCCGCTACAATTTTCGTGCCGTATTCCAGCATCTGCTTTGTATGGAATAATGCTGTTTCCCCTGTAATACCTTGTACAATAACCTTTGTATCCTCATTAATATAAACACTCATGAATCGTCATTAGCCTCCTTAACCTACGAGCTCCACAATTTTTTCAGCGCCATCTGCCATTGAGTCGGCCGCTACAATATTTAAACCAGACGCATTTAGTAATTCCTTGCCCAGTCCTACGTTTGTCCCCTCTAGGCGAACAACTAAAGGAACTTCCAATCCTACTTCCTTCGCAGCAGTAATTACCCCTTGTGCGATGACATCACATTTCATAATGCCTCCGAAAATATTGACGAAGATCCCTTTCACATTTGGATCTGATAAAATAATTTTAAATGCTTCTGTTACTTTCTCTGCAGTGGCACCGCCCCCTACGTCAAGGAAGTTTGCGGGTTTACCGCCGTAGTAACTAATCGTATCCATTGTGGCCATAGCAAGACCCGCCCCATTTACCATGCAGCCGATGTTGCCATCTAATGAGATATAACTGAGGTCGTATTTGGAAGCTTCGATTTCTTTTGGATCCTCTTCGTCATAATCTCTCAGTTCAACAATATCTTTATGACGATATAATCCGTTTGCATCAAAGTTAAATTTCGCATCAAGAGCTACAACCTCTTCACTTCCTGTTACAACAAGCGGGTTGATTTCCAGAATCGATGCATCTTTATCAACAAACGCTTCATATAATCCTAACATTAATTTTGCCGCTTTATTTACAAGCTTCGCTGGGATATTCATGTTAAATGCCATCCGGCGTGCTTGGAATGGCAGTAGCCCCGTTACCGGATCAATCACTTCTTTGAAGATCTTTTCCGGAGAATGTTCTGCTACTTCCTCAATGTCCATTCCGCCTTCTTCCGAACCCATTAGAGTAACACGGGATGTTGCTCTATCCAAAACAAAGCTCAAATAATATTCTTTACTAATATCCGAGCCCTCTTCGATGTAAAGACGCTTGACTTCCTTACCTTCGGGACCGGTTTGGTGAGTTACCAGGATTTTCCCTAGCAACTCTTTCGCGTAAGTTCGGACTTCCTCCAAATTTTTCGCGATTTTTACACCCCCAGCTTTACCACGTCCACCAGCGTGAATTTGAGCCTTAACAACAATTACATTTGAACCCAGCTCTTTTGCCACCTTTACTGCTTCTTCTGGTGAAAATGCAACTTTTCCATTTGGAACAGTTACGCCATACTTTCTTAGGATTTCTTTCCCTTGATACTCATGGATATTCATGATACATCCTCCAATCCAACCTTTAAGAACTTATTTTCTTGACATAACCCATTCTATACAAATTTTCTGACAAAGTCTATCGTTGTACTACATGTATAAAAATAGATTATTTTATTACAATATTATCTATTTTATGCATTCACGTCTATAGTTTTCTCTTAGATTTATTTTGTACTGGTGTCATAATTTCGATCAAGTCGGTAGATAAATGCAAAAACTTCAGCGACAACTTCATATAATTCTTCTGGAATCGCTTCATTCAAATCCAGTTTCCCCAATAGTTCCACAAGGTTTTTATCTTCATAAACAGGTATATCACTTTGAGCTGCTTTTTCTATGATATTGTCGGCAATTTTTCCTTTTCCTTTGGCGATAACTTTCGGGCTGCTATTATTTTCTGGATTGTAATTTAATGCAATTGCTTCTTTTCGGACATATTTTTTACCGTTCATATTCGAATATCTACCCCACTCTTAAGCTTGTATTCATCGGATTTTAACTTTGCGGCATTATGTGGAGCTCCATTTTCCTCAAACGGTTTCACAAATAAACCAGATAGTTGGTAATTTTTTTCTGATAGTCCTTTTTTCAAGGTTGCTTTCAGGGGTTCGGCCAATACTTCAAGATGTGGTTGATTATTATACAAATGAATCGTGATAATACGGTTTTGCACCTGCATATCCACCATCGTTTCTTCCAATGCCTCCATATCCAAATAAAATAAAACTCGGGCATAATTTGCATCGATTTTGCCATTTTCCTTCATGCGGCCATTCCATTGAAGTGTGGCTTCGGTCTTCTTGCCTAAAAACTGCAATGGAATTTGCATGATCAATTGATGTTGATGTCCATTTTCTCCCGAAGTTAACTGCATCCCATTTAGTCTTCCAAGAATATTGTCGGCAGCCTCTCTAACGGTAGACGGAATTTGGGAATCTTGAATAAGCGTTAATAACTGCGGTTTTAAAGATTGGGCTAATTCCTGTATATCCGACATTCTACTATTCAATGCCGCTTCATAGCTCATCCCTAACCCCTTCAGAACAGTTGTGATTGCCTGCTTCATCATTTTCCCATCGAGGGCCGATAAAACCTCCGCATCCGCTTGCTGCAGTAATGTCTGCACGGTTGATGCGCTTGACTCCCCAGCTGCTCTTACTAAATTCAGAAGAGTCGACTGAGCAGCCTGAGAATTAGCAGCTTCAGGCTTTAGCAATGAAAGTAAATGTTCATTCTGGGAGGTATTTACTTGACCAGTAGAAGATTGCTGCTGATGGGTTTGTGTTGAAAAAGCCTTTACTAGTTGCTCATGCATCTGTTTTGCAAACATTTCGATTGTCGCAGGATTTTTAGGTAATCCATCAAAACGACTAACGAGCTGCAGCAGCTGTGCTTTTTGCTCCTGCGTTAAATTTGGTTGTTCACCAATCCAAGTTTGTACCTGCTGGATAACCGGTTGTGGATTGGAAAATCTTGAGGCTAGTACAGCCTGCAAAAGCTGGCCAACTTGTGGTGAATCAGATGGTTTTGAAGGCATTGCAGTTTGCAGATGCTGGCGAGCAGGTTGTGTTGTTGCCGCATTCGATAGATTTTGATGCTGCTTGAAACTCTGGGATAGCCAATTTTCGGCTGTAGCATTTTTTGGTACTATATCCGCACTTTTTAATAGATTGAGTATTTCCGATTTACTAACAGCTGTTTCACTATTACCAAGCAGGCTATGGACTGCCTTTGACAGCATTGTACCGGCTATTTCTTGACCGAACGGTTTTGAGATCATCTGCAATTGATGTAAAATAGTTGATCTTGTTTGGGAGTCAATGCTTGTATCGTTCGTTAATAACGTCATTAAATGGGAAATTGATGTCGACATTCCGCTATGTTTACCGCCAAATATTAAGCCCTTGAACACTTCGTTTGTAAAGGGCAGTTTCAACTCCGCCATTTTTTGTATCACCTGTAATGCTTCTTGCTTCGTAATGGAATCCGGTAAACTTTTAAGCCAGTTTTCAGCTTGTAATAAGGTTTCTTTTGATAGAGGGATTTGATTTTTCACAAAGTGACCAATCAATTGCTGCATCTCCACAGTTTTCGGCAGATTCATTGTTTCCAATAACTGATTAAGCTGCACAACCGTCGTTTGAGAGTTTTGCATTGGCCCTGTGACAACTTTCAGCTCCGCTTGAGGGTTCATGTTCGTTACTTGAAAAAAATGCGAATCTCCGGCTTTTAATGGGGTTTCCAGCTTGGCGAATAGTTTGTTCTGTCCGACTTGTATTTCTGCCATCTGATCAGGATAGAGTTTTTTGATTGTCCCATGAAATACTTGACCTTGCTTTAATGCTAAAGGTTGACTTTGTTCAATTGTTGATTGTTGTAATTGTATCGGATTAAAAGATGTGGATGTCATACTAATGCCCGCCCCTTTGCTTCAACCATTGATTTAATCGGTTCAAAACTTTTTCGGTGTTCTTCAATATAACCAAATTCTTCGAGTGCCGTTAAATGCTGTTTTGTCCCATAACCGGCATTTTGGTCAAATCCGTATACAGGAAATTTGACATGTAGTTGTTCCATATACTCATCCCTGGCATGTTTCGCCAAAATGGATGCTGCTGCTATGCTTAAACTTTTCGCATCTCCCTTTATAATGGAACTTTGCGGTATATCAATCGGTAATTTCATCGCATCGACAATACAAAAGTCGGGAGTGATCTTTAAGCTTTCAACACTTTTTTTCATGGACTGCCTAGTTGCTTCGTAAATGTTGAGTGCATCAATCGACTCTGCACTTTGAAAATGAATGGAATAAGCTAATGCATGTTCTTTGATAATGCTTGCAAATTCCTCCCTAGCCTTTTTCGACAGCTGTTTTGAATCGTTAATGCCTATGAATTTTTCACAATTCCGTGGTAATATGACCGCCGCTGTGACGACAGGACCTGCTAGCGGACCTCTTCCTGCTTCATCGATTCCTGCCAGCAATTCTTCGGCAGAGGATAAGAAGCTTGCATCAAATTGCACTTTGCTCTCATGCTCTAGTCGTTTATTCTTTTCTTTTTCCAATCGATTGGTCCATTGTTTCCATACCTTTTGAACACCTGCACGTTCATCCATCTGGATTTCTTCCATCCATTCTTCATACTGTTGTGCTTCCTTTAAGGCTATTGTTATTTCTTTGATTGTTTTTACCATCTATATGACACTTCCCTATATTCTCTCTCTTTTTATATCGTCAATTTGTCATGATATCTAAATAAAATATTCGCACCATGGTTTTTCTCTACTAACAAGTTAACACAGTTCCTTGTTCATTAGGTAAACTTCAGTCTATAATGGGAGTGAATTGAATGGAGGAGACGATATGAAAAAACTTTTCCCTCTTTTTGCGAGCATCATCCTAATATTGTCTGCTTGCGGGAATAACGCAAAAGATAAACATACAGAGGAAGAACATTCTAACGATGCGGATACTGAGGATTCAGAAAGCGTGACAGGGAATGATCACGCTGAACATAATCATAGTTCTGGTGATATTCAGGAATTAACTGATTCTGCAGAACAACTTCCTAGTTTTTTGGACAGTCAGAATGAGGATATTCGCCTTGTTTATCAAGTTGCCGGAAAAGCTACCGACATACTCGAGTGGATTCCTTGCTACTGTGGGTGCGGGGAATCAGTAGGACATCGGAGTAATTTAAATTGTTTCATTGCAGAAACTCGGGAGGATGGCTCCATTCTGTGGGACGATCATGGCACACGCTGCTTGGTTTGCTTGGAAATCGCGGTGGAATCGGTTCAAATGGCTCAACAGGGGAAGACCTTAAAAGAAATTCGAGAAGCCATTGATTTTAAATACAGTGAAGGGTATGCAGCACCTACTCCAACAGACATGCCAGCTTAAGTAAATTAAAAAGGCGGAGAAAAAAACAGCTCGTTTTTTCTCCACCTTTTTTGTGTCCCGATAAGGGGGTCAACCCATTCCACGATTTACTTTGGCATATTTATTGCCTTTATCCCCTATTCTTGGGCAGCTAAAGACTCTTTTTCCAGTTGTTCGTCGACGATATCAAACGTAATTTTACCAAAATGCTGGTTCCGGATATCGCGCACAATGATTTCGGCTACTTGATCGTAGTCGATTTCGCCGCCTTGCCCAAATACTTTTCTTCGTTTTCCAATGTGGTCAAAAGTATCAACTAATTGATCATGGATTGCCGTTAATCCGTAACGTTCTTCCATTCGGTTTGGGTAATGGATGGAAAGGAATTGCAGTCCGTACACCGCAAGATCTTCCATATTTATAATCGTATCCTTGATGGCACCCGTCAAAGCTAATTTCAGACCGACTTCCTGATCTTCGAATTTTGGCCATAAAATCCCTGGTGTATCCAAAAGCTCTATTTCTTTCCCTACTTTAATCCACTGCTGTGATTTGGTTACGCCGGGCATATTTCCAGTTTTTGCGATATTTTTCTTTGCTAACCGATTGATAAGCGTCGATTTCCCTACATTGGGAATCCCTACAATCATGGCACGTATGGCACGTGGTTTCATCCCCTTCGCCCTCATACGTTCCCATTTTTCAGCCAAGATTTCTTGTGCCGCTTTCGTCACTTTTTGCAGCCCTTTTCCCTCCAAGGAATTGATTGCTACTGCCGTATGACCTTGGTCAGCAAAATACTGTACCCATTTTCTCGTTTCGTTTTCATCCGCCATATCAGCTTTATTCAAAATCAATAGACGCGGCTTTTGATTAATGACCTGATCAATCATAGGATTTCTGGAAGAGAGTGGCAAACGTGCATCGATTAATTCAAATATGATATCGACTAGTTTTAGTTTTTCCTGTACTTCTCTTCGCGCCTTTGCCATATGTCCTGGAAACCATTGTATTGTCATGTTGTTTTTCCTCCTTCTTGTGCTCATCTATATATGGAAATCTATTTGCATCTTTAATGTGGACGTTGATACATCCGCAAAATAGGAAGTCATGCCCGTCTTTGTAATTGTTTTATGTAGCTGCTGGAATTTCCTTTTCGGCCACCAAAAAGAAAAGGAGATTACTAAGAACCTCCTCCACTCCTTAAGTATTATTTTACAATTTTTATGTCGCCAATTGGCCAGAAGATAATGCTCGTATTTCCTATTAACTCATCCTGGCTAACGATTCCGATGTGACGGCTATCCTTGCTATAACGTCGATTATCTCCCATCACAAAAACATATCCTTCCGGAATCACTTCGAGTGTAGGGTCGATTTCCTGGAGCGTAAAGTCTTGTGTTAGTGTTCCCTCTGTTAATTGTGATTTATACTCATCCAGATACGGCTCATCATAGGCTTTTCCGTTTATATAAAGTTGATCGTCTTTATATTCAATTGTATCCCCTGGAAGGCCTATTACACGTTTAATGTAATCTTTTCCTTCTGGAGCATGGAAAACTACGATATCAAAACGATCAGGTTCACCGATTGTGTAGCCAATTTTATTAACTATCATCCGGTCGCCATCCTTTAATGTTGGCATCATCGAATCGCCATCCACCACGATCGGTGTAAATAGGATATAGCGGATTAGTACTGCAATAACAAATGCAATAACCAACGCTTTTATCCATTCCCAAAGTTCATTTTTTTCTTTTCTTGTTTTCTCCACGGAAGATTCCTCCCTATCTAACTTCATTTTATTGCATATGATTTATGTACACAAGTTTGAGAACCCAAGATCTTTTGACTCGACTTGGCGATTTGCTTTCTGGCATAGATTAAAAGTAAATGTTCCCATCCCTTTTTACCAAAAAGAAAGGGAGCTTGCAATAAGCCCCCTCTCAAAAAGTTATTATCGGATTTCTTTAATACGAGCTGCTTTACCACGTAGGTTACGTAGGTAGTAAAGTTTAGCACGACGTACTTTACCACGACGGATAACTTCTAATTTAGCGATTTTTGGAGTGTGTACAGGGAATGTACGTTCAACACCAACACCGTAAGAAATTTTACGAACTGTGAAAGTTTCGCTAATTCCGCCACCACGACGTTTAATGACAACACCTTCGAATACTTGGATACGTTCACGAGTACCCTCAACTACTTTCACGTGTACGCGAACAGTGTCACCTGGACGGAAAGTTGGAAGATCAGAACGAAGCTGTTCTTTAGTAATTTCTGTAATAATGTTTGACATAGTTTTCTCTCCTTGGACAGATGCTCTTACAGTCCTCATATGGGCCTCAGCGGAACACCGTAATTCAGTACTTCATATAGAAGCACAGATTGAATAATACCATATTCTTTTTATTGTTTGCAAGTATTATATAGAATCAAGTTCAATTTATTTCAGCATTAAATAGTCATTCAAATAAATTGATGGATTTATAACACATGTACCGAATATTTCAAATTACTCTGACTTCAAACGATCGATAAATGTTTTTTGTTCCGGGGTTAACTCCATTTGTTCCAAAAGATCGGGGCGTCGTTCATACGTTCTTCTAAGGGACTCCTGTTCACGCCATTTATCGATGTTCGCATGATTCCCGGATAATAATATATCCGGAACTTTCATCCCTCGAAAATCAGCAGGACGGGTATAATGCGGATGCTCTAACAGTCCTGTTGAAAATGAGTCTTGAATATGGGAGTCTTCTTGCCCCAACACACCTGGAAGTAAACGGACGATCGAATCAATTACAGTCATGGCAGGTAATTCTCCACCTGTCAAAACAAAGTCCCCAATCGAAATCTCATCTGTTACAAGATTTGTGCGAATTCGTTCGTCATACCCCTCATAATGTCCACATAAGAAGACAAGCTCCTCTTCCTTTGCTAGTTCTTCTGCTTTTTTCTGGGTAAAACGCTCGCCCTGGGGACACATAAGTATAATCCGAGGATTTCGTCCCTCCGTAATCGATTCGACAGCCTGGAACATCGGCTCCGGCTTTAAAACCATCCCTGCACCGCCGCCATAAGGATAATCATCTACTTGTTTATGCTTATTATTGCTGAAGTCCCGGATATCAGAAACTGTTATCGAAACGGCTTCTTTTTCTTGCGCCTTCTTCAAAATAGAGGATCCGAAAACGCCCGTAAACATATCCGGAAATAAACTTAGTACATGAATATTCATTACAATAACCCTTCCATGACATGTATAATAATTTTCTTTTCATCAACATCAATCTCTTTTACCACATCTTCAATATAAGGGATGTAATGTTTTTTGCCATTCGTCGCTTTGACTTCCCATACATCATTCGCACCTGTTTCCAGAATATCGGTAACAGTTCCGATTTGTTCCCGTTCTTCTGAAAAGACGTCACAACCAATTATTTCATAGTGATAATATTCGTTTTCTTCTAATACGTCTTCGTCTAGTTGATCTTTAGAAACTTTCAAAAGACCTTCTTTAAAAGGTTCGACAAAATTGATGTTATTGTATCCCTCAAAGGTTAATAAGATGAAATTCTTATGCCTACGCATGCTTTCCACTGTTACCCATATCGGTTTCTTCTCATCCTTTTTGAAAACCGCCAATTTACTTCCGACGGCGAATCGCAACTCTTCAAAATCTGTTGAGGAAAGGACGCGTACCTCTCCACGTATTCCATGTGTATTAACAATTCTTCCTACATTAAACCATTCCATATTTAAGCCCACCTTAAGTTTTATATACAATATCTTATATCGACATTATCATACTAAAAAAATCAATAAAAAAGAAGGGATAGCAATTAAGCCCCCTCCTTTTATGAAAGTTCGAACGATAGCTCCTCGTGCAGCTGGAATCGCCTGCAGGCACAATAGCGCCCTTTTGTCGATTCTTCCAGTTCTTTTAAGAGCTGGACGATCGTTCTTAAGTTTTTCAGTCCAATATGTCGACGTAAGTCTTTTTCTTGTGATGACTGCCAGCAGCTGAATAAACAATTGTACGGATTGCCTTTGCAACACGACCTTGTTTGCCTATTACTTTCCCTCGATCTTCTGGATGAACAAAAAGTTTATAAACAATTCGATTTGAATTCTCGTCCGTTTCGACACGAACTTCTTCTGGAAAATCGACCAATGGTTTTACGATTGTTTCAATCAGCTTCTGCATCGCGTGTCACCTCTAGAAATTATTTACTGAATTTTTGGTTGTGGAATTTTTCCATGATACCTTGTTCTGAGAACAGGTTACGTACAGTATCAGATGGTTTTGCACCATCAGCTAACCATTTAAGAGCTTTCTCTTCATCGATGTTCACTGTAGCTGGTGAAGTTAGTGGGTTATAAGTACCAACTGTTTCGATTTGACGTCCATCACGTGGAGAACGAGAATCAGCAACTACGATACGATAGAAAGGAGATTTGTTAGCTCCCATACGTTTTAAACGAATTTTAACTGCCATTATTTATTGCACCTCCGAATAAGTTTCACACAAGATAGTATATTATCAAGTTTATTTTGGTTTGTAAAGTGTTTTTTCTTAACACCTAATATTTTAGCAAACTTTTTTTATTTAAACAATGAATCCAAGCCAGGTAATTTCATTTTTTTCTTACCTTTTCCTTGCGTCATCCCTGTCATTTGCTTCATCATTTTTTTCATATCCTCAAATTGCTTAAGCAATCGGTTTACTTCCTGTACCGATGTACCTGACCCTTTAGCAATACGTTTTTTGCGGCTTCCATTCATGATTTCTGGATGTGTTTTTTCAGCAGGAGTCATGGAATAAATAATTGCTTCCACTCGACCCATATGCTTCTCATCCACCTTCACATTATCGAGGCCTTTAATTTTATTGGCTCCCGGCAGCATTTTGAGCATATCCTCAAGAGGGCCCATTTTTTTCACCGCTTGAAGCTGTTCCACAAAATCATCAAGAGTAAAGCTTTGGGACATGAATTTTTCTTCAAGTTCTTTCGCTTTCTCCATATCGACATTTGCTTGTGCTTTTTCGATTAACGATAGTACGTCACCCATACCTAAAATACGGGAGGCCATACGTTCTGGGTGGAACGTCTCTAGAGCATCCATTTTTTCGCCCATACCGACGAATTTAATCGGTTTTTCTGTCACAGCGCGGATTGATAATGCAGCTCCACCACGTGTATCCCCGTCTAGCTTCGTCAAAACAACGCCCGTAATACCGATTGTTTCGTTGAAACTTTGGGCTACGTTTACGGCATCTTGACCCGTCATCGCATCCACTACCAAAAATACTTCATCGGGTTCCTTTAATGCCTTAATATTTTTAAGCTCATCCATTAATTCTTCATCAATATGCAATCGACCTGCTGTATCAATGATGACCACATCATGATGCTCTTCTTTTGCTTGCTCTATGGCTTGGCGGGCAATCTCTACCGGTGATACTTCCGTTCCCATCGAAAAGACCGGAATCGATAGCTGCTTCCCCAATGTTTCAAGCTGCTGAATAGCAGCTGGACGATAAATATCAGCAGCAACAAGCAATGGCTTACGATTATACTTTTTACGCAGTACATTCGCCAATTTACCCGTAGTTGTTGTTTTACCGGCACCCTGCAATCCGACCATCATTATGACAGTTGGCGGTTTCGTATTGAATTTAATGGGGCTTTGTTCGCCACCCATAAGTGATGTTAACTCATCTTGAACGATTTTGATTACTTGTTGACCAGGAGTTAAGCTTTTCATCACTTCTGTGCCGACAGCTCGTTCGCTAACTTTTTTGACAAACTCTTTAACAACCTTTAAATTAACGTCAGCTTCGATTAATGCAAGACGAACTTCCCGCATCATCGCTTTAACGTCTTGTTCGGTAACCAACCCTTTACCTTTTATCTTTTGGATTGTTCCTTGGAGTCGTTCTGCTAACCCTTCAAATGCCATGTTTAGCCTCCTAATCCGTTTCTTTTAGTTGATTAACTAATGCTAGGCGATCTTCCATTGTGGAAGTGTCATCCTTGATGGCTTCAGTTAATTTTTCGATAACTTCTTGGCGCTCGCCAAATTTTTCAAATAAGCGTAATTTATCTTCATATTCTTCAAGCATTGCCTCCGTACGACGTATATTGTCATATACAGCCTGCCGTGAAACTTTATAACTTTCTGCAATTTCTCCAAGAGAATGATCATCTAAGTAATAAAGTTCCATATAACTTCTTTGTTTATCAGTCAATAATGCTTGATAAAAGTCGAAGAGAAAGTTCATGCGTGTTGTTTTTTCAAGTAGCATAAGATATCTCTCCAATCATATTTTGTCTACTGTATCATATACGTTTTCAAATGGTGTGTCAAGGGAATTTCCTTGTCCACAAATTGCCCAATATATCTTTAACCGGCTTCTATATTGAAACTTAAAATTTAGCCATTTTCTCGTTATCGACTTTAAGATTTGTTTTTTTTCCATGCAAGAAATAGTAAACCCCGATGGCCGCTATAAACCATACTACCGTCCATCCATACATCGCCCGGTAGCTCATATAACCTAAGAGAACACCATACAAATATGGTCCAATACCGATTGCCAAATCCATTAGAATAAAAAAGGTGGATGTTGCTGTAGCTTTCCTATCTTTTAACGCTTCTTTAATGGCAATAGCTAAGTAATTTGATTGCACTGTACCATATCCGATGCCGATGAGAGCACCCGCCATTAAGATCATCCAGCCACTGCCGGCTTGACTTAATAGAAGGTAGCCAACCACTAATAAAACCAGCATTGGATAGATTAGTTTATTTTCCCCAAAACGGTCAAATAGCCGCCCTGTAACAGGACGGGTGATTACTAAAGCGGTAGAATATATAACAAAAAAGTATGTCGCTGCATCCCCATGGCCGATTTCTTCAGAAAAAGATGCCAAAAAGGATAATAAGCTCGAGTATCCAAGTGCCAACACGAACATACAGATTGCAATCGGTAATGCCCTTTTTTCAAACATATCGCTGAATGAAAAGGAAAGTTTTCCCGTTTCATATGCTTGCAAACCATGTGGATTGGGGGCTTTCAAAAATAGCCCAAGCAAATTGCAAAACGCTGCGAAAACCAAAATCCATATAAACAATTCAAACGTTGCCGTACGCAACATAAATAGTCCTATAAACGGCCCTGCAGCCATGGCGATGTTCATCGAAGTGGCATAATAACCCGTGCCTTCCCCCCGACGTTCATCAGGCACAACATCCGCCATTATTGCATTGGCAGCAGTTGTGAGGAATCCAAATGCAAACCCATGAATCGCTCGGATAATTAAAAATAAAGTGAAGGTAGTAGCCAACTGGTGGGCCAAAACCGCCAAGAAGAAAAGTGCGGCCGATATGACGAGAATTTTCTTGCGCCCTACAATATCGACTATTTTCCCCGCAAAAAGCCGTGCCACAAGGGCCATCATCACGTATATCCCGACAGCCAACCCAGCTTCGCTTTGACTTCTTCCGAAATGCCCCATCACGTACTGGGTAACTGTCGCTAATAAACTATAAAACACAAGGTGTGTGAAAAAATTGATTCCACATACCATTAAAAAATCTTTGGTCCAAAGTTTTGGATGTTGCATTTTTATCCCTTCTTTCTAAAAAAGCGCATCTAAACACTCAGGTAGTTAAGTCCATTTGATGGACGTCCATCTTTTGGTGCTTCTTCTCTAAAGGACATTTCACTTGAATTTCTTGAACGGCATTTCTTCATACGTCTTGCCGTCATACTTCTCCTCGAACTTTCCATCGTGCCTTCATCTTGCACCCCTATTTATTTTTAAACAGCGCTTTGCTCTAAAAAATAATATTTATTTCTCCCAGAAAACAAAAAACTACCTCAGCACCCGTGTTGAAAAACTTAATCCGGATACTGAAATAGTTTTCAGTTTTTAATCTTCTGCTTTCTGCAACTCTTTCTCAAGACCTTCTGCAAACAGGCCGTATACGTAACGTTCTGCGTCGAATGGTTGAAGATCATCCATCTTCTCACCAAGTCCAACGAATTTTACCGGGATATGGAGTTTGTTGCGAATTGCCAATACGATACCACCTTTGGCCGTCCCGTCCAGTTTCGTCAATACAATACCCGTCACATTGGTAGCTTCTTTAAATGTTTGAGCTTGAATGAGAGCATTTTGCCCGGTTGTTGCATCAAGCGCTAATAGCACCTCATGTGGAGCATTCGGTATTTCCCGTGAAATGACGCGGTGCACTTTCTCAAGCTCCTTCATTAAGTTGACCTTATTTTGCAGGCGTCCGGCCGTATCACAAATTAATACATCGGCTCCACGTTTTTTTGCAGCAGCAATTGCATCATAAATCACTGCTGCTGGATCTGAACCTTCCGATTGCTTTACAACTTCACAACCAACACGATCTCCCCATACTTGCAATTGGTCTATCGCCCCTGCGCGGAATGTATCACCAGCTGCAAGCAAAACAGACTTTCCTTCTTTGGATAAACGATGTGCAAGTTTACCGATTGTCGTTGTTTTCCCGACGCCATTTACGCCAACAAACAAAATAACTGTCAGCTCGCCATCTGGTTGGAAATTTAATTCGGTCATATTCTCTTCGCCTGCTTCATAGATTTCCACAAGCTTTTCGGAAATGATTGCTTGGATTCCTTCTGTATCTTTGATGTTTTTGCGTTGCACTTCAAAGCGTAATTTATCCATTAACTCCATTACCGTTTCGAAACCAACGTCCGCCTGAAGTAAAACCTCCTCTAACTCTTCAAAGAAGTCTTCGTCCACTTTTCGATAACGGGCCACTAAATCATTTACTTTAGATGTGAAAGAATCACGTGTTTTCGCCAAGCCATTTTTGAACTTTTGGGTAATGGACCATGCAGATGGCTTTTTCTCCTCCACTTCTTCAGTAGCTTCCGGCAAAGTTTCTTCCACGGCCACCAGTTCTTCCACCGGTTCCTCCATCGCTTCTTCAATTTCATCTATTACTTGTTCAATTACTTCATTTGTAATGACAGCAGGTTCTTCTTTTGCAGACTCTAATTCATCGCTAATGTCCTGCTCTGATTCGTCCTCTAAATGTTCAGCTTGTTCTTGTTGGACTTTTTCTTCTTCCGCACTGCCAATTAACTTTTCTTTTAGTCGTTTAAAAAAGCTCATAAATTTTTCGCTCCTTTGTGCTATTAGAAAATGGGGCTTATCGCTCTGCTTAGCAGCGATAAGCCTTCATCATACTTATTAAATTTTTTTATGGGACAAGCGCTGCTTCTTCCTCAAGTTTTACCGATACCAGTTTCGATACCCCGGATTCTTGCATCGTAATTCCATATAATACGTCTGCTCCCTCCATTGTGCCTTTACGGTGTGTAATCACAATGAATTGGGTTTCGCTGCTTAATTTTTGCAAGTAATCGCTATAGCGTTGGACATTTGCTTCATCCAATGCTGCTTCTACTTCATCCAGAATAACAAACGGCACCGGACGGGTATTTAAGATTGCAAACAATAAAGCAATGGCTGTCAATGCTCTTTCTCCACCGGATAATAAACTTAAGTTTTGAAGTTTTTTGCCAGGTGGTTGGGCGATTATTTCGATTCCTGTATCAAGCAAATTGCTAGGATCGAGCAATACTAGATCCGCTTGTCCACCACCAAATAATTCACGGAAAACATGCCTGAATTGAGCTTGAATCATGCTGAAGGATTCCCTAAAACGAACAGACATTTCCTCATCCATTTCACGGATTGCTCCATGCAAGGTTTCTTGCGCTTCCAATAAATCATTTCTTTGTTCCGTTAAGAAAGTATGGCGCTCCAACACCCGATCATATTCTTCGATTGCCGTCAGATTCACCGGACCCAGTTCTTCGATGGATTGTTTGAGCAACTTCACTTTACGTCGTAATTGGTCAACGTCTTCGATTTCAACGGCTTGCTCACGCGCCTCTTCGAAATCCAGTTCGTACTGTTCCTCCAAGAGGGTATGTAGACGATTTATCTCAAATTCAATGCGACTTGCCCTTACTTCAACAGTCCGTAGGCTTTCTAAGAAACCTTTATGAATTCGTTGCAGCTCTTTTAGTTGTTCTTCCAATTGCGCTAAAGTTTGTTGATGCTCAAAACGCAAATTACGATTTTGTTGAATATTTGCAGATAAAGTTTCTTTTTTCAACGTCCAATTTTGAACAGTTTTCTCAATATCTCCATCTGATGGGACATTTTGACCTTCATCTTGAATCCATTTGATTTCTTGTGTTAGTGACGCAACTTGCTGCACGGCTTTTGAACGTTGCAAAGCAAGCTCGGCTGTCGCAATCTGGAGTTGACTCAGCTGCTCTTGAACTACCGCAAGCTCAGATCGTTTCTGGGCGGATAACTCCCTTAAAGAATCCTTCTCGCTTTCACTTTTCGTTTTTAATTCGCTGAGATGAGCTACTTTTTGATTTATTTCATCTAGCTCATGCCCCAATTGTTTTAACCGTCTTGTCGCCTGTTCTTTTTGATCGATCAGCGTTGCTTTTTTTGTCGTCATGGAAGATTGCTCGCTTGAAGCAACATTTACCGTAGCAGTCAAGTTTCGTTCTTCCATTCCAATTTCAAGCAACCGTGCCTGTAGCGACATCTCTTCCTTACGAAGGGTTTCGCCTTCCATCTTCAAAGCTTCTAGTCTTTCACGCAAATTAGCAACTTCATTTTTCTCATGTGCAACCAGATTCTCAGCCTGCATTATCGATTGTTCCATTTTTTCTAGATTACTTGATAATTGGTCAAGCTCTGCTTTGCGGGAGAACAGTGAAGATTGCTGTTTAGATGCACCGCCTGTCAAAGATCCTCCAGCATTGACGATATCACCATCGACTGTTACAACACGATACCTGAAGCCGCACATTCTTGCAATTTGACTCGCACCTTCCAGATTTAGAGCAACGAGTACATTTCCAAGTAAGTTTTCTGCAATTGTACGATTGGATTCATGGAAATCGACTAGATCAACAGCAAGACTGACAAAAGCAGGATGATCGATTGCCGGGGCGAATTGAGAAGATGTCAACTTACGTGACTTCATCACTGTTTTGGGTAAAAACGTAGCTCGTCCCGCTCGTTTTGCTTTCAGCCAGCCAATCGCTTTTTGGGCGTCTTGTTCAGTATTCGTTACAATATGTTGTGTGGCAGCGCCCAAAGCCGTTTCTATCGCTTTGGAATACTTCCCTTCAACTTGCACTAACTCTGCGACAGCACCTTCAATCCCCGTAAGCTCTCCACGTTCACGGGCCAAAAGTATTTCTTTTACACCTTGGAAGAAACCTGAAAAGTCTGCCTCAAGCTCCGCCAATGTTTCTTTGCGGGCTTTTAGTTGTTGCTGATGCTGATAGGCTTGGTATAACATCTGTTGTTTTTCTTCAAACGATGTGGCCGATTTATTCAGCTGCAATTGAACAATCTCATGTTGTTCCAGCTTATCTTTTAGCTGTGATTCGATTATTTCAAGAGCAGATTCGATTTCCGACTTAACTTCAGTGATTTCTTCCAATTTCTTGGCCATTTCAGTTGAGCGGTCATTTATGCGCTCTGCCGACTCTAATTGCTGCGTCAGTTGCTGTTCGATATGCTTGAGCTCATTTTTTATCGTCGCTTCTTCATTTAACAGGTCAATATATAGATCTTTTGAATGGTCGATTTCTTTTTCAATTTCTGAAGCAGATGAATTTAATGTTAATTCTAATTGCTTAATTTCAGCCTTTAGCTTTTGAACTTCTTTTTGTTTGATGGCAAATTGCGATTTTTTCTCTTCCTCGCTCGTAGATAGCATTTGCTCTTCTTCTTTTGCCAGCTGCAATGATTGCTGCAATTGATTTAATTGCTTTTGGGCGTTCGTACGTTTCTCTTTTAGAAGCGCTTTACGGCCTTCCCATCGTTCAACCTCCGAGCTTGCCTCGACTAGCTGCTCACCCGCAACATCAAGCACATCATCGATTTCCTTGAGTTTCAAACGAATCGAATCTAGCTGTGATTCATCGTTTGAAATTTTTGCCGCATGCTTCTGTTCAGTTGATTTTAATTGCTCATATTCCGCATGAATTTGTTGTAAATCAAGGGCATGAACGAGCAAGTCGTTTACTGTGAGGGCAATGTCGGATTCCCTTAATTCCTCTGTCATGCGCACGTAATCTTTGGCGCTGGATGCTTGAATTTGCAGAGGTTCCAGACGGCCATCCAATTCATGCAATATGTCTAAAACCCGATGAAGATTTTCATCGGTTTCAACTAATTTATGTTCAGCTTTTTTCTTGCGGATTTTATACTTTAAAACACCGGCTGCTTCTTCAAAAATCGTTCTTCGGTCATCTGGTCGGCTATTTAAAATCTCATCGACGCGCCCTTGTGAAATAATAGAGAATGCTTCTTTTCCTAACCCGGAATCCATGAACAAGTCCGTAATATCCTTCAGGCGACATTGCTGGTTATTTAGCAAATATTCGCTATCACCTGAACGATACACACGTCTTGTTACGCTAATTTCAGTAAAAGGCATTGCAACTTGTTCATCTTCATTGTCCAGAACAAGTGTTACCTCGGCGAAATTAAGCGGTTTTCTTGAGTCGCTTCCGGCAAAAATAACATCTTCCATTTTCGAACCACGCAGTGATTTTGCAGATTGTTCCCCTAATACCCATCGTATCGCATCCGTCACATTACTCTTGCCACTGCCATTTGGTCCTACTACTGCCGTTACACCAGGAACGAAATCAATACCGATACGATCAGCAAACGATTTAAAGCCAATTACTTCAAGTCGTTTAAGGAACATACTATTCCTCCTTAATGCTAGACTGATTCAATGTCACCATCGCATTTTGCGCAGCTTGTTGTTCAGCCTCTTTCTTCGATTTCCCTCGACCGATCCCCAATTCCTTGTCATTCAACAAGACGCGGGAAACAAAAGTACGGTTATGTGCAGGTCCTTTTTCATCAACAATTTCATAATTCAATGTTCCATTATTTGATTGTTGTACCATTTCTTGCAATTGACTCTTGAAATCCATCACATGCGAAAAAGCACCGACTTCTACTTTCGGGAAAACAATACGTTCCAAAAATTCAACAACACTGTCCAAACCTTGATCTAAATAAAGTGCCCCAATGAATGATTCAAAAACATCCGCTAAAAGTGCCGGGCGTTCCCGACCACCTGTAAGCTCCTCACCTTTTCCTAAAAGGACATATTTGCCAAAATTAAGTTCATTGGCAAATATAACGAGTGATGGCTCACAGACAATGGATGCACGAAGTTTTGTAAGTTCCCCTTCACTCATATGGGGATATCTTTCAAAAAGGTATTTAGATACGGAAAGTTCAAGTACTGCGTCTCCCAAAAACTCTAGTCTCTCATTGTCGGTAAATAATTTTCGACGATGCTCATTCACATAAGATGAATGGGTAAAAGCTTGGTAAAGCAAACTTTTATTTCTAAAGAAAATATTTAGTTCTTCTTGCAAAAATTCAAATTGATGTCTTACTTTTTCAGGCAATACACCAACTTTTTGATTAATACCTTTTTTTCTAATTGTCATGAACAATCGGCCTTCCTAATAGATTCTAACGTATAGTTTACCTTGTTAAGCATGATAAATTCAACATTTCTTTAATTATACGCCAAACTAATATAAAAAGAGGCACAAAGTTTCGCTTTTCGTAGAAATGACAAAACTGTGCCTCTTTATATCAAATGCATTTTTTTGCGTTTGCTCGGAATTTTTATCGAGATTGCCTCGATAAGCCTCCTATAAAATCCGTGACATGCACCACGGGTAACTTCCTTCTGTGAAGCGAAGTCATTTTAGCTTACTTTACCTTCAATGTAACTGATAGCGTCGCCAACAGTTGCGATTTTTTCAGCATCTTCATCTGAAATTTCCATATCAAACTCATCTTCAAGTTCCATTACTAATTCTACAACGTCTAATGAGTCCGCACCTAAATCCTCACGGAATGAAGCTTCTACTTTCACTTCGCTTTCGTCAACACCTAAACGGTCAACGACTACTTTTGTAACACGTTCTAATACTGTAGCCAAATCGTTCACCTCCCCTCAAATCATTTTAAGAAAACTAAAATTTGCCCAAATAAAGCAAGCTAAAGTTACTATTCAATGAATACTCATTACAAATATAGTTTACTGATAGATTCATTGCAAATCAAATTACATATACATTCCGCCGTCGATATGGAGCGTTTGGCCCGTCATATAGCTTGCATCATCCGAAGCCAGAAATACTACTGCTTTGGCAACATCTTCGGGATTCCCAAGTTTCGCTAACGGGATTTGAGTTAACATCGAGCTTCTTACATCTTCCGGCAGCGTATCCGTCATTTCGGTTGAAATGAAGCCTGGAGCGATGGCATTCACCAAAATATTACGGGACGCCAATTCACGGGCAGTTGTTTTCGTTAAACCGATAACACCGGCTTTAGCTGCGACATAGTTGGCCTGGCCAGCATTGCCCATCACTCCGACGATGGAAGAGATGTTGATAATACGTCCAGCACGCTGTTTCATCATTTGTCGCGTGACTGCTTTCGTACATAAAAATACACCTTTTAAGTTGGTATTGATTACCTCGTCCCATTCATCTTCCTTCATGCGCATTAAAAGATTATCGCGGGTAATACCTGCATTATTAACTAAGACATCGATAGCCCCAAACTGTTCAATAGCGGCATTCATTAATTGTTGGACCGATTCGCTATCTGATATGTTGGCTTGAACAGCAATCGCCTGCGATCCGATGTTCTGTATTTCTTGAACCACTTCGCTCGCTTTCTGCTCACTGCCACTGAAATTCACGACCACATTGGCACCCTCAGCAGCAAGCTGCAGCGCGATTGCTCGTCCGATTCCACGAGATGCTCCTGTTACTACGGCTGTTTTCCCGTTTAATTTACCCAACCTGATTCACTCCAATCGATTCGATGACTTCCTGCAACGATGCCTCATCATAAACACAATATGTTTTGATGGAACGATCCACCTTTTTCACCAACCCGGAAAGCACTTTCCCCGGCCCACATTCAATGAATGTAGTCACACCCAGTTCCAGCAATTTGCGAACATCATCTTCCCATAAAACAGGGCTGTATACTTGTTCTATCATTTCAGTTCGTATTGCATTTGGCTCTTCTAATAAGAGTGCACCTACATTGCTAATAATTGGTGTATGAGGAGTTTTAATTTCAATCCCATCAATTACTTCCTGCAGCTTTTCTGCAGCCTCGCGCATTAATTCCGAATGGAAAGGCCCGCTTACGACTAGAGGAATCGCCCTTTTTGCACCTGCTTCTTTTGCTGCTGCAGATGCCATTTCCACGCCCGCTTTTGTTCCAGAGATGACAATCTGGCCAGGGCAGTTTAAATTCGCCAACTGGACTATATTCCCTTCAGAAGTGACTTGATCGCAAACCGCTTTAAGGCTTGCTGCATCCAGTCCCAAGATTGCAGCCATTGCCCCTTCACCTGCAGGAACAGCTTCATTCATGAATAGCCCACGTTTATGAACAGTCAGAACTGCATCCTCAAAAGAAAGCGCACCTGAAGTGACAAACGCGCTATACTCACCCAGTGAGTGCCCCGCTGTATAATCTGGTTTGATCCCCGCTTCCATCAACTTATGTGCAATCATGACCCCTGTTGTTAACAATGCAGGCTGTGCATTGTAAGTCAGCGTCAATTCCTCCGACGGACCATTTAACATGAGGTTTGATAAAGAAAATTGTAAAACTTCATCCGCTTTATCGTAGAAGGCCTTACTTTCTTCGCTATTTTGAGTGAACTCCTGTCCCATACCTACTTGCTGGGAGCCTTGACCAGGAAAAATAAAAGCTATTTTTGTCATATCCAATCCCCTTTCCTTACTACATCCCTGGATTTATTGTTCTTGATTTTCCGCAATGGTTTGAGTAATGATATCTGTTACATTATGTTCAACCATAATGGATGCTTGACGGATCGCACTATAAATTGCTCTTGCATTTGAAGAACCATGCGCCTTGATTACCGGTGCTTTAAGGCCGAACAGTGCAGCACCGCCGTGCTCGGAATAATCCAATTTACCTTTGAGTTTTTTTAATTCATTTTTCATCAGTACGGCACCAATTTTTGTTTTAGCTGATGCCATAAAAGCTTCTTTCAGCATCGACATCATGCTGCCTGCCGTACCTTCGATTGATTTTAGGACCATATTTCCGGTGAATCCATCCGTTACAACCACATCCGCGACATTATCCAGTAAATCACGTGCTTCAACATTCCCAATAAAATTAATATTCGATTCTTTCAACAAAAGAAAGGCTTGCTTTGTTAAATCATTGCCTTTTTTATCTTCTGTACCGATATTTAATAATCCTACTCGAGGATTGTCGATCCCTCTTACTTTTTTTGCATAAATATAGCCCATTATGGCATATTGCAGAAGATTTTCTGGTTTTGCATCTGCATTGGCACCTAAATCAAGCATTAAAAAGCCTTTGCCGTCAATCGTTGGTAGCGTCGTCGCCAACGCCGGGCGAGCAACCCCTTCGATACGGCCTACTTTGAATAACCCACCAGCCATCAAGGCGCCGGTATTGCCCGCGGATAAACAAGCATCCGCATTACCTTCTGTCACTGCTTCGAGTATTTTCGTCATCGATGAATCTTTTTTACGGCGAACAGCACGTGCTGGATCGTCTTCTGGTTCGACGATTTCTTCACAATGAATCACTTCAAGGCGGGCATGTTCTTTTAAAAACGGCTGTAATTCTTGTTGTTTTCCATATAGCTGAATTTCTATATTCGGGAAGTCTTCCAATGCAAGCAGCACACCTTCAACGATTGCTTTTGGTGCGTTGTCCCCACCCATTCCATCAATTGCTAGCTTCATGATTGTCACCTGAACCTTTCGTGCGATACATTTCAAATTCACCTTTAAATACTGTCTCATTATTTACAGTTGATACTACTTCTATATATGTACGATTTTTCTCGCTATTCTTCCCTCGAACTGTTGCTTTCGTGATCACTCGATCGCCTGCTTTTACAGGTTTAACAAACACAACATTCGATTTGACGGTAAGTGCCAACTCATCATTTATTACAGCAACTGCCAATGAGTTCGCTTGGGCGAACAGATGATGCCCCCTCGCAATGCCATTGCGCTGAAATACATGTTCTTCCTTTACATCAAATATGGAAAGCGCTCGTTGATCTAATTCAATATCTATGATTTCACCAATTATTTCATCAATTGGTAGAGCTTTAACTTCATTCTCGTAATTTTGTGAGGCAACGTCCTTAATACGTTCACGTAATTCGGGAATGGAAAGTTCCATTCGATCTAGACGAATGGTTTGAACGCTGACTCCAAACTGTGCGGCTAATTGTTCATCAGTGACGAATGGATTATCTTGAATTGTTTCAGTAAGCAGTCTTTGCCGTTCTTTTTTAGTACGTTTCAACTCCCTCGTCACCTACTTCCAGAATTATTAGCACTTGGTACTAATACCAGTATACATTTCTATAAAAAGGAACGCAAGCACAAATAATTCAAGAGAATGGAGAACAAGCCTCTTATCCACATGAATTAGTGCAGTATACTTGTTCCATTTCAACAAGAATTTAGCCAACAACGCATATAACCTTGTCAGTTCGATTTTAAACAAAAAAAAGCGATTTCCGCCAAATTTAGCGGAAATCGTTCCCTGGCCTTACCATTTATTATGATTCGACATACTCAATCCATTCTTTCACCATTTAGAGCACCGGATTCTTCCAGCATTTTCCTTAAATAACGATACTCATCCGATTGCCAGAATTGGTCGTCGTAAATGAGTTTTGCAGCATCTTGTCTAGCTACTTCCAATGTACGGTAATCGTGTACTAAATCCGCCATCTTAAATTCCGGTAAACCACTTTGTTTTTTTCCGAAGAAATCACCAGGTCCGCGAAGTTCCAAATCCTTTTCCGCAAGCTTGAATCCATCATTCGTTTGCGTCATGGACATCATGCGTTCTTTCCCTTCCTCCGACTTCGGGTCAGCCAGAAGCACGCAGTATGACTGGTGTTCCCCACGCCCTACACGACCTCGCAATTGATGGAGCTGGGCAAGTCCGAATCGGTCGGCATCATAAATCATCATGAAGGTGGCGTTCGGTACATTTACCCCAACTTCTACAACGGTTGTAGAAACTAATACATCAACTTCTCCTTCTGAAAACTCCCTCATGACCGAATCTTTTTCGTCAGGATGAAGCCTTCCATGCATTAACCCGATTTTATAACGGCCATTGAAGATGGTTGAAAGTTGCTCATAAACTTCCACGGCATTCTGAACATCCAGTTTATCGGATTCCTCAATTAGTGGACAAATAACGTAAGCTTGTCTACCATTTCGCAACTCCGATTCCATTTTCGTCAAACCTGAATTCAATTGATCTTTCTTCAGCCAATGTGTTTCAATTTGCTTACGCCCTGCAGGCAATTCATCAATTATGGAGACGTCCATCTCACCGAAGGCGGTAATTGCCAGCGTCCTTGGTATCGGCGTAGCCGTCATGAACAGGACGTCGGGGTTCACCCCCTTATCCCGCAATACCCTGCGCTGTTCAACCCCGAATCGGTGCTGTTCATCTGTAATCACAAATCCTAGGTTGTTAAAAAGGACGTCCGGTTGTATCAGGGCATGCGTACCAATCAAAATATCAATCTCGCCGTCTCGCAGTTGCTCCAATATCAATCGTCTCTCTTTTGTTTTCGTTGAACCGGAAAGTATCGCCACTTTCACACCAATTGGATCAAACCAACCTTTCAGCGATTCCGCATGCTGTTCGGCCAGAATTTCCGTCGGCGCCATCAACGCACCCTGAAAGCCTGCTGTAACAGCGGAGTAAAGTCCGATAGCAGCGACAATCGTCTTGCCCGATCCAACATCCCCCTGCAGAAGCCGGTTCATGCGGTGCGGCTCTTTTAAATCTTTACTGATTTCATTAACGACGCGCTTTTGGGCATTCGTCAATTCAAACGAGATTTGTCTAATAAACTCGCGCACCTTGTTCACATCATAATGAATGGCGAGACCTTGTTCATTCTCTTTTCTAATTTTCCGAAGGGATTGAATCCTTAATTGGAATTGCAATAACTCCTCGTAAACAAAACGCCTTCTAGCTTGCTTCGCATGATCCGCATCTTTTGGGAAATGAACCCCTTCCAAGGCCTCCAGCAAGCTGGGTAATTGATACTGTTCAATCAACCGGCCAGGGAGTGTTTCATCCATCTCCCCCTCAAGTAAATCCAATGCCTGACGCATATATTTTCGAAATTTATTTTGATGAATGGAGCTTTTCAAACTGTAAACTGGCTCAAAATCTGCGTTATCCGTTTTTGGACCGAACTTTATCGATGTGCCATTAATGACCTGCCGACCACGGTCCCATTTTCCTGATACTGTTACGACCTGCCCGGGTACTAGCTTTGTTCTTAAATAATTTTGATTAAAGAACACCACTTTTACAAGATGCCTTCCCGCCAATACCGTTACTTGAATCCTGGATTTATTTTTCCCTAGATAAAGCACTGAGGGTACACTTTCCACCCTCGCTTCAATTGTCACTTTTTCATTATGTGGTGTCTCTGCTAGATCTTTCAAACGAGAATCTTCATGACGATAAGGGAACGTCCAGATCAGGTCTTGGATGGTGTAAATACCCATTTCACTTAAGTGTTCGGCCGTTTCTTTCCCTATTCCTTTTAGTGTTGTAATTGGTTCCAGAACATTAGTCAACTTCTACTGCACTTCCAAATATTTTGGCAGCAAGTGCTTTACCTGTCGGTGTTGCAGCTAGACCTCCACGAGCTGTTTCTTTTAAGCTCGGATGCATAGTCTGGCCAATTCTAAACATTGCCCCAATTACTTCATCACAAGGAATTCGGCTGGTAATACCAGCAAGAGCCATATCTGCAGCTACCATTGCATTAGCTGCGCCCATCGCATTTCGTTTTACACATGGAACTTCCACAAGACCGGCAACCGGGTCACATACAAGACCTAGCATATTTTTTAATGTTATTGCAAACGCTTCCGAACTTTGCGCCGGAGTACCGCCAGCCATCTCTACAATTGCAGCCGCCGCCATACCTGCAGCTGAACCAACTTCTGCTTGGCAGCCACCAGCTGCACCCGAAATAAAAGCATTATTTGCAACGACAAATCCAAATGCACCCGAAGTGAATAAGAAACGAATCATCTGCTCGCGGGTCGGGTTTAATTTATTTTTCACAGCAAACAATGTTCCAGGCACTACCCCTGCGGAGCCGGCTGTTGGTGTTGCGCAAATCGTCCCCATTGCTGCATTTACTTCATTGGTTGCCACTGCTTTGCTAACAGCATCCAGTAATAAATCTCCCGATAGACTTTTGCCGGATGCAATATAGTTCTGCAGCAGAACTGCATCCCCGCCCGTTAACCCGGAAACGGATTGAACACCATTCAATCCCCGTTCAAGTGCTTGCTCCATGACAACTAAATTTCTATCCATCTGTGCAAATATTTCTTCTCTTGAGCGGCCGGTCATATTCATTTCTTGTTCAATCATGATTTCAGAAATAAGCTTATTTTCTTTTTCAGCACGTTCAACTAATTCTCTTACATTATGAAATAATACGTCCATAAAGCTCACTCCCTAGTTGTTAATTTTTGATACCTTAGTAATATTCGGAATTAATGATATCTGTTGCAAAATACGTTCATCGATATTTTGATCGACTTCTATTACCATCAATGCCGTTTGCCCTCGTTCAATCCGTGAGACTTCCATGTGCCCGATATTGACATGGTGCATGGCTAAACAATTTGCCACATTCGCAATGCAACCTGCCCGATCATCATGTACGACCAATATTGCAGGCATACCGCCAGTTAGTCGCAGCTTAAAGCCGTTTACTTCACTGATCTCGATTTTACCACCGCCGATGGAAATCCCTTCCACGGACATTTCACTTACTTCATCACCCATAACTATACGGGCTGTATTTGGATGTTCTTTATTAGCTGTCTCTGGAATAATGTCAAATTCCAGTCCTGCATTCTTCGCATGCTCAAAAGCTGTTTTGATGCGTTCATCAAATGTTTCAAAATCTAAAAGTCCCCCAACGATCGCTACATCTGTTCCATGCCCTTTGAACGTTTCTGCAAAAGAACCATAAAGGTGGATTTTTGCCCATTTGGGTTGTCGTCCGAATAAATCTCTCGCCACTCTTCCGATACGTGCCGCACCGGCTGTATGAGAAGACGAAGGTCCAATCATAACCGGACCAATGATGTCAAAAACTGAAGTAAACTTCAACCTACTCTCCCCTTTACTCTCAATTATATTAATATCCAAAATGATTTGTTATTCGTAAAAAATCTATTATTTTAAGCCTAGTTTATCATGAAGAATCATAGAGACACAAAATATATATTTTTTTGAATACTTCTTTTTTCTGAAAACAGATTATTCGTTAGGAAAAATGCTCGATCGGCAATGGGATAAGTTGAATTCCTTAGTGGTGTCGGTTCTATAGAACAATTTCGGCTGTAGATTGCTATGGTTGTCCTTTAGATGCTTGCTTTTGGACAGTTTTCTTCCGGGATTGCTTTGATTTGTCTTATAGCGGCTTGTTATTGGACAGTTTTCTTCCGGGGTTGCTTCGTTTGTCTTATTATAGATGCTTGCTTTTGGACAATTTCCTTCGAGGTTGCTTCGATTTGTCTTATAGTGGCTTGTTATTGGACAGTTTCCTTCCGGGATTGCTTCGATTTGTCTTATAGCGGCTTGTTATTGGACAGTTTCCTTCCGGGGTTGCTTTGATTTGTCTTATAGCGGCTTGTTATTGGACAATTTTCTTACGGAAGTTGCTTTGATTTGTCTTATAGCGGCTTGTTATTGGACAATTTTCTTCCGGCGTTGCTTTGATTTATCTTATAGAGGCTTGTTATTGGACAGTTTCCTTCCGGGATTGATTTGATTTGTCTTATATAGGCTTGCTTTTGGACAGTTTTCTTCCGGGATTGCTTCGATTTGCCTTATAGTGGCTTGCTTTTGGACAGTTTCCTTCCGGGGTTGCTTTGATTTGTCTTATAGTGGCTTGTTATTGGACAATTTTCTTCGGAAGTTGCTTTGATTTGTCTTATAGCGGCTTGTTATTGGACAATTTTCTTCGGAAGTTGCTTTGATTTGTCTTATAGCGGCTTGTTATTGGACAGTTTCCTTCCGGGATTGATTTGATTTGTCTTATATAGGCTTGCTTTTGGACAGTTTTCTTCCGGGATTGCTTTGATTTGTCTTATAGTGGCTTGCTACTGGACGCTAAAAATTCCCCTTCTGCTGCATACTGTTCTCGACTAGCATCGACTACTCAAAAACAAGAAAAAAGCCAACCGTGAAGCTTGTTCATTTAACAAACTTCTCGGTCAGCTTTTTATTTAGCGAACGGAATATGCCCGATGGATACCAGGGAACTTTTCACATCTTAGATTACTCAACTGATAAAATAAATGGATATAACGATTGTTTTCCTTCTACAATTTCTACCTCTGCATCAGGGTATCTTTCTTCGATAAAGGTAGATAACTCATTAGCTTGTTCCTCTGTTGCATCTTCACCGTAAAGAATGGTGATGATTTCGGAATTTTCATCAACTAAAGCAGTGACTACTTTTTCTGCTGCCTCCAACATTTTCGGAGTTGATAAAATGATTTTTCCTTCAGCCAAAGCCATGTAGTCGTCTTTATGAATTTCTACACCATCAATTGTTGTATCACGTACAGCAAAAGTCACTTGTCCCGTTTTAACATGGGAAAATGCTTCCGTCATACCTTCTTTATTCTCTGAAACAGAGCTTTCTGGGTTGAATGCCAAAATAGCTGCCATACCTTGGGGAATGGTTTTAGTTGGTACAACCGCAGCTTCAATATCCAATAATTCAACGGCTTGCTCAGCTGCCATGACAATATTTTTATTGTTCGGTAGGATCAGCACGCGTTCTGCGTTTACATCTCGAACCGCTTTCACGATGTCCTCAGTAGAAGGGTTCATCGTTTGCCCACCTTCGATGACATAAGACGCACCGATACTGCGCAATAACTCGGAAATTCCTTCACCCATAGCGATTGTAACGACCGCATAAGGGTGTTTTTCCGATTTCTTCGGTGCAGTTGCAGGTGTTCCTGAATCATTTACAATTGAAGAATGCTGTTCACGCATATTATCAACTTTAATCTTAATCAAGCTTCCGTATTTTTGACCCGCAGCAAGTACCGCTCCCGGTGTTTCAGAGTGAATATGTACTTTTGCAATTTCTTCATCGGAAACTACAAGCAATGAATCACCCATTACATTTAATTCTTCACGGAATTTCGCTTCATCAAATGTTTCTTTGTCTTGCTCAAGTCGAACCATGATTTCCGTGCAATAACCAAATACAATATCTTCAGTGCTCATGAAGTCTTGTGCACGGTGATGCTCTGCATTGATCAAATCATCTAATGACGCATCATTTTTAGCTGGAAGCGCTTCACCTTTTAAAGATGCAAGGAAACCTTCGTAAACAAACAACAATCCTTGGCCGCCACTATCGACAACCCCCACCTCTTTTAACACAGGCAAAAGGTCGGGTGTACGGTCCAATGAGTTTTTCCCTTCACTTACTACCGCTTCCATTACGGCAATGATACTATCTTCCTCTTGTGCAACTTCCACAGCTTTTGCTGCAGCTTCACGAGCTACTGTCAGGATTGTTCCTTCAACCGGCTTCATTACTGCTTTATACGCTGTATCTACACCTGCTTGAAAAGCATTGGCAAATTGAATCGCATCGATTTCGCTGTCTTTTTCAATCGCTTTTCCAAAACCACGGAATAATTGCGATAGGATTACACCCGAGTTCCCACGGGCACCCATTAATAACCCTTTTGATAAGCTCTGTGCTGTTTTGCCGATATGCATCCCGACATTGCTTTCTGTTTCTTTTGCACCTGATGTCATGGACAGGTTCATATTAGTCCCTGTATCTCCATCTGGAACCGGGAATACGTTTAGAGAGTCAACAAAATTTGCATTTTGAGATAAATTATGTGCACCCATTTGCACCATTTCTGCAAATTTGATTCCGTCTAGTGACTTCATCCGATTAAAATCCTCCTCTTACACATTCATAACACGAACGCCTTGAACAAATATGTTTACAGATTTAACGCTCATACCTAATGTTTTATTTACTGTGTATTTTACTTTTGATTGAACTTGGTAAGCCACTTCTGAAATTTTAGTCCCATAGCTGACGATAATATACATATCAATGTGAAGGTCTTGTCCTTCTTGACGAATTATTACACCTTTTGCAAAGTTTTCTTTTCGTAAAATATCAGTTAATCCATCACGAATTTGATGTTTGGATGCCATTCCGACAATACCATAGCATTCGATTGCTGCTCCACCGGCAATTTGCGCTATTACATCATTTGAAATATCAATATGGCCGAAATCATTATTAATTTCTACTGACATGACTTTGCCCCCTTGGCTCATTTTCACTAAATTCTATTGTACTACACAAAAATTGATTATAAAAGAAAACCTTGGCATTCGTCTACATATTGTCGAGTTTTCATGCTTAATGATGGTTTCGCAGTTTTATATACCTAATCCTTTGAAGATAAAAATCTATACTGAAATTTGTCCAGATCCAGGTGCCTGCTCGCCTCGCAGTTAACAATCGCCTCAAAGGATTTAGTAACATTGACTGATGGTTGCTGAAAATTTGGCAACCAAACTTTAGTTGGGTCTAAGCTGATTAGGTAACGTATACTCGCCTTATTATGCAGTGGTAGACTATTTTCTATATTCCTTTATTTGTTGTGCGTTCACCATTGCTTTTCTCTTTATAATAGTATTTTTTAAATAGCATTTCCATTTTTAACACTTGTTTTCAAGCTGTAAAGGATTTTTTCTTGAAAGGTTATGTGAAAACTGTTGCATAGCTATCCTGTCTATGTTAAATTATTAAAGTATGTGAAATAAAGAACTGAAAAACAATCTTTCAGATTCATCTGTAAGGAGGGAATATACATGCCTAAACAATGTGTAGTAACTGGTCGAAAAACTCGTTCAGGCAACAATCGTTCACACGCAATGAACGCTAACAAACGTACTTGGGGTGCAAACTTACAAAAAGTTCGTATTTTAGTGAACGGTAAACCAAAACGTGTATGGGTTTCTGCTCGTGCGCTTAAATCTGGTAAAGTTGAACGCGTTTAATCGTATTCTAACCTGTAAAACATCGATTTTTACATCCCGTAAAAATTGATGTTTTTTTATTTATGATTATTCCGATAAAAAAGAACTGCTCCCAAGTGAGGGCAGTTCTTTTTTTGATATAATGACTTCAAGTTATTAGGAGCATGAAATATCGCCAATCATTTTGGGGGACATGCAAACACATAGATGAAAAAATAAGTACATTAGACATAAAAAGCTACATTGTAGTTTGCTTTAACCCCGCGATTGGTTTTGCAACATAGGCTAAATTCATCACAAACCGAGAGAAGGTTGAACATCCCGCGTCATGACCAACATCAATACTTGGCTACTTATTAGGACACTTATGTAACCAATAATCTTATTGGCCGTATCAATACCAGTTTCATATCTTGTCGACCCCCACCCGATTTTGTGGTTTTGCGAATCCCGACAGGTTGGTTGGGGGCTCGACTTGCAACTAGTTGCAGGAAAAATAAGTTCACACTAATCCTTTTTCTTCTTCTTTTCGCCGCCTGTAAATAAATTAATGCAACTACGTGTAAGACTACTAACAAATTTCGGCAATTGAAATGTATAAACTCTCAAATGCTGGCCCTCCTTTTTAGTCACTGCTTCTTATCATTAAACATATGCCTGATGAAAAGGAGATATACCCGAGGCTAGAAATCAATTCATTACTAGTGAAGCGAGAAGTGCCAATTTCAATGCAATCGTTTGTAGTCTCGTATTTGACACCTCGGATTGTCACATTTTCCACTTCGTTTTGATAAGCAAAAAATGAAATATATCGATACTTTTCATCTCGTATTATAGTATGTTCCCCAGGCAATAGTATGCAAATTTCATTATGCGAGTTTATAATTTTTATATGAATATGCGGATGCTTCACTTGTATACGGTACACGGAACGAAGAGCTGCTTCAAAGTGATCCAGCCTTCCCCCTGTCACCCCTGTCAAAATGATTTCCGACGGACAGTAAGATACCGCCTTCAAGAGTGCCAGATCCGTATCCGTTTCATCTTTTTCGGCATGAACCTTCACAACATTCAGCGCGATATTAGATGCTCGCTGCCACTCATCCTCAGTCAGAGAATCAAAATCGCCGATAATTTCAGCGGGTACAATCTCTTCTTCTATTAAGTAAAGAGCTCCTCTGTCGGCACCTATAAAGAGTGCATTTTTAGACTTTAATTCTTCAAATGAGCAAAGTTCATTTCTTGGCCCACCCGAACATACCACTACACTTGTCATTATCGGATTGCAGCCTCTCCAGCTGTTTTAATCTCTTGGATGGCTTCTCGACGATTCTCTTTATTGTAAATTGCAGATCCAGCAACAATCATCGTTGCACCCGCTTTTGTGCAAGCACCAATAGTTTCAGAAGTAATACCGCCATCAACTTCAATTTCAATCGATAAACCGCGCTCTTTTATGATTTTTGAGAGAGCTTCAATTTTAGGAACAACAGAAGAGATGAACTTTTGCCCTCCAAAGCCTGGGTTCACAGTCATAAATAAAACAAAATCTATGTCTTCTAATATATGTTGAATGGACTCAATCGGTGTGTGGGGATTGAGTACAACACCGGGTTTAACGCCCAAAGATCGGATAAGTTGAATTGTCCGATGCAAGTGCCTGCATGCCTCGACATGTACAGAAATGTAATCAGCACCCGCTTTTGCAAATTGTTCAATATAATTATCCGGGTTTTCAATCATTAAATGAACATCAAGCGGCAATTGCGTAATCGGACGTAATGCTTCGACAACAATTGGCCCCATCGTAATATTTGGAACAAATTGTCCGTCCATGACATCGATATGGATCAGCTCGGCCCCAGCCGCTTCTACTTCTTTCACTTCTTGTCCTAATTTTGCAAAGTCTGCAGACAAAATGGATGGTGCAATTTTAATCATCACTAATACCTCGGCTTTCGGTCAATAATTTCTTGCAGGAATTGTTGATAATGCTCGTATCGATATGAGTTCACTTCTCCTGATTGGAGACCGTCTTTAACTGCACATTTTGGCTCTTTTATATGTAGGCACCCTCTGAATTTGCAACCTTCACTCAGTTTGCTGAACTCAGGGAAACATGCAGTTAATTCTTCTTTTTCAATTGTGTCAAAATCAAATGAGCTAAATCCTGGTGTATCAGCCAGTAGACCATCACAAACCTCGATCAGCTCCACATGGCGCGTCGTATGCTTCCCCCGCCCTAAACTTTGTGAAATGACACCTGTTTCCAACTCTAATTCAGGCAGCAGAGTATTTAATAAGGTCGACTTACCTACACCCGACTGTCCTGCTAAAACAGACGTTTTCCCTTTCAGTATAGGCTGTAGTCGATTTAAAAGAGAGGCATCATCTTTGTACGTTTCAATGATCTCGTAACCAATTGCTTTATATTCATCAATATAGCTCTGTAAGCTGCTATGTTCCTCCGGTGTCAAGAGATCCATTTTTGTTAAACAAATAATTGGTTCTACATTAAAGGATTCCAGGACGACTAAAAAACGATCTAATAAAATCGTATTAAAGTTGGGTTCCTTAACTGAAAACACTAGTAGTGCCTGATCTATATTTGCAATAGGCGGGCGAACAAGCTCATTTGATCTTTCATGGATTTTCATGATCGTTCCATCAGAATCGCCTTCTTTAGTAAAATCAACATGATCTCCAACCAGCGGTGATTCCCCTCTATTCCGGAACACACCGCGGCCGCGACATTGTATTAATTTTCCATCATAGTAAACATAATAATAACCACTTAACGCCTTACGGATTTGGCCTTCAGCCATTGTTTCACTCCTCAACACTGTTATATGGAATCGTATCTTCAAAAATTCTCATTGCATCACGCTCTATTCGATACGCTGCAGGTTGGTCTTCGGTAATCTCCATTTCGATTTCATAAGGAGTATCCTCAGTGATCGTGAATTCCTCAAATGGAGCCACCATAGTACGAGTTTTATCCTGAATGAAGATCCGAACCTGTTGTTCATCACCTAATTGAATTGGTTCATAGGGGATGACAATATTTTTTACGTACAGTTTAGATTCCTTTTCTTTCGGTCCTAAAGAAACGACAACATGGATTTTCCCACCTAATTCCAGACTTTCATTAGCTTTTGGTGTTTGGTCCATGACTTCACCGGCAGGAACCCGATCTGAATATTCTTCCGCAATTTCTATCTTAAAACCCGATCTTTGCTCATAGCCTTTTAAGCCCACTTTGTTATAACCGGAAAGATCTTCGACCGTATCATAACTTTTACCTTTACTGACCGTAAAGGTAATCGTCGTTTCCCCTGGGATAACTTCTTCGCCAGCTTTAGGTTCCTGATCAATAATCGTGCCTTCCGGTTGTTCCGAATCCTCACTATTTACCTTTATGTCAAGAAATTCACTATTTTCAAGAATGGACAAGACCTGCTCGATTTGTTTATCGACATAATCATCCATTTCCACTTTTTCGTTTCCAAGACTCATAATCAAATCTATCTCGGTACCTTTTACACGCGTCAAACCACTTTTCGGGTTCGTCCCTATAACCAGTCCTTCTTCCACTGAATCTGAATGTTTTTCCTTCGTTTCGCCTATAACAAATCCGGCCCCTACAAGCATTTCAGTTGCCTCATCCAGTTCCATATTTGCAACATCCGGAATCTCCGCACGCTTTGGAGTCAACAAGTTAAACAGCAATATCGCTGCTAAAATGACGATTAGGATCGAAGCCACTATGATTCCCCAAATTTTCCCACGGCTTTTTTTCTTCTTTTCTTTCGGCTGCTTTTTATTTTTTGCAAGCTCAACTTTTTCGATTTTACCCGTCTCTTGATTCAAGATTTTTGTATTTGCTATCTCGCCGATAGGGAGCGGCTCTTTTATAATTGGGATTGCTTTTGTTTCATCATCGTCAATAGGTGGAACGAACTTCGTTTCATTTGTGCGCTTAGGCGATAAAACAGTTTGAAGATCATCCTCCATCTCTTCTGCTGAAGAATATCGATGTAGGGGACTTTTGGCAGTTGCCTTAAGTACGACATTTTCCAAACTTTGCGGAATGGAAGCGTCCAGTGCCCTAACTGATGGCGTTTCCGCCTGCAAGTGCTTTAAAGCGATGGAGACGGCGGATTCTCCGGAAAATGGCAATTCGCCTGTTAATAATTCGTATAAAACGATTCCAAGTGCGTATATATCGGACTGGCTTGTAGCAGTTCCCCCACGTGCTTGTTCCGGAGAGAGGTAGTGAACCGTTCCGATAACCGAATTTGTCTTTGTATAGCTCGTTGCGGTTAATGAAGTTGCAATACCGAAATCGGTCACCTTTACATTGCCTTCGTGATCAACCAGAATATTTTGTGGTTTAATATCACGGTGAATAATTTGGTTTTCATGTGCATGGGCAATTGCGGATGTTAATTGCTTCATGATCTGTACGCTTCTAGCAGGAGAGATAGGCGAAAACTCATTTATGTATTGTTTCAGTGTTTTGCCTTTAATATATTCCATCACGATGTAATGCATATCCTGATCTTCACCGACATCATAGATACTAACAATATTGGGATGTGTAAGGCTTGTAGCTGATAATGCTTCCCTTTGGAAACGGCGATGGAATTCCTCTTCGTTAGCCGCATCATAGCGCAGTATTTTCACCGCCACGTCACGATTAAGAATCATGTCATGCGCCAAATACACATTAGACATTCCACCTCCACCAATAAGGTCCAAAATCTTATAACGGTCATTTATACGTTTTCCTTCAAGCATCTCTACACCTCCTCATCGTTAGACAATAGTATCACTGAAATATTATCTTCTCCACCTGAATCATTTGCTAGCTGAACTAATTTCTTGCCTTTCTCGTCAATTGATAACGGCAAGGTTAAAATTGCTGCCATCTCATCAGTGGACAATTTATTGCTTAATCCATCCGAGCAGATCAATACATTCGTTTCCGGTTCTAGTACAAGCTCATAAAAATCGGGTTCAATGGTGCTTTCTGTGCCAAGGGATTTCACAATAAAGTTTTTTTGAGGATGGTGTGCCGCTTCCTCTTCGCTTATTTCTCCATATTCGACAAGAAAATTGACATACGAATGATCCCTTGTTATTAAGGTGACGGTATCGGAAGTGAAATAATAAACCCTACTATCTCCCACATGGCCTATTAAGCAGTCACTGTCATCAATCAGCATGGCAATTAAAGTGGTCCCCATTCCTTTACAGCTTTCATGTGATAAGGAATGGTTATAGATCTTTTCATTCACGGACTGAATTGCTTCCAGCATCCATTGCCTTTGGGTCTCTTTTGTCTCCAGGTTTTTGATGTCCATGTTGAGGAAATTGGATTTCATCTCTTCAATCGCCATTTCACTAGCTACATCTCCCGCATTATGACCACCCATACCATCCGCTAGAATGGCGAGCTTAAAGCGATCGGGATGCTCTAAAAAAGCAACCCGATCTTCATTAACCATACGTTTACGTCCTATATCACTTTCGGTTGTAAACTTCACAAAAGTCACCTGCCTACTTTGTTTCTTCCTCGCGTTCCTGTGCACGCAACTGGCCGCAAGCTGCTGCTATATCAGCTCCTTGCTCACGTCTGATCGTTACATTGATACCACGTTTCTTTAAAGTTTTCTCAAAGGCGAAAATGCTGTTTCTTGACGTACGGATATAATCACGCTCCGGTACATAGTTAATTGGAATTAAATTCACGTGACATTTGATGCCTTTGATTAAATCCGCCAATTCTTCCGCAACTTCAACCGAATCATTTTCCCCAGACATTAAACCATACTCGAAGCTAACACGACGGCCAGTTTTCTTTGTATAGTATCGAACCGCTTCCAGTAATTCGTCCAGTTTATAGGCGCGTGCAATCGGCATCAATTTTTGGCGTGCTTCCTGGTTTGGTGCATGGAGAGAAACTGCAAAGTTGATTTGTAATTCCTCGTCTGCAAACTCGTAAATTTTCGGCACAATACCGGATGTGGAAACCGTGATATGGCGTGCACCGATATTTAAGCCTTTATCATGGTTAATGACTTTTAGGAAGTTCATCATCGCATTATAATTATCGAACGGTTCACCGATTCCCATAATTACGATATGCGATACACGCTCACCTACTTCATCAAGTTCTTGCTGGACTTTTACAACTTGCTCAACGATTTCGCCTGCCAATAAATGACGTTTTAATCCGCCAAGTGTTGATGCACAGAACGTGCAGCCGATACGACATCCTACCTGTGTGGTTACACAGACAGAATTTCCATAATCATGACGCATTAAAACCGTTTCAATAGAATAGCCATCCTGAAGCTGGAATAAAAACTTGATGGTACCATCTTTTGATTCCTGCTTAATAATCGTCGAAAGTGTTGTCAACAAGAAACTCTCCGCCAATTTTTCACGAAGCGCTTTCGACAAGTTTGACATTTCTTCAAATGTTTTAACGCGTTTCTCATATAACCATTCGTATATTTGCCCAGCACGGAATGCCTTTTCGCCGTTTGCCGTTAACCACTCTTCCAATTGGTCCGGACGCAATGAATAGATTGATTCCTTTAGCTGAAGTTTTTCTTTTTTCTCGCGGTGCACTGGTTTTTGTTCAGCTTCCTCCACCAAGTCTTGTATACGGTCATTAGTTTTATTTTGATCCATTAGAATTTCGGATTCTCCTTTTTGTTTCTATTGTTGTTCGCTTTTTCGAAAGGCTGCTACAAAAAATCCATCACTCCCAATATCTTGCGGGAATACTTGTAGCATACCTCCCTGGCTCTTTTCTAGAAGTTCTTTCGGTAAATTTTCTAATGGAGTGGCTTCCATTTCTGGGTGGGACGCCAAAAATGCTTTGACGGTTTCTTCATTTTCTTTTTTGTTTACCGTACATGTACTATAAACGAGACGTCCCCCCTTTTTAAGAACTTTCACTGCATTGTCCAGAAGTTCGAGCTGAATCTCATGTAGTCTTGATAAGTCTTCTTCACGTTTTGTATATTTAATATCTGGTTTTCGTCTCATAACGCCCAAACCGGAACAAGGTGCATCTACCAGGACTGCATCAAATGATTCCGCTTCTAGGAATTGCGCCGCTTTGCGCCCATCAACAGGGGCGGTTTGAATAATTCCCAAACCAAGGCGGGCACTCGTCTCATCAATTAAGTCCAATTTATGCGGATGTATATCTGTAGCTAGGATAGAGCCATTATTGTTCATTTTTTCGGCCATATGTGTTGTTTTTCCTCCCGGGGCCGCACACATATCCAGCACACGCCATCCCGGTTGGGGGTTCAGTGCATTGGCAGGCATCATGGAGCTTTCATCCTGTATTGTGATGAAACCCTCTTTAAATGCTTTTGTTCTTGAAGGCTGCCCACTCATTAAGTGAAGACATTCAGGCATCACCTTACTCCGCTCCGCTTCTACACCTTCTTCGGCCAACATTTCCAACACTTCTTCAACAGTGGCTTTCGTTGTATTTACACGAACAGAAAGCAGTGGTGGTACATTGTTTTCATGCAACATTTTCGTTGTCTTTTGAATTCCGTAAGCCTCAACAAAACGTTCCACCAACCATTCCGGATGACTCGTTTCGATTGCCAATCGTTTCTTTGGTTCTTTAATTTCATCAATGGGGCGAACACCTTGACGCAGAATGGAACGCAACACACCATTTACAACAGCGGCTATCCCTTTATGTCCTCTGCGTTTTGCAATTTCAACCGCTTCATTTACCGCTGCATGGTCCGGAACCCGGTCCAGATACTCAATCTGGTATAGTGAAAGTCGAAGAAGCCACTTTACCCAAAGGTCCATCTTTCCTCTGATAAAAGGCTCTAAGTAGTAATCGAGTGTATATTTATGCTGCAATGTGCCATATGTCAATTCGGTGAGCAGCGCACGATCTTTTGCATCGATTTTATATTTATTGATGGTCTGGTTAAGTAAAAGGTTACTGTATGCTTGATGTTTATCTACAGCCAACAGGATAGTCAATGCCGCATCACGGACATTGCCGTCCCAAATTTGATCTTTCTTTTTCGTCATTCAAATTGATCCCCTATCGCTAGTTTCGACCCTGTTCCACGCAAGTAATCTTGGGCAGTCATCCGTTTTTTCCCAGCAGGCTGTAATTCCAAAACAACAATGGTCTTTCCATCGCCGGTTGCTATTTCAAAACTGTCTTGATTAATTTTGACGACTTGTCCCGGGGTTTCATTTGTTGAAGTTTCGCCCTCTACAACAGACCAAAGTTTTACATTTTCGCCCTGGAAAGTTGTGTAGGCTGTTGGCCACGGTGTGAGGCCACGAACATGATTGAACACTTTCCTCGCGCTATTTGACCAATTTATGCGCTCTTGTTCCCTGGAAATATTATGGGCAAATGTAACTCGCTCTTCGTCCTGGGGAATACGATCATTTTTTCCTTCTATAATCAACGGCAATGTATCTTTTAATAATTCCCTGCCCACTGCACTTAATTTCTCGAACATCGTTCCTGTATTATCTTCACCTTCAATTGCAATCTCGCGTTGTGTAATAATGTCGCCGGCATCCAATTTTTCTGCCATGTACATGATTGTTACACCGGTTTTTTCTTCCCCGTCTATAATCGCTTGGTGGATAGGTGCTCCACCGCGGTACTTCGGTAACAGGGATGCATGTACATTAATGCACCCATAGCGGGGAGCTTCGAGCAATGCCTTCGGTAAAATTTGCCCAAATGCCGCCGTGATCACAATGTCCGGATTCAACGCCAATATTTCTTGTAGTTCTTCCGAGTTGCGTAATTTCTCTGGCTGAATGACCGGCAGCCCCAAATGCAAAGCTTCTGCTTTTACAGGAGGTGGCGTCAACACTTTTTTCCGACCGACTGGGCGATCAGGTTGAGTAACTACTGCCAGTATTTCATAACCTTCCTCGTGAATCATTCTTAAAATTGGTACAGAAAAATCTGGTGTCCCCATAAAAACAACCGACGTCATCCCTATTCCTCCTCGCTATACATTTGAGCTAACTCTTCTTCCGTGACAACCCGAATTAGCTTAGAGTCAAATAAAATACCATCTAAATGATCGATTTCATGGAGAATCGCACGGGCGTCAAATCCACCCGCTTCCAATTCATAAACCCTTCCTTCGCGATCACACGCCTCGATTTTTACGTATGTAGGGCGCTCGACTTCACCAAATAAATTTGGGAAGCTCAAGCACCCCTCTATATCAACTTCTGCACCGGAAGTTTCCAGTACAGTCGGATTGATCATTTCCAAAATAGCACGTTCTTCACCAAGTTCAACAATTGCTACACGGTATGGAACATTAATTTGAGGTGCTGCAATTCCAACGCCATCATGCTCGATCATCGTGTCATATAAATCATCAAGAAGTGTAATGATATCCTCATTAATCTCAGTTACTTCACTGCATTTTTCTGTAAGCACCTTAGCTGGATGCTTCACTACTTCTCTTATTGCCATAATTAGTTTACCTCTTTCTACACTTCTCTAAGCTTATTCATTTTTAAATAAATACAACAGATTCACTCTGCCTATTTGTTTAAATCATATTTGGATCCAAATCTATAGTTAAGTTAATACCTTTTTTAATCCAATTTGAACGATAGATTTTAATCAGTTGCAATAAAGTCGGTATTAAATCTGGTTCTACTTTGTATTTTAACAAACATTGATAGCGATATCTATTTTGGAGACGGCTAATGCCCGAAGCGGTCGGTCCGATGATCGACACTTTGAAAGACAGCTGCGAGCGCAACCATTCCACCGCTTTTCCAGCATAATCAGCCGCCATCAAAACATCCTCGTGCGATACTTGAATTAGAGCCAAATAATAATAAGGGGGATAACCAGCGTGATGACGCATATGCATTTCCCGTTCATAAAATGGTTCATAATCCTGCGCTTGCGATAATTCAATTGCATAATGTTCCGGTGTATAAGTTTGAACGACTACTTCCCCCGGTTTTTCATGCCGCCCTGCTCGGCCGCTCACCTGCGTCAATAGCTGGAACGTTTTTTCCGCCGCTCGAAAATCGGGCAGATGAAGCGAAGTATCCGCACTTAAAACCCCCACTAAAGTAATATTGGGATAATCAAGTCCTTTTGCGATCATTTGCGTGCCCAGTAAAATATCTGCTTCACCATCACCAAATGCCTGCAATAGTTGTTCGTGCGAGCCTTTAGTTCGCGTCGTATCGACATCCATCCGTAATACTCTTGCACCTGGGAAAAGTTTTGCCAACTCCTCTTCCACTTTTTGTGTACCTGTGCCAAAGAAACGAATATGATCACTTTGACATTGCGGACAAGTCTTCGGTACATGTATTTCATAACCACAGTAGTGACATTTGCATTTCTCATTTTTCCGGTGATAGGTTAACGAGATATCACAATTCTCGCATTGTAAAACCGTTCCGCAATCTCTGCACATTACAAAGGATGAATAGCCGCGACGGTTCAAAAATAACACGATTTGCTCATTTTTTTCTAAACGTGTATGGATGGATTCAACCAAGCTTTGGGAAAACATGGAGCGGTTCCCCTTTTTCAGTTCATCACGCATATCGACTATTTCAACTTTAGGCAGCGATTGTTTAAGCGCACGATCTTTCAACGTAAGCAGTTTATAAACATTTTTCTTTGCTCGAGCAAAAGATTCCAATGAAGGTGTGGCACTTCCCAATATGACTGGACATTGATGATACCCCGCGCGCCATAGGGCAACATCCCGGGCATGGTATCTTGGGGAATCCTCTTGTTTATAAGTCGATTCATGTTCTTCATCCAAGATAATAATGCCGACATTCTCAAAAGGGGCAAAAACCGCCGAGCGAGCACCCACCACTACCTTCACTTTTCCTTGGTGTATTTTTCTCCACTCATCATACTTTTCACCAACAGATAAGCCACTGTGCATGACTGCTACCATTTCTCCGAAGCGTGATCGGAAACGCTCCGTCATTTGCGGTGTCAGCGAGATTTCTGGAACTAGGACAATTGCCTCTTTACCTTTGCTTAAAACCTTCGCAATGGTTTGTAAATAAACTTCCGTTTTCCCACTGCCAGTTACACCGTGCAATAAAAAGGTTTCTGGCTGTTTATCATCAATCGCTGCCATAATTTGATTCAATGCAGACGATTGTTCATCTGTTAAGCTTAGAAATTTCGTTTTTTGCACTTCTTTTGCAAAGGGATCCCGGAACACTTCTTCTTGAACAAAGGCTGCCGCGCCTAATTCAACTACGCTCTTTAAAACTTGGGAAGAAGTACCCGCTTCCTTGTAGATTACTTCCGGAGTTATTACTTCACCAGCATGATTCTGCATCCACTCCACAAGCTGTTTTTGCTTCTTGGCACGATTAGAAATTTGTTGATGGATTTCCATTAACTTTTGCACATCTTGTGTAATCTGAACCTTCCGGACTTCCTTTACTTTCCCTTTTTGTTTTACTATATTTTCAATCGAAACTTGTTTATTATTCAAAGCTTGCTTCAATTCTGTCAGCAAGTTGTTTTTTTCAAATACATTCAAGTTCACATGAGGCGCCGTTCTGAATACCTCTTGCAATGCTCTAGGTAAAACTTCGATGTCTGTTTGTAAGTTTACGATTTTTTCGTATTTCGCCCTTAAAGCTGAAGGAAGCATGACTTGAAGTGCATCAATTTCATAGCAGATAGTCTCATTCTTTAACCATTTTGCAAGCTCCAGCATTTCTGCAGTCAAAACTGGTTCAAAATCCAAAAGTTGCGAAACAGGTTTAATTTTCTCTAGTGGGACATCGGTCTCATTTTTAATAGCCACTACAAATCCGAGTACATTCCGTGGTCCAAAGGGTACTTTTACCCGACTCCCTATTTCGATGATTTGCGTCATTTCTGCGGGAACTGAATAATCGAAAGGGCGATCGACAGGATATGCAGCAACGTCAACAATCACTTGCGCGACCGTAATCATTTAGTTTTCGCTTCTTTATGAAAAAAATCGACCACGATCCCTGTAATTTTTTCCGGTTCTTCCAATCGGCCTTTTCCGACATAGCCGCAAGCTAAAAACCCTTCCGATGGCTCGATGAAAGAACATCCATCCGCTGCAAGCTGAGCAATATTCCGCTTCACGGCAGGATGATCATACATATGTACATTCATGGCAGGAGCTAGCCAAACAGGACATGTGGCAGCAAGTAAAGTAGTAGTTATCATATCATCGGCGATCCCATTGGCGAGTTTCCCAATCACATTAGCTGTAGCTGGGGCAACAAGAATCAAATCCGCCCAATCGGCCAAGTCGATATGGGCAATTTTACTTGAGTCTTTCTCGTCAAACGTATCGAAGTATACATCATTCTTGGACATTACCTGAAAACTGAGGGGTGTTACAAACTGTCTTGCAGATTCTGTCATCATCACTTTTACATTGAAGTTCGCTTTCGTTAAATTACTAACAAGAGCTACCGCTTTATAAACCGCAATCCCGCCCGATACACAAAGCAAAATATTTTTTTGCATAACTAATCTCCTTTCAAATGACAAGCTCCCAAAGAAATATTCTTCGGGAGCCGCCTAATCACAACATATCTACAATCAAGATAAAATCCTACACTTCGTCTTCGTAAACTGTTGATTCGTCTTGTTTTTCTTTTCTTAGAACACCTGCTGCTACTTCTTCCAACGCTTTACCTACCGGTTTATAAGAAACGTAAGCCCCTAATTGCTCGTCGCCTTCTTCCTGCATTTGGCGAGCACGTTTGGAAGCAAGGCTCACTAAAGAATATTTTGAATCGATTTTATTTTTTAAAGCGTCAATAGATGGGTATAACATAATGTTTTATTCTCCTCTCAACATAGACAAATAGGTTTTTTCAATTCGCTCGCGGCGGCAATGCTCCGCTACAATGATGGCATTTATTTTATCGCATGCATTTTGAATTTCGTCATTCTCGACGACATAATCATATAAACTCATCATTTCAAGCTCGTCGCGTGCCGTGTCGATCCTCATTTTGATGATTTCTTCGGTTTCGGTACCGCGTCCAATCAGACGATTTTGCAATTCTGAAATGCTTGGGGGCGCAAGGAAGATGAAAAGAGCTTCTGGCGCTTTTTCTCGAATTTGCGCAGCTCCCTGTACTTCTATTTCTAAAAACACATCCCGCCCTGCATCCAATGTCTCGTTAACATAGGCAAGCGGCGTTCCGTAATAGTTCCCAACAAACTCAGCATGCTCTAAAAGGCCGCCTTCCTCAATCAACGCCTCAAATTCATTGCGCGATTTAAAGAAATAATCCACTCCATCGACTTCACCTTCCCGTGGTGCACGGGTCGTCATGGAAATGGAGTATTCATAATTTGTGCCGGCCTTTGAAAAAAGTTCTTTACGCACTGTTCCTTTACCAACACCTGATGGGCCTGATAGAACAATTAATAAGCCTCGTTCTTTTCTCATTGTTCTCTACTTCTCCCTTACTTACTGCTTTTACAACAATTTTTTTAATGATTACTACAGTATAAAATAAAACTTGGATAAATGGGGACTTTTTCTTCCGACTTATTGTAAGTTTTACAAAATGGGCTTGGCAGAGCAAAAAACAAATTTGCATTCTCCATAATCCCAACATCAAGTTTTACTAGCCGTTTAAGTGTGGGATACATATTTTATTCAATATTTTGTACTTGTTCACGCATTTTTTCCAATATTGTTTTAGATTGGACGACTGCCGCTGAGATATCGGAGTTTTGATTTTTAGAACCAATCGTATTAATTTCACGATGCATCTCCTGCATTAAGAAATCCAATTTTCGTCCGATTGAATCTGTTTCTTCGATTGTACTTTCGAATTGCTTAAAGTGGCTATCTAGACGATCGAGTTCCTCTGTAATATCAATTTTTTCGGCAAAAATAGCCAATTCCGCTAACATACGGTCATCCAGCACTTCTAAATTCCCAACTTCTTTAAGGCGTTCCGTTAACCTGTCCCGGAACTTATTCACCGCTTCACCGGACAGTCCGCGGATAAATTGGATCAGTTCTTTCAGCTGGTTATTATAGCTTAATAGGGCCTGTTTTAATTGCCGCCCCTCTTGAATTCGCATTTCAACTAACTTTTCCGCCGCTTCTCTGACAGCAAGTTCTATCGCTTCCATCAACTCATCAGGTGATAACTCCTGTTTTTCATAAGTTATAACGTTATCAAGCGAAAGAATTTCCTGCATCGACCATTTTTCATCCAATGGTACAACTTCCAAAAGTTGCTCCTTTGCACTTTTATAAGCTTCAATTAATGGCCAATTCATTTGGATTGTCAAAGATTCGTTCCCGATTGTTTTTAAGTTGATCACAACATCCACTTTCCCACGTTTGACATATTGCGATAACAATTTTTTTGTGGCGATTTCAGCCTCAAACCACTCTTTGGGAAATTTCGTATATATTTCTAAAAAACGATGATTCACTGAACGGATTTCAACAGTCAGTTGATAGTTATTCGTAGCTGTGACACCTCTGCCAAAACCGGTCATACTACGCACCAAGGTCATCACACCTTTCTTTGCATACTATTCCAAGTATAACACACAAGAGGAAATTTTTAATCTTTGAGCTATAGAAAAAGTAAATATTGGGGGAAACATGCTTGAACTATAGTATAATGTGAAATAGATTTTACCCATCCATAATAAGATAAAAGTATTATTTACCATTTTTAAATTGATTTCTAGAAAAGAGGAACACAATCATGGCTTTTGATGGATTATTTACATTTGCAATGGCGAATGAATTAAAAAAGTTAGAAACAGGTCGCATTACGAAAGTTCACCAACCGAATGCCCTTGAAATCGTCCTGCATATACGTGCAAATGGCGGGAATTTCAAACTATTAAGCTCCATCCACCCATCATACGCTCGAGTACATTTGACCCAGCATTCAATTGACAATCCTTCGGAACCGCCAATGTTTTGTATGCTCCTTCGCAAACATATTGAAGGCGGATTTATTCATTCTATTGAAACAGACCCATTCGAACGCGTGATGACATTAAATATAGAAAGTAAAAACGAAATCGGGGACCAGATTTTCCGTAAATTAACCATTGAAATAATGGGACGGCACAGCAATATTATATTGATTGATAAGGAGAACAATAAAATCCTCGATAGCTTGAAACATTTGCCCCCGTCAATGAACAGCTATCGTACAGTTTTACCAGGGCAAAACTACATCACTCCTCCGGAGCAAAACAAAGTGAATCCTTTGACTATCAGTGATGAAGAAATAAAGACGTTTTTCCATGGTGAAAAGACAACCAAGGAAATTGTCGAACATTTTAAAGGCTTCTCGCCAACACATGCCAATGAACTCTTGTATCGTCTGCAAGGAGAAGAGAAGGTCAACATCTTCCGTTCTTTCCTCGATGAAATTGTGGAAAGTGCGAGTCCAACATACATCGAAGTGGATCGCAAAGTATATTTTTCCCCGACGAAATTGCACCATTTAGAGGGAGCAGAAACAAACTATGAAACATTGAGTATACTTCTGGACCGTACATTCTTTGCCCGGGCGGAACGAGATCGAGTAAAGCAGCAAGCAGGGGATTTGGAGCGTTGGCTGCAAAATGAGCTCAATAAACTGAAGCTTAAAATCAAAAAGCTGAACAAGGATTTAGAGCAAGCTTCCAAACTTGATAAATTCCAGCTCTATGGTGAATTATTGATGGCCAGTCTATACATGTTCGAAAAAGGGATGAAAGAAGTTACTGTTACAAATTACTATAGCGAAACTGGCGAACAAATAACAATTCCTATAAGCGAAAGAAAAACGCCCGTTGAAAACGCACAAAGCTATTATAGTAAATATAACAAAGCCAAAAATGCCCTCATTATGGTGAAAGACCAACTTGAAAAAACGGAAGGTGAAATTCAATACTTCGAAATGTTGATGGCACAAGTCAACCAAGCGTCCCCTGCGGATATCGAAGAAATTCGTGAAGAATTAGCCGAACAAGGATATCTTCGCCTACGTGCGGGCAAAAAGAAGAAAAAGCCGGCAAAGCCATCCCCAGAGTCTTTTATTTCCTCTACAGGAGTCGCTATTTCTGTCGGTAAAAATAATAAGCAAAATGATTATTTAACTTTCAAACTGGCGAAAAAAACCGATACTTGGTTGCATACAAAAGACATCCCCGGTTCTCATGTAGTAATTCACTCCAACGAACCCGATGAAACCACTTTACTCGAGGCAGCCACTTTAAGTGCTTATTTTAGTAAGGCAAGGGAGTCTTCCTCGGTGCCGGTCGACTATACCGAAATCCGACAAGTGAAGAAGCCAAATGGCGCAAAGCCCGGTTTTGTCATTTATTTTGAACAAAAAACACTTTATGTTACTCCGGATGAGGAGCTTGTCATGAAATTAAAAAAATAATCTCAATAGAACACCAATGACTTAAGAAGGACTCCTCTTCTTGAGTCTTTTTTTCCAATATAATAGTTTTATTCTCCTGAGAAGATGTCCCCCATTAGAACCAACCTTCTTCCAAACTTCATTTGAATTGCCATGATTTTTCGACACCTTTCTCTCCATTTTTTATTTGCTTCAATTCTGTTTAAGTATTTCGATACAAGAAATATTTGAAACTACCTTTCTTTCGAATCAAATAATTCCGAATTGAAGGAATATTCAATCTATATAACAAACTAATAGATTAGATTCAACTCTCTTAAATCTTAAATTGTTTTTAGATTTAATTGATGTTAATTCTAAACTACTTTTACATGGAGCAAGGGGGAAAATTATGAAGCTAAAGAAAATCTTACTTGTGACTATTATTTTCATTTTGTCACTAAGTTCAGCACTACTTAATGTGAGTATTGCTAGTGCAAGCAAAGATTTGCAAAGTTTACGTACTATTCAAAAGCAAAAGCCAGATGTTAACATCTCGGAATCCTTACTAAATCGACAAAATCCCGAAGAAAAAGTCCGGGTGGTTGTCGAGCTTGAGGGAGAACCAGCAATTCAAAAAGCCACAAACAAAGGTCTTCTATATAAGCAACTAAAAGCAACAGAAAAAAAGTCCATAGAAGCAACCGTTGAAAATGAACAAAAAAACGTTAAATCTCAACTAAAATCGAAATCCCCTTCAATGAAATACTTAAAAAACTTCACTGTCGTCTTTAATGGATTCTCAGCGGAGGTTGAGGCGAAATATATTGAAGAGATAGCATCGACTTCCGGAGTAAAAGCCGTCTATGAAGCAATGGAATATGAAAGACCAGAATTCACTCCGGATATGGTGTATTCAAAAGAATTAGTACAAGCTCAGCAAGCATGGAAGGATTATGGCTTTAAAGGGGAAGGAATGGTTGTCGGCATTATCGATACTGGGATTGACCCTAGCCATAAAGATATGATTCTATCGGATAATAGCACAGCCGAGTTGACACAAAGTGAAGTTGCTTCATTGTTAGCAAGTGGGGCAATTGAGAATGGCCAGTTCTATACCGAAAAAGTTCCTTTCGGTTATAACTATATGGATGGCAATAATACTATTCTAGATTTAGGTCCAGATGCTTCAATGCATGGTATGCACGTTGGTGGAACAGTTGGGGCAAACGGCAATGAAGAAAACAATGGCATTAAAGGTGTAGCTCCTGAATCACAGCTATTAGCTCTTAAAGTATTCGGCAATGATCCACTATTCCCCTCTACTTACGGGGATATTTACATTAAAGCGATTGATGACGCGATCAAACTGGACGCCGATGTGATAAATATGTCTTTAGGTTCGCCAGCCGGCTATGTTGATGGGAATAGTCCAGAACAACAGGCTGTTACGAGAGCAACGGAAAATGGCATCATGGTTGCTATCTCCTCAGGTAACTCTGATATGTATGGTTCGGGAAGTTTTTATCCATATGCAGAAAACCAAGATTATGGTGTAACAGGTTCCCCAGGTATTTCCAATGATTCAATTAGTGTAGCATCAATTGAAAATAGCATGATTACAGCCTACAGTTTCGATTATCAATTTGATGGAAAAAAAGCTGGAGGCGCACTCTATCTTTTAGCGAATGGTGCAGATCCTCAATCAGTATTATCTGGACAGGTTGAGGTGATCGATGCAGGATTAGGAACACCGGAAGATTTTCAGGGGAAAGATTTTAAAGGGAAAATCGCTCTAATTTCTCGCGGAGGTATTTCTTTCGTTGAAAAAGGATTAAATGCACAAAATGCTGGGGCAGTTGCTGCAATTGTATATAACAATGCATCCGGCACAATCAATATGGCCTCCGATCCGGCAATTACAATACCATTCATGTCTGCCTTACAGTCGGATGGGTTAGCATTGAAAACTGCGCTAGACAACGGCCAAGCAGTCACAGTTTCATTTGAAGGGAATTTTGTAGAAATACAAAATCCAAGTGCCGGTCAAATGAGTAGCTTTACATCTTGGGGCCCGACTCCAAACCTGGATTTCAAGCCTGAAATTACAGCACCTGGTGGCAATATTTTCTCTACATTAAATAACGATCAATATGGTTTAATGAGTGGCACATCGATGGCGGCTCCTCATGTTGCAGGTGGGAGTGCTTTGGTTTTGGAGCGAGTTGACACAGAATTTAAACTAGCCGGTTTTGACAGAATTCAGCTTGCAAAAAACCTATTAATGAATACTGCCATTCCAGTGGAACTTGCAGATGGTGAATATGTTTCACCCCGCAGACAAGGTGCCGGTTTAATGCAGCTCGCAAATGCTCTTTCCACAAATGTAGTTGTAACAAATAGCAATTCAAAAGAAGGTAAAGTTGCATTGAATGAAATTTTTAATGACCAGTTCACCTTTACGCTACAAGCTAAAAACTATTCAAACGAAGAAGTGACTTACGATGTAAATACACAGCTTCAAATTGACTACCCTACGGATGTTGGTGATGGTTTGTATGTAACTGCACCGAACGAAATCGGTTCATACGTACTTACAGAAGAAGAAGTTGATATAATGGCGCCTGAAAATGTTACTGTTCCTGCCAACGGTACAGCAACAATCACAATTTCGGCGGATGTATCAGGTATTCCAGCTGATATTCGTTCGATTTATACTAATGGATTCTTTGTAGACGGCTTTGTCACTCTAGTTGACCCAAATGAGGAAATGACCGGTAATGTTCCGTTATCTGTACCTTTCTTCGGCTTTAACGGGAACTGGGATGATGCCCCTATTTTCGATTATTTTGCCTGGGACAGTTTAAGTTACTGGGGTTATACGGCTTTAGCAGATGAACAAGGATTATTTATTACTGGTGGAACAGATGGGTTTGATCCTAACAGTTTCGGTTTCTCGCCAAACGACGATGGAGTACGCGATTTAGCAATTCCTGTGTTCTCCCTCTTCCGTAACGCAAAGCAATTTAAAGTGCAAGTTGTCGATACAGAGGGCAATGTTTTACGTACAATTCGTACTGCGAACAATTTAACGAAGCATTATACTTCTTCAGATACAACACCTCCATATACGTACAATTTAGACTATGGTTGGGATGGAAAAATTAATAATGCCCTGGCAGCTGATGGGGACTATATCCTTCGCCTAAGCGGTGTCATTGATTATCAGGATGCCCAATGGCAATCCATTGACTTCCCAGTGAAAATTGACACTGCGGCTCCAACAGCAGAAATTGCCTTTGATAACGAAACAAAAACTGTAACAGCAGCAAATTTCAATGATGCACAAACGGGAACAGGAGTGGATTACTGGCAAGTGCTAGTAAATGATAAAGCAATTTCTGGAGTGCTGCCAACTTCCACTACTACATTTACTATTGATGCTGAAATAACAAATAAAGACAAGATTACTGTCCATGTAGTTGATGCGGCACTAAATACGGCAGCATATGACTTGCAAGCTGAAAGCGAACATGAAACAACACCACCTGTAATCTATATAGAGGCACCTGAATTCTTCGATGTCTATAATACACACGAAGTGGATGTTTTCGGAACAATAGAAGATGGATCCAATATTAAATCTGTCACAGTAAACGACGAAGAAGCAGCTATGGATGGTATGAAATTTTCTCATACGTTAAATCTGGAAAACGGCGTGCAAGATATACGCGTGAAAGCAATTGATGAGTTTGATAACGAGATGCAAATCACGCGCAAAATCTTCGTTGATACGACAGCGCCTACTATTGAGGTTGGCAAGCACCCTAAAAATACTAAAGAAAACACTGTAACTTTAGTAGTTACTTTAAAGGATAACTTCGATGAAATAAGATTAACCGTGAATGGTGATGAAAGATTCATGCATGAACTATCGGAACCATATGCAATGAACGGTTTTGAACAACAAGTTGAATTAGAACTTCAATTAGTTGACGGTACAAATGAATTTGTCATCGAGGCTGAAGACTTAGCGGGAAATATTGCATCACAAACGATTCAAATCAAAAAGACGGGAAAATCCAATGAAAAACCAGGTAAAGGGAATGGGAATGAAAATGGAAGTGGAGGAAAAGAAACTCCTGGAAAAGGCAATGGAAATCCAGGGAATGAAAATGGAAATATCGAAGAAACAGACGCTGTTGATGAAAATGTAATACCGGATGCTGTACTGGAAGAAGGAACAATAGAAGATTAATTAAGAAGGTAGACGTTGGAACCACCCCAGCGCCTACCTTCTTTTTAACTGATACCATGCAAGGGCAATTTCCGTATTGTTGATACTGCAACTAAAGCTTATTCGCATCTACTTACTTCCCTTTTATAGTTTAATATTCCAAGACATATATACGTAAAAAGTGGCACTAAAGTATAAGCTTAAATTCTGGAGTACCAAAATAAATCTAAATAGTATTACAAAAATAGTATACGTACGCGTTCAAACTTTGGCACCAACGAGTGAGGTTGTTTTGTTAAGAATTACCTAGAATAAGTCTTGTAACCGGCTAATCCGGAAAAACATGACAACATACTAGGAGGAATTATTAAATGGGAATTATTACAGGAAAAGCATTAGTATTGGCAGGTACGATCGTTTTTGGTAGTGCAATTGGTGTTGTAGCCTATGATGGCAGCGAGGCATTAAACAGCGTGAAGTCCAAAATCGCTCAACAAAGTGAAAACATCCTGCAATTCAAACAGAATGAGGAAGCTTTAAAAGGTAAAGTGAATGATCTAGTAGCTGATGCTAACGGGAAAATCAGCAAGGCGAACGCATTCATACAAGGGCAAAAAGGAAAAATTACTGGGTTGGAAACTAAAGTCTCCGAACTGGAAGGCACAGTAGCAACTCTTAATGATGAGATAGCCGAGAAAAATAAAAAGATTAAAGGTCTAACTAAGTCTCTAGAAGAAGTAGGACTAAACTTCAAGGCATTGGAAAAGAAATACAATGACTTATTGGCATCTAATAAAGCAACTAATGAAGAATTAGAATTGCTAAAAGGGCAAATGACAGAACTTAAAGACAAGTACGAAGCACTTAAACTTGAACTAGCAAATGCACATGCAGATCTAGAAAACAAACAAAAAGAATTGGAAGCAACACAAGCTACGTTAGCATTAACTCAAGGCGAATTAACTCAAGCTCAAACTGACTTGGCAGCTGCTGAAAAAGAAGTGGATGAGTTAACTAAAGTTGTTGCGGATGCTGAAAAGCAAAAAGAATTAGATGATGAGTATATTCTTCAATTAGAAGGAGAGTTAGCAGATGCAACCGAAGCATCCGACATCAATTATGATGAATTAAATAAAGCCAATGGTGAAATTATTAAAGCAGATGGAGAAATTATCAAAGGAAATGACGAAATCGAACGCTTAGATGATTTAGTGGAACAAGCTAACGCCGAGATTAATAAAGCTAATGAAGAGGTTAAAGCTTTTGCATCGGAAGTAAATTCAAATATTGATAACAATCCAAAAGCTTCTGATGTTTCCTCCGAGTTAAATGCAACAATCAATGATGTTGTAACAGAATAATTTTCATTGTTTACTATTAGGCATGCACTAATTAGCAGACTGAATTCAATAGGTAACTTGCAAGGACTTATACTCTTTGCAGGTTGCCTTTTTCCACTTGTCTTGTAAAAAGGCAAGTTTTATCTTCATGGGTACCTAATAGTTTAGCAACTTTCCCAACAACCTCAACTACTACTTTATAATCAAAAATAAAAAATCCACTCTCTATTTTTGCACAACCTAGTATATATGTAATGATTGGTCGTAAAAAATAAAAATATTTTTTAATTTTCTGTTAATAAATAATCAAAAAGAATCATATAAGATAAATAGGAAAAATTATACATCAACGATCATAGAGAGGTGATAAATTTATAAATATATTAGACGCGTAGGCATTACTTCAAATTTTGCCATTTTTGAAGGTTTATTATATTAAGCTGTTTGTTTTATAAACTCATCATTTCCATAAATACAACAATACTGATTCTGAGTAAATATTTATTCTAAGAGGTGTAACAATTGAAGGTAGTAATTATCGATAATCATGCATTAATTCGAAAAGGTTTACAATTTATATTTTCCACAGTCGGGACAATTCAAGTGACAGGCGAAGCAACCAATAGTCAAGAAGCACTTCATTTATTGAATAAAGTGCAACCGGATATAGCAATCATTGATCTACAGCTCGGAGATGAGCATGGGTTGAATATAATTAAAGAAGCACATCGCCTTGGAGTAGCTTGCAAGTTTGCAATTCTTGCCTCTTCTATGACGGAAGAGGATTTTCAGAGAGCCAAGGATATGAATGTCGATGGTTTCCTTTCAAAAGAAGCATTAGCCGAAGAATTAATATACGGCCTGAATGTCATTGCAAAAGGGCGCAAATACTATGATCCTACAATACTAGATGGTGTGATGAATTCAAACAGTCTGCATGAATACGAGGAACAACTTACCCCAAAAGAAATAGAAGTTTTAATAGAGTTAGGAAAAGGTTTGTCCAATAAAGAAATTTCAAATGCTCTGTATATAACGGAATACACTGTAAAAAAACATGTGAGCCAAATTTTCTCAAAATTAGGGCTTTCTGATCGTACACAAGCAGCCCTCTATGCAAATGCAAAAGGTCTAGTAACCTACGTTGTAACACATTAACCAAGATATGCTTACACAAAAAGTAAGGGCCTCCCAAAACATTGGGAAGCCCTTTTTCACTTTATTTACAGCTATAAAATTGCACGCACTCGGCATAGCTCTCTTTTAATTAATGTTCTTTCAACGGTTATAACTCTCCCGCCTTAAGCTTTGCGTGCCATTCCTTTAAAAACGGGATATCTTGTTCCTTGATTGCCCCTGTTTCACTAGCTGCTTCCACTAAATAATCAAAGTTTGTTAATGAAACATATTTCACGCCCGCTTCTTCAAAGGCTTGCTCAGCTAGTGGTAGATTATATGTATATACGCACACAACGCCTACTACATCGCAGCCAGCAGCACGTAATGCTTCCACTGCTGTAATAGATGAACCGCCAGTGGAAATGATGTCCTCCACTACCACCACTTTTTGGCCTGGTGCGATTTTCCCCTCAATTTGATTGCCACGGCCATGTCCTTTTGCTTTTGATCGAACGTAAACCATTGGACATTCCAATACATCCGACACCCATGCAGCATGTGGGATGCCTGCTGTTGCTGTTCCCGCTACTACGTCTGTTTCCGGGAAGTATTCTTTGATGTTATGTGCAAGGCCTTGTGCAATTTGTTTACGAACTATGACATCAGAGATGGTTAACCTAGTATCACAGTAGATTGGGGACTTGATACCTGAAGCCCAAGTAAATAAATCAGTCGGATTTAATTCGACCGCCCCCACCTTTAACATTCCACGAGCGATTTCTATTTGTACTGCCATTTATTTTTCCTCCCATAATTCGCAAACTTTTTTATACGCCGCCAATGGGTCATCTGCCCCGGTAATCGCCCGACCCACTACGATGAATGATGATCCGCCTTTTCGGGCTCCATCTGGTGTAGCTATCCGTTTTTGGTCATGAGCTTCCCCACCAGGTAAACGTATACCAGGTGTCACCCGCAGAAACTCCTGCCCGCAACTTTCAGCGATTTGACCTGCTTCATGCACGGAACAAACAACCCCATCCAATCCGGCTTCCTTCGTAATACTTGCATAATGAAGAACGGAATCCAATAAAGTGAGGCTAATCTTCTGTTGTTGATTCATTTGTTCTTCAGTAGTGGAAGTTAGTTGCGTTACAGCAATTATTTTCGCACGTTTCTTGCCGGCTGGCGTCCCTGCTTCCAATCCTTCAAGTGCACCTCGCATCATCTCAATACCGCCTGCAGCATGCACATTGACTAAATCCACACCAAGACGGGCCAGTCCTTTCATGGCGGACTTTACTGTATTCGGTATATCGTGAAGCTTCAAATCCAGGAAAATATCATGGCCTTGTTCTTTTACCTTCTGCACAATACTCGGACCTTCTTGTAAATATAACTCCATTCCAATCTTTACAAAAATCGATTCGTTAAAATGATTTAAAAACTGAAATACTTCTTTTTCACCAGGAAAATCTAATGCTACGATTGGTTTTGTGTTCATTTACAGATGGCTCCTTCCGATGATCTCTTTAAGTCGTTTCACGCCAAGCTCTTCCAATTTACCCGGTAATTCTTCGATAATTTTTGGACAAACGAAAGGATCCACAAAGTTTGCAGTTCCGACAGCAACTGCCGATGCGCCGGCAGACATGAAATCGATTACGTCTTGTGCGTTTGTAACCCCACCCATGCCGATAATCGGAATGTTGACCGCCTTGTATACTTCATAGACCATGCGAATAGCAACTGGTTTTACGGCAGGTCCCGATAATCCGCCGGTTCCATTTGCAATTACAGGTTTTCCAGTCCGTTCATCCAGACGCATCCCGACCAATGTGTTAATCATTGTAATACCGTCTGCTCCACCTGCTTCGACCGCTTTTGCAATTTCAACGATGTCCGTGACATTCGGGGAAAGCTTCACATAAACCGGTACCTCCGAAACTTTTTTTACAGCTTCCACCAATTCCCTTGCGATAACAGGATCAGTACCGAAAGTGATGCCGCCATGCTTCACATTTGGACAGGATATATTGAGCTCCAGTGCCTTGACATTGGGAGCCGTTGATATTTCTTTGGCGACTTCTACATAATCCTCGGTAGTTGTTCCAGCAACGTTTGCAATAATCGGTACATCAAAGCGCTCCAAATACGGTAGTTCGTTTTTCATCACCTGTTCTAAACCAGGATTTTGCAAACCTATCGCATTTAACATGCCAGCCGCCGTTTCCGCAACACGGGGCGTAGGGTTACCAATACGCGTTTCGACTGTTGTCGCTTTGATCATGATCGCTCCCAATTTTGATAGATCATAGAGATTACTAAATTCCTTGCCAAAACCAAAGCAGCCTGAAGCCGGCATGATCGGATTTTTTACATCCAAACCTGGGAGATGTAAAGATAATCTACTCATAGGTCGACAACTCCTTTTGGGAAAACTGGTCCATCTGAACACACTTTTACATAATTCTTGTCCGATTGATCGGTCGTTTGGCAGATGCAAGCAAAGCAAGCACCAATACCACAGCCCATACGTTCCTCAAAGGAAAGGTAACCTTGTTTTTCGGGATAAAATCCTTCTAGAGCACGAAGCATTGGTAGTGGACCACATGCGTAAAACACATCAAATTCCGGTTTTAGCTCCTCCAACAAATCCGTTACAAAACCTTTTGTCCCTTTAGAACCATCGACTGTCACGAAATGAGTATCGCCCAGAGTAGTGAATTGATCTTCATAGAAGCATACCTGTTCTGTAGCAAAGCCGAACACATGGATGGTGCGAATCCCACGAGCGTTCAACTGATGCGACAGTTCATAGAGCGGCGGTACCCCGATCCCTCCTCCAACTAATAAGGCTGTTCCGCCTTCTCGTACAGCATCTACCGGAAAGCCATTTCCTAAAGGACCAAGGACATCAACTTCATCCCCCACTTGTTTTTGTGACAGTATACTTGTACCTCTTCCCTCAGCACGGTAGATCACGGTTGCTTCATTCGCTTCTTTATTAATATTCGCAATACTTATCGGTCGTCTAAGAAGTGGCTCAAAGCTGTCTGACACACGAATATGGACAAACTGTCCAGGATTCATGTCCTGAACAATTTGGCCTTGTAATGTAAGTTCAAAAATATGATGAGCAATTTCACTTTGACGAACGACAATCATTCGTTCTTGTTGAATCATTAATGAACTACCTCCGCTTTTGGCATTTCTTCTGCTGTAAATGTCATGGATTCAATTACTTCCAGCATCGCTTCGGCTGTATCAAGTGATGTTAAGCATGGAACACCATTTTCTACAGATTCGCGTCGAATTCGGAAACCATCACGAGCAGGCTGTTTTCCTTTTGTTAAAGTATTGACAACAAGCTGTGCTTGACCATTTTGAATTACTTCAAGCAATGTTTTTTCTTTCGATCCGATTTTTCCGACTACATCGGCATGAACGCCAGCTGCCGCAAAGGTTTTTGCAGTACCTTCAGTTGCCATAATGCGGTAACCAACTGTGTTGAAACGTTTTGCTAATTCAATCGCTTCTTTTTTATCTTTATCTGATACTGTGAATAGCACAGTTCCGTGAGTTTTAATTTCCATTCCTGCTGCAACAAAGCCTTTATAGAGTGCTTTTTCAAATGTTGCATCTTTCCCCATTACTTCCCCTGTCGATTTCATTTCAGGTCCCAACGTAATGTCCACACGGCGAAGTTTTGCAAAGCTGAATACCGGGACTTTTACAAACACCCCTTTTTGTTCTTTTGCCAATCCTGTTGGGTAGCCTTGTTCCAGGATTGATTGCCCAAGGATTGCTTTTGTAGCGATGTTGGCCATTGGTATGTTTGTTATTTTACTCAGGAATGGTACGGTACGACTTGAACGGGGGTTTACTTCAATAACGAAAATCTCCCCTTTAGAAAGGACGTACTGGATGTTCATTAACCCGACAATGTTTAAGCCCTTGGCTAGACGGGTTGTGTAGTCAACAATTGTTGCTTTTTGTTCTTCCGTCAGTTTTTGTGGTGGGTAGACCGATATCGAGTCGCCAGAGTGGACCCCAGCTCGTTCAACGTGCTCCATAATACCTGGAATCAATACATTTTCACCATCACAAATCGCATCCACTTCAATTTCTTGGCCCGTTAAGTATCGATCAACAAGAACAGGATGATCTGGAGAAGCTTCCACCGCATTTTCCATGTAATGCTCCAACTCTTGCTCGTTATAAACGATTTCCATAGCACGGCCACCAAGCACATAGGAAGGACGAACTAATACAGGGAAGCCCAGTTTTTTACCGATGGCGATAGCCTCAACAGTTGAAACAGCTGTTTCACCTGCAGGCTGCGGAATATCCAATTCACGCAAAGCTTGCTCGAATTTATCGCGGTTTTCCGCTCGGTCAATATCATCTAAGCTCGTTCCCAGAATCTTGACGCCATTTGCTGCTAATTTATCGGCTAAATTAATTGCCGTTTGGCCTCCGAATTGAACAACTACACCAATCGGTTTCTCTAAATCGACGATATGCATCACATCTTCAATTGTAAGTGGCTCAAAGTAGAGTTTGTCGGAAATCGAGAAGTCGGTTGATACGGTTTCCGGATTCGAGTTGATGATGATGGCTTCATATCCTGCTTCTTGGATCGCCCATACTGAGTGGACTGTCGCATAGTCGAATTCGACTCCCTGACCGATCCGGATTGGACCCGAACCCAATACAATCACGGACGGTTTCTCCGTTACAATGGATTCGTTTTCATCTTCGTATGTCCCGTAGAAGTAAGGTGTTGTTGATTCGAATTCTGCTGCACACGTATCAACCATTTTATAAACCGGCATGATGTTATGTTCTTTACGGTAGGCATAAATTGCATTTTCGTCAGTATCCCAAAGTTCTGCTATCTTTTTATCAGCAAAGCCTATACGTTTAGCTTGTCGCAAAATTTCCGCATTATTTACATTATCCGCTAAAGTTGTTTCCATTTTGATGATGTTTTGCAGTTTATTCAAGAACCAAAGATCGATTTCAGACCACTCATGGATTTTCTCGATTGTAACCCCGCGTCGCAATGCTTCCGCAATAAAGAATAATCGCTCATCCCCGGCTTTACGGATACGTTTTTCAATCCAGTTGTCGCTATTTTCTTCTGCATGCTTTAGCTCGATATGGATATGCCCCGTTTCAAGAGAACGTACTGCCTTCAAAATGGCTTCTTCGAAATTGCGTCCTAATGCCATTACTTCCCCGGTTGCCTTCATTTGTGTCCCTAAATTACGTTTTGCAGATTCGAATTTATCGAATGGCCAACGAGGAATTTTTGCAACAATGTAATCCAGAGCCGGCTCGAAGTCTGCATACGTTGAACCTGTCACAGGATTAATAATTTCATCCAAAGTTAAGCCAACTGCAATTTTTGCCGCAAGCTTCGCAATTGGATAGCCAGTTGCTTTGGAAGCTAGTGCCGATGACCTTGATACACGCGGGTTTACTTCGATTACATAATAGTTGAAGCTATGGGGATCTAACGCTAGTTGTACGTTACAGCCACCTTCAATTTTTAGCGCACGGATAATATCCAATGAAATATTGCGGAGCATTTGATATTCGCGATCAGACAATGTTTGGGATGGTGCTACGACGATGGAATCCCCTGTATGAATCCCGACTGGGTCGAAGTTCTCCATGTTGCAGACGACAATCGCATTATCGATTGAATCACGCATCACTTCGTACTCGATTTCTTTGTAGCCCGCAATCGATTTTTCAAGCAAACATTGTGTTACGGGGCTATATTTCAATCCGCTCGTCACAGTTTCTTCCAGCTCTTGGTCGTTCGAGCAAATCCCGCCGCCTGTACCGCCAAGCGTGAAAGCAGGTCGCACGATTACCGGGTAGCCAATTTTTGCAACAAAGTTTTTCGCTTCCTGTAAGTTATGGATAATGTCGGATTCCGGTACAGGGGCACCCAATTCATACATTAAATTTCGGAATAAATCACGATCCTCCGCTTTATGGATGGCATCCAGTTTTGTACCTAAAATTTCAATATCCAGCTCATCCAAAATCCCGGAATTATTTAATTCAATGGCCATATTCAAGCCAGTTTGGCCGCCAAGTGTTGGTAGGATTGCATCTGGGCGTTCTTTACGTAAAATACGGGACACAAATTCCAGTGAAATCGGTTCTAAATATACTTTGTCTGCAATTTCAGTATCTGTCATGATTGTGGCAGGATTCGAGTTGATCAATATTACTTTGTAGCCTTCCTCTTTCAAAGAAAGACAAGCTTGTGTACCTGCATAGTCAAATTCTGCTGCCTGGCCAATAACAATCGGGCCAGATCCAATTACTAAAATAGTTTCAATATCTGTACGTTTAGGCATGTTGTTTCCCTTCCTTTACATGTGATTCCATCAATTCAATAAATTCGTCAAATAGGTGGTTGGAATCTTCCGGCCCAGGAGAAGCTTCTGGGTGATATTGCACCGTGAATACTGGATGTTTCTTATGGCGTAATCCTTCGATTGTACCGTCATTTAAAGCAATATGCGTTACTTCCAGGTCAGTGCCTTCCAACGAGCTTTCGTCCACTGCATATCCGTGATTTTGAGAAGTGAGCTCTGTTCGGCCAGTACGCAAATCCTTCACTGGATGATTACCACCACGGTGACCGAATGGAAGTTTGAAGCTTTTCGCCCCGCTGGCCAAAGCAAATAATTGGTGCCCCAAACAAATTCCGAAGATTGGCACTTTTCCGATTAGATTGCGGATTGTTTCAATACCCTCCGTCACATCCGCTGGGTCCCCAGGTCCGTTTGAAAGCATAATGCCATCCGGATGCCACGCTAAGATTTGTTGTGCCGAAGTGTTGTATGGTACTACAAGTACATCACAATCGCGTTTGTTCAACTCGCGCAAAATCCCATGCTTCATACCGAAATCCATCAACACAACACGTTTTCCTCGCCCAGGACTAGGATAAGCAGCTTTTGGAGAGACTTCTTTTACATGATTTCTAATAAGTGGGGTTGCTTGCAAGCTTGCTACTACTTCTTCAATGTTTACTTCGGCATCAGATGCCGTCAGCATAGCTTTTACAGCACCTTTCGAACGGATAATTCTCGTTAGCTTACGTGTGTCAATCCCTTCGATTCCCGGGATATCTTGTGATACTAAATAATCATTCAATGAAAGATCGCTCCGGAAATTGGACGGCTCTTTTGCAAGCTCGCGGCAAACCATCCCACGAATAGCTGGAGTAATGGATTCAAAATCATCACGATTAATGCCGTAGTTACCAATTAACGGGTAAGTAAATGTAATAATCTGTCCATAAAAAGAGGGATCTGATAATGTTTCTTGATATCCCGTCATCCCTGTTGTAAATACTACTTCACCTTGCGAAGCTCTTTCGCTACCGAATGCGTAGCCATTAAATACTGTTCCATCTTCCAAAATCAATAAACGCTTTTTCATTATTTTGCCTCCTCGTAAACGATGTCGCCTTCAACCATAGTCAATACCGGCCAACCTTTTGCCTTCCATCCGGCAAATGGGGTATTACGTCCTTTTGTTGTAAATTCTTCTGGATTTATCATTTGTTCTTTCGTTAGATCAATTAATACCAAATCCGCAGTTGCACCTTCTTCTAAAGTTCCATATGGAAGATCAAAGATTTGTGCTGGTTTAATTGTCATCCAATCGATTAATTGCTTTAATGTCCATTTCCCGGTCTCTACGAATCTTGTATATAAAAGCGGGAATGCTGTTTCGAAGCCTACAATTCCAAACGGGGCACCAACCATTCCACAGCATTTTTCTTCAACTGTGTGTGGTGCATGGTCTGTTGCAATACAGTCGATTGTTCCATCAAGTAGTGCGGCGTGCAAGGAATCTTTATCCTCGGAAGCCCGTAGTGGTGGGTTCATTTTCCAGTTGGCATCGTCACTAGGAATATCCATTTCTTCCAATAGAAGATGATGTGGACAAACTTCCGCTGTAACTCGAATGCCCGCAGCTTTTGCATCTCTTACAGCTCTTACGGATTCTTTCGTCGATACGTGGCATACATGATAGCGGGCACCAGCCGCTTCAGCCAGCAATACGTCCCGGGCAATTTGAACCGATTCACAAATCGATGGGATCCCGGGCAGTCCCAGTTCTTTATTTCGTTTTCCTTCGTGCATTACCCCATCGTAGATCAAGGAGTTATCTTCGCAATGCGCCACAACGACCATATCGAGCTTTGCGGCACTCTGCATTTGTTCGTACATAGTAGAAGCAAGCTGCACACCCACACCATCATCCGAGAATGCAACTGCACCACCAGCTTTAAGGGCGCTTAAGTCCGTCCGTTCATCACCGGATTGTGCTACCGTCAATGATCCATAAGGCAGAACCCGCACTTTTGCACTTTGTTCAATTAAGCTATTTATCAATTGCAAATTTTCAATTGAATCAGGCACCGGTTTCGTATTCGGCATGGCGCAAATTGTTGTGAATCCACCTTTTGCTGCAGATGCCGTACCTGTCGCGATCGTTTCTTTATGTTCAAAGCCAGGCTCACGTAAATGAACATGTACATCCACAAAACCTGGAGCCAGCAAGTTTCCGTTGCCATCAATTATTTCCGCACCATCAGGCTGTTCCCCGCCCAACTCCACGATGCGGCCTTCAACGATTGTCACTGTTGTGTTCACTAATTCACTTTGTTCGTTTAGTCGTTTTACATTTTTAATATATTTTGTCATGTCTATCTTCCTTCCAGGAGAGTCTCTAGTATCGCCATTCGGACAAAAACACCATTTCGAACTTGATCAAAAATCCTTGAGCGTTCACATTCAACTAGCTCTGATACAATCTCTACATCTCTATTGACCGGCGCAGGATGCATGATAATGGCGTTTTTTTTCATTTTCGCTTCCAGTTCAAATGTCAGACCGTATTGCTCATGATAACTTTCTTTTGAAAAGCTCTTATTTACAACATGGCGTTCGTGCTGGATTCGCAAGAGCATCACCACGTCACTATCTTCTATAAGTCCATCCCAGGAGTGATATGACTCGAAATCCCCCGCCCACTCTGGTGGGCATAAGAAACGGACGTTAACACCGAGTCGCTTCAGTGCGGTTGCATTCGACTTGGCAACACGACTATGAGAGATATCGCCTACGATTGTTATATTCAACCCTTCAAATGAGCCGAATTCCTTATGTATCGTATATAAATCAAGCAAACTTTGCGAAGGATGTTGACCAGCTCCGTCTCCAGCATTGATCACTGCTACATTGATCCCCTCCAGAAGTTCGTTATAGTATTCATCTTCTTTTGCACGAATGACCACTGCATCCATACCAATCATTTCAAGCGTCTTTACCGTGTCATACATTGTTTCACCCTTTAAGGCACTTGAAAAATCAGCGTCAAACGGGATTACCGTGCATCCGACTTTTCTTTCAGCCATCTCGAAGCTTGTTTTCGTTCTCGTACTTGGCTCAAAGAAAAGATTTGAGACATGATAGGATTTTGTTAATCTGGACAATTCACCATCTTCAAACTGTTCAGCACGTTCTATGATCCTCATAATATCTTCATTTGATAAATGTTCCATTGATAATAAATTTTTCACTTGTTTTTTCCTCCTAATTCCCGGTTTTCTTTAGAAAACTCGTTTACTAAATCCTTCTTAGCAGAAAAAATGCCTCGCAAAGTTGATTCGCGAGGCTAGGAGGTATGACAAGCTAAGGTACCTCAATACTGATGTACCCACTTGCCAAATTCCCCTTCTTTGCCTCTCTGGACAATTCATTAAAAGGTAATATTATTCTTCTAATAATGGTTCTTTATTATCTCTTCCTGGTAAGATTAGGTTTAAAACAACTCCGACTATCGCCGCAAGTGCCATTCCTTCAATCGAGAACGTTGCATTGAATCGAAGTGCAGCCCCACCTATTCCAACGACAAGAATGACGGAAGCAATCACCATGTTGCGGCTGTTACTAAAATCGATGTTGTTTTCGACCAACATGCGCAGACCACTTGAAGCAATTATCCCAAATAACAAGATCGAGATTCCTCCTAGTACAGCTGTTGGTATCGTTTGTACTAGAGCCATCGCTTTTCCAAGGAAGGAGAACAAAATGGCCAATACTGCTGCACCAAAGATGACATACACTGAAAATACTCTCGTGATGGCAAGTACCCCGATGTTCTCGCCATATGTAGTTTTGGGAGGTCCACCAATCAGGGCACTGACGAATGTTCCGATTCCATCACCAAGTAAAGATCGATGTAACCCCGGGTCTTTTATGTAATTTCTGTTAACGACTTTTCCCAATACTAATTGATGGCCGATATGTTCTGAAATTGTGACAATCACGATTGGGACCATTGCCAGTAAAATCGTTGATGTTACTTTGAACTCATAATCCACACCAGGAATTAAGAAGTTCGGCAGTGCAAACATTTTTGCTTCCGACACCGGAGTGAAATCCACAATCCCGATGATTGCCGAGTAAATATACCCTACGATTAACCCTAGGAGGATCGGCATTGTACTTAGGATATTTTTAAAAAATACAGTGAATATAATTGCCGCAAACAGAGTAACCAGTGCAGCTGTAAAATGTTTGAAGCTATATTCTCCATTTATGTTCATTGCCATATCAACGGCAGTTCCAGCCAATCCGAGTCCAATCACGATAATAACCGGGGCTACTACGATCGGTGGCAATAAACGCATTAACCATTTATAACCTGTTTTCCATATTAGTAAGGAAACAATTCCATATACGAGCCCCACCGCCATGGCTCCTATCATTGCATTCCCAGGGTTAACGCTTGCTCCATTCCCATCCAGACCGCCGGCAGCAATTAAAATCGGTGCAATAAAGGCAAAGGATGAGCCTAAATATGCCGGCACTTTAAATTGCGTGATGAGTAAGAAGATGATCGTCGCTATTCCACTCGTTAGCAATGCGATTGCCGGACTTAATCCTACTAACTGGGGCACTAAAATTGTTGAACCGAACATTGCAAACATATGTTGAAAGCTTAGCGTAACGAGTTGGCCAGCTGTTGGCTTTTCATTGATGTCCAAAACCGCTTTTGACATGTCTTTTCCCTCTTTTACCTGTTAATCTAGTTTGTGAAGTGTCACGTTATCTTCATGGTCGACTTCCGTTAAGCGAACAACGATTTTTTCAGTGCCGGAAGTAGGGATGTTTTTTCCAACATAATCCGCACGAATCGGCAATTCACGATGACCGCGATCGACAAGCACCGCCAGTTGTATATGTGAAGGCCGTCCTAGATCCATTACTGCATCCAATCCTGCCCTTACTGTACGACCTGTATATAAAACATCATCTACCAAGATAATTTTTTGATTTGTAACGACATAATCAATATCAACTTGTTGTACAAGTGCTTCACCATTCGCATTTTTTGTTGAAAGATCATCTCGATATAAAGTAATGTCCAATTCTCCTGTACGAATCGGCTTGCCTTCAATTTTCTCGATTTTTTCAGCCAGCCTTCTCGCCAAAAAAGCACCGCGTGTTTTAATCCCTACCAGAATACATTCGTCAATCCCTTTGTTTTTTTCGATGATTTCATGTGCAATTCTTGTTAAAGCCCGATTCATCGAAGGTCCATCCAAAAGTTCTGTAATTTGTCCCATTTCTTTTCCTCCTTTCCAATTTGGATTTGCCAGTTTCAAGCAGTCATAAGAGTGGTTTAGCTCCCAAAATAAAAACCTCTCAAAGCCAATGCTTTAAGAGGTTGGATTATACGTGTTGAAATTGCATGTTTGGACATTTTTTGCACTATACATATAGTGATGCTAACTTTTCCTAAAATTTAAGTAGTAAAAAACCATCCTACAAAAATTGAATAAAAAAGTGCATAGCCATTCCATAACATTTCTACAAGTACCTTCTCAGCCTCTCTGGACTGCCATTAAAGGTGAAACTATTCGATTTGATATTAGTTGCCCATCTCTGTGGGCTATTCACTGTTGTTAGTATAGTCTTCATATAGTTTTAAGTCAATATTATTTTATAAATTATTAGAAAAAAGGAGATGCCCCATATCGAGACACCCCCCTTTTTGCATTGAGAGCATTTGCGCCATTCATTAAGAACTCGTTCTGAAGCAATTAATTGCCTTGCCGTAATTCTTCCAATAATGCAACATAGTCAGCTGGAAGTGGAACTTCAAACTCTAAATATTCTTCCGTTGCCGGATGTACAAACCCTAATACGCCGGCATGCAATACCTGTCCACCGAAATCAATTGTTTTCTTCGGTCCATATTTCGGATCACCTGCAAGTGGATAACCAATATAATTCATATGGACACGAATTTGATGCGTGCGCCCTGTTTCAAGACGACATTCTACAAGGGTAAAATCGCCAAGTCGTTCCAATACACTGAAATGGGTTACGGCATGTTTGCCATTATCGACGACTGCTTGTTTTTGACGATCTTTTGGGTCTCGTCCTATAGGGGCATCAATCGTTCCTTTATCATGTGCAATATGACCGTGAACCAAAGCCGTATACTTGCGGGTAACTGTCTTGTTCACAAGTTGGTCAACAAGCGAATGGTGGGCTTGGTCATTTTTGGCAACCATCAATAAGCCCGATGTATCTTTATCAATACGGTGCACAATACCTGGTCTTAAAATTCCGTTGATACCCGATAAATCTTGACAATGATGCATCAAGCCATTGACTAATGTACCTGTTAAGTGGCCGGGAGCAGGATGTACAACCATTCCCTTCGGTTTGTTCACAACGAGTACATCTTTGTCTTCATAAATAATTTCCAGGTCCAAATCCTCCGGTATTACTTCCAAACTTTCCGGATCCGGTACATCGACTTCAATGACATCACCGGCTTTGACCTTGTATTTCGCTTTAACATCTTCACCATTTACTTTAACAATCCCGTCTGTAATCCATGAAGAAATCTGGGATCTCGACCATTCTTCTTGAATCGTTGAAAGCGCTTTGTCAATACGCTCTCCTGCATTTTCTTGTTCAATTGTAATCGTGACAACTGTCATTATTTCACCTTTTTCTTTTCATTCCGTTCTTCTTTGAGCATCACTAAAATAAGCATAATAACTGAAATCGTTAAAGCTGCATCAGCAATATTAAAAATTGGGAAGTCATAATTAATAATCGGGATTAGTACATCAACAAAGTCAACAACTTCTCCTCTGAAAATACGATCGATAAAATTACCTAACGCACCACCCAATAAAATCATTAAACTGATTCCAAAGGCCGGCTTGCCTTTTGCTTCTTTATGGAAGTAATAAATAATACCTGCAATCACAATCAATGTGACAATCGTGAAAATCCACATTTGTCCTTCCAACATTCCCCATGCAGCACCCCGGTTACGGTGGGATAAAAGACCAAACCATGGATCCCAAATCGTGATGCGATCTCCAAGCTCCATATTTTTTACAATTAACCATTTCGTCCACTGATCTAATACTAAAACAAGAGCAGCGATAGCATAGTATTTATACACAGTATTCCCCCATTTGACCATGATCTTTACCTTTTTTTCAATTCAAATGAATCATTCGGCAAAGATTATAAGAATTATCCTATACTATCCTAACATGGAATAGGCGATAGTAGGAACTAAAGACCAACAGTTTTCATGTTTTTCGGCCAGTGCGAAAAACAACCGCTCCCGATAACGAGAGCGGTGATACATTTGCATTTTTTAGGCTTTCAAAAATCGACGTCCAATATGCGCATAAATTCGCCACATATCTGTCAACCCGGGAAATCAGACACTAAACGTAATGTTTCTCCACTACATCAGCACAACGGCTACATAAAGTTGGATGTGACGCGTTTTGCCCTACAGTTTCAGAATATGACCAGCAACGTTCACATTTTTCTCCGCCCGCTTTTTCAACAACAATTGAAGTCTTCTCTAAAACAAGCGCCGTTTCAGGGGCAGTTTCTTTACCTGTTACTACCTCAAGTTGGGAAATGATGCAGCTTTGTGCAAAGTTGACTGCTGGATCATTTAATAATGCAGCAACATCCTCACTTGCAAAGATAGTCAGTTTTGCTTCTAGTGATTTACCGATTATCTTAGCATTACGTGCTTCTTCAAGAGCTTTTAGAACGTCATCACGCACGGCAATAACTTTTTCCCATTTTGCACGAAGCTCTGGGAAGTTGCTATGCTCGTCAAGTTCCGGGAAGTCTGTTAATTGCACTGATACTTCCTCTTCGTTTAAGTAGGACCATAATTCATCTGTCGTATGCGGCAAGATTGGCGTCAACACTTTCAACAAAGTTTGGAGAGTATCATACATCACGGTTTGCATTGCACGGCGGTCATGATTATCTTTTCCTTCAATGTAAACAACGTCTTTTGCTACATCCAAGTAGAATGCAGATAGTTCCACTGCAACAAAATTATTGATTGTATGATAAACAGATGCAAACTCATAACGATCATACGCACTACGCACCGTTTTTAATACATCTTGAAGACGCATATACATGTACTGATCCATTTCACGCAAATCATCGTACGCTACACGGTCTTGTTTAGGATTGAAATCAGAAACGTTACCGTGTAGGAAACGTAGTGTATTCCGGATTTTACGGTATACTTCCGAAATTTGTTTTAACATATCCATTGAGATCCGTACATCCCCAGTATAGTCGACCGAAGCCACCCATAAACGAAGGATATCCGCACCATATTGATTCATTACTTTTTCAGGAATGATCACGTTTCCTAATGATTTACTCATTTTACGTCCATCGCCATCCAGAACAAATCCGTGCGTTAGAAGTCCTTTGTAAGGTGCATAGCCATTAATTGCAACAGATGTAATTAAAGAAGAGTTGAACCATCCACGGTGCTGGTCAGAACCTTCCAGATATAAGTCAGCAGGATATTTCATTCCACGCTCAACAAGTACACCTTGGTGGGATGAGCCAGAATCGAACCATACGTCCATAATGTCAGTCTCTTTCGAGAAACGGCCGTTTGGACTTCCTGGGTGTGTAAATCCTTCTGGAAGCAAGTCTTTTGCGTCCCATTGGAACCAAATATTTGACCCGTGTTCACGGAATAATCGTGATACATGGGAAATTGTTTCAGGTGTAATAATTTCTTCACCATTTTCAGTGTAGAATACCGGAATCGGAACACCCCACGCACGTTGACGTGAAATACACCAGTCCCCACGGTCACGAATCATATTATAAAGTCGCGTTTCACCCCAAGCCGGTGTGAAAGTTGTATCTTCAACCGCTTTCAACAGTTCATCACGGAATGCTTCCACTGAACAGAACCATTGGGGTGTCGCACGGTAAATTACCGGTTTTTTCGTACGCCAATCATGTGGATATGAGTGCGTAAAGAAGGAAAGCTTCTCCAGTGCACCGGCTTCTTTCAACTTTTCTGTGACAACTTTATTGGCGTCGTTATAGAACAACCCTTCAAATCCAGGTGCTTCATTTGTATAGCATCCTTGGTCATTGATCGGGCTTAAAACTTCTAGGCCATACTTTTTACTAACAATGAAGTCATCTTCCCCGTGACCCGGAGCTGTATGAACACACCCTGTACCTGCATCAGTTGTTACATGATCTCCTACCATGATCAACGAATCACGATCGTATAATGGGTGTTTTGCGATGATGTATTCAAGCTCCTGCCCTTTAACTTCCTGAATAACCTGTGGATTTTCCCATTCAAGTGTTTCGGCTACATTCGCCAACAATTCTTTTGCAATGATAAATTTATTTTCATTTACAGCCACTACTACGTATGTGATTTCAGGATTTAGAGAAATCCCCAAGTTTGCCGGAATCGTCCATGGAGTTGTTGTCCAGATAATGAATTTTGCGTCTTCAGGCACAACACCTTTTGCATCCTTAATACTAAAACTTACATAAATTGAAGGCGATTTAATATCTTGATATTCGATTTCGGCTTCAGCCAATGCTGATTCTGAAGAAGGAGACCAATAAACCGGTTTTAGACCTTTGTAAATATAGCCTTTTTCAGCCATTTTTCCGAATACTTCAATTTGGCGTGATTCAAATTCCGGTTTCAGTGTAATATAAGGATTCTCCCAATCCCCACGAACCCCTAAACGGCTAAATTGCGATTTTTGGTTCTCTACTTGCTCATATGCATATTTTTCACATAACTCACGGAACTCGGCAACTGTCATTTCTTTGCGTTTTACACCCTTGTTTGTAAGGGCCTGCTCAATCGGTAAACCGTGCGTATCCCAACCCGGTACATAAGGTACATGGTAACCGGTCATTGAACGATGGCGTGTAATCATATCTTTCAATACTTTGTTTAAAGCATGCCCGATATGGATATCTCCATTGGCATATGGAGGTCCATCATGCAATACGTAATGCGGACGATCTTTTGTACGCTCCAAAACCATTTTGTAGATGTCCATTTCGTTCCATTTTTCTTGCATTTTCGGTTCATTCGCCGGTAAATTTCCGCGCATTGGAAAATCTGTCTTCGGCATTAATAACGTATCTTTGTACTCTACCATTTTAAGTCCTCCTAAATTTTATATTCCTTCATTATAAACGACCCGTATGTTTGCTAATAACTACATTAAGCATTAAGCCAAATAAAATCCCGACCAAGCTTACCGATTCAACACACTCAATGACTGGATGATGTAAATCATGGTGCGATCCACAGTATAACTTTCTGAATGAATATGGATCGAATATATACGGGAAGGCTTATAGTTATTTTCACAAAAAAAAGCAACTCATCCCAATAAAGGGACGAGTTGCTATAACTCGTGGTACCACCCTAATTTGCAATCTAATCGTACGGTTAGATTACCTCTTAGACACTTTAACGCTAGTGTATACGAAACCACTTACTAAAAAAGCAATGATGCTTTTAAGTTCAGTAATTTTGCTCAGGAGTGATTTTCTTTTTTGAATGTTTGTTCGAGCTTGCACCATCCCCGAATCGCTTTAGCCACGTTCAAAAAATACTGTCTCCGTCAATGCAGTTATGAAGCCAATTTTTGATTGTTGTGATATCAGTATATGGAAACTACTTATTTACGTCAAGTAAAAACAGAACTAGAGAAGTTTATTTAACTCTTCAGGCGTTAGTTCGATTTCATCTGTTTCTCTTCTTGCATGTTTTTGAATTTCCGTTAGACCGACATCATATTGCATCAAGTGGTCCCAGTCATCCGTACTCAAAAGATCCAATTGAGCTTCCACCAACATTTTAAAGCGGTTGCGGAATACTTTCGACTGTTTTTTCAACTCATCAATCTCGATTGCAATTTTGCGCGCTTTGCCTAGTGCTTCATTGACGATGCGGTCTGCATTTTTCTCTGCTTCCTTAATAATGAGCTTCGACTCTTGCTGGGAATTGCGACGCACCTCTTCAGCAGCTTCTTGGGCAACGACGATAGATTTTTGCAATGTCTCTTCCAGCGTATTATAATGACTCATCTGTTCGGTCATCGTTTTAATCTTCTCTTCCAGCTCTTTTTTTTCACGAAGGATAATTTCATAGTCCTTAATAATCTGATCCAGAAATTCATTCACTTCGTCTTCTGCATAACCGCGGAAGCCTCTAGTAAATTCTTTATTATGTATATCAAGAGGTGATAATGGCATGTTCAACACTCCTTTTCGTTTCAAATATCTTTCTCTATTATACAGCTCGACACGCCACTTGACATCAAATTTCGTAAATTTTCAGTAGGATCTACTGTTTTTGCTCTAATCTGCCCACTTGCAGTCGGATTTTATCCTTTTTTGTTCGGCCTTCTGTCATCATGACTTTAATTCGGCCATACCCTCTTGCTGAAAGCACATCCCCTTCTTGCACTTCAAATGAAGTATCCTCTCTTACCGTCCAATTCACTTTGACTTTTCCTGCTTTTATCAGACTTTGAGACTTTTGTCTTGATATATTCGCAACTGTTGCCAAGATGACATCCAATCTCATGGAAGAAACAGTGTAGGATTTTTCAAACCATTCTTCTGTCAAAGTGATTAATTCATCCTCTGCTTCAATCTGTTCAATTTTAACTTTTGATTTCCCAATTGACGTTAAGTTGGCTTTTATATAATCTTGCACTTCCCCTGCAACCGCGAACTGGATAGTTTCCCCTTCTATACGAATATCCCCAAACTTATTGCGCCCCATCCCCAAAGACAATAATGCCCCTAAAACATCTGGGTGTTTCAGTTGCACAAATTTGGCGGGATAATGAATCGAGAAGAAGGAAATCTGGAAATCATCCAAAGAGGGTTCAAAGTAATTTGGGCAAATAAAAAGTCGTTCGCGCTCTGCTTCATGGAAACCTCCAAAGGTGAGTATTTGCAGGTCACTTTGTTGGCCGATAATCGACGAAACAATAAATCGTTCCCGCGGATCAAGGAAATCCGTAAGCTTTGGTGCAAAACGGTCCTCTACTTCCCGTTGCCAGCCAATCACTTTTTCTATAAACGTTTGTTCGTCTTTTCTAAAATGCTGAATTAAATGCTCCATCTCCGAAAGCCTCACTCTTTACTATATTACTTGTACACGTTATTAGTGTTCCAAAATTTGAAATTTTTAATGTATGGATAAACTCCCACTTTTTTCGTGATAAAAAAACCCCCACATTCCGTAGGGGTTATGTCCTATCCGATCATAGTTGAAAGATTCAGTAGAACAATTCTTACGCCTCGTTCGATAAAGTTTAATAATAAAATCCCGATGATTGGCGAAAAATCAATCATACCAATCGGAGGAATAAACTTTCGGAAAAAGCCTAAATATGGTTCGCATAATTTAGCCAATAATCGGCCAAATGAAGACTCTTGGGCAGCCGGGACCCAAGACATGAGAATGTACACGATTAGCATGAACGAATAGATCGAAAATGCGATTGATACTATTGACATAATAGATTGCAGCATTTAGTTTGATAACCCTCTCTAGATTAAGATTTTTTTGAAAACAGTTACCGGGTGATATTTTTTCTTATGTACGTGTTAAACAGAGGGTAACTCCATCCCAAAATAAGGAATGAAGTTAGGATTCCTCAGAAAAATAATTTGAGATTTCACCAGATACCTCTACATTTTCTGGTGTGCACAAGAATATATCAGTACCTATCCGTTGAATATCTCCGCCTAATGCGTAAACTGTGCCACTCAGGAAGTCGATTATTCGAATTCCAGCCTCTCGGTCAATCCGTTGTAAATTCACGATAATGGCGCGTTTGTTTTTTAAGTGTTCCGAAATATCCTGAGCTTCTGCATATACACGTGGCTCGGCAATAACTACCTTTGAATTTTTCAACGAATTCGCAGCTTGTAAACTGACAACATTTCGAGGTGATTGTGATGGTGCTTCTACCTCCACAACTTTTCTTTCCTTTTTGATGCGCGATTTGGATAATGGTTGCTCTTTTGGAAGGTTCGCCGGACTTGGAGCGTGCACTTCTACTGCCTCTTCATCTTCCTCTAGGTAAAAGAAATTTTTGATTTTGTTCTTCATGCTCATTTAGTAATCCCTCTTTTCTATCCAACAAGAGCTGTTCCAATTCTTACAAATGTTGCACCTTCTTCTACCGCAATTTCGTAGTCATTTGACATACCCATTGAAAGTTCTTGGCAAGGTGCAGATGGCAAGTTGAGATTAACAACTTCCTGTTGTAGATTTTTTAGTTCACGAAATACATTGCGAATAATTGCTTCATCTTCTGTATTTGGAGCCATTGTCATTAAACCAACTATATGGATATTTTCAAATTGCTCTAGACTCTTGATAAATGGTATGACTTCATCTTTGCTTAGCCCATGTTTCGATTGTTCTCCCGAGACATTTGCCTGTACAAAACAATTGATCGTTTTTTGTGCCCGTTTATTTATTTCCTCAGCTAAACTAAAACGATCCAGGGAATGAAGATAGTCTATTTCATTAATGACTTGTTTCACTTTTCTTGATTGCAGGGAACCGATGTAATGCCAAACTGCTGAATTATTAATTTCGCTTTTTTTTGCTAATAATCCTTCTGGACGGTTCTCACCGAGGTGAATTAATCCCGCTTCGATTGCTTCCATCGCTCTTTCTGTCGATACTTGTTTTGTGACGGCGATGACTTTCACTTCTTGCGCTCTTTCAATGCCATTTTGTGCCTGTTCTATTTTTTCATTTATGATTTGCAAGTTTTTTTGTATCTTTGCCAATTTAAACCCAACTTTGCATCTATAGTTTCTTTTATTGTATCAATCTACATGCTATTTTTCAATGCATAGAGACTTGCATCAAGCAAGTTCTCTTACCAAAATGACATCTTTTCCAACAACAAGCACATCACTGATTAGTACTTTTCTTACTTGTTCCTCACTTTGCATAAAGGACATGAACTTTTTCGGTTCGGAAACTAAAAATGCAACGATACTTCCTGTCTTTTCATCAACTTCCGCATCCACGATATAGCCGATAAACCGGCCATTACCCGCTTCGATGATTTCCTTCTGCTGCACATCCGAAAAACGCAAATATAATCTCCTTCCGCGTACATAATTATCTCATTCTATTCTTAATAACACTTATGCTTTGGAGAGCAAAATTTATACTAAATAGAAAAACTTCTTGCATAAATTCCAGTACTATTCAATGGCAAATAAAAGCGCACTTAAAAATAAGTGCGCTGCATGTATTATCCTAATTTATAGTCTTTTTGCATTGTCTCGATTGCATTTTTTTCCAAACGGGAAATTTGCGCTTGAGAAATGCCGAGTGATTTTGCAATTTCAGTTTGTGTTTCGCCGTAATAGAATCGCTTGGAAAGAATCATTTGTTGTCTTTCATCCAACTTTTGCATACTTTCTTTGACACTTACATACGCAACCCATTGTTCCTCGGATACATCATCATCTCTTAATTGATCCATAATATAAACGGCGTCACCACCATCTGAATAGATCGGCTCTTGCAAAGATAAGGGGTCTTGAATTGCATCCAGAGCATACAATACATCTTCTTTCTTCATTTCGATGGCTTCCGCTAACTGTTCGATTGTCGGCTCATGTAGATTTTCGGAAATAAATTTTTCTTTTGCTTGCATCGCTTTATAAGCAATGTCACGCAGGGATCGTGAGACACGTAATGCATGGTGATCACGCAAGTGTCTTCTAATTTCACCAATGATCATTGGTACAGCATATGTTGAAAATCGAACATTATGCTTCAGATCAAAATGATCAATAGCTTTCAATAAACCTATACAACCTACCTGGAATAGGTCATCTGCTTGTTCGCCTCGATAGGAAAACCTTCCGACGATGCTTAATACAAGCCTTAAATTACAAATGACCAGTTCATCTCTTACCCATTCTTCTCCTGCTTGTAAGCGAACGAACAGCGCTCTCATCTCTTCATGTTTTAGCACTGGCAAAGAAGCAGTATCTACACCACAAAGTTCTACTTTAGTACGAACCATCTTCTTTTCCTCCGAACTGTCTTTTTTTTCCCCGCATTTACTGCTGTAAAAATCAAAGGAATAAACAGTCAGCAAATGCTTGAATTTCTATGTGCACAGCCAATGAGTCCATCTAGTGTGAACTGTCTGCGAAAACCACATAGGTGGTCTTCAACTTTCCTAAGTTAATCTTGAAGAAAGTTTCACATATATCTCTGAACTGTTTTTTAAGTTTGTCCGGAATAAAAAAGAATATGCACAAAAAAATCGTCCAATTTCATCCAATCAATCAGAAAAGCGCAGATCGCCTTCCCAGCTCCGACAACAACTGGAGGGGCTGACAAAAGGGCGCTTTTTTGCCCTTTTTGCAGCACCGAAGTTGCTCGAGGAGCTGGCGATCGCAGCTGGACACTCGAAATGCGAAAGAATCGCCCGCCCAGCTCCGACATCAACTGGAGGGGCTGACAAAAGGGCGCTTTTTTGCCCTTTTTGCAGCACCGAAGTTGCTCGAGGAGCTGGCGATCGCAGCTGGACAACAAAAAGCGGAGCTGCTGCTTAGCTCCGCCTCAAAGGTCATCTTCCATTTTTCATCTTAAGAAATTGGCTGATTTAAATGTTCCCGTAAATCCAGAATAATTTTCTTTTCTAAACGTGAAATGTAGGATTGGGAGATTCCTAAATGATCTGCCACTTCTTTTTGTGTCATTTCCTGTTTGCCATTTAAGCCAAACCGGCATTCCATAATATAGCGTTCACGTTCACTCAATCCGTTGATTGCTTGGAACATGTGCTGACGTTCAATCTTCTTCTCGACATCATTCATGATGATTTGTTCTTCTGTTCCGAGAATATCCGAGAGTAGCAATTCATTTCCATCCGGGTCTGAATTTAAAGGCTCGTCTAGTGAAACCTCTCCCTTCATGCGGCTTGTCTTTCGCAAGTGCATCAAAATTTCATTTTCAATACATCTTGAAGCATATGTTGCTAATTTTATGTTTTTTTCAGTATTAAATGTTTCAATTGCTTTTATTAACCCAATGGAACCAATACTTATTAAATCTTCTATTGGCGTGCCTGTGTTATCAAAACGTCTTGCAATATAGACAACAAGACGGAGATTTCTCTCGATCAGGGTATCTCTCGCTCTTAAATCACCATTCATAAAGGCTTCAATAACTGTCATCTCTTCTTCTCTAGTTAATGGTACTGGCAATGAATCGTGCCCTCCTATATAGTACGTTCCTTTAAGACGAAACTTACTCCAAATTTTTCTAAATAGGTCAATTATTTTATTAAACAATCATTTTCCCCCTTTATGCGTAAATTTGATTAAGTGGTCCCTCACTATCGGATATATCTCCGCCAGTGATAGGTAGCTGAATAGCGCACGCGGTCTTATCTCTCCTACACTTCTTCACTTTACTAAACACTTAGGAAGGAGATTTAGTACCCTATATACCTTGTCCAAAATTTGGTTACGCGTTTTTTGGCGATTTAGACATTGCACTACTAATTAGACAAATGAAAGCATAGTAATTTATAGTGCTAAAACGTGAAGAATCATTTGTGCGTCTTGTGGGTATCTCGCATCTTGTTTAGTGAAAACAATATACTGTTCAAACATTTCTTTCGTAGTTGTACCGGTCAGTTTTAGCTTGTCAAATCGGAAAGCAAGGACTGTGGACCGTTCTTGCTGCACTGTCGATAGCGTCAACACCCTCACCTTTGGATAAACGTAAGCAGGAAACATCTTTAGTTGATAAGGATTTTTCTCATCCCATTCCAGCAAAGCTTTATGGAAATCTTCCGGTAAGTATGTCGATACTGCCGAATATGATAGAAAATGAACCGGTTTCCCGCTCATAGGTTCGGTGCATTCATTCCCTGTATCGATAAACCCTTTCAAACTATATGTTTTTTTAAATAATTCGAGGTCACAATCTACGACAAATGAATGTTGAATTTTGGATAGCGTCATCGCTCTCCATTTTGAATGGATCGCTGTTAGTCCTAAAAAGGCGATGGCTGTACATAAAATAAAAAAAGTAACTTCTGATTGATTTAATAAAAAGGGCAGTAAGCTTGTTAATACGCCACCCAAAAAAAAGGTAGTTATAAAAAGTACAGTGCCTTGCTTTAACAACGCCTGGAGTCTAAAGGAAAATGCTAGTCCAATGAGTACGATAAAACTTAGTAAGGCCCCAATCAATGTCTGGTAGAAAATGCTTGCAATCAGTCCACTGCAAAACGCACTAAGTAACAACCTACTCCTTTTTACATACAATCCCGTTATTTCTTGCGTGAACTTTAATAAAAAATAGTTGAATAACGTATTGTATAGTACGAGTAATTCTCCAATCATTTCAGCGTCCTCCTGTTAATAGAGTAACACCGCAGGCTTTCAGAAAATGTCAAACCGTCGTACAAATATGAATTTTCTTTTTGACAATATGTATTAAAAAGTGAAGTTTTTTGACACAATATGTAGAAATTCTTTAAAGGAAGTATATTACGAGGTAAAAATATGGTGAACCGTTCCGAGTCAGTTGTCGCTTATAGTCATTCAATATAATATTCTTTCTTTAGCAAAAAAGGGCCAACACGATGCTAATTGTGCAAGAGGTGCACGAAGCATGGCTCCTCATGTAAACCAAAAGCTCCTAGTGGGCCGCTACGATTTGATCAGTTTTGTTGTATAGGACCGTCAATGAATTTCGCTGCTGATATGAAGGCTTGAATTTACTGGATGCAAAGGATGCAAAAAAACCATCTCAACTTAGTGAGATGGCTTCAGACTGTTGATAAACGCTTTCATCCTGAGCTGAGCTGGTTGTCTCGTTCGTCCCCTCATGAACGTTTTGTTCTATTCAATTCTTCACTCGACTGCCTATCTTGTCTGCCAAGCGTTTTCAAGATAGTCTGTGTAATTTTTCATTATTGGAAATAACCTAAAAAAAACGTGTAGACAAAGTCGAAGCTCGACTTTGTCTACACTCTAGAACCATCTGTCGAATCTTATCTTACGATGCCGCTTATCGATTACGACGGTTACGCAGGAATGTTGGAATTTCCAGTACATCATCCTGCTGTTGTTGAACCTGTCTTTGTGGTTCTTGTTGAACCGGCTGCTCTTGCACTCGTTCACGCGCAGGTGCTTGAGGTTGGGCCTGGGCTTGGCCTCCACGCATTGTTGGGCGACTGCTTTGTTGTCGTTGTGGCTGAGTAAGAATATCATCAGAGAAACCTGTTGCGATGACGGTAACAATGATTTCATCATTTAAGTTCTCGTTGATTACAGAACCAAAAATCATGTTTACTTCCTCGTCTGAAGCTGATGCGACAATATCCGCCGCTTCCTGCACTTCAAATAAGCTTAGATTAGAGCCCCCAGTGATGTTCATGATAACGCCTTTTGCCCCATCAATCGAAGTTTCAAGTAATGGACTTGAGATCGCCTTTTTCGCTGCTTCCGTTGCACGGTTCTCGCCAGTGGCAATACCGATTCCCATTAATGCCGAACCTTTGTCAGACATGATTGTTTTAACGTCTGCAAAGTCAAGGTTAATTAATCCAGGCGTTGCGATCAAGTCCGAAATACCTTGAACCCCTTGGCGAAGCACATTATCTGCTTCACGGAAAGCTTCCAACATCGGAGTGCTCTTATCAACGATTTGCAATAATTTATCATTTGGAATGACGATTAAAGTATCTACAGCCTCTTTCATTGCTGCAATACCACCGATTGCCTGCGTTTGACGTTTACGGCCTTCAAATGAGAATGGTCGTGTCACTACACCGACAGTCAAAGCTCCTAAATCACGGGCAATTGAAGCAATTACCGGTGCTGCACCAGTACCTGTGCCCCCACCCATGCCAGCAGTAACGAAAACCATGTCGGCGCCACGCAAAACTTCCTCGATCTGCTCGCGGCTTTCTTCAGCCGCTTTTTTACCGACTTCAGGGTTTGCCCCTGCACCAAGACCTCTAGTCAGTTTGTTGCCGATCTGTAATCTATATTCTGCTTTTGAAAGGTTTAATGCTTGTGCATCGGTATTTACGGCGATAAAGTCAACGCCTTGTACACCATGCTCTATCATTCTATTTACTGCATTATTACCGCCACCGCCGACACCGATTACCTTGATGTTAGCCAGCTGGTCTATATTCGTATCAAATTCTAACATAGTTTCTCCTCCTGCCACACTTATCTTGAATTATTATTCAAAGAACTTATCGAAAAGTTTCTTAGCTTTATTAATTACGCTTGTTTTGTTTGTATTATTGCTATCTTTTTCCACAGTGTTGGATGTTTTTTTAGGAGGCGGTGTTCCAGCACCGACTGAAGCATATGCTGGCGCTTGGACTGGACTTCTACCATAGAATTCATCCTCTAAATGTGCATAACGTATTAAACCTACAGCTGTTGTATATGCCGATTCACGAACCCCAATATAGTCTGGAGTATAAATTCTTACACGTGTTTGCATAACTTGGCGAGCAAGCTGTGCAATTCCCTCTAGTTGTGCAACACCACCTGTAAGGACTACTCCACCAGGCAAATCACGAACTCCTAAACGGGCCAATTCATCTAAAACTAGTTCGAATAATTCTTCAAGACGGACACCGATAATTTCTGAAATGAACTTTTGGCTGTACTGATCCATCGCATCGGTGCCAGATACAGGCACTTCAAAAATTTCATCATCCGAAGCATCATCATAAAAGGCATGTCCAAACTGTTTTTTTATAATTTCCGCTTGCTCAGTTGGTGTCTTAAGTACAATCGATAAATCTTTCGTTATATGTTCGCCACCAACAGGGATCACCCCTGTCCGTGTGAGTAAACCTTCTTCGAATACTGCTACAGTAGTGGAACCTCCCCCTAGATCGATAAAGGCTGTTCCTTGATTTTTTTCGTCTTCAGTCAAAGCAAAAGATCCAGCTGCCAACGGTTGTAAATAGATTTCTCTAATTTGCAATCCAGCACGTTCTACACAACGCAAAACATTATGGACTAATGTTTTGGAAGTTGTAATCATTGTAGCATCCATTTCTAAACGAATACCAATCATACCGCGTGGGTCTTTAATTTCATCTAGATTATCAACTATGAATTGACGTGGGATTATATTAACAAGTTCTCTTTCTGGTGGAATTGACATCACTTGTGCGGATTCAATTACTCTGTCTAAATCTTCATCAGTAATTTCACGGTTTTCACTATTTACAGCTACTACACCTTTTACTGGTTGAAGTGTTGTTTGATTTGCGGGTATACCAAGTACTACTTCGTTTATTTTGATTCCTGTCATGCGTTCTGCTTGTTCGATTGCTTTTTTAATGGATTGTACAGTAGCATCTATATCAACGATTGCGCCTTTACGTATACCGTTGGATTTTACATTACCAACACCAATTACGTGCAATTGGTTATCTGTAATCTCTCCTATCAAAACTTTAATAGAAGATGAACCAATATCAAGTGATATATAAATATCTTGGTGATTCATCATTCCGCACCTCCTTCGTTTCCTGCTATATTTTATTCTATTGTAATTCCAAAGTAATGTCTAAATAAAATCATATACAAGATTTAATTTTACAGCTATTATACTGTATTTTCATCCTTTTTTATATGTCTCTCTTCCCATTTTGATATCAAAATTCGTCGAATGACTGCAATATTTTGGAACAATCGGACACCAAAGGCAAATATGGCAGCCAAATAGAGGTCAACACCCAGATGGACGCCCAAAAATGCCAGTCCTGCAGCAAGTGCTATATTAAAGAAAAAACCGGATACAAATACTTTATCGTCATATACTTGTTGCAGATTTGCACGTATTCCTCCAAATAAAGTATCCAAAGCCGCCAATACTGCTATTGATAAATAATTTTCATAAATAGCAGGGATTTGTATATCGGTTAATACTCCTAAACTTAAGCCTAATATTAGTCCTAATAATGGTAACCACATAGTTAGTCCCCTTCGTTGTTTTCAACTAAGTAATCTGTTGATAATGGTCCGTCAACTTCTGCAATTTTAATATTTTTTTGCGCTCCATTTATACGCAAGTTTAGATTATCCAAGTAAAAATCATCCCTAAAAGTTGAAGCATATAAGTAACCATATAGCTTTTCAGCTTTTTCGAAGGTTTCGGTTATAATTTTAATGTTAATATCCGTCTCATCAATGGCAACACCATTGACCGTTGTTGCACCATTGATATCCCGAATAGCCGATCGATGTGTAAGGCGTTGCCCCGCAATTTCGATATAAAGGCCATTATAGCGGTAGATTTCATTTACTAATCGAATTAATAAATCAGGTGCAATGGGTTCAATCTCATAACCAAATTGCACTAATTCCATGGCTGGGCTAATATCAAGCACCAATCCAGGCCCATTGACAGGCAATAGTCCAATTTCACGTTTAAGATCATCGACCGTTTTATTTAACAATGCAGCCTGACTTTGAGTATCATCGTCCTTATACTGTTCGATAAATTCATTATAAGTGGCTATTTCCGATAACAACTTTGAGTGATTTTCCTTTTCTTCGGATAGTTCCTGCCTGATTGCCCAAATATCCCTTGTGTCCCTTGTTGTAGGATTTTGAACTGTATTATATTGAACAGCAATCATAAGACCTACAATAAATGAGATAACCGTCATTTGGGTAACTATTCTTTTCTTCATCGGTTCCCCTCCTAAACGCTCTGGGCTTGTCCTCGGATAAAGTTATGCTTCATCACTTATTGAATCCATTTGTATAAGATTTTTCTCCTCAATCGTTACCACAATATTATCACTTAGTAATTGGTCAAATACTCCTCCGACAATTTTTAAAGAAGATATAAGTGTTTTCGAATCCCCGACTGCTTCAATGACAAACGGAGCAGGATAATGCTTCCCATCAATTGTTATTACCGGGCCATTACATCTGATATATGAATTCGATTTTAACCTTTGCCCATTAATCGAGATACTTTCGGCTCCAGATATCTTCAACTCATTGATTACAGAAAAGACATGGCTTTCATGCACGATATATTCATTTGGGTTTGTTGAATTGGGATCATATTCATTGTCGTTCAGAGTGACTTGTACTCCAGGTCCTTGGGAAGGAATTTTACCGAGCATCAATCGCAACTTCTCGGCTTCCTCAAGTAAATGCTCATATTTATCTTCATCCTTTGCAAAGGACCTTTCGTAATCTCTCAGCCGTTCTTGCAGATCCCTCAATTCTTCCGCCAATTCTTTGTTTCTTTCCTGCTGGTGAATTAAGTCTTCACGGTATGATTCTTCTTGTTCTACATAGGAGTTATTTCGGTTTTCATGATTTTTTGTTAATTTATAGGAGTAACCGATAATAAATCCTGTTGTGATGCATACAATTAGTATGATGAGCTGCTTTCTTGTAAATTTGCTGTTTTTTTTAGTCTGAAGTGGTTTCTTCATCATCCATCACTTCCTGTTCTTCACTCACCGCTCCATCTAACACATCCGTATTTAAGTCAAGTTCCACATACTCATCTTGATAGGATTTATAATACGAACCTACCTCGATATCAATTATCCCCTTTTCAGTAGAACCGGCGCTCTCGATTTGAGCAACAATGGAAGGGTAATAATTCAACTTTTCGGCTAAAGTAGTAACCTCTGCTCGGACTTCATACCCGTCATTCATAAAAAGGGTAAGTGCATAAGGGTCTGCACTGCTGGGTGTGGAATTTATTTGAGAAATTAACGATAGGACCGTCGAATCCAACTTTGCAAGTTCCTCCAATACCCTTTTCCTCAATTTTTCATCCTCAAATTCCAAAAATAACGGAGCATCAATAGGCGCCAAGCTGCTGGCTTCTTTGAATATATCTCCATTTTCCAACATAGGATAAAGCTCATTTTCAAGTGATATGTATGCAACCTTTTCCCATTCTTCGACTTCGATTTGCACGGTTGTCAACCATTTTCTTTTTACCGAAACATCCTTTACCCAGTGTTCCCTGCTTATTTTGTCCGAAACATCAGTTACTTTAAATCCCCACATCGAATCTCCCGGTTGTAAAGTGGATTGTTCTCTATAATAATCCGCGTCTACCAACTCGGCACCAACCACTTCAACATTTTTGATTTCGCTATATGGAGATTGAAAGTAAAGGAGTAAAAATAATGTTGCCAAGAATATTACAATCAAAAAAATAAATTTAAAGTTTGTTCTTTTTCTTCTTTTTTCTCTGAGAGTTGGAATCCGTTCTTCGATATCGATTACTTTATCCATAATTTTTACTCCTCCTTTCCTCCACTTTCTTTTCATATGGTTGATATCATACCATCATTTTATATATAGGACTTAGGTATTGTCGGTTCGATTTGCAAAGCTAATTATAATGGCCACAACAAACCAAATAATCATCAGCGATGTACCACCGTAACTAATAAAAGGCAAAGTTACTCCAGTTACGGGAATCAGACCGATAACAACTCCAATATTTAATGCTGCTTGGAATCCTACCATCCCGACCAACGCGGAGATGGCATAAAAATCGGAACTTTTCAGTGATTGAATGGCTAGTCCACAGCCTGAATATATAAAAACAGCAAAAAGTGCCAACACCACACATCCACCCAAGAATCCAATTTCCTCCAGGATTATGGAGAAGATAAAGTCATTTTGAGGCTCTGGCAAGTATAGAAACTTTTGACGGCTTTCCTGGAATCCATGTCCCAATAACCCTGCCGGACCTATCGCCAGCAACGATTGCACTGCCTGGAAGCCACTAACTAATGGATCCGCCCAAGGATTGATAAAAGCTTCAATCCGTTTCAGACGATATGGAGCAGAAGCAATTAACGCAACCAAACCAACTATCCCCAGAACTATAAACCCAACATATAATTTGATTGGGTATTTGGCAATGAAAAGTAAAATAAACGCCGCTACCACTAGGATGAACACAGACCCAAAATCTGGCTGCAGCATAATTAATGCACACGGAAGGATTATGATTAAAAAGTGTTTTATCTGGACAACACGCTCATCATTTTTGACTTTACTTAGCAAAAAACTTAAATACATCAAAGTCGTTATTTTGACGAGTTCTGCTGGTTGAATGGTTAGTGGACCAAGACCAATCCAGCTTTGGGAACCATTTCGTTCAAGGCCGATACCAGGAATCAATACTAGAACCAATAATACTAGAGAGAACACATAGAGTACAATCCAAGTCTTTTCCTGAGTAAAGAGCGGCATATTGGTAACAGTTAGAAATACAGCTAAAGCTAAAATCAAGTAAATAAGTTGCTTAATATAGAAAGGCAGTTCACCTTCGTAGTGAATCGCACTCCAATATGTACCGGCAGAATAAATGAAAGTGATTCCAAACAATGACAGCGAGATTGCAGAAAATATGAAGAGCCTCTTATAGGTAAACTTCAGCTAAGGCATCCTTTCTTATAAATACTCAAAAAGCACTGTGCTTAGAGGAATTTGCTCTAAGCACAAAAGTTTAATCTTTTCACTAAAAATCCGCCCTACTTCCATTACAGCTTCATTACAGCTTCAATGAACAAATCCCCGCGAATTTCAAAGCTTTTGTACTGATCCCAGCTGGCACATGCAGGAGACAATAATAAAACATCACCATCTTCGGAAATTGAAGCTGCTTTCGTTACGGCATCCTCTACATCTTCTGCCAATACCGCTTCTTCAACTCCACATGATTTTGCAAATTCGATAAATCTTTCACCTGTCTGTCCAAATGCTACAACACTTTTCACATTCTTCATGGATGCACGAAGCTCCTCAAAGGAGTGATTCCGATCCAACCCCCCAGCCAGTAAAATTATTGGCTGTGTGAAAGCCTCCAAAGCAACTTTTGTTGCCAGACAGTTTGTCGCTTTTGAGTCGTTATAAATTTTCCGTCCATTCCACTCCCGAACAAACTGTGTACGGTGACGGACTCCAGTGAAAGTTTTCAACACTTCTTCTAAAGCTTTTTTTTCACAGCCGTATAGAATACAGGCTGCAAGTGCTGCCAAAATATTTTCTAAGTTATGTTTCCCTGGGAGTGCTATATTTACTCTTTCTAAAAAGGCTTCACCCTGCCAATAGATCATCTCGTCATCAGCACTGATGCCGACATCGGACCGTCCATTTGAACTAAAAGGTATTTTACCTGCCTTCGATTTAGCAGCATATTCATTCACTATTTCCTGATCGGCATTGTATATGAACCAATCCGATTCATCTTGATTTTTCGTAATATTGAATTTAGCATTTGCGTAGTCCTCAAAACTACCATGGTAATCTAAATGTGCATCGTATAAATTCGTCAGAATGGCAATTTTCGGTTTGAACTCTTTCGTCCCCATTAGCTGGAATGAGGAAAGTTCCGTCACGATAACATTGTCTTTTGTCGCACCAGCCGCCACTCCGCAAGCAACTGTTCCTATATTTCCAGCAATTAATGGACTTTTCCGTCCTCTATTTAACATTTCGAAAATCAAAGTTGTCGTTGTCGTTTTCCCATTTGTCCCCGTAATTCCGATAATCGGTGCATCGCTGACTAAATAAGCAAGTTCGACTTCTGTAATCACCTGCACCCCCCGTTTCACCGCATCATCCACGATAGGGTTTGTATATGGAATGCCAGGATTTTTGACAAGCAATTCAAATCCTTCATCAAGCAAATCTTCTGGATGTCGACCACAGATCACAGTAATCCCTTTTTCTAGCAAGCTTTGTGCCTGTGGATTTTCATCAAAAGGCTTTGAATCATTCACTGTAACGAAAGCACCTAATTGATGAAGCAGTTCCGCGGCAGCTACGCCACTTTTTGCCAATCCCAATACCAAGACTTTTTTATGTTGCAATTTTGTATATTCAATCATAGCAATGCCTCCGATACTACTGCGATTAATGCCACTACTACTGCCGTTGACCAAAAGACGCCGACAACTTTGCGCTCTGACCAGCCGGACAATTCAAAATGGTGATGGATCGGACTCATTTTAAAAATACGTTTGCCTCGTAATTTAAAACTTGCCACCTGCAGGATAACCGATAATGTTTCAATAACAAAAACCAACCCAATCAACAGTAAAAGCAACTCCGCTTTCACAAGGATGGAGACAAGGGCGAGGGATCCGCCCAAAGCGAGGGATCCTGTATCACCCATAAATACTTTTGCAGGATTTGCATTGAAAATTAAAAATCCTAAAAGCGCACCCGTCACCGCAAATGTAAATAGTGCAACATCGGCCTGTTCATTATATAGTGCAATCACTCCAAATGCAGTAAAGGCAATCGATGCAGTCCCAGCAACCAGTCCATCTAATCCGTCCGTCAAGTTTACCGCATTTGAGAAACCGACCAACCAGAAAATTAAAAAACCTACATATAAAATACCTAAATCAATCGACCAATCGATAAACGGCACATTAATTGATGTATCGAATGAACCAAGCCGCAATAATAGAAATGCAGCGATTGAGATAATGATTTGGCCAATTAACTTTTGCAAAGATGTTAACCCTAGATTACGTTTAAAAATTACTTTTATCCCATCATCCAAAAATCCGATCAAGCCGAATCCAGCCAGCACTAGAATGATGACGATTGATTGAGTCGTAAATATGTCGTACATATTTCCAACAATTACCGTTGTAGCAATTATCGAGATTAAAAAAATTATGCCCCCCATTGTTGGAGTTCCAGCTTTTTTCATATGTGATTGTGGACCTTCTTCCCGAATACTCTGTCCAAACTTCAATCGACGAAGCAACGGGATGAATATCGGTGCTAAAACCACAGAAACGATAAATGAAATTGCTAGAATGGTTATTGTTGTTGTGATTGTCATGTTAGATCTCCTCTAATTTCAGTTCATTCTTCTTTAGTACTACTCTAAAACCATGTTTGGCATTTAAACTAAGAAGTTAATCATTCATTTTTTTCGTCTAAGTAAAGATGTATTGTTCCATCTTGTTCAAGAATATTATCTGGTTCAGGCAATTGTGATTTGATAATCGTACCTTCGCCATGCAACTCCATCTTAAATGGATATTGTAATTTTGCTAATTCATCTACCGAATAACCAACCAAATTAGGAACTCGGTCCGTTATAGGGTCTCCCCAACGATATTGCTTTTCCATTTGTCCTTCACGATTTACTTCAATGCCGACTGTAGGTGCAATATCTTCAATAATTTGTCCGACGATAGGCGCGGCAATTGTACTACCAAAAACTGTCGCGCTTTTCGGATTGTCGATTGCCACATAAACTACAACCTCGGGTTTATCCGCAGGTGCAAAACCGATAAAGGAAACGATATATTCTCCATCTTTATATCGGCCATCAACCGCTTTTTGTGCCGTTCCTGTTTTGCCGCCAATACGGAGACCATCACGAAATGCTTGTCTACCTGATCCATTGGCAACAACCGATTCCAATGCGTTACGGACTTTTGCAGATGTCGCTTCACTTATGACTGTTCGTTTCATTTCTGGCTTAGTTTCAGAAATGACCTTGCCAGATTCCGGATCTACGACTTTGGAAACGACATACGGTGTAAATAATTTCCCACCGTTAACTGCAGCTGCTACTGCTTGAACCTGTTGAATCGGCGTAACAGCAATCCCTTGGCCAAAGGAGGTTGTGGCATGTTCGACAGGTCCAAAGTTTTCTTTGGAAAAAAGTATACCGGATGCTTCCCCTGGAATATTGGAGCCAGTAGGTTCACCAAAACCGAAATCTTTTATATATTGCAGAAGCTTGTCAGAGCCCACTCGCTGACCTAGCTCGATAAAACCTGGATTGCAGGAATTTTCTACAACTTGCATGAACGTCTCTTGGCCATGACCTTCACGCTTCCAACAACGCAACCGTGTATCTTCCACAATTGTATATCCCTTGTCAAAAAACGTATCTTTTTCTAAATCGACAACGTTTTCCTCAAGTGCTGCACTTAGTGTAATAATTTTAAATGTAGACCCCGGCTCATAGGTCATCCAAACTGGCAAATTGCGGTTATAAATTGATTGATCTACATCATCAAAATTAGCGGGATCATATGTAGGATACGATGACAGCCCCAATATTTCACCAGTATTTACATTCATGGCAATTGCTAATGCCTGATCGGCATCATATTTTTCCATCGCTTGCGATAACTCTCGTTCCACTACCTTTTGGACTTCCAAATCAATCGTTAGCTCGACAGTTGCTCCTTGATCTCCTTCACGCCATTCATCATCCACATGAGGCAGGGAATTCCCCTGCGCATCAGTAAAGAGTCGAATTGCAGCCTCCTTGGAAGTCAATACTTTGTCATATTGGTACTCAATACCGGCAAGACCTTGTGTATCATAGCCTGTAAAACCGATAAAGCGCGACAATAAATTTCCATAAGGGTAATGTCGGACATAGTCTACGCCACTATACAAACCGTCGATCTTGAGACTCTGAATTTCAACAGCTTGTTCATACGTAATATTTTTGGCCTCTGGTGCAAGTTTTACTAAATAAGTCCGCTTATTCATTTTTTCGAACAACTTGTCTGCATCCAGATCTAACACCGAAGCAATTTGCTTGGCAGCTTCTTCAATATTATCATTTTGTGCAGGCATAAAATAAAGAGTCGGAGCCAATTTATTCGTTACGATGGTTTCCCCGTTACGGTCGACAATTTCCCCTCTTTCTGAAGCAAACGGAATCTCCCTATCCCAATTCTCTTTTGCAAGTTTCGTCAATTCATCGTGCTGAATGACTTGTACATAAAATAACCTAATAACAACCGCTATCCCAAAAAGAATAAACCCATAAACAATCAACTTTAAGCGTTTCTTTGAAATGGTCGAAATCCACTTCATCTACTATTCACACCTCGTTTTTAACAAAGTATGAATGAAAAGCGATTTCTATTCGGATATTTAATGATATTCAACTTGGTGCACTCCACTTCCAACGCTAAGAATTAATGATTTAAGGAAGTTAATCTTGCGGCAATTCTTCTCCATCTATAAAAGTTTCTTCTATAGGGGGTGAGGAATATATCTCTTCAGGCGTCCTTAGCTGCACAACGATTGGGGAACCTTGATCCACGATTGTATTAGCAGAGACACTTTGGCTTTCAACATATCCCTCTCCAACTATTTCAATTGTCAGTCCGGACATCATTTTATAAACCAACAGATTTCGGAGCGACCAGTTACTGAATGAAGGTAAAGTAATCGACCCTTCCGTTTTCAAAAAGACTATACTTCCCTTTGTTATAGATAAATCTTTTTCTGGATATTGATCAATGATCTTGCCACCATCTCCAATAATGACCGGTGTAACACCTTGGTTCATCAACTCTACCTGAACATTATCAGCATTATCACCAACATAATCTTTCAACGTCGTTTTTTGTGCTTCCGCTACATCTTCAGGGTTTATATTTAAATATTTCAAACTGTTTTGCATCACGGAGGTGAACACTTCGGATACAGGTGCTGATCCAAGCTCTGTCGCTTCTAGTTTAGGTTGTTTTACCGCAACATAGACAATTAATTGTGGATCATCTGCCGGAGCCAGACCTAAAAATGAATATAAATAATTATTTTTATTGCCTGTCAGGTATCTACCCGATCCATCTGATCTAGGGATGTATGCTGTTCCTGTTTTCCCGGCCACATCATAACCTTCGATAGCGAAACTTTTGGCCGTCCCGACCTCTGAAGTAACAGTAGAAGCTAGAATTTCACGAACTTGCTTTGCTGTTTCTTTGGATATCGGATTCCCTTTTACCGTCGGTTTCTCTTCTTTAATTACTTTGCCGGTTGAGGAATCCACTATTTTATTAATCACATATGGCTGCATCATTTCACCATCATTCGCAATTGCTGTCATGGCCTGGACAAGCTGAATAGGTGTTGCTGTTGATCCTTGTCCATATGAAGTTGTCACATAGTTTATCGGCCAGTTCGTCAATAATGTACCCGATGCTTCCCCGGGTAAATCGATACCAGTCTTTTCTCCAAATCCAAACTTCTTGAAGTAATCTATTAATGTATCATTTCCGATATATTCTAGAAGATTCGCCATAGCTGTATTCGATGACCGTTGGAATCCTTGCAAATACGTTATCGGTCCCCAACCTCTTTGGTTATGGTCCCGAATCGTATCCCCCAGCAATGTGTAGGAACCTGATTGATAATAAGCGTTTGGAGCCCAATTATCTGTTTCTATCGCTGTTGCTAGAGTGAAAGTTTTCATGGTTGAACCAGGTTCAATTACCGATTCTATGACATTGTTATTCCATGAATCAAGCCCTTCTCTTGTATCCGGGTCAAAAGTCGGTCGCTGGGACATCGCCAAAATTTCACCAGTTTTGGGATCTGCGACTACCGCAACCATCGATTCAGGATTGTATTTTTTATATACGTTCGTCATTGACTCTTCCAGGAAGTTCTGAATCGTCTTATCTATAGTTAAATAGATATCATCCCCATTTTCAGCAGGTGTTACCATTTTTTCGCTATTTGGCAACAAATATCCGAAAATGTCACTCTCGTATTGGATTGAGCCGTCCTTACCCGTCAACTCTTTGTTGTAAGTATATTCCAAGCCCATTTTCCCTACAGTTTTAAAAGTGCTATCCTCTTGCTCTTCCTTTAATGCGAAACCAATTAAATGGGAGGCAAATGGACCATTTGGGTAATAGCGGGTTGAATCGCTTGTGAAAGTAATTCCTTCCAGTTTTTCATTTTTAATGGCCGTCATTACTTCGTGACTGATGCTGCGACCGGCTACACCAAATTCAACTTGGTAAGGTGTCCTTCCATCACTGAGTTTTCTAGTGAGGATTTTATAAATCTCTGACTCTTCCATCGATATATATTTGGCCAGAACTTTGGCCGTTTTTTCAGGATTGACTACATGTCTTGGTTTGTCCTTGTCTGTAGTCGCCTCGGGATTCACCACCGCTACAAGCCGATAGCTTAGTGTATCTTCTGCAATTACACCGCCATTTCGGTCAAGAATCTTGCCGCGTTCGGCAGTCAGGATTGCTTCTTTCCCGTAAAGTGCAGCTGCTTTTGCTTCTAGTTGCTGCCCTTTCACTTCACCAGTTGACTGAATATAAAAAATACGAATAAATAATGCAAAAAAGAGCCCTCCGTAAATAACTAACATTAGAAAGGCTCCCCATTGGAATCGAAATCTCTTTTTTTTCATTCTCCCGGCACTACCTTCACATTTTTCTCATTAAGTGTTAAACCGAGTTCTTTTGCTTTCTCCCAAATTCTCTCATAGGTTGATAATTCACTCACTTGAACTTTTAAATTCACATTTTGTTTTTCTAGCTCCGTGATTTCCGATTCAATTTTTTGTATCTCCATGGTCGTTTGCTGAATTGAACTCTGCTTATGTAGTATAGTAACTGCCAAAGCACAAACCAGGACAATGAATGCGATATAGAGCATTTTTTCTTTTGCTGTGATTATCGATTTCTTTCTTTTATTTCTCTGTTGTTGTACTTGTTGCTGTTCAGGATTTACCGGTTGGCTCACATAAGAATTTTGCCTAGCACGTACTGCCATTTATTCTCGTCCTTTCTCGCTTATTTTCTCGGCAATTCTCAGTTTTGCCGATCGTGAACGATTATTTTTTTCAAGCTCCTCATCTGTAGGTACAATTGGCTTTCTAGTAACAAGTTTCAATGATGGCTTGAACTCATCCGGGATTACCGGTAAACCGGGTGGTAAATCTGGAAGAGAGGAAGCCTCTTTAAAAATGGATTTGGTTAATCGGTCTTCTAAAGAGTGGAATGTAATCACGCTAATTCTCCCACCAACCTTTAACAACTTCAATGCATCAACTAATGAATCTTCCGCTGCTCCCAACTCATCATTAACCGCAATTCGAATTGCTTGGAAAACTCTCTTCGCTGGATGACCACCCTTTCTTCGGGCAGGTGCAGGGATTCCTTCCTTAATAAGTTCCACCAGTTGTCCAGTTGTTTCAATGGGTGCGTTTTTTCTTGTTTCCTCGATTTTTCTAGCAATTTGCTTGGAGAACTTTTCCTCCCCATATCGGAAGAAAATACGTACTAAATCTTCGTAAGCCCATTCATTCACTACATGGAAAGCAGAAAGCGGTGCTGTTTGGTCCATACGCATATCTAAAGGTGCATCGTGATGATAACTAAATCCGCGTTCCGGAGTATCTAGTTGTGGAGAAGAGACACCCAAGTCATAAAGAATGCCATCAACTTTTTGAATATTAAGCTTTTGTAATTCTTCTTTCACGTACCGGAAATTCGAATGTACAAATGTCACTCGGTCTAAATAGTCCGCTAATCGTACTTTTGCATTTTCTATCGCTGTCGTATCTTGGTCGAAACAAATAAGTCGACCTTCTGATGATAATTGCTGTACTAAGTATTCACTATGCCCAGCGCCACCTAATGTACAATCCACATATATTCCTTTGGGATTGATGTTCAGTCCATCAACAGTTTCTTTTAATAATACGGTTGTATGATCGAACATTCACCATTACTCCTTCTTGGCGGCAACTTTTCTAGAAGTCAAAGCCAATTAAATTTTCTGCTATCTCATTAAAAGAATTTTCAGCTTCGTTGAAATAGGATTCCCAAGATTCTTTAGCCCAAATTTCAATTTTACTTGAAACACCTACAACTACACATTCTTTTTCAAGCTTAGCGTAAGTAGTCAGTGTGGATGGTATATTAATTCTTCCTTGCTTATCTATTTCAACTTCTGTTGCACCAGAAAAGAAAAACCTTGCAAATGCACGGGCATCCTTTTTCGTCATTGGCAATTCCTTTAATTTTTCCTCGAGTTTTCGCCATTCATCCATAGGATATCCAAATAGACAGTTATCAAGTCCACGTGTAATAACAAAAGTATTCCCCAAGTCTTCACGAAATTTGGAAGGAATAATAAGGCGTCCTTTTGCATCAACGGAATGTTGATATTCTCCCATGAACATGCTACTCACCCCACTTTAGTAAATAATGTACCACATTCCCCCACTTTCCTCCACATTTTTAAAGAGATTGTTAACTACTTTTTATAATTTGTGCATATAGTACTTTTCTACACCAACACACATGTGAAATTTGGCACAAAAAAGAAGTCGTCTCTTATTGAGACGACTTCTTACTATTGCACCCAAAGCTCTATATAGCAGGCCTCCGCCTTTATATTAGGTACAATTACCCAACAACATTAAACTCCTACTACATTTATTACAGAAGAATTACATAGTGCTTATTTGCAATTTCAAAAGGAAGTGAACATAGGTCCCTGATTAATTCGGGTCCGTATTGATTCAAATATTGGAATGGATTATATACTCTCTCTTGCAGACTATCATTTGGATAAATCTCAAATTGCATCGAATCAAAATGACGAATCGTTTTCTTATGCTTTATCAAGACTTGCTGCTCAATCTTTTTGCTCAAATAATCAAACTGTTTTTCATGATATTTTATATTTTTGTCCACAAGCAATTGCAATTCGATTTGCTGCGATTTTAAGTGGGCATTTAATTCTCTATAATGCTCTTTCACCAACATGTTTAAAGCAACTAGTTGCTCTTTGGCTTCCTTATCTTGAACACCGTCGATATATTCCGCTTTCAAAGCCTTGGCTTTGCCATCAATAATATCCAGAACCGATAATTGGTATGTTGAAAGAAGCTGATCAATTTTTCTGTCTACCAGCGTAATATTCAGTCTTGGCGCCAGAATAGGCATCTGTAAATCAAGAACGTTGAAAGCATCCTTTAATGTCGCCCAATAAGCTAGCTCTCCGGGACCACCGACAAAAGCCAATACCGGAATCGTCATTTCCTGCATAAGTGGTCTCGTTACTACATTATTGCTTAACATTTCGGGATTATTTTTTGCAACCTCCAAAAGCTGCTCCTTGGACATTTTAATGAAACCACTGGCATCTTGATAGAACTCAGCATTTCTTTCGAGCAAGAAGCGTTCGCCTTCCTGTACATAAAAAAGATTGGCACTTTCCGGACTAGCTTCTATCGGATTGCCAAACCCGGCGCCACTAAGAAGTTTCTCCCTTTCAACAACTGCTTCCGCAATTTTTTCATTCGACTCGATAATTTTGATAAAATATTCCGATTCATATTTCCTGAAAGGCTCATACGCCGCATCTATCATCAGCAATCCTTCCGTCTTGAACAATTCGTTCATTAAACGTGCGAAAAAGTCGGTGAAGGTCTTGCTTTGTTCGAGTTGGAATATACAATTTTCATAAAGCGAATGGGTATATTCGGTTTCTCCATAATCTTTGAAAATTGTACTTAATAAGCTTTTCAATTCTTCTTTATTAACATTTGTAGTCGAAGCCATCGTTTTCAATTTAGTTCGCTTACCGTAGACGCGTTTTTTTATTGAACCCTCTACAATTGTGAAAGTATGATTGATTTCATCCAAATCATGATCTTCCCCGGCAATCCAGAATATCGGGACTATTTTTTCTCCCAACTCCGAGCTCTGTTTTTTCGCCAGCAAAATGACTGAAATGGCCTTGTGAACGGAATATAATGGCCCGGTTAAGATCCCTGCCTGTTGGCCTCCGACTACTGCAACCGATCCATTCGCCAGAGCAGTTAAATTTTCCTCAACTTTTTTAGAAATACCAAAGGGTTCCATATATTGACGAACAATCGCGCTTAATTCCGCACTATAATAATGCTTCGATTTTAAGTAATTATAGCGAGTTCTATACGCTTCATCATTATACTTATATTCAAAAAACGACAGTAATTCTTCACTACCCGACCAATATTCAGCGAGTAATTTATTGCTAACTGGTATTTCAATATGCTCCAGCCTCATAAAAAATCTCCTCTACTCTACGAACAGTTTTCAACCTTGTTCTAATTTCTATCTAATCTTAGTTTTATCCCATTCCTTATTGTAAAGTATCAAACTTCTACTTCAAAAGAAAATGCTTAAATCAGCTAAAAGCATAATCAATTATACTTTGAACCAAACCAACAATCCAAATAACAAGAAACGCAATTGTCAGCAGAATAAAGTATAATCTCCATGTCTTCTTTAATAGTCGCAAAACTTCAATCTCTTTTTTCGTACGCCAATCTATGTATGTAAAAATAATGGCTATAACAATAGCTATAACAAAAACAAGTACATTATAATTCTTGTCCCATAAGCTTGAAATGGAAAGGGGTACAGAGAAAAACAGGATAATTGTCGTAGCATCACTTGCAAGCCCGAATGACTTTGACTTGCCTTTTTTCTGCTTGCGAGCTATAAAATATGTGATAAAGAATATAATAATAGGGAAAAAAATAAGGATACTCACTATGTATTGAATCAGTATTTTCACATTTTCTCACCGCTTCCTTCCTTTGCTAAAACTAATAAATACAATGTTTCCAAAATTGGTAAGTTCCGCCCAGCTTTTGCAGCTCTTTTTATAACCGCCCCGACAATTGTTTCAATTTCCGTCGGGCTGGACTTTAACATATCCCCTAACATGGAAGATGTATTAGAGGCAGTTCTCCGACACAAGTTCACCACGTCAGAAAATGAAATTCGGGACATTTCTTCCGGGAAAGCGTTCAATACCTCTTTATATATATTTTGGAGAAGCTTATAGCAGCTTGGATCTTCAACCAACTTCCCATTAGTAACATTTAAAACAGCTGTTAATGGATTGATAAAACAATTTAGTATCGCTTTCTCAAAAAGCATTTCTTCTGCACTTTTGACAAATTCAACTTGAAAAAACGAGTTGGGACTTTCCAATAAGAGCTTAAATGGATGTACATCCCCTTTTTCAACTGCAATTTTCATAACGCCTATACCTCGATGATGGACCATTACGTCATTTTCCCGTTCAGCACCGAATTGGCATGAACCAAAGGCAATCGAAAGTTGAGGTAAAGAGTCGGCTTCCTCTAAATGAGCCAAACCGTTTTGCAGGAAGAGAAGTGGGATTGCAGGATCCAAATTTTGCAGTGTTTCATAAACCTGTACAAGATGTCCATATTTGACTGCAACAATGACGAGCGCATCCTTGGAAAGATAAGATAAATCTGTGTATGCATCAACCCTGCATACAGTAGTCGTACCATCTATATTTTTCCGTACAAGTCCATTTTGCTTAAGGGTCCTTGCCTGGTCTTCCGTGTGTGTGATAAGAGTAACTCTATCATTATACTCCGCTAAAAAGCTAGCTATCAGCATACCAACCGAACCGCCACCAATTACAACTATTTCCATGATTCACCCTCCTATCCATTGTTCGTTCTCTAAAATAAAAGTTATCAAGTCTTTTTTAAAATGACAAGTTTGTCAAAAATCGCATAACGAAAATTAAAGGTCTACCAATTGGCAGACCTTGTCTTGTTGATATTCATTATAATGGATACACCAATTATTTACGATATGTCTGATGAAATTTATTTCCTATATAGGCATATTTTAGAACCCGACCATTACATTTTTAGGATAAGATCGAAATTATTAATAGAGCCGGATAAAAAAATAACACTGTGCATCACGAATACATCAAAGTAATCATGCATTTTTGTGCCGCCCATCTGTTGAAATTAATGATTTTCCATTAACTTTTTTCTCATTTAGGCGACCCTAAATACATTGATGCCATTTATAAAATACAACTTCATATGAAAACGCCTGAATCGGAAAATTATTCCATTATAACGGTTACTTTTTCTAACATAAACTGCTATGTCGAGATTTATTTATGCTGTTCTATAAAACTGGAACCTTGTTGAAGCCATTTAAGAATTTTTTCGTGTTCTGACTGCAATTCCCGATACCTAGTTTCTAGTTCGTTATATGCTTCGGTAAGTTCATCGAAACTATTGAGTGCTAGTTTTAAATGGCTGCGCATTAATTGCTTTGGACGTTTTCGTACACTATTAAGCATTTGGCCATACTGCTGCCTGAGTGTTTTATTCCAACGGAAGCCGCACGCTTGTTTTGTACGATTCAATAAACTTGCAGCTTCAGCAAAAGCTTCAAGTTGTGTTTTACCATTTTGAACAGCTTGAATAACGATTTCGGCTAATTTCTCATCGTCATCGGCCGTCCATTGATCTTTACGTCTTTTTCCATCCACTTCTATCACCTCGCATTTTTTACTACTATATGCAGGTAAATAGATTAAATAGAATAACAAACAATGGAAAAAGGATAAATTGTATTAACTTTCTTTCTACCACTTGTTTTTCGCAAAAAGAGTCGGCAAACACCTCACCTCCTCCAGAGATGAGCACCTTTTATTTTGTCTTGTTCAAAAACCGAGCGACCGCTTCATTGTGAGCATCGCTTTCCCATAGTTTTGCGCATAAACGAATTTCTTCCATCACACGTTCATACATATTTTTCTCTTTCCACTTACGAAGTTCTATTTCCTTATAAGCTCGATGGACATCTGGGTGGATATTTCTCATATCACCTATAAATGCTTCCAGCGCTTGTTCTTTCGAACCTTCGAATACACCCATAGCCCAACCCATTTCATAAAGAAGCTGTGCATCATACTTTTTCGATTCTATGAGCATCTTTAGAGCCTGATCATGCCGCAAGCCTCTTTCAAACAAATAGGTACCGCCCCCCCACCCACTTGTAATGGATAACGTGCCTTGTATAAAGCCACATTTTGCGTGACTTGCGACTAAACGAAAATCACAAGCGGTTGCTATTTCACAGCCTCCGCCGACAGCAGCGCCATTTATTAGCGCAATGGTTGGCACGTGCAAAGTCGCTAAATCGTATAGGATATTCCCCATTTTGCTTAACATTCCAAAAGCTTCCGCTTCCGTTTTAAGGAAATGAAATTCCGACAAGTCTCCACCCGAGCAAAAAGCTTGCTCCCCGCTCCCTGTAATAACGAGGAAGCGCACATCATTATGCTCTTTGATATATGTAATAACTTTCTTAAACCCTTCCATTACTTCGTCATTTATGGCATTCCTTTTTTCTGCTCGATCAATGGTGAAAGTAATGACTCCCTCATTTTTTTCTATCTTGTAAACCATACTAAAACATCCCCCTTTAGCTTCATGGATACTTAAGAATTAACTAGACCATACAAATTAAATAGTACGGGAGGAATGAACTTATTACAAGAATAGAACCGATTTCCTTTGTCATGCTGGGATAAAAAGAAAAAAGGCTACTAGAGAGCCATGGCCTCTCTAATAGCCTTATTTAGTAAATACTGAATTATTTACTAACTACTTCTTTACCTTTGTAGTGTCCACAAGCTTTACATACGTGGTGAGCTAAAGTTGCTTCGCCACAGTTTGGGCATGCTACCATACCAGGTACAGATAATTTGAAATGCGTACGACGCTTTCTTTTTGCAGTTTTAGAAGTTCTTCTAAATGGTACAGCCATTATTGGCACCTCCTTACAGATTATCTATTCATCTGTTTGATCAAAATACTTAGCTAAATCAGCAAGTCTTGGATCCACTTTTGGTTCGTCATTTTCCTTTTGACGAGCTTCATCTTCATCTGTTGAATAGCTCCAGTTTTTGCCTCCCTGTACTTTTCCTTCAGTGTCTTCTTTAAAAATCTGCATAGGCACTTCAAGTAGCACAAGTTCTTCTAAAACTGGATTAAAGTCGATAACTTCACCATCAATATAATGTATATCACCATCGTCATTACCACGATGTTCAGGATCTGCCCAGCTGAATATTTCAACTGTATCAACTTCTATCGGATATTCAACATCCTCCCAAGTCCTAGAACATGGAAGAGTTAATGTCGCTGTCATCGTAAATTGACATGTCATTTGCGATGCACCGAAAGTACAGTGTCCTTTTACATGAACGGGTGAAATATGACGAATATCATTGTTTCGCTTCATTACATCATCCAATTGTACTTCTGCATCAATCGGCATCCCATTTTGGCGATACTTCGATAATTGATGAATTGACCATTTCATTCACTAATCACCTCGAGACAACAATGTTGATTATATAATGTGTATTTTTAGATGTCAAGATATTTTCTTGTCACTATACAAATTGAGTAATATAATTTAGATAAATCATAAAAAACGATAGATAAGAAAGATTTCAGAATATAGTCCAATTCATCTTTCTTGTTTACTAATCTTTGGTATCTTTTTCTTAAAAGTCTTCCCACATAGGAGTGTAACATATAATGAAAGCTGTAGGAGTAGTTGTTGAGTACAACCCATTTCATAATGGACATTTTTATCATGTAAGTCAATCGAAAGATCGGTCAAATGCCGATGTGGTTATCGCTGTTATGAGTGGGAACTTCTTGCAACGGGGTGAACCCGCAGTAATAGATAAATGGCATCGCACCAAAATGGCTTTGAAAAACGGTGTAGATATTGTGATTGAACTTCCTTATGCGTTCTGTACCGGGCATGCTACTTTTTTTGCTGAAGGTGCCATTCAACTATTGGAGGCTATTGGCTGTACGAATTTTGCTTTTGGAAGTGAAGAAGGCACGATTCACCCCTTTCTGAACACTTTTACATTATTAAAAAGCCACGAAGAGCAATATAATGCACTCATTAAACAGTATGTTTCAACTGGCATTAGTTATCCCCAAAGTCTATTCAAGGCATACGAGGAACTCCGCCAAAAGGAACAAGGGCATACAATAGATTTATCAAAACCCAACAACATTCTCGGTTATCACTATATAGAAGCTGCCAAACGTTTAAATCTAAACATTGAGCCTATGACGATTCCACGGATTCAGGCCGGCTTTCATGATGACATAAATACCGAGTCTACCATCGCCAGTGCAACCGGAATAAGAAAAGCTATCTTTGAGCAGCAATCTCTCGAAGAAATCGTACAATTTGTACCGGATGAAACATATATGCTACTAGAAGAATGGCAAAATAAGTATATTTCTTTTATACAGTGGGAAACGTTTTGGCCATATTTACGCTTCGCCATTTTACGGCATACACCGGAGCAATTGACCCGTTTCGCAGATGTCAGTGAGGGAATAGAATTTGCCCTCAGCAAGGCTGCGAAAAAGAGTAATTCTTTTAACCAATTCATGACCTTAATCAAGTCTAAACGATATACATGGACAAGACTCCAGCGAATGCTGACACATATATTCACAGGTATTACAAAAGAGCAACTACACAATTCCTCGAAACTATCTTATATTCGATTATTGGGGATGACGAAAAATGGGCAGGCGTACTTATCAAAACATAAAAAACAGTTTCCGTTACCTTTAATAAGCCGTGTTGCATCCACAAACGATCCCATGCTGTTATTGGATATCCGCGCAACCGATATGTATGCTTTGGGGGTGGAAATGGCTTCCGGAGAGCTGATTGCCGGGGACTACCAAACTCCTCCGATTCGTTTATAGGCCTCGTCTCTATGCTGTGTAAGCCATTTTTTTCTGTTACATTAATGCAATAGTCCTTGCCAAAAAACAGGGGGAGAAAAAGTACAGTGACTTTTTCTCCCCCTTAAACAGTTAATCCTTTTTTGGTTGAAGCTTTTCTATATAATCAATAGCATCATCGATTGTTTTCACGGGCACAATCTCCATATCCGTATCAATTTTTTCTGCAGTCTCGACAGCAACATCGTAATTTGATTTTAGGTTTGGATTGATTTGAAGCATTGCTTGGGTAATTTCATCATCCGGTGCGAAAAAGATTTCAACCCCATCCCTATCGGCTGCCACTACTTTTTTCTCAATCCCGCCAATTCGTCCAACCGTGCCATCTTCATTCATTTCACCTGTACCAGCTATGCTGTACCCTTTTGTTAGATCATCATCGAGTAATTGATTTAAAATTTCGAGAGTGAACATTAGGCCAGCCGAAGGTCCACCGATTTTATCCGCGTCCACTTTAACATTTGGATCAGTTTTGATTAATTTACTTTCAGAGTATGTGATACCAATCCCTACTTTTTCACTGCCGGGAATCGGTTTCAATTTGATTGTTCGATCCAACAGCTTGTCATCTCGGTCGATAACTAGTTCAACTGCTTCATTCTCTTTTTTTGCACTTAAAATTTCCGTAAGCTCCTGTGCTTTTTCGATCATGACTCCGTCGATTTCAACTATTTCATCACCCGGTTCCAGCTCTCCATCTGCCGCACCATCTGCCAGCACATTTAGAACAGTCACACCGTGATACTCAATTGTATATGGTAGGTTTGCTTTTTGGAAGGCGACATATAAAGCATTGAATTGTGAATCCGACATTAACTTTAATTGACGGACACTATATTCTTTTTCGTCTTCTTCCTCTTGTCTAACCTCTTCTTCCTTAAATACTTCCTCATACTCACTAAAATACGAAACAGCATATGTAAGAGGTGTTGCTTGAGCCATTGCCACCGTCATTAGACTCATGGTTCCTTCGTGGTTTTTATCCCCGTCTTCCACCGTAACAAATTCACTCACATTATAAGCACTACCGGGCTTCATAATATAGTAGTCCAATTTGTAAAAACTCAAGAAAAAGACGATGACGAACAGGATGATCATATATAGGAACGATTTTCTCATATGTATAGCACCTCCTAAAGTAACCTTTTAAGACTAAATTTTTAACACATCGCATATATTAGTTTAGCATTTGCGGAAATGGAAAACAAAAATTTGAAAAGAGATGATGCTTATTCCTGCACTCTATTTATTTATTTGTATCACATTAATCTGTTTATTACTATTTTTCCCAGGGATTGCACACGAAGGTACAGATCTAGGTGTCGAATTATTTATGGAGGCTCTATTTCCCTACTTATTGCCCTATTTAATCCTAACTCAATGGTTTATCAGGTTAACGCCAAATACAAGCAATTCCTCATCCAGGTTCAAACTCTATTTTAAAACATATGGCATCAGCGCTCTTGGGGGATTTCCGACAGGGGCTGCGACGATTACTTATTTGAAAAAAAGCAAACAAATATCACTGCGTGAAGCAAATATTCTTTTAAGCATTTGTCATAGTCCAAGCCCTCTTTTCGTATTGGGATTTGTCGGCAATGATTTATTAAATGATACAACTTTCAGCTGGCAGTTTTTGATTTTGTATCATATCGTTTCACTTTCCATTTTATGTGGGGTATTTTTTTATTTTCGCAGAGAGGACAAGGGAAAACCTGTCGCCACCCCTGAACCGGCAACAAAACAAACCAATCCTTTTACAAGCAGTGTGAAGGATAGTATCCCTACAGTCCTGGTTGTTGGAGCGACGATCATCTTTTTCACAACAATTTATACGGTTGTCATGCATTCTGTTAAAAGCTTGGTCCCTGACATACATAATAATGTCATGCTGCTGATTGCAGCAATGCTGGAAATGACAAACGGTTTGCGAATCGGACAAGAACTGTTCGCCGATCAACATACACTTCTTCTGGTCCTTATGGCTACCTTTCTAACAAGCCAGGGACTGAGTATCCATATGCAAGTTGCCGTTATTGCAAAAGGCGAACACCTATCCTTAAAACCATATATTTTGATGAGGGTGCTCTATGTTTTATTGATTCCTGCCCTGTTCTATCTGCTCTTCCTGTGAGAAACATTCTACAAATCACTGTCCTTTGGCTTACGGAATAAAAAACGACAGAATCCTATTTTAGGGTTCTGTCGTTAATTTTATACCGCAATGTTTAGGCTACTTATCAAACTTTTCCAGCAATGCCTTCTCTACTATTTCCGGTACAAGTCCAGTGACTGTACCGCCGTACTGAGCCACTTCCTTCACAATGCTTGAACTTAAAAAAGAGTATTGGTTTTTTGTCATAATGAAGAAAGTTTCAATCGATTCATCCAAAAATTTATTCATTGATGTGATTTGCATTTCATACTCAAAATCTGATATCGCACGCAGCCCGCGAACGATCGCCTTGGCATTTTTAGCTCTTGCATAATCTATTAATAATCCTGAAGAGCTTTCAATACGAATATTCGAAATATCCTTCGTCACTTCCGAGATTAACCCCATTCTTTCGTCTATAGTAAATAGTGGTTTCTTGGAAGAATTATTTAAAACAGCTACATAAATAATATCAAACACGTCTGCGGCCCGTTTTATAATATCTAAATGTCCATTCGTAATAGGATCAAAACTTCCTGGTACAACTGCAATTTTTTCAGACAACGACTTCTCCCCATTTCCCTTCAGCAAAATTCCTAAAGTTCATTTCGATAAATTGATATAATGGTTCCCCCATATGTTTCTTGCCTTGCCAGAGTGTACTTTCCATAGCTTGAAGGCAAGTTTACTTCTACAGAATGTTCACAGACAATAATAGCATCCTCGGACAGCTTCCCATGATCCACTAAAGAGTTCAGCAAATCATAGTATTCCTTTTTATGGTAGGGAGGATCCAAAAATAAATAATCCAATTGTATCTCTCTTTTTAAAAGCCCTTTAACCGCCCGAGCAGCATCCGTCTTGAATGTTTCCGCCACCGCCTCATAACGGCATTTTTTTATATTTTCCTGCAACGTTTGAAAAGCTCGCCCATCCTTTTCAACGAATATTGCCTTGCTGGCACCTCTGCTTAGCGTTTCAATACCAAGTCCCCCACTGCCTGCAAATAAATCCAGTGCAATCCCGCCAGAAAAGAAAGGTCCAATCATATTGAAAATAGATTCCTTGACTTTATCCGTAGTCGGTCTAGTAGTCGTCCCTGTAATTGCTTTTAAAGGCATCCCTTTTCTTTCGCCTGCTACAACTCGCATTTTTATCACCAAGCCTTTTATAATAGCTAGAGCTCCAAACTCATTAAATCTTTTGTCTATTATTGCTGTTTAATCGTTATCGAATCCTCATTCTTTTGTATATCTACACTAAATAATTTTTGCAACCATGTCTCTTCCATATAAAGTGTATCGGCTATAAGCGTAAGTGGTTCGGAAATTGTATTATATCGTTGATTATTGTAAACATAAAACCCGTAGCCTTGAGGGAATCTAAACTTTTGCGTTTCATTCTGGACGTAATATCCATTTTCCCCCAAGTTAGTTTGATAACCTAAGCTTTTCAACAACGGTTCAAGAGGATAGAGAACTTGTCCGTCTTCCAAAATCACCTTCACATTTTCTCTTAATTCACTTTCAACATACACTTTCCTGCCGTCATTGAACAAGAACGGGTGAATTCGATCAGTCTTTTCATTCATCGCGAAGTATTCCGTAGGTTGACCAAAAATTTCCGTTAATAAATCGTCCAATTTTTCCGATGTAACATCGGTCCTTTTAAGGTCATTCAATTTTTCTACCCAGTTCAGTTTCTGAGTGTCCGACAGTTCGCTATTCAAAGTCTTGACCATTTCAATCGATTTATTGCTGCCAACTGGAGAACCGGTTAAAAATGAGGCAATCACTTCACTTAACCACTGTGGAGCTCCTTCCAGACCATACGATGCTTTAACTTGCGAAAGAATTACCTTATCTTTCATCGAAGCAATTGAAAGCTCGTCTGTAAAGAAAATACGGTTTCCTTGTTGAACAGGATTATTCTTACCTTGGACAACGACTATATGATCTTCACTCAAAGTTGTTAAATTTTTTAATTTTTTTAGTAGATTTTCGTCCGGACGCTTATGCGAATAAATTGATAAATGGTCTGTCACTTCATGAATACCCATTACTCCGCTTTGCCAATAAATTTCCGAAATATCTCCTGTCCCACCAAACATTGAATAGTTGACCATGGATAACGACTGATTTCCTATTAACGGTAAACCAGTTATCCATTGCCCTTTCACTTCACTATCTGTTGAAATATGTACAGTAGAATATCCTGCATCCCCATTTTTAAGCGTTACAAAAATATCCTTTAATAAACGGTTGGACTGAAGCCCACCCTCTAATGGAATGATGTACGATAGAGAAACATTTCTATTCGTAGAAGCCTTTAATTTTGTTTTGTCCTCGCTCAAACGTTCGCAGCTCGTCTCGGTTTCTAAAAAACAATCTGTACTGATGGCTAAGTTCGGCCAAGATAAATCGATGGACTGGTCTGTTAAATTGTGTATATGCTGACGGATATCTAAACTTCCACTTCGATATGTAATTTCAATTTCCTGAGTATATGTAAAATCACCTTCTTCGGTATCAAGTTTATCTGAAAACACTTGATACTGAAGGAAAAGCGTCCCGCAAATTACGAGCAGTAAAATTCCCAAAAAACTAATTGCATATTTCATGTGCCTTCCCCCCTTTCGTCGTGATACTATTGTTATCGGAAAGGATGTGTGAAAGTTGATTCAACAATTTATTGAACTCGGACGAGGGTATGGAGACATTTATGAACTGTGTGAACTCATCAAAACAAATGAAAAAAGATATCATCATGCTTTTATTTTTATCTCAAACAAAGGTGATTCACAGGTTGCTTCCATCGCCGTCGCTTTAAAACCGGTTGGAGATAGTAAGTTTATGCCGATATATGTATGTCGTGAAGGAATTCCATATAATCCTGATAAACCTTCTAAACGACTTGAAATATTTGAAGATACTTTGCATGAACTAGGAAAAAAAGCCATCCCGATGGAGATTAAACACTCCTCGGTTTTTTCTGAGCCGGTACTGTTTTACCAGCATTTAATCGGCATTTTACGAATGAATCATTTTATCCCCCCAAAACAATAGAAAAGCGGAAGGTGCTCGATCAGCTCCGCGTCGGCGAAATCGCAACGTCCTGTTGCATCGCCGACATGACGCACATCGTGTGCGCCTCAACTATTGGAAGAATCCAACAAAAGGACGCTCTTTGTCTTCGCAGGCGATTCCTAACTGCGCAAGGAGCTAGCACCTTCAAACGGGCAAGATAAGGATTCTATTCTTTTAAAAAAACTATTTATAAACCAACTTTATAATCATATTCCTTCGCTTTGTCCGGTTTGGCATTTTCAAACTCTGTTTTCAAAAATGGGCGATACGATTCTACAACGTCTTTCACAAAAGGGAGGCGTTGTATTTTATATTTTGTGCCTTCAATTTCTTGGCGATTACAATAAATCACAACATATTTCAGTTTTCGAGAAATATAATGTACATGTCCATATTTCCTTAAACTTTTTGCATGTTTCAGCTGATGAATGTATACAATTAACCCTTGTCGTTCTTGCATTTCATTTCCCTCATTTCTTACATAAAAGAATACCATAATGTCAATTTTGATAGCAACAGAGTTTAGTGACACCCGTGTATAATTTCCGTTATAATCATCTAGAGAGAATTTACAATTCTTTTACTTTCATTTTATTTACTTAGGACCATACCGGTGGTGACAAAATACTACTTTCTTGAGTATCTCCTTAACTTCAAAAGAATATCTCACCAAATGAAAGTTGACTTAAAATGACCATTTTCCAAGAGGTACTTGCTCAACATCAAAAATGATGATTACTGACGAAAAACAATGTTGAATACTAAACACTCAGCCAGGATTGAAGGAGGATTTTCATGGGTAAAAAAACAAAAGTAGCGATTGCGATTGCAGCGGCCAGTGCGGCAGCTTGGGCAGGCAGTAAAGCGATCATTAAACCTCAAAAAAGAGAAGATAAAGAAGTTCTGCAATACGGCAGACCAATCGTACTTGCTCATCGAGGAGGCTCCCGCTTAGCCCCAGAGCATACAATGATTGCTTTTGAAAAAGCGCATTCTCTTGGAGTGGATGGTTTTGAAATTGATATACGCTTAACAAAAGATGAGGAAATTGTCGTATTCCATGATGAAACAGTGGATCGCACCAGCGATGGTACGGGATCCGTAAAAGATTATACTTTACAGGAATTAAAACAACTAAATTTCGGATACCATTTTGAAGATTTGGATGGAGAATTCCCATATAAGGAGGAAATGGTAGAAATCGTTAGTTTGCGCGAACTGTTCGAAGCTTTCCCCAATATGTATATTAATATCGATATTAAAGATCATCCTGACACGTATGAAGGAAGCCTGATGCCTTCCAAACTATGGAGGCTCATCGAAGAATTCGATGCACAAAACCGCATTGTCATCACAAGTTTTTATAGTGAGCAAGTGGATCGTTTCAATCTATATGCCCAAAACCAAGTTGCTTTGGGGGCAGGGGAAAATGATGTAAGAAAAGCCTTTACAGCATTCACAAGTCAATTTGGACACCTGTATCACCCAAAAGTGGACGTATTCCAAATTCCTGTGAAACACGGTATGGTTTCATTGGATTCTCCAAGGTTCATCGCCTTTTTAGCAAAGCTGAACATTCCAGTCCACTACTGGACGATAGATGATGAGGATACGATGGTAAGCCTTGTCAAAAATGGTGCAAAGGGAATCATTACGGACCGGCCTGATATTGCTGTTTCAGTTCTACAAAGTATGGCGGAAGAGTCAAACGAAGCTGAATAAAATATAAGGGTGACCCACAATTGAGTCACCCTTTATTAGTTATACAAAAAGATTGTCCTTTTAAGCTGAGCAAGAACAGCTTCCACCAGTCCCACAGCCCGTTCCACAAGAAGAAGAGCTTGTTGCAAAGAACGGATTACTTACCGGAACCTTTACAGCTTCTGATACAGACTTTCCAATAATCAAGCTTAGTTCATCTAGCAAGTCTTGAAAGTCATTTTCTGCTACCTTCAGATTCGCAACCCGCTCATCTATATCCAGACTTCTTTTCAGCTGACGAATTTGCTTCATGATTGTATGATAATCAGGATGGTATTTGCCAAATCGTTGGACATCCTCATATTGTTCTTTCATGCGTTTAAATACAGAAATTTGGTGGACCAGATTTTCATCACCATAAACATCCTCATATGCATTGCGCAACCTTTGAGCTTGTTCTGATGAAAGAATCATCGCACTTATTTCATCTGCTTCATCTAAGATGAAGGCCCATTCTGATGTCATTATCATCATTATTTCCTCCAATCTACTATCACCAATCATAGCAGAATTCTAAAGAAATTTGTATTAAGAAGTTACGAATTTTAGTGGGGGATTTATTTTTGTTGCTGTAAAATCCCAAAAATGTAGAGGTGGGCCATATTTCGACAAAACAAAGACGAATGGCATTCGGTTTTTGCATTATTATGAATCTATGAAAAATAAACGTTTTGCACCCGCAAAAAATCCCAAAAGTTTAATAAACAACTTTTGGGACACCCTTAGTTCTACACAAGATCTCTTGACACTTTATCGAGTGCAAGTTTCACGCTTTCATAATCAGAGAAGTTAATTTCCACCGAACCTATTGTTTGTGTTGTTTCGTGACCTTTTCCAGCAATTAAAATAGTATCCCCTTTTTTTGCCTTACGGATTGCCGTTTCAATCGCCTCTCCCCTGTCTAATATCATTTCGTACTGTTGTTTCGGAGAAAATCCCGCAGCAATTTGAGCGTTGATGAGTTCGGGATCTTCGCTGCGAGGGTTATCCGTCGTCAAATAAATCATGTCTGCATATTTTGAGGCAACAGCACCCATCTTGATTCTTTTGTGTTTATCCCGGTCACCGCCGCAGCTGAATATGACAACTAAATTTCGTTTGACAGTTTTGTTCAAAGTTTGCAAAACTGCTCTTAATGCTGCTTCTGTATGTGCATAATCAATATAAATATCGATGTCTAAATTATTTTCAATTACTTCTAGCCGGCCATCCGGCAAAGTAAGCTTATTTACGGCCTCACAAATATCCTCTATGGAAAAACCAAGTTCACTTACAGCTGTAATGGCTGCAATCGTGTTTTGTAAATGGTGCTCCCCGACAAAAGGAACCGCGAATACTTTCTGACCCTTATTGCTTTGCAGGCAACATGTTGAGGTCGTCAGCCCTTCAGCAAGGAGCTGGAGTTGATAATCCACTCGATTTCCAAGACCAAAATAAGCCTTTTTCTTTTTTGCTTGGAGACCTACTGTTCGACAAAAGGAATCGTCCCCATTTAAAACAAGTTGATCTGAAAGTGTGGCAAGCAGTTGTTTGGCAGCTTTATATTTATCATAGGACCCATGATCTTCAATATGATCCTCCGCCAAATTTAAGAAGACCCCAATATCGATCGAACAATCGTCCAGGCGATGTTTTGCAAGCCCCATAGAGGAAGCTTCCAAGACGACATATTCCACACCACGGCTAACCGCTATTTTCAATATCTTGTGTAGATGTTTCGGCTGAAGTGTAGTTAAATGCTCGTAATCTATATTTACTTCAACACCGTTAATGTAGATTCCATTTGTTCCAATGACTATTACGTTTTTATGTAGTGCGTGTAGTATCTGTCCGATAAAATGACTAACTGTTGTTTTTCCATTTGTACCTGTAATTGCGATAACTTGCATTGCATCAGCCGGAAATTGATTTAGTTTTGCAGCACTATATGACATAAATTTCAAGACGTTGGGAACCCAGATGACCGGAACAGTTAATTTTAGAGAATCCAACTGCTTTTCATCTTCAATGACGATACCGATTGCCCCATTTTTTATGGCCATATCCACATATTTTAAACCATCGGATTTTCGGCCTTTACGTACGATGAATAAATCGCCATCTTTGACACCTTGTGCATAATCCTCAATTCCAGTTACTTCAACTCGAATAGAACCACCTTTTACTGTACATGGCCATTCTTTTAAAAGTTCTGCTAGTTGCAAGCTGTCACTCCTTTTCCCTATTTTATGCCTAGGTTCCAATAGTGACACTAAATTTTCGTGGCTTAAAAATTATTATAAAAAAAGAACCTCTATAGCCAATCTACTCGACTAGGAGGTCCGTTAACACTTTATTCTTCCAATTGACCCATCTCTTCTTCAATAAAGATTTGAGTATAATAGTTCATGAATGATCCAGATCCCACATGAGTATACGACTCATCCAGCATATACTTGCGATGTGCATTTGAATTTAGCCATCCATGTACTGCCTCAATCGAGTCAATATAGGAGGTGGCGATATTTTCCTCTGCGTTCTTATACTCGATTTTTTCAGATTCCAATCTTTCCTTTAAGGACCCCTTGGTTGGTGATTCATGGGACAAATAACTTTGGGAATACATTTCTTCACTATGCTCCATAGCAACCATTGTTGCAGCATCATGAGCGGCCAGGATCGGTAGTTCATTGTTGACTCGGAATACATTCAACAAGTCATAAATTTGCGTTGCATTCGACCTATTACTTTCTTCTATTAGATAGGAAGTTGGATTAGGCGGTGACAACAACTTGCCGACAAAAGACATTTCATAGGGACGGTGTATGACCAACGTTCTGCTGTCCATAAATCGAACGCCGCTTAACGTACCTGTTTCACTGTCGATATAAAGCTGTGCGAAAAGACTATCGAACTTCGTTAAAATCCTCGTATTCATATCATCTTCACTCATCGAAAACGTATAAACATTATCTTCGATTGTTGTGCTCACTTCTGAATCTATAATCGACATACCATAAATGTCTTCGAGAGATTGCCCCATTTTATAAGGACTAATATCAGACATTTCTGCATTCGTATATGCTTGCGTTACAACACCATTGTTTACGGCAAACATAAAAAACTCGCTTGGGTTTTGATTGTAGACCCACCATTCATAACCATAGGCTGATTTGTCGAGGCGTGATGGATCGCTATAAACTTTTAATAGTTCATTACTACTCTTGCCTATCATTGTCGACAATCCTGTTTCTGGACGTGGCAAGAACTCCTCGGAAGTTTCTGGTTCATTGATTGTTTTGGGAAAAATTTGAGAAGTAGAATTCGGTCCTTCTAAAGGTTCGTAATTATTTGTGCCTGTAGAATAAAAAAAGATAATTGCAAGAAAAGAAAGGACTATCAATATTCGAAAAAGAGTTTTCATTACGGTCTCTATCCTTTATATTTATTGGTACTATTATATCAATAATATAGTTGTTGACACAATGTTGCCATTGAAACTAAAGAAATTTTCCTCTATTATAGAAAATGGGCGTATACTTATGTATGAGTTAGCTAAAGGAGGATTTTTTAATGTATTTCGATAACAAAACACTTGAAAATATAACTGCTGAACAGGAATTGCTTGTTAGCGTTATGGAAAAGAACGGACTTGAATGTCATGGTGCTTGGGATTTTGATCGTATGACTTTCGATAAACGCTTTGATTTAAAAGAAGGTCGTTATTATTTACGTGTATTCTGCAAAGCAATTTCCGGAGACGTAGGTAATCGCTCAGCTGTATTGACAATTGCCAAGCCTGCACTTGGAAAATACTACTACCCACATGGTGTTGAGTACGGTGAAGATGAAGTATTCCCGAAACATCTTGTAACACAATGTGAACAAATTTTAGAAAATGTAAAAAAAGAACTTGCCGCTTTTGGCGTTGTAGCTTAATAGCTCATTTTAAAAGGACTTGGATGAATACTCCCAGTCCTTTTTCTATTAAACTAGTAAATAGATTAGCAGTATCAACATAAATTCGGTCCCCACAAAAACTTGCAGCATTTTGGAAAAGAAAAAAACAGCCCTTTAAGATAAGCTAAAAGGCTGTTGATCATAGACTAGAACCCCAATATTGCTTTGATGAGTGAAGTTGTTTGGCCACCATGGTAAAAGACATATAAAAGCAAGTAGACGGCTACTCCGGTAATTGCTACGAAAAACCAGATAATGCTTGTTATGGGTCCGATTTTACGGTGAATGCTCAGTTTCGTTTTTAACCCTGTCATAATACTGACAATACCGAATACTGCTCCAACTGTTGCTAAAGTAATATGGAAAATTAAAAATAACGTGTAATAAATTTTCAAATCATCCGGACCACCAAATGATGTATTCCCGACAAAAATGGTTCTTGAAGCATAAATGATAAAGAAAATTAATGCCGATACCCCTGCAGCTAGCATTACTTTTTTGTGTGCTTCGATTTTTTTCTTGTAAATTAGACCCCATCCAATTGCGACTAACACAGCACTAATAACAATAAATGAAGTACTAATTGTAGGTAGAATAGGTACACTCATTTTACATTCTCCTGACATTTAGTAATATAACTTTTTTAGTGAAGACAGTAAATGCCTTACTCTAGCTCTATGCTAAAATTGTTGACTCTGCTTTTTTGCTTGAAAATCTTTCAATGCATTTTCAGTAATCGCCTTATCATCTTGCTTTTCTTGTATCCACCAATTTCTGAACACAGTAGCTAGCACAATTCCGAAGATAATCTCCTGAATGATTTTCATTAAAACGCCACCTAACTGTTGATCTTCAAGTGGTTTCATATTGTTGAAAAGTTCCGGACCTGAAAGTGATAAACCAGATAATGTTGCAGCTGGAACACAAAGTTCCATCGCTTTTAACCAAGATTCCCCTTCCGTATATGTTGAATACATTGGATTAGGGTTAAAAATTATTAAAGCACAAGCTGGCGTGATTAATACCGCATTGGCAATAATATAAGCTATTTTGTACAAAGGTTTCATTTGCTTACGACCCGGGATATGACCAAACAAAGGCCAGTTCATGAAAAAGGCCGATAGAAATAGGAAGAAAGAGAAAATTCCATGCAATGTTTCATTAAGCTTGATCGTATCAAATATACCCGGCATATGATACAACGAAAACATCATGGCAAATACAAATGCGGAAACAACAGGCTGTGTAAGGATTGCAAATATGCCCCTAACAACTGGTGCTTCCACAACTACTTTCCACACCCACCATGGTATACCTTTTATAATAAGCATCGGTACCAGCAATAGAAGAAACGCCATTTGTACCATATGATATGTAAACATAATATGAGACATTAAATCGATTGGAGATCCCTTAATCACATACAACAAAATCATTGCTAGTATAAAATAAGCCGCTTCGCCTTTTTTCAGAGGTTCGCTAACTTTAAAATCTTTTCTCCAGACAACTGTCACTAAAAAATAGACAACAGTGATAAACAAAATAACTCCTATTAAATAAGGACTCCATAGTGCTTGGAAACCAAATATATTTAATGGCATAATCTTGAGCTCCTTTAAACTTCGGTAGTTCTATTATAGAACGCTTACATCGTAACATCAATGAACGAAGTATGACAATTAAAAGCAGTTTCATGGCTAAAATATTATATTGAAACAATGTTTATAATTGGCTAAAAAAGAAAACAAGTCGCTCGAAAAGATGAGCGACTTGTTTATCCAACATTCTTACCACCAAATGATTGTTAAGAATGTTAAAAACATCGTAAATGCGATTACTGCACCAAACCATACAAATGTAGAAATAACACCCATGTGGCTGGCTTTTTTGTCATCCATATGCATGAATGAATATAATTGTAATACAACTTGAACACCAGCTAATAGAAGAATAACAGGCTTAATGAAATAAGCTGAAAAATCCGCTACTACAACTGCAAACGCCAAGAATGTTAAGAAAATCATAATAGCAAAATTGACTACTTGCTTACGCATATGAACCGCATTGTGATGGCGATCATATTCATACTGCTTTTTAGATTTTGCTTGAAACTGTGTATCGTGTCCCATATTATCCTAACACCCCCATCAAGTAAACTACAGTAAAGATGAATACCCAAATTACATCGATAAAGTGCCAGAAGATAGATGCTGCATAGTATTTCGGCGCATTATATAGGTTTAATCCACGTTTTGCATTACGAACGATTAAACATACAATCCACACCAAACCAATGACTACGTGCAATCCGTGTGTTCCTACCAATGTAAAGAATGCAGACGAGAAGGCTGATTGTGTATAACCAAACCCAATGTGTACATAGTGATAGAACTCATAAATCTCAAGCGCAAGGAATCCAAGACCTAATAGTACAGTAATGCTCATCCAAATTTGTACGCCTTTGAAATTATGGTTTTTCAAGTGATACATTGCATAAACAGAAGTTAATGATGATGTTAAAAGTAACATAGTCATTACAAATGCTAAAGGTAATTCAAATAATGAAGCTGCAGAGAACTCCATACCTGCCGGGCCTTTATCTTTCAAAGAAAGGTAAGTAGCAAACACACTGGCAAATAGTGTGATATCACTACAAATGAAAATCCAAATTCCTACGAATTTGTTTTTCCCTTCCAAAGTTGCTTGTTCAGCTTTATCGGGCCAAGTTTGAGGGGTGAATTTAGTTTCTTCCATTATTTGTTACCCCCATTTCCATAAAGATGTTCTTCAGTTGCTACGATTTCTTCAACATGAACATGGAAACCAAGATCATCTTTAACAGAACGAACGATCATAGCACCAACAGTGATTGCTAAACCTAGAATCAATACCGGAATTGCCCAAGCTTTTCCGTCTGGATGATATAGAGCACCAAATGCTGCAACAAACATACCGATTGACATTACCAAAGGTAAAATCGAATTATTCGGCATGTGGATGTCGCCAAGCGGCTCTGCATAAATCATGCCTTCTTTGTTTCCATCATGTTTTTCCAACCAATACGGGTCATATCCACGTACAAGTGGTGTTTGTTTAAAGTTATAGAACGGTACTGGAGTTTTGATAGCCCACTCAAGTGAACGTCCATCTCCCCAATAATCGCGGCAATTTAATGGTTTAGATTTAGCAGTGATAATGATGTTGATCACTAATAAAACGACACCGATCGCCATTAAAATAGCACCGATTGATGAAATAAAGTTAAATAGATCCCAACCTTGATCCGCTTGGTATGTGAATACACGACGTGGCATACCCATTAAACCTAGGAAATGTTGGATGAAGAATGTACAATGGAATCCAATAAAGAAGATCCAGAAAGTCCATACTCCCAATTTCTCGCTTAAAGCACGGTTGAACATAATTGGCCAATAGAAATGCATCGAACCAAAGATTGCCGTAACGATACCACCAACAATTACGTAGTGGAAGTGAGCTACGATAAAGTAAGAATCATGTAGTTGGTAGTCAAGAGGTGCAGCAGCCTGCATAACTCCTGTTACCCCACCAGCTACGAATGATGGAATGAAACCAAGTGCATAAAGCATTGGTACAGTTACTTTTACCGATCCGCCCCAAATGGTCATAATCCAGTTAAATACCTTCATACCAGTTGGAACGGCGATTGCCATTGTAGCAACCGCAAAGATTGCGTTAGCTGTTGCACCAAGTCCAGTCGTGAACATATGGTGGGCCCAAACCATGAATCCTAGGAAACCGATTAAAATCGTAGCGAATACCATCGAAGAGTATCCGAATAAACGTTTACGAGCAAATACCGGAATGATTTCTGAGAATAAACCGAATGCCGGTAAAACTAGGATATATACTTCAGGGTGACCAAAAATCCAGAATAAATGCTCCCAAATAATTGTGTTACCACCCATAGTATGATCGAAGAAGTTAGCATCGAACATACGGTCAACCAACATTAAGAATAAACCTACTGTTAGCGGAGGGAATGCGAATGTAATTAGAGCACTTGTAATTAAAGTAGTCCAAGTAAACAATGGCATACGCATAAATGTCATACCTGGTGCACGCATTGTAATGATCGTAACGATGAAGTTAATACCAGAAATCAACGTACCAGCACCAGAGATCTGTAAACCTAATACATAAAAGTCAATACCATGTCCAGGAGAGTATAACGCTAAAGAAGCATAGTTAGTCCAACCAGCATCAGGCGCTCCCCCTAAAAAGAATGATAAGTGTAAAAAGATTGCCCCCAAGAAGAACAACCAGAATCCTAAAGAGTTTAGGAATGGGAAAGCAACGTCACGCGCACCGATTTGTAACGGTACGACTGCGTTCATAAAGCCAAATAGCAATGGTGTTGCTGCTAAGAATAGCATCGTTGTACCATGCATTGTTAATAATTCATTGAATGTACCGGCTGAAACAAAATCATTATTTGGTATCATTAACTGAAGACGCATTAATAACGCTTCAAAACCTGCGATTGCAAAGAATAAAGTCCCGGCAAATAAATACATAACGCCAAGTTTCTTATGATCGACAGTTGTTAAATAGTCCCATAATGTTGCTCCAAAGCCCTTATTATTTGTAACTGCGGCAGAGCTCACAACTTTTACCTCCTTCAAGTGTTACTATCTAGTTCGTATTATTCTTCGATAGATAATCCCATAATGTAATCTGCAACTGCGCTAATTTCCTCATCGGAAAGTTCACCATATTTACCAGTCATCAAGTTTCCTGGTTTAATGCTTTCTGGATCTTTAACCCAGTTTTCTAAACTTTCTTTTGAATGTTCAAGCACACCTGCAACACGATTACGATCACCAAATGTCGTTAAGTTTGGTCCCATTGCTCCCGATGCACCAACACCAGATACGGCGTGACACATTAAGCAGCTGTTCGCAAATGTTTGTTCACCTAAATCAGTTGATTCAGCAGAAGCAGTTTGTCCTTCTGTAGCTTGCATTGCAGCAACCCAATCGTTGAATCCATCACGGTCAAGCACTTTCACTTTAAAGTCCATTAAAGCATGTGAAGGACCACAAAGCTCAGCACATTTACCATAGAAAACACCATCTTTAAGGTCTGCTGACTCTTTTCCAAATTCTAAATAGAATTTGTTAACGTTTTCTACGTTTGTATCCATTTTACCGCCGACAGCCGGAATCCAGAATGAGTGTTTTACATCGGCAGCTTTTAAATTAAAGTAAACTTTTTCATCCGTAGGAACAACAAGTTCTTGAGCTGTTACAATACCTTGTTCTGGATATTCGAATTCCCACCAATATAATTTCGCAGTAACATTGACTGTCAATGCTGTTTTGTTACCTTCTTCATCTACTTCATCCATCGCTTTAACATCCGCAAATTTGTAAGTAGAAATTAAAGTCGGAACCGCTAAAATTAAAAGTAAGATAATTGGGATAACTGTCCAAATAACTTCTAATGTATGACTTCCTTCTACCTGTTTCGGCATGTAGTCCTCACCCAATTTAGAACGGCGAGCCTTCATAAAAGCATATAAATAAAGAACTGATACTACTATTGTTACTAATGCCATAATTGCAATTGAGAATAATAGTAAATTAAATTGTTCTTTCCCCACTGCACCTGTTGGTTTAAGAGTTGTAATATACTCTTCACCACATGCAGAAAGAAATACTGTCATTACAGCTAACAGTGAGAAAAGACGCCATTTTTTAAGCCCTTTCATCATAGCTTAATTAACCCCTCTTTCTTTGTTGTATTTCATGTGTAACCATGACATTGGTTTTTTAGTTCTATGTGAATCCCTATTAAGAAGAATTCCAAATGTAAATAAGCACAATCCAAGGAGCATTTTCAAAATTGAGGTTAATGAACTGTTTTCCTCTGTGTGCCCATAACTAGAACCATACGTGCCAGTGATCCATTTTCAATAGTGTAGCCAAAAATGAGTCGGCCTGTACAAAGTATTTCTCTACATAGCACTAAAACAATCTTCATAATACCATATTCACGTTAGATTGTTTTAACATTTCTACAGGTAGCATTGGTATTTATGCTGTTTGATATTCCTAGGTACAATTATAGCCTCTTAGCAAAATGATTTTAGGAGCTATAAACAACCACCAGTTAGCTTTATACCAAATGTATTTCACCTTAATCTACAGTAGTAAATCAGAAAGAACTTGTATACTTCGATACTGGCCTTTCACCATTCAACCTCTAAAAAATGATTATCGCCAGCTACCCAAATGGTTACACAAATTGGCAACTTTTATTGCCTTGCATAACAAAACTTCACCCACAAAATCTGAAAGAGTAATATTCAACCGTCCTTTTGCTTCTCATAATTTAATGAAGATAACCCTCACTTGCTTTCTCATTTCATACCTTGATAACAAACCGTTCTACTAAGAGTTGTTAACTCTTCAAACCCAATAAATTGATCTGGATAAGAATTAAAGTTCTATTTTTAATAAGTGCAGAAAATCTTTAGAATGCGAGTGATTGAGGTCAGCAACAGCTAACACGTTGCAGCATAAAATGGCTCATTTTATTTCTTTCATTTTTGTAAGCATATTTCGCTAACAATAACTATATCGAAATTTGTCCTGGATTTCTAGACATTACGTTAAATTTCAATGAAGTTTGTCAAAATGCATGTTATGTTAGCCAAATGTAATATGAACATCTCTATAGTAATGCATTTTATGGGAACATTTGTGAAGGTAATAGCACGAAATTATGAACAATTTGTGAAAACCCTTTCCCTATCTGAAACCTTCTACCGTTTGAAGTTGTCTTTTATCTATTTATTCGCTATCATCATAAAGGCATAGATGCTTTTCACACCGGCAACAAATAAAGTGACAATTAACCTTCGGTGTAGGTAAAACATGGATTTCAGCCTTATTTGGCGATTGTTTATGTTTTTCTAACAAGCTCATGATTAGAAAAAGTAGGTGGCTCATAAAATGCAACAGAATCAAAGCAAATTACTGAAATGGATTGCTTTAGCTACAACAATCGGTATGTTGCTTATTCTTCTTGGAGGAGCCCTTGTTACAAAAACCGAAAGCGGTTTAGGCTGCGGTCGAAACTGGCCGGATTGTAATGGGTCCCTCATTCCAAAAGAAATAACAACAGAAGTTTTAATAGAATTCTCGCATCGTTTAGTAACGGGTTCAGTTTCAATACTTGTCCTGGCATTGGTTATTTGGACTTGGCGTAAACTTGGTTCCGTTCGTGAAGTAAAGTTTTTGGGTAGTATGGCTATCTTCTTCTTGATTGCTCAAGCATTGATCGGTGCTGCACAGGTCCTATGGGGCCAAGGGGATTTTATCCTTGCACTGCACTTTGGAATATCGCTCATATCATTTGCGAGTGTTTTGTTATTAGCTATGATTGTTTTCGAGGTTGATACAAAATTCGATGCCGATAAAGTTTATATAGGCAAAAAACTAAAATGGCATACATTAGGCGTTTCTTTATATTCATATATAGTCGTTTATACAGGTGCTTTGGTCCGACATACACAGTCGAGTTTAGTTTGCACCGATTGGCCATTTTGCAATAATGAAAGTCCGTTTGCCCTACCAAATAATATGTATGAATGGGTTCAAATGGGGCACAGATTTGCAGTACTATTGATTTTTATTTGGGTTACATATATTATGATCCATGCCATCAAGCATTATAAAAACCAGCGTGTTATTTATAAAGGGTGGATCATCGCATTCTTTATTTTGTTGGCACAGATGACAACGGGTATGTTGATTATCCTAACAAAGCTTAACTTGGTAGTGTCGTTATTGCACTCATTATTTATCTCGTGTTTGTTTGGTCTATTCTGCTATATGATATTGTTAATCTCACGCAGTAACTATAATGAGAAAAGCAATTAAACAACACAACTCGTCCATCCTAGACGAGTTGTGTTGTTTCTTTATAATCTTATAATGGTTTTTCCCCTACCCGAAGTGTATGGCAAGACGGGTTTTGGCTACTCTTTTTAATTTTTTCGGATGGAGAGTATACCAATCACTGATACGTTCTCAAGTGATGATCTCTCGATTCCGCCCCCAACTTAAAAGGAAATTCAGCTCAAAAAAAGGGCAACGGAGTTTTCCGTTGCCCATTCTACTATTCTAATTCTATCAATAAATCCCCAGTCGAAATAGCATCTCCAGCAGAAGCGTACACTTCCTTCACTATTCCATCCTTCGGTGCTTGCACAGTTGTTTCCATTTTCATGGCTTCTGTTATCAGCAAATGATCGCCACGTTTAACAGGGCTACCTTTTGATACAACCACTTTAAGTACTGTACCAGGCATTGTTGCACCAATCTGATTTGGATTGCTTGGATCTGCTTTTAATGATACGTTTCCATCTACTTCAACCGTCATATCCTGGATGACCAACTCGCGGGATTGACCGTTTAACTCGAAGTACATTATACGCGTTCCATCATGTTGCGGCTCACCAATCTCTATCAATTTAATAATTAAAGTCTTTCCTTTTTCGATTTCAACCTCAATCTCTTCACCTAGTTTTAATCCATAAAGGAAAGTTGGTGTATCCAATACCGAGATATCTCCGAATAGTTCCTGAGCTGTTGCATAATCCTCGAACACTTTAGGATAAAGGGCATATGCCAAAACGTCCTGATGCGACACTGGACGACCCAACTTATCCGCCAACGTTTTTTCGAGCTCTTCGAAGTTTACTGGCTCAAGCAATTCACCAGGTCTTACAGTAATCGCTTCTCTATCCTTTAAAATGACTCTTTGTAATTCTTGAGGGAATCCGCCTGGGATTTGGCCTAAATATCCTTGGAACAATTCCACTACTGAATCCGGGAAGTCGATGTTTAAGCCGCGTTCGAAAATATTTTCCTCATTCAGATCATTTTGCACCATGAACAATGCCATATCCCCTACAACTTTCGATGAAGGCGTTACTTTCACGATATCACCAAATAAGAGGTTAACTCGTGCATACATTTTTTTCACTTCATCCCAACGATCGCCTAAACCAACCGCTTTAGCCTGTTGTTGTAAATTGCTATACTGTCCACCTGGCATCTCATGAACATAAATTTCTGAATGTGGACTATTCATGCCACTTTCAAAGTCACTATAGAATGTACGGACATCTTGCCAATAAGTTGATAATTGCTCAAGTGCATCGATATCTGCACGAACTTCGCGTTTGCTGCCCTTCATCGCATAATACAATGAATTTGCACTTGGTTGTGAAGTCAAGCCTGACATTGAACCAAGAGCCGTATCTATAATATCAACACCTGCCTCTATGGCTCTCGCATAAGTATAGATACCATTTCCGCTTGTATCATGTGTATGAAGATGTATTGGCAAGTCTGTCGATTCTTTCAGTTCTGAAATTAAACGATAGGCAGCTTCCGGTTTTAAAAGCCCAGCCATATCTTTAATAGCTAAAATATGAGCGCCAGCGGCTTCTAATTCTTTCGCCATATCCTTGTAATATTGAACTGAATATTTCGCGCGTGAATCATCAAAAATATCGCCAGTGTAGCAAATTGCCGCTTCGGCTATTTTTCCTGTTTGACGCACTTCATCAATTGCAACTTCCATTCCTTTGATCCAGTTTAAACTATCGAATATTCTGAAAATATCAATTCCAGAAGTTGCTGATTCTTTAATAAATTCTCGAATTAAATTATCAGGGTAATTTTTGTACCCTACTGCATTTGCTCCACGCAGCAACATTTGGAATAAAACATTCGGCATTTGCTCACGCAACTTTTCAAGACGCGCCCATGGATCTTCTTTTAAAAATCGATACGCTACATCAAATGTTGCCCCACCCCATAATTCAAATGAGAAGAAGTCATTCAACATGCGGGCATTATAATCAGCAATCTGGTACATATCCTGTGAACGTACACGAGTTGCCAGCAGGGATTGGTGTGCATCACGGAAAGTTGTATCCGTCAGCAGCACTTCTTTTTGCGCCTTAACCCACTCAACCAGTCCTTGTGCACCACGCTCATCCAAAATTTGCTTCGTACCTGGCTGGATTTCGGTTTTTAAATCAAATTTCGGTTTATTTGGTTGGACCAAAATAGGTTTCGAACGTTTTTCGACACCTGGGAAACCATTCAATGTTACATTCCCTATATAGTTCAATATCTTTGTTCCTCTATCTTTACGGACAGGGAATTTGAACAATTCCGGTGTTGTATCGATAAAGCTTGTATCAAATTTCCCGGAAATAAAATGATCATGCAGTACAACATTTTCCAGGAACGGAATATTTGTTTTAACACCGCGAATACGGAATTCTCTTAAATTACGGTGCATTTTCGCGGATGCTTCTTTAAAAGTCATGCCCCACGTAGAAATCTTAACTAGCAGTGAATCGTAATAAGGTGTAACAACCGCTCCTTGGAAACCATTACCTGCATCCAGACGTACCCCAAACCCGCCACTTGAGCGGTAAACCATTAGTTTACCTGTATCCGGCATAAAGTCGTTCGCTGGATCTTCTGTCGTAACACGTGATTGGATTGCGTAACCGAAAAGCGGGATTTCATTTTGTTTTGGAATACCGATTTCCTCTGAGTGCAGAAGATGACCTTCAGCAATTTTAATTTGCGCATGAACGATATCAATTCCCGTAATCATTTCAGTAATGGTATGTTCTACCTGAATTCTTGGGTTTACTTCAATAAAGTAAAAATCTTCACCTGACACTAAAAACTCTACAGTACCTGCATTTATGTACGAAACATTTTGCATTAATTGTACAGCAGCATCACAGATTCGATTACGGAGCTCATTTGATATTGAATTGGATGGAGCAATTTCAACTACTTTTTGGTGCCTTCTTTGAATCGAGCAATCACGTTCGTAAAGGTGGACGATGTTTCCTGAAGCATCTCCCAGTATTTGCACTTCAATATGCTTTGGTTTAATGATTGCTTTTTCTACGTAGACATCATCTGAACCAAAAGCTGCTTTTGCTTCAGATTTTGCACGTTCATAGCTGGACGCCAGCTCCTCTTTGGAATGGACCAATCGCATTCCACGGCCTCCGCCGCCCAAAGCTGCTTTAATCATTAATGGATAGCCATGAGACTCCCCAAATTCCAATACTTCTTCCACACTGGAAACAGGGCCATCGCTTCCTGGGATAACCGGGATCTTTGCTTCAATTGCCTGTTCTCTTGCTTTTACCTTGTCACCAAACATGTCTAGATGAGCAGAAGTAGGGCCGATAAAGATAATGCCTTCCTCTTCGCAACGTCTGGCAAATTCAAGATTTTCCGATAAGAAACCATATCCAGGGTGAATGGCATCAACGTCCGCTCGCTTGGCGATTTCGATGATCCCTTCAATATCCAGGTAAGCATCAATCGGTTTTTTTCCTTCCCCGACTAGGTATGATTCATCCGATTTATAACGATGATATGAACCACTATCTTCCCTAGAGTAAATTGCTACAGTTTTAAGTTTCAATTCGTTACATGCACGAAAAATACGAATTGCAATTTCTCCCCGGTTTGCTACTAAAATTTTGTTAATTTTCCTCACAACGATTCCCCCTTATAACTTCTTCTCCAACTTGACATACATGGAAATATTGATTAATACTCCCATCGCAAAAGATAATAACAATATAGATGTTCCGCCATAACTGATAAATGGTAGCGTAACACCGGTTAACGGGATAAGTCCCGATAATCCCCCAAGGTTTATAAACGATTGAACAGCAATCCAACTACCGATTCCGGCCGCTATCATTCTAGCAAGCGGATCTTTCGTTTTCAGAGCAATAATCAGGGCTCTGAATATGATAAAACCTAAACCACCGAGCACAATAATCACGCCGAAAATGCCTAGTTCTTCGGCAATGATTGCCATGATAAAATCGGTTTGAGGTTCTGGAAGATAACCCAGTTTTTGAATCGATTGGCCCAAACCAACCCCTTCTAAACCGCCAGAACCTATTGCTATATATCCATTAATTATTTGATAACTGGAGCCGGTTTCATATTCAAAAGGGTTCAAAAATGATTTGATCCTGCCCATTCGGTTATCTGTAAGGATTTCGTTGCCTTTGACTAATATTATCAAGCCTATAAGTGCAGAACCAAAGCCTATCAATACGGTGAAAAACTTGACGAACTTCTTGAATTGTATACCGCTCGCAGCAACTACCCCCACCGCAATCCCGGATAGGATCAGTACAGCTCCCAAATCTGTTTCTGTTCCGACAAACAAGATAATTGCCAACCAAACGATAATTGGGTAAACAATATTGTTTGGCTCTAAATTTTCCATCGGGTTATTTAAACTTTTTCTATAAAAGGCACCAGCAAAATATAAGATTATAAATAATTTGGCAAATTCAGAGGGCTGGAAGTTTGTAACGCCAAACAAGTTGATCCAACTTTGCGCTCCCCCTACTTCCTCACCTTTAATTTTCACCCATATAAGGAGGATGAAGGTGATAAATAACAATATTTGCATGATTTTTTTGTTGCTGAAGTGTTTGTATGGAAAAAAAGCACCTACAAAAAATGCAAAAGCTGCCACGATTAAGTTGAACAGTTGCTTCCGATAGTAATATGTAGGAGTTCCATCTGCATCAACAATACTGACCATAATACTTGAGCTGTAAATCATAACAAGTCCAAATAGACATAAAAACAAATATGTAAAGAACAAAGGATAATCAAAATTCCTCACATAATAATTAAGATATTTTTTCATTTTCAATTCCCCATCTTATTTAGAAAACTGCTGATTGCTTGAAATCGCTTCATTTTCCCTTATGCAGATCAGACTATTTCGCCGTACTTATCTGTAAAAAAAACTCAAATCGCCAAGATGCGTTTGAGTTTTAAATTATTTGTTTGTATACGCTTCATGCAACAAGGAGAGCTCTTTTTCTAATGTATCTAGAATTTCTTTCCCTCGTTCACGGTCGATTAACCCAAGCTTTACAGCAAAATCAATCTCACGCGATAAGCCAAACATTTGAGTATCTAGAACTTCTTCATATAAAGGACATGATGGCATTGTTAAATGATCCATTTGAACTTTTATTAAACGTGCAATTTTATCTGCATCCTTAAGCAGTAATTCTAAAGCTTGTTCCTGGAAGGAAGCTTGTGATTTCGTATCCATGAGGACGCCCCCATCATTTGAATTTCTTCTATTCTATCTTATTAAAGTTTATCTTTTAGCCGGTAAAATTGCAAGTGTATACATGTGAAAAGGTAACTTTGATTTATATTTCTTTATTAATTACCATCAATCGCGTTATACTAAAATGGATATATAGATTTAGGGGGACTTTTGAAATGGAAAGTATTATACCGGTTAAAGGTGCAGTTAAATATAGAATCACTTTAGATCCCACTGTATGGATTTTTGATGATCGACGAATAGATTTGAAAACTTACTTCCTGGAAAAGCAGGAAGTTGAAGATGAGGACTTGAAGTACCTTTTAAATACAGGCAGACATTGGTCACGTGAAATCATGGAGGGTGCAACTTTTCCTCCTACGCTAAAAACAGAACGAAAGTTTGATCGTCAAGGAATGAAGACGGGCACTTTTGGAATGGAAATTAAACATTTCCTGAAAAATGCCGAACTGGAAGAAACGGCAAAACAAGTTGTCTTCGAATTGGCAGACGGGCAGGAAGTTGCTTTTTCCATTGACGAAGCAAATACACTTCTTTTCAAATTCAGCCAGGATGGCAAACCAATTACGGATGGCGGACCTGTACATCTTTTATATGCAGACGGTTCAAACGTTGATAATCCTATTAAAAATATTGAAGCCATTCGAATTGACTAATAGGAGGAAATTGTAGATGCGAGTCAAATGTGTGATTTGTGATGCTATCAATGAGCTTGATGATGATCTTCCTTTAGCTAAGAAATTGCGTAATCGGCCAATTCATACTTATATGTGCAAAGAATGCTACGGACGGATTGCCGAGAATACGGAAGGCAGACTAGCAACGGGGAATTTTCGTTTTTTCCGCACTTCGTCACCCATTGATGAAGATTTCTAATTTGAATGCATAAAATAAAATATCCTTGAACGGCTATAAATCGTTCAAGGATTTTATTTTTATTCATTTTTAATAAGCTTTCTTTCAAGCATTTCCACTAGTTGATACATAATTGTCGCAAACACTGCAATTATGAGCAAAGACATGAGAACCAGGTTGAAGTTAAATACTTGGAAACCGTAAATGATTAAATAACCAAGCCCTTTTGAAGACACCAGGAACTCCCCTACAATGACCCCAACCCATGATAAACCAACATTCACTTTCAATGTCGAAATGATTGTTGGGAAGGAGGATGGCAAAATCGCTTCCTTAAACATTTGAGACCGGGTAGCATTAAAGGTCTGCAGTACTTTCAAGTAATTGGCATCAACATTTTTAAAGGCTGTATAAATAACAATGGTTGAGATGATGACCGAAATAATTGCCCCCATCGTAATGATCGAGCCCATTCCCGGTCCCATCGCCACAATCAAAATCGGGCCAAGAGCAACTTTTGGCATAGAGTTTAGTATGACCAAGTATGGATCCAGCACTTTGGATAAAAATGGAGACCACCATAAAATTGCGGCTAATATTGTTCCCAGCAAGGTCCCAATAATAAATCCCAGTACCGTCTCAAACAATGTATAGCTAATATGGACTAAAATGGAACCATCAGCAATATTGTCTATAAGTAAAGTCGTTACTTTTGTAGGCGAGCTGAATATCAATGGATCAATCCAAGTGAGACGGGAGGCTATTTCCCATAACCCGAAAAATGCGATGAGGATCACCAATTGATAAAATCGAATCCATCTTTTTTCTTTTCGAAGAGATTGCAGAAATTGCTTGTGAAGTTTTTGATTATTCAAGACTCTCAAGCTCCTTCCATATCGTTTGGAATAGGGAGGAATAGCTTGAATGCGCCCTTGCTTCAAAAGGCGTCAGCACTCTTAATTCCTGTGGCACCTCAAACGTTTGATGCAGCCTGCCGGGACGGGCTGAAAATAGAAATATCCGATCACTCATGGCAATGGCTTCACCCAGATCATGTGTAACAAGTATAGCTGTTTTTCCATATTCTCTCAGTTTATTAGATACCAAATCTTCCAATTTTAATTTCGATTGGTAATCAAGTGCCGAAAAGGGTTCATCTAGTAACAGGATTTTCGGATCTACCGCTAGTGTTCTTGCCAAAGCTACCCTCTGACGCATTCCTCCCGATAATTCCGTTGGATACTTTTTCTCCACTGGTGGAAGACCGACGTCACTTAAAAGAGCAGAAGCGACATTTCCGTGGCCCTTCTTGCCGCCCTTAAGAAGCTTGAGCCCTAAAGTGATGTTTTCTTCTATCGTTTTCCACGGGAAGAGATAGTCTTGTTGCAGCATATACCCAATCGACAAATCCGTATTTCCATAAACCTCTTGATTTTCAATTTGAACAGAGCCAAAAGTCGGTTTAAAAAGACCTGCAATAATTGAGAGAAGCGTTGTTTTACCACAGCCACTCGGACCGATAAAGGAAACAAATTCCCCTTTACTTATTGATAGATTAATATCATTTAAAGCCTCCGTTGCTGTTTCTGTTGAAAAATACGTATGGTGGACGTTGCTGACTGTCAGGAAAGACATTTACTCCAAAACCTTCTCAGCAAAAGTCGTATCTACTAATTCGTTATAATCCATACGTTTTGGTAATTCTCCAGCTTCATCCATAATATCCTGCAGGTTATTCCACTCTTCTTCATCCAGTATTGGATCTTTCGCAAAGGATTCTTGTTCACGATATCGTTCAACCACGGTTGCAATCAGTTCAACTTCTGTATCCTCAAAGTAAGGATGGATCGCTTCTGCAACTTCCGATACGGAAGCTTCGTAAACAAAGTCCTGAGCCTTCTTCAATGCTCTTGTGAATTTCTCAATTGTTTCTGGATCTTCTTTCAAAAAACTATCCTTTGCCATGAAAACTGTGTAAGGTAGATGACCTGACTCTGTACCGAACGAAGCAACGATGTGCCCGATTCCCTCTTCTTCAAAAACACTTGCAGTTGGTTCGAATAATTGAACGAAATCACCCGTCCCGGAAGCAAATGCTGTTGAAATATTAGCAAAATCAATATTTTGAATCAGCTCTAAATCTGCTTGTGGATCAATGCCGTGTTTTTTCAGAACAAATTCACCAGCCATTTGAGGCATTCCACCTTTCCTCTGACCAAGGAACGTTGAACCTTCAAGCATATCCCACGAAAAATCTGCAATCTCTTCTCGTGCAACCAAGAAAGTGCCGTCCGTTTGAGTCAACTGAGCAAAGTTTTTTATCGGATCATTTGCTCCTTGTGCAGACACATAAATAGATGTTTCCGAACCGACAAGGGCTATATCAATACCACCGGACAACAAAGCGGTCATCGTTTTGTCACCACCCGCGACTGTAGATAATTCTATATTTAACCCTTCTTCTTCAAAGAACCCTTGGGTAATGGCTACATATTGAGGTGCGTAGAAAATGGAGCGAGTAACTTCACCGACTTTGACAGTTTGAAGCTCCTCTGAATCATTGCATGCTGCAATAAAAAGAACCATCATACTTGTTATAAAAATCAACAGACTAGACTTCACCCGTTTTTTCAATGCTCCAACCTCCCTTTAACATACTGTTTATCAAGAGTAGAGTATGCTTTGGAAGAAAAATGTGTGATTACCTAGTGGAGCGTCTTGTTAAGCGGTCAATTGAAAATTAAATAGAATCAAATGTGTTTTTTTCAATTTTTCTGCTATCGTTCCCAAAGGAGAACTGTTTATTAACCTTCTCTCAACAGAAAAAGAGGTAGTCCCCAAAGTTGTTTGTAAGAACAACCTTTTGGGTCTACCTCTTGATTAGCAATTTGTTAAGATGCTGCTCGTTTTTCTTCTCTTTTTTCACGCCATAAACGTGTTTTATAAAGAATCAAAATTAGCGCTGCAACAATTAAACCTTCAATCATTGGCAAGAAAAGTGCTAAAAACGTCAAAACGATACATCCTATAAATAGGAAAATATAAATAATAATATTTTGTATTAATTTCAAATCATTTTTAGCAAATCCAAGCTTATAAACAATCGCCGAAAGGATAAATATCAACAAAAATGTAATATAACCGGCTACTGCATAGCTTGGCAGATTTTCATAAAGATATCGAGTTATACCTGACATACGTCCGAATACAAAGGCTGTTTCACCTGTACTCGCAGGTGCGGATGCTTGAATAAAATTCAATGTCCCAAACAAGTTCAACTTAAACAACACCTTTCACAATCTGAGCAAAAAACAAACTATTATCGTTCAGCGAATTTTTTCTTTTTCGCTTGTTTTTCACGTTCGTTTTTATCTAGAACTTGTTTACGTAAACGGATAGATTCAGGTGTTACTTCTAGGTACTCATCTTCATCTAAAAATTCTAGTGCTTCTTCAAGCGTTAAAATACGAGGACGCTTAATCACGTTCGTAGCGTCTTTAGTTGCTGAACGTACATTTGTTTTTTGTTTCATTTTTGTAATATTAACAGTGATATCATTATCACGGTTATTTTCACCAACAATCATACCTTCGTAAATTTCAGTACCTGGCTCAACAAATAATGTACCACGGTCCTCAATTTGCATCATACCATAAGTTGTTGATTTACCTGTTTCCATCGAGACAAGCGCCCCTTGGTGACGGCCACCAACACGGCCTGCAACGACAGGTTGATAAGAATCAAATGTATGGTTAATAATACCGAAACCTTTTGTCAGAGACATGAATTCAGTTGTATAGCCAATTAATCCACGTGCTGGAACCATGAAGATTAAACGAACTTGTCCATTGCCTTCATTGATCATATCCAACATTTCACCTTTACGGTTACCAAGTGATTCGATGATTGAACCTACGCTGTCTTCGGGTACATCGATTTGCACACGTTCGATTGGTTCACATTTCACTCCGTCGATTTCACGGATAATTACTTGTGGTTTCGATACTTGCAATTCATAGCCTTCGCGACGCATGTTTTCGATCAGGATTGATAAGTGAAGCTCTCCACGACCAGAAACAATCCAAGCATCCGGTGAATCTGTATCTTCTACACGTAGGGATACGTCTGTTTGTAATTGTGAGCGAAGACGTTCTTCAATTTTTCTTGAAGTAATCCATTTTCCTTCACGACCCGCAAACGGTGAATTGTTTACTAGGAAAGTCATTTGTAAAGTTGGTTCATCAATACGTAATGGTGTTAACGCTTCTTGATGCTCAACAGGACATACTGTTTCTCCGACATTGATTTCTTCCATCCCAGAAACGGCAATTAAATCACCAGAGTATGCTTCTTGGATTTCTTCACGTTTTAAACCGAAGAAACCAAATATTTTTGTTACACGGAAATTCTTCACAGTGCCATCAAGTTTCATTAAAGCTACTTGTTGACCAACGTGGATTTTTCCGCGGAATACACGGCCAATTCCGATACGACCAACAAAGTCGTTATAGTCAAGTAAAGCTACTTGGAATTGTAATGGTTCTTCAGTTGTATCTTCAGGTGCAGGAATATGCTCGATAATCGATTCGAATAAGCATTTCATGTTTTCTTCTTGGTCTGCCGGGTTCGAGCTAAGAGAAGCAGTACCGTTAACACCAGAAGCAAAAACTACAGGGAATTCCAATTGTTCTTCATCAGCGCCTAATTCGATTAGCAAGTCAATCACTTCATCTACCACTTCTTCTGGACGCGCAGAATCTTTATCTACTTTGTTTACTACTACGATAGGCGTTAATTTTTGTTCAAGAGCTTTTTTCAATACGAAACGAGTTTGAGGCATACAACCTTCATATGCATCGACAACTAGTAAAACGCCGTCTACCATTTTCAAAATTCGTTCTACTTCTCCACCGAAATCGGCATGCCCAGGTGTATCAAGAATATTGATTCTTGTTCCTTCATAGTTTACAGCTGTATTTTTAGCAAGGATGGTAATCCCGCGTTCACGTTCGATATCATTTGAGTCCATTGCACGTTCTTCAACATGTTCATTAGTACGGAAAGTACCTGATTGTTTTAACAATTGGTCAACTAGAGTTGTTTTCCCATGGTCAACGTGTGCGATAATTGCGATATTGCGTAAATCTTCGCGTAACTTTGTCATTATTCCACTCCATATTCTTTTTTCATATGATTAACTGTGTTATTATAGCACAAGAAGTTCATATTGTCTTTTCATGTTTTTTTACAATTCGACAATAATATAAATAAATCTGTTTTTACGTACATATTAAGGAGGAATATTTTCATGAATAAAGCGAAAGCAGTCATGTTTATTTTTGCAGTAGCCGCGATGTTATCCATGATTTCAATCGGATATGCAATTGCAGCAAAAACAATCCTCGGAGCATTCGCAGGAATTGTAGCTTTATGCGCTGTCATGTTCATCGGTTTTAAGATCAAACGTAAATTCCGTGAACAAGGGTTGTTATAACCTATACACATAGCCTGCCACATGAGTCTGAATTAATTCGTCTTTAAAACACGAATTTGTTGAATGATACAATTCGACAAATTCGTGTTTTTTCACATAAGAATACAACTCACCAAAGGGTACGGCAAGAAATGACACTTCCAACTAAAATTCCCCAAACTATATTGTGATCACTTTTCTTCAATATAATGATCCAAGATTCTCTGGTGAATGGAAGGGTTGGCAATAATAAATGTATCCTGGGACATTAAATTGCAAGGTTGTCCCTTAAAATTTGTGGCTATAGCCCCCACCTCACGAGCAATAATTGTTCCACCTCCGATATCCCAAGGAGATAATCTCATGGATATATATGCATCCAGCTTTCCACTGACAACAAATGCGATTTCCATTGCGGCCGAACCATAGGAACGTGTACCTCTTACTTTTTGAACTAATTCAGTCATTTTCTCATGATTCACGCGCTTATTCGGCGTCACCCAACTCGCATTGATGCCGATTACAGCTTCTTCTAATGGCAAGGGTTGCAACCTTCTTAATGGAGTGTCATTATACCATGCCCCCTGTCCTTCCATGGCAAAGAACATATCCTCTCTCATCACATCATATATGTACCCAAGTTTTCCTACACCATCAACAAAAAAACCAATCGTAATCATGAAATGACGATGTTGCTTTACAAAATTCATCGTCCCATCTATCGGATCAATAAGCCAGACTGCACCTTCCAGCGAGTCGATGCCTTCACCCATGCCCTCTTCGCCCAATATTTTGTGACTGGAATCAAAGGCTTTTATTTGTTCGATAAAGAAAACTTCCGTTTCTCGGTCGATATTCGTCACCAGATCATTCGCATCTGCTTTTGTCTCCACTTTAATATCATGGGAAAAAGCATCCCTAATGCGTTTTCCTGCTTCAATAATAATTCCCTTGGCAAACTTGTCAACTTCATGTAAATCCATAGAATCCCCACTTTCTTAGAACAATCCCTATCAGTCATTTACCCCCATCCATCAAAAAGACAACACTTAGAGGATCGCTTAGTATTCCAAAAATTCCATCTTTATCCTTAGTATAACAAAAATCACTTGCAGTCAAAATGAGAGCAAGTGATTTTTAATAAAATATTAAGTTGTTATACATATGCGTGGAGACCATCTAATTCATCCTGTATTTCCTTAAGTCGTTTTTTGCTTTTATCCATTTCTTTTTCATCCTTATCCTGCATTGCGACGTATAATGAGGCTAACTCATAGTCGAGCTCCAGACGCAAAACTTGTTCGTATTGCTTTTCAATGTCAACTTTACGTATAATTTTAATCATCTGTTTCATAGTAAATCACTTCCCTTTCATTTTATAAGATTTAGTCTCATGTAATGGTTTGTTACAAAATTTTTCCCAAAAAGCTGATAAAATAAACATGTAAATCAAGAGGGGGCACAAATAAATGAACAAAATCAAATGGACAAACAAAGACTTTGAAGTGTTTGAAATTGATGGTTTGGAACAACGAATGGAAGCTCTGACAACAGTTGTTCGTCCAAAGTTCCAAGAATTGGGTGAAATGTTTTCAAGCTATTTTAGCGCTAAGACTGGGGATGAGTTTTTCCCACATGTTGCAAAGCATGCTAGAAGAACGATAAATCCACCTAAAGATTCCTGGGTTGCATTTGCTCCTTATAAGCGTGGTTATAAATCTCTTCCTCATTTTCAAATTGGGCTTTGGAATACACATTTATTCATAATTGTGGCAATTATTTATGAAGCACCACAAAAATCCGAGATGGCAACCCGCTTATTGGATGCTTTGCACCTGTTTGACGAGTTGCCCGACTCATTTATCCTTTCAGGCGATCATATGTCACAAGACTCAATACCTTTAAAAACAGGGAGTGAAGAACAGCTGGAAGAATTATTGGTCCGATTAAGGGATGTTAAGAAAGGCGAGTTTCTAGTTGGCCGACACATTCCAAAGGAAGAGGCGGTCAAACTTTCGTCGGAACAATTTTTGCAGCTGACAGAAGAAACATTCGAATCATTAATACCGGTTTATAACACGATTATTGGGAAATAGTAACATCTACACCTTGAAGACAAAAGTTATCTTTTTAACTTTTGTCTTTTCAAATAAACGTTTTAACTGTCGGCCTTTTAATTTAAATCGAGCAGAAAGCAAAACTGGAGCGACTGCTTCGTTTTTGGTGTGTTGTATCATTAATATGCACAAGATACTGACAAACATTACATATTTCTACTATTTCTTTTTATTTTCCAACGTTTTATTTCAGTGAATCATCATTTTCATCCAACGCAACTTTTCCCCTTATTGTCCATCTTCATTTTCCATCTCCCAGGCGGTAACATTTCACCGTATGAATTTACTAAACACGACCTAAAGGATTAATTATGTTGAAAAAGGGGTATAGTCATTGGACTTATTTTGACAACTTCAAGGAGTGTATATAAATGAAACTTCATAACGGAACTTTATATTGGCCAAACACAAATTCTATTGAATTTTCTGTAGAATCCCCCGAACTACCTAAAAAACAATATGATGCCATTGTCGTCGGAGGTGGAATATCGGGCTGTTTGACTGCTTATAAGTTAATGAAAGAAGGCCTTTCCGTGGCGATTTTAGAAAAAGGGAAATTTGGTTTCGGTAGTACTGCTGCAAGTACGGGTTTATTGCACTACTCAAATGATATTATGCTCTCCGAACTAATCCAGCAAATCGGGGAAAAGGAAGCTATCCGTTTTTATCAATTATGCTATCAAGCTTTGGATGATATAGAGAATATAGTGAATGAGCTGCCGCACGATGTTGACTTCGTACGCAGGCCTAGTATCCGCTATGCCAGCGATGAAACCGATGTCAATAAACTGCGTAACGAATACGAGACGTTGTATATGAATCATTTTCCATGCGAATTCTGGGATGAGTCGACGCTGTCGTTCTATATGCCTTTTAAAAAGCCGGCTGCATTGGTCACTTTTCGTGATGCAGAAATCAATCCCTTGAAATTCATTACAAATTTATTGATATATTTACAGGATAGAGGAGTTGATTTATTCGAGGGGACAGTTGTTACCGAATCTTCGTATGACAATCAGCTTGTTCAGCTAAAAACTACAACTCATCTATTCCAAGCCAAAGATGTAGTATATACAATCGGCTGTGAAGAAAACGAAAATGCAAAGAAAGATGATGTCATTTTTAACCGATCTTACGTTATGGTAACAAAGCCTGTACAGTCTAATACACAATGGCATGAGAAGGCGATGATTTGGGAAACAAAGAGAGCTTATCTGTATTTACGTACAACGCCGGAAGGAGGCATAATGGCAGGAGGAATGGATGAGCATATATCGGAAGCGCCTGTGGATGAAAGGGTTGTTGAGAAATGTGCCCTGAAGCTATTAAAACAAGTACAGTCACTTTTCCCCCATTTGGAACTCGAAGTTGATTGCTGCTATGCTTCAACCATTGCCGAATCCAAAGACCAATTGCCTTTTATCGGGGCACATCCGACAAAGCCGCATCATTATTACTTACACGGATATGGTGGAAATGGTACCGTGTATAGTGCATTAGGTTCCAATATCATCAGCGATCTTATTGCCGGAAGAAAAAATGAAGACGCCAATATCGTAGCGCCTATAAGAAAAGAAAAGATGGACAAGTTGCCATTCTCCTCAATAGCCTAAAACTCAAAAATGCACTTTATGTTAAAAGAGGCATCCAATAAGAGAGGGCGATATCCAACGAACATTTCTTTAATGCTCGTTGGATATCACCCTCAAAGTATTTACATTTTAATCAGTTGACCGTCTTCTTGCTCTTTTGTTAATTTCACAACTTTGTAGCTGACATAGCCACTTGCTTCTTCAAACTCGCGAAAAACCGTTTTTTCCTCTGCCTGAGAGGGCACAATCTCCTTAAAACGACGATACCTAGAAAGCATATCCTCTCTTTTTATTCCTTTTTCATATGCCTGCTCCACGCCTTCAAAAAATCGGACAACATCAATAATTTCTGTTGTTGACCAATCTGGTGAAAATGGATATGAGTATTCCATAGAAAAACCTACCTTCTTAATTTAATGTCCCCATTTTACTCTGATAGCTTCAGCTTCTGCAACCATTCGGCCAATTAACTCCTTTACTGTTGGAACATCTTCGATCATTCCAGTTACTTGACCAGCCCAACCAAAACCACTATCCTGATCGCCATCATAAATAAAATTTTTATTGGCCTCCCCACTTATAAAATCCTTTAATGCTTCATAAGTAGGGGTGACCTTTTCAATTTCTAATATTTTTTCTGTAAAGTCATTTTTTATGCATCTGGCAGGAGCACCAATAGAGCGCTTAATAATCGTAGTGTCTGTTTCTGTACTACTTAATAAGCTTTTAATGTATTCAGGTGAAGCGTGTACACATTCCTTCGTCGCTATAAATCTGGTACCCATTTCTATTCCTTCTGCACCTAATGCATGAGCTGCCATCCAACCACGGCCATCCCCAATACCTCCCGAGGCAATTACCGGAATGGAAACGCTATCTACAACCCGGGGCACCAGCACCATTGTACCGACATCATCGCGACCCAAATGCCCCCCACCTTCTTGGCCAACTACCATTACAGCATCCGCTCCAAGTTCTTCTGCTTTTTGAGCCTGGCGTCTGGCAGCAACCAAAACTAATTTTTTAATACTTGTCCCTTCCAGCATATCAAAGATTGGTGCAGGATTCCCCCCTGTCATTGAAATGACCGGCACATTCTCTTCAATTGCAACTTTAACCATCGCCTCATATCCTTTGCCATGCATACCTATTGCAAAATTCACTCCAAAAGGTTGATCTGTCTTCTCACGAACCTTATGTATTTCTTCTCTTAACAACTGTGGTGATTGCAGACTCATCGCCGTGATTTGGCCCAAACCACCCGCATTAGACACCGCCGCCGCCAGATCTGAATAAGCTAAATAGGCAAGTCCTCCCTGAATGATTGGATACTTCACTCCTAGTAATCTTGAAATTCTTGTTTCCCAATTCATTTGTCCATCCCCTTTTTTTAACCTTTATATTAATTACTTCTCTTTGCCAGAAAAAAAACCTTTTATTTTTGTAGTCATGAAGTACAATAGATGCTATAATTCTTTTTGTTTTCAAAATTATATAAAGCGAGGTGGTACCTGCGTTGTCACAGTTAGAGACTCCATTGTTCGACGTATTACTCAAACATCGAAACAGACATCCAATACAATTTCATATTCCAGGACATAAAAAAGGTCAAGGAATGGACCCTGCTTTTCGTGAGTTCGTCGGCGACAACGTTTTATCAATTGATTTAATCAATATTGCTCCACTAGATGACTTACATTCACCAAAAGGCGCGATTAAAGAAGCACAAAACTTAGCAGCTGAAGCCTTTGGTGCTGATCATACATTCTTTTCCGTTCAAGGTACTAGTGGCGCCATCATGACGATGATATTATCCGTCGTCAGTCCAGGTGATAAAATATTGGTACCACGGAATGTTCATAAATCAACAATGTCTGCGATTGTTCTATCTGGTGCTATTCCAATTTTTATCCATCCTGAAGTTGATGAAGAATATGGAATCGCACATGGTATTTCTGCAGAATCAGTAGAAAAAGCATTAAAAACATATCCTGATGCAAAAGCTATGCTTGTCATTAACCCTACATATTTCGGGTTTGCAACAGACTTAAAACGAATCGTTGATATCGTCCATTCACACAACATCCCTGTCATTGTAGATGAGGCGCATGGTGTTCATATTAAATTCCATGATGAACTCCCTTTGTCCGCTATGCAGGCAGGTGCTGATATGGCTGCTACAAGTGTTCACAAGCTTGGTGGTTCGATGACACAAAGTTCAGTGTTAAATGTACGTGAAGGGCTCGTTTCAGTCAATCGAGTACAATCTGTATTATCGATGTTAACTACTACATCAACATCCTACCCAATTTTGGCATCCCTAGACTGTGCAAGACGTCAATTGGCGGTTCATGGACATGATTTGATTGATGAGTCCATTCGCCTAGCGAAGGATGCAAGAAAACGAATCAATAAAATTCCTCATTTGAAAGTGGCTGGAAGAGAGAAACTTCACTCATCCGCAACATATGATATGGATCCTACAAAAATCCTTATCAGTGTAAAAGATTTGGGAATTACAGGTCATGAAGCTGAAGAATGGTTGCGTGAAAATGCCAACATTGAAGTAGAATTATCCGACCTTTATAATATCCTTTGCCTAGTTACATTAGGAGATTCTAAAAAGGAAATCAATCTGCTCGTGAATGCACTGCAAAGAATGTCCCAAACATTCGAATCAGAAGCGTTTCAAAAAGAAACAATCGTTAATGTACCGGATATTCCCGCATTAGCAATGACACCAAGAGATGCTTTCTATGCTAGTACAGAAGTAATGCCGTTAGAAGACTCGGTTGGGTATATTTGCGCAGAATTCATCATGGTATATCCGCCGGGTATCCCGATATTCATTCCCGGGGAAATAATTACTCAAGATATCATCGATTATATTAAAACGAATATCGAAGCTGGACTTCCTGTTCAAGGTCCAGAAGATTTAACTCTTAAAACAATTCGCGTGATAAAAGAGCGTATGCCAATCATCTAATATGCTATCATTCGACATTTAAAAACACGATTCTCCCCTATACTAGCGGAAAATCGTGTTTTTTATTTAATCGATTCTTTTTAGTCCTTTTCATGCTAGATCAAATAAATAGGAATACAAAGATCGGGCATATTATTGCACCCAAAACGGCACTCAGACCCATAGATAAAGAACCAACGGACAGATCTTCTTCTCCATAATCCCCTAGTTTAGTGACACCTACTCCGTGGCTGGCACTGCCCATCGAAACACCCCTACCAATCGAAGAGGTAACTTTTGAATACTTAAAAATTGCCGGGCCAAATATTGCACCTGTGAAACCAGCGATCATTACAAATACCGCAGTCAAGGGGGCAATTCCTCCAATTGATTCACTAACTTGCATTGCAACAGGTGTAGTCAACGATTTTGGCAAAGAGGTCAAAATCAGGGCAGTATCCATTTTCATTAACCTCAGCATAGCATAGACACTGATTAGTCCACTTATCATGGCAATCAGAATACCGGAAAGAATTGTATATTTAAATTTCACAATTAATTTTCTTTGATTATATAAAGGATAAGCAAGAGCCACGACGGCTGGACCCAATAGATGCTGGATATATTTGCCGCCCTCCATATAATCCGAAAATGGAATTTGGAGAACCAATAAAGCGGCTATGATGACGATTGTCGTCGTTAAAATCGGCAACAGCAATGGATTTGGAAATTTCTTATGAATCTTGTACATAATCGCAAATATAACGATAGTGCTAGCGATGAAGATGATTGCTTTCAAGTGCCCCATCCTCCTTCGATCTTTCATTTTGTTGCTGGCTATTTTTGTCCATTGAAACGGAATCGGGTTGATTGCCCACTTCCGAACGTGCTTCTTCTTGAAATTCGTTTTGTACCAATTCTTGTTCTCTTCTTATAGCATTCTCAAATTCTTTCTTCTCGATTAGCTCTAATTCTTTTTTCTCAATGATTTCACTAAACTTGCCCGAGATCAAGATGGCAAATAACGTACTGACGAATACCGTCCCAAGAAGGAGAAAGCCTTCAACCGATAATAATTGAGGATAATCAATGATTCCAACAATCGGAGGTATAAAAAATAGCGTCATAAACGCAATTAAAAAGCCGGCACCTTCCCGAATATATTCTACTTTCACCCATTTCATTTGCAAACAGAAAGCCAGGAGCACTAACCCTATAATACTTGCCGGTAGAGGCAGTCCGGTCATCTCAACAATAAAAACCCCGGAATAGTAGAAAACATAAAGTATTAGAATTTGAGCGATGGTTCTTATGATTCTCATCAATAGGCAATAGTTAAGCGCGATTGCTTGTATTGCCATTCACCCCCCTTAATAAACGATATTTTACTCTTCAAGTTTAACAATGTCTATAACTCTTCGAAATAAAACCTTGTATATTAAGAGAAAATTCCAAATAAAAATGAGACAAAGAAATATTTCTCCATCTCATCTCCCTTTATTCTTCCTCATTGATAACAACTTTTCGTCCTAATAGTTTCAAAATAAGCGGCACGACAATCCAAGCAACTGCAATGATTAAAAATAGCAGAGATAAAGGACTTGTCACGAATATATCCCAATCCCCATTTGAAATAGTCAATGCACGGCGCATGTTATTTTCAATCATCGGCCCTAAAACTAACGCTAAAACTAATGGCGCCACCGGATAATCGTTCTTGGTAAATAAATAGCCAAATACCCCACAGGCAATCAGCAAATATAAATCAAAAGTCGAATACTGGACAGCATAAACACCGAAGAATGAAATTGCGATGATAATAGGCAATAAATATTTTTTAGGCGTTTGAATGATCTTTGCAAATACCTTTACTAAAGGCATATTCAATATTAACAATACTAAATTTCCGATGAACATACTTGCAATTAGACCCCAGGCAATATCCGGGTGATCATTGAACAATAATGGACCCGGCTGAACATTGTACATAATCAGCGCACCCATCAAGATCGCGGTTGTACCTGAACCAGGAATACCTAAAGTCAGCAACGGTATCATCGCCCCGCCTGAAGCAGCATTATTGGCAGATTCAGGACCAGCCACACCAGCAATATTCCCTTTACCGAATGATTCCGGTTTTTTGCTGACTTTTTTCTCCGTGATATAAGAAAAAAAGGATGCAAGTGTTGCTCCTGCTCCCGGAAGCACTCCTATAAAAAATCCCAACAACGATCCACGCGCTATCGGTTTTGCACTATCTTTCAAATCTTGCTTCGTCGGTAGAATTCGATTGATTTTTGCAATCGGTTGTTCATCCACCTCACGTTCCAAGATTGTTTTGAACACTTCCCCAATTGCAAACAAGCCTACAGCAATTGTTAAAAACTCGATGCCGCCATATAAAACAGGAATGTCATAAGTGAATCTCGCTATTCCCGATACTGCATCTATCCCTATAGTTCCAAGCATTAATCCGAGAACCGTCATAATCAACGCTTTTGTTACGGATTTGCCTGCCAACCCACTCACTGCACACAATCCTAAAAGCATCAATGAAAAATATTCTGCAGGTCCAAACTCCAAAGCAAGATTTGATAAGGGTTTGGCTAGCAAAACTAGCCCAATTAGAGAAATTATCCCCGCGACAAATGAGCCGATAGCTGAAATAGATAATGCCGCCCCCGCTCTCCCTTGCTGCGCCATCTGATATCCATCCAAGGCTGTCACTACGGAAGAAGATTCACCCGGGGTATTTAATAAAATGGATGTTGTTGATCCCCCATACATGGCTCCGTAATATACCCCGGCAAGAAGAATAATCGAACTAGCTGCTGCTGCTTCGGTTGGCATTCCCGATGTTATTGTTGCAGTTACGGGAATTAGCAATGCCACCCCACTCATTGGGCCGATGCCCGGCAGAACTCCAACTGCAGTACCAATAATTACTCCAACAAGAGCAAATAATATGTTATGCCACTGTAATGCCGTAGCAAAACCATCCATTAAGAATTGAACTGTGTCCATTTAGATCCCCCAATTTTAAAATAAAGAAAATTTCGGTAACGTGCCTCCGAGTAAATTTACATACATCAAGTACACCCCAATCGAGAAAACTGCCGCTATAATAATTGAGGATATTATTTTTCCTTTCTCCATTACTTGGAAAGCTACTAATAAGAATAGAAATGTCGATAATACGAATCCTATAATTTCCAGCAGGGTAATATAAAGGATTGCCGAAATTAAAATTATTCCGAGATTTTTATATTTCATTTGTGGTTTTTCATTTTTTTGACTTTCTGTATTTTTTTTAAAAGTCTCATATATTAACCTTAAACTTAAAAGACCCAATATTATTCCCAAGATCAACGGGTATGTTTTCGGTCCGACCGCGGATCCGTATGCGCTGCCGGAGATTTGCAAACTCCCTGTGATAAACAAGATACTAATAACCAAAAATACAACTCCGCTTATTTTGTCGAATGATTTTACCAATTCCCGCACCTCCAATCATTTAAAAAAGTGCTGTCCTATAAGACGACTCTTATTGGACAGCTTCCCTTTATTTATGCATATCTAATGCTTCGAGCAACTCACTTACAACTGTCTCTTGTTCTTCCAAAAACTTAGTAAACTCTTCTGCATTTTTATACTCGTTTTGCCAACCGTTTCTTTCTAATTCCGTAATCCATTCTTCACTAGCAGCCATTTCATTTAACTTTTCGGACCAATATTTCACAACCTCTTCAGACATATTCTTTGGTCCGAATAGCCCTCTCCAGATTGTAAACTCAGCATCAATCCCTAATTCCTGGAACGTCGGAACGTCTTCTAGTTCACCTGATAACCTTTCAGTTGAACTAACCGCTAATACTTTTACATCCCCAGATTTCACATATTCACCGATTGCGGATGCATCAGTCGCGATGGCATCAGCATTCCCGCCCAATAATGCAGCTATCGCTTCACCACCGCCATCATATGAAACATATTTCACGATTTTAGGATCGATTCCATATCCGTAAGCAGGCAAGATCCCTACAAGATGATCCATAGATCCAGGTGCCGAACCACCCGCCATAGTAATGGATGTCGGGTCGGCTTTAATCGCATCTAATAAATCAGTTAATGAATTAAACTCCGAATCCGCTTTTACAACAATCGCCCCATAGTCCCTTGTTAATTGCGCAAGTGGTGTTGTATCTTTATAACCGTACGGACTATTGCCTTCTGCCTTTAAATTATTAATGATAATAGGCGGTGATTTAGCCATTAGCATATAATCATTTTCCGTTTCTTTCGTGGCATACTCCGCCATAAACACAGCTCCTCCGCCACCCGCTCTATTTTCGACTGTAATTGGCTTTTCGACCAAACCAGTTTCCGACATCACTTTGGCGATTGCCCTGGCTGTTAAATCCCAGCCACCACCAGCTCCAGATGGCGCTACAATCGTAATATTGCTTTCTGGATAGCCAGAAGCACCTTCAGCCTCTGTGGTTCCACCTGTATCCCCTTGGCATGCTGCAAGCAGCGTTGCCATAAATATTGCCAAGCAAAGTAATACTACCCTCTTCATTATTCATTTCCCCCTTTTTATACACTCACTTTTAGAATACAAATGTATATGAATAACTTAATGAAAGCGCATACTTTTTACAATAAAACGATTATAAGTTGATATTTTTTCCATAAAAGCGATTTTGCTCATATTGTTCACGGTATGGAGACTGGGAGTACGTTCGACTTCTCCTTTGTTAATTATTGATCCAAAATAAAAAGTAACTCAAAAACCAGATTTAAAACGGTTTCTGAGTTACCAATTCTACTTTTTGCTATATTCCTTTTCTGGTATATACCTTCTTTCAGGCCTGCCAACCGTCCCATAAATTAAATCAGTATACACTTTATTTTCTGAAACTAAATATTCCAGATAACGACGCGCGGTTGAACGGCTCAACCCCAGATTCTTCCCGAGCTTTTCAGCTGTTATACCTTCAGGATATCTTTGTAAATAATCAAATACTTTCCCATTTGTAATTACATCGATTCCTTTTGGTGTAATTTCATTTATTTGCAACGGTTTGGATACGTTCCACAATTCTTTAATTTCCTGTTCCTCAAGAGTTGAATTTTTTTCTAGAAGCCTTCTTTTGGCACGATAGGTTTCCATACACTCTTGAAATTTTTCGAATGTAACCGGCTTTAATAAGTAATCCACAACCCCGCCGCGTATTGCTTTTTTTAGAATATCTGTTTCAGAGGCGGCAGTAATAAATATAATGTCGGTTTCCGGGCTATTGCCTTTTATATAGTCTAAAATTTCCGTTCCCAATAAATCAGGAAAGTATACATCCAACAATACCAAGTCCGGTTTTATAGTTTCTATCCATTCAAATGCTTCTTCGCCACTATGGGCTACCCCTATACATTCATATCCTTCAATTTTACTTAAAAATTTTTGATGAATGGTTGCAATCCTTTTATCGTCTTCAACAATTAACACCTCTATTTTGTCCTTCACGTTCATTTTCCCCCTTGTGTACGACAACAATGAATAGCGCTCCCCCAAGATCGCCATCCTCCATATATATTTCTCCTCCCAATTCACGGAGGTTCACTTTGACTTTCATTAGACCAAAGCCATGTTGACCATTATGTGCCCCTTTTGTTGAAATCCTTTGTTCAAAAAGTAAATCTTTAACTTTATGATCAATTCCTTTCCCACTATCTTCCACTTCTATCAATAGCTCTTTTCCATTATCCAGTATTAGTATGCGAACAAGTCTTTCTTCTTCCGGCAAATGTTCTACCGCTTCAAATGCATTTGTCACTAAATTCCCCACTATCGAGACAAATAGATGCTTTTGGATGTGTTTGGGCAAAGATTCCAATCTACTATCTTCATCAATAATAAGTTGCACTTTCAACTCTTTGGCTCGATTGAAAAAACCAATTAATATTCCGCTTATGAACGGATCCTGCAACCGATCTGAAATAAAGTGAATCAAATTCCCTTGTGCTTCCCGTTCACTATGGATTAACTCAAGAGCTTCCTCATAGTTTTGCAGATAGATAAGTCCAGATATCGTATATAAGAAATTGTTATATTCATGTGTTTGAGCCCTTAGAGCTTCCGTATATTTTTTCACTTGCGATAGTTCCATTGCCAGTCGATCAATTTCAGATTGCAGGCGAAAACTTGAGACAACACCTACTACCCTGTCCCCATTTAATATAGGGATTCGATTCACCAATACTTTATTGCCATTTATCTCCATATGGCGGTCGAGATGTTTTTCTCCCGTTGATAGGATTTGGTCCATTTGGGTATTCGGTAAAACGTTGCGAATATGTTTTCCTACAAGCTGAATATTTTCCCCATTTGATAACATCTTGTATGCGGCCGAGTTCAAGACAGTAATTAATCCCTCCTCATTGACCATAATAATTCCCTCGCGAACTGATTCAATTAGCGCGTTTTGTCTTTTCAAAAGTTCCGCTATCTCGGTCGGCTCATAATCTAGTAAATCTTTTTTTATCCTCGTTGATAAAAGAGAAGCAAATGTCAAACCCACGATAATAAAAAGCGCAATTATCCAAACGATATTATCTATATATTTAGAGAAAATATCGCTCATGTCTTTTTTTAAATACCCTACCGATACCACACCAATTATTTGACCTTCATCGCCAAATACAGGCGTCTTTCCCCTTACGGCCGGCCCAAGGGTCCCCGTCGCTTCCGATATGTATGATAACCCATTCTCAAATACTCCTTCATTATCGTTTCCTACCATTTTCTCTCCAATCCGACTTTCCACTGGATGTGAATAACGTATGCCATTTCGATTACCGATTACGACATATTCAGCACCTGTTTCCTCTCGAATTTCCTCAGCGATGGGCTGTAATATATCAGAAGGATTTTTCGAGTAGAAACCCTCTATTACATCATCCCGAATGGCGGTAGTCTTCGCTATTTGAAGTGCCTTTGCTCCTATCTCTTCTTTGATAGCATTGGATAATGTGAGATAAAAAGAAATTCCAATCGCTACTGAGATTAAAAAAATAATTATAATATTATATAAAAATATTTTTGACTGCATGGAATGTAACTTCATTTATTCCCCCGAATGTAAATGTAAATACTAGTAACACTATTATAAAGAATTTTCCAAATATTTTATAGCTTTGAAAATTAATTTTTAAAAGAACAAAGATATAAATCAGCTTACTAACTTTTAAAAAGCATTTTGACTGGCAACTACTGACATGATTATTCCGTGCATGTAAAGATAAAGTCCTACAGCCAAATTTAGCAGTTTCCCTTCCTAATAAAAAAAACGCATTGTGCTACAAAAATTGTAGCATAATGCGTTTAGACTCAATGATTATTTTGAAATAATATGAATTGGGTTGCCAAGTAATACTTCAGCAGTTTCCATCGTAATTTCACCTAATGTTGGGTGAGGGTGAATTGTAAGCGCAACGTCTTCAGCAGTCATACCGCCTTCGATTGCTAAGCAAAGCTCGGAAATCATATCGGAAGCACCAGCACCAATGATTTGAGCACCTACAAGTAAACCGTCTTCTTTACGTGCAACTAATTTAACGAAACCTTCAGTTTGGTTTAATGCTAATGCACGACCGTTAGCTGCAAATGGGAATTTTGCAACGTTCACTTCTAAGCCTTCAGCTTTTGCTGATTCTTCACTATAGCCGACAGTAGCCATTTCTGGATCTGTGAAGCATACAGCTGGGATTGCTAAGTAGTCAACAACTGATTTTTCACCAGCGATTGCTTCTGCAGCAACTTTACCTTCGTAAGAAGCTTTGTGAGCAAGTTGTGGACCATCAACGATATCACCAATTGCATAAATGTTAGGAATGTTTGTGCGGCATTGTTTATCAACTTTGATTAAACCACGTTCAGCAAATTCGATACCGATTTGCTCTAAGCCGATTTCATCCGTATTTGGACGGCGACCTACAGTTACTAATACGTAATCAGCTTCAACTTTTTTCTCTTCCCCGCCAACTTCATAAGTAACGATTACACCGTTTTCGTTTTCTTCTACACCTTTTGCAGATGCATTCACTTCAATCGTAACGCCTTTTTTCTTAAGACCTTTTTTCACGATTGCCGTCATTTGTTTTTCGAAGCCAGCCAAGATATCTTTTCCGCCTTCAACGATTGTTACTTCAGTTCCGAAGTTTGCAAAAGCAGATCCTAATTCCGTACCAATATAGCCTCCACCGATTACTACTAATTTTTTTGGTAATTCTTTTAAGTTAAGAGCACCTGTAGAATTTAGTACACGGTCTGTATATTTGAAAGTTGGAATTTCAACAGGACGAGAACCAGTTGCTAAAATTGCATTTTTGAATGTATATGTTTGAGCGGAATCTCCATTGATGATACGCACTGTATTTGCATCACTGAAGTATGCTTCCCCTTTAACGATTTCTACTTTATTGCCTTTTAAAAGACCTTCAACACCGCCAGTTAATTTATTAACTACACTGTTTTTGAAGTTCTGAACTTTTTCAAAATCAAGTTTCACTTCAGAAGCGAATACACCCATATCTTCCGAGTGTTGTGCTTGTTCAAAACGGTGACCAACTGAAATTAACGCTTTTGAAGGAATACATCCTACGTTAAGGCAAACGCCACCTACTACATCTTTTTCTACGATTGTAACTTTTTGACCAGTTTGAGCCGCGCGAATTGCCGCAACATAACCACCAGGTCCAGCCCCTACTACTAAAGTGTCAATTTCGATTGCGAAATCTCCTACTACCATTGTTTTACGCCTCCATTAATAAAAGTTCCGGGTCACTTAACAAACGTTTTAAATGATTTAAAGCATTTTGTGCTGTGGCTCCGTCGATCATTCGATGATCAAAGCTCAAAGATAATGCTAACACAGGTGCACCTACAATTTCACCATTTTTTATCACTGGTTTCTCAGAAATTCTTCCAATGCCTAAAATTGCTACTTCAGGATGATTAATTACTGGTGTAAACCATTGACCTCCAGCAGACCCGATATTCGTGATCGAACATGAACCGCCTTTCATTTCGTTAGGTGAAAGTTTACCTTCACGAGCTTTTGTCGCCAATTCATTAATTTCGGCAGAAATATTAAATATTGATTTGCGATCAGCATGTTTTACAACAGGTACTAGTAAGCCTTTTTCAGTATCTGCTGCAATCCCGATATTGAAGTAATGCTTCTGGATAATTTCATTCGTTGCATCATCAAACGAACGGTTGAATTCTGGATATTCACGCAATGTAGAAACCAAAGCCTTTACTACATAAGGTAAATATGTTAACTTGATTCCTTTTTCCGAAGCGATATCTTTGAATTTTTTGCGGTGTGCCACTAATGCTGATACATCCACTTCGTCCATTAATGTAACATGTGGCGCAGTTTGCTTAGAGTGAACCATTGCTTTGGCGATCGCCTTACGGATTGGAGAAATTTTCTCGCGAGTTTCAGGGAATTCGCCTTCAAGATTCACTTGTGCTGTTGGCTTGACTGTTTCTTCAGTTGTTGCATTCTCAACAATAGTGCTTTCAGCTGCTGCTGTTTCATTTTTAGGAGATGTTGTTTCCCCATTCAAGTAGCTTTCAATATCCTCTTTCAGGATACGCCCATTCTTGCCTGAACCACTTACAAGCTGAATATTGACATCTTTTGATCTCGCATATTTACGAACAGATGGCATAGCAATAATGCGTTGTGAATTACTTGTAGATTCTCCTGAGATGTCAACTGCCGGATCTTCCTTAGAATCCCCTTCTACTGGTGCCTTTTCAACAGCGCTTCCGTCTTCGGCAGTAGCTTGAACTTGTTCACTCGTCGTAGAAGTTGACTCTTCTTTATGATGATCATCGCCTTTGAACTGTAAATTTTCGTAGCCAGGTGCATCAATTCGAATGATGACATCCCCTACAACCGCTACAGAACCTTCTTCAACAAGTATTTCTTGGATAGTTCCTTCTACTGGTGAAGGCATTTCTACGACAGCTTTATCATTTTGAATCTCACATAGTACATCATCTTCTTGAATTTTATCGCCCGCTTTAACGAACCATTTTACAATTTCACCTTCATGTATACCTTCTCCAATATCAGGCATGCGGAATTCAAACGCCATATTTTTCACCCTTTCGTGTTACAAATCATTAGAATGTTAAAACTTTTTTCGCAGTTTCTAATATATCTTTATAGTTTGGCAACCAAATATTTTCAGCTTGCGGGAATGGATAGATTGTATCCGGCGCTGCTACTCGCAGAACTGGCGCCTCCAAGCTTAGAATTGCACGTTCCGTTATTTCTGCTACAACGTTTGCTGCAATACCAGCTTGTTTTTGAGCTTCTTGCACTACGATCGCGCGGTTGGTTTTTTCGACGGATGCAATAATTGTTTCGATGTCCAATGGTTGAACCGTACGTAAATCCACCACTTCCACTGAGTATCCTTCTTTTTCAAGCTCCTGTGCTGCTTTTAAGCTTTCGTGGACCATCAAACCATAAGCAAAGATTGATAAATCCTTTCCTTCTCGTTTAACATCCGCTTTACCAAGGGGGATTGTATATGACTCCTCAGGTACTTCTTCTTTTACAGAACGATATAATTTCAAGTGCTCCAAGAAAATAACCGGATCGTTGTCTCGGATTGATGAAATTAACAATCCTTTTGCGTCATAAGGTGTAGAAGGAATGACTACTTTCAAGCCTGGTTGTTGAGCCATTAGCCCTTCAAGGCTGTCAGAGTGCATTTCAGGTGTATGGACGCCTCCGCCGAATGGTGAGCGAATCGTCACTGGCATATTGAAAGTATTACCCGTACGGTAGCGGTAACGAGCCAGCTGGCCACTGATTGAGTCCATTACTTCGTAGACGAATCCGAAGAATTGAATTTCTGGAACTGAACGGTAACCAGTCAGAGATAAACCTACTGCCAATCCACCGATTCCAGACTCGGCAAGTGGTGTATCAAATACTCGATCTACACCGAATTCTTTTTGAAGACCTTCTGTAGCACGGAAAACCCCACCGTTTACACCTACATCTTCACCGAACACTAGAACATTTTCATCATCTCTTAGTTCACATCGGAGTGCATCCGTAATCGCTTGAATCATTGTCATTTGTGCCATAGGTTATTTCGACTCCTTTGCTTCAAAAACTTCATATTGTTCTTGTAAATTAAATGGTTTTTCTTCATACATATTTGAAATTAAGTCCGTAACTTTTTGTTTAGGTGTTTCATCAGCTTTTTTAATCGCTGCTTTAATTTCCTCTTTTGCTCGTTCAATCACTTCTGTTTCTTTTTGTTCATTCCATAATCCTTTACCTTCCAGATAAATACGGAAACGAACGATTGGGTCTTTTGCTGCCCATTCATTATCGATATCGGAAGTACGGTAACGTGTTGGGTCATCGCCCGACATTGTGTGTGGACCATATCGGTAACACATAGTTTCGATTAATGATGGACCCTCGCCTCTAACGGCACGATCGCGTGCATCCTTCGTTGCTACGTAAACAGCAAGTGGATCCATGCCATCAACTAGCACACTCGGGATACCTGCAGCAATCCCTTTTTGTGCGATTGTTTTTGCAGCTGTTTGCACTTCACGTGGTGTTGAAATAGCAAATTGGTTATTTTGTACGATGAATATTGCCGGAGCCTTGAATGCGCCTGCAAAGTTGATTCCTTCATAGAAATCGCCTTGGGATGAACCGCCGTCGCCTGTATAAGTAATGGCTACATCTGCTGTACCGCGTTTTTTAATGCCAAGTGCAACCCCAGCAGCTTGAACGAATTGCGCACCGATAATGATTTGTGGCGGAAGAACGTTTACTCCTTCGGGAACTTGATTGCCTACAAAATGTCCTCTGCTAAATAGGAAAGCTTTCCAAAGTGGTAGACCATGGTAAACAATTTGCGGGACGTCACGGTAACCTGGCAGAATCCAGTCATTCTTCTCCAATGCAAAGTGAGAAGCTAATTGAGATGCCTCCTGACCAGCAGTTGGGGCATAGAAACCAAGTCTTCCCTGACGATTCAGCGAAATAGAACGCTGATCAAGAATTCTCGTATATACCATACGCGACATTAGTTCAATCAACTCTTCGTCGGATAAATTCGGAATCGCTTCCTCGTTGACAACTTTTCCTTCCTCATTCAGAATTTGGAACATTTCAAAATTATTTTCTATTGACGCTAAAGTTGCAGCTGGATCAAATTGTTTTAAATTTTTTTCTCCCATATAGCACCTCTCCTTATAATCTGTATTAAAATTAATTTCAAATATATTAGTACAATAACTTATTAACTTGAGTATATAGAAATAAATTCATTCGGTCAATCATTGATTTCCGTTTATTTTGCACTTTTTCTCTCAATAATCCCTTCCCCTTTTAAACACCACTGTTATATATTAATAACAAAACTGTATTACAACAGAAATTACCAACTCATATAGTTATTAGTTTCCTCAAATAATTTCCCCCATGAGAATCGTTTTTATTTGTATTCACATATACTTTTATACCTAAACTTTTCCTAAGCAAAAAAAAGCAACATGTGCTATTTTGGAAAGTAGAAAAAATAAGGTTCTTTCGTTAAGAGCATCCAAGCTTTGCCCAAAGAATACTTGGCGAGAAGCAAAGTTTACTACTATACTTTAAATACATAGTTTTTTGAAAGGAAGTTTATTTATGATTTTAATGGAAGATATTATACGTGAAGGCCACCCTACTTTAAGAACAAAAGCACAGGAAGTGAAGTTCCCTCTAACTGAAGAAGATAAAAAACTAGCCAGTGACATGCTGGAGTATTTGATCAACAGCCAGGATCCTGAACTATCCGAAAAATATGGTCTGCGTCCTGGAGTTGGTTTGGCAGCCAATCAAGTCAACTCATTAAAAAGGATGTTTGCCCTGCATTTGGACGATGAAAATGGCGAAAAAATCAGCTTTGTTTGCGTAAACCCTAAAATTGTTAGTCACTCTGTCGAAAGAACATACCTTCCTTCCGGGGAAGGGTGCTTATCCGTCGACCGATCAATCCCGGGGTATGTCCCACGTTATGCAAGAATTACGGTGAAGTTCTTCACGGTGGATGGGGAAGAAAAGAAAATGCGTCTAAAAGGATTCCCGGCCATTGCCTTCCAACATGAGCTGGATCATCTGAATGGAATCATGTTTTACGACTACATCAACAACGATAACCCATTCGAGCAAGTGCCGAACTCATTCCCACTGGGCGAAGAATAACTGAATAAATATGAAGGTGTTCAGTGAGTTACTTCTGGACACCTTTTCCTTATTCTTTTATCAAATAGAATTAGGAAATGAGCTCTTTTTCGCTTCGAGCCTGAAATTTTGGCCATAAATGCAAAGTGGGCGTCTCAAAAATTGCTTTTTAGACGCCCACTTTCATTATTAACAAATTATTTTATTTATAATCTAAGCATTTTAAAACATACTACATAGACTAGTAAGAAGGATTGTATCAACGTGAGCAAATTCTTCTATCTAAATGATATGAAGGATTTTCATCGCTTTCGCTACGCCATCGCGATCGACATGATCCGTGATAATGTCGGCTACTTCCTTTGCCTGCTCCACCCCATTGCCCATGGCGACGGAAGTGCCAACTTCTCGAAGCATCTCAATATCATTCAGCCCGTCGCCAAATGCAATCGTTTTTTCAATGGGTATATTTATTTTTTCCAATAACGTCTTAATTCCTCTAGCTTTCGAACCATCCTTAGGCAAAATATCGCATGAATACGGATGCCATCTTATAAAATTGACTTCCGAAAAGGTGTCCCTATACAATTGTTCTTCTGATTCTTCCATAAATATCAGTGTTTGATAAACGTCATTGTCCCTGTAAAATAAAGGGTTGCTCATAGGGTACGGATATTTTAAAGTGTTTAAACTCTGTTCGATAAAAGAATGTCCTTCAATCGACGCAATCATTTCCTTGTCATCAATAAACACTACCGGATGATTTCGCTCGTGCCCAAAATCAATAATTTTAGCTAGGTATTCTTTCGGGACACTATCGGTGTATATCACTTCCCCTTTATACACTACATACTGTCCGTTGAATGTAACATAAGTATCGATTTCAAGCTCGTCTAGTATGCTTTGAATCATGAAAGGTGCCCGGCCTGTTGCAATCGCTATTTCATATCCATTGCCGCGTGCCTCTTCAATTGCCTTCTTGGCTGAATCGGGAATTTTTTTCTCACTATTATACAGTGTACCGTCAACATCGAAAAATATTATACTTGTCATTTCTTACCCCTCTATACACATATTTATATGTAAACGGAAAATACTTTACATAGAGAAAAGTCATTATTCTCTAAGTTAGGAGTGATACGCCATGTTAAAGCGACTCAAAAAGAGAATTCTGAAACGATTAAATGGCATCCTCGGAAAAAAATCAATTGCTTGAGCCCTTCAAAATGGAGGGCTTTTCTTTATTTTAGGACAGACGCGTGATAATATAAAGGAAATGCATCTCCAACCCTGGATTATTGACATTTATCTTCTTACAATATCGAAAAGACAAACTCTATCCAAAGATACAAAAGATCGCCAATTTATATGGTTGTTTTTGAAATTTTAAATTACCTTATTAGTTGAACAAGACTCTTTGACCAATTGATGGTAAAATGGGTACAAGTGTTTTTTCGTGTTTAAAAAATGATTGAAAAGAAGATAAAGCTTTTTGCAAAATCGGTAGCTTTTGATCCATCATTTTTTATTATCTTTATTTTATGCAATTGTAACGCTACTCTTTTATGGCAAGTAGTTCACTTTAAATAATCTAAACGATGCACGCAAATGTACGTTAATTAAAGGAGAGAAATCATGATTTACAAAGTTTATTACCAAGAAAATGCTCAAGAAGTACCAGTTCGCGAAAATACTAAGAGTCTTTATTTAGAAGCAGCTTCAGAAAGAGAAGTGCGCAGCTATCTAAAAGATCGTAATTACAATATTGAGTATATCCAATTACTTGAGGGCAATTATTTAGAGTATGAAAAAAATAGCCCGAACTTCCATTTGGAGAATGCCTAGATTATTATGAAATTTGTAAAAAATGATCAGGCAGCGGTATTCGCTCTCGGCGGACTGGGCGAAATCGGAAAAAACACATATGCGGTACAATTCCAGGATGAGATTATTGTCATTGACGCTGGAATCAAATTTCCGGATGATGATTTACTAGGAATCGACTATGTCATTCCGGATTACACTTATTTAGTGCGAAATGTCGATAAAATCAAAGGTTTATTTATTACCCACGGACACGAGGACCATATTGGCGGAATTCCTTATCTATTGCGCCAATTAAATATTCCGGTGTATGGCGGCAAGCTTGCTTTGGGACTATTGCGAAACAAGCTGGACGAGCACGGGTTATTACGTACAACAAAGCTTATTGAAATTAAAGAAGATGATGTCATCAAATTCAGAAAAACATCAGTTAGCTTCTTCCGTACGACTCACAGTATTCCAGACGCATATGGAATTGTTGTTAAAACACCTCCTGGCAATATTGTGCACACTGGAGACTTTAAGTTTGATTTCACACCGGTTGGTGAACCTGCAAATTTAACAAAAATGGCTGAAATCGGCCGCGATGGTGTCTTGTGTTTGCTATCCGACAGTACAAATGCAGAAGTGCCGAACTTTACAATGTCTGAGCGTAAAGTCGGCGAGAGCATTGACGATATTCTGCGAAAAGTGGATGGCCGAATTATTTTTGCTACATTCGCTTCCAATATCCATCGTTTGCAGCAAGTGACTGACGCTGCGGCACAGTTCGGGCGAAAAATCGCAGTATTCGGACGATCAATGGATAATGCCATCTCGATCGGACGTGAATTAGGCTATATAACGGCACCAAAAGAAACATTCGTCGATGCGCAAACGATTAACCGCTTACCGGCGAATGAAGTTTTGATATTATGTACAGGCTCACAAGGTGAACCAATGGCAGCATTATCAAGGATTGCTAACGGAACACATAGACAGATTCAAATCCAACCTGGCGATACGGTTGTATTCTCTTCTTCACCTATCCCAGGAAATCAGATGAGTGTCAATAAGATCATCAACCTATTGTTCCGAGCTGGCGCAGAAGTTATCCATGGATCTTTAAATAATATCCATACTTCTGGACACGGTTCTCAAGAAGAGCAAAAACTGATGCTCCGTTTAATGAAACCGAAGTTCTTCATGCCGATTCACGGTGAGTACCGTATGCTAAAAATGCATACTAAACTAGCAGAGGATTGCGATGTTCCAATAAACAATACATTTGTTATGGAAAACGGAGAAGTGCTTGCTTTAAGCTCGAACGAAGCCCATGTTGCAGGCAAAATCCCTTCTGGAGATGTATATATTGACGGAAGTGGGATCGGGGACATCGGAAATATCGTTTTACGCGATCGACGTATTCTATCCGAAGAAGGTTTAGTCATTGTCGTTGTTAGTGTCGATATGAAAAAACAAAGACTTGTTGCCGGTCCGGATATTATCTCACGCGGATTTGTTTATATGCGTGAATCCGGTTCACTAATTAGCGAAGCTCAAAAAATGTTAAATAGTCATTTAAATGAAATGGTCCAAGGTAAGTCTACACAATGGACTGAAATGAAAAATGAAATTACCGACGTTCTAGGGCCATATTTATTTGAAAAAACAAAACGACGTCCAATGATTTTGCCAATCATTATGGAAGTTTAGGCATTTAAAAAGGTTGTCCGACATTGGACAACCTTTTTTATTTTGCCGGAGAAGACAGACGTAATGAACACTCTTCCTGTTACTCCGCAATTAGCTCATCATTTTTTTTACGAATCGATTAATATCTACATCTGCACCGATGACAAGTAAAATATCGCCAAGCAATATTTTGTCGTCTGCTGCAGGAGAAATGATAATAGATTCCCCTCTTTTAAGTCCGACAATGTTAATCCCATATTTTGCACGAATGTCCAGATCCAATAATGAATAACCTGCAATACGGTCATTGGCCCGTATCTCCATGATGGAATGTTCATCGGATAGCTCCAAGTAATCCAGTACATTGCTTGACATCATATTGTTCGCAATCCGGATACCCATGTCCCTTTCAGGATGGACTACATGATCAGCGCCAATTTTATGGAGAACCCTTGCATGATAATCATTCTGCGCTTTAACGGTAATTTGTTGAACGCCCAGATCTTTCAGGATTAACGTTGTTAAAATACTGGCTTGAATGTTTTCGCCAATCGCAATAATTACATGTTCAAAATTCCGAAGACCCAACGAAATTATTACCTCTTCATCTGTTGTATCCGCAATAACAGCTTGTGTTGCGATCTTTGCAAATTCATCTACTCGTTCAGCCTCTGCATCGATGGCCAAAACGTCTGCACCTAGACGAATCAACTCCCTCACGATGCTTCCGCCAAAACGTCCCAACCCTACTACTACAAATTCTTTTTTCATCTTAAACCTCCGTACAATATTCAATGTTACTATTTTAACTTAGTATCTTTATTTTGTACAAATAACCTTTACTTTTTCTATATCCCTGTTCCGCATGAGATTAGCCTTTCCCCTTTTCCCCGCGAGTAATTTTTTGCTCCATCCTTCAATATTTTACCATGGCAATTCCTTTTTTATCTTCTAACATCATATTGTAAAAGCTATTCAGTGAATATACCGATATATTATCAGACTTATAAGTAAAAAGTATTAAGATGGATTTTTAATAAACCCATTCTCAATTGAATACAATAGTGTGCTGGATCAAATTTGGAGGTGTGAACAGCTTGTCTCTCTTTTTTGAAAGTGCGGTGTTTGAACATCAGTTTTGGTTAAGAATTCTGGGCGACCACTCTCGATTTATACACGATTCTCTATATCCTTCTGAAAAAGAGGATATTGCAAAAGCAGCTCGGTTCATTCAAATATTTGATCAATTGCTTGGATCAGTAGAAAAACAAAATGAATCTACAATGATTCCTTTCACAAAACAAGTGGAGGATCATGTGAACCATCTGAAAGCATTTAAACTTTCCATCATCCGACGCCATATAACAGGAGAAATTAAAATCCATCTTACCCCAAGCTTTGTTAATCATATGGTTAATGAATTGGAAGAATACCAACGCATCATTGGTTTTGTAGGGGGAGGAGAAATCCCTCCAATTTTCCATGAGCTCCATCATCATTTACTTTGGCTACTGGATGCTTCCGGCCATGCCGGTGCAATTAATGATCGTCTGGATGGTGTTGAAAGAAGACTGAAAGAAAAAAGTCATAACTTTACAATGCATTTTGACCATTTCTATTTAAAAGCTGTGGAGCTGACTGGTTTTTTACGAACAAATGTCCATAAATTCCCTGCCTTGTCAAAGTTCAATGAGGATGTGGAAATCGAGATGAACTTGTTCAAAACGTTTTTACATGAACTCGAGGAGATGGAGCTTAATGCGGAAAGCTTGGGGATATTTTCCGCATTAATGGCTGACCATATGGCTAGAGAGGAACAGTACTATTTAATGAAGCTGGCACAATCAAAGTCGGTATAATTTGGAACAGTGTAGACAATCTTCATTGCGTCTACACTTTTTTCCATGAATCTTTTCATATTTCATTCAGTAGTTTAAGCACTCGTTTTTCAAGCATTTTCATGCCATTTCCCCCAGATTGATAGTGTCGCAGTACCCCATTTTGATCGAATAGATAATAAGAAGGCACATATTGATTATTGAAAATATCGGTGAGCGTCATTTGGTTATCAATAAAAATTGGTTGTGTCATTTTATATCGACGGGCTGCTTTTTTTATTTTCCCTATATCCGTATCCTCCATCGATCTTGGCATATGAACGGATATAAAATTGACCCGCTGTTCATATAGCATTTTGAATTGATTTAATTGAGGCATTGTTTCTTTACAATCATGGCAACTCATGGACCAAAAATGAATGATGGTTGGCTTTTTTCCCACCAAATCTTCCCGCTTGACGCTTCCATTTAACCATGCAGCTTCACCCTTTAACTCTGGCATTTGTGATCGTAATTTCATCAAATTCCCCCTTAAAAGTATCAGGCTTCCAACGATTAGTGTTAGATCGTGTCGTCACCTGGTCGCCAACTTGCCGGGCAAAGGCGGCCTGTCTGTAGTGCTTGAAGCACACGGAGCACCTCTTCCGTATCACGGCCAATATTATTGTGATGCACTACCATGTATTGAAGTTCTCCTTTAGGGCTAATAATAAACAACCCTCTTAGAGCAACCCCCTCTTCTTCTACCAAAACTCCGTACTTCCTAGCGACTTGATGATTAGTGTCCGCTGCCAGGGGGTATCGGAGTTGGCCAAGACCATTTTTTGTTCGTTCTGTATTAATCCATGCAAGGTGTGTGTATATCGTGTCTGTCGAAGCACCGATCAACCTTGCGTCAAGTTCATCGAATTCGTCGTAGTAATCGGACATTTCCGTAATTTCAGTAGGACAAACAAACGTAAAATCCATCGGGTAGAAAAATAAAACTGTCCACTTTTCTTGTTTTATGTTGTCTTCCAAAGATACCTTTCCAAAAGTCTTATCGGGCATCACGGCCTCCATCACAAAGTTTGGTGCAGTTTTGCCAACTACTAAATCATGCATTTTGCTTCCTCCAGTTTTGAAGTACATAGCAGAGTTCAACATTGAAGAATCCCTTACTACCAGTTTCAAAGAACATTAAAATTTTTGGGAGATATTTGTTAATCGTCTATTGAATTGCTTAAATGATTCTGTATAATAGTATCGGTAATAGTAAACATTAAGTTATAAAATAGTAAACTTTCATACTTTAAGTTTATGTATATTAAACTGACAAGGAGTTATTCATGTGCAAATTGGTTCGAAAATTAAAGCATTACGACTTAAAAAAGGACTTACTCAAGAAGAGTTAGGTGAAAGAACTGATTTAACGAAAGGTTATATCTCCCAGCTTGAACGTGATTTAAATTCGCCATCGATTGAAACACTGTTTTCCATTTTGGAAGTATTAGGCACAACCCCAAAGGATTTCTTCGACGATTCTTTATCGGAACAAAAAGTAGTATATGACATAAACGATCAAACCTCTTTTGTCGATGAAGATAAAGGTTATAAAATCCAATGGCTCATACCCACTTCGAATGAAAAGGAAATGGAACCTGTACTGATAACTCTTCAAAAGAACGGCGAGTATAAACAGTTCGAACCTTCTCTGGCAGAGACATTTATTTATGTGATAAAAGGTCGTATAAGAGTTGTATTAGATAATCATGAGTATATTGCTTGTGAAGGGAATGCGATTTATTATGAAGCATCAGCCAATCATCAAATATTCAATGCTAATAATGGAAAAACCGAATTGCTGTTAGTTGCAACAGAATCTTATTTATAGTCTAGGAGGCAAGAGGATGAGCAATACAATTATCCGATTTGAGAATGTTACCAAATCGTATGACGATGGAACAGTTGTATTAAAAAATATCAATTTTGAACTTGAAAAAGGAAAGTTTTACACACTTCTAGGTCCTTCCGGTTGTGGAAAAACGACAATCCTTCGAATTATCGCCGGCTTTACAGACCCAACTGAAGGTTCAATCTATTTTAATGATAAAAAGATAAACCAAATTCCTGCAAACGAGCGTCAAGTTAACACAGTTTTTCAGGACTATGCCTTGTTTCCCCATCTAAATGTGTTTGAAAATGTCGCATTTGGTCTTCGCATTAAAAAGCTTAAAGAAAAAGAAATTCAGGACCGTGTATTGGAGGCTTTGAAATTCGTTAACCTGGCAGGCTTTAGCAATCGTGAAATTTCAGAAATGTCCGGCGGTCAGCGACAACGTGTAGCCATTGCCCGTGCAATTGTAAATGATCCTGAAGTCATCCTTTTGGACGAGCCCTTATCTGCACTCGACTTAAAACTGCGTTCCGAAATGCAATACGAGCTTCGCGAATTACAGCAGCGCCTAGGCAAAACTTTTGTATTTGTGACACACGACCAAGAAGAAGCCCTAGCCATGTCTGATGAAATTTTCGTCCTTAACGATGGCGAAATTCAACAATCCGGCACACCGGTGGACATTTATGATGAACCAATCAACCGTTTTGTTGCGGATTTTATAGGTGAATCGAATATTGTCGACGGTGTCATGGTTGAGGACTTTAAAGTACAATTCACCGGGAAAACTTTTGATTGTGTTGACCAAGGTATGAAACCGAATGAGAAAATAGATATCGTTATACGTCCGGAAGATCTCGAGATTACAACAGTGGATAAAGGGAAACTGATTGTAACTGTAGATACACAACTATTCCGTGGTGTTCATTATGAACTATCTACATACGACAAAGATGGCAATGAATGGCTCGTTCATTCACTTAAAAAGGCAGAAGTTGGCGAGCAAATAGGATTGGACTTTGACCCAGAAAGCATCCATGTTATGCGTTTAAACGAAACTGAAGAAGAGTTTGATAAACGACTAGAGTCTTACGGAGAAGAAGATAATGTTTAATAAAGCATCAAAGGGCTCGCTATTTCCCTATACTATCTGGATTGCCTTATTTGTCATCGCGCCAATTGTCCTAATTGTTTATTATTCCATGTTGGATTTAAACGGAAACTTTACTCTGAATAATTATCAAACTTTCTTTTCATCGGTCTATTTAAAAATGACTCTGACAAGCTTTTGGTATGCCTTTTTAATTACGTTGTTTACATTATTATTCGCCTACCCGACAGCTTTTCTTTTAACAAAGACCAAGCATAAACATTTATGGTTGATGCTGATTATAATCCCATCCTGGATTAACTTGCTATTAAAAACGTATGCTTTTATCGGCATCTTCGGATTATATGGTCCAATCAATGCCTTCTTGGAAGTATTTGGCCTGGATGCACAGCAAGTTTTATTCACGGATTTCAGCTTTATATTTGTTTCTGTTTATATTTTTATTCCATTTATGATTATTCCGATATTCAACTCACTTGATAAATTGAATCCGACACTAGTGTATGCAGCACGTGACCTAGGTGCTTCTAGTTTTACCACTTTCCGTCGTGTTATTTTTCCGTTGACAATTGATGGGGTGAAGTCCGGAATTCAGGTAACATTCATACCGGCGCTTTCATTATTCATGATTACCCGCTTAATTGCCGGTAATAAAGTGATAACATTGGGAACAGCGATTGAACAACAATTCCTTGTTTCCCAAAATTGGGGCATGGGCTCAACGATTGCAGTATTCCTGATTATTATTATGGTCATTATTATGCTCCTGACTGGTCAGAAGAAGGGGGGCCGTGCACAATGAAAAAATTATCCACTGCATCAAAAGTCTATCTACTGTTAGTTTTTGTTGTGTTATATGCGCCGATTTTCTATCTAATCTTTTATTCATTCAACAGTGGGGGCTCCATGAATAACTTTGAGTCCTTCACATTCGAGCATTACAAAGCCGTATTTGAAGACTCGAGACTGATTGTCATCCTGATCAATACTGTGATTGTTGCTCTATTATCGGGACTGATCGCGACAATTATCGGTACATTAGGAGCCATCGGAATCGTGTCCATTAAAGATAAGAAAATGCGCAAAACTTTACTTTCTTTAAACAACGTACTAATCGTAAGTCCTGATGTTGTTATTGGGGCAAGTTTCTTAATCCTGTTTACAATGATTGGAGTGAAACTAGGCTTCACTTCAGTTTTAGTATCGCATGTAGCTTTCAGCATTCCCATCGTTGTCCTGATGGTACTGCCAAAACTGCTGGAAATGAACACTTCCCTCATCGATGCGGCACGCGACTTGGGCGCATCGAAGCGTGATGTACTAACACGGGTGATTCTTCCCTATATCCAACCGGGAATCTTTGCAGGGTTCTTCTTAGCTTTAACCTATTCATTGGATGATTTTGCTGTTACATTTTTTGTAACCGGAAATGGTTTTTCTACATTATCCATTGAAATTTATTCCATGGCGCGCGCTGGAATTTCTTTAACTGTCAACGCAATTTCAGGCCTAGTCTTCTTTGTAACCATTTTAGTAGTCATTGGCTACTATTTCGTAACAAATCGTGCAAAACGTGTAAATGAGGAGGTACAACGATGAGATCATTAATTCAAGCTGCGATTGCCATCCTAGTCGTTTGTGCTCTCCTGTTCTTTGCAGTAGACCGCCTGGAGTCAGCTGGTTCTGCAGGAAGTAAAGATACGATTACTGTTTATAACTGGGGTGAATATATAGACCCAGATTTATTGAATCAGTTTACAGAGGAAACCGGCATTAAAGTCATTTATGAAACTTTCGATTCTAATGAGGCAATGATGACAAAAGTGGAACAAGGCGGTTCGGCTTATGATGTGGCCGTGCCATCCGAATATATGGTGGAAATGATGAAAGAAAAAGATTTGCTTCTACCGATTGACCATTCGAAGCTGCCTAATTTCAAAAATATTGATCCCTACTTCCTCGATTTAGCTTTCGATCCAGGAAACAAATATTCTATTCCTTATTTTTGGGGAACTGTTGGAGTTGTCTTTAATCCAAGTATAGTGGGAGATCATCTAACTTTTAAATCTTGGGAAGACCTTTGGGACCCATCCTTGAAAGGCAAAGTATTCTTGGTTGATGGAGCCCGTGAAGTAATGGGAATGGGGTTGAACTCCTTAGGTGAATCCCTTAATGCAAAGGACGATGCCCTTCTCCGTTCAGCAACGGAAAAATTAACTTCATTATCGCCTAATATTAAAGCCATCATTGGTGATGAAATCACACCACTAATGATTAATAATGAAGCATCGGTTGCTCTTATATGGTCCGGCCAGGCCGCGGACATGTTGTGGGAAAATGAAGACCTTGACTTTGCGGTTCCTGAGGAAGGTTCAAATTTATGGTTTGATAACTTTGTAATTCCAAAGACAGCGGCCAATATCGATGGAGCCCACGCCTTTATCAACTTCATGTTAGATGCAGAAATTTCGGCACAAAATAATGATTATGTCGGATACTCCACACCAAACGCCGCAGCAATGGAACTGATGGATCCAGAAGTGATAGAGGATGAACGCTTCTACCCAAATGAAGAGCTTCGCGCGAAATTGGAAGTTTATGAAAACCTTGGTCTTGAATGGCTAGGGAAATATAATGAACAGTTCTTAAAATTTAAAATGAGTATACGTTAATATAGCTCTTACACAAGCCGATGACATTCTTCAAGAATCTCATCGGCTTTTCTTTCGAATTTCGGCCTAAAGACTACTAGTTAAAAGTAGTTTAACGATATACAATATGATAAGCTTTTAGATACACGAATTAAAATTTTGGGGATATAAGGAAAGGTGGACTGGGATGTCACAAAAAAAGAAAAAACTAACTTTAATGATACTGATGCTTAATATGTTTATTACGATGGGTGGAGTAGGAATTGTCATTCCTGTACTCCCTTCATACTTGGATATTTTCGGTGTAGGTGGCGAGGTCTACGGCACGTTAATTGCAGTATTCGCCTTGGCACAATTTTTATTTTCGCCCCTGGCCGGAACTTTATCAGACCGTTTCGGTCGTAAAGTATTTATCGTTGGCGGACTTATAATATATGGCATTTCACAACTTCTCTTCGGTATTGCTACAGAAGTTTGGATTTTATATTTAGGGCGCTTTCTAAGCGGTTTTGGGGCTGCCTTCATCATGACAACGATTATGGCTTATGTTGCCGATATTACAACGGTTGAAGAACGCGGAAAAGGCATGGGATTAATCGGGGCCGCCATTTCTCTGGGCTTCATGATTGGGCCTGGATTAGGGGGATTTTTGGCAAATGTGAATTTACATTTCCCATTCTTTTTAGCAGGCTTTGTCTCCCTGGCAGCAGCTCTCTTGTCATTCATTATTTTACCGAATGTTCAGCCACAGGTGGATGAGACAGTAAAAAATGCACCTCGTGAAAACTTGATCAATCAACTAATTCGGTCTGTTAAAACACCTTATTTCGTCATACTCATTGTTGTGTTCACTTTTAGCTTTGGAATCTCGAACTTCCAATCAACACTATCGATGTTTTTAACGTATAAATTTGACTACACGGCAACTGATATTGCAATTGTTATCACTGTAGGTGGATTCGCTGGTGTTGTTCTCCAAATGTTTATCATTGATAAATTATTTAAACGTTTTGGGGAGATGAAAGTTATATTAATCAACTTAGTTGTAGCAGCAATAACTATGGTGGCCATGGTGTATGTCGGAGGGTTCTTCATCATTCTGGCGGTGGCAACCTTGTTCCAGATTGCAACCGTATTTATCCGACCAGCAGTTAATACACTGATTTCGAAATTTGCTGGTAATGAGCAAGGCTTTGCAGCGGGCATGAACAATGCGTATATGAGTTTGGGGAATATGATTGGTCCCGCACTTGCAGGGGTGTTATTGGAATGGCATTTGTCGATCCCATTCATATTAGGCGCTGTTATTTTACTGGGCTGCTTTGGATTAGCCTACGTCTGGACAGTGAAAAAATCGCCTCATTTACTATCTCCAACAACCGATTCAAAATAAAAAAAGGAAATGTCCATAAAAGGGCATTTCCTCTTTTTATTATAGGCTTCTAATAAATTGCTCAACAAACTTTGCATTAAAGGATAACAACTCTTCATCTGGGTTGATTTTTGCATGGTGGAGTCCATAATCACAATTAGCACCTGCCCAAAACATCGCTCCGGGTATTCCTTTCAAGAAATAACCAAAGTCTTCACCCGTCATTGCTGCAGGACACTCATAAGATGTTGCCCCCTCGTATTGTTCAGCAAACTCGAGTAATTTTTTTGCACATTCCGGATCATTATTAACCTCGTAATACATCGATCCATAATCAATGTGAATCTCACATTCAAATGAAGCTTCAATTCCGGCACAAATGGCCTCGACACGTTTCTTCACATCGGCCATCGCCTCCGCATTGAGCGTACGAATGGTTCCTTCCAGTCTTGCATTTTCAGCAATAATGTTTTGAACAGTACCAGAAGTGAGTTTTCCGATGGTAATCACTGCGCTTTCCATCGGGTTAATATTCCGACTTACGATCGTCTGCAGCTGCATTATCAGATTAGCAGCAGCCACAGTCATATCCCTCGTCTTATGCGGATAGGCAGCATGTCCTCCAAGTCCCTTTAAATCAATAAAAAGCTCTGATGTATTGGCAAACAATAACCCTGGACGCGTTGCTACAGTCCCGACTGGATATTCCGGTGCAACGTGCAGCGCATAGATTTCATCAGGTAAAAGATCAGGTCTTTCGGCTTCAATCCAATTCAGCATCGGCTCGGCACCACCAGGGCCTTCTTCAGCTGGTTGAAAGTAAATGATTACATTGTGCTTTGGCTGATTGTTCGCTAACGCTTCCACCAGGCCAAGTGTGATCGTCATATGGCAATCATGTCCACAAGCATGCATATTTCCTTCATGAGTAGAGGAATAAGGCAGGCCAGTTTCTTCAACAATTGGCAAACCATCAATATCCGAACGCCAACCAATCGTTTTGGCTGGCTGACTGCCTACAATTTTCACTACGATGCCTGTTTCCCATGTCGTTACACGAATGTTTTCTTGCGGAAACTGAGCAATCTTATTCAGCAAATACTGTTGGGTCTTGAATTCCTGAAAGCCCAACTCAGGTATTTGATGTAACTCCCTGCGGATTTGAATGAGTGTATCCATCATAACACCTTCTTAAATATTTCTTAGAGCATCGATAATTTCAGTTTTAGATTTTGTTTTTTCATCTAATTGTTTCAAAACGCGTGCAGGTACACCACCGACAACTGTATAAGGTTCCACATCGCTAATGACGATTGCACCGGCTGCAACAACAGCACCTTTCCCTACACGTACACCTTCCAACACTACTGCGTTGGCACCAATTACAACATCATCTTCAATGATTACCGGAGTCGCTGATGGTGGTTCAATTACGCCTGCCAGAACCGTCCCTGCTCCAATATGGCACCCTTTACCGACAGTTGCACGGCCGCCCAATACAGCCCCCATGTCGATCATTGTTTTTTCACCGATTTCAGCGCCGATATTGATGATTGCACCCATCATGATTACCGCATTGTCCCCGATTGTTACTTGATCACGAATGATGGCACCCGGCTCAATACGTGCATTTTGATGTTTTAGATCCAATAAAGGGACACCAGAGTTACGGCGATCATTTTCAACCACATAATCCAAAATCTTGCTTCCGTGTTCTTTTAAACTTGCTTCAATTTCGTTCCATTCGCCGAATACAACGGCGCTGTTCCCTTCACCGAAAACTTTGGAGTTTTCCCCGTATGATAAAGAAGCAGCACCTTCACCTTTTACGTATACTTTCACAGGTGTTACCTTTTTTGAATCAGAAATAAATTGAATAATTTCTTGTGCATTAAGTTTAGTAGTCATTGTTTTGTAAATCTCCTTATCTATGTAAAATATACTCACCTATTGATTGTACTAAATTTTCAAATAAATAGCACGCAAATCAGCCTAGTTTCTCGTAATAAATATACACTACTTCGTATAATCATAAAGGCAACTGGCATGTTGGGTCACCACTTCCATAAAAGCAGCTACTTGCCTTAACTCAAAAGATGAATCGTAGCCAATTAGCCAAGTGTCACGCGTAAGGCCGGTATCTTTTTCATTTTGGGTTAATGGAATCTTGTTTACCTCTTCTTCGCCACTTAAAGTGATGGATGGCAGAATGGCATAGCCTATTCCATTCATGGCCATCTGCTTACATGTTTCAATTTGATCCACGATAATTTGCCTTTTCGGGTTTGAAGAGAAATGACGTTGCCACCACAGTTGAATTTCCTGGTAATAGTTCGAATCACTTCTAAATTGGATGAAGGGACGATCCGTCGTTAAAATATCATCGATTTTTTCGATTTCCTTATCGACAAGGTACATCATATCCCGGAACAAATGCACTTTTTTCCCTTTCCATTCAACCTGCCCGCGCACAATCCCAACATGCGCTTCCCCTTCGTACAATGCTTTTACAATTTCTGAACTCCACCCTGTAATGAGTGAAATTTTGGCATCAGGATAGATGGTTACAAATTCCTTCAGCACTTTTGGCAGCCAATTTTGCCCGACGATTGATGCACAAGCGATTTTTAATGTTCCATGCACTTTCGAATTAAGTGCTTGGATAGTCTCAAAGATTTGCTCTTTCCTGAGTATGGTTTCATTTGCATATTGAATGACCAATTCCCCGGCAGGAGTTGGCGTTAGCCCCTTTTGTGAACGAATAAAAAGCTGTGCATTCCAATCCTTTTCGATTGATTGCAATCTTTGGGAGAGGGCCGGCTGTGTCAGGAACAAACGCTCTGCAGCTTTTCTCATATTTTTCTCTTCTGCCAGTACCTTGATGATTTCTGTCTCAGTTGCTGTCATCTAACTCCCCCCTCATATAGTCTAAGTGTAAAAAACGACAAAACCCTTTCGTAGGTTTTGTCGAGTCTTTTTATGAAATCTATTAATCTTCTACTTGATAAATATACTTTTTTAGCTGCTTTAAAATGACGCGACGAGTTAAAATACCGACAAAAGTTCCTTCTTCATCCACCACACATAAAAAAGCATGATTAATGACTAAATCTAATGCTTTTTGGAAAGTATCAGTTATTTTCAAATACGTAACATCAGAATCCATACAATCGTCAACTTTGATATTCGCCAACTTATCATATTCGATTCGCTCTAATCCTAATATGGATTCCGTTATCATCTTACTGCTCAATAGACCATGCAGGCGATACTTAATATCCAATACGGGCACAGAAGAATAACCTGTCTTTGTTAAGACGAGTAAAGCATGTTCGGCACTATTACCAATTTGTACATGTGCAACTTTTTCTGATGAAATAATAAAGTCACTAATTGGTGTCTCCAATAATGCTCTTGTGTTAGTTGAAATCATGACCTTCTACTCCTTTTCCTGTCAATAACTTTCAAACAGGGAAACTACACTCTCCTTATATCATATCACAATTTGTTCACAATTGACCATGATATGGAACCAGTATTTTGGAGTAGAAGGATGATTTCAAAAAAATATCACATACTAATATCCATAAATTGACCAATAATAAAAGATGATGATTCCGGTAAATAGCCCGAAAATAAGATACATAATAATGATCGGGTTCATCGCCACGGGATGGTCCCTGACAATTTTGCTGATTGGTACATCGGCTGCAGATTCACGGTGCCTTGTCTTTTTCATCACACCAGCTGTCAGTAAGTATGATACGAGAACGATCAGTGCCCCTGCAATAATCGTCGGTATTGTCCACATACCCATGATCATTACACCCCCCTTTTCTCTAAGTTCAGAAAGTGTAATTAGTATGCAACCAACACCGCATTGTTTATTCTTTAATACAAAGGATGCCAGTATTTTCTAGATTGTTTCAGGCTACCCTTTGGAAAATATCGTATACAATACTAAAACGGAAACGGATTCAACCATTGTCCGCCGTCCAATGTGACACATTCACCATTCATATAAGAAGCCTTTTCGGACATGATGAACAAAGCAAGATCAGCAATTTCTTCCGGTGTTCCAAGTCTCTTTAATGGAACAGAATTTAACGTACGTTTTGCTTGTTCTTCCGACTCCCACAATTTCCCCGCACCGCCTGTTCTCTCAATTGGTCCTGGTGCAATGGCATTTACGCGGATTCCATATTTGTGTCCCCATTCTACAGCCAAAGTGCGGGTTAACGACAATACCCCTGCTTTGGCAGCAGCGGAATGAACCACACCTGCACCCGCTCCCCATGCATATGTCGCTACCATATTTAATATCTTGCCTTTAATTCCATGCTCGATCCAATACTTGCCTATTTCAGATGAGCAGTAAAACGTTCCATTCAAAACGATATCAATGACCGCTTTCCATCCATTTGGCGAAAGCTTTTCCGCCGCCACTATAAAGTTTCCTGCTGCGTTGTTTACTAATCCATCGATTTTGCCGAATTCCTCGACAGCAAATTGAACCATTGCTTTAACATGGTCAATTTCACGCACGTCCATTTGAAATGTCCTTATACTTTCACCAAACGCCATAATTTCATTTTTCGCATTTTGCAACCGTTCATTATCCCGGCCCGTAATCACAACATTGGCTCCATCTTTTACAAACTGTTTCGCCATAGCAAGTCCCATCCCACTGGAACCACCCGTAATAATAATCGTCTCATTTCTCACCATGAAAATTCCCCCTACCCCTTTATGAATGTCCATTCACTTTTATCTTACTATAAATTTACAATAAAGTCATACAGTTTTCTGAATTTATAGACAACTATTGACAAGTATAGGAACTCCTTTACCCGCTAACTTGTCTCCGGTCTCCAGGTTGATGTCTTTCTACGTATTCAATTCCCCGGCTATTTATCTTCATAGCGACCTCTATTAGACAGTCTTTGGGGGTTTTTCGAAGTAATTGTCTTTTAGACCGCCTCTATTGGACTCTTTTCCGGGATTTTCAAACTAATTGTCTTTTAGACCGGTTCTATTAGACACTCTTTCGGGATTTTCGATGTATTTGTCTATTAGACAGCCTCTATTGGACTCTCTTTGGGGGTTTTCTAACTAATTGTCTTTTAGACCGCCTCTATTGGACTCTCCTTCGAGGGTTTTCAAGTTAATTGTCTTTTAGACCGCCTCTATTGGACTCTCTTTGGGGGTTTTCAAACTAATTGTCTTTTAGACCGGTTCTATTAGACACTCTTTCGGGATTTTCGATGTATTTGTCTATTAGACAGCCTCTATTGGACTCTCTTCGGGGGTTTTCTAACTAATTGTCTTTTAGACCGCCTCTATTGGACTCTCTTCGGGGGTTTTCTAACTAATTGTCTTTTAGACTGATTCTATTAGACTCTCTTTGTCTGTACACAACGTATTTGTCTCTTAAACCGCTTCTATTAGACAAACCTAACCGTTTCACCAGGTATTTGTCTTTGAGTCACCACCTATTGGACAATTTCCACCTGCTTCCACAATAATTGTCTCTGAGAATTGACTTAATAGACAAATTTGTTTCAAAAAAATCTAGAAAGTCCGATTGATTTCTACTAAAATAGTGGTATCAAAATTTGGAAAGGATGAATGCTTCTGATTTATAAAGAACGGCAAGAACCTTCGCAACTAGTTCTTCTTAGAACCTTAAAATCGAGAATGGCATTGTCAAAGTTAGATCAACAAACTTACTATAATCTCTCGAAAGGTTACGAAGGGGAAAGACTTTTTGACGCACTGCTGCAAGATTTAAAGTGTGACTGTTTAGTTCTAAACGACTTGTTGTTAAAAGTGAACAATCAAACTTTTCAAGTTGATACCTTACTTATCTTAAATAATCAGATTCATCTGTTTGAAATTAAAAATTATAAAGGTGACTTTTATTTTGAATCGGATCGATTTTTCCAGAAAGACGGGACTGAAATTTTTAATCCCCTCACCCAATTACAACGAACAGAATCGTTACTCCGCCAGTGGTTAACACATTATCAATTGCCAACATCCATTCAACCTTCAGTTATTTTTATCAACCCAGAGTTCACACTATACAAAGCCCCATTAGACAAGCCTTTTATTTTACCTACTCAACTGAATCAACTCATTAAAAATCTCAATTATGAACAATTTACACTCAACCAAAGAGATAAAGAGCTGGCGGGAAAATTAGTAGCGGAACATATGCCGGAGCACCCCCTTCAACAGCTGCCAGCTTACGAGTATCCTAATTTGAAAAAAGGTGTCAAATGTTTTATTTGCGAGTCTTTTTCCATCAGTTCAACTAAATATGGAGGAATTGTAACTTGTACTAGTTGCGGCTATAAAGAAAAGATTGAAATCGCAATTCTCCGCACGTTGAAAGAATTCAAAATATTATTTCCCCTAGAAAACATTACAACGAGCAAAATTCATGAATGGTGTCATATGGACACCTCTAAAAAGACCATCCAACGCATTCTCGAAAAGCATTTCAGTAAAATTGGTTCGAAACGTTGGAGCTATTATTCTTAGTCTCTACTTAAATCACACGCAAATCTAACATAAAAAAACCAACAAATTTTATGGTCCATAAAATTTGCTGGTTGCTGGTTCCAGTTATTTGATTAGGTATTTTTCTACAATTTCGTCTACCGGCAAGGGCTTGTTATAAAGGTAGCCCTGACCTTTTTTGCAGTGATGGAGTTTCAGGAAATTTTCTTGAGAAATTTCCTCCACGCCTTCAGCTATAACATCCATTTCTAAATTTTGAGATAGGGCGATGATTGCTTTCACAATGGCCTCATTTTTGTCGTCTTTATTTAAATCTGCAATAAACGACTGGTCAATTTTAATAATATCAATTGGATATTTCTTTAAATAGCTTAACGAGGAGTAGCCTGTCCCAAAGTCATCGACTGAAACGAACACGCCAAGAGCCTTTAAGTTCTTCAAAATGCTCTCGGTTTCATCCACGTTCACCATCGAACTTTCCGTAATTTCTAGTTCAATATATTTTGGTTCGACATTGTATTTAAGGATCACTCGTTTTACTTTCTCTGCAAAATCCTCTTGTTTGAATTGTTTTGGTGAAATGTTGACAGCAATACGCACGGGTCTGTACCCTTTTGCTTTCCATTCCTGCTGATATTTGCAAACCTGTTCTAATACCCATTCCCCAATTTGTATAATTTGCCCAGACGATTCAGCAATGGGAATAAATTGTGAGGGCGGTACAAATCCAAACTTTGGATTGTTCCATCTGATCAAAGCTTCAAAACTGTCTATTTCATATGTATCGAAATCAATCTGTGGCTGTAAATGAAGTGAAAGTTCATTTAAATCGATGGCCCTTCTTAAATGGGCTTCCATCAGCACTTCATTCTGGAAGGTATGACTCATTTCCTCGCGATAAAACCTAAAATGGGCACGACCATGTTTTTTTACATAGAATAATGCTTGTTCAGCTTGGCGTAATAATGTCTCTAAATCTCGGACACCATTGGCTGAAATCGTTGAAATACCAATGGAACAAGTAACGAAATATTCATGTACATCAATTAGAAAAGGCTCCTTAAGCAGCTCGAAAATTTTATTGACGACTAGCTCAACCTCTTCACGTAGAGTATGGCGAACCAAAAATACAAACTCGTCACCAGAATAATGATAAAGTTCACAAAATTCGCTCCGCACTTGATTGAAGCGTTCGCTGATTTGTTTAATCATTTCATCTGCTTTATGCTTCCCTAGAGACTCATTGTATTTTTTAAAACGATCCAAATCCACAAGTAACAAAGAAATATTGCAAGAATCCTTATAATTTTGATAATGCTCATGCCATTTAATATTCAATGCCCTTTTGTTCAATAGGCCTGTATTTTCATTTTGAAAAGTAAGCTGGCTAAAAGTTGTAGTTTCGTTACTAATTTCTTTTATGATTAATGCAATGTATTGTTCGGTAAAAATCGTAATAGGTTGAATATATATAGATAGTTGTTTGTTCCGACTAATGGAAATAGATTCTATTTCCTCCTTTGGATATTGGAGCATTTGCAATAAGTCTTCCCAATCGATCCATTGAAAAAATACACTTGCATCCATTCCTTTTACATAAGGAACAGGGGAAAGAACTGAGGCATTAGAATTTATCATCTCTACAGTAAACTCTCTTCCATTATGTCTTTTCAATATGACGACAGAATCAAATGGATTTAGTTTCATCATATCTTGCAAGAAGCTTTCAAACTCTTTTGTTGGAAAAGTAATCATTTTTATCCCCCATAGCTACACGACGTGATGCACAAAATAAAATATAGTTATATTATAACACTATAATCCAATAAGTAATGATATTTCCATCTATTTTTAGGACGATTGTATAACAAATCCATTTCCACTAAAAAAATGTATATTCAACCATGAATATTTACCTATTCAAAATTCACTCCCACCAGTCAAGGCGGGAGATAACATTTGCAATGCACTTCAAAAATTATTCTTCCACTACTACCGTACTCATTGCTTCAAGTAAGAACAGTTCTTGTGAATTGATTTTACTTTCGGCATGATCTACTACTTTATAATGATATTTGCCAGTTGAATCCTGTATACGCGCCTTTACATTATCGGCAATTTGCGTCGTTAAAATATCCATTAATCTCTCTTTAATATCAATGGAATATAGCGGGAATAATATTTCCACACGCTTGACCATATTCCGTGTCATTAAATCCGCTGAAGATAAGTAAATTTTATTTTCACCATTGTGGTGGAACCAATAGATTCTTGTATGTTCCAAGAATCGTGCGACAATACTTGTTACCGTAATGTTCTCACTAATTCCTTTGATTCCGGGACGCAAACAACAAATCCCGCGAATTACAAGTTCAATTTTGACTCCATTTATTGATGCCTCATAGAACTTCATAATTAAATCTTTATCTGTTAATGAATTCATTTTTGCACGAATAAAGCCATTACCATATTTTTTATGACAACGTATTTCTTCATCTATTAATTCAATAAACTCGTCCCGTATATCAAAAGGTGCCACCACCAGATGATGGAATTTTGGTTTTTCTGTATACCCACTTAAATAATTGAAAAAATTAGTGGCATCAATTCCAAATTCCTTTACTGATGTAATGATCCCCATGTCTGTATAAACTTTGGCTGTCGCATCATTATAGTTGCCTGTCCCTAGATGTACAAAACGTTCAATTTTCCCATTATTTTGCCGAACAACAAGTGTAATTTTGGAATGAGTCTTTAAATTATTCATTCCATAAATCACCAAACATCCCGCCTGTTCTAGTTCTTTCGCCCAATGAACATTGTTTTCTTCATCAAATCGGGCTTTTAACTCAACTAATACTGTGACCTGTTTCCCGTTTTCTGCTGCTTGTTTAAGGGCGTTAATAATAGGAGAATTTCCACTAACCCGGTACAAAGTTTGTTTGATAGCTAAAACGGAAGGGTCCGTTGCCGCTTCGGTTACAAAATCTACAATGGGTTCAAATGATTCATATGGATGATGGAAAAAGATATCCTGTGACAACGCCTTATCAAAAATATTTTCGTCCGAAGCTAAGTCTTTTGGACGGAGCGGTATGAAGCTTTCATATTGCAAGTGTTCACGCCCGACAGAAATTTTCTTCACAAAACTAAACAGGAATGTTAGATCAAGCGGTCCACCAATTTTAAAGACATCCGATTCCTGAATCTCAAATTCTTCTAAAAGATAGTCAAGGACATCATCGCTAATTTCCCCATCCCGCACTTCCAAACGGCTGCCGACGCCCCATTTTCGCTTTTTCAGCTCTTTTTCAATTTCTACAAGGAGATCCCGCGCCCCCTCCTCATGGATGGTTAAATCTGCATTTCGAGTTAAACGAAAAGCTTGAATAGATTTAACATTGTATCCATAAAATAGTGTTTCGATATGGGAAGAGATAACGTCTTCCAATAAAACGAAAACCTTTTCCCCCTTTTCGCTCGGTACTTCTATAAAACGGTCCAAAACGGAAGGAACCTGCACAATCGCAACTTTCTCATTATGCTCACTGTACACACTTTCCTCCAGCATCACGAGCAAGTTCAATGTCCGCCCAATCAATGTAGGGAAAGGACGATAAGCATCCACAGCTACAGGCGTCAATACCGGGAAGATAGTCTCTTCAAACAATTCATTCACAAACTGCTTTTGTTGTTCATTTAATGCTTTAAATTTACGAACATACACTTTTTCTTGCGGCAATAAATCGTATACAAGATAACGGAAAACTTCCATTTGCCTACGTACAAGGGCTTGTGTCTTTTGGGCAATTTCAGCCAACTGTTCTTTTGGTGTTAGACCTGATTTATTCTCGGGTTTATGAAAACCTGCTCTGACTTGATCCTGCAAGCCAGCTACACGGACCATGAAAAATTCATCTAAATTAGAGCTGAATATAGCCAGAAATTTCAAACGTTCCAGCAATGGATTCGTAGCATCTTCCGCTTCTTCCAATACACGTTCATTAAATGCCAGCCAGCTTAGTTCTCGGTTATTGTAATATTGCGGCTTTGCAATTTCTTCTAAAATACGCTCATAATCCATCAGCTCTTCGTTATTTTTCTCTCCATGGGAATCTAATCTAATTTCGGTAGTCATCACTTTTCACCCTTTTTATAAAAATGAATTTGCACAGGTTTTTTAAACAGTCGTTCGATATGTTTTTTTTGGCGTTCACACTGATAAATCTCAGCCATTGGTAGATGTTCAGCTTCCACATTCACTTGAATGAATTCATCTACTTTTTCCACTTTTATAGACTTCACAATATTTCGTTTAGAGACATTTAAAGCATATATAAACTTCAGCATAGCCCCGTAATCTTTTAACGTTTTCAACTCTTCTCTTGATATCCAAGTTATAAATGGAGCAGAAAATCTTCTGAAATAATCTTTGTTTTTATAAGATGCAAGAAGTGCGAGCTTCACACGTTCTACATGATTCATGCCCGCAATGGATTGATTGGCCAGCAAATAAAAAGTATGCTGATTGGAGGAGTCCTGTTCAATGTATTCGCCGATCGCAAATACTTGGGCAGCCCTTTTCAATAGTTCAAGGTGTCGCTCACTATATTGAAAGAAGCCTAAATTGCAGCACTCCCTGTAGAATTGTTCTGTGATTGATCGAAGGAATGCACCTTCTTTTTCTGACCGCCCATATTCGAAGGTAATCCGTTTTGCATACGCATCAAAAACATTGTACTTATCAAAAGCACTAACATTGCTTTGCATCACACGTTTATAAATTAATCCTTCCCGTAAGCCTTTTTTACTTATTTGGAAGCTCCTTGCATTGACGAGGGCCATCAACTCTTTAAACACTTCCAAAGCAATTCCGATAATGTCGGCCCGATCGGAAGATAGCCCGTCCAATTGTTTCAACTGTTCAAACGTCAATTTTTCTAAGTAGTCACATAATCTTACTAACTCATCCATTTTCAGTTCATATTGATGTACTCCTGAGATGGGATAGTCAATTAACTGTTGGTGAATCTGTGCAATATTGCGTGCACTTCCACCGATTCCTATTACTGGTATCCCGAGTTGCCGAATCCAATCCAGCTTTTCAAATTGCTGCCTAATATATTGTTGCAATAAGTCCTTTTCTTCTTTACTGATTATTTCACCAGAAACGAACTTTTCTTTGAGCGAAACCGTACCAAAAGGGAAACTGATCGTCTTTTGCAATTTTTTATCATTGAACAGGGTAATCTCTGTTGACCCCCCGCCGATATCAATCGTCACTGCAGATTTCGTATCCATGGAATGAGCCACGGCTACGAATCCAAAATACGCTTCCTCTTCTTCTGTCAATAAATCAATGAGAATGCCCGTTTCGTTTTCCATACGGGAGATAATTTCCTGATTATTCCTGGCTTGTCGAATTGCAGCGGTAGCGGTGGCTTTAATGTCGCTTACTTGATAATCATCCAGTATCTTTTTGAATGAACTTAATGTCTCAGCCAACAAGGAAATGCCTTGTTCAGACATATCGCCGTTTTCTTGCAAGTATGTTCGCAATCTTGCTACTGTTTTTATATTTCCGAATTCTTTTAACCCTTCAAGCCTATTATATTTATAAAGTACTAGACGAATTGTATTTGAACCGATATCGATTATAGCCGTTCTTAAATTTTCCATATTTTCTATAGTAATCACTCTTTCTTTGAATTTTAATATGGAAGAGATACTCCCCTACACACTAAAGAATGGATGAATAATCCCATATTTAAACACGAGAAGAAAAAAGAACACGGCCGAAAAACCGTAAAGGTATCCGACCGTGTTCTAAATGCAAATCAATACGCCATGGGAAGAGCCTTACTAAATAAAATATAGATTTATGGATACCTTAAAATATACTTTGTTATAAGATCAATTCATCTACTTTTAATATTAGTTCTGCAATTTCAGGTTTACTGATCTGCTCCTCGGCACCCACTACTTCCCCTTTATGTCGAAGATCGTCAGTAATCAAGCTTGAGAAAATGATGACTGGAAGCTTTGTTAATTGTGGATGCGATTTTATTTTTTTCGTAAAATGATGCCCATCCATTTGCGGCATCTCAATATCCGTCACCACTAACTGTACATGTTCTTCGATATTGCTGCCTGTACGAAGAAGTGATTCAAGATATTCATAGGCATCATGCCCATTTTCAAAAAATTCCAGGTTGACATAGCCTGCTTCGTTCATCGTATCATGCAGAAGTTTTCTAAGAAGAGGTGAATCTTCTGCTATGACGATCTTCTTCTCTGAACGGTCACGTTTTCCTAATTTTTTGACAGAATCCACGTTTATACCAGATTCCGGATTGATGTCGACCATAATTTTTTCAAAATCCAATAACAAGATCATTGTATCCTGTTGTTTAATGACACCGATTACTTGACTTGACCCGCCCTGGTACATATCCGAAGGCTTTTCAATATCATTCCATGAAATTCGGTGGATCTGTGTAACATTATCAACATGGAATACAACTTTTTGCTTATTGAATTCAGCAACAATATATTTTTGTTGTGCACTAAATGAAGCATTGGAAATCCCTAATACTTTTAGCATATTAACCACAGGCAGAACTTCGCCACGCAGTTGGACAATCCCTTCTACATGCTGATGTGCGTGTGGAATATAAGTAACAGGAATTGGCTGGATAATTTCTTTAACCTTTATAACGTTAATGCCAAATTTATTATTAGCAACTTCAAATTCTACAATTTCAAGTTCGTTTGTTCCACTTTCTAGTAAAATACCTTTATGCTCCAAATGACTCTTTCCTTTCCCGGCTAAAATATATAATTTTAGCAACTTTTGATACATTTTTTCTAAGTAAATTGTAACATAGGGAACGGTTTTCTCCTATCATCTATTTTTTACAGGTTTTACTTGTAAATGGATGATTAGCCCAATTATAGTTAAGATGATCAACGAACCAAGTGCTGTTCTACTTGCTATTGTGCCGTAATCTTTAAGGAGTAATGTGATTGTCCCGTATAAAGCTGGCCCGATGATCGATGACACTTTGCCGGAAAAGGCAAATAAACCGAAAAATTGGCCCCGCTTCTCTTCTGGCGACAATTCAATGATTAAAGTCCTAGAAGTTACCCACATCGATCCAAGGGAGACACCAAATAAACTGCCCGCAATCCAGAACATCCACTGAGCTGTCGCAAATACAGCAATGAACAATGCAATAATCATAATAATCGCCACAATTGTCACGGATCGTTTTGACCCTATTGATTTGGCGACATATCCAAAAATCATTGACCCAATTACAGTGGAAATCGTACTCACTAGATACAATACGATGAACTGGGATGATGTGAAACCGACAATCGCTGTTGCATAGACAGCCATCATGGCGATTGTTGTCGCGATTGCATCATTCAAGAAAAAGTAAGCAATCATAAACGTAAATATGGCCTTATACTTTTTCATTTCCTTAAAGGTTTGGAAAATCTCCTTGTAGCCTTCAAAAAACTTTATTTTTCTTCTTTGTTCCTTAGGTACGGGCTTATCCTTCATAAAGAAAAATAACGGCAGAGAAAAGATCAAATAGAGAATGGCAGTCGGGATAAATGCACGGTGGAAATCCCCATCACTGACAAGCAAATAAACGAGCAAACCGCAAATAGTACCTAAGTAACCTACTGCCACCCCAAAACCTGAAATTAGGGGCATTTCTTCTTTTGTTCCCAAATCACCCATCATTGAATCATAAAATACTAAACTTGAATTAAAGAAAAATTTTGCGATAACAAAACTTATAACTACTAAAAATAGACTCAAGGGGACACCGGAATAATTTACATTTATATGTAAGCCGCCAAAAACCCCCATCATGAAAGTAAAGAGGATTGAGATGGAAGCAAACCAGACGATAAAACGCTTCTTGTAACCCGTATTGTCAATCCACACTCCAAATAGAGGGGAAAAGATCACCAAAAAGAAACTTGCTACGGCATTAGCGTACGAAATAAATGTACTTGCCACCTGCTGTCTAACTTCGTCAGTTCCCAATACTTCATCCATATAAAAAGGGAAAAAAACAGTATTGATGTTGGATGAAAAAATAGTGTTGGCAAAATCATAGAAAGCCCATGAAATAATGGGTAGCGATAGATATAAGGCAAGTGGGCCTCTTGTTTTCGAGTTTTGGTTATTGAAAGTTTTCCCCAAAGTCTTCGCTCCTCATAATTATTTTCCCTTAACTTTAAATTAAACACACTGTATTGGTTGATTAACGAAATAAAGCCATTAATCCATATAATATTTGATCAAGCTTTGAGTTCCTTTATCGCCGTAACCCTTTTCCAGTAGTGTGTTATAAAGCTCTTTTGAAAGCTTTACACCTGGAAGATCTAAGTTCATTTTTTCTGCTTCATCAATTGCAATTTTCATATCTTTAATAAAATGCTTCAAATAAAAACCTGGTTCCAAGTCTCCTTTAATCATGCGTGGACCTAAATTGCTAAGTGACCATGACCCCGCTGCTCCAGCAGAAATGGATTGGAGCACTTTTTCAATATCCAATCCAGCCTTCAGTGCGTACGAGATTGATTCACAAACCCCAATCATATTCGTAGCTATAAGTAGTTGGTTACACATCTTTGTATGTTGTCCTGAGCCGGCTTCTCCTTGATATACTATATTCTCGCCAAAGATTTGTAGAATCGGTAATAACTCTTCGAAAGTACCCTTCTCTCCACCTACCATAATGGAAAGCGTGCCATTTTGCGCGCCGATATCACCACCGGACACTGGTGCATCCATCGAAGAAACCCCTTTTTGTTTTGCAACTTCATATATTTTTTTTGCCAAAGTAGGTTCAGAGGTTGTCAAATCTACGACTATTGACCCCTCTTTTGCAGATTGCAATAGACCGTTCTCGCCAAGATAGACCTCTTCAACGTCTGAAGGAAAACCAACCATTGTAAAAATGACATCTTTTTCATTTGCAGCTTCTTTCGGAGTCCCAGCCCAGTTTGCGCCGAGTTCAATCAAGTCATTTGCCTTCGACTTCGTACGCGAGTACACGGTTACTTCATACTGTGCGTTTAATAAATGTTTGACTACACTAGCTCCCATAACTCCAGTTCCAACAAAAGCAATCCTTTTCGTATGTATCATAATTTTTAACAACCCTTCCCTAATTCATTTCTTCGCAAATTTTATGGCATCTGATACTATCTTCTTTTGCCTTGAAGAGTGATTGTAAATCAAGTTTTTTTATAGTTTACCAAACATTTTTTAATTATTGATTATAAATTGCAAATAATTACATAAATTTTACATTAAAGGTGTCATATCTTAATAAATGGAGAAAACTTTTTCTTCCCTTCGATTACGTGTTTCGAAAAATAAAAATAAAAAAAGAGAGCAGAAGCTAAATGCTCCTGCTCTAAAAGGGGGAAATGAGAATGTTGCTGTGTTCATAAATAATATATCCCCATTAATCGCTTTTTAAACAATTTATACAAAATTTTTTACAAAATATAATTGTACTCTTTATTTTCCTCTAATTGTTCGTCTCTATTTGCAATTTCAATATCTAGTTCATTCATTAAACGATCCAATTCTTTGCTGATACGAATCGTTCGATGGTTTTGAAGACCATATTGTATTCCAGTTTGAATCATTAGCTGTCTTTTTTTCTCAAGTTCTTTTAAAAGGTCCCTTTCCACTACATTCCTCCTAAAAAAATATGATGCTTCTATTATAAAGGTTCATGCGAGATAAAGGGTGAAAATCGCTAGACAAAGTTCGACATTTCCTGCGGTTTAACTCCTAGGAACTTTTAAAAACGTGAAGGTTACATCTCCGCCCTGTTGAGCTTCACCACGAAAGTGTTTGAACATTGGATCTTGTACAAGAAGCTTGCGGAATTGCAGGAATTCTTCTTTAGTAATCGTGATGTTTTCCAATTCTCCAGTTTTAAGTTGTTCAATCATTTTTTCATATTTTTCCATTGAAATCACCTTCTATTTAATAATTTTAGTTAAAATTAAGTAAAAATTCAAAAATTCACTTTACTTTTCTTGGTTTTTCATGCAAAATTTCTTAATATTAATCGATAAGGAGCTGACTCTTATGAAAATAGCAGAGGTTGGAAATATTGTCGAGTTTAAAGAGGGTTTACAAGGAGTGGTTGAAAAAGTAAACGAAAACTCTGTCATTGTAGACTTAACGATTATGGAAAACTTCCATGACCTGGATATGGAAGAAAAAACAGTTATTAATCACAAACGCTATAAGATTTTAAACCACCCTAATGAACATTAATTCTATTAAATAAATCATAGCCTTTTGTATTCCTAGAATGAATGAGCATGCCTCGATAAATTGTAATAAAACATCGGGCAAATCCCTCCACGAGTTCTTTGTTGATTCGCAACCATGGGTGGAGGCATAGGAAGTAAAAACTGTTGATTCCATAGTGAATCATCCAAAGTTAATAAATAAAAATCTTCTTTTCATTTGCTAATAGATGATAGGAGATTTTTTTTTTGATAAAATAATGTGAAGGAGGTCATTTTTTTATGGATAAATCTAAACAATTGATCGGACTCCTTCTTTCTTTAATCTTCATTTATGTAATGTTGTATATAACGTTTGAAGAAATCAAGATCTTCTGGTATTTATACACCTTTACACTTTTAGTAGGCATTGCAATAGCGATAATATATGGGAAATTTAGAGATGAAATTTCAACATGGCAATATCTGCTGTTTGGCATTGGCTACGGGACGATACTCTATGGAATTGTACGATTTGGCCACTTTCTTCTCATAAAGGTGGACGCAGGTGCAGAAAATGCGATTACTAAGTTCCTGAAAAATTACGGTCCAGATAATATTTGGCATTATATCTTGCTAATATTCATTATCGTCATTGGTGAAGAGCTATTTTGGCGTGGTTTTATACAGCAGCATTTAAAAAATTGGGTATCATCCAACAATGCTGTCATTATTACCAGTATCCTATTTTCTCTATCTGTAGCAATCAGCGGTTTCTGGCCAGGGGTTGTGGCAGCTTTCATTGCGGGGTTGTTATGGGGATTCCTTTACGAGTGGAAAAAAAGCATGCCTCTTATTATTGTCTCTCATGAGATTTTTATTTTACTATTGTTTATGGTACTACCACTTCATTGAGCTTGTGATGTAACTTGAATGATTTTGGAACTTTTCATTGTATTAATACGTTAATTTATTAAGGAGGATAAAAAATGTCAAAAACTCTTAAGTTTATCATAACTTTATTTTTAACAATCACGATTCTAGCAGCATGTAACACTGAACAAGAATCCACAGAAACAGATAGTGCAACAGGTAGTGCGCATACTGAAGGCAAAGAAGTGAACGAATCTGTAGATACGGAAGAACCAACAACAGAGGAAGGAAATAAAGTAGATCAAACGTCAAAAGAAACTGATACTGAATCTACCATTTCATTCTCTTCTAATGGAGAGAGCAAAACTGCCGAACTTTCCAAAGTTGACGGTGAGCAATACAGTATCCAAGTAATTCCTGGTTTCAGCCTTACACCTGAAGAACCTGGAAAAGATGTTTTGTATTACGATGAAGATGATTCCATTAACATGCGCATAGAAGCAATGACAACAGATGATTCGACCTTTGACGACTTGGTGGCCAATACTGAGGAAACTATGGGAGCTATCAGTCAAGATTATGAACAATATGATATTGCTGATTTTGTCGGAGATTATGATTTAGAAAACTCAACAGCCTATATTGCTAACCTTGATAGTGAAGAGGTTATTACTGTAGTGTTTGAAAAAGCAAATAACCTAGTTCGATTAACTATTTTCGACCGATTAGATGTAGATTTATCTGAAGCGATGATCAAAATGGGATTAACGATTGAGTAACTTGGGGCTTGTTTTTGAATGATAAAAGGAGTTGCCTCATTTTTGATGAGACAACTCCTTTTAATATGACAAATCCTTGATGGAGAGCCCTAATTTTTTTAACAGCTCAATAGCGGTATCCTTTTCTTCGGGCGTCAAAACACTTAATAACTCATGCAAATTTTCTTCGTGTTCCGGGAATAGTTTTTTCATAAATTCTGCACCTGATTCTGTTATTTCAGCAAATGTAACGCGTCGATCCGAAGGACAAGAGACTCGATTTAAATATCCTCTTTTTTCCAACTTATCAATCACATAAGTAATAGATCCACTAGCAAGTAAGATTTTGTTTCCAATCTGCTGAAGTGGTTGGCGACCTTTGTGGTAGAGTAGCTCCAATACTGCAAATTCAGTCGGGTTTAAACCTTGCTGTTGAAAAAATTGATTCGTCACTTCATTTATTGCCTTATTAGCCCTGGACAAGACAATATACAATTTAAGCGATTGCTTAATTTCATTAGAAGACATGACAAAACATCCTTTTTATCAATAATATAAATGAATTATAGCGATAAAAAGAAACATTTGTCAAAATCCTCAACTTTACATTACTCAAACAACAGGTATTCTGTTTAAAGATTTGGGATTCATCCACAGTTCGATCGATTCATCTTCCTCATGCCGAATATATTGACTCTCACAAACCGGCAACGAGATTCTGAAGGTTGTCCCCAGTCCCATTGAACTTTCGACATTAATAAAGCCGTTGTGCTCTTCCACTACCTTTTTAACCAAAGCTAGTCCTAAACCAGTCCCTGTTGATTTCGTAGTAAAAAATGGAGTGAATAGATGATTCATTTCCATATCTGACAAACCTCTGCCTTCATCAATGACAGAGACTTCTACACAACCATCATGGCTTTCAAGTTTTATTTTGATTACTCCACCATTACCCATTACTTCAATTGCATTTTTGACTAAATTAATGAGCATTTGCTTTAAACGATTATGGTTCCCCATAATATGCATATGGTAGTAATTGCAATCAACCATTTTTAGCATAATGTTATGGTTCATTGCATGAGGAATCATTAATTCAATAACTTCTTGCACCACTTGTCTTATTGAAGTTTCCTCATAAAACCTTTCTTTCGGCTTAGATAAGTACAGCAGTTCTGTTAAAATCGTTTCCATCCGCTGCAATTCAGAATCCATGACATTGAGGTAATTTTGGTTCTCATCGTTGGTGTTTAGCCTTAGCAAATCCACAAACCCTTTTAAAGATGTCATCGGATTACGAATTTCATGGGCAATGCTAGCCGCCATTTGACCGATCGAATTTAATGATTCTTGCTGATCAAGTTGCTGTTTAAGCAAGATTTTTTCTGTCTGGTCTGTAATTGTCGTAACAATTAAATTCATATTATAGTTAAACTTACTATCCAATTGATAATACGTAATCTGTCCATTTTCATTCACACCCGATACATTTATGGAAGCCTGTCCAGTGTTCAATACATTGGCGAAGTATTGAAGCTTGCTATATTCATAGTCAGTGAAAAGTTCAAATAGCACTTCATGCTGTCTCTGGACAATCTGACTTTTTTCGCACTGGATATATTGTAGGGCCAATGCATTGGCATCCACTATTTCTCCATCCAGATCGGTCAGCAGAAGACCATGAGAAACATCATTGAGCATAGAATAGATGTCGATGCTGTTGCTTTGAAGAATGGAATTAGTTTCGGATTGCGGTGATATTCTGACAAAGATGAGGTCCTTTTTCTCATGATAATATCCCATCATTCGAAACTCTTGGAATTGATTTTCATCAATTTTGAGGTTGAGGTTACAAAATCCACCCAAATTGCTTTTTATTTTTTCTAAATAGCCTTTCCATCTTAACTTTGAAATTTCGTCCATTTCTAATTGTTGTCTTGATGACTGATCTATATTTAGCATTTGCGCTGCAAAGTCATTAACTGACTCTATTTGACAGGAAGTATTTAATATTAGTACTGGATCTTTAACGGTTTGAAACAACTTCCTAAAAATAGGTCGAACAGTTTTCACCATTTCCCCTCACCAATCCTTTCCACTTGGAAAAAGTACCTCTTCCACGCAATTCGTATATATATATTCTATTAATAACTTCGGGTTTTTATGACTTTGTAATATAAATTATACTAAATATTCAAAATATACATTTAATACAAATTATTCCATAGTTATTTTTTAAATTAAATGGGTAGAATACACCATTTTCAGAGTATAAAAACTATTTTAATAATGCTTTTTTATACTAATTAGTAATTATATATTTTCACTAATCATTTAGATCTGTGTCATTCGGCCTTATCATATTGTATGAAAAATCGATAAGCACAGTCCTTTTAACCTATAATATGTGTTTTTACTTGTAAAATTTATCTGTGTTAATTTAATTAATGTTTTGTAAAAATATTAAAACTAAAGAAAATACTTATAATATTTGTAAGTTACTTCTAATTTATCTAATTTTACAAAAAATTGCACGTTAAAAATCTGTAAATTCTAAATTTTTTTACGCCAACAAAATAGCCCTATATTCTATGGGGCCCAGACTGTTGACAAATGCTTTCATCCTAGATTCATTGTCTCGTTCGTCCCCTCATGAACGCAATGTTCTATTCATCTCTTCACTTCACTGCCCGCCTTGTCTGCCAAGCGTTTTCAAGACAGTCTGGGCAAATTTTTCATTGAAGGAAATAGCCAATAAAAAACGTGTAGACAAAGTCGAAGATCGACTTTGTCTACACGCTGAGCCCCATATTCTATGAGGCCTTAGTATAATTATCCGATTATTACACGCTCTTTTGGATAGCGATATGGCGGTTTGTCCACTTTCCCACCCAGTGTATATAAAAATGATATTAATCCGACACGACCGATAAACATAAGAATCATCATAACGAACTTTCCTTCAGTCGATAATTGTTCTGTAATACCCAGCGACATTCCAGCCGTCCCGAACGCGGAGGTTATTTCAAAGATAATTTGTGTAGTTGTGGCGGCAGGCTCTGTTATTAATAATATCATTGTCGATATCATTACCATGAAGAAAGCCAAAATAATAACTACATAGGATCTAAAAATATCAATTAAATAAATTTCCCGCCCGTACAATTGTATTTCTGTTCGGCCATTTGCAAAGTTATATAGAAACAAAATGGCGAGTGCAAAAGTCGTTGTTCGAATTCCCCCGCCGACCGAACTTGGCGAAGCACCTATAAACATTAAGAAACTCAAGAAGATGTCTGTAGCTTCACTAAATAAAGACACATCAAAAGTAGTTAAGCCTCCCGAACGTGCAGAGATGGAATGAAACATTGCAGTAAATAGTTTTTCATGCCATACCATCCCTTTTAACGAATGAAACGACTCTATCAGCAAAATAACTAAAGTACCCAAGATAAATAACAATCCATAGGTTACGGTTGTAATTTTGGTGAAAAGACTGAATCGAAATGCAGATTCTTTACGAAACAGGAACTTTTTCAATTCTATTAATACAGGGAAGCCAATTGCCCCCAATACGATTAAAATCATGACTACAAATTGTACAAAATAATCTGTATGGTAAGGTATGAGACTATCGCCGGTAATGTCAAAACCGCCATTGGTCGTAGCGGAAATCGAAGCAAAAATTCCATGCTTCACTGCTTCACCCCACGTATCGAAATAACGGACAAAATGGATCGATAGGATGAATGCACCGACTGCCTCAATTATAAAGAGGATCTTGACGATTTCCTTCAATAAATGCACAACACCAGATAAATTATATTGATTGTGATCAATCATTATTAATTGCCTCTCACGCATCCCAATTCGCTTCCCCAAAATAATCCATAGAAATGTCCCTAGCGACATAATCCCGATGGCCCCCAGCTGGAGAATTACCAGTAATACAACAAGTCCAAAAGGTGTTAGCGTTTCAGATATATCAAAGACTGTCAAACCAGTAACACTCACCGCACTTACTGCCGTGAACAATGTATCGACAAGAGATACCTCCACTCCATCTTTGTACACTGCAGGTATTCTTAGTAATATGAAGGAAGTAGCTATCGCAATGAAGTAATAACTTACAAGAAGCTGAAATGGTGTAATTGTTCTAGTTTTTTTTGGATTTCGGGCCACTTTATTCGCCTCTTTTATTTATTGTTCTAGTTCTACAAGTATAATGGAAATAGAAAATAATGTGAACCTTCCACCTTTATTTTTGTTGCAACTTTTTTAATACTTTGCATAGATTTGCAAACCACATTCCAGCTATAATGCTTCGAACACCCTCTAATAAAGAGAATTCATTTATTATAGTTTGGCTAAATACATTTTATTTCATTCAAGCATATAGAAAGAGGAACAGTTTTCATCGTCCCTCTCAGACTGTTGGCAAATGATTCCATACTGCGCTGGTTGTCTCGTTCGTCCCCTCGTGAATGCTTTGTTCCATTCGATTCTTCACTAGGCACCCTCCTTGCCTACTAAGCGTTTTCAAAACAGTATGGATAATCTTTCATTTAAGGAAATAACCTAAAAAAAGTGTAGGTAAAGTCGAACATCGACTTTGCCTACACTCTGTGAGGAACAGATTATTACTCTATTGTTGTTCTGTTTGTTTCTTCTTTTTCGAAACGCCAAGGAACCATCCACCAAGTGCGATAAGAAGCAATACGATCCAGAAGATCAGTTTCCATGTTGTTGAATGAGGGAACTCATGAGGCAAGATTTCGATCTTATCATGAGCTAGTGTTAAGACAGCAAGCTTCACACCTACCCAACCTACAATCAAAAAGGCAGCAGTTTCTAAATCAGGGTAATCATGCAAGACCTTCACGAACCATTGAGCTGCGAAACGCATAAGAATCAGGCCGACAACCCCACCGAAGAACATAACACCGAATTGTCCGGCATTAATGCCACCGATATCGAAATTACCTACTTCAGGCAACGTCACAGCTATCGCAACAGCAGCTAACATTGAATCTACTGCGAATGCGATATCCGCCATTTCAACTTTTGCAACTGTAGCCCAGAAGCCCTTTCCTTTTTTAGTGTGTTCTTCAACATCATCCTCATCTTCATCGCCATTTTTAAATTTCTGATCATAAATATTCTTTATTGAGATAAATAACAGATAAGCTGCACCAATGGCTTGGATTTGCCAGTAGTTTACTAAAACCGTGATTAAGAACAGTGCTGCAAAACGGAAGATGAATGCTCCAAACAATCCATAAAATAATGCTTTCTTCTGTTGCTCGGCAGGTAAATGTTTTACCATTACAGCCATAACGACTGCATTATCCGCAGCTAGCAATCCTTCTAATACAATCAGTACAAGTAATACCCATGCATACTCCAAAAATATTTCCACAACATCTTCCTCCTTGACATTTGTTTACCCTAGTTAAGGGATTTTTATGAGTAAAAATAGCTTATCCAATCATTAGGTCTTGATAAGCCCGCACTCATGCAGCCTGGAAATCTTGCTGCCTTCCTGACTGCTTATAAATAAATTTTGCTGAATAACCATCTTTAGGCAAAAAGAAAAAGACCCATGCCTAAATAAATAGGCAAAGGTCTTGCTAAGCAATTGGAATGACTTCAAAAATATTTGAAATCGATTGTTCATCTGCTTTCACACCCGATGGTTCCCACCATGTAATGACGAATGTGAAGTAAGTATCTTTCAATACTTATAAGCTACTCCCCTTTGACAATAGTCAAATGGTTATTCAGTTATTATTTAAATTAATTATAGCATGGTTGGGAGTAAATGCAATATAATTTTTTTAAAAAGATGAATTTAACTAGTAAATAGAGCGCCAAAAAATGCGGCTCTTTGGTCTTTTATAATAAGCTGTAAAGTTTAATATCTTCGTTTTTCTCTGAAAACCAGCGCATGGCAAACTCATTTTCGAAAAGGAAGACTAGGTTATCGAAGCGGTCTTTCACAAGCATTGAGCGAGTTGAATGCATGGATTCTTTCACTTCTTCTTCATTTTCAATCCAACGGGCGATTTTTGAACCGATCGGCTGCATTTGCACTTCAACATTATACTCATTTTTCATACGGTGCTCGAACACTTCAAACTGCAATTGACCAACAGCCCCAAGAATTACTTCTTCCGTATGAAGCGTTTTATAATATTGAATAGCCCCTTCTTGCACTAATTGTAAAATCCCTTTATGGAATTGTTTTGATTTCATTACATTTTTCGCCGTTACACGGACAAATAACTCCGGAGTAAATTGAGGTAGCTTTTCAAATTGGAACGTTTTCTTGCCACCAACAATTGTATCTCCAATTTGGTAAGTTCCTGTATCATAAAGACCGATAATATCGCCGGCAACAGCCTCATCCACCGTTTCACGATCGTCCGCCAAAAACTGTGTAGATTGCGTAACTTTAAAAGATTTGTTCGTACGTGAAAGGGTGATATTCATCCCACGTTCAAATTTGCCTGATACAATACGGACAAATGCAATTCTATCACGGTGAGCCGGATTCATGTTTGCCTGGATTTTGAAAATGAATCCAGAAAGTTCATTATGCTCTACCGGGTCAATAAACTGCTCATCCTCTGTTAAGCGCGGTTGTGGTGTGGGCGCGAATTGCAGGTACGTCTCAAGAAATGTCTGCACACCAAAGTTCGTCAAGGCGGATCCGAAGAATACTGGCGTTAATTCACCACGTCGAATTTTATCCTCCGAAAAATCATTCCCAGCTTCGTTTAAAAGCATAATGTCATCCATTGCTTGTGTATAATAAGAAGTAACTTTCATTGGATGGTCAATGGCTAGCTCTCCATCTTCATCAATCGGCAAAAATCGATCTGACTCATCTGTACGGAATTGTTCTATACGTTTATTATATCGATCATAAATACCTAAAAATTCTTTCCCCATCCCGATAGGCCAGTTCATTGGGTAAGCATTGATTCCTAATACTTCTTCCAACTCTTCGATTAACTCAAGGGGCTCTTTCCCTTGTCGGTCCAATTTATTGATAAAAGTGAAAATCGGAATCCCGCGCAGACGACAAACTTTAAATAACTTTAATGTTTGTGCCTCTATCCCTTTTGCAGCGTCAACCACCATCACCGCACTATCCACCGCCATTAAAGTTCTGTACGTATCTTCCGAGAAGTCTTGGTGACCAGGTGTATCCAGTATATTGACCCGGTTTCCAAGGTAATCAAACTGCATTACGGAGGATGTAACCGATATCCCACGTTGTTTCTCGATTTCCATCCAGTCGGATGTAGCGAACTTACCTGATTTTTTCCCTTTTACTGTACCAGCATCACGGATAGCTCCACCGAATAGTAATAGTTTCTCCGTAATCGTCGTTTTACCGGCATCCGGGTGAGAGATGATGGCAAAAGTGCGACGTGATAATATGTCCTGTTCTAATTTTGAAGTCATTCTTTTTCTCCTTTTTCTATATCCAAGCTATAAGGAAATATGCTTATCGCCAAATCAATGGCGATTTGTTTTTCCTTATTCCGATTTCATTTTAAGTACATATCAGTATAATAAAAGATTAACGGTTGGTAGTACAACCATTTTTCCTATAACCCGCTTTTTATATTACGGACAATTGCCTTCAAGTGTCCCGGTAACATGCACTTCCAATTAAATTTTAATGGCTGCCCAGTAAACAACCGCTTACCGAACAGCCTAAAGACAAAAAGTTATATCCTCTTTCTTTGCATTAAACGAATTTTAGTCGCCCGGCTTCGATCGCTATTTCAGCATCGCTATGAGGGTATTTTGTATTTTCGATGATTTGGTAATCTTCATGCCCTTTACCAGCGAAGATAATGATATCCCCCGGCTCCGCAATCGATACTGCATGACGAACTGCTTCTGCGCGGTCCCCGATACAAGCATAGTTGTCGTGGGTCATCCCTTTAGCTAAATCACTCGTAATACTATCATACTCTTCATAACGCGGGTCATCCGTTGTAAGTATCACATAATCTGCCCGTGAAGCTTCTTTTGCCATGGCTGGACGTTTCGATTTATCACGGTTCCCACCAGTTCCAAACAAGAAAATCAATTTATTTTCTTGTTTTTTATAAGGTAATGCGGCACTGATAGCTTTTTCAATGGCATCCGGTGTATGTGCATAATCAATGAATATTTGTAATGGCAAGTCCGTCTTGACACGTTCCATCCGACCGCGTACCGGCGCTAAATCCTCAATTTGTTCGATGATTTCTTCAATCGTGAACCCTCTGGCGTAAAAAACTGCAGTAGCCGCCAACACATTATAAACATTGAATTCGCCTAGCAAATGCATGGATACCGGGAATTTACCTTCAGGTGTATGCATATCAAAAGTTGTTAGCCCGTCTTCATAATTGCAGTTTTCCGCTTTAAAGATAGCGTCATTTTTTAAACCATATGTCCAAACTGGATAAGAAGTCATCTTCTCGTACTTTTCGGACCACGGATCATCTGCATTTAATACAACATACTTGTTTTTAGTAAAGTCTTGACCCATTTGAGAGAACAATAGTCCCTTAGCATTTCCATATTCCTCCATTGTTCCATGGAAATCTAAGTGATCATGCGTCAGGTTTGTAAATACCGCAACATCATAATCTACACCTGCCAATCTGCCCAAAGCCAAGCCATGGGAGGAAACCTCCATGACCATCGCTCTGCAACCTTCCATCTTTGCACGGAAGATCATCTGCTGCGTACTTAACACATCATTTGTCGTGTTGGCTGTCTCATATAGCACACCATTTAATTCGAAGCCGATTGTTCCCGACAGTGCCGACCGTTCCCCCATCCCAACAAGCATATGATGGATTATTCCTGAGACACTTGTTTTTCCATTTGTTCCGGTTACACCGATCATCATCAGATCATTGGAAGGATAATCAAAAAATTTGGAAGCAAGTAATCCCAGCGCACGTTCTGTACTTTTTACAATTACTTGGGCCACTTCCCCTTCCAAAGAAAGCTCGCGCTCACTTACAACTACTGTTGCACCGGCATCCACTGCCTTTTGTGCAAAATTATGACCATCCACTGTCTCGCCTTTAATACACACAAATAAGCTTTTCGGCTGTACACTTCTTGAATCGATTGAAATGTCTTTAATTGTATTCGGTAACTGCCCGGTAATTTTCTTCAATGGGATGATGCTTAATAATTCCTCTGTATACATATTAATCCTCCGAATCCATTTGTGAAATTACATAAGCGTATAACAATTGTGCCGTCGCTTTCAATGAATCAACATGAGTACGCTCATAGGCATGAGAAGCTTCAATACCCGGTCCAAATAAAGCATGCTTTACATCGAAGCCTGCGCGGATAGCCGCAGAAGCATCAGAGCCATAAAATGGATAAATATCAAGTTTATACTCAATGGCATTCGATTTAGCAAGTTCCACTAAATGTCTCGTTAACTCATAATGATATGGGCCGCTCGAATCTTTTGCACAGATAGATACCGTGTATTCATCAGAACTTTGACCATCCCCGATTGCTCCCATATCAACGGCAATATACTCTACTACTTGTTCAGGAATATTGGAATTTCCGCCATAGCCGATCTCTTCGTTATTAGAAATATAAAAATGTGTTGTGTAAGGCAACTTAATATCGTTTTCATTTATGAATTGCATTAATTGCAAGAGTAGAGTTGTACTTGCTTTATCATCCAAGTGTCTGGACTTGATAAAGCCGGCTTCCGTCACCTCAAAGCGGGGGTCGAAAGTAACGAAGTCCCCCACTTCAATACCGATGGAGCGTACATCATCCGCATTGAAGCATTTTTCATCAATGCGGACTTCAATATGATTTTCATCTCTTTTAATTGCATCTGTATTCGGATAGACATGGACTGTTGTTTCATGGAGCAGGATTGTACCACGGATTTTTTTGCCTTGTGCGGTGTGGATTGTACAATATTCGCCTTCAACCGCGTTCCATTTAAAACCGCCAATCATCGTCAGTTTTAATCGGCCGTTTGATTTTACTTCTTTCACCATTGCGCCCAAAGTGTCGGTATGTGCAGTCAATAGGCGGTGATCACTTGTATTTTCACCTTCCATTGTAGCAATTATGGCACCTTTATTAGTTTGTTTAAATGCAATACCTAGGTTATGTAAATGATTCCCTATAAATTTCATAATTGTATTGGTATAACCAGATGGACTAGGAATATTCACCAATTGATGCAAGAGATCAATTGTTCGTTTTTCATCAAATACATTATTCACTAAAAAGCCCCCTCAATTTCCGTAACTTCTAAATAAATTAATGATATCAAAATTCAACAATAATCGACACCTTATAAAGTATGTAATTCCAAATTATTTTTAAAATGGTAAGCGATCATTCCATTTATGTTTGTATACAATATTATACCACTTCTATTGCATTCCAATAATAAGGAAGTTATAGATTTTTTGAAAAACACGATTTCCGCTAGCGCTTTGCGGAAATCGTTGTTTTTTTAATAATATTCTTATTTCAACATTGTTCTTACTAATTTCAATTTTTGCTTATATGGTGGGAATAATAGGTTATTCGCCATTTTCGACGAACGCTTCATGATGGATTTAGGATGTGTAAAGTTTTCAAAGCTTGCTTTCCCATGGTACGCGTTTACACCTGATGGCCCGACACCACCAAATGGTAAATACGGGTTAGCCACATGCGTCACCGTATCATTTATACAGCCGCCTCCAAATGGTAATTCTTCAAGGAAATAATCAATCGCCTTTTCGTGTTCCGAGAAGAAATAGGCAGCCAATGGTTTAGGCAATTTTTGAATCTGAAGGATTGTATATTTTAGATTATCGTATTTCATAATGGGTAAAATAGGACCGAAAATTTCATCTTCCATAATGGGACTGGACCAATCAACATTTTCCAGAATCGTTGGTTCGATATAAAGTTTCTCGGCGTCCAGTTTGCCCCCGAATGTAATATTCGCGTTTTCGGCTTCAAGCAATTTTTGCAGCCGAGTGAAATGGCGGTTGCTGACAATCCTCCCGTAGTCATCGCTGAATTGGGCATCCTCGCCATAAAATTGTACGATCGTGTTTTGCAATTTTTTGATGAATTCATCGTAAATCGAAGAATGCACCAACAAGTAATCCGGTGCAACACAAGTTTGACCGGTATTATTGAATTTCCCCCAAACAATCCGTTTAGCCGCCACATCCAAATTGGCCGTTTGGTCGACGATGGCAGGACTTTTCCCGCCAAGTTCCAATGTAATGGGCGTTAACCTTTCTGCCGCTGCTCGCATAATTACTTTTCCAACCGCTACACTGCCAGTAAAGAAAATGTAATCGAATGAGGCGTGTATCAGGTGGGTCACTTCCTCCTTCTCCCCCTCTACCACCCTGATATAGGAAGTATCAAATGTTTCTTCAAGAATCTTTTTTATAATTTCTGTTGTGTGCGCAGTTGTTTCAGATGGTTTCACTATCGCTGTATTACCGCCGATAATCGCTCCAATCAAAGGCTCCATTACAAGCTGGAAAGGATAATTGAACGGGCCGATAATCAATACAACCCCGTACGGCTCCCTGATAATAAAACTTTTTGCCGGTTGGAAATGAATAGGTGTTTTAACATGCACAGGTTTTGACCACTCATCGATATTTTTTATAAAGTGGTTAATGCTATCAAGCACAATGCCGATTTCATTCGAATAAGCTTCAAACTCGCTTTTTCCTAAGTCCAAGTTTAAAGCCTTCAATATTTCTTTTTCATATTGTTTTATTTTATTTTTCAGCTTTAATAATTGTTTTTTCCGAAATTCTAAATTTTTTGTATACCCTGTTAAAAAAAAGTTTTTTTGCTCCTCTATCATCTTTTCAACGTCTTGTGCTGAATATTTTGCCATCTACATCCCTTTCCTTAATACATAATTAAAATTAATTTGTTCATAATAACTATGTACAATTTACTACAATTTATCGTCTAATTCCTTCTAAAATGTTTAATTTTATTGTACAGATGGTATTTAGAAGGAAAGAGACAAACTGAAGGGGGCAATTTTAAATGATTTCGACTGATACTTGGTGGGAGAAAATTTTTTCAGGACCTTTGTCTATTGGATTAAATGAAGAAAAATTACATCAGTTAAAGGACGAATCTTTTTTATTCTTGAAAGAGGATGGGGAAGAATTGCCACAGATTGATTTCGGTCAGCACCAAGTTGACTATTAATCATCTCAAGTAGTATTTGTTTTTGGAAAACTTTTAAGTTTGAATAAAAAGAATTGGATCCTTTTCATTTTGAGAAGGGTCTATATTTATTTTCAAACTCCTTTTGAGAAAACGATGAAAAGCAGCCCTCCATTTATGCTGGTGGGCTGCTTCAGACTGTTGACAAACGCTTTCATCCTGCGTTGGTTGTCTCGTTCGTCCCCTCATGAACGCTTTGTTCTATTCATCTCTTCACTCAACTGCCCGCCTTGTCTGCCAAGCGTTTCCAAGACAGTCTGGGTAATTTTTCATTTAAGTAAATAACCTAAAAAAAGTATAGACAAAGTCGGAGATCGACTTTGTCTATACTTTGAAGCAGACCTCCATTCATGCTGGGGGGCTGCCTTTTAGGTCATTATCTAAATAATAAATAAAGAACTACGGCTAAAATCACCGTACCGCTAGTAATTAATGTTTTTATATCTTTTGGTGTCATCTTTTTGCTCCATTTACTTAAAAATTCATTTCATCACTATTTTATTTTACGATATATATACTCAAATTAAAAATCTGAATTTGAACTTGATGAAGATTCCAGTACTAGCTCTGTAGTATCCACCATAGCGCTTCTATCTTCTTCCAGGTCACGCAGTCGATGTGCAATTCTTGACGCCGCACTGGCCGCAATACTGGCAACCAAATCATCCAGAAATGTATGGACACTGCTATCTAGTTTTGTATCAAGTTCTTTTATAATCCCTATTTTACTCTTATCCAAATAACCAAAAGTGGTTAAAGCAATGCTTCCATATGTCATAACCACGCCAAGTGCAAGGGTTTCATCAACCCCAAACAAGCCTTCGTCGGATTCGATGATTGATTGCAATGGCTCCGATAGTAGTTTCTTCTCTGCTAATTCATCCAGCTCAATTCCTACCAGTATAGAATGTTGTACCTCCCTTTTGCATAAAACTCGTTCGACTGAATCGACACAATCCTCCATCGACAAGCTTGCATTATATGGTAATTGCAATTGATAGACAATATCAGCGATGTCATCCATTTTCACTCCGCGGCGTTTCAACGCTTCTTTTGTTGCTTGTGCAACTGCTTCCGATGGCACTCGTTCTTTTTTATCTTGCACATTATCAAGCCTCTTTCATTTAGAGTATGTACACTTAAGTCTTTTTATTATGCACTTATTTCCATACTACATAGTACACGTGGAAGTTTCATTATGATACAATTTCGGTAAATCACCTTAGTATAGAAGGAGGAGCCGCATGAACCACGGAACCATCAGGGAAGTGCCATTTTTCAGTACTTCACTGAATGAAGAACAGGAGTTATTAATTTACGTACCCGCAAACTATACTCCCTTAAATAAATATAACATTTTGATTGCTTCTGACGGGAAAGATTATTTCCAATTGGGTGGAATCCCTCGATTGGCTGATCAGTTGCTCGAAGATTATGAAATCGAAAATTTGATTATCGTTGGTATTCCATACAAGAGTGTGGAGGATCGGAGACAGAAGTATATCCCAACCGGCAAACTTCACGAGGCCTACTTAAGGTTTCTCGCACATGAGCTCGTTCCTTACTTGGATGAGGAATATTCCACTTTGCAACTTGGCTCGACCAGAGGTGTAATTGGGGATTCAATGGCCGCAACCGTATCATTGCTAGCGGCATTAAAATACCCAACTATTTTCGGAAAAGCTATTTTACAATCTCCGTATGTGGATGAGCATGTTTTAAAAATCGTGGAAGAATCGAATATCATGAATGCGGTTTCATTTTATCATGTTATTGGAAAAGGTGAAGATCAGGTCGTAACGACAGATAAACAGATCAAAGACTTTCTGGCACCGAATCGTCAGCTGCACTCGGTACTTTCAGCGAAGGGCTATAAAACATTTTATGATGAATTCGATGGTAATCATACATGGAAATATTGGAAACCTGATCTTAAAAGAGCACTAATTCAAAATTTCAGTTAATTAACAGAATGAGAAATGTCGAATTTTTTAAAATTCTGTTATAATTGTTAGTATCAGAAAATTTAGGGGGGCTTAAATAATGAAATACGGTATTGTAGCATTTCCATCCAAAAAATTTCAAGATTTAGCAAACACATATCGCAAACGTTACGATTCTCATTATTCAAAAATCACACCGCATCTTACACTTAAAGAAGCTTTTGAAGCAGATGAAAAAGAAATCAGCAAGATTTCCAAAACAATTGCTTCTATCGCAGAGAACCATGCACCTTTAAATATACATGCTTCTAAAGTTAGTTCATTCTTTCCGATAACGAATGTCATCTATTTTAAAGTGGAGCCAACTGATCAGCTCAATAAAATACATCAAGACCTCCAGCAACAGTTGAATATCGGGGAGCCGAAACACGTCTTCATCCCACACTTCACCATTGCGCAGGATTTAACTGAAACTGAACATGACGATATTTATGGTCAGTTGCGAATGATTGGTGTCGATGAACAGGAAGTAATCGATCGAATTCACCTAGTATACCAACTTGAGGATGGCTCTTGGACTACTTACGAAACTTACCGATTAACTGGGGCTGAATAATAATTGTATCAATTTGACATTGTAGAAAACGAAAAAGACCTTGGTTTGGCATTTTTCGTTAGAAAAAGAGTTTTTGTTGAAGAACAAGGTGTGCCTGAGCACCTGGAGCTGGATGAGCATGATTCTTCCTCTACCCACTTTATCGTAAAAGAAAAAGACCAGCCGATAGCAGCTGCCCGGCTTCGCAAAATAGAAGAAAACACCGGAAAAGTGGAACGTGTTTGTGTGCTTGAACCATATAGAGGCAAGAAACTTGGTTTGCTCATCATGCAGAATATTGAAGAATTTGCAAAAGAGCTCGGCTTGGTGAAGCTAAAGCTTAATGCACAAAGCTATGCCGTTCCTTTTTATGAGAAGCTGCACTACACAGTCACATCCCCGGAATTTCTGGATGCGGGAATTCCACATCGTGCAATGGAGAAATCAATTCTTTAGCCCTAGGATTCCATAATGATTAACAAAAGCAGTCGCGATATTTGGCGACTGCTTTTTGATTGATTAGCCAAGCATTTTTTGGATTTTACCTAAATCCAATGATTTTCCATCTTGCACAATCGACTTTACAATTTGATCTTCCAATTCTTTTGTTACCGGTTTATTCGCCACTTTGCTTACTCGTTTTATAATTTTACGAACTTGCTTTTCATTCGTAAAATCAGCATGCTGAATTGCATTTGCCAGCGCAAAGATTTCCTCCATACTTACGCCGGTTTTGTTTTCTATCTGCTTAAAAAAAGGGTTTTGCATTTATCTCCCCTCCTTACATATAGCACTTTCCTACAATGATTAATAAAATAAATAATACAACGATTAACACAAAGTAAGAACCTTTGTATCCTCCATCGCCTCCACACATATCATATGCAGGCATGCTGTAAGTTGGTCCACAATAATCATAGGCAGGGCTTACTTGACCGCAGTGATTCCACATAAAAAATCCCCTCCTTTCACTTTGTATACTATGACAGTACACAAAGAAAAGTTGGGGTATTCGTCTAGTTTGCTTTTCCTTTTGGTTTAAAAATTAATGCTGCGATAAATCCGAAGACAATCGCCGCACTTATGCCGGAACTTGTCACTTCAAACATCCCTGTCAACACACCGACCCATCCATGTTTTTCAGCCTCGACCAATGCCCCATGGGTTAATGAATTACCAAAGGAAGTGATGGGGATTGTTGCTCCGGCACCCGCGAAATCAATCAATGGCTCATATAATCCCAAGCCATCCAAGACGGCACCTGCCACTACTAAAATAGCTAATGTATGGCCGGGTGTCAGTTTTCCCACATCCATGATTAACTGCCCGACCACACAAATTAAACCGCCCACAATAAAGGCAATTAAAAAACTAAAAAAAAGCATGTTTTTCTCCTCATTCCATCGTAATTTCAATCGCATGCGCAGTACAGGGGATTGTTTCCCCTTGTTGGAAAGACATTGGAGAAAGAAGAGCGCCTGTTGCTACTAATAATACTCTTTTAAAGCGTCCTGTTTTCAATTGTTGTTCGATATAACTGAAATAGACAGATGCAGAACAACCCGCACCACTAGCTCCCGATTGGAATGCCTTATCTTCTCCGTAATATTCCGCACCAGCATCTCGGAATAATTCAAGTTCTTCTTGTTTTGCGCCTGTTTGAGCAAACATCGCCTTCAAAATCTTCAATCCGATTTTCCCCAAATCCCCCGTCATAATTAGATCATAATCCGTAATCTTTTGATGACGTTTCTTTAAGTGGGAATTGATTGTATCGTACGCAGCAGGGGCCATGGCTCCACCCATATGAAACGGACTTACCTCCCCATAATCCACAACCTTTCCAACAGTTGCTGCAACGACAGAGGGTAGTTTAGGATCATGTTTTCCGATTAGTGCATACCCCGCTGCTGTCACCGTCCACTGAGCGGTTGCCGGCTTTTGTGCCCCATAGTCGATTGGGTAACGGAATTGGCGTTCAATTGCATTATGTTGGCTAGCTGCCCCGGCAATAGCGAATTGAGAAGCCCCTAATTCTGTTAGAAGACTCGCGATAATTACTGAAGAAACAGAAGTCGCACAAGCAGAGAATAGCCCGATAAAGGATATAGCAAGCTCTCTCGCTGCAAAATTGGTTGGGGTCATCTGGTTCACAAGATCTCCACTTAAAAAGTAATCAACATCCAAATTTTTCAAATCCACTTTCTTCATGACAATATTACAGGCTTCTTGAATCATTTTGGAGTGCCCCTGCTCATTTGTTTTTTGACCCCATCTTTCATCTTCGGAAATGGCATCAAAATATGATTTAAAAACACTTTTATTTTCAAGCGGACCAGCTACAGCACCACAAGCAAGGATGGACGGTTTCGAAGGGAATAAAATTACCATTCCACTACACCCATCGATACGAGTATCAGCTTTATCAATGCGATGAAAAAGGCTGAACCAACCCCAAACAAAATTACCGACCCCGCCAGTTTGAACATATTACTTCCCACACCTAAAACCCATCCTTCTGTCCGCCCTTCTATTGCCGCAGACACAACCGCGTTGCCGAATCCTGTTACAGGAACAGCACTGCCAGCTCCGGCAAACGCACCGAGCTTGCGGTATAAACCGAGACCCGTCAACACCATCGCTATGAATACCATCGTGGCAACTGTAGCATTTCCGGCCGTTTTATCCGTAAAATCAAAAAAGATAATATATAGATATGTTATGGCTTGTCCGATTGTACAAATGATTCCGCCTACCAAAAATGCTTTTAGTGCGTTTTTAAAATATGGGGTAGGAGGTGTAATCTTCTGTTCGATTTGTTGATATTCTTGTGGATCCAATTAAGTCTCCTCCTTCGCTAAACTTTTCAGCTTCTTGACTTCCTCTGTTACCTTAGTGCTATCCCCTTCTTCCAGAAGCTTTTGTGTTTCCCAATGCATTTTGTAGTCCGAAGACACAAGGACATCCAAGTCGGGATACTTTTCTTCTATTTCCTTTTGTAATTTTTTCTCGACCTTTTGTTCTTTGAACCCAAGCCAAGGTTTGACCTGTATGGCAACAAGCAATTCATTATTGACCATTATGGCCGTTCCTGAATACACTTCCTTGGAATTGCGGATCATGTCTTCAATTTCAACTTTTTTCACTTCATCCGTGCTGACTCCGGATATTTCAATTGTTTGTTCATTAGAGCATCCAATTAAAAAAAGTGGAACAAAGAATAACGCTACCAATTTTTTCAAGATTCAACCCCCTTTTTCTACTTATTATGGGCATTAAAAATCCAAACTATTCAATTCGTACAGTTAGGTTAAACGGTACTTCCGCATAAGAAAATTTCGAGGAATTTTAAGCCTTCAGTACAAAAGCCCGGTTTTCATTTCCGAAATCACATATTGTAGATTGAACTAAACTTAAGAGGGGTGAAACAAAAATGGGTTGTGGAAAAAATAAATTCGAGAGTTCATCAAGAGAAGAGATGATGAATACAGGTTGTATTTGTGAAGTTGTTAAAACAATTTTAAAGCTACAAAATCAAGCAGTAAGAAATGACGATACTTGCGGAACTAGCTGTTTCATAGAACCAATTGGTGGTCTAACAAAACATGGTCACGCGGATACTCGCGTTTTCATGCTATTGGATAACTTAGGTAGACCATTTAAAGTGGTAGCTAAGGGGAAAGATTGCACTTACTCACTTACACCATTCTTCCGAGTAGAAGATGTATTCGGTGACTGCTGCGCTACTTTACGTGCGGTCGTTGCTGTTGAAGAAGAAGAAGCTGTAGAGCTATTCGAAGAAGGAACAAATGAAATGGTAGCAGAAGCATTTGAAGACATTACTAAATTCAAGAAAACAGAAACTTGCGTAACTGTTGACTTAAATAACTTCACTGCAATTCAATGTGTGGCAGATGTTGACCTGAACATCCACCATCATTAAGCAGGCATAGCCGCCGACAGCCGAGTAAAACGGCTGTTGGCGGCTTTTTTGTATATACTGCACCCTGGTGAAAAATGTTCGCGTGATTTGCACATTCTTGCCAACCGAGATACGTCCTTGCTTTTTTGCACTGTTGAATTTTTGCTTATTCAAAAGACATCTTTCACATAAAAAAGGGCGATTCACCTTAAAAGTGAACCGCTCCCTATATTCTAGAAATCATTTGCTATCGTGATTGTCTCTATTTCATTTCCATTAATCAACTTTACTTTGTTGGCTGACTTAATTTTTACATCGCTGCCTAAAACTTCCTGCACTTTCCCCACCATTTTTTCACCATTTACGAGATGAAAGACCAACGTTCTAAATTGGTTAATAGGCTGTGAAAAGTAATTAAGCTGTCTGGCAATCACTTGATCAGCTATACGGTCGGAACGATTCGGTACAAAAACAGATGTACTCTCTTCCAAGAATGTTTCCTTAATCTCAGCAATCTCGGTAAAATAAACGGGAGGACTTGAAATAAACAGGATTGGCTCTTCCATTTTACACATCCTTTTTTACTTATAAATATGCAAATTGAAGTTTTTCGTGAATCCCGTCTAAGAGATAAATTTCTAATCATCTTGCTTCTTGGTTACATCAGCTGCCCCAAGAAAATGGATGCTAAGCCCAAGTAGATTAAAATACTCGTCACATCATTTAATGTTGTGATAAAGGGACCTGATGCGACTGCCGGGTCCGCTCCTAGTTTATGAATAAGCAGCGGGATAAAGGAACCTGCAATTGTGGCTACAAGTATGGACGTACTGATTGCCGCACCCACCAATAAACCGATGATTAAGTTGTGCTTCCAGAAAAATATAATGGCCACGACAATCAAGCCGCAAACTATTCCGGTTATTAATCCGGTCAATACCTCGCGAAGCAGCATTTTCAATTTACTTTTATCCCCTATTTCGCCTGTTGCGATACCGCGCACAGCCACGGCGAGCGCTTGCGTTCCACTGTTTCCGGATGTCCCCGAAATGAGCGGGATAAAGAGGGCAAGTAATGCCACTTTGTCCAAAGTCGCCTCAAACTGTCCCATCAACGTGGCGGTTATCATACCTAAAAACAATAGCATGATCAACCACGGCAGTCGTTTTTTCGCTGCTTTAAAGGGACTGGCTTCGACGTCATCCACATCGGATAACCCTGCTAGTTTGGAATAGTCGTCTGTTGCCTCTTCATCGATTACGTCGATAATGTCATCGACAGTAATGATTCCCAGCATTTCTTGCGCATCATTGACAACAGGGATCGCCAGAAAGTTATAATCTTTCATGATTTGTGCCACATCTTCTTGATCATCCGAAGCCTTTACATACACGACACGTTCATTCATGATGTCATGAATTAATGTGTCCTCATCGGAAATAATTAAATCTCGGAGGGAAATGACGCCACTTAAACGCCGATCATCATCGACAACGAAAACATAATAAATAGTTTCAGCGTTCGGTGCCTCGTTTCGAAGAACGGTCATTGCTGAACGGACGGTTGAATTTTCATAAACCGAAACATACTCGGTCGTCATAATTGCTCCGGCAGTGTACTCCGCATATCCCAGAAGTTCATTGATTTCCTCGGCGGTTTCGCTGTCCATCATTTCCAGATAACTTTCGCGTTGTTCATCATCCAATTCATTCAAAACGTCTACCGCATCATCTGTATACATATAGGAAAGCATTTCTGCCCCATATGCAGTATCCATTTCATTCAGGAATTGCTCGTATTCTTTATCCTCTAATTCAATTGTTTCAAATATTGTGGCCATTTCTTGAGGAGACAAGAATAGATAGATGGTTTTTCGTATATCAGGTCCTACCTTCTCATAAAATTGGGCCTGGTCATAGGAATGGAGCTCTAAAAAGATTTCACGAAATTGGTCGATGTTCTCGTCGATTAGGTATTGCCGTAATTCTTCTTCATTGAAGAGCTCTTCGTTTTTATTATTTTGTTGTTCTACCATGCTTGTCCCCTCCTCTCAATGTAATAATAGGTGGAAAATGTTTTGTCGTAAAGGGATTTTTAATACATCACAAAGTTTTAATAATTCAATTAATTGAAGATAAAAATTCAAATTGATGATTGCATCGGCGTTTTCCATAGCTGATGCCAAAAACAAAAGATGTTCGCTTTCTCCTCGAACATCTTTTCGTCTAATTATTCAGCAGCTCACTCATCGGTTGGGGAACCTCACTTGTAAAACGTAACTGTTGTCCAGTTAACGGATGCACTAATTCCAGAAATACACAATGAAGCGCTTGTCTATTAAAAAGTTTCCTGCTACCCCCGTATAACTCGTCGCCAACCAGTGGATGACCAATATGAGCCATATGAACACGAATTTGATGTGTTCTGCCGGTATGCAGTTTCAGCCTGACATGGGTGATCGGCTCCATCGTTTTTGTATATCCTCTTTTTACTACCTTGGCATCTGTGTGGGAATACTGTCCGTCTGCACGAACCTCCCTTTCGATAATGCTTGTCTCTTTACGTCCAATTGGCGCCTCGATGGACATTTCGGTTTCTTTTAAGTGCCCGTGGACAATTGCTTCGTATTGTTTGTTGATCAAGCTTTGCTTTTGCTGTAGCCCCATTAAATGGTGAACATGACTATGTTTGGCGATACACACGATACCAGAAGTATCACGGTCCAATCGCGTGACAATATGTACCGTGGAATGAATGCCCTTTTCTTCAAAGTACCCACCAATATAGTTAGCTAAACTGCCTGTTGGGTGCTCTCGTGAAGGAATGATATTCAAAAAGGGGGGTTTATCAAGTATGAGAAAAGCATCGTCTTCGTACAAAATTGCTAGATCTTTATGCTCGATAATAAGCCCCTCACTGAATTCCTCTGGCGGAAAGAAAACTGTAATTAAATCTCCACGATTTAGGACATGCCGGACTGTCCTTTCCTGCCCATTTACCAATAAGGCTCCACCATTGTACTTGATGGAGGTTAATCCTCTTTTAGATATACCGAACTTGCTTATTGCATCCCGCAAAAGCTGGCCATCGCTTGTAGCTTGGAATTGTAATTTGAACCTTTTATCCATGTTCATGCAAACTCCAATCAGTCATTCGAAACAAATGAGTCATGAACCCGTTCCCAAAATGGAAATGGACGGAATCGAGCAAAACGGACTTTCTCACTGGCCACATTGAATGTAATCCATTTTAAATCGCTCTGTACAAAGTGTTTATGGTCAATCGTCATCGTGAATTGTTGATCTTTTACGGGCTTTAGAGTGCAATTATGATGTGCAGGCAACACAAGAGATGACCCCACAGTACGGAATACCCGGTTATTGATTGAGGCCATTTCGGTAATCTGGATTGCCTGAAGGGTCGGATGGATAATTGCGCCACCTAGTGCCTTATTATACGCTGTACTGCCGGATGGCGTTGAAACGCATAGACCATCTCCACGGAACCGTTCAAACTGATTGCCATTTAACTCGATATCCATCACGAGAGTGACATCCGGAGATTTAATGGTTGCTTCATTTAACGCCAAATATCTTACCGTTTCCGACTTGTGGCAATGCACTTGCACTTCCAGCAACGGGTACTCCACTACATTAAATTCATTTTTTGCAATCGAAAGCACCAACTTTTCTAGTTCAGAAGGCTTCCAATCGGCATAAAAGCCAAGATGTCCCGTATGGATCCCTACGAAAGCTACTTCATCCAAACGATGGGCGTGACGATGAAATGCGTGGAGAAGGGTTCCATCTCCACCGATTGAAATAACGATTTCCGGTTCTTCTTCATCCAAAATAAGACCAAAATCTGTTAAATACGTTTTTGCAAGCTCCATCAATTCATTTGATTGGGGATCTCTGCGTGATTGGATTGAAAATCGCAAAGCTTACTCACGCTCCTTTTCCTCGGTAGTTGATTGAATTCGTATTTTGGGATTTGTTGAATCTTTGAATTCACTAAAGTATACTTGTGCTTCTTGTATTTCGCTCCTTATGGAAGACATCTCCTCATCTAACTTGAAAGCAGCCTCTGCGGCGTTTTGCAATCGATTTTTGATTTCTTCCGGGAATAACCCTTTATACTTATAGTTCATTGAATGCTCAATGGACGCCCAGAAATTCATTGCCAACGTTCTTATTTGAATTTCGGCCAATACCTCGATTTTACCTTGAATGGTCTCCACCGGATATTCTACTATCATGTGATAAGAACGGTAACCGCTAGGCTTGCTATGGGTAATGTAATCTATTTCTTCAATCACTTTCAAATCATCCCGTTGCCGTATTAGGTTGACCACTGTCGAAATATCATCAACAAATTGACACATAATCCGTATACCTGCTATATCTTGCAATTCCGTAGCCAATTGTTTTGAAGGCTCAAATGAAACCCCTTTTTCAAGGGTTTTATCATATATACTTGCCAAAGGTTTTACACGGCCTGTCACAAATTCGATCGGAGAAGTTGTTCCTGTAGCACCGAACTGTGAGCGCATCCCTTTAAATTTTATTTTCAACTCATCAACTGCCTGAATATATGGGCTTAAAAAATTTCCCCAAGTTCCCATCGAAGACTCCTCCCAAATGCAATGACTTTCAAACTTTTATATTAAGTACATGGATTTTATGAAAATCCTATGCTTCTTCTTTTAAGATTTCGGCAAAAGCTGTTTCTACCGCTTCGACGAAAGCATTTCCATAGTTTTCATTTCCTTCGATATTGAAAAGGAGCATATGTAATTCATCAGTAAAATTCGTAAGTTCAATTTTTTGTTCCTCTAAAATAAGATAAGGGTTTTTTCCAGATTTCAACACCCTCACCAATGCCGGCCATAAGTCTTCCGGCATGTATATATAGCTATATTCACCCTGTTCTTCAACAAGATAGATAAATGCTAGATGGTCTGAATCTGCCAGGATCTGCCCTGCAGGTTGAATTTGAATTTTGCTTTGGTTTTCGTTTAAACTAAGGTGTAAATCATTATGTACGAATTGGTATTTTTCAATTAAATAAATAGTTCGCATTATGTAAGTTTCCCTTCTACACTTTTCTTCTCATATTTTAACATAGCTGCTCGCGATTCGAGAAAGAGAATGTGGAAAATACATACTAAGGAAGGAAAAAACATGACACAAGAGTTAGAAATTGAATTTAAAAATGTCTTAACTAAACAACAATATGAAACTTTGCTAAAAAAATTCCACGTATCGAATGAGATGATTGTTCATCAGACGAATCACTATTTTGATACAAAGGAGTTTCGGTTAAAGGAATTGTTTAGTGGTTTAAGGATCCGTGTGACAAATAAAAAGATTGTCTGTACACTAAAAGAACGCACCGCAACGAACACCCACCTTGAGACAACCGATGTCATAACAAGGGAACAAGCTGATTTAATGCTTACAGGGAGAGGCTTCTTTGCAGAAAGTGTAAAAATCAGATTGTCTCAATTGGGGGTCCCCGTTGAACATCTACATCATTTCGGCACATTATCGACAGAACGCGTGGAAATATCTCACAAAGGTGGAACTCTCGTGTTTGACCATTCTTTCTATTTAAACTGCGATGATTATGAGGTAGAATATGAAACAAACGAAGAAAATCGCGGTAGAAAAGTTTTTGAAAACTTCCTGAAAGAAAACGACATCCCACAAAAAGCGGCAGATAAAAAAATCGCCCGCTTCATGAGTGCACTAAAAATGCAGAAAGGTTGATTGTATTGAACATATCATCGATGAAAATGTTGTTAGAACTGCAAGCAATTCAATCAATTGGCAATACTCAACAAAGTGTTGAGTCACTGGCGAACGATCCGTCAATTTTTACGGAGTTACTTGAAGAAATGATGAGCTCTTCCACTTCTTCATTAACCAACTCTGAAAATTTACTCGGTTATTATGCAAGCAGCGATAATACAACGGCAAATTCTATAGATAATAATTATTTAGCATCTTTTACTTACAATAGCAGGGAGAATTATTTACCTAACTCCTACTATAACGACCTAATCCAAAATGAAGAAAATGTCTTCTCCAATTATATAAATAAAGATTACTCAAATACCGCTGGATATACAAACGTATTGGCAGGGGCTAACGCATATAGTGGTATTATCGAGGAAGCCTCACAAAAATATGGGGTGCCAGGGAAATTGATTGCCGCTGTCATGAAACAAGAATCAAATTACAATGAACATGCCGTCAGCTCGGCTGGCGCTACAGGATTAATGCAACTAATGCCTGGCACAGCAAGATATCTTGGTGTGAATGATGCAAAAGATCCAGTGCAAAATATAATGGGTGGAACAAAGTATTTAAGTCAAATGCTAAATAAATTCGATCAAAATATCGAATTGGCTTTAGCAGCCTATAATGCAGGCCCTGGAAACGTCTCAAAATATGGCGGAATCCCTCCATTTAACGAGACACAAAACTATGTTAATAAAATAATGAAATATTATAATGCTTGATTTATAGATATATTTTTCACCTTGTTTTCCCTGATTTTGAATATGGTCCTGCGGCTCGGTCATGCTATTTGTTTGAGAAAAAAGGTATACGTTGTTAGAATGTATTTACCACATATATTTTTAAACAGTGGTTATAGACTAAACAGTATACAATACATGGATTTTCTTGCGTATACTAAAAGAAGTAAAGGAGTACACCTATGAATCGAAAATACACGATTCCTTACGAGGAAATTGGTGCTGAAAAACTTTCTGAGCTCCTTCACGCTTTTTATGAACGTGTCGGGAGACATCCACAGTTAATACCTATCTTTCCGAAAGACTTAACTGAAACAATAAGAAAACAAATTCAATTTCAGACCCAGTACCTAGGTGGGCCTAATATATATACAGAAGAACATGGACATCCGATGCTAAGAGCTCGTCATATCCCATTTAAAATTACACCAGATCGTGCTCAAGCGTGGTTGGAGTGCATGAAAGAAGCAATGGATGAAGTTGGACTTGAAGGAAACTTCCGTGATGTCTATTACCAACGTCTTGTCTTGACAGCGAATCATATGATTAACTCGCCAAATGAAGATGAGGAGGGTTCAGAGTGAATAATGTTCAATTATTGTCAAAACCTGCCCCGGCATCTACTACCAAACCAATAGAATTATATATTTTTATTGATCCGCTTTGTAATAAAGCCCTGACAATGCAAACGATGCTGCGTAAACTTCAGCTGCAATATGAACATTATTTTACATGGCGCTATATTCTAAGTACAAAGCTTGCCTCACTCAATACTCTAGGGCGCCGGACAAAAGGTTGCCTGACCGGTGCTGAGCTGGATATTACACACCCTGCACTGCCTTCAATCGCGGTGAAAGCTGCAGAATTGCAAGGTAAACGTGCATCATCCCGCTTTCTGCTAAAGTTGCAGGAGCATGCATTGTTAAAAACGAAGGAAGTTACTTCCTATTCCGCTCTCATAGAAATCGCCAAGGAATCCAATATTGACATTGATGAATTCACTTCGGATTTTGGCTCCAAGGAAGCGGCCCGTGCTTTTCAATGTGATTTACATATCATGCGTGAAATGGAAATTGAGGAAGTCCCAAGCATTGTTTTCTTTAATGAATGTATTGAAGATGAGGGATTAAAAGTAAGCGGAATGTACACCTATGAAGTGTATGTCCAAATATTGCAAGAAATGATGAATGAAGAGATTATTTGTAATCCCCTTCCTACATTTGATGAATTATTCTCTCGTTTTCAGACGTTAACGACAAGTGATGTAGCCGAAATCTACTCGATATCCATCCAAGATGCAGAACGGGAATTAAAAAAACGTATGCTTCAACAAAAAATTGAACGTCTTCAGTGTGAAGAAATTACGCTCTGGCGCAATAAAATTAATTAATCGGCACTCATAATCCTAAAAATCTATTACCTTATTATATTATTACTAGACAAAGTCATCTTGGCTTTGTCTATTTTTTTGTGTTACAAGAGATCGTGATGATTTGCACTGGGGAGCCACATTCATTTCAATGAATAACAAACGGCATGAAAAGCGGACGGGAATAGCAATGGATTAGGTTGTCGGGGATTTACTTGTATTCTACGAATTAAAAAAGAGACGTCATCGACTGACGCCTCTTAAAGGGGATGGGAGAAATGTTCACGTTCAAACAAAGGGGTGTATGTTTGTTATGTGATTTATTTCACGTATTTACTTTATCACGGAATAATTATGTATGCAATACTATGAAAATAGTTTCACAAATTCGTCAAATAGTAACCGTTTTCACTAAATCTACTCATTTATAAGCATTCAAATAAATATGATTTGTTCGTAAGAAGCAAAAATGTGGAACAATGGGATGAAATTGAATACAAAATTGTTATTATATTTATAACAACTTAAAGGAATCTATTTTAGTTACATTAAGATTTGTATAGCAATTATCTTAGTTATCATCTTTTAGGATTTGCAATAGTGCTTTTCACCAATTTTGCTTTTTTAGCGATCGTTCGATTCTATTATTCAAGTCATCCTTCAGAATTTCTAGTATATACAATAGCCGTTATTTAAAAACAACAAGGCAAAAACCCCACAGTTCAAAAACACTGTGGGGCGCATCAAGTCTAGGGACTTATTTCAATAATAATGCTTCCAGTTCACTTAATCTTTCTTCAAATACTTTACATGCTTCCTGGATTGGTGCAGGGGATTCCATATCCACACCTGCCGCTTTTAATACTTCGATTGGGAAGTTCGAGCATCCTGCTTTTAAGAAATTATTGAGATATCGTTCAACAGCAGGTTGCCCTTCTTCTAAAATTTGCTTGCTTAATGCGGTAGCTGCACTTTGACCAGTAGCATATTGGTAAACATAGTAGTTGTAATAGAAATGCGGTATTCTTGCCCACTCTAATCCGATTTCTTCGTCTACTGTCATCTCTTCGCCGAAATATTGTTTATTTAGGTCGTAGTAGATTTCCGTCAAACGCTCCGCAGTCAATGCTTCCCCGTTGCGATCTAATTCATGAATAATATGTTCAAATTCAGCGAACATTGTTTGACGGAATACTGTACTGCGGAAACCGTCCAACCAATGATTTAATAAGTATATTTTCTTTTGGGCATCCTCAGTTGTTTTTAAAAGATGATCAAATAATAATTCTTCGTTGCATGTTGAGGCCACCTCGGCCACAAAAATTGAATAACTTGCATAAGGATATGGCTGGTTTTGACGAGTAAGGTAGCTATGCATACTATGGCCAAACTCGTGGGCCAATGTAAAGAGGTTATTCAGGTTATCTTGCCAGTTCATCAATATGAATGGGTTTGTCCCAAATGTACCTGAAGAATAAGCGCCACTGCGTTTTCCTTTGTTCTCCAAAACATCGACCCAACGACTGTCCAGCCCCTTTTGTACAATTGCTTGATATTCTTCACCAAGCGGTTCAAAGCTCTTCACCATAATTTCCTTCGCTTTGTCGTAAGGCATATCGAACTTCACTTCTTTTACAAGTGGAGTAAATAAATCGTACATGTGCAACTCATCCAAACCTAACACTTTTTTTCGAAGTGCAACGTAGCGATGCAAAATTGGCAGAAATTCATGAATCGTTGAAATCAGCTGATCGTACACCTTTTCAGGAATGTAGTTATTACTCATCGCACTTTGTCGAGCCGAATCATACTTGCGAATTTTGGCCCTCACATTATGTGCTTTTACGTTTCCGGATAATGTTGCAGCAAAAGTATTTTGGAATTTGCCATAAGTTTGGTACATGGCTTTAAATGCGCTTTCTCTCACTTCTCGGTTGTCACTCTCTAAAAACGTCACATAATTACCATGGGTTAACTGAATCTTTTCCCCTTTATCATTTGTAACAGCCGGGAACTCCAAATCTGCATTGTTTAATGCACTGAATGTATTACCCGATGAACCAGTTACTTCAGAAAATTGAGCAAGCAACTCCTCTTTATCAGCCGATAAGACATGAGGACGTTGCAAGTTCAACTCAGTCAGCATTTGATTATATAGACTTAGAGGTTCATACTCGTGAATATAGTTTTTGATTGTTTCTTCATCAATTGACAAAATTTCAGGCGTAACAAAAGACCATGCAGCAGAAAACTTCGCTCCCAATGAACGCACTCTGCTATCCATCGCCTGATACTTGCCGTTGGTTGTGTCCTGGTCATGTTTCAAATGGCTATATACGTAAAGCCTGCCAAAGCGCTCCGATAATTTATCGCTAAATTGTAATGTTTCATATAAATTTTCAGCTCCTTTGGCAACGTTTCCTTTAAACTTTTCCGCCTCTGGAATAAGCTTTGCAATTTCCTTGAATTCTAATTCCCATGCTTCATCGGACTGAAAAATCCCTTCTAGATCCCATGTTAATTCTACAGGTACTTCTTCACGAGTTAATAACTTTTTTGCCATTAATAAAACCTCCGTTACCGTTTATTTCGTAATTCGAATAACATGTTCATTTTCTCAATATTTTGTCTACATTGCAAGAAAATGGTGATACAATACCGCCAATAACTTTTCTTCCTCAATCGTTTGATAGCAGTGTTGAATTGATAGCTCCTCTAAAATATCGCAATAATTTGAGACAGCTTCATAGGCAATTCTAGATTGTGGCAAGTTCGCCCACTTTAAGAAATAATAGAGTGTTTCCCCTTTCATTTGGCGCAGTTCAATTTTCGTCAGATGAAGAAAGTAAAATATGGCTAATTGCCAATCTATGCATGATAACTTTAACACTTCACTTCCCTTGAGAGGAACACCTATATAATTTGGCAATGAATGTAAATTCATACGCAATTCATAGGCACTTCTAAGCAGAAGATCGTTCAAACCGCTTCTAGTAAATAATACTCTTTTTTGTAAATAATTATGTTTTGTTTGCTGAAGGATTTGCCAATATTGGTGGAATTCCTCATTGGTTATAGGTTTTGGCAGATAGAAGGGGAATTTCTGAGTCGTCAACGGAATGGTTTGTACTTTTGCAATGAAACTATTGCCATGAAGGTAGACTGGATTGGAAATATAGAAAAACTGTCGCATTTTCGGATTGTACGACATAATATATGGATGGTGACTTGCGGTTACTTTGAATTGTTGGTGATTTTTACTAATTGACACTTTTCGAATCCCTTTTTTCATTATTTTATCTGGCGTAATGGGAATCCAAATAGGCTGTATATCCTCACGTTTATACCCGTTATTGCGATTGATTAATTTTTCTGCAGAAATGGGGCTGCATTGAAACTCAACAGCAATCCGTTGTGTTGTATTGCCTTTTAATAAGATGTCGGGTCTTTGCTTAACATTTGGTAAATAGGGCTCTAACTCCGGCTCCATTTCCAATGCTTTAAATAGACTATACAATTGCTCTTTACCTTTCAAATGCATCGCTGATTCTCTTTCCGAAAACTGGTTTTCACAATTGCTTTTGGAGTAATGAGCAAAATGGGGAATTTTTAACGAGCCAATTTTTAATAATAATGGTTGTCTACATAGGGGACAGTAAAATTTGTTTGACTTGCGAAGCTGGTGTAATGTTGTATGAGGTATGCTTGAATCCAAAATAAAGGGCTTATTTTGTTCTGTGTGAGCTACAAGCATAGAAGACCTCCTTATGTTCATTCTAAAATGGATAAGGAGACAATTCAATGCCTTTTGCCTAAAAATCAGCAAATTTGAATTTTGGAAAATTAAAAAGAAAAAAGCGAGATGCCCATTATATAGACACCTCGATTTATAGGATTTGCCGTCAAACAATTCCTTCATTACCCATCATATTAACTATCAAACAATGTGCATGAAACTTTGTTCAAATATTATGCAAAATATTGAATTACTGTTTCAAAACAATCTTTTTCCATAATTGTTTCACCGTATTCTTGTATACGATAGATCGTCATTTTGGAACCAGCGAGATATTCGTTGATAATAGATCGGATATTCTGACGTTGCTGATTTTCTTCAATATTTGAGAAATCAACCGCCACGTAATAGTATTTTTCGAATTTATACAATGAAGATTGTAGTCCAAAAGATACTAGACGGTTCGCAACAGGAATAATTTCATCAATATCCTTGAATTTATAAAGAGATATATTATTGAGATCCAGATGATTAACATCCTCATCATCATAGGAGTCAAAAATAGATTCATCTAAATTTTTATGTGCAGCATCTCGATGCTCCTCGAAACTGGATAGCAAAGAGTTGGATTCCCCATCTGAATTTATATTAGCTCTTGTTACAATCACTTCAAGACCATGTTCTGAAGCATTTACATGAATCCAAATTGGTCCATCAAGGTCGAAGTAATCTTCTGTATTAATTTCGCCAATCATATCCCAGAAGAGTTCTTCCCCTTTTGCTCTATTGTACCAAATTTCTTCGCGGCTATAACCACGGTCCTCAATATCACGGTAAGTAATAAAGAGCTTTATTGTATTTTCGTTTACGCGTTCGATGTCCATTAGACTTCAACTCCCTTCACAGTCATTCGTTGAAAAACAAAGAAAGCGTCCTTAGTATGTTTTGGATTGCTAAAGTTTAACCAAACAATTCAAAACGTCACACATTTCAACAAGCTGCAGAATAAAACTGTTTTTCTATATATCTATGCTTTATTCTATAATTCTATTGTATGATTACCTATATAAAATGAAAAGAAAAAAACACTGCAAAATAAAATAATTTGAATATTGAAATTGTAGATGACTAAACATTTGAAATCAAGTAGAAAGTCTTCAAAACCGAGTAAAATAAAGTTTGAAATATCTCCCTCATCTTCTAAAAATATGTAATGAATCTACAAGAAATAAAAATACTCTGGATGTCTGGGCTCGATCGCCTAAAACAAGTACAAAAAATAAAAACGATAAAATCCGGTGATAATGGATTTTATCGATATACTCTCTAGAATATTCCTTTAAATGATTAATTAACCATTTTTTGCGCTTCAAGTAACTGGAATGCCCGAACTTTTCTAGGTAAGAATCGTCGAATCTCATCTTCATTGTACCCAACTTGCAAGCGTTTTTCATCTAAGATGATAGGACGGCGAAGTAATCCAGGGTATTCTTGAATTAACTCATATAATTGTTGAAGTGGCAAACTTTCAACATCCACATTCAATTTTTGGAATATTTTAGAACGTGTAGAAATAATCTCATCTGTTCCATCTTCAGTCATTCTTAAGATTTCTTTTATTTCACTGATTGTTAAAGGTTCAGAGAAAATATTCCGTTCTTTATAAGCAATTTCATGTTCTTCCAACCATGCTTTCGCTTTTCTGCATGATGTACAACTTGGTGATGTAAATAATGTTACAATCATTATTACACTTCCTTTCCGGACGAATGGTGTGATCTATTATAAAGTTTTATTAATTTAGAATTAGTTTAATTAAATCAATGAATTAATTATACAATAATCTTAGTCATTTGGATATAGCTTACATATAAAAAAGATAGATAACGCAATATTAATTTTACATTATTCTTCTCTTTTATGCGGATTATTCATATTTTTGTTATAGTACACCAATTATTTTCCCTTTAATTACTTCAAGTAAACCAATATAATTGCGATATAGCAAATTCTCAATTAGTCGACATTAATCGAGAAAAAATCACAACTTTCTGTTAATTACAACTTTATTTTACAATGTTTTCACAAAAAGAAAATGATTATCTTTCACGATACAATTATTACCCAAATCGGCGCTATTTCATTCAAAAGAATAAAAAATTAAAATTTGCTTTTAAAATCGTTTTTGTATATGATTTTTAATATAACTTTAAAATAGTAACCGCGAATTGTTTTGCCGAATTTTCAACAATCGCGAAATATGAAATGAAAAAACGATGAGAAAGAATAGTACACTTGCCTCCCGTGCAAAGAGAGTCTGTGGTTGGTGCAAACAGAAGACGGAGCAATTGGAATGGACTTTTGAGTGGCTTTATGAAATGAGTAGTAAAGCACGTCACTTCACGTTACGAAGTCTAAGTGGTCATTTTTGACAAACTGGGTGGTACCGCGGATTCAACATCATTCGTCCCTTTACGTGCAAACGTAAGGGCGTATGATGTTTTTTTTATTTTATTTAAACTTTAGGAGGATTAATATAATGAAAACCATTTTTTCAGGTGTCCAACCAACAGGCGTTATTACTTTAGGGAACTATATCGGTGCTTTTATGCAGTTCCCGTCACTTCAAGATGAAGGAAATGCAATCTACTGTATCGTCGACCAGCATGCAATTACAGTTCCCCAGGATCCGAAAGAACTACGCTCAAGTATCCGTACGTTAGCCGCTACGTACTTAGCAACAGGAATCGATCCAAACAAAGCGACTTTATTTATACAATCGGAAGTTCCAGCCCATGCACAAGCAGGTTGGATGTTGCAATGTGTCGCAACAATCGGCGAACTTGAGCGCATGACGCAATTTAAAGATAAATCAGATGGAAAAGAATCGGTAACGGCAGGCCTATTAACTTATCCACCATTGATGGCTGGCGATATTCTTTTATATAACACGAATATCGTTCCAGTAGGGGATGACCAAAAACAACATATCGAGTTGACGCGTGACCTTGCCGAACGCTTCAACAAACGTTTCGGTGATGTATTTGTTGTTCCGGAAATCCAATTGCCAAAAGCTGGTGCGCGCATTAAATCTTTACAAGAACCTACTAAAAAAATGAGTAAATCCGACCCAAATACAAAAGCAACCATTCGATTCCTGGATACACCTAAACAAATCGAAAAGAAAATCAAATCCGCGGTGACGGATTCAGATGGTTATGTAGCATTTGATGAAGCAAATAAACCTGGTGTTTCCAACCTATTGACAATTGAATCTGCAGTAACCGGGATCGACATTCCGTCTCTTGTACAAAAATATGACGGCCTGGGTTATGGTGCCTTTAAAGAAGGCGTAGCAACCAGCCTTATCGAGCATCTAGAACCGATTCAGCACCGCTTTAACGAGTTAATTGAATCAGATGAATTAGACAAGATCCTGGATGAAGGCGCAGAAAAAGCCAATGCCATCGCTTCAAAGACAATTACAAGAATGGAAAACGCGATGGGATTAGGTCGAAAATCAAGATAAACAGCACAATGATTGATGCAAGTGCCAAATAAAGTTCATGGGTGCCAATTATAAATGCCCAAACTGCCGACCATGAATATCCAAGTGTACGGTAATTTAAATATAGAAGCAGATTGCCTACCGACATAACGCAAATGCCATAGCTGAACAAAAATAGCATAAATCGAAACATGTCCACCATCCCCTTTATTAACTAAATATTCATCTACCAACACAAAAATGCCTTTAGCTGTTCGCTAAAGGCATTTAACTTATCGACAATAATAGAGCCAGTAGATCTCGTCCGGCATGTCAACGAGAACAAAAACACTCCTGTTGCATCGTCTTCATGACCCGCATCATGAGTACCCAAACAATTGGAATTATCGACAAAAGACGCTTTTTGATACGTTAAATGAAAACCCTTCAATAATCTGTATAAGGGCAACTAAGACCGATTGCAAACATCCATTGCAATCGGCCAAATTTTTGTAAGCAGTTATGAAGTGGCTAGAAGCTACACATGCAACTCGACACCATTTCTAATTAGTCAACTTTTTTCAATACTAAACTTGCATTATGCCCGCCAAAACCAAGCGAGTTGCTCATCCCATACTCTACGGATTGATGACGTGCGGTATTTGGAACATAATCTAGATCACACTCTGGATCTGGAGTTGTCAGATTGATTGTTGGAGGCAATACGCCTTCTTTTAATGCCAGGGCGGTAAAGATTGCTTCCACCCCACCAGCAGCGCCTAATAAATGACCTGTCATTGATTTTGTTGAGCTCATGGCAAGATTATACGCATGCTCGCCAAATACTGTTTTTACCGCTTTCGTTTCAAATAAATCATTATATGGCGTACTAGTACCATGGGCGTTGATATATCCGACTTGAGTTGGATCAACATCACCATCTTCCAACGCTTGACGTATCGCTCTTGCAGCACCTTCCCCTTCCGGAGCTGGAGCCGTAATATGATGCGCATCACCAGTAGAACCATACCCAACAACTTCAGCATAGATTTTAGCACCACGAGCTTTGGCAAATTCATACTCTTCTAATACTAAAATGCCCGCTCCTTCACCGATAACAAAACCATCACGATTCGCGTCGAAAGGACGTGAAGCAATATCGGCATCTGGATTTAGCGAAAGTGCTGTACTTGAACAGAATCCAGCAACCGCCATATTGACGATTGGCGCCTCTGCACCACCAGTAATCATTGCGTCCGCATCTCCGCGCTGAATTACTTTAAAAGCATCTCCGATTGAGTTCGTTCCTGATGCACAGGCAGTAACAGAACAAGAGTTAATGCCTTTAGCCCCAAAATGGATTGAAACTTGGCCTGAAGCCATATTCGGAATCATCATTGGAACAAAGAACGGGCTCACTCGTCTTACACCACGTTCTTGGAATGTGATATATTGGTTTTCGTACGTTTCCATCCCGCCAATACCTGAACCAATCCATACACCAACACGAGGCGCGATTTCTTCTGTAATTTCCAACGCTGAATCTTTCATCGCCATGATTGAAGCCGCCAAAGCGTAATGCGTGAAGCGATCCATTTTCCTAGCTTCTTTTTTCTCGATATATTGTTCAATATCGAAATCTTTAACCTCAGCCGCTATTTTCACCGGGAATTTTTCGGCATCCAATCGAGTTAACGCTCCAACACCCGATTTCCCTGCAATTAAGTTTTCCCATGTTTCTTCTATCGAGTTACCTAAAGGCGTTACAGCACCAATTCCTGTGATTACTACTCTTTTTTTCATCGTTCTTATATCCCCCTTAGTGTTTAAATAAGTTCGTATTAAAAAGATATTATTTACCCCACTTGATGACTGCTCCACCCCAAGTTAGGCCGCCGCCAAAACCGACTAAAACCAAAATATCATCATCTTTAATTCTACCATCTTCCAATTCGTCTGCCAAAGCAAGACCAATAGAAGCTGAAGATGTATTTCCGTATTTATGGATATGTTTTGATAATTTTTCTTCCGGCAGCTCAAGTCTTTCACGTGATGCTTCCATTATACGAATATTTGCTTGATGTGGAATAAGCAAATCGACATCTTCCTTGGATAATCCAGCTTTATCCAGAACAGAAACCGCAGTTTCACCCATTTGTCTTACTGCAAATTTGAACACTTCGCGACCGTTCATCGTGATTGTACGTTCATCGTTCAAGAATAGGTGCTTACCGCCAGTTCCATCCGCCCCTAATTCAAACGATAAAATACCTCTTCCCTCACTCACTTCACCAACAACCGCAGCACATGCACCATCTCCAAACAAGACTGCCGTGTTTCGGTCATTCCAGTCTGTCACTTTCGATAGCTTTTCAACACCTACTACTAAGATATATTGATAACTTTTGCTTTCAATAAATTGTTTTGCCGTTGCAAGACCATAAATAAATCCTGAGCATGCTGCTGAAACATCCATAGCCGCCGCATTGACAGCACCTAGGTTTTCCTGTATTTGACATGCAACACTTGGAAAGGCACGATCTGGAGTTACCGTTGCAACCAATATTAAACCAATCTGGTCTGCTGTAATATTCGCATCCTCAATCGCCTTTTTCGCAGCGGAAAGAGCTAAATCCGAAGTATTCTCCTCATTTCCAGCGATCCTTCTTTCCTCTATGCCGGTTCTTGTACGAATCCATTCATCATTTGTATCTAAAGTTTTTTCTAAATCAAAATTTGTCAGTACCTTCTCTGGAACATATTTCCCTAATCCAACGATCCCTGCATTCATTTTAAATCCCCCCGTTTTACTACTAACATTTAGTACTTGGTCTTAATTATAGCTCATAAAAAAAATAACCTCAACCTTTAATTCACGATTTGTTCTTAAGTTAGTAGTTCTTTTTTATGAATGTATATGATATGATAAATAAGATGAAAATTGGAATACTATTTAAAAATGTTTTATAGAGGTGAAATGAATGCAATATGTAATGACTTTAGTTTGGTCTGTACTATTAATGTTAATGTTAAATTATGTTGTAAGTTCTATTCTTGCTGTACCATTTGATGTTACAACTAGTTTAATTCTAGGCGTTATTTTTACAATTTTAGTATTTATCATCAGTGCAATTATTCCGAACGAACCGACTCCAGAAGCTGATCATCACTAATTTTGAGTTTTAGCACTTCTAATCGAAGTGCTTTTATTTTGTTAATAGACGGGCAACCCTTATACCGGGTTGCCCATTTTTTATTGGAGTTGAAACCCCGGACAAAAAATGTGGGCAACTTGCATTGCAAGCTGCCCAACTTTAGTTATTTTTTCACTAGTAATTCATTGTTGTCCAATGTAGCATGTAAAGCTTCTCCCGGAAGCACTTCCCCTTTTAGCAATTCTTTCGCCACTGCTGTTTCCACATTGCGTTGGATGAAACGTTTTAAGGGCCTTGCTCCAAATTGCGCGTCCGTGCCATGTTCAACAATCCAATCGACAACCTCATCACTCACTTTTAGCTCGATCTCTTGTTGGGCAACGCGCTCTTGCAATTGCCCGACATATTTCAAAGCGATTGCATGGAAATGGGCACCACCCAATGCATGGAATGTAATAATATCATCCACACGATTCAGTAGTTCAGGTTTGAAATGGGTGCGTAATTCCCTCATCACCAAATCTTCAACTGATTGCTTGTCTTCAGGTTTCGCTTCAAGTAAATAATGTGAACCAATATTGGAAGTCATGATGACGACTGTATTTGTAAAGTTCACTAATCGTCCTTGACTATCCGTAATACGTCCGTCATCCAAAATTTGAAGAAGAATATTTGATACATCGGGATGGGCCTTCTCAATCTCATCCAGCAAAACGACCGAATATGGATTTCTTCGGACCACTTCCGTCAATTGTCCGCCTTCTTCATAGCCGATATAGCCGGGAGGTGCTCCCACAAGGCGGGACACACTATGCTTTTCCATATACTCGCTCATATCAATGCGGATAAAATGATCCTCCGAATCGAAGAGCTGTGCGGCTAGTGCTTTCGCAAGCTCGGTTTTCCCTACTCCGGTCGGGCCCAAGAAAATAAAAGAACCGATTGGACGATTGGGATCTTTAATGCCCGAACGTGCCCGCCATACAGCCTCCGTTACTAGTTTAACCGCCATATCTTGGCCGACCACCCGTTCCTTCAAGGTATCCTTTAACCTCAACAACTTCTCTCTCTCGCCTTCGACCAACTTCGTAACCGGGATGCCGGTCCATCTCGAAATAATGGAGGCAATTTCTTCAGCTGTTACTTCCTCGCGGAGAATCCTTGACTCAGAACCAAGCTTCAACGCTTCCTCCAATCCCGATAGTTCCTTTTCCAGTGCAGGAATTTTACCATGGCGAAGTTCTGCTGCTTTATTTAAGTCATATTTACTTTCCGCATCTTCCAAATCACGGCGATTGCTATCCAGTTGTTCACGCTTTTTTTGGATGATTTGCAGTGCCTGTTTTTCTTGTTCCCATTGTTTGCGTATTTTGTCAGTCGATTCTTTCAAAGAAGCCAATTCAACCCTTAATGCTTCAAGGCGTTTTTTACTTGCTTCATCTTTTTCTTTTGTTAGTGCCTGTTCCTCGATTTCAAGCTGCATGACACGCCGGGTCACAAGATCCAGCTCATGTGGCATGGAGTCGATTTCAGTTCGTATCATGGCACATGCCTCATCAATTAAATCAATTGCCTTATCGGGCAGGAACCTCTCGGTAATATAACGATTTGAAAGCTCAGCAGCCGCAATAATTGCACGATCATGAATGCGAACGGCATGGTGCAATTCAAAGCGTTCTTTTAGGCCGCGCAAAATCGAGACTGTGTCCTCGATAGATGGTTCACGTACGATCACCTGCTGAAACCTGCGTTCAAGAGCGGGATCTTTTTCAATATACATGCGGTATTCATCTAATGTAGTGGCCCCGATACAATGAAGCTCCCCTCTTGCCAACATCGGTTTCAGCATATTTCCGGCATCCATTGCGCCTTCTGTTTTACCTGCACCGACAATCGTATGAATTTCATCGATAAATAAAATGATTTGCCCATCTGAATCTTTGACTTCTTTCAAGACACCTTTCAAGCGTTCTTCAAATTGCCCGCGATAGCTCGCTCCTGCGATTAGTGCACTCATATCCAGTTCATATAGAATACTATTCTTCAACCCTTCAGGTACGTCCTTCCGAACAATTCGTTGTGCCAGTCCTTCAACAATAGCTGTTTTACCAACACCTGGTTCACCTATGAGGATGGGATTGTTTTTCGTTTTTCTCGATAAGATTCGAATGACATTTCGAATTTCTTCATCACGACCGATAACAGGATCCATTTTCCCATTTTTAACTTCTTCAATTAAATTGCGACCAAATTGTTCCAATGGACTACGATTGTCTTGCTGTTGAAATTGCATTCTTGTTCACCCTTTCAAGAGATTGTATTTTATTATCGAAAGATAACTCAAAAGTTCTTAAGCAAATCCTTCTGATTATAATTAGTTTGACCATTTTTGACTAATCTGATTATAAGTTGTTTCCTGACAAATTGCAAAAATTGGCACTAAAATTTTACATTTTGCTTAAGTTACCTGTGCTATCATAGGTTGAAAATACTTTTTACTTAATATCAAGTTAGGCTTTCGAAAGGGTGTGGTGGGATGACATTGACCGATCATTTATCAATGGATATTTATCAACTATTTGAAAAACATGGCCTGCTCATCAGGGCGGAAAAAGGGAACCATATTTTCCATGAGGGCGAGAGTGCGCGAGATCTATTTTTGATTAAGAATGGCTCAATCCAAATAAGCAAAGAAACTGAAAACGGTAAGGAACTTACCTTTCGGGTATGCGGCAAGCGAAGTATCATCGGTGAATGCTCATTATTTGGTCCTTCCACATTCCACTCCACTACAGCAAAGGCGATCACCCGCTCGGAAATACTGCTACTCGGCAAACATTCATTGGAAATGATACTAACTGAACAGCCTTCCCTCATGATTGAATACTTAAAATGGATACAAACCGAGAATTTAAAAAATCAAAGCCTGATTCGTGATTTAGTGATCCATGGAAAAAAAGGGGCGCTATTTTCTACATTGATCCGTTTATCGAACACTTATGGAAAACCTCTTCCAAATAAAGGAAACGAACTTTTCATCGATATTCAAATAACTAATACAGATATCGCCAATATGTGTTCGACAAGCCGCGAAATGATTAATCGCATGCTGAATGATTTAAAGAAACAAAATATTATTACGTTTGAAAAAGGCTATATCACCGTACTGGATTTGAATTTCTTAAAGCAAGAAATAGCATGCGAAAATTGCCCCGCATCTATTTGTCGAATTGATTGAAGGGTGGACAGTTGGCAGGCACCAACATTTACCATAAAAAAGAAAGGTACGCAAAAAATCCTTGCGTACCTTTTTTATAGCTTGTAGTGCTTAAGGTTTTAACACAACCTTAATACATTCGTCTTCGTGATCATTGAAAGTCTTGTAGGCTTCACTTGCCAGGTCTAATGGCACTTTATGTGTGATGATTTCGGTTGGGTCAATCTCACCTTTCTTAATCATCTCAAATAGCATTGGCATGTAGTGGATAACAGGTGCTTGTCCCATCTTGATGATAATATTTCGTTCAAAAAGATTGCCTAGTGGGAAGTGATTGTACATTGAACCGTATACACCCGTAATCTGCAATGTACCGAACTTCTTGATTGCCTTCATTCCAATACGAATGGCACTCGTTGTACCGCCCGAAAGTTTTAGTTTTTGCTCGACAACTTCAAGGGGATTCTTTTTCCCATCCATTCCCACACAATCAATGACAACATCTGCCCCGCCTTTTGTTATTTCGGCAATATAATCTCCTGTATCTTCATGATCATCGAAATTAATGATTTCGACATTATTCATTTTCTTCGCATGGTTTAAGCGGTATGGTAGATTATCAACCGCAATGACACGTTTCGCCCCTTTCATCCAGGCGAATTTCTGTGTCATCAACCCAATTGGACCGCATCCAAGGACGACCACCGTGTCACCTTTTTTAACTCCCCCACTTTCCACACTCCAATAGGCGGTTGGAAGTACGTCCGACATAAAGAGCAAGGACTCATCCTCAAGCTCTACAGATTCAGGTATAACAAATGGCACAAAGTTTCCGAATGGTACGCGCAATAATTCAGCTTGTCCACCCTGATAACCGCCATAGCGTTCGGTAAAGCCGAAATACCCCCCTGAATCTACATGTGGATTTGGATTCGAGTTATCACACTGACTTTCCATATCATGTTGGCAATAGTGGCAGTGGCCGCAGGAAATATTGAACGGCAGTACCACTCGATCCCCCTTTTTCACTTTCTCTACCGCAGGTCCAACATCTTCCACAATCCCCATTGGTTCATGTCCGACTACATAATCTTTTGAAGCCGGAAGGGCTCCTTGATAGATGTGAAGGTCGGAGCCGCAAATGGCTGTAGACGTCACCCGGATAATAATATCATCACTTTTTTCAATTTTGGGATCGGCTACCTCTTTTACTTGCATATCTTTGGCACCTTGGAAAGTAACAGCTTTCATATTAAAAACCTCCTAGTTTTCAGTGATTTTCAGCAATATTCCAAACTTATATTGTTACTTCCCTTATTTAAGCAAGGTAATCATGAAAATTTGTGAGCCGCCCAATTTCAAAAAAAGACCGCAGGCAAACCCAAGTTGGTTTGTCTGCGGCCGAAAGGCAAAAACATGTGTATGTGCTAAAAATTAATATTAACGAATTCCCAATGCCATTTTTGCATAACGTGACATCATATCTTTTGACCATGTTGGCTGCCAAACGATATTCACATCCACTTTTTTCACTTCCGGCAGTTCACCCAATGCCGTGTTCACTTGATCCACGATAACCGGGCCAAGTGGGCATCCCATAGATGTCAATGTCATTGTAACAGTCGCCAGTCCTTCTTCATCCAAATCTACTTCATATACTAAACCTAAGTTGACGATATCAATGCCAAGCTCGGGATCGATTACATTTTCTAAAGCGCCTAACATGCTTTCTTTCATATCTTCGCTAATTGCCATTTTCTTATTCCCCTCTCTCTAACGTGTTAACTCTATCATAGCAAATGAATATCCTTATGCCAAATGTTGCGAAAGAAACGATGTAACGGCAAGCACGCCACTGCGTGAAACTTTATGCCCCGAATTTTTCGCTTCAATAAATACAAGCTGCTCGGGTGAATGCTCATAGTGTGAGCGCAATTGTGTATAAAAATGATATGTATTTTTAAAAGGTACAGTCCCATCTTTATGTCCATGCCAAAAAATCAATGGTCGCCCGTTGAACCGTGTTGGATCCTTTGTAATATCATATTCGGCCAACTGATTTAGTATTTCCGCTTTTTGCATATCATCGATCGGCAATTTAATCCCTGCAGCCTCGAATTGGGCCATCTGCCAATTGGCTAACTCGACATATCCTGGAGCACCCATACATATCCCGGCAGCACTTATCCAGTCATAAGAATTCAAGCATCCTGCCGTCACGATTCCACCCATGGATGAACCCGCTACTCCAATTTTGGCATCGCCATATCCCCGATCCTTCAATTCTCCAAAAATGGTATTTACTTCATGTATCGAATTCAGGACAATTTCCCAGAAGTGCATATTCATTTTCACTTCCGAAAGATTTTCACTGCGGACACCGTGTAAATGAGCATCCGGCATGATAACACGCACACCCTTTTGCACTAATTGGTAAGCATAGTGCAAGTTATGCTCCTTTGCACTTTGGAAGCCATGAAGAAAAATGACCACAGGTGTTTGCTCATCCATCGAATTATCGTAAACATGTAATAAAGGTATCCCATTCCACATATCATCTTGAACATACATTTTCTTTCACCCCTAAACTGGTTCGTCGATCTATTCCTTAATAGTTTTTCTAAAGCTAATTTTTTTGTCCGTCCCAGAAGAAACTATTCTTAATTATCATATCACTGAAGGAAAATTTTTGCGAAAGATAGAAAACGGATTATCAATTTTTGACTAAATATATCCAAAAGGATAAAATTTAAAGAGACAGAAAGGAGATTTCCTTCATGAAACAACATTTAATTGTATTAGATTTAGATGGTACTTTATTAACGGATGAAAAAAAAATATCCGAAAAAACGAAAATGACTTTATTCAAGGCAAAAGAAGCAGGACATCAGGTGATGATTGCGACTGGTCGTCCATTCCGGGCGAGCCAGCTGTATTATAAAGAACTGATGTTAACTACCCCAATTGTCAACTTTAATGGTGCCCTTGTTCATCATCCTACAAATGCGTCATGGAAAATGATTCATTCCCCCATTGATATCAGTGTCGTCCATGATGTGGTCGAATCGGTTGATAAATATCAGTATGAGAACCTGATTGCCGAAGTGCTGGATGATGTCTTTATCCATAATGAGGACAACCGCATGATGGATATATTTAATATGGGCGACCCACGTGTAACAATCGGAAACCTAAAAACAAATTTAACCGAAGATCCAACAAGTTTGCTAATTCATGCTGAAGAAGCAAATGTACCAATCATTCGCGATCATTTGGAAAGCGTGCACGCCGAGTTAATCGAACATCGCCGTTGGGGAGCCCCTTTCCATATCGTGGAAATCGTTAAAAAAGGGTTGAACAAAGCTGTTGGAATTTCTCATGTTGCAAAAGATTTGAACATTCCACGTGATCGCATCATTGCTTTCGGGGACGAGGATAACGATCTGGAAATGCTGGAATACGCAGGGCTTGGTGTCGCAATGTCAAACGGGATCGATGATTTGAAAAATATCGCGAACGAAATTACTTTAAGCAACAACGAGGATGGCATTGCCAAAATTCTTATTGAAAGACTGAAGTTGCAAGTATAGATTGTGGAAATAGTGCTATTTCTTTTTGCTAGAAACACGTTATAAAAGGAGGTATGAAATTGAAAATTTTTACAGATAGTGGAAGTGACTTACCGAAAGAATTTTTCACCGAAAATAATGTAGAACTATTAACATTACGTGTGGATTTAAATGGTCAGGTATACAACGATGTTTTGGATATTGACCCGAAAGTTGTTTATGACGCGATGCGGGAAGGAGTGGTACCTAAAACTTCCCAAGTATCGCCGGAGCTCTTCTTAAATCGTTTCGAAGAACTTGCAAAAAATGATGAGGAAGGCATTTATATTGCCTTATCTTCCAATTTATCGGGTACATATAGCACAGCTATGATGATTGCATCTCAAGTACGCGAAAGTTATCCAAATTTGAAATTGAAAATTATTGATACGAAGTGTGTCTCATTTGGACTTGGCATGCTTATACAGGAAGCCGTTCAACTACGAAATCAGGGCCATTCTTGCGATGAGACAGCTCAAACAATCACCCGTATGGCTGAGCATATGAATCACCTATTTACAGTTGAAGACTTAAGTTATTTAGCTGCCGGAGGAAGGGTTTCAAAATCGAGTGCATTCATCGGTGGGCTATTAAGCATCAAACCGATATTACATGTAGAAGATGGAAAACTGATTCCTCTAGAAAAAATTCGGGGTCGTAAAAAAGCCATCAACCGGATCATCGAGTTAATGAGTGAACGTGGCGGCGACTTCTCCAACAAGACAGTCGGACTTAGCCATGGGGATGACCTTGAATTTGCCAAAGAGGTACAAAAGATGATTGAGGAGAAATTGCATCCGAAATCATTCGAAATCACGATGGTCGGTTCAAGTATCGGTGCCCATGCAGGCCCTGGCACAATCGCCATCTTCTTTACAGATAAAGATTATTAATTTTTTCCGGGTTGTTTCTTTTAGAAACAGCTCGTTTTTTTGTGCACGGCCATCCTAGAAGTTCCCACAAGAAAAATAAAAAAGATGAACCCAAGGATCTATACCCCGGATTCACCTTTGATGTTGCAATTAGTTAGCAATCGGTTCTTCAGCTACTAATTCTAATTCATGTAAATGATATTTATACTCATTCGCATAGTCGATACTAAAGTTCTTCACACGTTTGTTAACTGGGAAGATTTCATAACGGAATTGCATTGGAATTGTTGTTGCCACTTCCTCGATATGTTCTTGGAAAGCTTTGAACTGTTTAGCACGGTATTCTGTGTCAAATGCTTCAGCAGAGTCGATTGCTGTAATAGCAGATTGCAGTTCTTCTGAAGTGTAACGGCTAAAGTTAAATGGATCCGCATCACCATATAAGCCTGATGGAGATGGGTTCGTACCAGTTCCCCAAGCACCCATGAAGATATCGATTTCTGGGTCATCTGCTTCAACCATATCATAGAATGTATTGAACTCAATTAAACGACCAGTTGTTAATGTCACATTTAAGCCAACATCAGCCCAGTTTTGCAAGTAGAAAGAAACAATTTCTTCTGCAGTAGCATCACTTGCCATAGAAGCTAGTTTAATTTCCAACGGTTGCCCATTTGGATCTTCACGGAATCCGTCTCCGTCGACATCTTCATAACCAGCTTCATCCAACAAAGCGATTGCTTTTTCCGGATCATATGTGTACCCTGCTAGTTCATCGTCATAGAATGCCTTAAATACTGGCGGAATAAGAGAATTTGCACGTTCTCGTAAATTATCATAGAACACTTCTGAAACTTGTTCGACATCTATAGCGTAACCCATTGCTTGTCGCAATTGTTGGTTACCCATTTTGGAGCCTTCCATATCTGTCACTACTTTACCTTCAACAGTATCAAATTTACCCACTTTGAAACCAAGGTAAGTATAGGCAAGCTCTGTACGACCTAAAATTGTTATGTTGTCAAAGTCTTGGATTTCAGGCATTTTTGTAGCCGAGAAACTTTGAACAATATCATACTCACCGGAACCGATAGCTACGGAGATTGAGCTAGATGGAACCACTTTTACTACTACGCCGTCAAGCTTTGGTACACCTTTCCAATAGTGTTCGTTTCTCACATAAGATACGGATTCACCCGGTACGATTTTATCGATTTTAAATGCACCTAGTGTAACAGGGTTTTTACGAACTGCATCGTTTTCGACTAATTCTCCTACAGGAATGTCGGCAATTTGATGAGCCGGTGCTGCGTAAGTCCATAATCCATCACCACCGTAATTGATAGACGGAGATACTTGTTTGAAGCTAATTTCTAACGTATGATCATCAATTTTTTTTAGGCCTGAAATGGTATCAGCAGTCCCCGCATGGTACTCTTCAGCACCAATAATATTTTGGAATTCAGAATCATAACGAATACCCGTGTAATCTTTATGCCCAATAATATGGTAAGGTAAAATAACGTCTTCGATTGTTAACGGTTCTCCGTCAGACCACTTTACACCTTCACGAATTTTAACAGTTGCTTTCTTGTTTTCTTGGTCAACCTCTAAAGTTGCAATCCCTTTATCTGTAATCATGAAGTTTTCATCTGTTTCAAATAATTCGTTTGTTGTCCATTCCATTAAAGTTGAATCATAGTTATCTTCATAAAGTTCCCAGTTGAAGATACCTTGGAATGGCGAATCAGCAACCATCGCTACTTGAAGTGTTCCACCTTCGATTGGTTCGCCTTCGTGTGTGACAGCCATTTCAAATAGATCACCTGAATTTTCAGATGTTGGTTCTCCCTTAGTTGTATCTTCAGATGATGTTTCATCCGATTCTTCAGTTTTCGGTTCGTCATCACCGCCACTGCAGGCTGCAAGTACTAACAATACCGACAATAGCAATGCTATTAATGACCACTTCGTTTTCTTCATAACTTTTCCTCCCTTTTCTAATTTGTACCGATAAGATTTATTTATAAATTAAACATATTTACTGACTTGTTGTAAATATGTTGGTACCCCTGTTTCATCTTAAAGTTTCAAAACATTAAATTTTCCGAACTTATAAATGGGATTTTTTCCTCTATCCTAATCGTTGACGAGAATCTGCTGCTCTTCGCAATGCTTGCCCCACATAGTTGATGCCCAACATCATGAATAATATAAACAATGCTGCAGGTAGCCATGACCACCAGTACTGTTGCAATACAAGCGGATTATTTGCACTTGCTACCAAAGTACCTAACGATGGTGTTGATTGCGGCAATCCGAATCCTAAGTAAGAAAGACCTGTTTCAATCCCGACATTTCCAGCAAAGTTCAACGTCATTTCAACGATGATGATGGAACTTAAATTAGGTAATATTTCTCGAATAATAATGATAAAATCATTGGTACCGAGTGTTTTGGAAGCGAGAACATAATCCCTCCTACTTTCTGATAGGGCCTTGGAACGGACAAGCCTAGCAGTTCCTGTCCATAAGAACAGACTCATAATTAAGATGAATGCTCCGACTGTATATTTTGGAACGACTGTGATAAACACAATGATTAACATGAGTTGTGGAATGGTAATAAAGAAGTCAATAATCCTCATGAACAGATTATCGATCCAACCACCAAAATATCCGCATATTAAACCTACTGCCACACCAAATACGCCTGTTATGAGGGTGATGGCAATGGCGATTAACATCGAGTTTCTTGCACCGACAATCATTTGACCGACGATATCTTTACCGCCTTGGTCCGCACCAAGCCAGAATTTCTCGCCAGGTTCTGCAAATTTATCTCTTAAACTAACACGGAGCAACTGCTGTTGATCAATCCCTAGCCACGTCCAGACAAAGATACCTACAATTACAATCACTAACAAGAGCAGTGAGAACATTGCTAATTTATCTTTCATAAACTCTCGAAATATTACCTGCAATCCTGTAGGAGGAGAGTTTACATAGTTGTTGTTTCCAGTATTTTTATTTTTCCTTGCCATTTCGGATCCTCCTTCACTTTTTGGTTTTGTCTATTCAATCCTAATCCGAGGGTCGACGATGCTCATAATAATATCGGATAATAGACTGCCTAAAAGAGCTAAGAATCCAAATAACATCACTAACGCTGTAATGACAGAGTAATCACGGGATAAGATGGAACTTACAAATAACTCCCCCATCCCAGGATAACCAAAAATTGTTTCAATAAAGATAGAACCACCTAGTAAGCCTGTTATCGTAAATCCTAAAAACGCTGCAATTGGCAGTAAAGAATTGCGGAAAATATGCTTTGAATACACTTTTCTCATCGGAATCCCTTTACTTCTTGCTGTCCGCACATAATCCATTGCTTTGGCATCAATGATTTCAGAACGTAAATATTGGATAATACCTGTTGTTCCTAAGATGGCATAAGTTATGGATGGTAGCACAATGTGATAGATCTTGTTCCAAAAGTAACTAAACGTTCCTGGGTCATATTGGACATCCACACTGCCGCTTGTAGGGAACCATTCCAATTTATATCCAAATAAGAAAAGGAAGATTAATCCCAAAACAAATGTAGGGATTGCATATGTAACAAAACTATACATTACAATTGTTTTATCTAATCTGCTGTTTTGATATCTTCCTGCTAAAATGCCTAATGGAATCGCGATTAAATAAAGTAAAAGCACACTTAATAAAGATAGCCAAAACGTATTTAATGCTCGTTCGCCAATTAAGTCAGCTACATCCCGTTTATACGTATAACTAAGTCCAAAATCTCCTTGGAAAGCATTCCCTACCCATCTCATATATTGAACATACCATGGATCATTCAGTCCTGCTTTCTCGGTTAATTCTACAATACGAGCCGGATCAGTTTGTGGAGTTATCAATCCTGTAAATGGATCACCGGGCATGTTTTTTGCAAGGATAAAGATAATAAGACTTAGTACAAACAACTGAGGAATCATTATTAGAAATCTTCTGACAATTGTTTTCCACATCGTTACAAGACCCCCTTCACTTGTGAAGTTGACGCTACATAATGCGTGTTCGAGACTTGCAATAAATCAAATACACGTTCATTTTCGTCGAAATAGTTTTTATGTTCCGCTTGATAATTTTGTTCGACGCGGATTCTTTCACGTTTTCTATTTTCCCTTCCGACTGGTGATACTTCCGGTATTGCGGATAGTAGGCGTTTTGTGTAAATATGCTGCGGGTTTGTATAAATATCAGCCTTTGTCCCCGTTTCTACAAATCTACCTTTATACATTATGGAAATATGATCGCACATATGTTTAACAACACCTAAATCGTGGGATATAAATAAATAACTTAAACCAAATTCATTTTGAATATCCTTCATGAAGTTCAGTACCTGTGCTTGTACAGACAAGTCAAGTGCCGAGACTGGTTCGTCTGCGATGATCAGCTTTGGATTGGTGGCAATTGCACGTGCAATCCCCAACCGTTGTTTTTGGCCTCCCGAGAATTCATGAGGATATTTTAGCTTCGCATCTTCAGGCATGCCGACAATTTCCAATAGCTCACTAATTTTTCGTTCTTCCTCTTTCGGCGTCAGATTTAGAAAATTGCGGATCGGTTCGGCAATGATGTCCCTTACACGCTTACGGGGATTCAAGCTAGAGTGCGCATCTTGGAAAATCATTTGCACATCGCGATTGAAGGAAGATTTACGATTTCTTCGTTTATTTGTGACATTCTCGCCCTCGTATATAATACTTCCGCTCGTAATTTTTTCCAGACCGATCAAAGCTTTCCCAGTTGTGGATTTACCACAGCCGGACTCGCCCACCAATCCATAGGCTTTTCCTCTTTCAAACTCCATTGTAATGCCATCGACTGCCAGTACTTGGTCGATAACCGTATTGAAGAAACCACCGCGAACAGGATAATGAACTTTCAAATCATTTATTTGCATAAAGCTCATGTGTCCCGCCCCCTTTATCCGTTTTAAAATGAAACTCTTTCCAACAAGTGCAACGGACAAAATGTCCTGGTGAAATTTCGTGAAGTGTTGGATTTTCTTCATGAGCTTCTCCTGGTATCCAAGGGATACGGGAAGAGAATCGGCAACCTGAACGCGGAAGATTCATTAATGAAGGAACAATTCCCTCAATTACATTCAAACGATCCGACTGTGAATTCATCTGTGGGATCGAGTTAAATAAAGAGCGTGTATACGGGTGTTTAGGATTTGCAAACAATTCTTCCACAGCAGCCTCTTCAATAATTTCCCCTGCATACATTACCGCCACGCGGTCCGCAACCTCGGCTACAACGCCTAAGTCATGGGTAATCAAAATGATTCCAGCTTCTGTTTCTGCTTGTAAATCAATCAATAAATCGAGAATTTGCGCTTGTATTGTAACATCCAAAGCTGTTGTAGGCTCATCGGCAATAATAATTTGGGGTTTGCACGCAATGGCAATCGCAATGATGACCCTTTGCCTCATACCACCCGATAATTGGTGAGGGAATTGCTTCGCGACACGTTCCGGATTACGAATCCCCACTTGCTGCAATAATTCAAGAACCCTGCTTTCTCTCTCGGTCTGTTTTAAAGTCGTATGATAGACCAGTCCCTCTTCGATCTGCTCCCCGATACGCATCAAGGGATTCAGCGCAGAAAGCGGGTCTTGGAAAATCATGCTAATTTGGAAACCCCGTATATCGTTCATCTGTTCTTCTGAAAGAGCCGCCAAGTTTTTATTGTCAAAAAGGATTTCGCCTTGTACGCGCGTTTTATTCTGGTCATATAGTCCAATAACGGATGTTGCGAGAGTACTTTTACCACACCCCGACTCACCTACGATTGCAAGTATTTCATTTTTCTTGACTGTTAATGACACACCATCCACAGCATCGTAGAATGTATCTTTAATTCGAAATCCAGTATGTAAGTTATTGATTTTTAAAAGTTCATTTCCTTTCAAATTAACTCTCCTTTCCGGTTGTCATGATGATTACTGAATTTTACAAATTTTCATGACAGTAAATTATATTCAAATTATTAAAAACTTACTAAATTATCTATATTTTTAGTATTCTTGCAATAAATTATATATTCCTGTAACAAATGAAGTCAATAAAATTTAGTTTTATTTTTCAGAAATAACTAAAAATTGAGTCAAATCTATTAGAAATAGTACATTATCGCTATATAATTTACACAATACTTTTTCAACATAATTACTAACCAAATAGAAAAAGGCAAAGCTACCGAAGTAACCTTGCCTTTATCCTCTATTGTGTTTTCGCTCTATTTCGTTTTCCCCGTCTGATGATCGTGATGATAAATGCAATAAATAATATATAGACAACTGCTAATGCCGCAAAATAGCCTTTATTGATCCCTTTTTCATCCTTCACCTGGAAAACTTCAACAATTTCTCGATCAAGTATAATCGGATAATTTCCATCCTTGTTTACACGGACTGTATCACTGTCTAATAGTGCGATAAGCTCTTTGCCGGTGCCAATTTCTTCTTCTGATATATCAAGTCTAGTTGTTTTACCAGTATTATTAATAACCACTATCCACTTTTCCTGATCCGAAGAACGCTCAAATGCCAAGTAGCCATTTTCATTTTTAAGCAGCTTAAACTCGCCATTTCTCAAAGTTTCAGATTGCGAGCGTAATGTTTGTATATCCCCGATAAAGTCGGTCATCTCTTCATCTGTTTTGAAATTGTAAAGCTGATGCGCTTCCGGGCCAGCTTCACCATTCATGATTAGTTCTGTGCCGTATTGGGTTACTGGAACTCCCGGCAGTAGCAATGTCGCAACGATGCCAAGTCTTGTCCTTGTTGGAGGAAATGCTTCATTCGTCAATGTAAAACGGTCCGTCAGCAGATTATCCAGCATAAGTTGAGTAGGTACTTGATTTCCTTGTGCGTAAGGTTCAATATTCGTTAAAAGATTGGATGAATCTTCGTCCACATTTTTGAAAACATTACGGAAAGCTTCGGTTGTTTCCGAAAAATACTTTGCATCAAAATTTGCACCGCTTTGTTCGTTTGAAATGACATAGATATCCTCATTCACTGCTTTTATTGCACCAATTACTTCATTTAAGAATTCAGTATCCGCGTTACCCAGGTTTGTTAACCGAACGCCTCCAAAATTATAAGTGGAAACAAAGTCTACCACGGCATCAAGCAAAGCTTGTTGCACATCCTCATTTTGAAGGTCCCATTGCACTTTGCCATCTGAGCTACCTGCAATCCATCCCGTTTTTTCGGGATCTTGTGCCCATTCATGATTTTCGCTTACATTCGTCATCGGGAAGTCAGCCATTACTTTGACGTTACTTTTACTATAACTATCAATTACCGCTTCCAGTTCTTCTGCTGTACCAAAATGCGATTCAAGTTCTTCATAACTTGTGACCATGGATCCGTCATATTTTTCAGTCTTGAAAATAGAGCCGATTGAGACGACGCTATATCCCAGATCTGTAATTAATGAAAATTTATCGATTAATCCTCTGAAGTCCCCTCCAGCAAATTGGGTGTTGTCCTTGGGATCTGCATTGTAATCGTTTTCTGCAGTGGCGTTAAAAAATCGATCCACCAGTAAGTCATATATTGTTTCATCTGCAATCGTTCTTGTTTCCTGTGCTTTAGCAGGAGTCGTTAAAGAGAATGATGCAGCGATTAAAGCTGACGCCACTGTGGCGCTAATCCATTTCGTAAGTTTCAAATTTATCTCTCTCCTATCAAAATGTGCCCTGGTCTAATTTGTACCCGTCCTAGCCAGAGACTATAACTCATTCATTAATTGTAGGTACTAATTTTGAATGAAGTTAAACTATACCTTCGCCATTTTACCAAAAAAAATTGATACTCTGCTATCTTTTGCTGGGAAAATGCCTATTTACATCGATAAATGCGACAAAACCGTGACAATATGGATTGTCATTGTTTTGACACCTCTATTTAATTCGATTGCATCATTATTTGAAACACTTCGGTACATAAAACCGAAAGCAGACTTACTATGCGTAAAAGGAGAGAAACCGCTCGTAAAAAGAGGGTGCCCGCTCGTAACGAGTGCGGAAACGCTCGAGAAGAAAAAAGTCGCTCGTAAAAGGAGAGAAACCGC